>JAKRSH010000010.1 GCA_022402465.1 Leptospiraceae bacterium | reverse complement strand
TGCTCATTATAGAAAAATCTTTATTATACTTCTTCATGAAATCTAATCGAGATCGCTTTCTTGCGAAAGCATGGCTGCGAACCTTTTTAAAATTAAATTCTGCTCCCGAAGTTTAATTACTTCTTTTCCTCATTGTCCACCTCTTCTCCTTTTAAAGATTTTTTGGTGTCAACTTTTATGGGATCAGGGCAGTTCGCAATGTTAGCTTTTAGGTGCCTCAAAGGATTTTTTAAATTTATTATTTAATCAAAATTGAATAACTGTTCTTTTTTTAATAAATATTTATAAGTTTTCTCTTTATTTGATTTGATTGATATAAAAATATTATTACTCATTTTTCTATCTAAATACATTATCAATCGATAATTTTTTATTTCATCGTATTTCACATTACTTGCAATAGGCTCTGTATATTCTAGATAAGCATTTGGAGGTTTAGCTGGAAATAATGAAACTCTAGGATTGCCTGAATATTTTTCAAATCTAACTAAATCATAGTTAAAGAAAAAATAGCAATTTGGATTATTAGATTCAATTTTTATAATCTGCTCATTTTCTTTCATCATTAAATCTATTTTAATCAATTCTAAAGAAAATCTATTAAGATGAGACTTACAATCTTCATATTTTTTAAACTCTACTTCACTAATTAAAACATTCTCATCATATAATAAATTATCTATTTTTTCATTATAAAAAAAATAAATATCTGTCTCGATTTTGGTAAATTCATCATATAAAAAATCGTATTGCATCAAGGTATATTTATCATTATCAAAAATAAATCTTTCAGAAAGATTTATAGTCAAGCATGATAATGTAAATATTAAGAAATAGGACAATGAAATTTTTAGTAACATAGTGAAGTTTTACCTTTTCCCTTGTCTTTTGTTCGATCAAGATCATATTTTCTTTTTTCTTCTGCTTCATAGGATATAGAAATTGAAGATTTCTTACTATGCATTAGTTGTATTTTAAGTTTTGGATCTACTTCTATAGAAAAGTCAATCTCACCATCATCAAAATTAAGTTTAACAGTTACATCTACTTCAGTGGTTCTCCTAAATTTTGATTTCCTAAATTCATCGCTAATTTTCTTTTGATATTGATTAAAACTACTCCATGAAGAAGTAATTCCCCTACTTGTATATTTATGTTTCCAGAAATCTCCCTTGTTTCTATCCTTAGCTCTCCTAACGCTGTATGCTACGGTCAATAAATTGTTGTTTGGTTTAGATTGTATCACTTTCTATCTTCCTCCAATTTATTGACCCGTCTTCCATCCCTTTCGCTAGGTGATCTTTCCTATTTTATGCTAGTTGGTATTATTTGTCACTCAAAAAGTTTGTGAACTATAGTAACCTACTCTTTTTGCAAGGATTCTCAGCTAAGGTTTAAATTTAAATTTCCCTTAGCTAAATGAAGGGATAGTCCAAGAGAAAGTAAATTTTTAAGGTTTTATAAGTTTGTTGATGGGATCTAAAGTGGGGCTGAGCCAGTCCTCTAACAAGGGTTCCGTGCCCAGTCTTTGCTTCTTCATGAGCAGATCCTTATTGGAATTAGCCATTTCACTTACAAGTTGGATCTTTCTAGCTGCTTCTATTGCCTTCCAGTAGTAACCAAGAGCTTGGACATAGTCTTGCTTTTTCTCATAGACTGCACCTATGTTATTGTAGACGGCAACTAGAGTCTGGTAGATTTCTTGGTGGTCTTGGTCATCTTCCACAAGTCGCTTGATCATAGATTCTTTGGCTTCAAAATCTTCCATAACTTTCAAATAATTGGAAAGTGCCGAGTTCAATTGATTGGTATAATAAGCCGAATTTCCAAAACCGAGAATAAGACTAGTATTGAAGTAAAGATCTTCTTCTCCAAGATTGGACCAAGTATTGATAGAACTTTCGAAATCACCTAACATGTAGGATATCCATCCTTGGAAATAGATCATTTCACGCTTTGCTTTTTCATCAATGAGTGCGTTTGGTTCTGCTTGTGCCTTTTCGAAATAGGCTTGGGCTGTGAGAAGTCCTCTCCTTCTTTCGATTTCTTTTTCAGGAAGTTTAACTAAGGAACGATTGGGGTAAATCTTTCGTCCAGGAAATTCTCTTATCAAATCAGATTGAAGGATACCAGAAGATTGAAGGTAGATGATTTTTCCTCTATTGAAATAGATCTTGGCTGGATCACCCTCTTGTAAGGTTTCGTCCTCATCTCTCCGACCATATTGTTCCTTGAATTCTAAATGCCTTTTCTCTGAGTTCTGCAAAAGATTTTCTGCTTCGGGAAAATCTAAAACTCCCATATAATATTCTGCCATTCTAAGAACAGCAGGATAGTGACTATTATCATAAGAAGCTGCAAGTTCAAACTGCTTCATAGCACGTAGCGCTTCACTTTTCTTTAAGTAAAATCTTCCTCTTTGGTAGTAGCCTTCAGCATATTTATTTCCATAAACAGTAGTTCCATTTTGTTCTTCGTCTTTACTAAAAATGATGTTAAGCAATTCCTCTGCATTATCGTCAATATCCATTTCAGTTACTTGGTCTTCTGGAGTAACGTTGTAACGAACTCTGGTTTCTTCTGGATCAAGATCTATATAGAATGAAGCTAGCTTACTTAGTATGAATAGACTCAAATCGTCTTCAACACCTAACTGATTTTTAACGATTCTGTGGTGGTTTAATACAAATTGTGGATTTTTATCTCTTTTCCATATTTCAATATACGAGCTTAAGATTCCACCATGACCAATGGGATCCTTAGGATAAATCTCAACTATCTTATTGTATTCCGCTGCTGCTTTAGGGAACTCTTTATTGTTATAATAAATTTTGGCAATACCAGCCCTTGCTTCAATATTATCAGGTGTGTTAGCATCTGTAAAAATTCTTTTATAGTATTCAATCGCAAGAGTATCATTTTTATAAATTTTAGACTTTTCCCCTTCTACAAAGTCTCTGGCATGGAAGGAATGAAACCAGCCAAGATTTAAGTATGTAGGAATATGATGAATGTCTTCTTTTACTCTAGCAACAATATAGGCTCCTGCTTTGAGGATGCGTCGTTTTTGGCGATCCTGAGATGTTAAATAAACCTTGCGATCTGGATCTTGTATGATACCTGCAATTTCAATTCCTTGGTCTGACCAAGATGAATCTTCTGAAATAGAAATATAAGGAACATCTTTTCGCTTAGACCAATCAGGAAAGGCTGGCTCTACTTTACCAAAAAGCATTTCAAAGGATTCTTCATAACGTCCAGCCTTAGCATATTCCATTCCATAAGCATTGAGATATTTCAAATCATTCGGATGAATTTCTTCACCTTTGATAAAGAATTCTTTGGCTTCTCGTAAATGTCTTTTCTTCTCTGTTTGGTCTTTTTCTGAATTATAGAGACGAAGAGCTGAGAGTCCCTCTTCGTAGTAGCTACTTGCACGACCAGGGATAATTACAAATTTATACAAACTCACAAAACTAACAACGAATAGAAGTGCAGCAGCTGATGCAAAAATTGTATTTCGAATTAATTTTCTCTGTTGTAAGGCACCTTCTTTGGTATAGATAGGTCTTGTTGAAATAATGGGAACGCCGTCATCAGAATAGGGTTTGGACCTATCATACAGACTCACTTCTTCCCCATAGACTCCCGAAAGATACTCTGCTATTTCTTCTGGCTTCTGTTGGTGCTTGATTAATTCTAATAATTCTTTCTGGTTTTTGGTCGGTATACCCTTGTTAACAATGGATTCAATGACGAGTCTTCTTAACTTGGGGGGATATTTAATAATTTCTCTTTGGATGATAGCTAGATCTTCATCGGTCAAGTCTTCTTCTAGAGAACCATCATCTTGGTCCATCAATGAGGACAATTCGTCCTCAAGAACTCCTTCCGAACTAAGATTAGAAGAACCTATATCATCTAGATCCGGTGGCTCCATATCATCTATAGAATCCATGCTGGACTCTAAGTTAGAAAAAGAGTCATCACTGCCCGCAGAATTTAAATCTACACTCATATCCCCAAAAGGATCACTATCATCCATAGATGAAACATCAGGGCTTGAGTCGGAGAGAGAATCCATTCCACCAAAGGGATCGTCCTCTTCTATTTTACTGCTCGCTTGTGCTTCTCCAAAATCACCAAAAGGATCTTCCTCTAAGTCAGCAGATGGACTTGTATCTGAACCAAAATCACCAAAGGGATCTTCAGCGCCAAAGTCCTCGGAACTAGAAGAACTTGAATCGGGAGAAAAATCCGCAAATGGATCTGAGTCTGTAGAGGCAGCACTTGACTCACCCAAATCAGCAAAAGGATCTTCCTCATTTAAGTCAGGACTATTTGAAGAATCAGAAAAACTACCAAAGGGATCTTCCTCTTTTTCAGGAGCTTCCGCCTCATCTGTATTTAATGGATCGGAATCAAAATTGGCAAATGGGTCTTCTTCCCTCTCCGTAGAATCGCTCTTATCTGAGCTTAGCGGATCGGAATCAAAATTAGCAAATGGATCTTCGCTATCTGACTCTTCTTCTTTTTCTTCGCCTGAAAGACTTGGGAAATCATCAGCCGCTGAATCCTCATTAGGTGAGGTAGGCACTGCACCCAAATCAGTAAAGATGTCATCTCCAAAAGGATCAGAGTCTTCCTCTGAACTCGTTTCTTTCGGTTTTTGATCGGAACTTGGTTCCGAGAGCAGTTCATCTAAGTCAATATCATCGTCGTCAAAACTTTTGAAACTAGGAGGTGCTGGAGTGGAATCAGAGTCTGAGCCAAAGTCGGAATCGGCTTCCTCTTCATCTGACCACAAATCAGAGGCAACTTCGCCCTCAGCAGGAAAATCAGAATCTTGGGAATCGTCTTCCCTGGCATCATCATCAGTAAATACGACAGGCTCAGTGTAGCCCATCTTCTGACGGTACACCTTCGCCATTGGATTCAAATCTTCTGAATTCAAAGGGTTTTTATTCAAAGGCTCAAAGAGACTTTGAATCAGTGTTAGCTCATCTGCTGATAGTTTATCCAATGATTCTGACATATTGGTATAGTGAAAATATCGGATTCTTAGAGAAAAACCAAGAGATAAAATTGATTATGTCTAAATAGATTTTTTTTTGATCAAAAATCTGAAAAGACTCGAAAATATCTATAGAATGATCTCGAAATCCAAATTCACTGTTTTCCTTATACTATTTCTATTGTTTTTCATCGGAAGCATTTTTTCAGAGGAAGCCATGGACTGGATAGGTTCTTATTCCTCACTCGAAATGGAGTCTGGAGAAATTGAGGATGTAGATGATAGCAAAATGTACTACCAATGGCAAATCGACTCCCTAAAAAGAGCTGTCTCACCCAGATACATACGACTTCTAGATATTTATAAGTACGCTGAATCTGGAAATATATTGAATAAAGGAATCCTCTTTAGTTATACGGGTTTAAAAAATAAGAAAGTAGAGCTCTGTGGGAATTTCTTGAACTGGAAGTGTGAGCCTATGCGTAAAAATCAATACGGAGTATTCTACCGCTTGGTTCCACCCACTTCTATTGATGAGAATTTCAATCGTCTGACTAAGTACCAATATAAATTCAAAGTTGATGGTCTATATGAGTATGATATAGAAAACCAAGAACTAGAAGCAGATGCTTCCGGATCATATTTCTCAATCTACCACCTTGATAAAACAGACAAAGACAAATTTATCACGACTATCATATTAGAAGATTCTGAATTAGAAGAACAACATTTAAGAACTGTAAAATTTCAAATCTACCTTCCTGAAAATGATTCAGTCAGTGTTACTGGAAACTTTAACAATTGGAATCTAGAAGCTGATTACATGACTAAGCTACCCAATGGTATCTTTGAAATGGAAAAGAAATTATTACCTGGAACTTACTACTATCAATTCGTTGCTGATGGAGAAGTTCTCGCAGACAAATTCAATCCTAATGTCAAGGTCAGGGAACCATATGATGAATTGGTATCTGAACTCATAGTACCTACAAGAACAGATGCGATTGAGAGAAAGTAATTACCTAGGAAAGTTTTCTACTTAGGGAGCATAGGTTCATTTTTATTTTCTAAGTCTTCTGATTTTTCTTCGCTAGCTGAGCCAAATAAAAATTTTGTAGTCGACTTGAATCCTTTTTGAATATTGCTAATTGCTGAATTAACATACTCTGAGGCAGCTGAGCCAGCTATTCCTCCCACAGCTGCTCCGGCTGGACCAGCTAGAAGAATAGTTCCTACATAAACAGATCCTAGCCAAACAGGATCCACAAAAGGAACATTTTTTCCAAAGATTCCTTGGTAAAGAATTGGAAGTTTGATAGCCTTACCTGCTGGACCAGGAAGAGATACAGTAACTCGCATATTAATTTTATCAGCAGATAATTTACCATTAGCCTCTGCATCCAAGCCTATTCCTTTCATTTTAATATTTGTTAGGTTGGTAACTTTTTTCTCATAAAGCAGGTTTCCTCTTATCGTTGAATACTCCATGCTATTTCTTGTTGGTCCATTGAAATTGATAAATTTGCCTATACTTGCAATAGGTCTAAAAAAATTCAAATAACCCATAAGTTGTCCATCTTGAAGAAGATAATCTCCATTAATATAAATATTAGATTCAAAAGAATTTAAATCCGTAAATCTAGATGAGAGAACAAAGTTTCCAGAGAAATCTCCACTTAAGTATTTTTTATCTGAATAATGGTTCAGCAATTTTTCAGTATTGATATTTTTAATTGTATGATTGCTATTGAGTTTAAAGAGTCCATTATCATAATTCAATTGTCCATCAGAGAGTATTTCCCCATCATAGTATTTTGTTCTGATTCCAGAAAGTAGCAAAGTTCCATTTTTATAAATTGTCTTACCTCGTATGGAATGTATCTTGTATTGGTAGTAGGAAATATTTTCAAGATTCCAATCCAAAGTTATATTTACCTTAGTCTTATAACCAGTATCAGGGATCCCTTTGAAAGCTTTTGACTTATCTAAATCAGCATCTAACCATAAGTTAACGACTTGGCTGATGGATTCATAATCAAAAAAATTAGAATTAATAGAAAAGTAAATGATAGGAAGTTTACCAAAAGTAAGAATTCCATTTCCGTATACCTTGCTCTTACCTATCCATTCTACTTGTATATCATCCAGGCTTAATTTATTTTCTTTATAAGAATAGTAGATCCACAAACCGCCTATAAAATTTCCAAAACTTTTCTCTTGCTTATAGGAAAGATTTAAGATTCTTGCATCAAACAAATGCAACTTTACCAAATCTTCATCATCTTTCGTTAGATGAATCTTACCAGTCAATGAAGAAAACTTAAAATTTGCTCTTGGGAAAATCACCAATATATCTTCTGCTATGGAGGCGGAAAATTGCGTTAAAAAGATAGAGGATTTGATTCTAAAACTTTCATAGGTTATCTGCTCATCTTCAAAAGAAAAGTCGGAATAAATTTCCAATTTTTCTTCATTCATCTTTCCAAATAAATCTAAATGAAAACTCCTAGAAGAAGCATGGATATCAAGCTTAGATTTCCATATATAAAAATTATAAAGTTTACCATTTACACCATTATTATACTTTATATGAATATTCTCTAATTCGAAATAATCAGGTAAATCTGCAAGAAAAGAACTTAGAACGAACTCTTGTTTAGTGGAATTTATTGATTGGTTTTCTTTCTCATCTTTGCTTTGACGCTTTTTGACTTTTTCATCTTTGGATTCAGTTTTATTTTGATTTTCATTTTGAATTTGATCATTTAAATGCAAAGGATCTAGGGAGTTCACATTTTCAAGAATTTCAATTTGAGTAAATATGGGGAAGCTACCATCTTTATTTCTTACAATTGAAATCGAGCCTGAATTTAAATAAACTCCTGTTATATCCACCGTTCCTGAAAGCAAAGGAATGATAGAGACTTGAATGAATACTTGATTCATACTAGCAATCACTTCGTTATCTTTAGAAAGATTTACATACTCAAAGGTGATACCTGGAAGAGGAAAAATTTCAATGTCAGAATCAGAGAATTCAATTTTCAGTTCTGTTCGTTCTTGGATTTCTTGAAAAATTAATTTCTTATAAGCTTCCAAATCCATCATATAAGGAATAGAATATGCTAAAATTAATATTGAGCTTATTAAAAATAAGAATAAGTAAGCTATCCCCAAGAATATTTTTTTTGTATATTTGAAGATAGAATGGTGCACTCGCATAAAACTTAATTCTCAGGGAAATGACAATAGGTAAAGTGATCTTCTTTTAATTGTATTTTATCTGGTGTTTTTGTTCTACAAATTTCTTTAGCTATCGGACATCTTGTATGGAAATAACATCCTTCAGGCTTATCTAGAACAGATGGAATTTCACCTTTTAAGCTTGGACGTTCTTTTGTTCTATTTCTTAAATCATAGGAAGATGCGAATAGGGCTTTGGTATAAGGATGACTCGGGCGAGTACTAATTTGTTCCCTTGTTCCGAACTCTACTATCTTTCCCAAATACATGACTGCAATTTTATCAGAAATATATTTCACAATATTCAAATCATGAGATATAAATAAATATGAAAGATTGAAATCTTTTTTCAAAGATTTGAGAAGATTCATCACCTGAGCTTGGGTGGAAACATCCAAAGCAGAAACTGCCTCATCGCAAATAATTAATTTGGGATTTAAAATTAAGGCACGAGCGATTGCAATTCTTTGTCTCTGTCCCCCCGAAAATTCATGCGGGTATCTATCTAAGATATCATGTGAGAGATTTACTTTCGCTAATATTTCTTTGACTCTCTGAATAATATCAATTTTCTTTAAACTAGGAAAATGAATTTCAACGCCCTCTGATATGATTTCAAAAATTGTCATCCTTGGATTGAGTGAAGAATAAGGATCCTGAAAAATAACTTGGATATCTTTACGAAGAGGAAGCCAATCTGATTTCTTTAGATTCTCTAAGGCTTGGCCTTCGAAATTCAATTCACCTGAAGCAATGGGCAAGAGACCAAGCATAGCCTTACCAAGAGTTGATTTGCCACAACCACTCTCCCCCACTAAACCTACCGTCTCACTCCTTTGGATGATAAAGCTAAGATCTTCCACCGCCTTAATTTCCTTAGACCTCCAACCAAAGATAGAACTTGAATAATACGATACAAAAAGGTTCTTAACTGAAATCATTGCAAACCTGCTTCCAACAAATGGCATAAGGCAGAGTGAGATTCTGTTATATGTGTTTGATTGGGTTTTCTTGAAATACAAACATCCATTTTATGTTTACATCTTTCTGCAAAATGGCAGCCCCTAGGATACTCAAGAGGGGATGGAACTATACCAGGTATCACTTCTAGTTCCTTATTATAATTATCACCAGAGGGATAAGAATTCAAGAGAGCTTGCGTATAAGGATGCTTAGGTGAATCAATGACTTCATTGATTTTACCTATTTCAACAATTTGCCCTGCATACATAACAGCGATACGATCCGCCATATGACTCACTAAGGCTATATCATGAGAAATAAATAGAACGGAAAGGGAAAATTGTTTCTTCATCTCCATAAGCAATTGTATCAATTGAGCTTGTATGGTAACATCTATGGCTGAAGTTGGTTCATCAGCAATGAGCAGTATAGGATCTGTTATAAGAGCCATAGCTATTGAAATTCTCTGAAGCATACCCCCACTCATATGATTGGGATAGGAATTTAATCTTTGGCTGATATCTGTGATCCCTACTTTCTCAAGAAGGATTTCTGCTCTATGAATAGCTTCTTCTTTGGTTCCCATTTTGTGAATGAGAAAAGACTCTATGATTTGATCTTTGATTTTCTTAAGGGGATTTAAGGAAGAAAAAGGTTCTTGAAACACATAAGAGATTTTATTTCCTCTCAGGTTTTGGATATCGCTTGCATTCATTTGAATGATATCTTCTTTCTGGAAAAGGATAGATCCCGATTTGTATTTCGCAAGGTTGCTTGGCAGCAATTTCGTCAATGCAAGAGAGCATACAGATTTGCCACAACCACTCTCACCAACCAATGCAAGAAATTCACCTTGATGGATTTGGAAAGAAATATCTTGGATAACAGGAAGATTGCCATTTTCAGTTACAAGATCTAAACTAAAATTTTCAACCTTAAGTAATACTTCGTTTTCATTCCTTGGGTCATTCATATTCAACTAACTCCTTAGAATCGAAGGCATCGCGAAGCCCTTCCCCCACAAAAGCGGATAAGAGAATGGTCATAAACAAGGCTATGGAAGGAAATGCTATCAACCACCATGCTGTTAGGCGTTCTCTACCCTGTCCTATTAGCTCACCCCAAGAAGGATTGGGAGCTGGGATACCGTAACCCAAGAAGTCTAAGGCTGACAATATGGAGATAGAGGAGATCAAAGTAAAGGGCAAAAAGGTAACAAGAGGTGTGATTGCATTTGGAAGCAGATGACGAAATATGATTCTAGTATTAGAAACTCCTAAGGCCCTTGCGGCATCAACAAATTGAAAATTTCTTAATTTCAGAAACTCACCGCGCATATAATAACTCAGTCCTATCCAACTTAGGGCTCCATAGGTCAAGAGTAAAACCATAAAGCCCTTACCCAAGAAAGAACCCATAATCAAGATAACATAAAGAAAGGGAATACTGGAGAGTATCTCAATTAGTCTTTGAACACTAATATCCAGCAATCCACCAAAATACCCTTGCACAGCACCAATAAATACAGCAAGAAACATTTCTACAAAGACAAGCAATAGACTAAAAGTCATAGCAATTCTATATCCATAGACGATGCGAGTAAATACATCTCTCCCTCTATCATCCGTTCCCAAGATATGATTCTTGCTAGGTGGACTAGGCGGATTTACTCCTTCTTCCAGACTTTCCAAATTGTCTTCATTCACTCCGTATTTCAGCAAGGGAAAAATCATATAAGATTCTCCACTAACAAAGTCTTCACGATTCAATAACTTTTTGTAATTTGGCTGGGTTAAATTAGCACCACCCAAATCCTTTTCGGAATAATAAAATAGTATAGGATAATAAAATTCACCATTGTATTTCACAAGAAGAGGCTTATTATTCATTAGAACTGGAGAAAATAAAGATAAAAAATAAGATCCTATCAAAAACAAAAAAGAATAATAGGCTCTCTTATTATTCGTAAACTTTCGAATTCTTTTCTTAGTATTCGGATTTAACATATCAATCAAAGTCTATCCTTGGATCTATAAGCACATAACAGACATCAGAAAGTATTTTTCCTAATAAGCCAATCAAAGATTGAACAAGCAATAAACCCATCATTAGATCTGTATCCCGCTCTCGAACAGCCTCAAAACTTAAATTGCCCATACCATCAATATTAAAAACCAATTCAATAAATAAGGAACCAGCAAAAATCAAAGAGAGATTACTTCCAAAACCAGTAGCTATGGGAATGAGAGAATTTCGAAAGGCATGATTTAAAATAGCATCCTTGAAACTTAAACCTTTTGCGAGAGCTGTCCTAACATATTCTTTGGAAATTTGCTCCAGAAGAGAATTCTTCATGAGAAGTGTCAAGACTGCAAAGGAACCTGAAACATAACAAATAACAGGCAGAAACATGTGACTGATACGGTCATTCACCTTTCCCCAGAAACTTAGTTCTTCATAGTAATCTGAAATCTCATGACCAAGGGGAAAGAAAGAAAAAACTTCTCCAGATGCGAAAACATAAAGAAGTAACATGGCTAAGGCGAAAACTGGAATAGAATATGCAAAAAATATTAAAAAACTTGTCCATAAATCAAATACCTGTCCATGCCTCAAAGCCTTAAAGATTCCTAAGGGTATGCAGATCAAATACGAAAGAAAAAAACCAGAAAGTCCAAAGATCAATGATACAGGCATCTTTTCTAGAATAAGATCGGTAACCTCTTTGGAGTGCAATCTTGATTCACCCAAATTAAAAACTATCACATCGGATAACCAATAGGCATAGGCAATGTAGATGGGTTTATCTAAGTGCAATCTTTTCTTTAAGAGCTCCACTTCTTCTTGGGAAATTTGTTTGGTACTTGCACCAGAAATATTTGCAACTCCCTTAATCTTTGCAATCTCTCTATCCAAGGGCCCCCCAGGTGCAAGATTAGAAATTAAGAATACAATAAAAGTAATACCTAGTAGAGTTGGAAATATCAAAAGCAATCTCTTTATAAAATATTGAAGCATGTTTTATTTATATCCTTTCAATTCCAAGTAACCTTTTCCATTCACTTGCTTACCGTTTCGCAATCCCTTGACTCGAACTCCACCTTCCCAGTAAGCTAGGCCTGTTGATTTTCTAGCATCAAACTCCTGTTCGTAAAAAATTGGTTCTATAACCAAATCTAAATTCTCTGACTTTGATCTCAGATTCCAAGCCATAGGATAGACTTTCTTGGTAACAGGACTCTTCCATATTTTATTTCCTTGTGGTTGAAAAATCACATCAGATTTGGGATCAAAGGTTTTTATTTTAAGAGACTCATACTTACTTGCAAAAACTTCCGAAGCACTTACTTTATCTTTTCGAAATCGAAAAGCCATCCAATCACTTCCATCTTCCAAGCTAAATCCTACCCAATCCCAAGAATTATCTTGGTCGGAAAGACCAGCCCTACTCCACTCATGATCCAACCAGGAAACTTGCTTCTCTGAGATCTGCAAAGACTTACCATTCAATGTAATTTTACCAAAGGTTGGAATTCTGGTAATACTGTAGTAGTTTGATACAAATTTGGGATCTTGGTAAGATTTTCTAGAAATGCCCCTATCTCCATGAAGCAATTTATTTCCCAAATGTGTGAGTATCTTTATCTCAAGAGCTATCTTGGAATTGTTCTTAGGTTTTGCTGAAATATCATAGCTTCCGTCTTGGTTCATTTTTATCTGAAAATTTTCAACACGTATGGTATTCTGGTCATAAAATGCAAGTCCACCTATTCTTCGCCCTAAAGCCTGCGAAGTATAGTGCTTTTTGTTGGTAAAATCTGAAATGGCAAAATGGACTGGAAAAACTTCTATAGACGTTTTTGATTTCTGATTGGTATTTCTTGCTCGAAAAAAACTTAATTCCATGCCAACTTCTTGCTCATTCTCAAGTTTGTAATGCCCAACAATATAGACCCATTCAAGATCATATTCGGAATGAAAACTTTGGTCCTTGGGCAATTCTATTGAATGCAGGGCGGAAGAGCCTACAAGGGAATTAAGTAAAAATAATATAACAAGAATGAGTCTATGTTTTCCAAAGTAATTTATATTCATTTTTCTTCAATGGACTCAAGCAAAGAATGCAATTCCTTGAGTCTTGGAAATTTTGGAAAAGACTTACGTAGCCTTTCAATAGCAAGAGCAAGTTTACTTGGATCATCCTTCTTAAAGTAAGTCCTGGCTAAATTATAATGAATAGAAGGATGAGCATCATTCATATACAATGATTTCTTAAGTTCTATTTCTGCCTTATCATATTCTTGAATCATAAAATAACAATATCCAAGTATATTATGGGTTTCAAAATTATGAAGCTTGTACGAACTGTACTCTTCTAGAAAGTGAATCGCTTCTTTGTACTTCTTTTCTCTGGCAAGTGATTTGCAAAGCAGTAGAATGGTGTTTAAGTCTCTTGGAAGTATAGAATGCGCTTCTTTCAACAAGTTGGAAGCTAGGTTGAAATGTTTCCTTTTGTATTCTATCTTAGATGATTTAAGGAGATTCTCAAACTTAGGATATTCGGAACTCAAGGAAAAACCCAGAATCGTAATGTCATCCATTTGGTCTGTGCCCATACAAAATTCATGGTGCTTACGTGAAATATATTCAATGGACTTTTGAATATCCATACCCACTGTTTCTTCAATTATCTCAAGAAGTCTCTCATCCCCAAATGGTGTTGCCTCATCATTCTCAGCTTCTGTCAAACCATCTGTATAAAGAAATACCTTGTCTCCTGGCTCTAAGACGACTTGATTGTCTTCGTAATGATCACTTGCCTCAGGAAACATACCCAAGAAAGTTCCTTCTCCATGTAACAGACTAGCCTTGGAAGTCTTACCACTTAATAATATAGGACGGGGATGTCCTGCTATGGAATAAGTAATCTTATAATTCTTATCAATAACGGCATAGATACAAGTAGTATAGCCTTGTTGCATCAAAAGTTCGAGAAGGTCCCGATTGATATTCTTAAAGATAGAACTTGGAGACGGACTTCGGTATTTATTGAAGAGCATTTTAGAGAGTGCGGTTATAAATGCTGCGGGTACACCGTGTCCAGAAACATCACATATTGCGACTCCGATTTTATCTTCATCAATGGGGAAGTAATCATAATAATCACCACTCACTTCTTGCATAGGGCTGAAGTGATTCCAAAATTGAATTCCCTTCCAATCTGGAATGGTCTGAGGAATGATTCCTTTCTGAATGTTCTTGGCTAATTTAAGATCCTTGGCTATAGATTTTTGTTTTAATTCAAGCTCAGTTTTAAATCTTTTCAAAATTTCAACAGCTGCTTCTAAGTCTCTATTCTCAAGTGCGAGCTCTCTAGATTTAGATATAACGCTTGCTACATTGATAACAGATAGATCCTGAGAATCTGATTCGGTTTCTCTCGAAATTACAAATGACTTCTGAGCTTTAGAAAGTTCATCTTGGCTTAAGAAGGTTCGAGATAGTTTCGTTCTTGTTGGAGTCCATTGCATCTCATAGATATTTCTCTCTGAACCAAATTGGATCTTCTCTCCCAAGTCCTTATGAGAAGTATGAATCCCCATAAGCCTTGTCTCTCTCAAATGCGTGCTTGCATCTTCGAGTTCGAATAGAAGAGCTAGCCCATCAAGCATACCCTTAAAGAAAATTACATCATACCATCTTTCTTTATAGGGTTCTCTAAAATAGAATTGAAAGATTGCCCTTGATTCACTTAAGTCAATAATATCCAAGTAAACTGTTCTGGTTAGTTTGGACAGAAGAACTGGAAATCTAGCTATAATTTCTTGAATCTGCAAAGAAGATTCGTTAGTCGGCAGAAGTTCATAAGACTGAGATAAAAAAGTTTCCTTACCTAATTGGTAGATTGCTGGAGAAATGTCTTCAAGACTAGCTAGGTAGTTGAAGATCTTGTCTTCTAATTCTTGTGGAATCCAAAGATTTTTATCATTTAAAATTTTTGCAAAAGAATCATCGTCCAAAAAGTCCGAAAAAGGATTAATCGAGTCAATTTTTCTTTCACTGATAAAATATTGCATGATACCAGAAACTCTCTTTGCAGAAATTTCTGGGCGATTGAACCAGGTAGGAAGATTTGAATTTTCTATTGACATAAGTTAGTAAGAAGAGTCCCTAGTAGGTGGCATTATGGAATATTTAAAAATTGTCTTTGCATTCATACTATCTTTCTTCATCTACCTTGTGATTCCTATGGAATCCAAATCTAGCATAGAATACAATCTCCCAAAAGATCCAATTCAAGTTTACAATTATCTGACCTCTTCTTATTTCCCAAGAAGCATCATAAATCCTGGACTGAATAAAGAAATTCTTAAAGAAAATGAAAAAGTGCAAATTGAAGTCATAGAATCAGTAATCCCTTTCAAATTTGCATTTGAGATTAAAAGTTCAAGTAGATTTTCCAAGGATTCTTATTTTTATACCTTGGAAGACAATAAAGAAGGAGGCACTCATTTGAAAGTACTGCATTCTTGGACACCTCAGCCTGGCTTACTTGGGAAGCTTATGAATCGATTCTTTTATAAACAAGAAAATGACAGAAATCTTGCATCTGAAAGGGAAGCTCTGCTAACTCAGTGGAAGTAAGTCTTTAAACCTTAGTCCACCCTAACCTTGATTGCTCTCTATTTTAAAACAATGAACAAGATTTCGAAATCTAGGCTAGCATTTTACCTTTGCTTGCTTCCAAGTTTTTATCTTCTGATTCAATACATACAATCACAGCTTCAGAACTGCACAGAGAACTGGCTACTTGGCTGGGATCCCAGCGCAAGGTTTTCTATCTCCCTTCAGATGGCTGCGAGCATCCGAGAGGGAAATCTCTGGAAGCCGATTTGGCTTCTTCTGGATTCTCCCACCTGGCCTGGGCTTAGAAGTTTCCTAGAAGCAATAGGGATACTTATCTGGGGAGCTGAGTCCAAGATAAGTTCTTATCTAACCTTGCTTACATTCTTTGCCTTTATTCTTCTCTCTCATTGGATCATTTATAAAAGTATGAGATCTTGGTTTACGATTATTCTTGCAAGCTTTGGTTTCGATTGGATGCTTTTTCATACTGAACCCCTTTTAATCTATGCCAATACGGGAATGCTAGAGATCCAAGGTGCCGTCTTCTTTTTATTATGCGTAGAATCCTTCTATCAACTTCAGAAAAGTTCCACTTGGAATTCACAGAATTTGTGGAATCTTAGTATAGCGAGCCTGCTATTGCTTTTTACAAAATATCCTTATGCCTTACAGTCTCTCATTGCCATTTTATTATTTTTCTTACTGCAAAATTTTACAGAGACAAAAGTATTTCTTAAGAAATACTTTCTATGGTTCTTCTGGGAAGCTAACAGAAGAATTCTACTTCCCTTCCTTCTTATTCTCTTGAGTATATTAGCTCTTGGATATTTAGGATGGATAGCAATACCAAATAAAAATACCATTCATCTCTTTCAAATTTTCTTAGTTGTATTCGTGGTAGATACCAATCATTTCTTCATCTTAGAATCCAGAGAATCTTCCAAGAATCTTTATAATGAAAAGCTAAGAAAACTTTGGCTCTGGATCTTCCTTCCAAGCTTAGCTTGGATACTGATACATCCTGATAGATTTGCTTCTTTATTTCCAACAATCAAGCTTGAACAAGGCGAAAATAATTTTTTCTTATTTCTTCCTTCTTTGTATGAAGATCTTCCCCTTCATTTTTCTGTTATCTTACTTGCTATCCTGTATTCTATTCTGCTTGGATTTAAAAATAAGAAACGCCTGAGGCAATCCAAATTCTTCCTCTATTTAAGCTTAGCAGTTTTAGTTATCATAGGACAAAGGTTAATCACTTCCAACCAACAAGCAAGACATATCTACCATGTGTATCCAGTATTGATTTTATCTTGTTTGTTTTTCATTCAGGAATTCACTTTGTATACTACTTTATGCCTTAGAAAAGGTTCATTGAAGATTTATTATAATAGATATCATACAGGTAGTCGTCTCATCTTACAATTCTTCATCCTAATCTTGCTACTTGGGGGCAGCTTTTTTTATTTGCCTCATTTCTTCCAAGAAAAAATCCCAAATACTTGTTATGTGGAAAAGAAATACGATGTCTCTGCCATTCCTAGATGGATTCAGGAAATTCAGCCAAGATACTTGCTGGATGGGACTGTCTTACTCAATGATCTTCCTAAGAATCATATCAACCGCGCTGATTCCCAATTGATTTTAGAGGCATATGCCTACGAGAATAAATATAAATTAGCTGTTAATTCTAAGCTTAGAGATTTAAACAATTGGAACCAGCTGATTCGAATCTCTAGCTCATGTTCAGAAATGGAGACTATATCTAAATTGAGAGCACTCTCAGAAGCTGAGCAAAAGTTACAATTTGTACAAAAAGAAGAATTCCCATCCAAGCAAGAAAGTCTATCTGCTTGTGTAGAACAATATAACTTGCTGAAAGATTAATAGACTTTTCTTAGATTGCAGCTGAAATTTGCATTTCATTTCTAAGCTAATTGAATCAGACTTACTTTTTCTCAAGCAGAATCGAAGAAAAAACCATCATACCCTCAGCCCGGCCAAGAGAACCCATTCCCTCCATAGTAGTTGCTTTGACAGAGACCTGGGGCACTGTAATATTCATAATTTCTGCTATTGAACTTCGAATTCGGTCCCTATAGGGTGCGATTTTAGGTTTTTCCGCAACTATGGTTATATCCAGATTGCAGATATGGAATTTTCTTTCTTGCATAAGCTCTACCGCCTTACGAACAATAATCTTTGAATCCATATCTTTTAGGCTCATGTCTGTATCTGGGAAATGATCTCCTATATCACCAAGTGCCAAGGCTCCCAAAATAGAATCAGAAATACTATGAAGAACAATGTCAGCATCGCTATGACCTAAGAGAGCGAGCTCAGTATCGATCTCCACTCCACCAAGAATCAAAGGACGTATCCTCTCCATCACCAATTTATGAAAATCAATTCCATTTCCAATTCGAAACATATATACCTCGGTTCTCTCTAATAGAATCTATTTCTTTTTATAAGAGATCTCAAGCATTCTTTGAACTGATTTTTGAGCAAGAGAAATGATTTCTTTGTCTAATAGAATTTCGAATTTTTCTTCAAGCAAGCTTGCTTTGATTTTCTCTAAGGTTATCTTCTTCATATGGGGACAGGTCTGGCAGGTTGAGACAAAATGTTTCTCGGGGAATTCTATTCTAAGATTATCACCCATAGAACATTCTGTAATGAGAAGTATATTCTTAGAAGGTGCTTTTCGAACGAATTCTATCATTTGAGATGTTGAGCCAGAAAAATCGGAACGATCCACAACTTCCCTAGAGCATTCTGGATGAGAAATCACTGTGACATCTCCTCCCATTCTTTGACGAGTGATCTCAATATCTAGAGGTGTATACATTTCGTGAACCATACATCTTCCTGGATGGGAAATAATTTTTTTCTTTGTATGCTTTCTAACATTATCTGCTAGGTATTCATCTGGAAGAAAGATGACGGTATCCGAATCTAAAGACTCCACAATTTGTAAGGCATTGGCTGAGGTACAACAAATATCTGTCTCAGCCTTGACCTCAGCCGAACAGTTTACATAAGTAACAACTGGCACTCCCTTATATTGATTTTTCAGTCTTTGGACATCTTCCCTTGTGATGGACTCGGCTAATGAACAGCCAGCTTTTAGATCAGCTATCAATACTTTTTTGTCAGGAGAAAGAATCTTTGCTGTCTCTGCCATGAAGTGAACTCCATTGAAAAGTACAATATCTGCTGTGGTTTCAGCAGCTGCCTTAGAGAGATACAGGGAGTCACCAACGATATCAGATACTCCATAGAAAACATCAGGGGTCATATAGTTATGGCCCAAAATAACAGCATTTTTATCCTTCTTAATTTGGTTGATCTCTTCGATCAGAGGGAGCATGCTTTTGATCTCGGATGGGATATAAATTTGTTCGAGTTTTTGGATGGTCTGGTCTATTGAATATGCTGTCATTTGTTTTTCCTTGGAACTATTTTAAATAAAATGAGTTCCATATTTGCTTGAACATTTTGCAAGAAAGGTGATGTCTATATAAAAGTTCCCTATTTTGGTTTATCTTAGAATTTAGACGAAGCATGGATTGTAAATTTTTTTTTCTGAGTTGACAGAATCGCTAATTCTCAGTAAATTTCCAGGGTAGGTTTTATTTTCAGAGGTATATATGAATTTCAGCAAGATTTTGAGTTTTCTATCCCTTCTTTGGGTGATTTCATGCGCAAGTGGAGCGGAAAGGCTTGATTTAACTACGGATTTAGTTTCAGATTCTGGTGGACTTACGAGCCAAGAATTAGGAAAGGCAGCACTTAGATTTGGTGATGAAATCGGAGCTTATTTCAAAGAAAACCCAAGAGAGGAAGGAATCTTCTTAGCTCATTTTCCAACAAGAAACAATACTACCGAACAGATTGCTACAGAATTCTTTGATAATACCTTCGTTTCCCAACTCATTAAGAATAAAATTTATACTGTTAGAACTAATACTCGTGAAAAGTCCATCAACGAAATGACTTTTAGCTTAACTGGTATGACCTCCAACCGACTTTCCTTAGGCAAGATGAAATCACCCAATTTCTTTGTTCGATGTGATATAGATGAAAATGTTTTCACCGTTAAAGGTGATAGAATTGTAGAACAAACCGTTAACATTGAATTGGTGGAAGTTGAAACCAATATAGCGATATGGAATGAAAGAGTCGCCTACCGCAAGAAGGCTGTAGTTGGAAATAGAGGGGTTGGTTGGTAACCAATTCTAAATTTACTTGAAAATCCTTTATTACCTATCCTTAGTACTAGTTCTTCATTGTGCTACCAATTATGCCTCCATCATTAAAGATACGGAGAAGGCATACTATGCAGGCAATTATGATGCTGCTATTCCACAGATTCGCACTCTTGCAACCGAAGCGGATAACAAAGACAGACTACTCTACCTTATGGAAGCGGGAATGATCTTCCATACCAAGGGAGATTATGATTCATCGATTAAGGCATTCAAAGAAGCCGAACAACTGGCAGATAATATCAAAGTCAGTGTCACAAGACAAGGTCTTTCTTTTTTACTCAGTGATAATGAAAGTAATTTTACAGGAGAGGATTTCGAAAGAGTTCTTATCAAATTTTATATAGCACTCAATTATATTTTTCTTAATAAATATGAAGATGCGAAGATTTACTTTCGAAGGCTAGATATAGAGCTTAGAGAAATGAAATTCGTTCAAGGAAAATACAAACAGAACCTATGTGCCAGGTATTTGGATGCTATACTTTCCGAAAGTTTGGGAAGATACAATGATGCTCGTGTTCAGTATAAAAATATCCAAGAAATAGCACCTGAACTTGTCCAAGTAAAAGGGGATCGTTATGTTCTTGCAGTCAAAGAAAATGATGCAGGAGATATGGCGAAATTAGCGGAAGGAAAATCCTATGTCAATGCTTACAACCCAAGCATGTCACCTGTTCCCTACTCGCAAGAAATGGGCGAGGTAATCATCATCAACCAAGCAGGAAAGGCTGCCACGAAAGAATCTAGAGGCAAGATTCTCAATGATGAAAAGTTTACACTAGCTATGCGAGGAGCCTTAGAAGGAGCCATCCGTGCAAAAGGTGGAGGTGTATCTATGGGAGGGGTTGTTGCTGCCTTATCAATTGCAGAAAATCCAATACCTATTTATACAAAAAGAGATGAGGAATCCGCCAAGGTAAAACCTGTTTACCTCAATGGCAAGAATATAGGACAGACTTCAATTTATAATGACTATTCCGATACAGCCATGCAAAACTTTAACGAGAATTATAACACAATAGTTGCCAAAAACGTAGCTTCGATTGCTGTTAAAATGGTAGCAGCAGCTGTTGCAAGTGAGGCACTGGCAAGATCCTTAGAAAAGGGAAAGGGAAATGATGATGGGGGTGCTGCTTTGGTAGGTGGTTTGGTTCGCTTAGGTGCGGGGGCTTTAGCTGGTTATGCAGCGTCTCAAACCATAGCCCCAGATCTTAGGAGTTGGAGACTTCTACCATCTAACTACCAAATAAAACGCCTTCATTTGAAACCGGGAACCTATAAGATTTCTATTCCAGGTGGAAAGCTTCCTGATGGAAGCGAGTCTATTGAAGTAACCGTTGAGTCAAAAAAGCAAATTTTTCTTAATTTTAGAACCTACAATCGCGAATGATTGTAGGGTAAAATCTATCTTCCTAAACAACTAAAGTCCTTGGTGATTGAAGGTTTTCCGACCAAGATTGCAAGGATAGTTGAAAGCCTTCCTTGGATTGTTCGATTCTTTTTTTCCAGGTTAACTTATCATCTTTTTTAAGATTGGATTTGTGTTGATTGTATTCATCCTGGAGAGATAAAAATTTTGCTTTTGCCTCCATAACCTGAGACCTGAGTTTGGGAAGAGCTTCCAACCATTCCTTGGCAAGAACCATATTGGATTTTTGGTAATTGAGTATGGTGTATTTTTCCTTTAAGAAAAGGGACTTCTGGAGAATCTTCTCTTCAGAAACTTTTCGTAAATTTCTTGTTAGGCCAATGAATGATAAGAAGCGGATGATCCATTTGGATGGATCATAGTCATACCACCGAATCCCATTTCTATAATCCGCTTGGAATTCATGATGAAAATTATGGTAGCCTTCACCAAAGGTAAGAATTGCTATCCACCAGGAATTGCGTGCCGTTTGTTCTTCACCAAATGGCTGTTCTCCGAATGTATGACAGAGTGAGTTGATAAAGAAAGTGGATTGGTGCACTACAGCAATCCTTAAGGCTCCCGAAATTAAGACTCCTTCCCAGAAAGAACCCCATATCATGTGCAAGAGCCCAGGAAAAATAAATCCTGCAAATATAGCGATTGGTAGGTAGTAGTCATGTTGGAACTTGATCCAAGGATCTGCGACCAGATCTTGGACATTGTGTTGTGTATACTTTCGCTTTTGCAAGAGCCAAGCCATGTGAGCATACCAGAAGCCCTTCTTGATAGAATAAGGGTCCTTGTCCGTATCTACAAATTTGTGGTGAACTCTATGGTCTTCGCACCATTCTATGGCGGAGGCTTGGAAGGTAGCCGCACCAAAAAAGAGCAACCACAACTTCACAGGAAAGGATGCTTCATAGCTCTTGTGAGAAAACAATCTATGGTAGCCAACTGTGATTCCAGTTCCCGTCGCAAAAACAAAAAAGGCAAAACTCATCCAAGAAAGAAATGGAATTCCACCTTGAGAAAGGTAGTAAAATAAACCAGCTAGTCCAAACATAGGAGTAAGAAAAAGAAATAAACTGGTGACCCAATCGATTCCTTCTTGGAAATCTTTTTCAGGGCTTGGAATAGAATTAGAAACAATTTGTTGATTCATGTTACCTCATACCGAACAGCGTTCGGCTTCTTCACTTATACTCATTTTGAGTAAAAAGAAGTAGAAAGGTTGCAAAAAAAGAAATCTTTCTTACAAAGAAAGAATGAATACCATTCTCATCGGCGGCTCAGGGCTTATCGGAAGCCATATCATCTCTTTGTTTTCTTCAATCTTTCCTGAGGACAAATTGATCTGTCTTCTTAGAAGCCTTCCTCAAGATGATTCAGATTTATCTGCTTCGAATCAAAAAAAGAATCCAAATGTGGAAATCAAACTTTTCGATTTTGAAAATCACCAAGCAATTGAGAAACTCAACTGGAAGAATGTGGACTCTGTCCTATGCACCTTAGGAACCACAATCAAGAAAGCAGGAAGCAAGGAGCAGTTTGAAAAAGTCGACTACAAGTACCCTCTGGCTTTTGCCCAAGCTGCCAAAAAATATAGGGTTCCTTATTTTTCCCTAGTAACAGCTATGGGTGCAGATAGCAAATCAGCCATCTTCTACAATAAAGTCAAAGGCAAGTTAGAAGAAGAATTAGCGAAACTGGAAATAGACCATCTTTCTATCTTCCAACCCTCCCTACTGATGGGCGAACGAAAAGAACTCCGACCTGGCGAAGAAATTGGGAAATGGGTTTCCATGCTTATGCCCTTTGGACTTTTTGGTTTGGAAAAATATCGACCCATAGAAGCAGGCTTGGTCGCCAAGGCAATATTACGGAAGTTAAAGCAGGACAAAGAAACAAACAAAAATCAAAAAGTAACATTTCCAAATAGGGTTTCTCCGAGCAAGGCAAAGAACAAATCCAAATTAGAAATCATTGAATCGGATGCAATAGCGGCCTTAGGGAAAGAATGACTGACGAGGAGACCAATGAAACGCGCTTCTTTATGGATGCAAAATCTAAAGATTTTCACTTGGGAGAGTTCTGGGGAGCCTATCTTCTCTACCAGAATATTCCATTCCAGCTCAGCAAACAAAGTATAGATTCAACTTGGGCTGGCAATTATGCGACAGGCTCAGGTGTTTATGCTTCAGGAAATCGAGTACGTAACTATAGACTTATCTGCCTATATTCCCTGATATTTAAAATATTGTAAGATGCCGAGAGAAGTCCCGACACCAAATATTTCACTTTTAACTTACTTTTTAGGTAAAGTACTTAGAGCTTTTTCAATCTCTACTAAAACATCCTCATCCCAATTTCTCTGTCCAGCATAACCAACAAAAGATTTAGCAGTATTAACTTTAACTTCAGTTTCTTTAGCTGATTTTTATTAGATGAATGCATTTTCTATCATCTCAAATAATTTCCTTAAACTTTAAGAATGCTTAAGCCCTTACTCGATTTTTTAATTTTTATGATTTAGCTAAAAGTTCTTCGGCAAAAGGAGTGCCAGATTGTGCTGAAGACCAAGCAAGGGCTAAGTCCCCATGAAACGGCATACATGAAAATGGAATCATTGGCAGCTAACCCACTTCGATCAAGCCGCCCGAAAATAACATAGTGCGCTGTGAGATTATAGCCTTCCTTATTCAAGAAAAACACTGTGCCTTTAGCGGTATCAGAGGTAGGATAATCTAAAGTTACACTTCTCGCCAAGGCGGATTGTAGCACATTTTGAGATGGTTCTGAATAGGATTCAATTTGCTGACTGCAAATTATCAAACTGAAACTAAAAAAAAGCAATACAATGGAACTATACAAATTAGAGGGTGCATTTTAAAAATTAGAAATTCCTTTCGACAAAATTGATTCATATTCTATTTATAATAACACATACGTATTTGTATATGAACGTGTATGTAGATACTATAAATTACTTTTGTAAAAACATCATATTACCTGCGTCTGAACATAAAATTATTAGTTTAAAATATAAAAAATGTTTGATTAAAAAATAATGATAATGCGTTAATTTTTAGTAAGTTTTTTATAGCAGCATAATACTTGCTAATATTTGAAATTATTGAAAAATGGTTAACAAATACAGACGGAGGTAACCTGTGCCGCTCCATTTCAGTTTAGAGAAACATTTTGCAAAGGAGAAAGTATCCCAGTATTTCATACGATCCAAGCCAGAATCTATCATTACCGAAGAAGACTTCATTAATCTCATGTCATATGGATCTAGCTTTACCAAGGCAGATATCGCGGGAGTCTTTGAATTGATGAAAGATATTTTTCTTTCTGAATTGAAGAAAGGAAATGCGATTCGCACTCCTTGGGGAAAGTTCACTCCAACTTTGTCAGGCAAGTTCACAAACAACAAAGAAAAAGTCCTGAGCAAGAACCGCAAGATCCGAATCAAATATTCAGTATCCAAGCCATTGTTGAAGATTCTTCAAGCTGAAACTAAACTCCGAAAGACTACATTCTCATCAAGAAAGCCCTATATAGAGAGTGTATTGAATCTATCTCACCCCACAAGATCAAGCTTTCATAATATGGAACTTGTGCAATTGCAAGGTAAACATTTGAAAATTGATATGAGTAATCCATCTACAGGAATTATTCTCACCAAAGGAAATAATAAATTTCCTATATCGAATAATCTCATTACAGTCTCTGAAAGTAAAAAGATTCACTTTCAATTGATGAATATCCCCCCTGGAAGGTATGCCATCGAAGTTACAAGCAAAGTCGGTAAGGCGATACGCACTTATAAATCAGAACCTATACTTGAGATTAGGTAAATGTTCTATGATTTTGCTAGAAGTTCTTCAGCTATAAGCTCAGCTTGCTTAAGAACAGTCTCTGTTGCAAGCATCTGCATGTCAGGTGGATAGCCAAATTGGCGAAGGATTCTTTTTACAATGACTTTTAATTTGGCTTTGACACTCTCTTTGATAGTCCAGTCAATAGATGCATTCTCTTTGACACTTTTATAAAGAACAACGGCAAGTTCACGGAGTTTTTCTTTCTCCATCACTTCTCTTGCACTATTGTTATTGGCGATTGCTGTATAGAAAGCATACTCATAATCCGAAAGCCCCATTTCTTCAGGCTCTTTATCCATGGAATGAATCTCTTTTGATAAGTTGATAAGTTCTTCAATAACTTCTGCTGCTGTTATGATCTTAGTATGGTATTTCTTAATTGAATGTTCAAGCATCTCCATCAGACTCTTACTTTGGATAAGATTCTTCTTCATTCGACCCTTGATCTCATCATTGAGCAATTTCTTTAGAACTTCTAGAGCTATGTTCTTATGCTCCATGTTCTTAACTTCTAATAGAAATTCTTCAGAAAGCACAGAGATGTCAGGCTTTTTAATTCCAGCTGCATCAAAAACATCAATCACTTGTTCTGTAACAAGCGCTTTGTCTATAACTTGGCGGATGGAAGTCTCCAGTTCTTGGTCTGACATTACTTTATCGCTACTATCAAATTTAACTAATCTAGATTTAACAGCTTGGAAAAAAGAGACTTCATCCTTGGCATCGAGAGCCTGTTCATGTGGAATAGCAACTGCAAATGCTTGAGAAAGTGCTGTAACTGCATCAATGTATCGTTTCTTACCATTATCTAATCCGAGTATGTGATCTTCAGCTGCGAGGATGATATTGAGCTTATTACCTGTATCTGAAGAGAAAAAATTCTCATAAGGGAATCCATGAAACATTTGAGAGACCACTTCTAATTTCTCTAACATGATTTGAGCAGCTTTCTCTTGGGTTTCGGCAGGGTCACCTTTACCTCCAGAATCTGCATAAAAAGAAAGTGCTTTCTTTAGATCTGAAGCTATACCTAGATAGTCAACAATCAATCCTCCTTTCTTCTCATTATAAACTCTATTAACACGAGCTATAGCTTGCATCAGATTGTGTCCCTTCATGGGTTTATCTATGTAGAGAGTGTGTAAGGATGGTGCATCAAATCCTGTGAGCCACATATCTCGAACTATAACCAATTTAAGTTCATCCTTAGGGTCTCTCATCCTATCAGCAAGTTTCCGTCTTTCATCTTTGGTAGTATGATGGTTGGATATTTCTGGCCCATCTGAAGATGAAGCTGTCATTACTACTTTAATTGCTCCTTTCATTAAATCTTTGTCATGCCATTCTGGTCTCAAATCAATGATTGCTTTGTATAAGTCTGCGGCGATTCTTCTTGACATAGCAACGATCATCGCTTTGCCTTCCATCACTTCTTGTCTACTACCAAAATGATTGACTATATCAAGTGCAACTCTCTTGATTCGATCGGCACTCCCTATCAATGCTTCGAGTTGAGTCCACTTGGCTTTGGCTTTCTGAGTGTTGGAGAGATTTTCTTGATCTAAATCTTCATCTAATTCCTCAACAAGTATCTTTCCTTCTTTGGAAAGGTTAATCTTAGCTAGACGACTTTCATAATAGATTCTAACTGTGGCACCATCTTCAACAGCCTGAGCAATATCATAAACATCCACATAATTTCCAAATACGGCTGGGGTGTTTACATCGGTATTCTCAATTGGGGTTCCTGTAAAACCAAGATAGGTTGCATTGGGCAAGGCATCCCTCATGTATTTGGCAAAACCATATACAATTTTCTTACCGATGACATTTCCTGATTCATCCTTGTCATCGATGGTTTTTGCTTTAAATCCATATTGAGTCCTATGGGCTTCGTCGGCTATAACGATGATATTCTTTCTATCTGAAAGTGTTTCGTAGACATTGCCTTCTTGGGGTTGGAACTTATGAATTGTTGTAAAGATAACTCCGCCTGAGGCTACTTTCAAAAGTTCTTTCAATTGGTTTCTATCTTCAACTTGTTTGGGCTCTTGTCTCAGTAATTGTGTACAAGATGAAAATGTATCGAACAATTGATCATCTAAATCATTGCGATCCGTAATAACGAGCACAGTTGGGTTTTCTAGAGCTAGTACAATTTTGCCAGTATAAAAAACCATGGAAAGAGATTTGCCCGATCCTTGGGTATGCCATACTACACCACCTTTCTTATCACCGAACTTTGATTTCTGGATATTTTTCAATCCATAAACTTCTGGTTGATTTACTTCAACTGGTAAATCCTTAGCTTGAGTAAAACCAGACGCTCTTTTGGTAGATTCCACTGCGGCATTGACTGCATAGTACTGGTGGTATGCCGCTATCTTCTTAACTGTCTGTATGGTATTGATTCCAGTTACGCTATCTTCCTTTTTGGATTTTTCAAAAACAACAAAATGTCTAAGAAGATCTAGAAGAGTTTCCTTATTGAGCATTCCTTGGATCATTGTCTCCAGCTGTCCAATCAGCTTTGGTGCTTCTGTCTTACCATCAGAACTCTTCCAGAACATATAACGACTCATTGACGATGAAACAGACCCTGCCTTAGCTTCATGCCCATCCGAGAGAATGATAAATCCATTGTAGGTAAATAAAGTAGGGATTGCTTGCTTATAAGTTTGGATTTGATTGAATGCGGAATGAATGGTGGCATTTTCATCCGTTGCATTCTTCAGTTCAATAACCACA
This sequence comes from Leptospiraceae bacterium, assembly GCA_022402465.1. GTDB lineage: Bacteria > Spirochaetota > Leptospiria > Leptospirales > Leptospiraceae. The sequence goes on along the minus strand of JAKRSH010000010.1, from coordinate 17,271 downwards.
AGAGGCAATCCGTTTATGAATAGAATGATGTCGGGACGTTTATTCTGGTTGTTCTCAACGATCGTAAATTGATTGGCTGCAATAAAATCATTGTTATCTGGATTAGAAAAGTCAACAAGCCAGACTCGATTGCCCCTCATACTACCATCCTGCTTGTAACTTACTGCAACTCCCTCAGTCAACATGCGATGAAATGTTTCATTGTTCACTAGAAGATCTGGAGAGGCAATTCTCAAGACCTGCTTGACAGCGTCTTCCTGGGCCTGTATAGGAATGTCTGGATTCAGTTTGGCGACAGCGGAACGCAACCTTTCAAGTAGAATTACATCCTCAAATCTCTCTCGCTCTGGTGATTCTGAATCTGGGGCTATGGATGGAGCATAGATGTATCGGTAACCCTGCTTCTCAAGTAACTGAATCGCATATTCTTCAATCTGGGATTCAGAGATTTTGGAGGAATTCATCTATCTGTGTCCATAAGGATTCTACTTAATTCAAGATAGACGATTGAATCATGAGGTGAAAGCTTGTGCATATTTACTTAGTACGATTAGCTAGGGTTTGTAAAAAGCTAACATAAACCAAATGTTTACACTATTCCTTTTGTCGTCATCTGTTTTTATATTACGGAAAAATGGGATAGATTTAAATTCCAAGCAATTCTCTGTAATCTAAATACCCGAACGAACCCAATCTATGTATAATATCCTCCGTTAAAGTTTTGAGTTCTATATCTTCCAATCCCAATCCTTTTTTCAGAATCGACCATAAATTACCGTCTTTCTTTGGGCTAAAATAGTATCGATTGGTTTGGGTGTAGGAATCCAAAATTTGGATAACCAATCTCGGATTTTTATAAAAGTTCTCATCGAGTATTTCAATCAATTTGTAAATTTGTAATTCAGAAACTGAAATATCGCTGTTCTGCTTGTATAAAGAAAGGAACGGAAAAATCCATTCGCTTTCAAATAAATCACCTTGCCACCATCCTAAGAACTCATCTAACTCATTGCTGCAAATTGAGCCTGAATCCACTCTCCATTGCCAGAGAGATTTCGCTAACTGAATGAAAGAATCTTCTTTTGGAATTTTTGTCCCCAAAAACCTAATCGCATTTCCTTTTAAGAAATCAGGTGCTTTAAGGAAGAATAAGTCAAGAACCCCTCCAGGCTCTAAGGATTCTAAGCCATATCCATAAATCATCATCATATGTTCAGCGATAGAAAATGGCTTAATATCATTTCCTTCATCATTATTTAAATCTAAATTAGGTAATTCATTTATCAGATCTATATACCACGATTTGATAAAAGGATATATGGTTTCTGAGAAGCCACCTCTTTGTATATAGGTATAAAAAGTTATATTTCCAATTGTTTTATTATCTTCAGGTAGTAACCATTGAATATTATTTTTCAACCAAGCTTCCTTAATTTGAAAGATAAATCTTAGGTATTGACCTAATACTGACCGATCTGTACGAAAATTCTTATAGTCCGACGAGGTAAAATGAGTTTTAACTTTCTCCAAAATAGTTTCGAGAATCGGTTCTGAAAATCTAACATTGTTCCATTGGTCATTTTCGACAGTCAACCAAAGAATGCATTTGAAGAATGCGTGTAAAGTCTTTCCACGTATAGAGTTAATACTATTATGGATTGGATCATTTTTAGTATCAAAATCAGCCTTAGGCGATGAATCTTCCAAATATGGAAATATATTTCTTATCAATTCTATATTTCGTTCTGACTTTTCGAAGTTATCAAATTGTTCATAAAGAGTTTGATAAATTCCCAAGATCGAATCGGTAAGAACTTCATTGGGAAAGTATAGACCTTCTGGAGTTTGTTCAAATCTTGCATGTAATTCAATTAAGTAATCAACAACAAGATTGAAGTCTGACAAATTCTTATTAGAAATTGCATTGCGGATTCCATATAAGATTCCTTTATGGAATTTGATATGAATCTTGGATTCCATGAATAACTTATAGCTTTCCAAATATCTAAGATGATTCTTCTCTACATCCTGTTCGATTTGACGGTTCAAGCCCTCTCGACTGTGCCCACCTCGAATTGAATCTTCTGGCTCATATCTCTCAAGATAATCAATTAGATCTTCAATTCTCATATTCGCAATTTCGGTTCTATCAACTGGACTTAGCGGTCCGACAAAACTCCAATGGTAGGCTGCATATTGGGGAGGACGATCATCTTTATTATAAATTTCTTTAATATTTTCGAACTTAATTCGCCACTGCCCTTCTAAATAATCTTTGATTGATGAAAGAAATGACCAGAGAATCTCATTGTAAACAGAATCTTTAGGAAAGTCTAACTGGAAATCCTCAGATGATTGAGAATTAGAATCTACACTATTATGCGATTGAAATCTTAATTCCTCTTCTCTTGCAATTCTATCTAGTTCATTTAAGAAATTTTCTTTTTCATTATCGATTAACTTTGGATAAACATTCTTAAGTAGGTAGAAGTATTCATTACGAAAAGAAATATCTCGGATATACTTTCCATCTTCAAACAGAAGAAGATTTTTTGTATTCTCCCAATCCAATTCAAATCCATAAACTCTAGCAAAATGCAGAGATATCCTTTGGAAGAGAATCCAATTGTAGGATTTAAGAATGTTTTGGATTTCAAAAAAATCTTTGGAATTTAACTCGCAGATCTCATTACCCACATCTCGCAGGATTGATACAAATTTGTCAGATAAATGATGGTTGTAATTCTGCATGTCTTCCATGATGGAAGATCTAGTAATATAAGAACGGTCTTCTCCATTTGAAGTTCTTGGATATTCAATCGTCAAGGCTTGGTTCATCAAGTCAGATATAAATGAAAAGAATTCTAACCGTAGAGGATTATCTTGTTTAAGAAAGGAAGAAATTAGAGCCTGTAGAGATTCGAAATATTCATACTTAGACAACCGAGAATTAGGCAAAGGATGAGCAAATTCCGAATAATCTTTGTTCGTATCTTGATTCAGTCGGAAAAAGAATCTCATAAAATCCAAAACCAAAGAGGGCTTGGAATCCAACAAATCTCTCATTAAGACTCGGAATGGTTCCGAATTTGGGATTTCTTGATCTGTATTCAGTTGCACCCATAGGATCAGCCTCTGCATCCATTGAATACGGAATTCTATTGGTAATTTATTTACTAAACTTGTGATTTGTGAATAAAAACCAGAGGAATCTGTATCCGGGATAGCAGAAATTACCTTCCATACTAAATCATATTTTTCTTTTTGGACAAGTGAATTCAAATATTGGATAGGTGGCCAATAGAAAGAGTATGCATCCGAATTTGCTTGGATATAATCTTTAGATACTGATAGGTGACCAGAATTGAGGAGTGTTTCAAACCAATTGATAGATTTACAATTTACCATGAAATAGTGAAAAAATTGACCTAATTTCGGTAATTTCTTTTTTACTGCATACATTTCACCATTTCCAGGATTTTCAATGGATAATAAGTGATCTAACTCTGAAATGAATTTAAAATAAATCAAATTAAGCTTATCTAAAACTAATTCTAAAAATTGCTCAAAATCATTCCAATAACTTAAAAAGTCGTTTGAAAATCTTCTATAATCAAGGTTATCTCGATGAGCATTTTTGGCTAAATTATAATTCCCTTTCTTTTTTCCTAACTTCTTCCAAAAAATTGCTGTTTCATCTTTATCTAAGATACGCAAAATATTTAAACATTTATTAATACTTATTAAATGTTGATCCTCACCCAATGCTACGCAATCAGGATTGTTAGATTTCTCAGGATAAATAAAGGTTAAAATTTCTCGAATAGAACTTTCAATTTCCCTCATTGAATGAGAAATTAAATGATGTTTAGTATCAAAGCCTTCTAGATTTAATAATAAGATTGAATCCTTAAAAAATGCCACTGAACCGCTTCCAATTATTTGTAGCTTCTTAATAATTCTTGATTGTCGCGAAGTGAATTTACTCATACCCCCACCTTCACTTCCCCACTCATCAACTTCGGCAACAAAGTATCTCGTAGCTTTTCGAGAGAGCGGATTTGAATTGTGTTAAAATTCGAAGTCATGTTACACTCTGAATAATTTCTATTTTCAATCCTTCGGAAAACTCTTCTTCTTCTATAATTGAATTTAAAATTTCCAACAGTAATTTTTCTGAAATTTTATTTTCGGCTAGCCATACTACGATATTTTCCATTTCCAAAATAAACCTCTCAATACAATAACCATAACCGTTGATTTCTAAAAAATAAGCACCTAACGCTAAACTAGATCTTTTATTTCCGTCATTGAATGGATGAAATTTATTTATGGCGATAATTAAATGTCTCAATTTTTCTAGAAATGTCGAATAATAGTCATCATTTCGAATGTGAAAAAGTGCACTTTCCAGCAACCCTATTTCTCTGTTTCCATTAAGTCCTCCTGTATTAGAAATGATCCAATCATGAACCTCAATAGCATGATGTATATCGAAGTAGAATATCTGAGTTTCCATTTTTATCGATTTTTTAATCTTTTAAAAACATCTAATGTTTCAGGTTCCGATAATCTTTCTTCTAATGATTTACTCGCCTCACCTAAGAACCGGTCGAAATCTTCTTCAGGGACGGAACGTAAATATTTTTCAAGTTTCTGATGGAGTGCATCTCTAAAACCCAAATCCCTACTAGCCATTTTGATACGAGCATCTTCTATAAAGGGATGAAGGTATGGATTCTTTGAAGCTATTTCAATTAATTCATCTAACTCTTTTGGATAAAGGCGACTCCCTTTTTTATTGAAAGCGTTTTCCATTTCAACTGATAGTCCATGCTCAAAACTTGCAATAGCATTTAAGACTTCCGCATAGAATGTTTCTCGAACCTTATCTCGACTTGCCAATTTAAGAATTTTTTTGTATTCTGATGCATTTTCTAAAAATACAATTTGATAAATTCGATTTGTATAAATTGCATATTTCTGAACTCCCATTTCAAGGTAATTATTCAATGCATCAGTAAATTCTTTACGGTAACTATTTTCTTTTAATGCTGAAGGTAAAAAATCTTCATCTCTTTGATTGATAAATTTCGTGTGACCACCCGTCTTTTCTGCAACAACATCTAAAACAATGTCTAGGATTCGACTTCGGATTACTTTTGCCATTTCGCTTTCTGTCACAAGCATCGCTAGGTTTAAGACTGTTTTAAACGAAAATACGCCTAAAATCGTGGTTTTGGTAACGACATTCATGTCGTCACCAAAAAGCTTTTTGAGTTTTCGGAGAGGTTCCCCTTTTAGTATCTTATAACCGTTCCTGGATAATTCTGAGGCATGCTTCTCAATATATCTATCTATTGTCCTTTCATCTATTTTCAAAATTTCAGCAACTTGGGTCTTAGTGAATATTTGCTCTTCTTCCCAGTGGATTCCTCCCAGACGAAGGTCAGATTCGATTTTTTCCAGTGCATAATTGTTATTTAATACATTCTGCCTGATTACATCTGATTCTGTAAGTTCTTTCACTCAAACCCCCACTCTCACTTCCCCACCCATCAACTTCGGCAGTAAAGTATCACGCAGCTTTTCAAGGGAGCGGATTTGTAAAAAATTATTATGGAGTTTTTTTTCTAACGTTTCCATATTTTCATTAAAGACTGAGAGACTTTTAGGTAATAAAATAGTAAATTCCTTCAAATGGTCAAGATTAACTCTCTGCCGTCCACTAGAGCCTTCAAGGCAACCCTCTGCATAATCCCGAAAATCTTTATTAATTGCCAAAGCGTAAGTCATTAATGGATGAATTCCATTTTTCGCGCGCATAACTATATACTCTGTTGAACCCCATCCGATTTGCCCCGATTCAAGAAATGTAACGTAACATGATTTACCATTTTCCAGGCATGGAGTAATTCTTGCTAAAAGAGTATCCCCATTTCTAAATTTCATTCCGGAAGAAAATTCGCGATTATACCAATTTTCTGGATGAAATGATGATGAGCTAACATTCGACATTTCAAGATAAGGAGCAATTGATCCTTTGGGAAGAGATCGCAATGGGTTAAATTCAATGACATCCCCCAATTTTCCCTCCTCCCAACTCTCATCTGCTTCTTCCACAAACCACTGCCGAAACAATGCTTCCGCCATAGATTCCAAAGTTTTGTTCTGGCGATGCAGAAGATCAATCTTATCATCTAAGGCCGACAAAACGCCTGCGATGGCTTTTTGTTCGGCGAGAGGAGGAAGTAGGATGGGAAAACTTAGCAAAGAATTTATTTGCATATTTGGTTGAGTGGAAGTGCCACCCGATATTGACTCTATAAAACTATTATAATTTGAAGTTCTAAAGTTGTAGTAGAGATATTTTGAATCACAAAGTTTTTCATTTGCACGTATCCGAATGAGGCCATTGTTAAAAACTGAATTTAAATCATAATCAATAAATAGGTTTACACCAATGGATCCACCAGTTCTCGCTAAAATAATATCGCTCTTTTTTAATCGAAATTTTTCAAAATTTCTATTCTCGACTGTCGTGAATCCCCAATCATCATATTTTTTACGCTGAGAGACATCTTGAATTCTCAAACATTTTATCCCAGTATTTTGAATTACAATAGGTGCTCTTTTAATTGCATCTAAACCTGTATTTGCTGAAATTACAATTTCCAAAATTTTACATTCTTTCCATTCTTTCATACGGACTCCTCAGATTTCGCTTGTGTCTCTGTTAGTTTTAACTTCCAATTATGGATGAAATCATCTAATTGAGGATCATTTTTTAGCTCAATTCGTTCGTCTAGTTTGGTCATTGCATAAAATGCAATAGATTTGGAGTTAGGGTTTTCTTCTAGAATTTTCTCCAATGCATTTTTCTCTAATTGAAGTGTAAATTCATCACTAAATTCAAGTCTTGCTGGAAGGGGCGCACTTATTAATCCGAAATTAGGATCGGGAATTAACATCGAAGTTCTCCCATTTTTTGGTTTGAATTCTACATGAACAGATTGAATTATAATAGGGACTTTACCTTTGTTTACGATTTTCAATAATGCTATTTCACTTCGATGAAGTCCAAAGGGCAGAATCCATTTTTTCATATATTGAGCAGACCCTTTAACTTTAATCTTATTCGACTGGTAAGAAAACCAAAGAGAAGTTATAACAGCACCTATTGTGCCAATAGCAGTTAACCAGTTCGGAAGAACAGTAGAGAAAAAATGCAAGCAGTCCATAGTTAATTCCCGAACAGCCCTGGCTGAGTAATTTTCTTAGGACGAAAGTCTCCAATGATTACAAAAGGATTCCGCGCTAGATAATGATGCTTCAATGTAGTTCCTAGAATAAAATAGTAGTCTTTTGTTCTTGCGAAGTCCTCAAAATACTTCTTATATACGTCCGCACAGGCTTTCATTTCGTTTCCTTACCGTAATGAATATTAGTATCTTAAGCCTAGTAAACATCCATCTTCTTTGTCTGTAAGCGTTAAACGAGTTATACCGTGTATATCCAGTTGACCTAACTCTTTTGGGGATGGCAAGCTATCAGTATTAAAAAAAGTTATATACTGAAAACCATATTTCTTGGCTTCGCGTTCTGCAAGTTGTAAAGCACGACCTTTTTGTCTTTCGTCAACCCCCTCAAATAGCGTGCTATCATGGATTAAAAACATAGGACCCTTTTTGTGTTCTGCTAGAAGCCTAGCTATCAAGAGATCATAACAAAAAATCTTCATCTTTTCAATTCCTTCGCTTCCAGATCTTTTTATTTCAATTTTGTAGTTATACCCCATACCTCCTTTGTCTTTAGCATTAATGATTAAGTGTCCTGATGCTTCGTATAAAAATTTGGAGTATTCATCAAAGATATCCATAACATGTTTTCTCGACTTTTCTCTTTCTGCTAAATCTAGCATGACTTTTTTGTGCAATGATTCTTTTTGAATTTTAATATCGCTTAAACCTTCTTCAAACCTACTAAGATTTTGTAATTTTATTTTTAATTCTTCAAGTGCAGATACGTTTCTGGTATGATCTTCATTCAATTTTGTAAATTCCCTAAGAGCCCCATGAGTTTGTAATATGTTAAGCAATTTAGCACGATCTTCTGTAAGACTACTTATTTGTGCTGTATTAGATTTGATTTCTAGATTTAGCTTATTTATTTCTTCTTGTAAATATGATTTTCTATTGGTGAGAAGTTGAGTGTGAAATAGCTTTAAATCATCAAGCCTCTTTTTTACCATTTCAGGGACTTCAATTTTAGCTCTTTTGTAAATTTCTAAAGAGTCTAGTTTTTCGGCCTGCATTTCTTCATTAATAATAGAATTTAATTGTTCAATCTGCTTTTTATGTATAATATTGTTGTTACTTTTTCCGTGGATTTGTGATGTTAAAGTGTTAGCTTTATTTTCAATATCTTCATACTGCTCATGAACGCGAAATGACTTAAGCTGCTTTTCTGTAGATTCGATTGATCTTTCTTTATCTCTAATTTCTGCTTCCAATTCCCCGCGATTCCCAATGAATCGTTTGAATGCACCTGTATTATTGTTATTTTTTAGAATATCTAAAGTTTTCTTTTCATCTTCAATTTTTTGCCATTCAAAAGCATATTCGTAAGGCAGACCTAAAAAATAAGCATTTGTTATTTGCTTAACTAATTCATTTGATTGTTTAAATGTAGAAAATGGTTCAGTGTATGCATCTAAACCTTTTCTAATTAAAAAACTCATTAAGGTTCGGTACGAAAGATTAGATTCTGAACTTTTTATGAAAAAGAAAACCTCGCCTAAAAATAATCGCCATGAATCAATTGTGGATGGATTTTCTAATGGTAAATTATCTCTTTTATCCTTTCCCAAAATTTGCCAATCAATATGGTTATGGTCTTTGATGGATCTAGTAACCGCGATTTTCATATCTAGCAATCCTACTTCAATTGTGAAAATCCAGTCCTTTAAAGTATCATGAGAAAGTTTGCTTTTTTTGTTGAAATTTGCTCCAAGACAAAAATCTATTATTTCAATCAGAAGAGACTTGCCCGAACCGTTTCGAGAATCTTTTTGCGAGGATTCTGAGGTTCTCTCGGATAGAATGAGATTTATTCCTTTCTTGAAATTAACTAACTTGAATCCTTTTTTGTTTGCTTTGACCGAATAAATCATTTAATTCTCTTTAGTAGTCCTTGTTGAAAATCAATTACACCGATCAAAAATAGAAAATCAAGACCCAAAACGAACTTTTCAAATGAATTTAGTTTCCCTTTTTGAGATATTTTTCCCCATAATGAGGATACAGTTTCACCATCTATATTCTCAATGAGAATTAAACCTCCAACATAAAAAATACTGTTCTCAAGTTTAATATGTTTAGTAGGTAATATCATTTTTCAAAAATCTCACACTTTTCAAAATAATATAATATCACTGAAAGGGCTGCGGCATGCAACAAAGTGTCTGTTCTATTTGAAATAATTCTTTCTTTCAATGCCAGCAAAAGCGCGTCCCCTTGGAGCCTTGTATTCACAATTTCCTTGTAAAGATTCATAAATCCAGATTTTAATCTCTCAGGGTAGCTCGTGTCAACAGAAGCAAGACCCTCTATATAGGATTCGACTTGATTAAGGCTCTGGTATCCGAATTTTAGCAGTTTTTCGGCCTGATGTGAAAGTTGGTTCTTTTTTATTTTTTCCCTAATTCCAAGTAAATTAAAGTCAGGATCTGAAGCGCCTTGCTCTGCTAGTGGTATAGCTTTAAGAATCTGTTCAAGTTCTACAAAGCCAAGATTTTGATAGCCTTCATAAATTCCCCGTAAATGTTCATCTTCCCTAAAACTTTTCCATTTTCTTAAATCGTCAACTGAATAGGTATTTGATTGTTTGTCCACAATTGTGTGGTGGGTTGGACAGAGTAAAATTAAATTTTCATATTTATTTAAATCTTCTCTTGGAAAATTTCCATCTGGTCTGGGCGTGATTGGATATTTTTCACCTACTGCTACAATATGAGCAATCTCCGCAACTACGATTGAGTTGTCCTTTGGTGTTTTTTGATTAGTCAAAATTTGATTACAGCCTGGAAAAGCACAAATATTTCCTGAATTACCCCATAACAAACCCAGTGTTTTATTTGAATATGACCTTTTATTGCTCATGAACAACTACATTGAAATCTAGAGACCAATAATTGATATTAATTTCTCTAAAGCTACTTATATCTACAAAAGCTGTATACAATGTTCTGTCTCCTGTGAAAATATTCCTCTAAAATAATTGTGAATTGCAATTTTCGTTGTAAAACACTTAACCTTTAAAATGACTGTAGGTGCGAAATCGGCAAGAAGTCTGATATCTGGAATTTCACGTTTACTTCCAGAACCCAAGTCTACCATTTTCCCGACAGCGGCAAAATGGTCTTGTATTTCATGTCCTGATATTTCACATGCGGTTCTTGCTTTTGAAATTACATTCAGGAAGTTATCCCATTTTGTATAACCTAACAAATATCGCAAATCTCGTGTAAGCCAGTATTCCATATTATTATCAGTATTCTGTGCATGTCCTTCAAAACTGATTGTTAGTGAGTGGATTAGATCATTTTCCATTAACTGACCCTCGAAAATAATTCTTTTTTACAAATTTATCACAATTCAAGCAGTTTTCCAATTTGCATTCCTTCCATTCACTCAACGAATTTTCATTATTGCGCATCTTTAGTTTGTCCCGCATTTCGTTCTTTTAAAATACTGTCCTTTATATTCCAAAATCCCAGAAAAGAGGTTAGGATTGCTTGAGCTTCTTCCCTAGACCATTCACCATTATCAACTTCACTATGAACTGCTAAATTGGGAAGTGCTCGCAATGCTAGAAAAAAGTCTGACCATCTATCTTCTCTCTTTTTTTCATGGGTTTCTATATTCATCGATTTTTTCTTCAAGTCACCAATATGATTCATTGCCTCTCGGATTTTTTGCACAGAATTTTTCCAATTCATAGGCCCGCCTAAGTTAAAGAAGTGAATCGACTCGCGCACGATAGATGAAATACGTTTCATTTCTTCGGAATCTTGGATTGGATTGTTCAACTCAAAAAGATGGTATTCGAATAGGTTTAATCTATTGATAAAATCCATCCATACTTTTTGAGCTATGGGATAAGGAATCTTAATACAATTATTAAATTCTAGTGACTGATTATTTGACAAGTTACCATTTTCAGAAACTACATAATAGTTCGAAAAAGTTAATTCAAGATTTGCAACCATGTCGTTACCATTACGTAGCCTCTCCCATTCGAGAAGATCATTTATATTCAATTCACTGTTTAGAAAAATCCACAAATCCTCGCGCATACCAGAATGGTAAAATTCGTAATTTTCGAGCTTACTTAATGGGTAATTAAGGTTATGATTTTGAGTCGTATTACATGTCATAAATCCGTTTATATTCTTCAAAATAGATATATATTCTTTTAGATTTTTAAAGTTTGTTAAATTCAAAATCAATGGCAATTTTATAAAAATTCTTGATTTTGATTTCGAAAATTTAATTTCATCGAGAGGCGGAATTGAAAAATTTCCGAAATCACAATTTTCATAAATAAAATTGTATTTATTGCTCAATTTATTACCTCCGTATAATAAGAAATAGCTGGATAAGTTTTTACTAATATTAGTATTTTCATAATTTTTACAAATGAACTACTTCGACATTGCCTAATAGTTGGGACAACTTTTTCGCAGTTCTACTTCTATGACAACTGTTAATATCCGCCTCAAAGCAAGTTAAAGCAAATCTTTTTCCTTCTTTGTACAATTTTGTTAAAACTTCCAGATCGGTTGTATTTTCAACTAATACTGTCTTCTCATATTGTTTAAATAACTTCTGATAGTCTTCGATTGTATTGAGATTTTGTCTATTCTGCGATTCTATACCTAGTCCAGGTAAGTGCAGATATTCGATGTTAACCATCTTCAATATTCCTTGGAGTTGTTTCTTAGAAAATCCGTATTTCATACTCAAAGGATTCTTACGAATATCGCAAAGGATTTGGATTCCATTTTGGATCAGAATTTGAACATACTTTTCGACAGTTCTTCCTTCATATCCAATGGTGGCAAGAATTGGTTCATTCGTTGTTACCTTATATTGATTTAATTTCTCCAATTCAATCTTTGATAGGAATTTACTTTTGATTTCACTATGTATTGCATAGAAAGGGAAATTCTTATAAGTATAACGAATTAGCTCATCTCCCAACCGACATGCAAAATCAGAATATAAACTGGTAACAACCTCTCTATCCATGAAGTGTAATAATTGAAAATAGGACTCAGTAGATTTTAATTGCCATCCACTTTCAGATTCAGAAAGAATATTGTATTTTACTAATGTATTTAAATCCTGTTGGAGTTGGGGTGAATAGGCTCCGAACTTGTAAGGAAGAAATTCATAGCAAGGTTTAGATTGCTTCATGGATGCAAGAAATAGCAACTTCTGGAGATCGGTTCGACCTATTGTTCTTCCAAAAGTTTCAAGAACTGCTAGTAAAATTTTTCTTCTGTAGTACATAAGGAATAATCCTTTCCTATCCGATTTTCACCTTGGCAAGATTCTCCAATATCTTTTGGTTTAGCTCTGCCTCTTCTTTTAGCTGTGCCTCAAATTCTGCCTTTAGACTTGTGAATCTTTCTTTGAAGTCAAAATCATCCTCATCATCGGGAAGCCCGACATAACGTCCTGGTGTGAGCACTTAGTCTAGCTCTCGTACTCGATCGATACTCGCCGAATAACAAAAGCCTTTGCTATCTTCGTATTTTTTCTTATTGGGCGTCTTCCAAATTCGATATGTATCAGTGATTTGCTTTATATCTTCTGCGGTAAATTCTAAGGTTCGACGATTGATGAGGTGTCCTAAATTACGTGCATCGATAAAGAGGATTTCTTTCTTACGGTGTGCTGGCTTATTGCGATTTAGAAACCATAGACAAGCAGGAATTTGGGTATTGAGAAAAAGTTTACCAGGCAGATTTACAATACAATCCAGAAGATCAGCCTCAATGAGTGACTTACGGATATCTCCTTCGCCGGATGTCTTGGATGTGAGAGATCCTTTTGCTAGAACAAAACCAGCATGCCCACTTGGGCTTAGATGGTAGAGGAAATGCTGTATCCAAGCATAATTCGCATTTCCGTTAGGTGGGCTTCCATATTGCCAACGTCCATCACTTCGAAGTAGATCTCCCGACCAGTCGCTATCATTAAACGGAGGGTTGGCGATTACAAAATCAGCTTTTAGATCTTTATGAGCATCATTTAGAAAAGATCCCTCGTTGTTCCATTTCACTTGGGAACTATCAATCCCACGTATAGCAAGATTCATCTTCGCAAGTCGCCAAGTTGTTTGGTTGGATTCTTGTCCATAGATGGAGATATCATTCAGTTTACCTTGGTGTTCGGTGACAAATTTTTCCGATTGAACAAACATTCCACCTGATCCACAACATGGATCAAGAACTCGTCCCTTATATGGTTCTAGCATATCTACTAGTAGCTCTACCACGCTTCTTGGAGTATAAAACTGTCCTCCCTTCTTACCTTCCGCTAGCGCAAATTCACCCAAGAAATATTCGAAGACATGTCCAAGAACATCCGCACTTCTTGCCTTAGCACTTCCTAAGGCAATATTTGCAATCAGATCTATGAGTCCGCCTAAGGTCGTCGGATCTAGATTGCCCCTGGCAAAAACTTTAGGTAAAACATCCTTTAAGGAAGGGTTCTCTTTCTCAATGGAATCCATAGCATCATCGACGATCTTCCCAATTTCAGGTTGTTTGGCTTTGGATAAGAGAAAAGACCAACGTGCAACAGCAGGAACGAAGAAAACATTTTCAGCCTTGTATTCATCCTTATCTTCTGGATCCGCTCCCGCATAGTCAACTTTTGCGGAACTCAATTTATTATAAAGTTCTTCAAAGGCGTCTGAGATGTATTTTAGAAAGATAAGTCCAAGAACAATATGCTTATATTCTGCTGCATCAATGTTCTTACGCAATTTGTCGGCAGATTTCCAGAGCTGTTTCTCAATTGGTTCTTCAGTTGATTTCTTTTCTTTGGCTATTGCCATTCTTATCTCTCCATTTTGATCTAGGATTTTCCCTGCTTATTGGATAAGAACCCATATTTTCGGAAAACTAGCATGAGGCAATTCATTCCTCTATATTAAGGCTGTGCCAGACAAATTTCGAACATCTTGTAAACTTTTTTGAGACTCGACTACTTTTCAGTTAGATTGGAGAGAATTGGTGTTAGATACTTGATATTTGTTTTCCAACCCTGCCACCTCCTTAAGGGGGTGGCTAGGGTTGAATCTTCTCTAATACACTTCAAACTCTACCTACGCAATCAAGTAGATTTTGGATTTAAGAATTCTGCATACTACACAAATCAAGATCGAATACATACACAAGACAACAAAATCTGTTAATAGAATAAACGAAGTTTCAGATCTTTTCTTAACCATATTGTCCCAAAATTTTTCGATCAATTTGGCACGACTCGTGCCAAATTCAGTTATAATATATAACTATTGTTATACTATAATATATTAATTAAACTCCTCCTCCCATCTAAACTTCCGTCTTTAGCCTGATGCGAGATAGCGACTCAGAAAAGATACACCTCTAGGACTAACTATTTGGTATCTGGAACCACCTTACAGAATCAACGACATATCAGCACAATGCCTCTGGTTTAAACCCGTGGTTCATAATCGCAAAGATAATTTCCGCGATAGGGATTCGCAGGGCTTGGTCCAGCACCATTTAGCGCTCGCAAGCGGAATCCCCGTCAACGAGCTAAATGGTGCTGGACGGAAGCGTTAGCGCACCCCGGAGAAGCCCGCCCCAACACCCAGCACCATTTAGCGAACTATAGGCGAGCGTTAAAAATGCTGCTGGGGGGCTGGGGATCGCCCTTAAACCTTGCTTGAGTTGGGATTTTTTCGGTTTACAAGAGAAAGAAAGGAATAGAGTTTAGGCTTAGGATTCATTTTTACACAGAAGGCTTAAAGGTTACCATTCTTGCGCAATCAGATTCTCTCCCTACTCATGAGCTTAATTCTTCGATTTTGGTTTCTTTTCATACGAACCAAGAAAGTGAGCATCCCTACCGCTACCATGGAATACATTCAGAAAGGCGGTGGATATATTTTTGCTATTTGGCATTCGAATATGGCATCTCTTGTAACACACTTTGGAAAGTTTTTATTGAATAAATACAAGAACCATGTAAGCCCTCTTGCCTCTCACTCTAAGGATGGAGAATTTATTAGTATGACAGTTGCAAGGTTTGGTTTTCAAACTATACGTGGCTCTTCTTCCAAAGGGGGTGCGGCTGGTGCACTCGGTCTTCTAAGAGCAGCAAAATCTGGGGTAGTTCCTCTTATTACAGTAGATGGGCCCAAGGGTCCTCTCTATGGTGTGAAGCCTGGAGTCATCGAAGTTGCGAGTTTATCGGGACTTCCTATAGTGATTATCTTAACTAGTTTTGATCGCTATTATGAATTTTCCAAGGCCTGGGATAAACATAGATTCCCGAAATTTGCAGCTCGCCAAACGATTGTTTACTCAGAACCTATCTTCATTGCTAAGAAAATGAGCAAGGAAGATGTACAAAGTGAAGTGGACAATTTGCAAGAGAAAATGAATTCTATGTGGCAAGAGCTAGAGAAAGAAGTTCAAAGCTGAGCTCGATTTCTGGATTTCAATGTCCTTGACGCTATGTCTCTCTTAGAAAAAATATCCAATATATAAGAAAAAAGTAGGAAATTCCATGTCACTTAATAACTATATCTTCACTTCCGAGTCCGTTTCCGAAGGACACCCAGACAAAATCTGTGATCAAATATCTGACGCAATCTTAGACGCATACCTCAAGCAAGATCCTAAATCTCGTGTTGCATGTGAGACTCTTGTTACTACCAACTTGGTTGTAATCGCAGGTGAAATTACCAGTAAAGGGAAAGTAGACACCTCTGAAATCGCAAGAGATGTTATTCGCAAGATAGGATACAATGATATTCAATTGTATTTTGATGCAGACTATGCAGTTGTCTCTTCACACATCCACAGACAATCTCCTGATATCGCTCAAGGTGTAAACGAAGGAGAAGGACTCCACACCGAACAAGGAGCAGGTGACCAAGGCTTGATGTTTGGTTTTGCGAACTCTGATACGGAGGCTCTTATGCCAGCTCCAATTTATTATTCGCACAAATTGCTTGAGCATTTAGCAGAGCTTAGACACTCAGGTAAATTAAATTGGCTGAGACCAGATGCAAAATCTCAGGTTACCATCCAATATGTAGATGGTAAACCTTTTAAGGTTGATGCTGTTGTGATTTCAAGCCAACATGCCCCTTCTGTAAGCCACAAACAAATTGAAGAAGCCATCATAGAAGAATGCATAAAGAAAGTAATCCCTGCAAGCCTTCTAGGTTCTCCCAAATACTTTATCAACCCAACAGGGAAGTTTGAAATTGGTGGACCTCATGGGGATGCTGGACTCACTGGAAGAAAAATCATTGTAGATACATACGGTGGTATGGGACGCCATGGTGGTGGAGCTTTCTCTGGAAAGGATCCATCCAAGGTTGACAGATCGGCAGCATACATAGGTCGTTATATTGCGAAGAATGTTGTAGCTTCTGGGCTTGCAAGCAAATGTGAAGTGCAATTGGCCTATGCAATAGGTGTTGCGGAACCTGTTTCTGTATTAGTAGATACTTTTGGAACAAATACTATCCCTGAGGAAGAAATCCAAAAAAGAATTCGCGGGAACTTCAAGCTAACACCTAAAGGCATAGTGGAAGGTCTAGATCTTCTCGGAAAAGACCGAACCTACCAAGATACAGCAAGCTATGGTCACTTCGGAAGAGAAGGCAAGACCTTTACTTGGGAAAAGACAGACAAAGCAGAAGCATTGAAAAAAGGTTAAATAAGGAAATCAATACACATGGGCGCACCTAGTCAATCAACCGCAGATAAGAAAGCAACTAGAGATGGTTATGGAGAGGCACTGGTTGAATTAGGTGCAGAACGTTCCAATGTTGTTGTTTTGGACGCAGACCTTTCTGGTTCCACCAAGACAGCCGACTTCAAGAAGAAGTATCCAGAAAGATTCTTTAACATGGGAGTCGCTGAACAAAACTTAGTCGGACATGCAGCGGGTCTTGCGATCTCTGGATTCATTCCTTTTGCATCCTCCT
>JAKRSH010000009.1:30975-52550 GCA_022402465.1 Leptospiraceae bacterium | reverse complement strand
GGTAGTGGAGCAACAACCACGAACTCAGCACGAATCACGGGAATGTATTTCTACCACCCTGACCACCTAGGTAGTATAACTATGATTACAGATGGAAGAGGAAACGTGCTAGCAGGTGGAGAGAGAGGTGGAAAGAGTCACATCACCTACAGACCGTATGGTGAGATACTAAGAACAGACTCCTACGGACCTGATATATCCAAGTATAAGTATACAGGGCAAGAAGAAGATCGGGAGAGTGGTTTGATTTACTACAAAGCGAGATACTATGATGCGAAGATAGGAAGGTTCTTGCAACAGGATAGTATGGCGTTCCCGAATCAAGTGAATGGTATGAATCGTATGATGTATGTGGAGGGGAATCCTGTAGGTTACAGAGATCCTAGTGGGAATTATAATACTAATAATCTTTTAACAGACATAACCAAATATTTAATAACAGAAATAGTTTCTAATTCTAAGGACCCATTATTCTCATTATTTGTTCATACTGCCGGTAATAAGGCTCTATATAAGACTAGAAATAACAAAGGAAGCTCTTTTCAGAGAAGTGATTTGGGAAAGATTTATAACCATATTCATCCTCTTAATGTTTTAGGATTTATGTTTGCTGTAACAAATTATGTTGCAGGGAAATTATTACAAAGAGACACTAAAATTAAAAAAGTAGATGGTGGTTATGTAGTACAAGGAGGACCATTAATGCCAGCAGGATCTGGTATTACTTTAGGGTCATTTGCAGTTGCAGGTGGAACAGATGAAGCAACGTTGCGTCATGAGGCAGCTCACATTAAACAATATAAAGAAAATGGCCCAGAATGGTACATGCAAAGTTTGGGATCATCTCCAATTAAGAATCTTTCTAGTGATAATGGAGTACCAGCTGAAAATGATGCTGACCGTAGAGCTGGAACATTTTCATATGGCGCTTCGAGTAGAGTTATAGATAATTTATATTATATAAGTTTATTAAGAATGATACAAGCAAGGACTTCTCAAGAAAGAATCAAGAATTTTCAAGATATAATTATACTTCGATACTATGTTAAGGATATAGGATATATACCATGAAAAAATTAGTTACAAAGTTATTATTGATAGTTATGACTATGCTATTTTTTAATTGTATAAGCCCAAATTCTAAATTTAAAAAATGTCATGAAGAAAAACTTAATCTAACATTAATTTATTCACTTTCGTTAGATAATAGTAAAGAAAGTGAAAAAAATTTATTAGTAGGACTGCAATTATTCGAATTAAATGAAGAAAGATGCATAAATAAACAAAAGAAATTTTAAATTTGCTTGAGTGAGCCTGAGCCTCGCAAAAACTATTTAATTGGATATATTGTCTGTTATATTAGAGGATTCTAAATCTTAACAGACATAATATACTAAAACTTATAATTAATTTAGAGATAAAAAGGGAAAAATTCGTTAAAATCAGTAATTTTTCAGATTTCTCAAGTTGTGAGGATATATCTTCTTCATAGAAGAATGTGAACGAATTAGAAATTGATTCAATAAAATCTAAGCTACTTTCTGATAGGAATAGGTATGATATAAACCGTTCAATACAGGAGTAGCAACTAATATGGAATCAGGTGGTTTGTAAATTACAGATGGAATGGGTGTTTCCTTGTTAAAAATAATATTAGTTCTATAATTGCTATAAAACTTAGAAAATATCTGTTTTTCCTAGACAATAAAAACCAACTAGCATAGAATTGTCAGATCATCTAGCGAAAGGGATGGAGGCGGGGTCAATAAATTGAAGGTAGATAGAAAGCTATGAAATACAAACCAAACAGCAATTTATTGACCATAGCTGACAGCCCGACCCATCAGCATTTGGTTAGCTTAGTAATCTATCTCTATATTTATAAACAAATCCAAATGTTGCTGGATTCGCCCAACGTTATAAAAGAAGAATTATTAGATAACGAAACCGTGCGCAGTGACCGCTTTGTGTCGACTCTTTGCAAGACCGATGTAGCAACCTGGCGACACAAAGTGAGTCATGGAGCAGATGGAAGAGGCAATGTCCTTGCAGGTGGAGAACGTGGTGGAAAGTCTCACATCACCTACAGACCATATGGTGAGATACTAAGAACCGACTCATACGGACCTGATATATCCAAGTTCAAATATACAGGGCAGGAAGAAGATCGGGAGAGTGGCTTGATGTTCTACAAGGCAAGGTATTATGATAGTAAGATAGGAAGGTTCTTGCAACAGGATACCATGGCATTCCCGAATCAAGTTCAAGGTATGAACAGGATGATGTATGTGGAAGGGAACCCTGTTGGGTTTAGAGATCCTAGTGGGAACTCAACAAATTATTCTCATATGCTTAATCAAATTATAAAGCATGCTATTGGAGGCATTGCAAAAGTAGCAAAAGGAATAAAAAATACTACAGATAGAATTTCAGAAGGAAAAAATAATAGAAAAGGTGCTGATTTTATAAGCATAGCACCTCGTAGGTTAGGAGAGGCAGGAACATTCGTTAGAAGATTTTTTACTAATATAAAGTTTGCTAGTGGAGTTTTACTTGGTATTGTTGATTACACATTATCGACATTAAACGGGAATAATCCATCTATATCATATCATAATGGAGGGTTTGTAATAAATAATTCTTATTTAGCCTCATTAGATGTATCTTTTGTATATGGGGGAGTTGCGCATATACAAAAAGGTGAATCCTCTGGTGTAAGGAAACATGAAGTTGGACACATTAAACAAGATTTACATGGTGGTTTTTATGCAAATCAAAATGGTGTGTTAGAATGGGCAAATGATTTAACTGAGGGAACATTAAATTACGCCTATACTCCTTTTCTTATGAATGATCTTTATGGGGAAGAGACATATGAAGTTTTGAAAACGGTAAATATGTATTATGATCCAGTCAATACAGTTTTGTTGGACGAAATTTATAAATTATTTAAAAATAACTCGTTAGCCAGACTATTCCTTGCATACAGTGCATTCGATTAAAATTAATTATGAATTATATTTTAATTATTATATTATTTATTTTTCTTGGAAATTGTGAAAATAATAAACAAAACAAAAATTACACCGATGAATATTTATGTAATATTTTATTAGAAAAATCATATTCAAATTTACAAGATACTTCGGTGGATTATTTAGAAAACTTTCTTTTATGTAAAGTAATAACCGAAGATAAAGAAAATAACAATCCTTTAATAAGATTAATTCCAAGGGATGCTAAAAAATAATATTTCATTAGTTTGTAATACACTATTCTTTGGTGGGGCACAGAGAGAGAAAGGAACACCTCCTTGGCTATTACTCTCAAATGTTCCTGGAGATGCATCATCTGTCTCAGATGAACGCAACTTCTTCGGAGGTGGTTCAGGAAGTGGAGCAACAACCACGAACTCAGCACGAATCACGGGAATGTATTTCTACCACCCAGACCACTTAGGTTCTATCACCATGATCACTGACGGTAGAGGCAACGTGCTAGCAGGTGGAGAACGTGGTTGAAAAAGTCACATCACATACAGACCGTATGGTGAGATATTACGAACAGACTCATACGGACCTGATATATCCAAATTCAAATATACAGGGCAGGAAGAGGATAGGGAGAGTGGCTTGTATTTTTATAAAGCACGATACTATGACAGTAAGATAGGAAGATTCTTACAAAGTGATAGCATGGCATTCCCAAATCAAGTTCAAGGTATGAACAGGATGATGTATGTGGAAGGGAACCCTGTTGGGTTTAGAGATCCTAGTGGGAATAATAAATATATACACATGTTCAATCGAATTGTTTGTCATGCTATTGGTAAAAAATTTGGAGGAAAAGGAATTAATAAAATAGGGAAAAGCATATCAACAGGTATTAATAAAACGGTTTTAAAAGGGAGCATGTGGATTTCAAATAGACTTTCTAGAAGGAGGCACATAAAGTATATTGCAAGAGAAGGAACTGAATTGGGAGTTGGTCATAGAAACGATAGAGTTAAAGAATACACGAAGGATTATCTAGAAACTAAAATTAGAAGCCTCATTATTAAGAGTTTAAGAGGCATACTATTAACTATGGAAGATTATACTTTTAATGCTGAAGATTATTTAGAAGGACTTGTAGAATCAGAGCTTATCTATCAAGCAGTTTTGACTATTAGCTCAGATTTGGCTGGTGACATTCTAACTAACATAATCGATAATCCGTTCGATGTTTTGGATTATTATAAAAGATATCGCAAACTTAGATATGAGTTAGATTTAATAAAAAAAATTGATTCTTGTACTAAAGGATGGTACCCAGCATGTATTGATAAATCTAATAAATTCGATGATAGACTAAATTAAATGGATACAAAAAAAAATATAAATACTAATATTAAATTACTAATCACCTCATTTATTTATTTTTACTTGAATTGTAATGGAATAGGTGGATCAGAAGTTATTCCAAAAGAAAATTTTGAAAAAAATGCTGAATCGTATTTTCTTTTAAGAGCTGTTGATTGTCAAAATCAATATCCAAAAAATAATAATCAAGAATCTTCAACATCAGAAAATACCGAAAGTGGCACGAATAATTCAGCATTGATAGGCTTACTTTCGAGTATAGGAAATGGTGTTGGCGGATTTTTCCAATTCGGTAAAAGTTCTGTTAATTATATAACGATAAAAGATGCTAATTTTTGCTATTTAACCCTTTTTACTACTCCTTGTGGAAATAATTTTTCAGATTTTCTCTCATCAGCTGTTTTGAATTATAATTTATACTGTAAACCTAAAATCGCTTGTTTTTTAGATAAGCAGCATATTCTTCAAGGTAATATATGCTATTAACTTGAAAATCAATAGGCTGAGTCTACACAATATTCTCTTAAAAGAGTTCACACATGAATAAACCAAAATTCTGGGATATTCTTATTGTATCCAATTTAATTTAAACATTGAATCCAACGAATAAGTTCCAGGAATCAGATCATTCTCAGAAAAAACTTCATTAGTAGTTTTAAAACCTAATTATTTTCTAGGCCTATTTTTTATTGCATTCTCGACTTTTTCATTAAAGTCTTTCCATAATTTGCAAATAGCTGTAGTATGGGAGATAGGAACAAAGGAAACAGCAATCCGATGTCATACATAGCTCTTATTTAATTGTTTTAGATTTACAAAATACCGTTTGCAATTATTTTTTTCATAGGTTTTTTTCCAAATAGAATTAGTTGCTGTTTTTCCGATTGAGATCATTCCGATCAATTCAACTATTTCTTTTATATATTCTAGTGTTGATGTAATTTGATTATTCATTAATATATATATGCTGTTAATGAGATTGCTAGGATGCCAGCTAAAATACTAATAATTTCAGCGTTTAAATTTGAAAATGCTGAGTTGTAATTTCTGATAAAATCTCTATGTGTAATTCCATTTTCTATGTATTGAATAGAATTATTTAATTCACGATTAAACGATTTAATTTTATCTCTATTGTTATTTCTTAAATCGATAAGAATAGAAATAACGATATAAGAAATATTTTTAGGTATAATAATGCTTATGACGTCTTTTGCAAAATCTTGCTTATTTCTATTTGTCTTATCTTTTAGTCTACTATGATTTAAAAAATTATCTAATTCCTCGGTCACAAAAATTCCCTTTTCAGTTTCTTCACCTAGTTTATTGCTTTAGCAGAAATCCAGGGATTGATAAGAAAATTTTTATCGATGGATAATTTAATTTCTACGATTCAATTTCACGATTTCTTTTTTAAGTTTAACTTGATTAAATAACTCACCATATCTGTATTTTTCCTTTAATATTTTCTTCAGAAATTCGATACTTTTAATAGATGCGCCATTTCCTTCATCGTAATCTGGATTATATGGCGTAATTAAGTTAGTATTGTTAATTATATTTGAAAAATCTTTAGAAATTTCTTTTAATCCGTTAGTTGGTATAATCGGCAAAAAATTTTCAATATATAGAAGAGCGAATTTTAACCAAGCTTTATTTTGTGATTCAAAACTAGGGAAATATATAGTTTTATTTATATTTTAATCCAATTGTATTACTTCAAGGCATAGATTGCAATTCATCTGCAGGAAATAGATAAAGCGATTTTTATTCTCCCTCGATTTGTTTAGTATTTAGTTGTTAGGATTCGAAATATGAAAGAAGAAAATCATGTCAATATAGCCTTGTTAGCCTCAATAAAAAAGACATAATTGGTAAGGCCATTTTTTTTATTAGCAAAGAGAATCCAATTTTCTGAAAAATTTGTTATAGACGAATAACATGCTGTTGTATTTTTTTGGATAGTTTTAGGGGACTTTTGATTTACTTAAAAGTCTCTATCTTCCCTTCAAAAGGATTCATTTTTCCATTTATATCCAAACTTATTTGAATTCCCATACACCCAGCACCAGCATTAGTAAAATTAATTTCATTTTGTAATGATTTCAAAATGAAATAATAACTTAACTCAGCCACATTATTCTACTTCCAAAGCATCTTCTACTATTCTTAGTAAAAGAATGATAGAGGATTAATTTTAGGGAATTGCTACTTATATTGTTTAATGTTTCGCTAACGAACTAGGTTATATGACTTGATTGTAGCTGAGTACCAAGAATCGTGACGGATGTCAATGTGCTTTCAGACCGAGGGCGGGAGCTAGTTCTGGGCGGAGCGATTCAATTGTAGTTATATGCCTTAACAGTTATAAGTCTAATTTATTTTCTATTCCTAAAATTAAAGAATCTATGATTTCATGATTATAACTTAATAAACTATCTAATCCTATTGCTGAAGCTGAGCTGTTTACTTTGTATTTTACATCCATTTCGATTTTTTTATCCCAAAGTTTTCCGCTAGATTTGAAAATTAATCTTATTCTGTCTGACCAGATTAAGTTTGTATCCTTAAATATAGGATTAGATTGTATATTTACACCATATTCATTTAAAATTAATTCTGAATAAATATCCGGATTAATGAGATCTTCAATTTCGGATTTATTTCTGCCTTTAGCTTTGCAAAGATAGTAATCATTTTCTTTTATTATATTGGCATCCTTAGCTTTTTGAACACTAGTTCTTCCAGCGTCATCATCATCTAGAAATGCTATAATCTTACACAAATTCGACCTATAAAAAGACGATTTGTATATTAGATTTGACGCTCCTCCCATTACATCGATAATTAATTTATTTCTGTTTATTGCATTTGCTATTTTCGAGGATTTTTTTGTAATCCAAGATTTCATGAGTTCTATATCTTCATCACCTTCGAGAATGAGAATTAGATCTGCACCTATTAGGTTTTCAGATAAAATAATTCCTAATGCTTCTCTTACCTGAGTTATATTTCTTACTACAGAGGCACTTCCCTTTTCTACTAAGATATTATTCTTAACTGTTTCTCTATCTGTAAGTATGGCTGAATGAGAGGTGATGATAATCTGATTATTTTCGGATATGTCTTGTAGAATTTTTTTAAGTGAATGTATTGCGCCAGAATGTAAATGGGATTCTGGTTCATCTATTGCTAGTATAATTGATTTTTGACCCTTGCTTTCGTCACTTAATAATTTTAGTAATGATATGGCCGTTAAGCTAATTATTCCATCACCCTTGTATTTTAATTCTGTTAGGTTTCCGTCATCAATAAGTACTCTACTGGAATTTCGAATAGCATGCTGTAAGCTATTTTCTGTATTTATTATTATATTCGAAATGTTTGGTATAAAATTTTTAACTGTTTCTTGAAGTCTACTACTTAGCCTCTCTAAGGCTGGCTTTTGTATTTCTACAATCTGATTAATTAGGGAAAGATAAATTGGGTCATTTTCTAAATTTTTTAACTCACTTGCCACAAGGTCTTCAACAATATTCAATGAAAGTTCAAAAGTTCTGATAGATGGTATATATTCGATAGAAATATTATTACTAATAAATTCAACGATTTCATTTATTTTTTTATTGAAGGAGGCACTTCCAGGGCCTTTCATTAGAATGCGAATTTTTACATCATCCTTTCCAAGCGAAAGTTTTACTTTTAAATCTGAGTTAATGTTAATTTTTATTTTAGATCGAAAATTTTCTTTTTCAACATCATTTAATTCAAACTCCAATGTGAACTCAGATCTACCATCTGGATAAGAATCTTGGTAAATGACCGGATAATCTCTTTTCCAATTGAAATTAAAATCTTTTAAATCTGAATAACTATAAGTAGCTTTCCTTCCTTTTTCTTTTATATCTTTTTTGTTCTGAGAAAGAATTGTTAGCGCAGAAACAATAGATTTAAGAATATTGCTTTTCCCTTCATTGTTTGGACCGATTAAAACTGAGTAATTTGATAAAGGCAATTTATATGCGGAAGTTATTGAGCGATATGAACTTATTGTTACGTTTGATATTTTCATTCTAAATATTCTCTTCTTGGGAAGGTTAACAATGTCTTATTTAACTTTGTTTCAGTTATAAAAACGAAATATTGATATAACATAACCTTATATAGTAATGAAAATTACCGTTATATATTTCGCGTCGATAAATTTTCTTCAGCATTCTGAAAAACAGGATAATTTTGACCATAAAAAGGACAAAGTTTTTATTATATAAAACTTAACGCGTGCTTAATTTTAAGCAGTTTTCTTTGAACTTACTAGATATTGATTATACTGATAACTATGGAATTAGGTGGTCGTAAGAATTTTCATTAGATTTGAAAATAGATCCTAGTACCTAATTTTAAAAAATCAATTAAAAATTAATTTTTTGAAATTAGGATCATCTACGCTCTCTAAATAGTCAAAAATTCCTTCCACAATCAATTTTGGGGAGCTTTCGATAAGATTAATAGGGCAAACCTAATGAAACAAAAAAGAATGGCTTAAAATTGATTTTAAAATGAGATTATAACAAAGCTTGCTTAAATAATTAAATTTCATTTGTGATCTAACAGTAAATTTTAAAGATTATTCTATTCTTACGCCTTCTTATATGTTATTTTCTATTTGTTCTTTTCTATATATAGAATGGCACTCCAGCTAGCGATTCAAGAACGGCATACTAGCTAGCGACTCATGGTTTAACACCTAATATTTTGAGTCGCTACTAGGACGCGACTCAAATCCCATAAAAAGTCTTTCCAAAGATTTATAAATTTGATACAATTGATTTATTTTTTTACCTTCAGTGTAAAAGACCTCGATTGAGATATAGAAAGATCTAGTTGTTTCCAGAAATCTATTGATCCACAAATTGACAATAACGAACAAAAATAAGTATCAATCCAATTTTCTAAAATGCCTCTAATCGCCAATTCAAATCATTCTGTCCGTTAGGGCAACATTGTCCTCACGGTAGGTGTTAGGTTACTTTCTAATCATTTTAAAGCTTTAATTAGCAAAATTACTCCAAATAGTTGGAAGTTTATTTTTAATCTTGACATTTTAAGCGTATAGTTATTTAGTCCTTCCCTATTAAAAGGAGATATCGGAATGAAGCAAATTAAACAAAATTCAACCAATTCTAAAAAAGCTAGAACAAAGGAAACTATTGTTCTGCCCGAACAGGAATTACTTGCTCATGAAAACCTTAGCCCTATCCAATGGAAAGTCTTATCACTTCATTTACTCGAAGGGAAGAATTGGAAAGAGGCATCTGAGATAGCACAAATATCATATAGTACTGTAAATAATTGGCTTAATAGACCAGAAGGCGAATCCTTCAGAAAAGCCCTAGATCTTGAGAAGCAAGTCCTTTACCAAAAATTAAGATCCACAGCCGAGAATATAACTTCTGCATGCTATGAACTACTTTCAAAGTGGCTAAATCAAGTTAACTCTAAGAGAACTAAACTAACGAGCCAAGAAGTTAAATTCGCCTTTCAAATAATATTGCAGACAGGAAGTTGGGAATTTCTTAAGAAAAATGATAATGATATAAAGAAAAAAAAGATTATAGAAGATTTCGAGAGGACGATAGAAGACGAACTCAACAAATATAAAAACAATCTCGAGTTGGAGTATAATAATCGCTTGATAGATAATAGTAGATAAGAAAAGACAACTCTTGTATAAATAAGGATTGATTTCATTAACCAACTCTTCATGCATTTTTAATTGAAAATCGAAATACTAAAATTCCAATATAACAGAGACTTTGTCCAATCTTCGCCTTGCTTATTTGAATAATGTATTTATCAAATCGGGAAAAACGGAAAAACCCTGCAAAACCCTATTTTCTCGGCAAATGGTATCGGAAAAATCTACAAGCTATCAAATCGAAAATACCGATTCATTATAGTTGTAATCATTAGATTTGAAGAAATATCAGATAGGTACTTAATGATATGCTTCTACTAAGTTAGCTATGGAGCAATAGATTTGTAATAGATTGTAAAGCATGTTTTGAGACAGAACTGTAAAGTATGTACGAGTACGCTCAAATCCTAATTGCATCTAATGCGACGTAATCTTTATTATGGGAAGTTAATTATATTTATTTAATTAAAGCTAGATAACATTGAATCGAAATCTAAGTCCGTAAATATTGGTTTAATATTAGCTTCAAAAATTGATTTTTTCGTTTCAAATAACTTTCTAGCTTCGTTTCCTAAAACAGCTTTATATTTAACTTTTCCATCATTAATAGACTCGAATATCCCTATTGAATGATGTAAACCTCTATCTACTGAAAAGTATTTATTATTTGAAACTCGAAGAAAAATTAAATCTTTAGTTTCTGATTCTATACTTGAATTTTCAATTTCAAAACTATAATTAAATTCTATTAAGTATATAAATTCAGAAATTCTTCTTACTACTCTTCCTATGAAAATACAATCATCAGGAATAACATCATTTTGCTTTAAAATTTGATTTTTTGAAAAATTAAAAAACAAAATATCTCTATCATTTAATTTAATTTGAGTTCTTAAAATATAGTTATCTTTAGTTGTATTTTCCAAGATTGAATGTAAGGTTTTGTATAATTCAGTTCTTATTTTTAAACTTTCTTTTTTGAAATCTTTAAAATCTTCTTCATATTTTTTGTTTTGAATTTTGAAAGTAAAAAACTCTTTTCGACTAAAATACTCTTCTTTCCACCTCAGATAATTTCGATCGATATATTCTTGAATGAAAGAATATAAATGTCTTAATACCATTTGACCTAAGATAAGTAAAGAAAATGTATTCCAATTAATCCCTCCAAAGCTTACGAAAATAGTCAAATATGCGTTAGCTTCAAAAGTATTCCAACTCAATAGATTAAAATAATTAACAAGCTCATCAAAATATTGTAAAAACCAACAAATTAAATACGATGAAAATATCGGATGGCTAAGTCTTCCTTTAAATATATCCTTAAAAAATTCTAATGCTTTTTCGCTCATTTCCAATTCTCCCAAGCAAATTGAATAGTTCGATTCTCACATTTCAAAAGAGAATCCATTGAATCCAAACCTAATAAGACTTCTTTGGTAGATCCAGAAAACTTCTCCTTGCTCCATTCTAGAAATTTTAGAAATGAATTTTGATTTATCAATTTTGAATCTTTAAATTTTAGAGGTTCTTTAATTTTTTCTTTGTACTGTTCTTTAATGTACAAAGGATTCTGTTGAATCGCAAAAGCTGCATTGTTTAGAGCATCATTCCTGCTTTGACCTTTTTGAGGAATCCGATTTGATTCGATCGTCTGAGCGGAGTTGATCTTTTCCTTCGATTCGAATACAATTTCAAAAGCTGGTTCTAGAGTTCTTACTCTTCCATCGAAATGAATCTGTTTAACATATCCTAGCTTTCGAAGTTTTGAAATGATGCGGGATACCGTTTCGGTAGAGACCCCCAAGATTTTTGCAAAGTGGCTATTGCCTGCATTGCAGCCTTTCGATTTATGTAAGTTGTCTATCTCTGCCAAAATGATTTTTGCAGAAGAATTGATGGGTAAACTTCCGATTTTGTCGGAAATCCAAGTTCCTGTTCTCATAATATATCCTTTAACTCTCTGAGGACATACCTTCGGCAAGGCTCATGAGTGGTTTTTTAAACCGAAAAATAAATGGATATTTAACGAATATCCTTTGTTTCATGCGGCAATTGTCGAGAAAGCCGATCAGGATTATGTCTCATCCTAATAGAAATTACCATGTACAGAGAGGTAGATCTTTGTCAAATAAAAATTATGTCGTATTGTAAAAAATGGGTTTTAATGAACTAGGTAAGAAGATCTCCTTGGGGAGTCTCGACTCTCCCCCAAGGAATTGAAACAAAGGATCTTATGGATCTTTAAATACAGTCTTCCCTTTAATTGGATAAGTACAAGCTTTTTTTGTAAAAAAATGAAAAAAATTGAATTCAAATGTATTTAAATCGTTTGAAAAATAATTGAATTCATCTTGGCACTGATAACGTAATTGTAATGCTTCTCGTTATACTATAGAGAAAGAAGCTTATTTATTTAATATTATTTTTATGATTTTTAAAGACTATTAAAATTGATGTGCAGCTAATTCAGAAATTCATCGATGGGGGGAATAATTTCGCTATTGTATTTTGGATGAAATGAATTGTCATAAAACGAACATAAGTAATTAGCATAGGTTTAGGTAAGCAGCCTGATCTCTCTTTTGTAAAATGATATACGTGCTAAAGATGGATATTTAAGATTTTCTAATAAGTCGAGCAAATTTAATGCTAGGTTTCTCATGGCATACAAAAATTTAAAATGGAGAGAAATTAATTCCGTTCTTAAGATGAAATATACTATTTCAAACAATGTCGATAATCTCTAAAACTTTTTAAATATACGAAATCATCTTTTTACTACAAACTTAAAGAACCTGATTTAGAAACAATAGATGAGACAAAAAGTTTTGAATTTCAACACAAACGTGTTGTTTATCGAAGAAATTATAGCTAAATTCACAGATCTGGAAAGATTATAAATAGCAAGAAAATATGCGGTTTATATTATATAGACCGGTTAAAAATAATTATAAAAATAAATATAGGAAAGAAAACGAAACTATCTAAGTCATTAGAGCTTCCAATAAAATTAAATGTGATATTTGGATTCTGGGTTTTAAAGAAATTTAGATGGTAGAAAGCAAAAAATACTAACATGGATTGATCACTTAATTGAAGAAAATGTAACTCTAGATGTAGTATTTTCTTTTATATTAAATAAGTTGTTTTAATTTATTGAAGCTTTAGAACATCTTCCAAAATCATTCGATATAGAAAACAGGCTTTTAATTAAGTTATAGATTTCCATTATACATTCAAAGTAAAGTCTTATTAGAATACATTTTTAGAAAGGTTCAATCTAAAGTTTAGAGGATAGTATTTTAAGCTTGACTTATTATTAGGAAGTTACTTAGATCGCTTTTGTTTTAGTAAATTTTTTCAAATTATCAAAATCAAAATATACTTAAAATTTCATTTATTATGTCCCTTATCTTGAAATTAATTCAAAAAAGCATTCTATTTGTATCATGAAGTGGCTTTTGTGAAACTCACATGTTTTTAGATTAAACTAGTAAATTTAGTAAATAATAAAATAAAAATTACTTTATATTTTAACTAGAATATTAAATAACAGAAATAACTGATTTTTATAATTCATAAAAAGAAAAATTTAATACTTTTTTTAAAAAATACAATTCAAAATTAAAACACAATTCGCATGCTAAAATTTTTCAAAAGTCTACTGGCTTTAGCCTTCATAATACCTTCTTTTAATTTATTGCCATATTATCCATTGAATTTTAGGTATTTATTTCTTATAATTCTCATTGTTTGGATTCTTATTCTTTTATTTATTCCAAAAAGACTATTTTTTATTCTTCCCTGGTTGTTGATTTTTCAAGGAAATCATCCTGGAGGTAGGTTTATAGAGTTTGGAAATTATATTATAATAATATCTGCTATTTATTTCGCGTTCGAAACCTTGGAAAAAGCTAAATCAATCAATAAAACTCCCATAAAGATACTTATAATTCTTATTTTGCCAATTATCACAAATTTGCATTCTATTCAAGACTGGGAGCATTATAGAATAAATTTATATCATTTTTTATCATCGTCCGAACTTGAACCATTTTTCTCTTTGAATCGATTTTTATTATTTTTAGGATTTTCAATTTTAATATTTGTTGGGTTATCTAGGCTCTCTTATCGCAAGTATTTACAAAAAGGTATAATCACCTCCTTTTTATTTTTATGTTGCATAGCTTTTCTAGAATGGTCATTTTCTTATGTCCAGGTGTCTTTAGATAATTTTCAGATTTGGATTTCTAGTTATACCGATAGACATATAAACCATTTTAGTTCAATTGGAATTTTAACATCCGTTAAATCATTATTTTGGAATCGATCTTGGTTTTCAATGTATATCATTTCGTCTCTTCCAATGTTAGCATATTTTTATAAGAATCATTCATTTTCTTTAATTAGTAAATCATTAATTTTTTCGGTATTAACTGTTTTATTATTAGCTATTGGATCTAGAGGAGCAATGTTTTCTTTTTTTTTAGCGATTGTAACCGCCATATTTATTAGTAAGCTCCCAAATAATAAATCAAAATCATTATTACCAATATTATATATCGTATTTTCAATTTTTTATCCTTTTGTTGTAATTTATTTATTTCCCAATGTGGATATAGCAAGAAAGGATCATCTTATTTCTGGAATCGAGGCTTTCAAATTGGCCCCACTTTCTGGGTTTGGGTTGGATTCATATGGTTGGGTGAATGAGAATTATTTAAGAGGCTTGAATTTAGCTTCTAAATTTCATTCCACTCATAACGATTATTTAAACTTTTTGATTGGGAATGGCATTCTTTTGTTTTCAGTATATATATTAATTCATGTAAAAATATTAAATTTTTTTAAAAAATATAATTTTATTTCAGTTGGAGTCTTATCAATCTTTCTTTATAAAAATTTTCAGGAATGGACTTACATTAATTCAGTTTTTTTCCCATTTCTGTTTCTTGTTATTTTAGTATTTCGTAAATTTCAATTTTCTGATCTTTATTTTTTTATTGCGATAATAATTTTGTTAATAGGCTCGCTTTGGAAACCTTTCGATTTCCCTGTCGGTTATGGAATGTATAGAAATCCTTTAGATGGAACATTTACTATATTAGAAGGTCGATATAAATTGGATATTGATTCAGGAATTAAGAAATGCCTAAGCGA
The DNA here is from genome assembly GCA_022402465.1 of Leptospiraceae bacterium. Taxonomy (GTDB): domain Bacteria; phylum Spirochaetota; class Leptospiria; order Leptospirales; family Leptospiraceae. The sequence continues at coordinate 37,328 of JAKRSH010000009.1, read as the reverse complement.
AAACCATTATCCCTCAATGGAATTAATAGAAATATTTACATCTAGAAAGGTTTTGGACCCTGAAAGTAGAATTTTTTGTAAAAAAATTTAATTAATCAACTTTTAGGCAAACTTGGAGTAAACATAAATTATTGCGATAGGGCTTCTATTTCACTTTGAAATTGTTTTTTATTGTTTGCTAGTTGGATTATCTTTTTTTTTGTCTCCAAATAGTTATTATTTACCCCTGCTTTTTTATATATTTTAGCCAATTGGATATTAGCTAAAATTAATTGTGTCTCATATAGTTCTACCTGACGGTAACAAAAAATAGCCTGGTCTATTTTGCCCTTTTTTTCAAAAAGTAGTCCTCTCAAAAACCAAGCTTCTGCATTGGACTCATCCAATTCTATTACTTCTTCAAGCAAATTCAAATACATGTCGAAATTTTTATTTAACATAATTCCAGATTTGACAAGCCATAACTTGGAATCAATGTTATATTGATTTGATTTGTATTCTTCTTCGAACATTTTGTATGATTTGTTAAATTCATTAGAAAAAAAATAAATCTTTCCTAGCAAGATTCTGGTATTTTTAAAACTCGAATCGATCTCATAAACTTCATTTAAATGGCGTTTTGCAAGTTGAAAGTTTTTTGCATCGTATGCAATTTTTCCAGAAAGGTAGGACTTTTGAATGGTTACACCATCTTTGCAGTGAGAATGAAAAAAAAATAGAAACGAAAATATTAAAAGTGTCAAATGATTACTTAATTTTTTATTCTTCAATCCAGTTCTCAAAATTCTGCCTCTATTAATAAAATTTTATTATTAATTATTATAATGCAATAGTTTTTTAATGACATAGCTAAATAAAGTAATTTAATTGAATTTATGTTATTTTATAAAGGAAGTCGAATGCATGAGAAAGATGTATGTATTAACAGTTTATGGTCTTTTTCTTTCTTGTATACAATCACCTGAACCAAATGCAGTGAAAGATAGAGCATTAAAGTTAAATAGCCAAGCAATGGAAATAGCAAAGTCAAATCCTGATCAAGCCCTAGATCTATTCAAAGAAGCAGCTGAGTTAGACCCTAAGAACCCAGATTATGTAAATAACCAAGGTGCCATCTATCTAAGCAAGAAAGACTATAAACGTGCAATTCTCTTATTTTCAGCTGCCAATGAAATAGAATTAAATTATTCAAGAGGATACTACAACTTAGGAATTTGTTACGCAGAAATGGATGAATATGAAAAGTCCGTAAACAATTATAAGCAAGCTATTAAATATTCTTCGATGCCTATTCCTGAAGCCCATTATAACATGGGAATAGCATATTGGAAGTGGAATAAGAAAAAAGAAGCCATAGAGCAATTTCAATTATTCATCAACAAGTCGCTAGATCCAAATTCAATAGCAGTAAAAGAAGCTAAGAAAAAGATAGCTGAACTAGAAGAAAAATAATTATAAAATATTAATAATTAAAACAAGAATACAAAATATCAGAAAGAATGGAAGTATGCTAACAAGTAGGCTTTTTCTTTTATTTAAATTTGTTACAATTTTGCAAATTCTAAGAAAAATGTATAAACTTGCGAAAAAACAAACTATTAGTAATAAAAAATTGAATGAAGCAAAAGCCTGACGAACCCAATGATCCATTTCTAAATCACTTGTAAAAAAGTAACTTGTTATAAAATTCATAATGAGCATGCAAATCTGATAGGGAAAAAATGATATAAATCCTAAGACTGAAGCTGCCTTCCAACTCATAGAAGGCTCTCCAATTACAAAATTTCCTAATTTGTAAGATCCTATAAAAAAAGTTATATATAAAATAATCATTGAAAGAATTAAGATTTGGTTTAAAGGATAATTATTTAATAAAAATGCCAGATAATTTATTTTTTTAAGAATTAATAGAGTTTCATTTGTTAGGTTCTTTTGTTGGTAAAACTCAAACTTCAATAAGTATGCAAAATTCCATATGGTGAAAAAAGTTAAATGAATATTGATTAATGAGTAGAAGCTGTTCTTAAATAAGACATTTAATTCTATTCTTTTATAAGGTTCGATATCTTTTGCAAAAACTAATTTAATATTGTAAAAAAGGTAGAATTCATATGATTCCACAAGGTTATTTAATTTTTGTATCATCTTTCCATTCCCCTACTTCCAGTAATTTCCCTTCCGAGGATTCCACTCTTCCGAGTCCATTCCTCTTTCCCATTAGTCCTTCTCCAACATACCTTGTTCCATTTGGGTAAATAATGATTCCTATACCTTGAACTAGGATACCTCTTTCATAAATACCTTTCATTTTTCTTTCAGGATCCGTTAGAATACCTTGTCCGTTCAGGGAATCGGAACTCCACATACCTTCTAAAGAGTAATCCCCAATCTCTAGCTTCCCCCAACCTTCTCTTTTATTCTTACGGAATTGACCTATAAACTTAGTACTATCTGGATACTGATAAATTCCATACCCATCAATCTTTCCTTCTTTCCATTCCCCTTTATAAAAACCTCGATTAGAAAACTGAATATGACCTTTTCCATGAGGTAATTTATCTTTGAGTCTACCAGCATAAACCTCCCCATTCAGAAAAATGATTCTTCCTAATCCTGCCTTACAGTCACCCGATATGCATTGGATTTGAGAAGTAAAGGATGATTTGAGTAATAACTGGATTCCATAAATTATGGATCCAATCACAAATAGGATAAAACTAAAATAGAACAGAATTCTTAAGGTTTTAGGTGCTTTTGAAATTTTTTTTAACATAGTTGCATGATTAGTAATTACTATTCCCATTACAAGAAAGTTAGTTAGTCAAACATCTGAAGAAAATATTTATCACATAGGCTACACAGTAGATAAAAATTGGATCCAATTCTTATATTTACAAGTTAAACTCAAAATCAGAATCTAAAGTAATATCTTTTAAATAAGTATTAAATCGGATTTGGTGATTTATTTTATTTGTAATTAAATGGATGAATCAATTTTTTACGGAGGACCATAGCAATCTTTGCAATTTGTTTCTTCTGCTTCCCCTTTCCAATCTTTAAGATAGCGCTTACAATCTTCTATGGATTTAATATCATAAACAAAATAACCACCTGTAATATATTTTTGAACATTATCCTTATCACTAATAAAGTTTAAACCATGCTGCCCTTTATCATTATCATGCACTATACGCAAATATAAAAAAAGATTATCAAATCCATTTATGTAGAAAACTTTTTCTTTGTAAGGTATTAATTCAAGTATCTTGACTATTTTCCATGAATTACCATCTATCAATTCTACTCGAGAGTTACTAATATCCAATCGGGCAAACCAGATCGAATCTTTATTTGGGATGCTATAATTACCCAGTCGTTTAAGTTGATCATCCATAAAGTAATAACCACTGTATTTATGTAACTCTTTGCTTATTTCTTTTGTCTTTAGGCTATTTGTGTCACAAGCATACAATCCACACAAAAATATTAACACTACTATCTTTTTCATCAATTACTCCTTGGTTTTACTAATCGAATATCTTTAATTTTTCCTTTATCAAGTGCTTCTACCAAATCAGAACCTACCTTGGAACTGCCATTAGGTAAGTTGTGATCTTTCAATGTCCATACTCCATTCGCATTTTTGTAAGCAATGATAAAATGGTTACCATCTTGATCACCTTCATAGTCTAGATAAACCTGGGCTACTTGGGCATCTGTGCTTTCCAAAATTGTTTTAACTTTTGTCACATCTAATTTATCGTATAAATCATTCTTTTCCCCCAAACGCTCTGTAGGTTCTAGATAAGGTTTATAACTATTGTAGAATACTCCATCAACTTTGTTTATTCCTTTTCCATAATTGTCCAATTTGATGTTCCCTGCAAGTACTTGCTCAACATAGAATTCAGAAAAATTAGGATTCACCTCAGACTCAGGTCTCCCAGCAATTCTTCCAGCTTCCCAAGCTGAAATCACATTGCAAAGAGCAGCCTGACTGCCATTAGCAAATTCTTCAGCTGATTTTGTATTTTGAATAAAAGAAATGGCTTCTATTGCAATTTCTTTTTTATTTGGATCTGAAATTTTACTTATTGCTTCATTAATATCAATATTTTTAAAAATTTTATATGTAGTTATTAATTGTTGATACACTGCTCCATTTTTTCCTTGACTCATTTTAGATGGATCAACAAACTCCTTAACTCTATTTTCAATATCAAAGCTATCCAATATTTCTAATCGATCTTTGTGAGTCTTTTTGAGACCTTCTATGTATTCCTGAATCTCTTTATTCTTTTTTGTTTCATCTTTTTCGCGAGAAGAAATTTCTCTAATCTTTTCAGGCGGAACACGAAGAAGAATTTCTCGTTCTATTTCGATGGCTCTTTCTAAAGATTTTACATCAACAATATTAAGAACACTCGCATTCAGTAACTTAATTGCACTTGATTGTTCTTTTGTTATTTTAGATGCAAGTTTGTCTTCTTTTGCCTTGCTTATTAGTTCTTTTTGTTTTTTGGTTAAATTAGGGTCATCATACCTAATAGATTCTACAGCTGCTTTCCCGTTTTTTAAAATAATAGGCTTATCGTTTTCATCAAGTTTTGGAATTACAAAAGTTAAATTTTCTTTTATTACAATTGAAGATTTATCATAATATTCGGTAACATTTGTCCTAATGCTTTCTTTAATGGATGCGATTTGTTCAGCTTTGGTTTTAATATTAGATTTTAGCTGATTGATTTTTTTTGATTCTAGATATTGAGTCACCACAACTCTCTCATATGCTGATTTTAAAATTTCGCTATCTTGCATATTTTCAAAAGCGGGCTTTAATCCTTCCTCAATTAACTTTTTTTCTATAGATGATTTAATATTCTGCGGTATCATTTTGTAAAGGTCTGCATAATTTCCATTTTTTCCTATTTTGGCAAGTTCCTTTTTTGATAAAACGCTATCATAATTTTCTCCTAAGTTACTTAATTCATTATAAGTGTGGAGATAAGCTTTAGAGAGTCCACTACTAGTAGTTAAGTTAAAGCCTTTCATTTCTTTTTCACGGATTTTTGATAAATTGTTTCCTCTATATTCTCTTTTAGATAGGTCGTTTGCCAATAAACTGATTTCGCCATTAATTCTAGGAATTTCTTTATCCTGTTTGAGCCTTATATTATATCCGTTTTCGATAATGGATTTTCGATTTGTAATTTTTCCGTTCTTTGACCATAATTTTAAAGATTCTACAACTTTAAGAGCAGCATCAAATCTATCGTTGAATATCGTTGTGGTATTTTCTTTTATTTGATTTACTAAAACAGGAATATTATTATTTGCTTTTTTTTGTTCTTCAGCGAAAATTCTCTTTTTTTCTTCCTCAGGTAATGAATTTATGAGCGCCCTTCTTTCCTTTTCATAATCTATTTTAGATGACTCACTACTTTCATTATCACCAGTTAAATCTATCGTAGCTTCTCTTTCTAAAATTTCGTCTTTTGAATCATTTTCGTCAAGACTTCCTTCTTCCTCATTATTTTCCACTTCATCTTCTTCATTTTCCCCTTCTACCCTTTCCTCTTCCTCCCTTCTTCTGATTGTGAAGAGATAGGCACCTAACATACCCACAAGTCCTAACGCAGCCAGATCATCAGGGTATTCATTTAAAAAGTCCACAAAACCGTTGACTTCATCAATAGCAAGTCCCGCAGTTAAGTTAGTAAATTCCTCTTGGCTTATTCCAAAAGTAAGCGGATTCATTAAATCAATCGAATCAATAATTTCTTGAGGTGTAGATCCATTAATTGTTGTGTTTCCATCGGAATCGACGGATACTTGATTTCCGTCAATATTCGTATTTAAGCTTACACCATTCGTTCCAACTTGTACGCTGTCCGTTCCATTTCCTGCTGTAACATTAACTGTTGTAGCCTGTCCACTTCCAAAGCTTACACCATATCCAGTATTATCCCCTAGGTTACCACTTACACTACCCGATACGGAACCATCGGCTGTGACACCTACTGCAACATTGGAACTGCCAACTGTCGAAGTTACGCTGGCACCACTAGTTCCAACTTGAGCATTGGTTGATCCGTTTTGTATCGTTACATTTGCAGACGGAGGTTGACCATTACCAAAGCTTAAATCATAACCTGTATTTGCTCCAAAGCTTCCACTTGCACTTCCAGATACCGAACCATCAGCTGTGACACCTACTGCAACATTGGAGCCACCAACTGTCGAAGTTACGGTGGCACCACTAGTTCCAACTTGAGCATTGGTTGATCCGTTTTGTATTGTTACATTTGCAGACGGAGGTTGACCATTACCAAAGCTTAAATCATAACCTGTAT
>JAKRSH010000009.1:29952-30875 GCA_022402465.1 Leptospiraceae bacterium | reverse complement strand
TTGCTCCAAAACTGCCACTTACGCTACCCGAAACTGAACCATTCGATGATACTCCTACTTGCATATTCGAACCACCAACATTCGAATTTAAGGTTGCCCCATTAGATCCTACTTGTAGAGTACTAGAACTATTCTCATTTCCTACAGAAATATTAACTGTTGTAGGTTGCCCATTTCCAAAACTTACATTATAGCCTGTATTCGGTGAATAATTGCTACCTATTGTGCCAGTCAATGATCCATCAGCACTTACTCCCACACCTACATTGGCACCACCAATATTCGTATTTAAGCTTACACCACTCGTTCCAATATGAACACTGTTAGGACCATCTCCTACTGATAAATGCGCTGATGTAGGTTGCCCACTTCCAAAGGAAACTCCAAAACCAACATCCGAACCGAAGGTTCCACCGAAACCTACGGATCCGCCTATTTCCCCCGATGAAGAAACACTTACGCCTAAACTTGATCCACCCGAGGTGCTGATTCCAATTGATCCACCCGAGAATTGTCCATCTTCAACATTTACATGGACACCTAGTCCACCTCCTACTCCAAGAGCTGTTGATGAACCGTTGATTAAACCAGCAATCGCACCATTAGTCCCGTTCAATTCATAGCCTGCAGCTACTTGAACAGCTGTATTTGCACTGACAGCTGTCAGCGCTACAGAATTAGCCAGAACAGAATTAATAGAACTTACAACCATAGTTGGGACTGAGGCAACCATAGAAGGTATAGCAGCTACCGCATTAACAACCATGGTTGGAAGAGTTGTAGTTACAAAAGTTCCAACCGCCGATGCAGCAGACATCAAAGTTCCACCAATAGTAGCAGTAGTACCTGCTACGGCTGTTCCACCTGCTACGGCTGTTCCACCTGCTACGGCTGTTCCACCTGCTACGGCTGTTCCACCTGCT
>JAKRSH010000009.1:0-29852 GCA_022402465.1 Leptospiraceae bacterium | reverse complement strand
CGGCTGTTCCACCTGCTGCGGCTGTTCCACCTGCTGCGGCTGTTCCACCTGCTGCGGCTGTTCCACCTGCTGCGGCCGAGCTTCCAGCTGTTGCAGCTGCTGGTCCCCCTGCTCCAGCTGTGGCAACTGTGACTGCAACTACTGCTACTACAGTAGCTACAGTTTGAACAACTTGAATTGTTTTTCTTCTCTCCGCTTCCTTCTTAGCTTTTTGTGCTTGTCTATGATCCCAAAGTGCGATTATAATGTCGGGGCTGACAGCTCCCCCTGTAGCTTGAGAGATTGCAGTTGCAATCTCTGATTTTATCATACCTTCAACTTTTCCTTTCGCCCAAGATGCAAAAGTTCCACCTGTCATTAGCGTAACTGCTAAATCATTGATCATATTCGCTTGTTCAATTTTATTTTGACGGTCTCTTAAATAATTTGAATAATTTGCATTATTCATTGATTCAATAGAAATCATTTGGTTACTGAATCCATTTGCACTTGTATTAAATGCAGAATTGAATTCTGTGTAAGCGAGTTGATTCTGTTGAAAGAAGGAATCATAATTCCAATTAGAGAAAACATCCCCAGTGGAAGTTAAAGCAATTGAAGCAGGTGCAACGAAATAGGATGATCTTTCAGTTCTTCCTCCAGAGTATGAACTTGTCTGGGTAGCATCTCCACCATTGTAATTAGCTGTTCCATTATAAATATTTCTTCTATACTCGATTATTCCATTTTCTGAGTCATAAGTAACATTTCCATTGGAATCATTTCCTCCCGCATAATAGATACTACATTTTGATCTATCTCCACCTGAAGATGCGCATTCTGCTAAGGTAGCTTCTAAGCTTTTAGTTTTATCACCTTGATTTTCGTAAATATCCGATGCATTTTCTAGAATCCTATACCTTTCAGCGTCTTCTATATTTTGAAGCATGGTATTGATGGCATCATTTCTTGTTTTTATCGCATCTCGATTTGCGATATTTGCCATAGTAATATTTTTAGATCCTAAGATCGATTGCTGAAAAGAATTGAGAAAATTTTCAAGTATTTTGGGATCTGTCGTATTAGTTTGACTTACTCCTATTAAATCCGTTGGTATCTCAGGAAGATTAAGTTTATCGCCAATATTGGGCACAACTGTTTGAAAATCTCCCTTCGGTTTATTTTCTAATAAGCTCATTAACTTAATAGAATTTTCAGTAGAATTGTTGGCTTTTGTGAGTAGATTTTCTATTTCATTCCATTTAAGATCCCCAGCTTGCTTTTCAGCTAACATTTCTTCCTGAAACTTGGATCGAGCAATGGAAATAGATAGAATACCTGCTTCAAATTGGGCATTAGCTTCTGCTTGAACAGAAAGAGCATTTGCTTGCCATGCTGCATAAGTTGATTCATACTCAGCAACTTGACTTTCCCAATTTGTTATTGCAGGAAGAATATTGTTGGTCCAATTAGCTACCACTGGATTAAAATTACTAACATATCCATTATAAATTGATGCATTATTTTGGGCATTGACATCTAAGAGACTAAAAGATAATTCAACTCTTACTCCGCCTGGTCCGTAAGGGAGACCATTTTCAAGAGCATTAGTTTGTGCATAATAACCCCCCCACCCTACTATAGATCCGTATCCTGATCCACCTGGATTAACATAAGCGCCAGCTACATATAATGAGTTTATTCCAGATTCAGAATAGCGATCACTCCAATTTTTTATCATGTGAAACTTCCTGCTTGAGCAGTTAGGCAATGGAGATCCAGGGCAATTTCCATTGCTACTCCATAGATTTCCTCCGTTTCTCGTAACATCAAACTTTGCATTTTGGAGATTCATAAAGCCTCTATCATCAGCAACTAAGTCTGCGGTAAAAACCTGATAAAGTGACTTGTTAGGTGAAAGACCTAAGGCAGAAGAGATTGCTGAGCTTAACACAGATGTGTTGGTCCTGCCTGAATCTAGGTATCGAGCTATTCCAGTCAGATAATTAACCCCCATACTAGAAAGTGGATCTATGCCATTTGCAGCAAAATATTGGCTTGGAGAGTTAACCCCGTCATTTAAAGAATTTCCTGTATTTAATCCACTTCCACCAAAGAAATCAGGCAAATAACCATAAAACCCAGGTTGATTGATACTTGGTCCATTAGTAATAGTTAACGCATCCCAATAATTGTAGGTGGCTATTGCATCTGTTCTTCTATCCGCTAAAAAATTTCGCATAGTTTCTGAAATAACTGAAAGTGGAGCATTTGTGTCTAGTTGCCCTTGTATTGTATTTATAAGTGCCTCTAAAGCTAAACCATCTGCATTTTTGACTGAAGTACTTCTATTACATAAATTATTTGCATCACAAGTAACAGTGTAATAATAACCATTCGTTCCTAAATCAGAAAGCATATTTGTAATTTCTATTTGGATATTATTCCTAACTATCTGCTTATATTGATTTAAAATATTTATATTTTGTTGGAATTGCATATCTTCCGCAGCAAGAGAATTGATGATTGCATCATAATCATTGCTATAAGTTATGAAGGCATCATTTAGTTGTTGATTGCCATTTTCAAGATTTAATAAATAGTTATTTTGCCACCTCTCCTTTTCTAAAGCAATATTTTCAGCAATTTGTTGAAGTTTTTCAAAACTTATAATTTCGCTTCCAATTTGATTCTGGGTTTCCTGAGAATTCAGGCTAGTGCTAGAATTGGTGGTATTTTCTGTTTCTTGAACTACGCGTCCTAGAATTTTATCTAAAAAAGATTCTCTCCGATAATGAATTGATAAATAAGCGTTTGTTTCCCACTCATGGGCCGCTTCTGATTTTTGAAGTTCCAAACTTTTTAGAACGTAATCTTTATAAGTTTCATTTCCGTTATACGCATCGCTCTCAAGGATACTTGATAATGCTAATGAGATCTGAGAATTTACTTGTGTTTCCCATTGGGCACGAGCTAATAAAAAGTTTGATCCCACAAGGGCATCCCAAGAGGATTCTGTAGTAAATGTATCTGCTTGATCATAAATACCTAATAAATGGTCTGCTTCTTGAAATATTGGAATATTTAAAATTGGGACGCTTGACTGGGAGTAAATCCTAATAGGCAGAAAAAAGTATGAAAATGTAAAAGAAATTATTAATAATAAGCTTATAACTTTTTTAAAACAGGTTGTCAATCCAAGGTTTAGGTTCATATTAAATTTATTATCCTTGTAGCTTCTTTTTTTCATTTAGTTTTTAACCAAATTCAATAGTTTCAAAAATATATTGTAAGAAACAATAAAAAAGATTAAGTTAATAATAATGCCAATTTTAGTATTGGTTAAACAATCTTGCAACTTTTTTTGTTAGTACTGTCGTTTTTTTGGTTTAGGTGTGCTTTTTTTAAGGCTAATTCTTGCAATTATTTGGCTTATATCTTCTGTGATTGATGCGATAGAATACGTTTTATTCCATGAGACATAATTTAATCAGAGCCAGTAGCTTGTAATTGACACAAAGAATAGGAGCAAGGCTATGCTATAAAATATTATTACACCATTTCCTAAGAAGAGTAAGAGGATAATTCCAATTCGTATTTAGCAATTTCGTTGTTTAGCTTGGTTCTTTGACTATAAAGAGACTTCAATTGCATCTTTAATTCTTTGATTCGAGTTTTTGAATCAAAATGGTCGTATCTTTTTTTAGAAGAATTGACTTTTTCTTTCTTAAATTTATAAGATAGGTTGCGTATATCTTTTACTTTAGATTTCCCTTTACCAATTTCTTCTATGGCATGAATTTTTTCATTTTTTGCAAGTTTAGAAATAGAGGCTATTTGTTGTGTCGTTAAATTTTTTAATGTATTTAGCTGATTGGGAGACGAGATATCTTCTATATCATTTAAAATATTTGCATGAACCATCTTCTTTTTAACCCAATCTATTGATTTATCGATGTTCCTAGCAAGTTCCTCAATTGTAAATGAGCTCGCTTTTTTTATTTGGTATAAGGACTTTGCCAATTCATAATCAGACAAATCTTCCCGTTGTATATTTTCTAAAAGTTGAATTATTTCTTTATTAGAGGAAGAGAGAACTGTTATTGCTCTTACTATTTTAATATTAGTAAATTTTGATATAGCAAGAGCTCTACGAAATCCAAAAACAAGAGGATATTTTCCATTTTTACCTAAGTTTTTTTCAATTCCAATTGGCTCTAGCAATCCATGAGTTTCAATAGATTTCGCTAACTCTTTCAGACCTTCCAAATCATAACTATCTCGAATATTTTTAGATACATCCAAATCAATGTCTTCAATAGGAACCAAAAGGACTTCTTGGAAATCCTGATTGTGCGATGTCGCACTAGAAAAAGATTCTCCAACTTTACGCAAGCTTTTCATTAAGCAACTTCCATTAACTTGATTTTTGATTCAGTAATTTCTTGAACCATGTTTAAAATAGCCTGTCTAAATTTTTCTTTTGAAGATCCTTTGCCGAACAAACTTTCGCCTCTGTCAATGATTCGTTTTACTAAAATGGATCTTGGTATTTTAGATTTAGCCAATTCATTTTTAAAATTCAATAAAAAAGAATCCATATAATCTTTCTCGTCATTAGAGATTTTATCAGCATTCCCTAAACCATTAAGTACTATCGATATTGGCAAAGATTTTCTTACTGTTCTTGCTTCCGCAACTGAAAATGCTACCTCATCTAAATCAAAAATTGAAATCATAGAAGGCATTATGAGTCTATCACAAGCTTGGATTGAGGATCTAACAATGGAATTCCAAGTGGGTTGATTATCAATTAAGATAAAGTCGAATTTATTCTTTAAAGTTTCAATTTCATCCGCAAGTCGATTTTGTTCTACAGACTCTTGGATTCTGAGCAGATTAAGACTAGAGGGTACAATAGAAAAACCTTTGGAGGAAAGGATTGATTCATTCAATTTTTTTCCATGCATAAAAATATCAAAAAGAGTAATCTTTCCATCCAAATCATCTAAGATGGTTTTGGTAATAGATCTTTGAGGATCACAATCAATGAATAAAACACTTTTACCTCCGTCTCTTAAAATCTCACCTGTAAGGTAGCATAAGGATGATTTACCAACTCCACCTTTCACATTCCAAAAATTTAAGACCCTCATAAAAAGTTCTCCTTAAATAAAAAACTATTAATGAGACATAATATGTCGAATAGATTTTTTACTATTTTTAGAAAAAGTGCGACGTAGCACTTTCTCAAAGACTTGAAAAAAATAGCCCTAATGTATAAGAAATTACCCTTAAGATTTATAAATCAAAAAAAAATAACAACTGCAAAATAAAAGATCAACTTCCACTCACCAATTCTCGAAAATATAGCTAGATGAAATATTTTTCATATAACGTATTATTGTTGCTTATAATTTTTATTTCTCTATTGGAGAACGGTTCTTTACTACCAAATGAATTGCCTCTGAAGATAATGCTCAAAGATGCGGAAGAGATTGCAGTTACAAATTCGTTAGTTTTAAAGAGTTTAAAAGATAGACGTGAAATATTTCAAAAAATGGCAACAGAAAAATGGAGAAATTATCTTCCGAGACTTTCATTGGGATATTTTGGTCTAAAAAATTTAAATGAAAATCAAGCTGATTCTCGGTTTAATGATATTCGATTGCAACTAAATCAATTGGTTTACGACGGAGGAGAAACAGAATTAGAAATTGAATCTATCAAACTGCAAGAGATAATCAATAGCCAGGATTGGATAATATCAAGAAATAAAACTCTTTTAGAATCGAGGAAAGCCTACATTGAAAATCTTATGAACAAGGATAAGGTTTTATTATTTTCTGAGCTTTTAAGGAAAACTCTTTCCCAAATAAATGAAACCAGAAGTGAATTTGAACAAGGTTTTGTAAACCAATCAACAAATTTTGAATCTGAATCAAAAATTCGGGAGCTTGAATTATTCTTAATAAAAACGGAGGGGAACAATGAACAGTCTGAAATAAATTTAAAGAAAGTATTGCATTTTCCTTTATCAACAAATTTAGATCTCCAAGAATCATTACTTTTAGATTTTGTTTTATATCCTCCTGACTTTAATAAGATGAATAATTCTACTGAAGTTGCAAATCGCCCTGAATTAAAAAAATTAAAAGTAAGTATTGAGAATTTAAAAAATCGTAAGGAATTAGCTGAAAATTATTGGAAACCTAAGCTAAGTCTAGGTGGCTACTATGGTAAGAACGTCAATGGTGCATTACCAGTTGAAAATGAAATTTACGGTTTTAATATAAATGTGACGACTCAATTTGGAAGCTCTACAAACCAAACATCTACAAATTACGGAGTTCAAACTGATGGTACGGGTATTCAGAGGATTCCAGGTTTCGGTCCGCAATTTGTGGGAAGAGGGGACAATGCATACAATAGCAACACATTAAATTTCTTCGATGATCTCTCCTATTCTAGAAAAATTTTAGAAGGAAAAGTTTCATTATCGGATGCTCTCAGAAATAGAAAATCATTAGAAATTGATTTAGAAGCTGAATTATTGAAAAGCCAAAGTAAAGTGAAAGAAAATTGGCAAATACTCAGAATTTCTAATTCAAAGTTTTACCTAGCTTTAGAAGCTTGGAAGACTGCTGTTGAAAAATACAAAGCAGGATTTCTTAAAAAGTCAGAGTTTTATTCAGCTGAATATGAGCTAATCAAAGCTATTGATGAATTGACAAGCGCTACAGGTTTTTACTTAACATCAATAATGGATTTGGGATTTAGTGCAGGAATAGACCCACTAGAATTAAAGCTTTATGAGTATAAAAAAGGAAGAGGAAATTCAGTTTTAGCAAATTTTTTTAGAAATCAAATAAGATTGAATACTAAACAGGTTGATGATTCTATTCAACAAAATTTTTCTGAAGAACTTGAAGAATACAATAACACTAATTAAAATAATGAAAAGTTTATTTCGAAATAACCGTTCAACTATTCATAGAATAAGTTTACTCGGAATTTTTTTGTCTATATTAGTTTATAGTTCTTGCAAAAATGCAAATGAAGATTTTGCAAATTATTTAACTTTTTTAGGGGATGATAAAAGTCCTAAAATTCTTTCTGCATCACCAGGAATGGGTGATTCTTCTTTGCCTAGAACTCAAAAGATAGCCGTTGTTTTTAATAAACCTATGAATATTAATTCATGTGTCCAGAGCTTTTCGATTTCTCCACCTGTTCAAGGTTTTTATGAGTTAAATGATTTTTCGATGATTTTTACTCCAAGTTCCTTATTAAGTTTTGGTACATATACATACACAATAAGTAAAAATTGTGAAGATAAGGATGGAAATGATTTAAGAGATATTTTCACTGCATCCTTTACTATAGGTGAGCCGACTATCGCAGGAACTTTTCCAGAAGTTACTGGAATTTTTGTAAAAACAGGAAGTGTTGCTAATTGTAATACTGCTACTGCGATTGATACTAATATCCTTTCTTCAGATGTTACAAACGCATGCATGGGTAATAATCTTATTAATCGTATGAAGATAAGATTTAATAGAGATATGGAAAGAATTGCAACAAGCGGTTCTATTACAATTTCACCAAATGTTAACTTTACTTTATCATGGATTAATAATCAAGAAGTTGATATAATTCCAGATTCTCCTTTCGCTTTTAATTCAAGGATAACACTCACCTTATCTACTCAAGCACAAGATTCTCAAGGTATACGCCTTGTTACTCCTGTAATCGGAAGCTTTAGAGTTGGGTCTGGGAATCTATTGCCAACAATTACATCCATAAACATCCCTGCTGATACTTTAACAAATTGTAACAATGGTGTTGGAGTAGCTACTGATATTTTAACAAATACCGTTAATAATGGTTGTTTAGGAAATCCTACGATTACTCCGATTGAAATAAATTTCTCACACCCCATGGATACACCTATTACACAATCTGCTATTACATTTTCACCTAGTATTACGGGAAGCTTTGTGTGGTCTAATGCAAATCAAACAGTTACATTTAATCCTGATCAAAAATTTACGTTTGGACAGAGATATACTTTAAATATATCAACTATAGCAAGAACTATAGATAATATAAATTTGCAAATACTTAATAGTTTTGGATTTGTCGCAGGCGGATTGCTTTCAGCTGCTCCAGTAATCCAAGCAGTTGGAGTTGCTAGCCAAGGTTGTGCGAATACCCTTCCAGGAGTTGGAAATGCCGCTGGAGGAGATTGGACAAGTGGGAATTGTTTCTGGGATAATTCGTTACCTATTTTATCTCCAAGTAATTATAGATTTCGAGCAGGAGATGTTGGAAATGGTAGCTCTGGAAGTAATTTGTCTTGTCTAGATGTAAATACAGATAATTTCAGATTGATTTTTTCAAATTATATGGATTTAAACTCAACTATTAATGCAGTTAGACTTAGAAGAACTTCTCCACCGACTACAACTATTCAGTTAGCATCCTGGAACTGGGAAGATTGCCAAGCAGTTGCGCCTTTTGGTTGTAGAGTATTAAATTTAACTTATGCGGAACAAGAATCTTCATGCAATGGATCCTTATTTGGGAATGCTTTGACCGGAGGAGATTTTAATTTATTGCGATCAGATAATACGCCAGCTGGTTTTCCTTATTACAATCTATCAGTTGATACTTCTGCTAGAGATGTAAACAATATACCACTCACCGGTACGTTTAATTTTACAATGGAAGCAAAATGACTAAATATTTAATAATTCTAATGATTGTAAATTGTAATTCTAATAAATTTGATATTAGAAGTGCTCAAACTAAACCCCAAAGCAAAATTATTGTCTTAGGAGAAATACATAAACGCGACTATCAAATCTCTAATAATATAGCTCAAGACCTTAGAGATTTAGTTAGATTTGAATTAATTAATAAAGGGTATAATGTAGATTTATTTGATAGTTCAAAGATACCTGAAGACGGTAAAAATGAAATACAAGAAGAATCAGAAATAGGACAACTTCCACTTCCATTAAGACAATCAGCAGGAGAATTGTATAAATCCAAAATTAAATCAGATATTAATCAAGAGGAAGTATCTAAAATTATAGGTTCTAATAATTTTAATTTTTATATGAAAGGTTCAATTTCAAGATATGAAAATCAACAAATTTTGGAACCAGAAAATAACTTTCTTATTATGATAGATGTTTATGATAATTTAGGTAAACATAAAGGAATTGCCACAGCAACTATATTAGTTAAAGAGAATAACCAAACAGTTGAGTTAAAAGAAGCAACCCAAAAATTGATCGATGAAATAAAAATTAAACTATTGGAATCAAATTAAATGAAAAATATTTTCTTTCTTTTTATTTCTTTGACTTTCTTGATAAAATGTTCCAATAAAAATTTTTCTTGGATGGATCAAAATAATAAAGAGGAAATAATTCAATTCGAAAATGGTGAATTAGAAAAAGCAAAGAAAGGATTTATAGAAAATTACGACAACTATAATGGATATAATGTTTTTAACTTATATTTAGGTAAGATTTACTTTTACCAAGAGGATTTTAAAAAAGTATTAAAATATTTGAATACTTACAGAATTCTATTGATTTTGGTTAATTTACAAGCGTGATAAGGAAAAGTGGATGAAGCTATTAATACATTTGGAAAGGTAATACAAAATGCACATTTAATCGTATTTGTTCATTATGACTTGTTATTAATATAACAAATGCTAAAAAATGTGATACTGTGTATTTTCCATCAAGAAATTTATTTAGCAGTAATTCAGAGCTATAGAATAAACAATAAAGGAAAAATAAAAATGAAAGCATTATTAGGTAAATTAAAGAGTATGTTTCAGATCAAAATCAATAGTGAACGGATGCCAATTCAGTTGCCAGTCTTATCATATAATGAAAACAAGAAATATACAGAATCAAAATTTTTTTATCAGGCTAAATTATGGTTTGGCTTTGAAACTATAAATTATAAGTTAATTTAGTATTTTGTCTAATTTATTATAATATAAATATATGATCAAAAAGATTTACGAATTTATTAGTAAGATCCCATACTTATCTAAACTTACTTTCTCAGCTTTAATTTATGTAGCTATAACAATACTATATTCTAATTTATCATGGGAAAGTTTTCGAAATAAAGTTCCGTTACTCACAAATATTTTTTATAATGAAAGATTTAAATTGGGGCAAATCGCTGAAGCTTTTTCAAATAAAGAAGTTGCAAAAGATGAAGAATTTTATAATGTTCAAGTCACTAAAATTGAACTACAAAATATAACTCCATCATTAAATTTTTCTGCTATTATAGAGCCAGAGGAAAAAGTTGAGATTTTTTCTAAAGTAAGTGGAAGAATAGAATTAATTTTTGTTAAAGAAGGAGATAAAGTAAGCAAAAATCAAAAGCTTATAAAATTAGATAGCCTTACATTTGAATTAGATTTACAAAAACAAAAAGCCTCAAGTGAGTCTCTATTAGCACAAGTAAATTTGGCTAAAGAAAAACTAGCTAATTCTAAACGAAATTTCGAAGTTAGATTTAATGAGATTGAAAAAAGGGAATTATCCTTAATAAAAGCCAAGGAAGAGTATGATAGATATTCTATTTTTTATAAGAAGAAACAAGATCTTTTTGATAAAGGTATAACTCCGCTAGAGGAATTGGAAAATATCAAATTAGAATTATCAAATAAAGAAAAGAATTATATAGTTGCGGAAAATGAACTGAACAATTCAACTATTGGACTACGTGATGAAGATATTAAAAATTCTGGATATAAAATCCCTAAAAATGAAAAAGATAGAAAACAAATTCTCATTGATATAAATACGAAACTTGAAAAATCTGAAGTTGAGCTTTCAAAAAAAAATTATGAAGCTGCCTTAGTCGGCTTAAAATCAATCGAAATGTTAATTAAAGAATCAACTTTAATTTCTCCTATAGATGGAACAATATCTAAAATCTTTAAATACAGAGGGGAACTGATAAATGCGGGTGGATCAGGTAACCAAAGTATTATGACAATAATTTCACTAGATAAACTTCTAGCATCATTCTTTGTAAATGAAAGTGAAATATCAAAATTTAAAATCGGTCAAAAATCTATAATAAAAATCGATTCAAATCAAGATGAAATATATGAGGGTAAGATAATAAGAATTAGTCCAACTGTAGATGATAAGACTCATTCTAGTGAAATTAAAGTTGAAATTTCAGGGTCTAAAAAATCTTTAAAACCTGGAATGTTTGCTAGAGCTTCGGTTGAAGTTGGGAAAAATGAAAAGGCTATTTTAATTCCGAATAATATTATTCTACCAATAGACGAAAAAGAAGGTTACGTATATCTTTACAAATCTGGGAAAGCCTATAAAACTAAAGTCCTTTTAGGTGAAAGCTATTTAGATAATATTAAAATAATAGATGGTCTAGTAGAAGGTGATTATGTTATTACTAATCCAATCAACAAAATGCGAGATGGGATTTCTGTTGCAATTGAAAATAAATGATTCGAAAATTTCAAACTTTCATATTAAAAAGAAACATAGCATCATTAATGTTTTTTTTAAGCCTTTTAGTCTTTGGCTTTTTAGCCATTACTAAGATACCTATAAACTTACTTCCGAACATTGAATACCCAAAACTAACAATAATTACTGCATATAAAAATGCTTCATCTCAAGAGATTGAAGATCTAATAACAAAGCCTATTACTAACTCATTGAGTTCAATGCAAGGATTAGAAAAAATTGAATCAGAATCTATTGAAGGATTTTCTTTTGTTAAATTAAAATTCAAATTTGATGTAGATATTAATTTTGCATTGCTTGAATCTAGGGAAAAACTTGATCTATTAAAAGATATTTTACCTAGAGAAACAGAAAAACCTATTATTTCGAAATTTGACCCATCTAATTCGTCATTTATCGAAATAATATTTACATCCAAGGGATTAAATGACAATAAATCATTAAGATACTTTATCAAAAATAATGTAATTCAATTTCTAGAGAGAGTTGATGGTATTGCTTCGATTCAAATTGCAGGCGGATACCAAAAAGAAGTCGTTGTAGAAATAGATCCATATAAAATGAGCTCCTATAATATTTCTCCAAATGATCTACAATATCTTATAGAGGGAAATAATAAAAATTATCCTGCAGGACAAATACCATTAGGCAATAAAGATATTTTGATACGAGCAATTGGAGAATTTAAGTCAATTGCAGAAATTGGGAATACAATCCTTAAATTTGATGAAAAAGGTCCTATATCTATATCTAATATCGGAACTGTATACGAAGATTATAGGGGAAGAGAGCAAATCTCACGGTATAATAATGAAGAGTGTGTAACATTATATCTTTTCAAAGAGCCTGGTAAAAACTCAGTTCAAATATCAAACAATGTTGAGGATGCCTTAAAAAATATATCATTTTCTTTTCGAAGTGATATTAATTATAAAGTTGTATATAACGAATCAAAATTTATTTCGAATTCAATCAATAACTTAGTTTTAAATTTAATATTAGGATCAATATTAGCATTTCTTATTCTAATTGTAATACTTCGAAATATATATAGTCCAATTATTCTTTTATTAACTATACCTGTGACTTTATTTACTAGTTTTATAGTATTCTATTTCTTTAATATATCTTTCAATGTTATGAGTCTAGGAGGTATAGCCTTAGGTATAGGAATGCTTTTTGACTCTAGCAATGTTGTGCTTTCTGGTATTGAAAGAAATTTGGAAATGAATAAAAAATTAGAAGATGCAATCCTAGATGGCTCTGAGGAGGTTAGTAAATCTATAATTTCAGCAACACTAACTACTATCATAGTATTTTTTCCTATAAGTTTTTTAAAAAATCAAATGGGATTAGTTTTTTCGGAAATGGCTTTAGCGATCATTATAGTTTTGAGTATAAGCTTATTCATAGCTCTAACCCTAATACCGCTCCTGACTTATTTTTTATATAAAAAAAGAAGTAAAATTAAACAAAATTTTCACATTAAGCCTAGCGCTTTTGAATTAAATATTTATAATTTTCAAAATTCAATAATTAATTCAACGAAAAAATATTTACTAATTTTAATTTTAATGTTGATAGCTTCCATTTTTGTATTCAAATTAATCAAAAAAGAACTTTTCCCTCAAGTTAATACGGGAGAATTTACATTGCGAATTACTTTACCCTCAGGGACTAAATTATTAAACACAAGCGAATTTATTAATAAAATAGAAAATTACTTACTTCAGAAAAATGAAATTGAAGGAGTTCTTTCCTTAACTGGTGGAGATACGGAAAGCTTAAAGTCCAATCCAGATTCTATTAGCAATTCAAACGAATCATTGCTTAGAGTAATACTTAAGGATGGAAATAGAAATAAAAATAAACAAATTATTGATGAGTTAAAAGAAAATTTTCTGAAGAATGAAGAAGTAGAGTTTCAATTTGATTCTAAAAATAATTTATTTTCAGATTTATTCAATGATAAGCCTGGATATATAGAATATTTGGTATTGGGAGATGATAATTTAAATTTAGATAAGATAGGAAATGATTTATACTTAGAATTAAAAAGTATATATAGTATTGATAGTATTAATGTAGGGATGAAAACAAAAATAGATAATATAGAGTTAAAATATGATTTCCCTAAAATGTCAAGTTATGCAATAACTGCATCAAATTTGAATAATTTCATTAAAGTTGCATTAGATGGTGTTGAAATAGGGAAAATGAAAGTGCAAGGAGAGAGCTTTCCCATTCAATTAAAATTAAGCCCTAAGCATGTTACTTCTGTAGAAGATTTATCCAGATTAAAGATAAAAACTCCAAAAGCAGAAACTATATTTTTACAACAATTGATAACAGTAAATTCAAACTCAAATTTTAAAAGAATAATTCGAAAAGGTAATTCTCGTGCTAATCCAATTCTTATAAAGGTGAATGAAAAAGCGAATATTGATTCAATTAGAAGAAAGGTTTCTGAAATAATAAATCATCAAAGACTACCTTCTGGATTTAAAATAATCGAGGCAGGCGATGAATCTTTAATACAAGATTCTATAAAAGAGCTCGTTGAATCTTTTTTACTAGCGGTATTATTAATTTATATGTTACTTGCGGGACAATTTGAATCATTTAAATCTTCCTTAATTATGATTTCTATGGTTCCTTTAATATTTATTGGAGTTTTCCCTGCACTTTTATTAACAGGAAAGTCACTAAACGTTAGTTCGTTCATGGGCTTAATTTTACTTGTTGGTATTGTTGTAGACAACTCTTCTTTGTTTTATGAGTACTATTTAAGATTTTCAACAACAATGGAAAAATTAGAATCAATCCAGTTAGCAAGTAAGACAGTTATTAGACCTTTGGTTATGAACAATTCTACTACTATCTTAGGGATGCTCCCACTTTTATTAGAATTAGGTGAAGGTTCTGAATTTCAAAGTCCATTAGCTGTTGTAGTTGTCTCTGGTTTAATTTCAACAAGCATATTAACCCTTTTTGTTGTTCCAATTTTATTTTATTATTTTACTAAAAATCAAGAAATGAAAATGCATGTTTGATAAATATCTAGATTTAATTAAGACTAGACCTAAATATCTATTTTCTATTTACTTTATTTTATTTGTCTTTTCATTTATCTATTTTCTTAATATAGACTTCAATCTTACAAATTACAGAGTTCGACCAGGCTTGAATATAAGTACTACATACCCAGGTATAGACTCTTATAAAATAGAAGAAATAATAACTGATAAAATAGAAGAATCTATCTCTACTATTGGAGGAATAAAAGAAATTAGATCCTATTCAGAATATGGAAAATCATCGATACAAGTTGAGTTTGAGCAAGACAGTAATATTAAAGTTAAATCTATGCAAGTTAGAGAGAAAATAGATCTTGCAAGTGCTTTCTTCCCTAAGGAATCTCATAAACCTATAGTATCAATATTCGATCCAGATCAAATACCTGTTTTAGTTGTTAGCTTTTCAAGCAGTCAGTATGATATAAATGAAATTAGAAATGCAGTTGAAAAAACTGTTAAGCCTGAAATAGAAGGGATAGATGGAGTGACCCAAGCCGTAGTAGGAGGGGGTAACGTTCAAGAAATATTAATTGCATGTGATCCACAACTTCTCCAGGCATATGAACTTAGTCTTAGAGATATTGTAAATACTATAAATAATTATAATGTAAATTCTTCGTTAGGCAAACTGAG
The DNA here is from genome assembly GCA_022402465.1 of Leptospiraceae bacterium. Lineage (GTDB taxonomy): Bacteria > Spirochaetota > Leptospiria > Leptospirales > Leptospiraceae. Next base: position 14,614 of record JAKRSH010000009.1, on the reverse strand, counting down.
CAAGAATAATTCTGAACTTAAGGTCAATTCTATAAATAGAAATTCCAATTTACATGAAATCTCAAGAATGCCTATTTTCTCATTGGGATTAAACAAAATAGTCTTCCTAAATCAGATTTCTTCTATTTCATTTTCAGATAGAGACGATGAAATTGGGTCAAGAATAAATGCAGAGAACCGAGTAAGTCTATTTATTTATAAAAGCTATAGTGCGAACTCTATTTCAATTTCGGAAAAAATACAAAATGTCCTAAACAAAAATCGACTTATCAATATTGAAAATGAAATCATACAAGATGAGGGACTTACAATAATTGAATTAAAGAAATCTATTTATTTTTTAATCTTTTGTTTGATGATATTTTTTTTATATTATATAATTAAATCTAAAAGGACATTTTTATTTTTTTTGTCTATAGGGGGTAGTTTTCTTTATTCTTTTATAATTATATCTGCATTGAGCTCAATTATAAATACTTCATTCAATGAATCTCTTATTATTATCTTATTATTATCATACTTATTTAGCTTTAAAGAAATTATAAATAATTCATTTGAGTTAAAAGAAATTAACAATGGTAAATATCGATTTGAATTAATTTTGTTTAATTCTGGGAAATACAATTCAATTATAGCATATTGTATATTATTGATAGTATTCTCTATATTCATTCCATTTGAAGCATTTTCATTTTTTAGAATAATTTCGATACTATTTTTACTTAGTATTTTTATTAATCTTTTTTTATTATTTTATCTGTACAATATAATTCAAAATTTTATTGGTCATGATTCTCTGCATTTTGGTAAAGTTAACATAGCAAGAATATTATTTTATTTTCATAATAAAATTCGAAAACAAATATTTAAAGCAATATTAGCTTCTAATTCTAAGTTACTTTCAAATAAATATTTAATCCCTGTTTCTATAATATTCCTTCTTATTTTTTCTATTTATACTTTAATAAATTATGATTCAAAAAATTCTTCATCTATTTCTTCACCAGAAATAATTGGATTTTTAGAGTATCCTTCAGGTACCTCTTACGATTATACTAATACTTCATCATTAGAAATTGAAAAGAAAATTCTTACATTTCCTGGAGTTAAAACAATCATTTCAAGAATTGATCCCGGGCATACTTTATATATTATAAGTCTTGAAGATGGATTAATTCCATCTAAGGATTTCCAAACGAAACTTAAATCCCACATTGGCCCTACTAAAGATGGTTATTTATTTTTCTTTAATAGGGAAGACAAAAACTTAGACGAAGTCACTTTCGATATAATTGGTTCAGATATTGAAGTAATTGAAAATCATGTATTTAAAATTGTAGAAGACTTCAAATATCGGGAAGGAATATCTGAAGCGGTCTTAAGATTTAAACCTTCAAGGGAAGAAATGATCTTTTTTTTAGATACAGAAAAATTCAACTGGTCGAATTTTAATTTTTCTGATTTTGCTGATCAACTTCGAATCGCAATCCAAGGCTCTGTCGCCTCTAAAGTAATTTATGAAGGTAGAGAGATGGACGTTAGAGTTAGATATGGTGATAAGTTCAGAAGCGATTTAAATAGTCTTAGAGACTTTCAAATAAAAAATTCCAATAATAAATTTGCTTCTATTATTGATATATCCCAAAGTAAAATTCATAAAGTTCCTATTAAAATCTATCATAAGAATAAGCAGAGAACATTTTCTTTTACTATTCGATTTACACAATTGTATTCTGGTGGTATGGAAGCAATAATTGACGAGCTATTGAAATTAAAAATAGGGGAAGGTTACAGAATTGAAATTAATTCTTCTATGACTGATCTTAAGAATGATCATAATATTCCTATTATTTTATTTATTCTAAATACAATAATCCTGACTTTAACCTTAGCATTAATTGAAAAAGACATTTTCCAAATGATGAATAGATTCACTCTTTTGATAATTGCTTTCATTATTCCTTTCATTTTTTTAAGATACGTTCCTTCTTTAGGGAATATTAATTTCCTTCTAATTTATATATTTTTCTTTTCCATTTTCCTTTTGAAAACTTTTAATTCTCTAAATAGTAGTATTTTTCGTTTTAGTGCAGGATTGATTCCATTAATTATCCTCTTACTCTTCTTAGGAAATGGTGTAGTAGTATATTATAGCATAGTTTTGCTGCTATTCTTTGGGTCACTTACAAGCTACTGGCTCAGATTAAATTATGTCTCATGGAATAAAAAGTATTCTATCGCATCAATAAATGAAGATATAAGCCAAATAATTGCAAGAATTAGCCTTAAAAAAAGCACACCTAAACTATAAAAACGAATGAAATAACGAAAAAGTCGCAAGTATGAGATATATAAAAGTAATATGAAAATTAATAATTTTATTTTAATGGTTAGAACATAATTCAATCTTGGTAAAAATAGCAAAATCCAAAGAAAAAGTTAGTTTTTAAAACTTTCTTATAGGAATAAGTAAATTTCAGACTATTCAATATTCGATTAACAACTAATCATAATTCAATATGCTTGTAAATCATAATTCTAATGTGTTTTTCTTTATTATAAACGAAATGAGTTCGGTGATTGTTTTAGAATCGATAAATCTCATCTAATTGAGTTTAAAGATAATACTTGTTCGTCGAGCTAAGCTAATTTTAAAACTCTTTTTTGCTAATTTAAACGAACTTTTCTGCATACGCATATTACCAAACAGATTACGCATTTCATAAAATAACCTCTTTTTCATACCTATATGAATGAATTAAAGAACTCAATAGATTTTTTTGAAATGTCTGGAATAAACGTAAATTATATCTTTTACAAGATTGCAATCCAATTGAAGGTGTTAGAAGTCTATCCTGGAGAGAAGAATATGCCTTTATGCACTTCCGATTATTACATGGGTTATAAAGAATGGGGAAGCTATGAGGAGATTTTGAAACAGATAGATGAGTTACCGGAATTGAAAGGGAAGCGGAATCCATATTGAAGGCAGGTTTGGGCGAAGTACCAAATACCAAACCAAAAACCTTCAAATTTTTAAAAATTTTACTTGTACTTATTTTAATATCAAACAATATGAGTTTAGATCCTTCCTGGATTGACTCGTTAAGCCTAAACCCCGGATTGCAGTCCGGGGTTTTTTTGCCTTTAATGAGACATAATATTCAATTGACAAAAATACTCCGATCCTATTATGGTTAGTACCGAAAGGATGTTAATTCAATCTTTTCTCCCTCTGCAAAGGGATTTATTGGCTTTAACGAGGAAATAATTCCTCTAAAAATACCTTACTTTAACAGTAGGGAACCTATGCTCGGACGGAATAATTTTAGAGAACTCCGCTCCCTGTCTGAGCTATTTCTGGAGATTGAGGAAGATATGAGAACAGGAATTTGGATCCCAGAATGGATCAATAATTTAGGATTAAAAGGAAACATGAGATTGTTATATGCCGAAATTGTCTCCTTGAGTAAGAATGGGTGTTTTGCATCTAACCAACATTTTGCAGATGTGTTAGGTCTTAAACAAGACACAATATCAAGAATGATTTCAACTTTGAAGAAAAATGGATTCATTATCCAAACGAGCTTCGATGGAAGAAAAAGAACTTTAGTTCCTTTAAGACTCGATTTATCCAATGTAGAATCTGGTAAGATTCCAATGGAGAATAAGAATCCTGTCCAAAGCAGGGTAGGGGCTGTTTCCAAGACTGTGTCGGAATATACTACGATTTCATATATTAAATTACAATCAAAGAAAAAAGAAAATACAATGAAAGATGGTCCATTTAATGAAAAAGAATGGAAGCGGTTTCTGGAATTTGCAATTAAGCTGTCTGGATCAACCTTTTCGAAATTAAAAAAATACAAAAGCCCAGAAATGCTACCGTCTGATTTAAAAATCTATTATGAAAGATTTTTGAATGTTGTTTGAGTTATTCGTTAGGGAAGGAGATTGTTAACATTAAGAATCAAGGAAAAGAAAAACGAAAATGAATTCTTAGTTAGATTTACCTTTAAATATATATTACAAGTATTCTTTGAATATGTATTCAATCATACTGCAGAATGGATTTCTTCTTCCTTCGTTATGCAAAATAATATATCCTTTTACAAATTCTCTAAATTCATCGTCGTTTAGCTCTTCACTTAGAAAAGGTGAAACTGCTTCTTTTCTAAGTGTTACTAATTTAGCGATATTCAAACCTAATATTTTAATAGTATTTTCTGCGTTTTGATTTACTCCTTTGATTTCACCAGCTCCGGTAAACTCAAACTTCATTTGGCAATCTTCTTGGAGAGGATGAATAAGAAGCATTTTGTCTTTCCTTAATTGTCCACAGTGTAATGGCAAACCTTTTTCTGTTTCTCTAATACAAGAACAAATAAAATTGTTATAGTCTAACTCGTCATCTAATTTTGAAGATTGTGGACTTAAATGATCAATATGAAAATCATTTTCATTAAGAGTGCGCTCACAATATCCACAAACATGAAATTGTTCATTTAATAGTGATTCGTATACTGCGCGCTTAACATTTCCTGATAAGTCAGAATATGATGGTCTCCAATCATCATTTTCTTGTGCTTTCCAATCAGAAAACTCTTTAGGTTCAGCACTTTTTTGAATGAATTTCATTTACCAATAATCCCTCGTCTTTTTATCAATACATCTGCTTTTACAAGTTCACTATCTTCGCCTATTTTACTACGTAAGTCAAAAATGAGTTTATTTGCATCATCAATTTTACCTTCTTGAATGTATCTAAATACATCTTTTATATTTTGATCTATATTTTTAGGACGTGAGGTTTCTTCCATAATATCTTCCAAAATACTATTAGAACTTTTACCATATGAATCATTTACTGAATGAATTTTTATATTTGATCTTATATTTTCCACAAGAAAAAGCGACTCAGGTTTTATATGACTTATAACCTGTGGTGAATGAGTAGATAATATAAATTGGCAATTAGGAAATACTTTGGTAAGATTTTCTGCAACGATTCTTTGCCATTTAGGGTGGAGATGTAAATCGATCTCATCAATTATAACTATACCAGTTTCATTTAGTGGATCTGAAGAATTAGGATTTCCTATTGTCAGACGACGCGCTATATCACCAATTATTGCAATGAAATTTTTCTCTCCATCCGAAAGTTGGTCTAGATTAAATTCTTCTCCATTTTTATCCAAAAATAAACTTGCAGAGCCATATTTCTTTCTTTCAACACGAAGATTCGCATAATCAGGAATAAAACCTAGTATTGCACGAGAAATATTATTTAAATCCTTACCATAACTGTTACTTGCAGATGATCTTCGTTGAATATCATTTTCAATAATATCTTCAACTGTTTCCAAAAACTCGTAATTAAAATCATTTGTTTCAAATTTAACATTTACGGTATCTGAATCAAACCAAGATATATTATTTAATTCTCTACGTAATCTCAAATGATTTTTATCATTAAGCCACCATAAGCCTATTTCTAAAGAAAATACAACCATTTGCCAAACAATATTAAGTAGTTTTCTATCTTTTAGGTTATCTAGTTCCAAATTTGATACCTTAGTTAGAATGACTTTAAGTAAATCTATGACATTACTTTTAGATTCCTCGAATAAATTTCTTCCTTCGTAGGAAAGCATATCCAATTTATGTTGTACGAAATCTAATTCATGGAATAAATCATCTAGTAAAGTAGAAATTTTATCATTTATTCCCGAAAATTGAATCATCTGAATTATCTCTCTAAAGAAAAAACGTGGCTCACTTAATAATAATTCTAATTCAATTTTTTTATCTTTTTCTGATGCAACAGATTTTAAATTTTGACTTTTAAAAAATCTCTCAAAAGAATCAATTATACTTAAAGCATGCCTTCTTATTTCAAATCTATTCTTACTTATCCATTGAGAGCGTGACAATAATTTTTGATTAACGAAGTCATCTTGGTCTTTAAACCATCGAAAGAAATTATGAAAATTAGGTTTCCCTTCTAATGCATCATCATAAATATCTAATTGATTGTCATTATTTAAGTATCGATATTTCGGTATTAATTTTTTATCGGTAACTCGTGAAACAGGATAATAAATTAAGACTGGAAGAGATTCTTTTTGCTTGAAATTTTGTTTTAAGATTTTTGTTAGGTTGATCAATTCATTTAAATCATCATCAACTTTACTTATTCCACCTGGTCTAGTTTGCTCTATACGCCATTTAAATTGTTCGTTTCTATAGGTTATTTCTATTGAGATACTTAATTGATCCGCTGAATTATGAATATCAGAAACTTTTATAAGATTTTTTATTGTTTTGACATTATGTATTCTTTTGACCAGTGCAATAAGTGAATAATTAATTGCCTGGAGAATTGTTGACTTTCCTGCTCCATTTACACCTACAAATAGATTAATTTTGTCATGCAATTCTATCTCTATATCTTTAGCAGAGCGAAAATTTTTGAGAATAATTTTTGAAATTTTCATATATAGAATCTTAGTACAACAGTCCTAATAATAAGTCATTAAATTATATTTTTAGATCTACTATAATTATCGACAAGAACGCATTTTTTTATCAATCAGGACATTAGTTTTTAATCTCCGACTCAAATTTGTCCAAGTCTCAACCCTCAAATCTCTCCACCTACACCTTTGAACTTTTCCACAAATGCTGAGATTTTTTGGAATACGGCTTGCTTCCTGGTTAAAAATTGTGGGTTAAGTGGACTCATTTTTGGTAAAACGGCATTTAGCTCAGTGCCATTGTCACTCGCATATTCCCGCTTTAAAGATATGGTCAAATAACGTCGAGCTGCATCGTTATTAAGATTTTCAGTAGTAATGAGTTCGTACGCTTCTTTCTTTTGTTCAATCTGGGCAAATGCGAAGAATGAGTCTATAATATTCACTTTATCAACTATACTATCAAGATCAGTTTGATTGATAAAATCAACTAACAAACTTTCTTTAGCTCTATTTCCTATACTAGAACGTATAATACGTCGTACATCTTCAATAAGAGTTTCTTTATTCTTAAGTTTTTTATTTTTCTCGAAGATTAATTCTAAAATATAATCCAAGTTAATCTCTTGAGATTTAAGAAGATCGACTTCAAAAACTACATCTTGCCAATCTATGCTTGATTTTTCCTTCTCTGCACTTTGATGCTCTCGACGAATCCAGTCTCTTATATCATTGTAAGTGGAGCGATAATCTTGGATTTTTCTTTCAGGAAGAACCTGTATTGATTGAAGATTAGAAAGTTGCTCATCATTCAGATAATGTTTAGCTTTGAATTCTTCTATAGCATTTTCATCATCTTTATCAATATTCTGTAATTGTTGTAAACTTGAGAATTCATCATAGTTTTGTAAAATATTCTCAACTCGTAAATACTCTCCAAACAATTTAGCAAAAGCTTTTTTATCTGATTCTTTTACTATCTCTTCTGGATTCGGGAACCTGTTTTGTAATTCTGCAACTACATCTTTGTAGCCGCGTCTAGCTTCACCAGTAATTAGATCCGTAAAGCCTTCCATGTATTCTTTATAACTTTTTTCTAAAACAACGTTTTTGGTGTTTTTATCGCCAAATAATGTTATGGCATCGATTGTGGCTTGTTCTAAATCACGAAATGTAATTATATTTCCAAATGTCTTGGTAGCATCATAAATACGATTCGTACGAGAGTATGCCTGTAATAAACCATGGTATCGCAAGTTTTTATCAACAAATAGAGTGTTGAGAGTAGGGGCATCAAAGCCAGTTAAAAACATCCCGACGACGATCAATAAATCCACCTCTTGGTTGATTACTCTTTTAGCAAGATCTCGATAGTAATTTTGGAACTTATTGCTCTCAATATCAAAATTGGTTTTGAATAAATTGTTATAATCGGATATAGCAGAACTTAAAAATTCCTTTGCAGTACTATTAAGTGCAGTAACCTCGAAACTTTCATCTTGGATTTCACCCACTGCAGCTTGTTCTTCGTTTGCTGCGAATGAAAAAATAGTCGCAACTTTTAAAGGATTATCATTTCCTTTTTGCAGCAATTGGAATGATTCATAGTATTGTTTTGCTGCCTCTACACTACTCACTGCAAACATTGCATTAAAGCCTTTTGCTCCTGGTTGAAGTCTATGGGTTTTCTGTTTATAATGATTAAGGATATATTTGGAAATTTCTCGAATACGATCTGGGTGTAGCAATGCTTGTCTATTCTCAGAAGCAGTTAACTTTAAATCGTCTTGCTCTGATTCTAATTCCTTGAAATGAGGACGGACATCATTGTAGTCTACTTTAAACTTCAATACTTTTTCATCTCGAATGGCATCTGTTATCACATAAGAATGGAGTTCCGAACCAAATACTGTAGCTGTGGTTTCTGCTCCTTGCGCGTTTTGTGAAAAAATTGGAGTCCCTGTAAATCCAAACTGGTAGAACTTTTTAAATTTCTTATTTAGATTCTTCTGTGCTTCCCCAAATTGACTTCTATGAGCCTCATCAAAAATAAAAACAACATGCTCATTATAAATCGAAAGATCGTTCTCTGATTTCATTAGATTATTGAGCTTTTGAATTGTTGTAACAATTATTTTATTATCATCTTTCTCAATATTTCTTTTAAGACCTGCTGTGTTATCAGATCCATTAACGCTATCAGGTGAAAATCTTTGGTATTCTTTCATCGTCTGATAATCCAGATCTTTCCTATCTACAACGAAGAACACTTTTTCAATAAAGTCCAGCTCCGTAGCAAGCCTTGCAGCTTTAAAGCTCGTTAAAGTCTTGCCTGAACCTGTGGTATGCCAAATAAATCCCCCAGCGTTTGGTTTACTCCAAGTTTTGGAAACGTAAGAGCTTTTGATTTTCCATAGAATTCTCTCCGTTGCGGCGATTTGGTAGGGTCGCATAATAAGTAAGGTATTGTTTGTATCAAATACGGAGTAATTCAATATTATATTCAATAGAGTATTCTTCTGAAAGAAAGTAGCTGTGAAATCTTTTAAATCTTTAATAAGGCTGTTGTCGGATTTAGCCCAATTCATTGTGAAATCAAAACTATTCTTGTTTCTCTGAGTTGTATTAGCAAAATATCGGCTATCTGTTCCGTTAGATATTACAAACATTTGCAAGTATTTGAATAAGGAATGCTCGCTATTAAAACTTTCTTTACTATATCTATGTACTTGATTGAAGGCTTCTCGAATAGCAACACCACGTTTCTTCAATTCAATCTGAACTAGAGGCAACCCATTCACAAGTATAGTCACATCGTATCGATTGGTATGTGTTCCTGTTTGCTCAAATTGCTTAATTACTTGCAGGGAGTTTCGAGTAATATTTGATTTATCAAGTAAATAGATGTTCTGAATATGCCCATCATCAAAGACAAAATCGTAAATAAAATCTTCATGAATCTTACGAGTTTTGTCTATAATTGAATCACTCGGTTTATCTAAGTAAGTTTCAACGAACCGCAACCATTCTGATTCAGAAAATTCAACATTATTCAAAGTTTGTAATTTTATTCGAACATTGGAGAGAAGTCTTTCGGGTGAATTCAATAACGGAAGAAATTCATAGCCTTGGTTCTGTAGATCTTGGATAAGCTCTCGCTCTAGATCTGTTTCACTTTGGTAGCTTTCCTTAGATTGCCATTCTCTTGTATATTTATCTAATACTATAAAATTCTTAGACTCTGCAATAGGTTTATATTCTGTCATTCTGATCCTTTCTATTTATTCAGACCGCATTTTTAAAAGGTACATTTCATCGAGCTTTCTAACAAGAAAATTGAAAACACGTTTATGGTCATCTGTTACTTCTGCAACTTCTTCGCTTGAGTGTGATGAATGATTATAGAAGTTGATGATCCTTGCATAAGGATTCTCTTGACCTCCTTCGACTAAAGGCAATAGATCACCCCATTTTTCATATCCAATAAAAGTAGATGTTTTTTCTAAAATATTACGGAGTAAATTAAAATGGTATTTGTACAATTGGCCATTCGTTGCTTTTTTAAGTTCGGATTTAAGTAGAAGGTGGTAAGAAAATGGGGAGTCACTTTTTTGAGGAATTAATTCGTGGGTTCCGTCATCCTCCTTTTTGAGAATATATTTATTTCCGTTAGAAAATTCATTGTGCAGAACATTAAAAAATAATGGATTATGCGTAGTTATAATAAATCTTAATTTGTTAGTATTACAGGATTTAATCAATCTACCTAGATTAATAGCCAAATCGATTAAATGATTCTCGTCTAACGAACTCACTGGATCATCGATAAAAACATATTCTAGTTGGCTAAAGAGGGGCGCATTCTGATTCTCGTTAAGCAATCCGATTATTAAATCAAGAATACTATAGAATATACTCCATATGAAAAGGCTTTCTTCTCCTTTCGATATCTTAATATTTCCTGAGTCCTCATCATCACCTCTCTGCATTGAAAAAGTAACTTCCGAGTTGGCTTTGATCACTCTTTCACTGCCATTTGATTCTCTAATTGTATACTCTTGGTTAAATTTAGGAGTTAATTTATCATTTGTATAGCTCTGAAATTTCGTAACAATATTTCTATCTTGGCCTTGATCAACTAAGATCCAATCGGTAAATGAATTGGGTTGTATCTTAAGTTTTGGGTCTGTGTCATTTACCAAATCATTATCCCAATAAAATAGATCTTCAGTAAAAGCATTGTAATAAAGAATCTTATCACGAGCTAACCATGAATCTACGGCATCGCCATGTTCCTCAGAATCTGAATTAGGTGTGATAAGCTTTTTAAATTCTCGGGATAGACGAGTTTTCCCTGCTCCATTGAAAGCATAGATGAGTTGTACTTTTTTATTGGCATCTTTTAGTTGTTGTGCTATATCAGAAAGCGTTCCACCCATATATAGTCTCCTTCCCTCAATTTAGAATGGTCATCCGTTGTTTGAGATTCTCGCAGATTAAAAAACAAAAAAAGAATCTGTGTAATCTGCGGATGTATTCTTTGAAAATCTTGTTCCTTCATTCTTCCGCTTTCGAAAAACTCAGTAGCATGTCCCTATAGTATTCATATTGCTTCTTACGCAATTCAATTTCTCGTGGCAAACCTTCGCTAATCGATTTGGTTAGAGTATCGAATCTATCGAGGATAGCAACGATTCTTTCTTGTTCAGGAAGAGAAGGAATTGGAATTTTGAACTTATCCGTGTCAGGAGTTGCAATTTGAGGCATTTGCATTCTTTTACCCAAATTCTGAAAGTAAAGCTCGCTAATTTTTAAGAAATAATAAACAAATTTAATATTGATTTGGTCATTAATTGAATGATAAGACCACATTTCATTTTTGTGAGAAAAAGGCTTATCATAATATTCAAATTCAATATTTCCACGAGATTTAACTATAATTGAAGGTTTTAAATTTATATCTTTATCAGGTATATCTGTATAGTTTACACTAGCAACGGTTCTTCCTCCGGCAAATATTTTCAATGGTGCTCCATCTTTATGTAAAACTTTCATATCAGCAGCGGTAATATTTGTTCCTTTAGTCCGAACTAGAACCTCTCCCAATGGCTTCCACTCGACTTCCCCTTCTTTAAAGGTCAACAGCTGATCACGATAGTATTTATATTGCTTCTTGCGCAAAGTAAGTTCTGTAGTAAGTTCTGTAGTAAGTTCTGTAAAGGCATCCAGAATCCTTACAATCTCAGATTGGATCTGTAAGGATTTTTCTGGATTCTCAGGGCAGGGGATAGGAATGGGGAATTCTTTTACTTTTGAATCAGAAATTGCAGGATATGCAGCACCGCTTTGATTTTCATCAACATAATTTTTAAAAGTTTTTGATGCTATCCAATGCAAAATCCACTTAGGCAACACCTTTTTTTTATTACCACGTAAAACACAGTATCCGCTACTTACGACTTCATCAGAATGCCTTTCATCGATCAAGCAATACCTCTGTTGAGTGGGGCGAGTAGTTGCAAAAATTATATCATCTTTCTTGACTAATTTCTGTGCCCGACTTGGAGCATTATTAGATGTAATTTCTGAAGTTTCAGTTATTGTTTTGGTTTCAATATTTACAGATGTTAAATCAATATATCTATATTTACGGTCAACATCTTTCCAATTAATATTACTCGTAGGTAGAGTTACATCCCTCAACGGTTTCCATTCTACGCAGGCACCATCTAACAATTCTTCCAAGAAATTTGACTGACTCATAAATAATTCTCAAAGATACTATCCGCAGATAAAATCGGATTTTCGCAGATGGTAACAAAATTGAATCTGCGTTTATTTGCGTTCATCTGTGGATAAAATAAGTTTTTGGTAACCTTTGCTGAATTCACACGATACCCTACTGAGATGATGGCATCGAGATTATAAAATTCTAGATGAAGCATTACTTCTCGACCACCTTCATCTTGTACTACTCCCTTGACCTTTACTTCGTCCTTAGGCTTACTATTAATTAAAAATTGAAGTTCTTTACTCATCCTTCAATCTCCGCAATGATTTTATCTAGGTCAGAACGAAGTTGACCAATCTTAACCACCGTCTCCTTAATTTCTTCATTGAGCTTCTTGATATCAATTTTCTCGTTAGTATTTTTTCCTTCTATATAAATACTAACGGAAAGACTGTAATCTTTTGAAGAAATTACAGAAGAATCCACAGATTTTGCAAAATGATCGATGTCTTTTTTGCTATCGAATGCCTGTATGATTTCTTCAATATGGTCTTCCGTTAGAACATTGTTATTGGTTTCCTTTTTAAATAAACCTGTAGCATCAATGAACTGAACTTTGGTATCGGTTTTACGTTTGGAGAGCACTAAGATATTTACTGCTATCGTAGTCCCATAAAAAAGATTAGGTGCAAGGGAAATGATGGTTTCTATAAAATTATTCTCAACTAAGTATTGGCGAATCTTTTGTTCCGCACCTCCACGATAGAAAATACCCGGGAAACAAACAATTGCAGCACGTCCTTTACTAGACAGATAGCTAAGTGCATGCATAACGAAAGCAAAATCTGCCTTGGATTTCGGTGCGAGCACACCAGCGGGTGCAAAACGATCATCGTTTATTAATGTTGGATCATCGCTACCGATCCAATTCAAAGAGTAGGGAGGGTTGGAGACAATAGCATCAAAAGGTTTCTCATCTTTAAATTGAGGTTCAATTAGAGTATTACCCAGTAAAATATTAAACTTATCATAGTTGATATTGTGTAAGAACATATTCATACGTGCCAAGTTATAGGTTGTATGATTGATTTCCTGACCAAAGAAACCTTCTTCAATGATATGGTCATCAAAATGTTTCTTCGCTTGTAACAATAGAGAACCAGAACCGCAAGCAGGATCATAAATTTTATTGACTTTAGTTTGCTTATGCATTGCAAGTCTTGCTATAAGCTTAGATACATGTTGGGGAGTGAAAAATTCACCTCCAGATTTCCCTGCGTTCGCAGCATAATTCGAAATTAGAAATTCATACGCATCACCAAACAAGTCAATCTTGCTACCTTGGAAATCATTAAAATCTAGCTCAGCAACTCTTTTAAGAACTGCAGCAAGCCTTCGGTTTTTTTCCTTAACTGTGTTACCTAAACGATTGCTAGTGGTATCAAAATCAGCAAACAATCCTTTGATATCACTCTCCGAAGGATAACCATTTGCAGAAGCTTCGATTGCATTGAAAATTTTTGCAAGGTCTGTATTCAACTGCTCATTCGTATCTGCATTGGCTGTTACATTTACAAATAGCTGACTTGGGTAGATGAAGTATCCTTTAGTTTTGATGGCATCATCTTTGATTTCAGAATTTATACTTTTATCTTTAATCTCTGCATAATGGATGCTCTCGTCTTCGCCTTCCATATAACTTGCAAAATTCTCGCTAATAAATCGATAGAATAGAGTGCCAAGCACATACTGCTTAAAGTCCCATCCATCAACGGAACCTCGAACCTCATTGGCGATTTTCCATATTTGTGCTTGCAGAGCAGCTCGTTGTTGCGTTCCCGTCATAGTACTTCCCGTTTTAGTTCATTCAAAATTGCAAATCTTTCAAAATGTGTTTAGAATTGTATGATAGAAAGGGAAAAGGTACTTTGACAACTAAATATCTATGTCAAAGATGAGTTTTAAAGATTATGGTGGTGAGAACTTCTTTAGAGCTAATTTAAACTTTTTATTTGCGAAACTTATGGAAATAATCCTTCTATAATTGCTTTATATCGATTTGCAGCTTCTTTGTATTTATGACTTTTTAAATGCAATTCATCATACCAGTCATTTTGATCTTTGGCTATATCCCTACAATCGATGTGATAAACGTTGGGAAATTGGTTGGCTACATCCTGAAGCATTTCATTAAATTCATAAATAAAGACCATAACAATAGCATGTTGGAGTTTTGGGTCAAGAATTCCTTTTATCATCAAAGGTCTAAAGAGCCATCTTCCTGTTTCAAGAAAATTATTTACTATGGGCTGCAGCGGATACCTCCATGAGAAATTACTTCCTTTTTTGGGATAAACATAGGCATAACCGTGAGTTATAGAAATCATATTTCTAAATTAGATCGGAA
>JAKRSH010000008.1 GCA_022402465.1 Leptospiraceae bacterium | reverse complement strand
ATGGGAGTACGGAATAAAATTTACTTGGGTTTACACAATTTTTAGATAAAGTCCCTTACTTGAAGGATTCTAGCGTTATATGGCATATCTATTATTCCCCTGACTCATCCTTTAGTATCCCCTTAATCTCCGCCACCAACTCATCAAATAGCTTTGATATTTCTTCTAGTTTAATTAAGTTATCCTTTTCACGTTTAATCTTAAATGTCTTTTGCTTTGCTTCCTCTAAACCTTTCACTTTCCAATTATTGTTCTCAAAAACAAATGGATTGATTATAAAATCTTTAAAAATATTAAAATCTGAATCATATATAGATTGTATAAATGGAAGAATAGAACGCGCAGAGATATATTCCATAGAAATTTTAGTATATTTTATAGAAAAAAGTGGGAGAAGGGTTCTTTTAACTACAGCACCCCAACCTTTGTGTTGCTTATAATTATCAAAAAATGATTTAAGCACACCTGGTAATATTATTTCAGTCTCCGTAAATTCAGTTTTAGAAAAATAAAACTCTTTTTTTAAAACTCTGTCCTGAATAGGAATGTTTCCTATTATCGTATTCTCCGAATAGTTCTTAAAATTAAGAAACTTATAATGTGGAAACTCTTTATGGATTTCTTCTACAAAAAAATCTAAAATATCTAATCTGGAATCGAGAATATACTCATCTTTAACTATTTTTAATATCAATACCTCATTCTCGGAAACCTTTTTTTGGTATTTAAGAGTTAATGATTCCTCTAATAAAATCTCCCGAAGTGTTTTAAACTTACTGGAGTCATTACTTTGATTAACCTCGAAATCTTTCCATTCATCTCCAATTATTTCAGTTGATTTATCAAAATTAGAGTGATATGCTAATGATAATAATTTTTTATTCTCTGGATGTTGTTCATAATTCAACTCTAAAATTTGTCGGACTTCTTTTTCCAAAATTTCATCAACCCTCTTTATTCCTTCATGACTAAGCTTTTCTCTGGAAAATGTAAGATAATCATCTGCCTTACCATCCATGACATCCAATTCATATACCAAATATTTGAGATATAGGTCTCGTGTATTTTTTAGCACCAATTGATTGCGATAGAATATATTAGATCCAGGCAATCGACTCATAACTGGATTTATTTTAATATAGCTATTAGATTCAGGGCAAAAAATTCCTTTAGCGTCTACTGCTTGTTTATTTAATTGATAATCATTCAAGTATATTGGAATTTGATAGTCAGATACAAAATCATTAATATCATAGATTAAGTTTGCTTTTTTTATTGGAAACTCATCATCTAGCAATGCATCAAAGTTTGAAATAGTTTCAAGAGCTTTCTCATTTTCATATTTGTAAGTGAACCGTTCTGGAATTTTTTCTGATTCAATATCAATAGTAATTTTCGTAAAAGATTTTGTCAGAATATCTTCATTCGTTACCTTCCTAATCTTTACTTGTTTTCCTTTTTCTGCAAATTGAATCTCATACTGACAAGAATCATAAATTGACTTTGTTGATATCGTGACATCATCAACCACTTGAAAGATAGAGTGAAATCCAATGCCAAAAAAACCTGAAGGTTTCATCCATTCTGGCATTTGTTTAACTATTTTTTTTCTTCTAGAATTATTGTAAGAAGTTCCCATATTAAGCAAATAGGAAATCTCTTCTCGAGATATACCAATACCTGAATCTTCTATTTCCATTCGAAATGTGACATTTCGATCTAGTTTTGGAACTTCAGATAAATGAATACTTATTTTATATCTATCATCTTTTTTTAGTTTTTCAAAAAATTCATTAGGAGATTTTAAATTTTCTAAATCAGATTTATTATCACAAAAATATTTTAGAAGTGTCGCATCGACTGAGTTTTGTAATATCTCCCGAATAAAGACATTCGAAGAACTATATAAACTTGTTCCGCGTAACATCTCAATGACTTTACCTGGATCTATATCAACTTTCAGTCTATGCGAGTTTTCTACAATTTCGTAGCCTAGAAGTTCCACTATTAAATTATTAGCTGAAGGGAATCCACCAAAATCAACGGATGGAATTATTTGACTTAGATTGTTATTTATGAAAACGATTTCTTCTTTTATCCAATCAAACCATTTACTTAGCAATCCATGAACTTCATAGTTATCAGTTTTAGCCGTAATTTCTATAGCGGATTGAGATATATTGAGATGTTCTATAGAATCATGCTTCTCATAATGTGTTTCACTCGTTTTAGGCAATGTACCAAAGGATGATAGCATAACAGGACAAAATCTACCGTTATCTATATCTAACAAATCACCTAATCGTAATAGAAATGCAATAAGTCTTGGATGGCATTTATCCATACCAATTCCGTCTTCGAATTGAGGAAAATTCATCACATATTCATGATCTTTTCCGTGACTTTCAGTGATTTTCCCCAATAAGCTAAACAATCTAGATGGAATCAACCCTGTGCGAGGGGACTTCAATCCTATCCTAGAAGGCTGATCTATTAATTCTTTGGATCTTGTAGCATGCTTTGAACGGAAATATTCTGCCAATAGGATAGTTACACTCCTAGATACATCTAAAGGCCATGTTTTAGGCGATTTTTCTAAAAGTTCTTTGAACTCAGAAGACTTAATTAATCTAGCTTCTTCATAATTTTCATGATTTTTATCTTGAATTATTTCTTCGAGGTATTCATAGAATTGTTGCGATTCCAGAGCTTCTTTCTTATCTTTTTCTGAGATGACCATTCCTAAGTCGTGGGAGTACGCTGCTTCTAGCAATAACCAAAGGTCAGTTCCAGACAAAGATTCTATTCTTTCTTTTCCAAGTACTTTCTCTATTTGAATTAATATGGTGTTGGAATGTGAATCATCATGCATACTATAATGCGGAAATGAGTAAACAACGCTTCTCAGAGCATTGGCTAATAGCTTTTGGTCGAATTCCCATTGAGCAAGAAGAGGTGTTAGACTTGAATCTTCCTCACATTTTTTCCTTAATGTTCTATATATATAACTCATACCTAAACCTCCAACTCCGGCAGTCCCTTCACAATCTTCATCGTCTCCAAGCTAACCGTAATCACACGCTGGAACAACTTCAGCGGATACTGATGGTTATTCTCCGTCTCAATGCCCCACAAGTTCGCATCATTTACAATACCGCTATCCTTATCGGTCTTCACACAATAACGCTCGATGATCCAATCCAAGGCAGGCTTACCGTTCACAACGTACTTGCACTGTATGGCATGGAATTCCTGAGTCGCACGAGTTCTTGCCACCAGATCAATTCCTACGTCCCGAGCATCCTTCCCCTCTTCTTTGGCCCAATCATTATAGATCCATACATTCTCGTAATAATCCTTATAATAAGGCTCATTCAGAAAATAAATTCGAATCAACTCTTCGAAATAAGTCCCCTTCTCTCTTTGCGATTTGGCAGAATTTCGAAAATTTTCCAGAATGGAATAGAGAGGCGAATGCCTAACGATAGATAAATTAGAATGACTTTTTCCTAAACGATTTGTATCCATGCTTCTCTAAGTAATTGCAACAATACACTATGTAACAGACAAATATTCCGAAAAACATTCACTTTTTTAGTAGAATTTTCGTTTTTTGGGACTTGCCAGACTTACCTGGGAACCTTTCTCGTCGCCTTCTCTTGGATTCAGTATAGATTTGAACCGATCAAATTCTATTGGCAGATAAGTTCATTAGATTTTTTGCGGACAAAAATCAATAATTTTTTAATTTTAGTTAATATTTATTTTACAAAAAGAATTAAATCTTCTAATGTATAATTGCAATATAATTTTGAGAAACAATTTGTACGCAAAATAAGCATCGCATAAGATAAATTATATACTTGTCTATAAAATAGGCATTGATTTTGCATAATAATATTAAAGTTAAAATATGAATAATTCCGATTCTTTAAGTAGCCTTATGATCATTTTATCAACAGCCCTTGTACTTTTTATGCAGGCTGGATTCCTATGTGTGGAATCTGGACTCACTCGTTCCAAAAATTCTATCAATGTCGCCATCAAAAATATCACTGATTTTGGTATCGCTACGATTTTTTATTGGTTGGTTGGTTTTGGAATTATGTTTGGAACATCCTACTATGGTTGGATAGGTCTTGACTATTTTGCACCGACTTGGGAGGGAGAATCAGCTGAATTCTTATCAGGATTCTTCGTCTTTGAATTGGTTTTCTGTGGAACAGCGGCTACTATTGTTTCAGGTGCTGTTGCAGAAAGATTGAAATTCCAAGGATATCTTTTAATTACAGTTTTGGTTTCGGTTGTAATCTATCCCTTGGTTGGTCATTGGATCTGGAAGGGACTGCTACCGAATACAGGAGAGGGTTGGTTACAAGCCTTAGATTTTATAGATTTCGCAGGATCAACTGTCGTACACAGTGTAGGAGGTTGGGTCTCTTTAGCCGCTTTACTGGTAATCGGACCTAGACTTGGAAAGTATGATGAGAATGGACAACCTGTTCAAATAAATCCAAGCAATTTACCTATGGCAATGTTAGGTGGTATTATACTTTGGTTCGGTTGGATCGGCTTCAATGGTGGAAGTGCTTTGAATTTTGACGTTCAAATAACAAGCATTATAATGAATACCTTGCTTGCTGCTGGAGCTGGCTTAGTGATAGCCTTGTTCGTAGGTTGGAAATTCGAAGGCTTCCCGGAACCAATAGCCCCACTCAATGGCTCACTTGCCGGACTAGTAGCAATTACTGCTGGTTGCGATGCTTTTACTGCTAGGGAAGCGATTCTTGTAGGTGCCATCGGTGGAGCCCTAGTTAAACCTGCGGAAACCTTACTCAATCATTTTCAGATTGATGATGCTGTAGGTGCTATCCCTGTTCATCTTGTAGGTGGGATTTGGGGAACTTTAGCTGTGGGAATTTTTGGCAAGGGTGATATTCTTGTACAATTGATGGGAGTTACAGTAGTAGGTATTTTTTCATTTGGTTTAACTTATATTATACTATTTATCACCAACAAATTCTATAAATTAAGAGTCAGTATCGAAGAAGAAAAGGTAGGTCTCAATATCAGTGAGCACAAGGCTAGAACTGATTTAATCGATCTTTTGATCATAATGGAGAAACAAAAGAAGACAGGAGACCTAACCGAAGATGTACCTGTTGAACCATTTACAGAAGTTGGACAGATTGCCATTCAATACAATAAAGTTCTTGCAAAAGTAAGAGAAACCTTAGCGGAAAATGAAGCTGCACGTAAGCAAATCGAAGAAGCATTTGAAAATATAGCCTTTGAACAAAATCGTGCAGAGAAGCTTCTATTAAATATACTTCCTTCTTCTGTTGCAGAAGAATTGAAAGGCAAAGACAATAAGGTCATAGCTAAAAGTTTCCAAGAAGTAACTATTCTTTTTGCAGATATAGTTGGTTTTACTAGAATTGCGGAAACCATGTCTCCACAGAAAGTTGTTGAGATGCTCAATAAAATTATATCGGTATTCGATCGTTTAACAGACAAATATGGACTTGAGAAAATAAAAACCATAGGCGATGCTTATATGGTAGTAGGCGGAGTTCCCAATCCATTGCCACACCATGCTGAGGCAATCGCAGGTTTTGCTTTAGACATCCAGAATCAAATCAAAAAATTCAAATGGAAGTCAGGAGAACCCTTGCAAATGCGAATGGGAATTAACAGTGGCCCAGTGGTTGCAGGTGTGATAGGAGAAAAGAAATTTATTTACGACATTTGGGGAGATGCTGTAAACGTTGCTAGCCGTTTAGAATCTCATGGCATGCCTGGTAAGATTCAAATATCCGAACGAACCGCCAAGCTACTTGATGGTAAGTATGAACTAGAAGAACGTGGTGAGATTGAAATCAAAGGCAGAGGGAATTTATTCACCTATTTCCTACAAAATCGAAAATCAAATGAACTTTCTTTTTCCTAATCAACTTAACTAACAGTTTTTTATGAAGAAGAATCTCAGAATTTAAGGAAAATTTTTCTATCATTCTATTCCTAGCTAAAGTCTTATAGAAAATATGATGAATTCAAAATTTGCTTTAGCGTTTATTGCTTTGTTTTTCATTTTTAACTTTTCTATATCTGCTGAATCCAGTCAATTGGGTTCTGCTCCAAAGTCTAGAAAACCTTTTTCAATATCGAAAGAAGATACAAAGTCACGATCTATACAAATTGATATCCAAAACCGAAGTGCGGTTGCCGAATTTTATAAATCAAGTTACATTCCGTACGGTAAAATAAAGAATTCTTGGACAGGGAATACAAAATCCTGTAAGATAGGATCCAACTCGAAAGAATATGACGAGGCAACCCTACAAAATTTGAAATACTACCGCGCAATGGCAGGAGTTCCCAGCGATATTCGCTTTGAGGAAAAATACAACAAATTAGCACGAGCTGCAGCCTTAATGATGGAAGCGAAAAATAGCTTAAGCCACAATCCTTCACTTAGTTGGCCATGCTACAGCAAAGAAGGAAGAGACGGCGCAGGCTCATCCAATCTTTGCTTAGGATGTGTAGGTCCTGATGCTATCGACGCCTATGTAACCGATAGCGGTGTAATTGGACTTGGACACAGAATTTGGGCATTACATCCCAATCAAAAAGCATTTGGAACAGGAAGTAGTAAAAGAGCTCATGCCCTTTATGTATTTGGGGAATGGAGAAAGTCGGAAGAATCATCTCAAATAAAGAATGTTAGTTGGCCACCGAAAGGATTTGTACCATTTAAGTTTGGATATAGACCTGACTACCCTTGGTCCTACCAAGCCTTTGGATCTGGAACAAATCACAAAGAAGCAAAAGTGAAAATGTTGATAAACGGCAGATCTATTGCACTTGATCAGGAATCAGGAGATTCAGGGATTTTGGTTTGGTACCCAACAGGGCTTCCCCAACCAAGCAAAGAAAACGATTATAATAAATTGAAGCAAGATGTATCTGTTGAAGTTGAGATATCCAATCTTTTGATTGAAGGTAAAATCCAAAATATAAAATATATTGTAACTTTTATCAATCCTGAGTCAGAAGAATTTACAACAGCAGATACAAATACAAATACAAATACAAATACAAATTCAAATTCAAATTCAAATTCAACACAATACAATAAAGAAATGAGCTCTTCTTTGCTTAGCAGTGCATACGAAGGCGACAATAAGAAAGTTTTAGAAGCTTTGAGTAAGGGAGCAGATCCCAATATTTCTCACAAAGGCTGGACTGCTTTGATGTATGCTTCTTACTTTGGTTATGAAGAGATAGTTGTTTCTTTATTAAAGTACAAGGCAGATGTCTCAATAGAACTGAATGGATGGACCGCCTTAGGCTTAGCAGAAAGTAAGAAGCATACGAACATTGTTAATTTGCTCCAAGCAAAAACAACAAATCGTTCCTTTCCTATAGGAAATAAAAAGAAACCTTTAATACAAACAGTGCCAGCTCCCTAAAGATTGGAACTTAATCTTTTGTTGGCAAAAGCAACTTTTTGTTTTCATCATAAAGCCCAACTAAAAGCTTATCGCCCGTTTTTGAGTTGGGTAAAAATTTTATTCCAGCATAACGAGCTGATGAGTAAACTCCAGATGTTCCCTCCTGAAAGAAAAAGGATTCAGCACCAATCTTAATTTCATAATCAGAGCGATAAAATTTTATAGAATACATGCCACTTGATTTTTCAGCAGCTTGATCGTCCAAACGAATCGGGCGGATAATTCCATCCTCTATTTCAAAGAGTAAATAGCCTCTCCGCAATTGATTTCCTGCTTTTGAGCTGTCAAATAGAGACCAATCATACCTAAGAATCATATAATCGCCTTGCAAAAGTGATCTAGGATCTTGGGGTCTCAGTGGCAAAAGTCCAAGTTGCCCCGCACTCCTTATCTCTTCTTTGATTAGTATTGAATAGAATACAAAAGAAAGAAAGATTAAAGAATTTAAACTAACAATTATTAATCCTAACATTCTAAGATTTATTTTTTTGGTCATAAATATTCCATCCTATATAAGTAAAAACAAATAAAGCTCCTGAGCCTAACATAAAGTACGATTTGTACAACAAGGTAGTTTCCATTTGATAGTATAAGGTGCAGAAATAAGCAATCAATGATAATCTTGCTAAATTTGTAAGGAAGAAAGATTTATTACTCAATCCTATAACAATAACAAAACTCGATGCGAGGATTCCAGGTGCTTCGACCAAAGGAAGAAAGAGTAAACACAGCAATGCTAAGATTATAAATGCTTTTACTCGGGTGAGTTCTGGAAATGATGTAACAGATAAATAATAAGTCGCTGGTAAAAGCAAAACATAGGAAAGATAGATCTCTGTCTTATTTCCTAAGGAAAGAATATGCGGAAATAGATATAGACCTAAGAAACAAATTACTATTGAATAAAAAAAATACGGATCATCCCTTATATGATTTTCATTCTTAGAAAAATATACAAGGGATACAGCCAACATCCCGCCTAGGAATGGATAAGCTAAATAGAAATGGAATTGATTGATTAATAATAAAAGAGATATAAAGCCATTTAAGATGACAAAGAATTTACTAAGAGAATTAAGAAAAATAAAATAAAAGACAAACTGCAATAAAATATTCATACTTAGAAAAGTAGCAAAGCTAGGATCTAAAACATCATCTAAGCCGTACAAAAAAATTGCATAAGATTGGAGAAAAAAAGACAAAAGAATGGGATCTCTTGACTCTCGTGTTTCCGTTTTCAATGTAAAAGAAAGGTAGCTCGTTGTAAGAATTCCAAGGAGCCCTAAAAGCATATTTATCCATCCTGATTCTAATAAATCTAAAATAGCCAAAAATGAAATAAAAAATCCACCAGCTAGAGCAGAACCAAAGAAACTTAGTATTTGGATGTACCAAGGATTTAGATGTGCATTCATTCTATTTGTTCTATTCATTATTAGAACTCTCCATCTTGCTTTTCAAGGCTCTAAGATGCTTTATACTTAACATTGTATATACTATAACAAAAAGAAATGCCAAAAGAAAAATTCCAGCCTCATCAAAGGAAACAACTTTTAAGAAACGAATCATCAAGTAAAATAAAAAGAATAAAAGAGTTATAGTAATATTTGCTAAATGAAAAAATTGAAATCTAAAAATACAATAACTTAGTCCAAGAAAGATTCCTGGAATAAACCATTTGAAAAGAAATTCTAAAGCATTTTGAAATCCGGAGTCTTTCTCAAAAAAATAATCGAAAGATAAAATAAAAACTAAGGTAAGTGTCAAAAATAAGAGTAAGGAAGAATATACATTTCTAGAATGCTCTTGAAAAAAGTATTTTAATTTAAATTCATAGAAATACAAAAACATATAAAAGAATACTGCTGAAGTTAAATAGATTATTTTCGCATTTTCACCAGGATAAACTTGGTTTACATACAAATGAATTGTAGTATAACATAAAATAGTCCAAATTCCTAAAATGATCCCTGAGCTACTTTGAAAGTTTAGAACAAAAGTAAACACCAACCAACCAAAAAATAAATCATACGCATCCGCTCCCGTTTGGTAAATGCTTCCAAACAAAAGTAAACCAGCTCCTGTTAAAAAGAACAAAAGAACCAACAAGGATTCAGAAATCCATACTTTCTTATGAAAATTTACCCAAACTAAGAAAGTGGAAACATAAAGAAATCCGAGTCCACCTAATTTTATATATCGATGGATTTCATCCCAATTGAATGCAAGAAGAAAAAAAATACCGGCAATACAAAGTGAGGACCCAGTATGAAGTAAATGTTGTTTGATAGAATTTTGTAGGTTCATAGAATCAGCTTGCATATATTTTTTGATAGAACTTCCTTTTTCCTGTGTATCAATTCTGTTAATTATTGTCAAATATACAATGATCCAATTTATCAGCAGTACGTTTCTATTTTATTTCATCCAAAGAAAGTCCAAGCTTCTCTCTAATCTCAATGCAATTGGATTCTTAGGCTTATTCTTTGTATTTAGTTTACTTGCTTCATCCCAATTAGGTTCAGCACCCGTGCAAAATGAACAAGGCTTTCCAGGAGATATGAAAGAAGATAATTGGATACCAATCAATGCGGGTTTGGATTTTGAATTCAAATTGAAAGACTTTATAATATTCCAAGATAAGTATACTGCTGCCTTAGATTCTAAAACCAAAGGCATCGCTAAATCAGGAATCTACCAATGGAACCAAGATTCACAAACATGGATTCAGATTGCTCCACCTGTTACAAAATATGGTACGCCCAATTTATTTGTAAGCTTTACAAAGGAGCGGTCTTTCTTTTAAAAGATAATAATTTCATAGATGTGACTCAAAACGAAGATAGAAGTCGAGGACTTCACTTAGGCAATCTGACAAAAGGAATCGATCCAGGACCATTCGGAGGAATTTTTCCAGATCCAGAATCGGATAAAATCTATGCATCCACCGAACAAGGAATCTTTGTTAGAAATTTTAACTCCACTAATTCCTCTTGGGAACAAATTATTGACTCAAATGGAAATCATAAAATAGGACTGAGTTCTGGAAAATTGATTCTCACTCGTAAGAACCAAATTGAAGTATGGGACAATGAACTAGACTTAGGAGCTTTGAGAAGATTATCCTATCTTCCTATAGGACAAGATGTGCTTGAAGCATGTAAAAACAATTCTATAAAATCAATCTTATCCTTGGATGGGAAGAGCTTAATAGGTTATATAGAATCTGTAAGTAGCAATTGCGATATAAAGACTGAAAGACAAGGTAGATTTGTTAGCCTAAGGATCAACCCAAATAAGAAAAAAATTTCCTACAATTTAAATTTAGAATTTGCAGCTTACCACAGTGGAACTGAATCCAAAACATCTGTAGGGCTTATTTCCCTTCCTGAAGATAGGATCGTTCTTGCTTTCAATAAAAATAAGAAAGGAAGAATAGAAATAAGAGATTCACTAGGAGAAAAATTAATCTATGATGAAGATTATCCATCTGAACTCAGGGATATTGATTTCAGAAAGAACGTTTGAAAGAAGTTATATAGAAGATATAGCAATACATCCTTTTGAGGATAAAATTGTAGTTGTTGGTTTCGATAATAAAAAAAGAAAAAATGTCCCCGTGCAAGTAGCTTTTGCTGTAGCTATGGATTCAAAGAAACTCACAGAACAAGTATTTAGCTCTTGGGGCTTCTCAGGTGATAGCATGGGAAATGACATGGCTGATACTCGATTGTACAGAGTAAGCTATGGATATAATGACAAGTTATATATTCTAGGTGAAACTGCTGGTGGAAATACTGCATTTCGATGGAATGGAAAAGATTTTCAGACATCAACTCTTATAACATATGATTCGTATAACACAGGATACCAAACACGAAGTGAACACAAAATGTACTATGCAGAGCTCAACGATAAAAATGGACAAGTTGTCCGTGGACAAATGACTTTTCCCAGAACATCTTCCAACCAAGGAAATACAAATCGAGCTAAGGATGCATCATTTTTCATAGATAAAGAAGGCATTATTTATATAGGATCCGGTGGAACAGCCTTTGCCAGAGAATCTTCATCACCTGGAGGTGGCAGTATACAAGGTATTGGTCTAAGTGGAAATAAGGTAATTATACTTGGCACATCAAACGGAGGTTATCTGATAGATGAGTCATCCAAGTCAAGAAGCGGTCTCCAATCCGAGCCACCTCATCCATTCAGAAAAGACAATCAATCCAATCTTTACTTAGGGATATTTGAGAAACCTTGAGCCAGGATCCTAGAACCTGGCATAGGTTTTGCAATTTTACTTTTAGAGATTATTCGCGGACTAGAAGGGAATAGATAGCTGAAACAGTAATGGCTTGTAGAGATTGAAATACCACCCAAACCCACCAGATGGGAAGGCTTCCTATTTTAAGAAAGGTACTTAGAATAAGAACTGGTCCAAGGTAAGCTGATATTGAGAACAAGATTCCAAACAAAAGTCCACCTACAAGTCCTTCTGGCAATCCACCTTTACAAAGAAAGTAAAGTGCACCAAGAGCAAAAATCGTAACAAAGTCGGCGGCTATTGGACCTATCCAATATATATTTGCCATTGGGACGAAAATACTGGATAAGCTAGGATCAAAGTAAAATTTAGAAAAGAAAAGCATCCTAAGTGGAAAAGCTACAACTTCCCAAAATCCAAAGGCTAAGAGAAATCTCACTAAAAATTGGTTCCAATCATTGGATGTCTTTAAACTCATCTATATCCTCGTTTCTTCTGTAAACTTACATTAATCTCTATTCACTTAGAATTTTGAAAAGTAATTATTTCTTTGCTACTTGAGTTTTGTTGGAAATTAGAAAACTAGGCTTCAGCTAATAAATGTAAAAGCCGTTGTTCCATGATTGCTCATCAAACAACGACTTGTGGAATTGGAAATTACTTTCCTACTATGAACACCATATTGGTTGTAGCAGAGCCACCAATATTCAACATAAGTCCGTTCTTCACCTTAGGAACTTGGTAATCACCAGCATTACCCGTCACTTGTTTGTAAAGATCTAGCATCATTCTAGCACCAGATGCACCCACTGGGTGACCTACACCAATGAGACCACCAGATGGATTGATAGGTTTCTTTCCGTTAAAATCAATAACTCCATCTTGGATAGCTATATGTTCCTTGCCTGGTTCCGTAATTCCAAATGCTGAAATTGCTGCATATTCGCTAGAAGTGAAACAATCATGTGTTTCAAAAACATCAATGTCTTTGACTCCCATTTCTGCTCGATCATAAGCATCTTTCACTGTTTGGCGAGTCCAAGGAAGGATGTATTTATTACCTAGAGATTCTGCAACTTTTGCATCAAAAGTAATAGGAGCAACTCTATGTCCCCAACCTTTGATTCTTGGAATATCAGATGTCTTAATGCCTTTTTTCTTAGCAAAGTCTTCTGTATATTTCTTAGAAGCAAGGACAACAACCGCAGCTCCATCAGTAACTTGGGAACAATCTGAAATACAAAGTCTTCCACCTACAGCCATGTTGGTATCTGATCCTCGATTCATTGCGTGCTCTTTGTTCATAAACCATGTACGTGTTTGTGACTTTGGATTTCTCTTAGCGTTATCATAATTGATTCTAGAAATTTCAGCAAGAGCATCCATAAAGACTTCTTCTTTTAGTTTGTATCTTTCTAGGATTACATCAGCAAGCTTACCAAAAAGTTTTGGGAAAGGAAAGGACAGCCCCTTTGCTTCTTTCTCATAGTATGCTGCTGTGCCAAGAAAATCTCCACCTATAGAAGAACTTACAGTCTTCATAACTTCAATTCCAAGAACAATAGCAACATCATAGTCTTTTGCACGAATGTGAGTTGCAGCTGCATCAATTGCAACGGATCCAGAAGCACAAGCCGCTTCATAACGTGCACTTGGTACGCCATAAAATGCTGGATCTACTTCTGTTAAAAAGGCACCCAAATGTCCTTGGTTTGTGTATTGCTCAGCATCAAAATTTCCAACAAAAACAGCCACTCTGTTCTCTTTGTTTAATTTCTTGATTTCAGAAGGTTCTATTCCTACTTTTTCCAAAGCATCTGTCATGATTTCTCTCATCATGGACATGAATGTTTTCCCTTCTTTACTCCAGTTTCTCTGGAAGTCAGTTTGTTCTCCGCCTAAAACGTATACTTTATCGCTCATACTTTTGCTCCTATTCCTTGAACATTTTCCTTTTGTCGCTGATCCTATCTTAACCTTTGAATAAAGACCTTGGATCGAGTATATTCCCTAATTCGTAGAATTTCTTTCCTGGTTTCGCTTTTGCTAATATTGCAGGAACAGGAATCTTACTTTTCTCCATAATCGCGATTGTATCCTTAGGTCCACCTAAGAAGTCTACAAAAGCAGAAGCTGGAACCCAATTGAAACCAAATCCCATAGCCATATCTACCATTTCTTTGGTCTCAACCACCTCTCCTACTATGGAAAGGGAATAGCTGATATATCTTGCAATGAAATACCTTGCGATATCTGCTTCCATCCCCTTGGCAGTTTTTACGATATCCATAGCAGCTTTATAATTAGATTCCTGGATGAGCTTTTTTACTTTTGGAATATAAGCTATGTCAAATTTTGGATACGGATCGTACGCACCAGTTAAAATGTTGTATACAAACTTTTCCTTTTTACCATCAGCAGTCTTTGTGATTTTTGTAAGACCACCTTTTGCTTTCATACCCAGCTTGCCTTCATCAATCATCTTTTGCATGTAAGCTGGTAACTTAAAAGTTGAATGAGCTGCATCTTTCGTATTATCGTAAATGTTATCAACAATAGCTTTATGTACATCAAGTCCAACAAAATCAACTGTAGCAAGTGGTCCCATGGCTCTACCAGTATAGCCACCCATGATTTCATCCATGAGAGCGATTCCACCTTTGTCAGCGTGCTTTTCAGCAAAAATTGCAACCTCATTCATCAACTGAAAACCAACTCGGTTACCTGCAAATGCTGGAGTATCATTGGTATACACAACAGCTCTACCTAATTTATTGGAGAGATAATCTCCCAAATCCTTAGTCAATTTCTTGTCGTTACCAGGATGAGTTACCAATTCACATAGAACCATTTTATAAGGAGGGTTGAAAAAGTGGGTTCCATAATAGTGCTTCTGCCCATCTTCATCAAAAGCCTTAGCAAGTCTTTCAATGGAAAGACCCGATGAAACAGTAGAAACTATGGTTCCTGGTTTTCTTGATTTCGCAATACGTGCGTTAATCGGCTCTTTCACTTCATAGCTTTCAGCTACCAATTCAAAAACCCAATCAGATTCAGAAACACATCTTTCCAAATCCGCTTCATAGGTTCCTGGAATTAAATTCTTACGAATTACTTCTGCTTTCACTGAGTTGTATGCTTTTTCAACTCCGTCTTTAGCCTTTTCTAAATCTCTAGCAAGCATATAGACTTTTGCATTTCCAAATGCGGCGATGACTCCCGCAGACCCGGCGCCCATAGCACCGTTTGCACCGAGAACAGTTACAGTTTTTATCTCTCTCATTACAAATCTTCCATTTTCGTTTTTATAATTACAGGAAATTTACAATAAAGGCGCAGGGAAAGGATTTTTTACTGAATTTTATAGCGACTAAGTATTTGAGTTCTCTCTTGCTTCACTCGTGCTGGAGTCCACTTCTTTACCTTGGCAATTAGGCTTAGTATTCCTTCTAGACTTTTGGGTTCCGGTAAACCTGGAACACCTACTCCTGATCTTCGAAAGAAGAAATCACTTGCAAATTGAATTGCTTCCTTTTTGGCAATGGCTAAGACTTCTTCTGAATAGAATTTCTCACCACCAGAAAGTGTAAAATATGTCTCATTGTTTTGTATTTCTTTCAAAATATCAAAAGCGTACGATCCGTATCTTTGGGCTAAAACTTCAATTTTCTCCCCATTTAATTTTGGAAATTTCTTCTGGAGATCTTTACAAAGTGAGGCTTGGTCAGAATATTTGCCACCTAATAAAGGTTCGTGATTCGTCTTGCAAATTGAATAATTACCTGGAAGGTATGCAGCAAGTTGATCCACAACCAACTCTGCAACCGCTCTTGAAGTTGTATACTTACCACCTAAGGCTGAATAAAATCCAGGAAAGCCGTGTTCTGCATAATCCAAAACTTCTGACTTACGAGATGCATTGTATGTGGAAGATTTTTCAGTTGGATCTTCTACAAGAGGACGCATACCCCCATAATAAAAATCCACATCTTGCAAATTTAATTTGGTATATCCAAAAGTATGGTTCACTTCGTCCAAAAGATTCTGGATTTCTAACTTCGTAACTCGAAACTTATCTGGATGTTCTTCATAAACAGTATCTGTAGTTCCAATTATAGTTTTGCCACGCCAAGGTATTACAAATAGATGAGACTTATCTCTTTTCTTAAGCACTATGCAATCCTCATTTGATAACTTTCTGACAACCACATGAATACCTTTAGAGCGAACTAAATGCTTTTCACTTGTAACACCTAACTGACTTTCAATGACATCAGCCCAAGGCCCAGATGCATTGACAACAGTCCGAACCTGGATGCTGGAAATTTTCTGAGTTAGCTGATCGATTAATTCAACTCTATAACCAACTTTTCCAGGTAGAATCTCGATCTTGCCAGCTTGGGTATAATTTCTAGCCTCAGCACCATTTGCAAGCGCTGAAAAAATAAATTCGCTAGTGTGTCTTTCAGGATTTACATTTGCATAATCATAATATAGAAATGCTCCCCTTAGTTTATCACGTGGGATTTTCGGGAATTGATGAACAGTTTGTTCATAATTCCATAGGGAGTATTTTGGTATAATAACATCTTCATTGATTTCATGATTTCTATCCCAAGACAATTTATCATACATCTCCATGCCTGCTCTAAGCATAAATGATTCCATAGTTGAATAAACAGGAACTACGAAACCTAAAGTCTTCATAGCATGGGGAGATATCTGTGCCAGGGTTCTTCGCTCGCGAAGGGATTCACGAACCAGTCCTATTTCAAAATTTTTTAAATACCTAAGTCCACCGTGGATCAACTTAGATGTTGCTTGGCTTGTTCCTGAGGCAAAATCATTTTTCTCAACCAGTAAGGTCTTGATTCCACGTAGACTCGAATCCCAAAGCACACAGGCACCAGTGATACCACCGCCAATTACCAAGGTATCATAATCGAAAGAAGACTTAGAATTCTGTTTCACTGATCCAGATTGTTTCAGAATTACAGATAGAGCAAGTAGGAAAAACTAGAAGTAAAATACTAAATGTAAGAAGGAAGAAACCCTAAGGTTCGTATTTTAGCAAAACTATCTTAATTGCCAAGAAGAACCTCAGGATAGATTAGAAATTTTTTATTTCAAGAACATAGAAGCGAGACTTGTCAACTGACTTGTAACGTCTGACTTAGGCTCATTTCCATCTGGAGAAAGTTGGTCAATTACCACAGGCAATAAACCACTCATGACTCCAGCCGTAGTTTTTGGATCCATTCCAACTTTTTCGGCGAGTTCGGAAATGGAATCTTTTCCAAGAACTTGAATTAAATCATCAGCCCCTATGGAAGCATTCTCACCTTTTCCTATCCAAGAGGATGCTACATCAGAGAAACCTTTGTCTTTGAACTTTTGAACAAGACCAGACACTCCACCATTGTCAGCGACTATCTTCTGGATTCCCTCAATAATTTGTGGGTTCTTTTCTATCATTTCTACTGCTTGTGCAGCGACTGCTTTTAAACTATCAAATATACTCATAGCACATTAGAAGGAGAAACTCTTAAAATTTAAAAGATGTTTTTTGATCCATTGGAAATAAATTTTCACCAATTGGGCTCTTAAAATTTATTAAAATACCCACTCATCAAGATCGATTCACAGATTCTTCCTCTTGCACCTGGTTCGATCACGAGAACATTATCATTTTCTCCTGGCATTCCGTAGATCTTTCCATTGGGAGCAAGAACTCCACCTATACCTTTTGCTACACCAGTGTGTGGAGATGGAATTGTTGTTAACTCTTCTGTTTCGGGATCTAAAACTAAAATGATATCCAAATCATAGGGAATGAAATAAATCTTCCCGTTAGGTCCAAGGACTCCACTATTCCAAGCTGATCCTGTGTATCCAGTAGAGATGGTTCGAACAGTATCATTGCTAGGATCTATAATTAATATGCTTTCATCTAAAGAGGGTATTCCATAGATCTTTCCATTGGGTGCGAGCACCCCTCCCGCTCGATTTCCAACTGTAGAACTATTCGGTATTGTTCTTGTCGTCTCTGCAATAGGATCAATGACAAGAATGCTACTGCTTGTAGCAAATGGAATTCCGTAGATCTTTCCTGTAGGGGCTAATACACCTGCAAATTGAGCATTCGCTTGGGAAGGAAAAGTGGAAATGGTATCATTGGCTGGATCAGTCACTAAAATACTAGATGAATTCCTGGGAATACCATAAATTTTTCCATTGGGTGCTAAGATATTTGCACTCCAGCGATTCGTTCCTGCTTCTGGACTCGTTAGGGTAGTCATAACATTCGTATTTGGGTCTATCACTAAGATCGTATTGCTGTTTCTTGGAGGGGCATAGATCTTTCCTTGTGGGGACAGTGTTCCCGCTGACCACTTGGTAGCTCCACTCGAAGGCGCTGGGAAAGTTGCTACTGTGTCTGTTCTGGGATCAATCGTTAGCAAAAAATTCGCAGTCCTTGGAATTCCGTATATATTTCCATTAGGAGCTAGGACTCCATTCGCTATTTTCTGTAAGCCAGTTAGCTGAGACGGAATCGTGTAAGTTCTCGCCGTTTCGGAACCTTGGCTTGCCTGCCCTCTCAATTCTGCTTGAACTTGGGGCCAATTATTAGGTTGAATGACTTCCAAAGGTGTCATCTCGCAGGCTGGCTTCTTGAAATCATAATTTATTCCGCACAATGGCGTCGAGTTGTCTCTGAGAAGAAATTTCAATAGCATTGTTGATTGAAATAACTCGCTTTTTGGGTCACAAATGCTGTTTAATTCAGCAGCACGACAGGAAGGAAAAGTTAGCAAAAAAATATGAATGAAAAGAATGCATCCGAAATGGAATTTATTCATAATCTTAAAATTCATAAACATAACCACAAATATATGTATTTAATATAAGTTTGATTAAATCAAGATTTTTATTCTAAAAATATAATATTTTATTGAATTTTATATAATTTTTATAAAGATTTTCATTATCTTAAAACACAATTTATGCAGACGCAAATTAATCACCTTTAGCTTAAAACTTCATAGGGCAATTTTTTATTTTTTTTATTGCACTATTTCTTAAATATTATTACTATTGATTAGAAACATTTTAATATAAATATATGTGAATTATTTACTATAGAATATTCTTATATTATATTTATATACATTGGATCTTTGTATAGGATTCGTCTTAGATTGGGCAATATTTTGAAAAAGATAGAAGCATATATAAAACCATACCAATTGAATTCAGTTAAAGATGCTTTATTGGATAAAGGCATAACAGGTATGACCATCCATGAAGTACGAGGATTTGGAACCCAGCAAGGACACCATGAGGTAATCAATGGTACTGAATACAGGGTTGATTTTCTGCCTAAAATAATGATTGTAATTGTTATAGAGGATAATTTGCAAGATGAGGTTGTTCAAGTTATTCTAGATAAATGTTTCACAGGAAATATTGGTGATGGTAAAATTGTAATTACGACGATAGATAAGGTAATTCGAATTCGAACCAAAGAAGAAGGTGTAGAAGCAATTCGATAATGGTAGTTTTTAACCAAAATCAAATTATTAATAAAACTGGATACTTCACTCTAAAATGGAAGCAAGATGAACCTTCATCACATTCTGAGGTTTATCTGTATCTGAAAACACAATCCTCATGGAAGAGTTTATACAAAGGATCTAATTCTAGTTACTCTATTTCAGGATTATTAGATGGACAATATGAATACGCTATCTGTGAGAAGGAATTATCAGAATCTTTAGCCTATCTAAACAATAATTCCTATGAATTAAACCAATTATGTTCATTCCTTAAAGTAGATATCAAGCATTATAATTCTAATCAAACTTTAGGATTTTTATCCATAGGATTATTTTTATTCTCAACAATATTATTAACAATCCTATATTCAACACTTTCCAAGTCTCTGGAATCCAAAAAGGCTTAATCATGGATGAGCCTGTTTTATCTATTTCTACAGGATTTATTTTAATTGGTCTATTTAGTATACTTTGGATTATTTTAGGTTGGTATCTAGGTAGAGAAAATAAAACAGCAGAAGATTTCCAGCTTGCAGGGAGAAATGTAGGTTTATCACTTGCTACAGCAACAAGTATGGCAACTTGGGTAACAACTAATACTACTATGGTTGCACCTGAACTTGCTTACCAGATGGGAATTTGGGGAATGCTTGGCTACTCTATGGGAGCGGTTGGATTAATTTTATTTGCACCTCTTGCTAAAAGAATACGTGAAATCCTTCCTTACGGTACAACTTCGGGTGATTTCATACGAATCCGTTTTGGTAAAAGTTCATGGCGTATATTTCTGTTTCTTTCTCTTATTTATAGCCTTGCATGGCTAGTTAGTTTAGGTATGGCAGGAGGAATCTTGGTCCAATCTTTAACTGGTATACCTTACAAAATTGGACTAAGTATAATTCTTTTCATCTGTATCAGTTATACTTTATTAGGTGGACTTAAAGCTGTCATTGGAACTGATTTTATCCAGACAATCCTCATACTTCTTGGATTGACAGTAATAGGTGTAATCTCTCTCCAAGCTATGGATACATCTATAATGCGAGATAGGATTTTGGAAGACAGCCCTGGTTTACTCAATCTTTTATTTCCAGCCGCCTTAATTTTTTTATTTAATAATATATTATTTGGAATTGGTGAGATTTTTCATTCTAATGTTTGGTGGTCTAGAGCTTTCGCATTTAGAAAGGGAGTGGGATTCCGAGCTTTTTTATGGAGCGGTATACTTTGGTTTCCCATTCCGATTGCAGCAGGATTCCTAGCTTTTATAGCATCTGCAAGTGCAATACCTGTCCCATTCCCAGATATGGTAGGTCCACTGGTCGCTGGACATCTGCTGGGTACTTGGGGTGGGATAGTAATATTTATTCTAGTCTTCAGTGCATTAGCATCCAGTTTAGACTCTCTACTAGCAGCAAGCTCTGATTTGATCGCTGAAGATATCTATAAAGGACATTTTACACCTCACGCTAGCGACCAACAAATGAGTTCTGCTAGCAAAATTTGCATTCTACTTCTAGGATTTTTTGCTTGGCTGATTTGCCTTCCTCGTATCTCCAACTTGGCAGCAATTTTACATTTCTCAGGAGCTCTTGTTTCTTCGATGATTTGGCCTATAATTTTAGGTATCTATTGGAAGAAAGCGAATCGAACAGCTATGTTCATTTCTATGTTAGTCGGAAGTTTAATTGGACTTACTTCCTACTTTATGATTGGATTTTATACTGCTGCCTTGGTTGGAACAGCAGTCTCTATGCTAATTGCATTTTTAGGTTCTATACTATATCCAGAAGAATTCTCCTGGGAGAGATATCTTTCGAATCATAACAATTCATTCGACAAAGAAGGAGAGCTTTCGTAAATATGGTAGTATATATAAATTTATTTTCAATGGAAATTCTTAGGTATGGAAGTTTAATTTTCTGTGCTCTAGCTTTTGCAATATTGCTCTTCTTATTTATTAAAGATTGTATCAAGGGAGAGATTTGGTGAATTTTTCCTTCCGAGATCAACTTCCCAGCAAGCTAAAAACCAGCATTTCACCTAGAGATGGTTATTCGGGAATAGAAAAACCAAAAGCCTTTTTAGATTTTGTAGAAGAGAAATCAGAAGCTCTTCTATATCTATCTCAAAAACATATTGTATCTGCCAAACAATTCGATAAAGAATTGGTTATTCAACTTTGTAGACTCGCGGCAAGTTATGAAATACATCCAACTTTATTTCATCGTCCATTACAAGGTAAAATTCTAATTTCTGCCTTTTATGAACCTTCCACCAGAACCAGACTTTCTTTTGAATCAGCATGGCATAGATTAGGTGGTGATATTATGTCAATCACTGACAGATCAACTACAGGTATTGCTAAAGGTGAATCCTTAGAAGATGTGGGAGAGATGTTTAATAATTATGGTGATGTTGTCGTTCTGAGGGACAACCAAGATGATTCTGTTTATAGAATGATAGAGACTCTTAGAATTCCTATCATCAATGCAGGAAACGGAGTTGATGAACACCCAACTCAAGCTTTAGCAGATATATATGCTATTTTAAAATGGCAACCTAATCTTATTAACGATGATTTACCTGATTCAAAGAAAATCAAAATAGGAATTATAGGAACACCGAGTAGAATGCGAACTGTTCGTTCTTTACTTATTCTTCTTTCTTATTTTGCAAGTTCAATTAGTGAAGTAGTAATAATTAATTCGGACGATAAATCTTTAGATGATGTTCAATTGAAGGATATAAATCTATCTAAATTAAAAGTTTCTCACTCTAAAAGTTTATCAAAAGTAATCCAAGAGTTAGATGTAATTTATATTAACTCTATCGCCTGGGTTGGAGAATCTTTTGAGGTATTAACAGGTGATATACGTTTATCTAAAAATTTAAAACTCAAAAAGAATTCCATCATTCTACATCCACTTGCAAGAGGCGAGGAGTTAGATATTAATTTAGATAATTCAGATCATAATTGGTATTTTGCGCAAGCAAGAGGAGCAGTTTTTCTTCGTATGGCACTTCTAACTTGCCTTGTTCAAAGAACCAATTTGGTAACAGATTTGCCAGATCAAAATTTAAATAAAAATCCTAATTCAAGAGAGATCAATTGATGGAAACTATAGAATTCGATAAACTTAAAGAAGACATTTCCAATTTAAGTGATATTGGAAAGTCAGCGGACAGAGGAATCTATCGAATGTCTTTTACAAAAGCTGATTTGAGAGCCAGGGAATGGCTTCTAAGTAGGTACCAAGATGCAGGTCTAGAATCCTCAGTAGACGGTGCAGGTAATATCATAGGAAAACTGAAAGGCAAAGATGATTCAAAGTCTTGGATTATTGGCTCACATATAGACACGGTTCCAGCAGGTGGACATTTAGATGGAAGCTTAGGCGTGTTAACTGGTCTAGAGGTCTTAAGAACTCTCAAAAAGAAAGAATTCATTCCTAATCATTCCTTAGAAGTAATTTCTTTCACAGATGAAGAAGGAAGATTTGGCGGATTATTTGGATCAGAAGCCTTTGCAGGAGAGCTCACGCCTGACCGAATTCATAATGCTAAAGATTTATCTGGAATGAGCATAGTAGATGCAATGAAAGATGCAGGTCTTGATGCAAGCAAAGCTTTAGACGCAAGAAGAAACCCAAGCACAATAGCAGGATACTTAGAATTGCATATTGAACAAGGGCCGATTCTTGATAGTTTACAAATCCCAATCGGAATTGTTGAACAAATCACTGGTCTTTTTAAGTGGCAGGTTCGCCTAACAGGCTTAGCAAATCATGCAGGGACGACTCCTATGACTATGCGTAAAGATGCATTTCAAGGATTAGCAGAATTTTCCTTAGAAATTCCACGCATCTTAGAAGAAAACGGTAAAGAAAATTCTGTAGCTACCATAGGAAGAGTCAGTTTATTTCCTGGTTCAGCTAATACGGTTCCTGGTAGAGTTGAATTTTCTTTAGATGTAAGAGATACGGATGAATCAATCTTAGAAGAATTATCTAATGCCTTTCGCAAAGCAATCTCTGCAATTGCGAGAAGGAGAGGCCTGATGTTTGAATTTGATATACTAAGTCAAGTTAAACCAGCTAATTCTAATTTGAAAATTCTCGAAGCAATACAAAATTCCTGTGATAAACAAAATTACAAATACCATAAAATGCACAGTGGTGCAGCACATGATGCACAAATCATGGCACGTATAACTGATATGGGAATGATTTTTGTTCCATCTAAAAATGGAAGATCCCATAGCCCAGCTGAATGGACAGCCTGGGAAGATATTCATATTGGTGCTAATGTTCTCTTGAATACAATTTTGGAGCTAACAAAATAATTATGGAGTTAGAATTAAACGTAGATATGATCAATGAAGATCCTCTCAAAGAAATTTATTTAGAATCTATCATTGAAAATCCAGAAAGAGATGAATTATTAAAAAAAAATCATATCGCTTTATTGGTTATTGATATGCAATACCTAGATGCTGCAAGAGGTTATGGAGTGTTTGCAGAAACAGGCAAGTCAGGCGTTCCACCAGAATCAGAAGATTATTATTTTTATATGTTAGAGAATACTGTTATTCCAAATATTCAAAAATTACAATCCTTATTTCGAAAAAGAAAATTAGAAGTCATTCACACAAGAATTCAATCCTTAACAAAGGATGGACGAGATAGATCAGCAGGTCACAAAAGACTAGGTTTACTCGCGGCACCAGGAACAAAAGAAGCAGAATTTTTGGAAGAAATCGCTCCTCTGGGTGATGAAATAATCATTAATAAAACAGCATCTGGTGTATTCACATCTACAAACATTGAATTCATTCTTAAAAATATCGGTGTAAACACACTTTATGTATGCGGAGTATATACTAACGAATGTGTGTCCACTACTGTGAGAGATGCATCCGATTTGGGATTTTTTGTAAATTTAATAGATGACGCTTGCACTACAGTCACCGAAGAATTTCATGATTTTACAATTCGTATTTTAAAAGATCGTTATGCGAGAGTGATAACAACAGAAGAAGCAATTGAGGAATTGAGTAATAAAATTCCTTCCAAATTTTAATTTTGAGGAGATTTGTATGTGCGGAATTGGAGGAATTTTTCATAAAGATCAATCAAGAACTATTGATAAAATACATTTAGTAGCAATGGCTGCAATTCAACACCATAGAGGGCCTGATGGTTTTGGTTTCAAAATACTGGAAGATATGGGAATTGGATTTTCTCATACCAGACTCTCTATTATTGATTTAGAATCGAATCGAGCAAGGCAACCCTTCCAATCAGAAGATGGAAACTTACTGCTTGCACATAACGGAGAGTTTTATGATTACCAAAGAATTCGTGCAACCCTTACAACTAAAGGTTACAAATTTAAAACCAAATCTGATTCAGAAATCTTACTTCATCTATATCCTGACAAAGGTTTTGAAGAATCTTTGAAAGATCTTAGAGGGGAATTTGCTTTTTCACTCTATGATAAGTCAATTGATACTCTTTATTTGACAAGAGATCGTTTTGGAATCAAACCTCAGTATTGGACAATAACTCCCCAAGGAGATTTTATCTTCGGCTCCGAAGTTAAAGTACTTTTTGCACATCCCGACGTTCCTAGAAAGATATCCAAAGAGGGAGCTTTTCATCAACTTATTCAAGTTATGGTACCTGGGAGTACGACCTTTGAAGGTGTGTACCAAGTTCCTCCTGGTAAATATTTAAAAGTAACCCGATCGAATGGTAAAATATTCGTTCAAGAGAAAACATATTGGGATATGAACTTTCCATTAGATAAAGATAGAGAAGCAATTGCAAAAAATGATCCAGGTAAGAATGAAAAATATTGGATAAACCAAGTGCGATCTGAACTTTTGCATGCAGTTGAACTTCGTCTCAATGCAGATGTGGCTGTAGGTTGTTATTTAAGTGGTGGAATAGATTCCTGTTCCATCCTCGGACTTGCTTCGGCGGTTCGCCAAGACGCTGTCAAGGCATTTACAATAGGCTTTGATAATGAATCTTATGATGAGAGTAAAATTGCAACGAATATGGCAGAGTCTGTTGGTGCTGACCAAGACATCATGATCTTGGATGCTAGCCATCTATACGATCATTTTATAGAGACGCATTGGCACACAGAAAGAACTATTTATAATACTTTAGGTGTAGCAAAACTACTTATGTCTAGACATGTCAAAAAATTTGGTTATAAGGTTGTAATGACTGGAGAAGGTTCGGACGAATTGTTCGCTGGTTATCCTTCTTTTCGAAAAGATTTCTTTAGGCATGGTATACAAAGTCTTCCAGACAAAGATAAGGCAGAATGGGAAGAGATGTTAAATAAATCCAATGAACTATTTCGAGGAGCCATGCTAAGTCTAGATGACTATATCCATCCAGATCTAGTGAAAAAAGTCGGCTTTATGCCGGCTTGTATCGAAAATTGGATTTCATTAACTCCTCATGCTAAGAACCTCATGAATTCTGAAACTTTAGCTGAACTAAATAACTATGACCCAGGAAGTAAAATTGCAGAAAGTTTAGATAAATTTCAGTTAGACGGAAGACATGCATTGGATAAGGTACAATATGTTTGGATTAAAACAATGTTAGAAGGTCAAATTTTAACTTGGGGAGGTGATAGAGTTGATATGGCGAATTCCATGGAAGCAAGACCACCCTTTCTGGACCATCACTTGGCAGAGCTTGCGGTTCAAATTCCTCCAATTTATAGAATCAAAGGAAAAATTGAAAAGTATGTGCTTAGAGAAGCAATGAAAGGTGTATTGCCAGAAGAATTATATAAAAGAGAAAAATTTGCATTCATGGCACCACCAGCTCATACTGACCAAGCAAAGCTAGATGCACTCTCTCTATTGAAAGAAAAATACCTAAGTCCAGATAAAGTAGAACGACTTGGAATAATGGATCCAAGGAAAATAGACGAACTTTGGAAATCCTATACAAATCCAGAAACAGCAGTTGGAACTTTAGTTCAACAAGATGCACTTTTGAATCATGCGATTGGTCTCCAAATTCTCCAAGAAATATTTATAGAAGAGGACATTCCTAAATTAGCATTAAAGTTAGTTCAAGAAAAAATTAAAGACTTAGACTCAGGTGAATACTTATCATTGAACTGATTCTATGATTGTATCAAAATAATTTTTATTCGATTCATAAGTATCTCGATAAGCACTTAAATGGAATATATGGATATTACCTTCCCTATCCGGTTTATAATAAAGATACATATACGTTTCATTTAATGATTTAGGATCTAAGGTCATAAAAGAAACCTTATATGTATCTCCTACCTTAATAAAACTTACTGATTCAGGTTCTACCAAAGTATTGAAGCTGATACCTATTTTCGCTAAGAGCTCAATGTTGTATGGAAAATTTTTCTTAGGAACAATTTCAACGGAAACTTGGGCATCTCTTTTTGATTTTTTACTAATTAAAAAACCTTGGAAATCAGGATTTGGATTGTTTGGATCTTTGTACTTTATCCAATTCTGATCAAGATTAACAGTGAAAATACCAGCCTTGAATATATTAGTCTTGGGAAAGGACTCTATATCAAACTCTGCTGTTTTGTATACAAGTGGAATACTCTTCAAACTAAAGAAGGTTGTATCATTCTCAGAAAGCATTCTTCCAACAAAAAGTATTTTTAAAAAATTCTGAGATTCATTTTCTTTTTTAGTTTCATACAAATGAAAAAGAGGAATCCAAAACTTGTAACTATGTACCAAAGTATAACCAAACTCAGGCCATTTATCAATAATATCCACATCCTTCTGAGATTGTTTTCTATATTCGCCATATTGAGAAATCATATTCGCTAAATCTGTTAATAGAAACAATGCTTCATTATCATTTCCTTTATAAATTTTCCCACCACGATAATCAACCTTACCATTCGGATAAGATAAAGCTTTAAAATCTATAATCAGTTCTTGTTGGGTATCAATATTGAATTGACGGGCAATGTATTCTGTTTTATTAAATTTAAGTATGCCAACGAGATTGTTTCTGCCACCGCGTTCATCGTGGTAAATTACATATTGACCAGGAAAATCTAATTCAAATAAATCTGCTTCCTTTTGAGAATTTAATTCAGAAGAATTAGATTTAATTGAACTTGGATCGTTCTTATTTAAATCTTTATTTGAAGCAGATGAGCAAGAATAAAATAAAATAACACAACTTAAAATAGGAATCGAAATACCATAGAAACGATTTAGATTTTTGATGTGTAGATTTTTAAACATAATGAAAGTAAAACTTTTCTTTATGGATAAATAATCAATATTAAAAATAACTGAGTATTATTTTTTTAAAATATTAACTGATTCATCAAAGTATTTGAATACGATCTACATTAGGTATCGTTTGCCAATATTATCACGTAAATTCGGATCTGCTCCAAAACTAAGTAATAAATCAGAAATATCACCTAAACCATCGTAGCTATTGGCAACATGTAAGGGAGTTACACCACCTTTGTCTCTAGCATTTGGGTTGGCTCCATATTTTAATATTCTCTCCAATGATTCAATTCTACCCATCTCTACGTAGAAATGGATCAAAGGAACTCCCGCTTCATCAGAGACGTTGGGATCCATAGGAACTTTGAGAAGAGAATCTAAGAAAAATAGATCTTCAATTTCAGTTCCTGCGAGAAACAAAAGTATAAATGCAGAATCATTTAATAGTCCTGCATCCTTGGCTTTTGTAAGGAGCTCTTCAAATTTTGCCTTATCTTGAACATGAATTGACTTTATTAGGTTACGGATGGTATTTTTGGAATTCCAAGCTTCGAAAAAGGAAAGTAATTTCATAATTTTAACCCAACATAACTCTACTATTTTAATTGGCTCGTATTTTTTATAAAAATGATGACAAGTTTATGGACAGAATGTTCAATAATAGAATTGGTTTTCTCGATTTATTAAGGAGCTTTTTATGAAAAATCTACTAAATTCTATCTTGATATTGTACTTAGCTTTTCAAATTTGTACACCCATCTATAGTCAAGAACCTTCTCAAAAAGGCTCAGACCAAGCTAAACTAAATGCAAGCCGACTTACTCTGGGTACCTCCAAAGAAAATATTTCTGAGATACCTTTAGATATAGATAAATATACAAATCTAGAAAGATTAACTATCTATGCGAGGTCTTCAAAAATTCCTGAACAATTGAATAATCTCAAAAAATTGAAGCATTTAGAATTATTAGGAGATTATTCTGAATTATCGCCAAGTATTCATTTTCTAAAAAATATCGAAAGTTTGGAAATTAGTTCAGGACTACAAGATTTACCATCTGAGTTGGGAGAATTAAATAATCTTAATAATTTAAATCTTAATACGAATCGTCTTTCATCTCTTCCTGAAAGTATTAAAAATTTAAAAAATTTGAATGGCATTCGTCTCAATAAAAATGAATTTGTTAAATTTCCAAATGTTATTTCTAATTTAATGAATCTAAAATGGTTAACTATAACTGAGAACAAACTTCAATCACTTCCTAAAGATATTGCAAAGCTAAACTCTATTGAAGGAATCAATTTTGAATCCAATCAACTGGAAGGATTACCGACTGAATTTTCTAAGTTAGAGAATTTGCAAGATTTAAATTTGATGGATAATAAATTTAGCAAATGGCCACAAGT
The DNA here is from genome assembly GCA_022402465.1 of Leptospiraceae bacterium. Taxonomy (GTDB): domain Bacteria; phylum Spirochaetota; class Leptospiria; order Leptospirales; family Leptospiraceae. The sequence goes on along the minus strand of JAKRSH010000008.1, from coordinate 23,664 downwards.
TCTCAACTCTCTAAAAAATCTAAAAGAAATCAATCTATCGCATAATAGTATTTCTTCAATTGATCTAAACTTAAATAATTTATCTTCTCTCCAAAAACTATGGTTGCATTCGAATCAAATTAAAGAACTATCAGGAAATTTTTCAAGTACGAATTCTCTAACTCATCTTTATCTATGGAATAATCAAATTCAATCAATTCCCTCTGATATAAAAAACCTTAGTCTTCTAGAGATTCTGCATATGCGTCAAAATCAGATTACCTCATTGCCAGAAGAAATAGGAGCTCTAAATAAATTAACTGTTTTGGAATTGAGTTTCAACCAATTAAAAAGCCTACCTGAATCCTTAGGGAACCTTGCAAATCTCAAAGGACTATATTTAACATTTAATCAATTAGCAAACCTTCCAAGGAATATTGGAAAATTAAGTAGACTTGAACTTCTTGATGTAAGCTTTAACAAACTCGAATCCCTACCATCAGATCTCAAAGGTCTACAAAAGCTTAAAGTATTATCCGCTTTTGGAAATAGTATTTCTGAAATTCCAGACAGTATTGGTTCTCTTAATTCTTTAAATGAACTATATCTCGGTGGAAATGAAATAAGTTCTTTACCTCGTACAATTGGTAATTTAAAAAATTTGAATATCTTAGATTTAAGTGACAATAAACTATCTAAGCTTCCTGTTGAATTCGTAAAATTAAATCAACTTGAATACTTAAGTTTACGAAATAATAATATATCTAGTCTACCTGATTCATTTAAGAGGATGCGAGGACTAAAAACAATTCACTTAGATGGAAATCCTCTTACACCAGAGGCTTTAAGGAAAATTAAAAGTCTTTTACCAAATACAGTCATCATTCATTTAAATCAGGCTACTCCGAATCAAAGATTAAAAGAAACTTATCGCTTAACAATGACAAAACTCAATAATCTTCGTGTTAATAATGGTGCTCCACCTTTAGAGATGGATTTTCGCTTATCTTTGGCATCTGAAGCTCATGCCAGATATTTGATTGCAAACGAGAACCATCCCTCAACAAAAGGTTTAGGTGCCCACAATCAGAATCCTAATCTGCCACTTTACTCAGAGGAAGGAGCTAAAAACGAATTTAGATATGGAACCCTAGGAGAAGTTCTATCTTTTAATGAAGCTGAACTAGACCAAGCAATAGATACTTGGCATCATACTATATTGCATAGAAAACCAATTACAGGACTAGGATTTCTTAAGGTAGGATATGGTTTTTCTAAAACAATAGACAACAATATAAGTAAATCCGTGCTACGAGTAGTTGGCTTAAATTATCAATATATGAATATGATGCAAAATACAGCACCTAATGTGAAAGTGTATCCTTACGAAAATCAAAAAAATGTACCACTAACAATGATTAATGAAATTCCAAATACAACGCCTCTAGAAGATGAAGATCAAATTGTAGGATTCCCTATTGTTGTAAAATTCAATAAAGAAAGATCATATGATCTAAAGAATTTTAAAGCAACAATGACCGATAGTTCTGGGAAAAATATTCCACTTTGGATCATTCAACCTTCAGATAATAAATATGGTATAGGTGGACAATCTGAAATTTGGATCATGAGTAAAGATCCACTAAGTTCAAATGAAGAATATACAATTAATGCGGAAGGAAATATGAGTGCTGGAAGAATCTGGAAGAAGGAATGGAGTTTTACAACAGAAGAATAACTTGTTGTCAATTATTTTCAAATTTTTAAATCTATACTATTGAGGAATAAACAATATGCAACCTAGTTCAAGCAATTTTCAAAATTTAAGAATCATTCACATCGGATTGATGGCTGGCCCAATATTTTTCCTGACTATATGCCTTACAATATTGAAAGATCGAGTGCTTATTGAAAATGAAATCTTTTATTTAGTTGGGCTCCTTATAGGAATTTTTGCTTCTGTGGTAGCATTCTTTATACCAAGTATTCTTTCGAAATCAATGAAAGATCAAACAAATAAAGATCAAAGTTATCAAACCTTGAAGATTATCCAATGGGCAGTCATTGAAAGTTCAAGCTTGATCAACTTAGTTTTCTTTTTCTTAACTGGTAAGCAAGAATCAATGATTATTGCAGCTGTCCTTATTATAATCATTGCTTCAAGGTTTCCCTCTGAATCAGAAAAAGATAAATTATTTCCTTCTAATAACTTACCTTATAACTAAGTAGGGCTTAAATACATTGATTTAATGTTATTTTCTTATCGAATGCCTTGGTAGAATATTGCTTTCTGGATTAAATCAGATCCTAGCTTTAAATCTTTTAAGTGGCAGAAAAAAGGTAAAAAGATACTATATGTTTTTTTATCTGATATAATTTTGCAATAAAAGTTCTGTAAATGAACTTCTTCAATTTCTGAAACTGGTATAGACATTCTTCCATATTTTAAAGTTCCTTTATTTATTCTTAAATCCTTTGGAAAATGAATTCGATAAGGTATATAAATTGCTAGCAACAAAGCAAAGAAGATATGAGAATTAAAAATACTAGCAAATATTATATCAATAGTATCAGGATTTTCGATATAAAACAATTCATAACTTCCAGAAGCTATAAAAAACATTGTTGCAATAAATAAAAAAAATCCAACAGGAATATACATTAATATATTTATAGAATGACTTTTTAGAATTAATCCATTAGTATCTAGAGAAACTTCAAATGGATCTCCGAATTTATATCTAGGAGGAAAACTATCTAAGTCAACTTTTCCCTTCATAACTTCATGATAGGGTAAATCAAGTTCAGTCGCCTGCCTTAGAATTCCATCTTCACTCCGCAGAGGGATACCAGTGGATTTTGATAATTGTTCAGCTCTTGTACGTATTTTGATAGAATCAGGAGAAGTCTCGATTCGAAATCCAAGATTAAGAGAATCCATTTCCATTTTATCTATCATAGGAAATTTAGAACGAATTTGACCTATGATATTATCATTAAAAATCAGAGAATAAGTATAATTAGTTGATCTAGATTTAGAATATGAATTTGAGTATTTAGATAATTTTATCTCTTGGATAATCATACTATTGAGGTCTGCTATCTTATCTTTACCTATGAATACTTCCAAAAGATTAGTGGATGGGTTTTTCTTAATTTTCAGTTTCTTAGATGAAAAGAAATGGATATAAACAAATACTATTCCAAGAATAAATGTCCAAGACCATAATCCTATAATTAACGAGATTAATTCATCATCCATATTTAAAGTTCTTAATTAATTACCTTTTAAAGAAGGATCTTTTTTTGCCAAAAGACGACTTCTTGGCTACACCTGGATTGGAAGAAGTTCTTTCAGCTCTAGGTGGTCTTTGTGGTTTTGGGGCTGGCTTTTGAACATGATGATTCAATAAAGGAAATGGATGTTCTTCTATCACTGGAACTTTTATTTTAATAAGCTTCTCTATGTCGCGAAGGAATTCTTTTTCATCTGCAGAGCAAAATCCAAAAGTAATGCCACTTGCTCCCGCACGTCCTGTTCTTCCTATTCTATGAACATATGATTCAGGAATATTAGGCAATTCATAATTTATAACGTGCGTTAGTTCATCTATGTCAATACCCCTAGCAGCTATATCAGTAGCAACAAGAACACGAATCGTCTTTGCTTTGAATTTTTTAAGAGCTTCTTGTCTAGAGTTTTGGGATTTATTCCCATGAATTGCTAAGGAAGGAATTTGGTTTCGAATTAATTCCTTGGTTACTTTGTCAGCTCCGTGTTTAGTCCTAGTAAATACTAAAACCCTTTCAATAGCTGGATCTTTTAAGATATGGATCAATAATTTATTTTTATTTTCTTTATCTACCATATAAACTGCTTGGTTGATCTTCTCAGCAGTGGAGGAAACGGGAGTAACTTCTACCTTAGATGGATTAACAAGAATGCTACCTGCTAATTTAAGAATATCAGGTGGCATGGTTGCTGAGAAGAAAAGGGATTGTCTTTTGCTTGGCAAATTTTTAATAACCTTCTTCACATCATGAACAAATCCCATATCTAACATTCTATCTGCCTCATCTAAGACAAAAAATTGGATAGTATGTAAACTCAGATGCTTTTGGCCTACTAAATCCAGAAGCCTTCCTGGAGTTGCTATTAATATATCTACACCTTGTCGTAAAGCTTCTACCTGTTTGTGTTGCTTAACTCCACCATAAATTACTCGGTATTTTAAGTCTGAATTTCGTCCATAGTTTGCAAAGCTCTCACCAATTTGTATCGCCAATTCTCTAGTAGGTGTTAGTATTAGGCACCTTAACTTTCTTTTAACATTTGGATCTATCTTTTCTTCAGAGAGTATTTGTATTATGGGTATTGCAAAAGCAGCAGTCTTGCCTGTTCCTGTTTGTGCACAACCAAGAATATCTTTGTGTTTAAGAATAAGTGGAATAGCTTTTTCTTGAATCGGTGTTGGATTTGTGTAACCTTCCGCTTCTAAGGCCTTTAAAATGGATGGATGTATATTTAGTTCAGTAAAAGAAGTCATATAGACAATTAGAAATTTATGCTTTTAAACTGGATAGACATTAAAAATTACATTATGAATTGATATGCTCAAAGAAAAATGCAAAAGAGTTAATTACTTTGGGAACTTGGATCAATGATTTCGCATCTATTCCCGTGTCTCCATGCGAAATCAAATTCGTTACGCACAATTTTGATTTTACATTTCTTTTCTGTAAATGCTGATGTACTAAAATAGATTCTTCGGATGGCACAACATCATCTTTTTTTCCATGGACAAGTAGAACAGGTAAGTTGATTTTAGAAATATGAGTCAATACTGAAAGTTCAGTTAATAGCACTCTACTTTCCCCGCCTTTTTTAACTATATCCTTCCAATGTTTCATCCGAAAATCTGGATCATTCTTTATTTGAAAGAAGAAGTCTTTTTCTTTTTGAGACATCGATGCCAAATGATTATCCAGCCTTGGATCAAAGTATTTGTAATAATTGTCTAAGGCAGAATAATACAATGCCTTAATAATTTTAGGTTTATTTCCAATTGATAAAGGTAGAAAGTTATAAAGCAAGATCATCCTCCCATACTCATCCAACTCTTGGATAGAAAAAAGATTTTCTAGAATTGTTTCTACATTACCATATGCACCTATGGTACAAATTGTACTTATGAACTTTGCAACTTTTTCATCTGATGCAGCTATTAAACTAAGTGCTCCTGAAAAAGAAGGGGAAAGAATTGATACTTTATGAGTTGGAGATAATTTCTTCTGAGCTGCAACATAACTAATACTATCTTTAATATCTTGTATATTGTTTAATGATATTTTATATTTACAGATTTCTTCATAAAATGGGCATACTACTACATAACCTGCTTTTTGTAAGGATTGATTTACTTTGATGATCCTAGGATCACGATTTCCTTTAGGAGCAAGTCCATTGATAGATAGAATAGTCCCTTTGTATATCTTCTTGGTTGGATAGTAGACATCAGCTTTTAATTTACCATTTTTTATTGGAATTAAAATTGCTTCTGTATTTTCTAAGTCTGATTCTTTCGTTTGCAAATGTAATAAAAAAATGATTGAGTCAATTATGGATGATAGTTTTTTCATTCTAGTTTAAATTTATCTCTTATTTTCAGATGTTGTATTTCTTTTTTAAAACTCTATTAATAATTTCATCTTTTTCTTCTTTATAACCAAAAATAAATAAATTATCGATTATAAAAGGAATCCATCTATAATGTAAACTTTCATCTGAAAGCATCTCAAGCAAGGCCTTGCTTCCTTTCTTAGATCGATTTTGTATAAAGTATGCAACCAAATTGTTTCTATGATTAAAAATAATATCCAAAGAGTGGTCTTCTAGAAAAATTTGAACAACAAAATCTTCTATTGTAGCATTATAATATCCTTTAGAAAGTAAGCAATATAGAGCCATACTTGAAAGATTTAATCTAGAATTAGATTTATATTTCTGATAAACCTTTATCAGTAATTTAATCTGCTTATCCGTTTTAGAATTTGGTTCACATAGATTTAGTAGATCTCCGATTTCTTCATTTGAATTAGATTCTATTGCTATTTCTAATTTGGAAATCCATTCCTCTGTAGTTAATATTTTGTTAGGTCTAATTCTATTCGATTCTTCCGTAGAATCTTCAAATAGCCAATGATAAGACCAGGAAAGTGTGAACATAGGTCCGGAAAGTAATACAGAAAAAGGAATAAGACCCATTCGCGTAACATAAGGTAGGTTATTTCTATCTGTCCATAGAGCATTCAAGGTGTCATTTGCCGCCTTGGGTATAACAGAAATTGGATGAACTACAAATACATCCAAGGCACCAGCTAGAATACCAACTGGAATGTAAAATGGACTTGCCCAAATTTTGGCAGAATCATTTTCAGGAACTAAATTCTCTTCTACAGCATTTACAAGAATTAAATTCTTTCTTTGAAAGATTGCACAATTCGTAAGATTAATAAGTAAAAATACTACAGCAAGGCATCTAATAATCCAATGGAAGTTTAAATATTTATATAAAAAGATCATATATCGAAAATGGAATAACCTAACCATGTAACAATGAGAGTTATAGGGGTTAGTACTATTTTAGGTAGAAACAAAAAACTTTGTCTAATCACTCCACCTTGGGGTTTAAACCAAATAATTTCATAAGTCTTACTCAATGATTTTGGAATTACTGAAATGGGATGAAGAATTAAGGCATCGGTTAATAGAGAAATTGTTCCAATTGGAATGAATATGGGAGAGAGTAAGACTTCTTGGTAGGTTTCTTTTGGCTGAACGAATTCATCTAATTGATTCGTTAGTACTCTATTAGAACTTCGCATGAAGGCACATTCAAATTGAACTAAAATCAATATTAAAAAAATTAGAAATCTCAATCTTTTGAAAAGGAACACTCTCGTAATCTTCAAATTTTTATGACACTAGAGTCAAACGAAATTTTCAGATAGAAATTGAAACTTCTATAGAAATTCTATGGATAAAAGTTGTATTTTAATGAATCATTTTAATTCAATATAAATTATGACCTTTCATAAACTTAGAATTACCTTATCATATTTTTTCTTAGTCTTCTTTATACTTTTTCCCTCCTGCAAGAAAATGGAAGAAGATCCCAAAACAAAAGAAATCTATTTTGAAACACTAAATTATGCACGTGAAAAGAATTTGAAACTAATTTTGGTTTTTGGAGCTGATTGGTGCAAGGATTGCCGTTCCTTGAAAGATCGTTTCGTGAATCACCCAAATATAAACTCTCTTATAAATTCTAATTTTGTAGTGTTAAATATTGATGTTGGACAATTTGATAAAAATTTAGAGTTTGCGCAAAACTTTGGAAGTCCCCAAGAAAAGGGAATTCCCTCTTTGGTTATCATAGACCCTTCTCAAAATGATAAAATTCTAGCAAGCACTAATGCTGGAGAATTTTCTAATGCTAGTAATATGAATGACGAATCAATAGAGAATTACTTAAAGAAATTTATTGAGTGAATAAAATTACAATCCATTTAATTTCAATAGATGTATTTTAATTAGGTTGAGCTAAATAACTCATTTGGCAATAACTTACATCAAAACATTTCTTATTGAGTGGATCACAAAAGAAGAATTAAGATCAAGGTAATCTAATTTTAAAAGACTAGGACTTATCCTAAACTTTTAAAGATAATCTTGTTTAATTTAATTTTCTATATATAAGATTTCAAATTTATTCTAGAAAATGTAGTTTTTGAATTGTGAATTAAATTAAATCTATTTGGAGAAATACAAATGAAATTTAATTCACAAATTAATATTTTAATAAATAAAATATTGATAATCTTACTCTTACAAATTTTTATTAACGCTTGCGGAAATAATAAAAGTGAGAACAATAATTTACCCATTTTACTATTGGCAATTGCATCCTCTGCTTCACCTTCCAATACCACCGCAACACCCACATTTAGTATATCACCTGGAAAATATTTGACTGCTCAAAATATTTCTATATCAACAGAAACTTCTGGAGCTTCGGTTTATTATACAACTGATGGCACTGATCCTAGTTCAGATTCTACGCTTTTCACAACTGCCCTTCCCATTTACCAAGTAGCAGGTGTTATTAAAGCTATAGCGATAAAATCGGGGGAAACAAACAGTTCGATTCTTAGCGGTATTTTTTCCTACCCGCCACTGCAAACTGGACAAGCCACCAGCTATCTTGCAGGTGATGACCAAACTCATGTCGCGAAAGGTGTCGCAAAAAGTTATACCGACAATGTTGATGGCACTGTAACCGATAATTCCACAGGCCTAATTTGGTCCAAGTGTAATGTCGGGCTTTCAGGTTCTACTTGTGGAAGTGGTTCTACGACTTATGTAAACTTTGCGAATGCTCCAACTCAGTGTACTAACCTTGCTCTGGCAGGTAAAACTTGGCGCTTACCTAACATCAATGAACTCAGAACATTAATTAATTTTGGAGCAAGCAATCCAAGCATTAATACAACTATATTTCCTCAAACTATTTCAGGTGCCTATTGGAGTATTACTGAAAGCGGCGCAAACGCATTTACTGCAAACTTTTCAAATGGGGAAAGTTTTGCTTTATCAAAATCTGGAAGTAATGCGATTAGATGCGTTTCAGGAAATCAAAAGTCAGAATCTGATCACTACGTTGATAATAATGATGGTACAATAACAGATAATTCAACAGGGCTTACATGGCAAAAATGTACTTCATCTACCAGTGGTTCGAATTGTGAAATAGGTTCAGTGACAAATTACACCTGGCCAAATGCAATAACATACTGTAACAATCTTACGTTAGCTGGCAAATCCTGGCGAATCCCAAATGCAAATGAATTATCCTCTTTGGCTGGTCCTAAGAATAGCGGCATAAATCTAACTTCCTTTCCTGGTACACCATCTAGCGCTTATTGGACTTCAACTTCGGTCTCAAGTGCACCTACTACGAATGCTTTTGAAATAGTTAATTCTATAGGATCTGTTTTTAAAAACACTTCAAGTCCTGCTCGTTGTGTAACTGGTCCGTAATAGTTTACGATATTTAAATATAAGGCTGAAATTTATATTGACTTTCCTAATAAAGAAAATACTTTTCATCAATTGTAAAAGTATTTTCTTATGTAAATTTTCAATTCAAGCTAAGAAAAGTGGATTGTTGCTAATTTTTTGATTCATTCTGAACGACTTTACTTCTTAGTTGATGGATAGGAGGTTAGTATCTAGGATGCAACTTAACTATTCTAAAAGAACCTTAAAATCGGAATCTATGAACATGTTTAAAATTTTATCTTTCCTCACAATTATTGCTATGCTACTTTCTTGCCATACGTATAATGCTAAGAACTCTCCTCCTATGAAATCCTGGAAAATAATTTCCCATCGATCAGAAAGCCCATGGACGGGATTCACTAACACTTGGGAAGAAGAAGAAAAATCTAGGATAGTGCAATCTGCTAAACCTAATAGTGATTTTATAGAAATCATTGAATTTAAAGAATTGTTATTCGAAAATAGACCAATCCTTTTTATAAGTAACAAAGAAAGAAAAGTAATTGTGGACAATGAATATTTTTCTGATTTAAATCGTATCGATGCAACAAAGTTAAACAAATTAGAGAGAGGTATTATTGGAAAAGCTAAGAATCCAAAAGTCTTGCAAGCTGAATTCATACTTCCCTTTTTAATTCGCTCACAGATCATACAGACGTTTATACATACCGATTCTGAATTGGAATTTATTAGAGAGGAGGATAAAGGAAATGAAAAATGGTTCTTTTTCCGAGGAGAACACCACTATTATACAAATTCTAAGAATACAAGCTTGTTAAATTTTATTATTTCCATTGATTACTCTACTCTGGAAATTTCCATAATTGGTGAATAGGTAAGTTATATTCTTTTCTTTGATTTAAGATTCAAAGGAAAATTAAATTTCATATTTTATATTGATTAATTTTTTAAAATTAAGTGCTTCTTGGATTCAATCTTCTAGTGCAATTTCAAAAGCTTCAAAAGGAATAAGCTGGAAATTAGCAATTCCAGAAATGGTAGATAAGTTACAATTGCCTTTTCGTGAGGAATATGAACTTGCCGAGAAGATGCATAAGACCGGGAAGTAGAATGCTAATTTATTGAACAAGAGATCTTCTTTTTATTTTCTTTCTCAGTGGCACTGATTTAAAAGAAAGAATTTGCGGCTATACAATCCAAAATTTCTGAAATAAGGAATATCCCACTAATGCCACGTAATTTAGCGCATGGTAAATAATCATCTAACCAACTTTGCAATATGGGGACACTGGGGTAGTTACTTAGCCTTTTTCAAATCAAAAATAGGCTTTGGAAAGGATTATTTTCTTTATTTTCATCAAAAAAAATCTGGAAGAAATACCCTCATCTGCAATTCTGTAGGCAAGATGTACAATAACTTAGTTTTGACTCCGACAAGAGCCGTTCAACTCTTTATTGAAAGTAGAAAAACTGGAGCAAGTATTAGTCCAGAAATTACTTCTGTCATTAAAACCTACCGCAAGTGGCGAGAGAACGAACTGATTGGATTGTTGAATGCTTCTGGTTATTATCCTGAAATTTTTCATGAAGACGGTATGGAAGACACAATTCATAGACTGCTTGCGAGTTTTAAAGCGAAACACGTTCCACACAAATTTACAACTTAATTTTCATGTCTTCTAAAATCATTTACCAAGAGACGAATCCATATGGATCATTCACTGCTTTCTTAGAAGAAGATGAAAGAACAACCTATCTTTACCTACAATGCGAGAACAATCCAGAATGGGGAATCAAATCTCTTTGGATTCGCAATCACATCCCTGCACCCAAAGAAAGAAACCCTGATGACTTTGGTTTAGGACTTGCTCCTGTTTTAGTTCAATCCGAATTGATGCAATCAGAAGGAATGCCCTCTCTTGATCCCAAAGAGATTCACTTTATCTGGCTTGAAGAAGGCGATGGATTATTTTTATTCATAGGTGATGACATGGAAGCCTTTCTTCCACCTTGGTCAGGAATGCAAAAGTTTCATGGTTATGCGAGAGCTGCCAAAGAAGATGCAATTACTGCAAGTCCTATGGGTGATCCAAAACATGGTGTTATCTTTGATAGAATGATGGAAGCTCGCAAGTATTGGGAATTAAGAGCTACATCTGATTCTTGGAATAAAATCCAAAAACATAGAATGGAATTTTTAGAATCAAAATTTGGCAAACATACAAAGTACTGGTCAGCAGATGGTGGAAAATACCCACAATTGGGTATCGCTTGCTTTCAATCGGAGAAGACGAATCATCTCAAAGTATTTTCTACTATAGGAATGAGTGCCCAGAACCAACCTAGCATAGAATTGTATCACAAAGACTTTCAGAAATTTACACGAATAGAGTTGATTTTATTTTTTCAAGTACCTGAACACTCAGATCGATCCGAAGAATGGGTCCAACATCTTCTAGGAGAGATGATTAAGTTTCCGTGGAATACAGGGAACTGGTTCGGTCATGGACATACTCTTGGAATGAATAGGAGAGATCCTGATCAACTTTACCTAAACTTTACAACAAGCTTGCTACGCAACCTATCTCAAGCCCAAGAATACCATTTACCAGATCAGAATTTTCATCTTGATGAATTGGTTTCAGAAAATGGTGAGAAAGTAAACTTTCTTGCCTTGATTCCCTTGACAGAAGAAGAAAAATTAGTATGCCAGACCGAAGGCTCTAAGAAAATTTTTGAAATTCTGGATGCCAAATCACTTTCTTGGATTCATAATCCAGAAAGAGAATCAATACTTTAATTCTCTATTTCTAAACAATAAAATTAGTAATTTTAGATTTTTTTCCGCCTATTCATAATAAGATTATCTAGAAAATTTGACTTTAGAACGAATCATCTTGCCGTTAATTGGATTAGTTATGAAGAAATACAATAAATACAACAACATGGACTTTGAAGAGTTCAATCTTGATAGAATTATGAACAGTATGGAAGATTCATCTGGCTTTATTCTATCAACTGTATTCCAAAAGAAATTTTCTTTGGATGTAAATCTCAAACGACATGAAGATATGAAGAACTGGTTGAAATCTAAAAACTTGGATTATCTAGTACTTGATGGTGTGCAAAAGGTTATAGACCAAGACAATGGCAAGGTTTTGGACTATTCTATTCTTTATATTTTGTTATTTTATCGAAATGATAAGCTTTCTGAGCAAGAATTCCAAGAATTGGCCCAAATTCTCTTAAAAAGATATGATCTTAAGACAATTATTACCAAACTTCCTAATTCTAGAGACTTAGAGACCTGGAACCGGGAGGCTGAGCGCAAAGTTTTTAGAAATATCACAAGCAATAATATGGAATCCTTAATCAAGGGCTTCTTTTTAGGTTTAAATAAGAAAAGAGAGAAGTTTTATTTTCTTGGAATTGAGAAAGAAAATCTCGAGAAGAATGTATTTTTCAGAAAAATCGAAAAAAAGCAGCATTCTAATGATGCCCGCGCAATCGCTTAACGTAAAATTGACCTTTTTAAAATAAAAAACCCGCAAAAACTGCGGGCTGTTTAATGAAGTTTGTCTTTTAGAAAGACAAAGTCTTTTCAGACTTTAACTACTTTTTCTTTCTAGCTGCTTTTTTTTTCGCAACTTTTTTCTTTGCAGCTTTTTTCTTTACAGTTTTTTTCTTTTTAGGAGCTACCATTGATGTTACCTCTCCTTATAAATTTCAGAACTTGTATCCTTGTTTCACTTAGTGAGACATAATTCAAGTGTTGATAGTGACATAAGTAATTCGTATATAAAAGTTTGTAAAGTTTTTTAAAATTTTATTGAAAAAAAATTACAATTTAATAACTACCTTACCAATTGTACTACCTTTTCTAAAATCATTCAGTGCTAAGTGTATATCCTTCCATTCATAAACAGAACCTATGCGTTGTGCTTGGTTTGATAGCTTCCATAAATCATTAAAGTGCTCTCTTAGTAAGTTTAAATTATTCCATAACCATATTAAATTGAATCCCATGATAGATTTATTATCCGAAATCATTCGCAAAGGATCTATCTTAGGTCTTCTTATATAATTTATAAGTGTGTGAATTGGATTCAGACTTGAACTTGAAGGTGTAAAGTTAGCACTTCCATAACTTATAAGTCTTCCCATAGGCGATAGAGAATCAAAACTATCTTTTAATATCTTACCACCGATGCATTCTAAGACTAAGTTTAGCTTATGATTGATTAATATTTTACCTAAATCATGTTTAAATGACTTAGTTCTTACTAATTTATAATCAAATCCTTCTTCTTCTAGTGTTGAAAACTTTGATTCACTACCAACACATCCTATTGTTGTCGCACCCAAACGCTTTGCTATACGATTCGCTAAGATTCCAACTCCACCTGCAGCACTATGAATAAGAACAACATCATCTCTTTTGCAATCACCTAAAACTTTCAATGCATAGTATGCGGTCAAAGCTTGAACGATAAAAGATGCACCCTGCTCATAAGACCAATCATCTGGTAATGGAAAAACAGAATCAATTTCCATTTGAATTGTAGTAGCATAAGCACCAAATCTTGTTGCTGCCATAACACGATCGCCCACTTTCCAAGTGTTAACTGACGATCCTACGGCAGTTATCTCCCCAGAAAACTCTAATCCAGGAATAAATTTACCCTTGGGAGTTGCGCTATAAATGCCAAAAATAGCAAATAAATCAGCAAAATTTAAGCCTATTGCATGAATTTTGATTTGGATTTCTGTATCTTTTAACGGTGGAAGCTCTTCTTTTTTTAATTTTAAACCACTGATTTTGCCTTTAGTCTCAACTTCGTAAACTGTTCTTTCCATTTGCTTATTTCCTAGTTACGTCTCATAAATTTCCATTTGAATCCTAGAGTCATGAATTAATCTAGGAGTGGAAGGTACATTGTATGAAAAAAACTCCTCTACATGCAGTCCACAAAGAACTCGGTGCAAAAATGGTTCCCTTTGGTGGATGGGATATGCCAGTTCAATACACTGGAATTATCTCCGAACACTTAGCAACAAGAACTAAGGCAGGTCTATTTGATGTATCTCATATGGGTGAGATTTTAGTTGAAGGTGAGGCTTCTGCAATTTTAACATTTTTAGAAAAAGTTACCTGCAATACCATAGAAGGCTTAGTCGATGGACAAGTTCAATACAACGCAGTTGTAAATTCTATGGGTGGACTTGTAGATGACATCACAGTTTATAAAATCTCTTCTGAAAAATATTTTATCTGTTCCAACGCTTCCAACTATGAAGCTGTTACAAAACATTTCAACGATAACAACGCAGATCCAAAAGTAAAAATTACAAACGACTCAGAAAATTGGCACCAACTTGCCTTACAAGGTCCTGAAGCAAATTCTATCTTAGAAGATTATCTTTCGTTGGATTTAAAAACTCTTGGTTATTATAGATTTGCATTTTATGATTTCAATCATGAGAAGATCTTAGTTTCAAGAACAGGTTATACGGGTGAAGATGGTTTTGAAATCTACACAAGTATACCAACAGGGATCAAAATTTGGAAGGAACTCTTGGAACAATACAAAGGTCTTGGACTTGTTCCTGTTGGATTAGGTGCACGTGATACTCTGCGTATTGAAGCTAAATATCCTTTGTATGGACATGAATTATTAGAAGATAGAAGTCCTATAGTATCTGGTCTTTCCTGGATAGTTAAAGAAAAGAAAAAGCCCTTCCTTGCCTACGATAAGATCATGCATGATAAGAAAATGGGAGCTTATGCACGAATCGTTGGCATACGACTTTTGGAACCAGGGGTGATGCGAGAAGATTTTCCCATTTACTCTCAAGATGGCATCGCAATAGGCAAAACAACCTCAGGAACACACTCGCCCAGTAGAAAGGAATCCATAGGACTTGCCCTGATCAAAAAGGAATTCATCCAAGATGGACAAGAAATTTCAGTAGAAATTCGAGGGCAGAAGAAAAAAGCTATAATACATACAGGAAAATTCATAGAAGGATCTGTTCGCACGAACAAATAAAAGAAGGTAGAAAATGGCAGAAACAAGCGCACCACAGGGTTACTATTTTTCAGAAAAACATGAATGGATAAAAATTGAAGGAGATACTGCAACCATAGGAATCAGTGATTATGCTCAATCCTCTCTGGGTGATATTGTCTTCGTTGATGTTCCTAAACCTGGAAAATCCATCCAACAATCAGAATCCTTTGGCACCATAGAATCGGTAAAGGCTGCCGAAGACCTTTATGCACCTATGTCTGGTGAAGTAATTGAGACAAATCCTGGAATTGCTAGTGATCCAGCCTCAATCAACGGAAACCCCTTCGAAACATGGTTTATAAAAATCAAAGGATTCTCTGAATCTGAACTAAACAAACTTATGGATGCGTCCAAATATAAAGAATACGTCGCTGGATTGGAATAATTAATGAGCACAACTATCACTAAAAACAACCAAGAAACACTTCATCTGAAGTTGGAAGACCTTATCAAAGAATCCGATGCATTTCGTGACCGCCATATTGGCCCTAATGCTGAAGAAAGACAGGAGATGCTTTCCTTTCTTGGTTATAGTGATATCGATGACTTGATTCGTGATGTTGTTCCACAAAATATTCTTAGAACTGAGAAATTGCATCTTCCACAACCCAAGGGTGAGAAGGAACTTCTTAGAGATTTAAAAGCAATTGTCTCTAAGAATAAAATATTCCGTTCGTACATTGGAATGGGTTACTACTCAGCTGTTATTCCAGCTGTCATCCAAAGAAATGTTCTTGAAAATCCAGGATGGTATACTGCATACACTCCGTACCAAGCAGAGATAGCCCAAGGTCGCCTTGAAGCCTTAATAAATTTTCAAACCATGATAACAGACTTAACAGGTTTAGATGTTTCCAATGCATCTCTGTTAGATGAAGGAACTGCTGCCGCAGAAGCTATGGCTATGTGTTATCAACTTCGTGCGGATGACAATGGGAATAGCTTCTTTGTATCTCAATCGGTTCACCCACAGACTATAGAAATTCTAAAAACCCGAGCTTTGCCTCTTGGCATTCAAGTTGTTGTAGGATCATTCAAAACACTAAGTCCTTCACGAGATTTCTTTGGAACCATCATTCAATATCCTTCTACCGATGGAACGATTCATGATTACCGTAATTTTGTGGAGAGCATGCACACCACAGAGACTAAGGTTATTGTTGCTACAGATCTAATGGCTTTGACTTTATTAACGCCACCAGGCGAATGGGGAGCTGATATAGCAGTTGGTGCAACACAAAGATTTGGACTTCCACTGGGTTTTGGTGGGCCTCATGCGGGCTTTCTTTCAACCAAAGACGAATACAAACGACTGCTACCTGGTCGTTTGATCGGAGTATCTAAAGATTCTCAAGGAAATCCAGCATACAGATTGTCCTTACAGACTCGTGAACAACATATCCGAAGAGACAAAGCAACAAGTAATATTTGTACAGCTCAAGTTCTTCTAGCTGTTATTTCTTCATTTTATGCTGTATACCATGGACCAAATGGCTTGCGCAAAATTGCAACTCGGATTCATAAGCTAACGAGAGTTCTTGCAAATGGCTTAGAAAAATTAGGCTATAAGGTAACATCAAAGCCTTATTTTGACACTATCAAAGTGGACTTAGAGCAATTAACTGCTGCTGAAATCATAAGTTATGCAGAAGGACGAGAAATCAATCTTAGACATTTCAACCAGCACTCAATTGGAATTTCTTTAGATGAAACTGTTACCTTGGAAGATATCAAAGATATACTTGAAATTTTCCATAAAGGTAAGCCGTGTCCTTTCAAAATTGAGGAACTCCTTTCCATGGAAGGAAATGACCTTAACCAAGGATTAATTCGAAGTTCTGATTTCTTAACACATCCTGTCTTCAATTCCTACCACACTGAAACTGAAATGCTTCGCTACATCAAAAGATTAGAAGCAAAAGATCTATCATTGACTCACTCAATGATTCCTCTCGGTTCTTGTACTATGAAGCTGAATTCTAGTACTGAAATGTATCCTGTTACATGGCCCGAATTAGGATCCTTGCACCCTTTTGCACCTAATTCTCAAACAGAAGGATATCGCAAATTATTTGGTCAATTGGAAAAGTGGCTCTGCGAAATTACAGGTTTTTCTGCTGTGTCATTGCAACCTAATGCTGGTTCGCAGGGTGAATACGCAGGTTTACTTGCTATCAGAGGTTTTCATCTTTCAAGGAACCAAGGCTTTCGAGATGTATGTTTGATTCCAATATCCGCACATGGAACAAACCCTGCATCGGCTGTTATGGCTGGATTCAAAGTTGTAGTAGTATCTTGTGATGAGAATGGAAATATTAATATTGATGATCTCAAAGCTAAGGCAGAGAAACATAAAAATGAGTTAGGTGCACTTATGGTTACCTATCCTTCTACTCATGGAGTATTTGAAGAAGGAATCACTGAAATATGTAAAATCATTCATGATTTTGGTGGTCAGGTTTATATGGATGGAGCAAATATGAATGCACAGGTTGCACTCACTCGTCCTTATGACATTGGTGCGGATGTCTGTCACTTGAATCTACACAAAACTTTTTGTATTCCCCATGGTGGGGGAGGTCCAGGCGTTGGGCCGATCGGAGTTGCCGAACACTTAGTACCTTTCCTTCCAGGTCATAATCTTGTTGATAATGGAACTGGTTTGCCTTCAGGTGCTGTATCATCAGCTCCATGGGGTTCAGCTAGTATTAATGTAATTTCTTGGGCATACATAGCGATGATGGGAGAAGATGGACTTTCTCTTGCAACTAAGACAGCTATCCTTAATGCTAATTATATGGCAAAAAAATTAGAATCCCAATACAGTGTTCTATATAAAGGGAAGAATGGTTTAGTTGCTCATGAATGTATCTTGGATACTAGAAATTTTAAAAAGATTTCTGGAGTGGAAGCAGAAGATATTGCTAAACGATTGATGGATTATGGCTTCCATGCACCAACTATGTCCTTTCCAGTTCCTGGAACTTTAATGATAGAACCAACTGAAAGTGAATCCAAATCTGAATTGGATCGATTCTGTGAATCTATGATCCAAATTCGAAATGAGATTACAGAAATAGAAAATGGTTCCCTAGATAAGCTAGATAATCCTCTCAAAAATGCTCCTCACACAGCTAAGATGGTTCTAGCCGATTCCTGGAATCATAAGTATGCAAGAGAAAGAGCAGCATATCCACTTCCATTTCTTAAGCTAAGTAAATTTTGGCCAAGTGTAGGAAGGATAGATAACGTTTATGGTGATAGAAATCTTATTTGTAGCTGTATTCCAATAGAAGAATTTGCATAAACAATAAAGGTAAGAGCATCGATTTAGATTACATTTATTGAGATATACCTTTTGATCTCTTAATTGATTTTAGAGGTATACGTCTCAATTTTTCTCAGTAGGAGTTTAACTAATGTTTTATGAAAGACATATATTCGTTTGTGAAAACCAAAGACCTCCAGGTGAGAGGATTTCATGTGCTGACAAAAACGCTGAAATTTTAAAATACCTCAAGCAAAACTCAAAAACAGCCTACAAAGGGAATGGAAAAATTCGAATCCAAAGAGCAGGCTGTTTAGATCGCTGTGAACTTGGCCCTGTGCTAGTAAGTTATCCTGAAGGTCGATGGTTCTCACTAAAATCTACTGATGATGCAAAAAGATTTCTGGAAAAATACATTGCGTCCGATGATTTAGATAGCGTAAAAGATTTAGAAATTTCTGATCTAGAAAACTAATCAATTATGACTTTTCAAATTAATATATGAACAAGGCTGAACAAGAAAAAGCAGTTCTCAAATTCCTAAAAGGCATAGAGCTTTTTAAAGGCATGTCCTTGCCTAATTTAAAATCCATCATGAAGCATATGGAAGAACGAATGGTACGCAACCATGAGTTCTTATATTATAAAGATGAAATTAGCGAACATATTTATATTATTCGATATGGAGAATTCATTATTGAAAGTTTCTCTGGACGTGGAAATATTTATGTGGGCCCCGGTGATGTAATTTCTGAAAATTCTATTTTATTGGGTGCTGCTCATTCTACTTCAGCTTATTCCGTGATTGATAGTTTAGTTTATGCAATTGAAGGGAAATTCTTCATGCAATTGGCTCTTAAAGATAGAGCTCTATCACAAAATATTATGAAACTTCTTTCAATTAGAATGAAAGAAAATAATGAACCAGATGTTATTTCAAAAAAACAACAGCCAAGAAGATTATTCTGCCATATTCCCTTTGACCCTATGGATGATTTCAAAGACAGATTGGATAGTTTGATAGGTGAGGCTTCAGAAATTCAAAATTCTGAATCCATTTTATTAAATATCTCCCAGTTCAAGGGAATGACTCATGAAAAATTCGCAGAAAGACTTAGTGAAATTCGGAAGAAAACACCCTTGGTTCATTTATATTTTGATACACCTGAAGTTGCAGTTGATCTTCCTTCCATAGTTCTCCAATCCGATTGGATTATTTTCTGGGAGAAAGAACCAAATAAAAATTTACTCTTAAAGGAAACGATCCTGAGTTTCTGGCAAAAGAGAATTCGAAATTTTAACGGACGAACTGTACTTTATCAAGTTGATCTATCTTCCAATGATTTTGAGAATTCAATTTCAAACTTAAGTTCTCGAACTTTTCATAAGAAATTTATCTATGGTGATGCTTTAGCAAGATTCCTTGTATCTAAGACTCGAGGAATAGCCTTAGGTGGTGGTGGAGCTAGAGCGCTTGCTCATGTTGGACTTCTTAGAATATTACAAAGAGAAGGTCTAAGATTTGATTTTATTTCTGGTGCATCCTTTGGTGCTGTTGTTGCAGCATTGTATGCTAGAGGAGATAGTATAGAATCCATGGAGTCTCTTGTTAAGAGATTCTTTGGAGGAATAGAAAGTGCTTTTGATCCAACTATACCATTTGTATCATTTTTTCGAGGAAAAAAGATGCGTAAAATGCTTAAGGAAACTTTTGGAGATCTAAGGATAGAAGAATTACCTATTCCATTTATTACTTCAGCAGTAGAATTACAAAGTGGTAAGGAATATATTTTTGATAGAGGACCGATAGTGGAAGCCTTGATAGCAACTATGAGTTTACCAGGAGCATTTCCACCGTATTTCTTAGGAGAAAAGGTTTTGGTAGATGGTGGAATTATCAATAACGTTCCTGAAGATTTAATACGTGCTAAAGGGGCAGATGTAATTGTGGGGGTAAATGTATCGCCACTTCAAGAAACTGTCTCCCTCAAATTATTTGAGAACAGAAAAGCTTCTGGAACTTCATTCTTTCGATACCTTTTGGATAATATTAAATACCCACCTATTTTAAAAATCATGGGACGTACAATTACTTTAGAAGGCAGAGAAATCACTCGTCTTAAAAAACTACGTATGGATCTATTCTTAAATTTTCATTTAGAGGAATTTCAATTATTCGATTTCTTTCAACACAAAGACATTATTAAAAAAGGGGAACAAGAAGCTGAATTAAATCTCAATGAAATTCAATCTTTACTACTTCCTAATCGTCGCAAGAATACATAGTATTTTACTTATACTATTTGCAATAGATTCAATTTTTTCTTTCAAAAATAGACACAATTTGTATTGTATCCGTAAATCGAGCAATATATGAAAAAAGCACTTATCACGGGAATTACTGGACAGGATGGTTCCTATTTAACGGAACTACTTCTCAAAAAAGGATACGAGGTTCATGGAATCGTAAGGCGAACCAGCATGTTCAATCGTGATCGTATTGAACATTTACATGGGGATTCTAAATTGATTCTGCATTATGGAGATTTAACTGACTCTAGTAATTTAAATCGAATACTAGAAAAGGTTGGTCCAGAAGAAATTTACAATCTAGCCGCTCAGTCTCATGTTCAAGTATCCTTTGAGGTTCCAGAATATACAGCAGAAGTTGATGCAGTTGGAACACTTAGAATTTTAGATGCAATTAAACAAACAGGCGTAAAAGCTAGATTCTACCAAGCATCAACATCTGAATTATATGGACTTGTTCAAGAAGTCCCTCAAACAGAAAAAACTCCATTTTATCCACGTTCACCTTACGCTGTCGCAAAACTATATGCCTACTGGGCAGTAGTAAACTATCGAGAAGCATTCAATCTGCACGCATCCAATGGAATTTTATTCAATCATGAATCACCTAGAAGAGGAGAAACTTTTGTAACGAGAAAAGTTACTCTGGGTGTAGCCGGTATCAAAGCAGGCAAGATGGATAAGCTTGTTATGGGGAATATTGATTCCAAACGTGATTGGGGATACGCACCTGATTACGTAGAGATGATGTGGATGATGCTTCAACAAGACACTCCCGATGATTATGTTGTTGCAACTAATGAAACTCATACTGTGAAAGAATTTATTGAAGAATCCTTTAAAATTGCTGGCATTGAAATTGAATGGAAAGGTAGCGGCGTTGATGAGAAGGGTCTAGATAAAAAATCAGGCAAAGTCCTTGTTGAAATTAATCCTAAATATTTCAGACCAACTGAAGTTGAACTTTTGATAGGCGATCCAGCTAAAGCGAAACAAAAACTTGGTTGGGAACCAAAAGTAAAATTCAAAGAACTAGTCAAAATTATGACGGAAGCAGATCTAAAAAAAGCTGGAGTTTAAGTTTTAATTTTAATGGCTCAGGCTCAGCCTTTCACAATTTCATTACTTGAAGATAATGAGCAGGTGATCAATAATCTCATTACTTTATTTAGTGATTGTGATGAATTCAAAATATTAGAGATTTATAAAGAAACAGATAAAGCCATTGAAGGAATGACTCTCAATCCTCCTTCAATAGCATTATTAGATATTGGATTGCCAGGTAAGGATGGTTTGTACTGTTTAGATCAACTTCGACCCAAACTCCTTGACACTAAATTTGTGATGTATACAGTATTTGAAGATGAAGATAAAATTCTTCATGCAATACGTAATGGAGCAAATGGTTATTTGCTCAAGGATACTGCTCTAGACAAAATAATTGACGAGTTAAAAGTTATTCAATCAGGTGGATCACCACTTACTCCGAGAATTGCTGCTAGAATTATTTATGAATTCAATCATCTCTTAAACCATTTTGATGGTAAGGAGGAAGAGAATCGTTTAAGTAAAAGAGAGAAAGAGGTTCTTAACTTAGTATCTCTAGGTCTAGTTTATAATGATATCGCTGATGAATTGGATATCAGCCCTCATACTGTTTCAAGACATGTTGAAAAGATCTATAAAAAATTAAATGTTCATTCTAAATCGGAAGCTATCATTATGGGAAGACGCCTCGGAATCATAAAAAATGGGAAGCTCAATATTTAAGCTTTTCTTTTTCTTTTTGCTTCTAGCAGGTTGCAATAATTCTGCAAATATACAATATCCAATAGCTGAATCTGGTTCAATAGATTTATCAAGATGGAATTTTGATCAATATCCAGAAGTCAGTTTAAATGGTGAATGGAATTTCCACTGGAATAAGCTCTATTCCGAAGAAAAAGATCTAGGAAAAGACAATCAAAATAATTTTGTCCAAGTTCCTGGAGTTTGGAATCATAAAAAAATCAACAACCAAACTTTAGGATCGCAAGGCTTTGCAACTTATCAGTTAAAAATTTTATTACCGAATGACAATCAAGATATAGGAATTTTTCTAACAGATGAATTACAGCCTATCTACACAATTTGGATCAATGGTAAAAAAAAAGCTTGGAACGGAATTCCAGGTAAAACACTTATAAGCACGAATTTTGATAATCATAATATTAATGAATTCATAGCTGTCAATGATTCTGAAATAGATTTAATAATCGAAATTGCAAATTTCCGTGGAAATATGCGATGGGGCGGATTAAGGAACCCTATTTTTATCCTAAGGAGTGAACAAGCTAGAAGTAAAATAGTACAGAGTTATCTATTTCATTTCTTTATTTTTTCATTCATATTTACTATCGGTATTTATAATCTGATTATAGCATTTCAGTATAGAGCTAAGAAGAAGTTTTTATATTTTGGAATATTTTCTTTGATTGCTTCTATTTATACACTACCTGTATCTAGAGCTTGGTCAGCTTTATTTCCTAGTATAGGTCAAGATAGTATACTTTTAATTCATTATTTATTAGAAATTTCTCTATCACCTTTAATACTTGCCTATTACTATTCATTATTTCCGAAAGATATAAATAAATTTCTTCTATACTTATTCACATTATTCTGGTTAATGTTTTTAGTTTCGATTTTTGTTGTACCAATTCAACAAATAATTTTTCTTTTCCAATATTCTTTCATAATTTCCTTCACTATTGGTTTATATATCTTAATAAAAAGTATAAAATTATTTTTAACAGAAAGATTAAATTCAGATCTTGTTTTTTATTCAAACGCTATTTTATTTATTTTTTTGTTGATAAGTGGATTAAACGGATTTTTCAATTTTTTCTACATAAATTCATTAGCGAATTCAACCTATAAGTGCAACGGTTTAGGTAGTTCCCCAAAAGACTTCA
>JAKRSH010000007.1 GCA_022402465.1 Leptospiraceae bacterium | reverse complement strand
CACCTCTTCTCCTTTTAAGGATTTTTTGGTGTCAACTTTTATGGGATCAGGGCAGACTCACATATTATATTGATGGACATTTCCCGAAAAAATTGAACTTTATACAAGAAACATGAGCACAAGAGAATTTACAGAAGAATCAACCACCGATGAATTCTTTGGCCTAGATGATGAAGAGAATTTTAAGAAAAATTTCATCGATGTAAATAAAGGGAAACCCTTGTTTATGATTCGTTTTGAATCATTGAACGGTATTCGTCTTTATGATTTTATAAATCTTTTACGCAAGCAAGTAAATTACATTTTAGATTTGGATGATATTGAATTTGGTTTTCATTTCAAAGAAAAGACTCAAACTCTTTTGATGGGGATTACCCCCTTTTTGCAATGGGAACTAGATAAGTTTCCGAACATTGACAATGCAGTTGGGAGATTTCACCAAGAATGCTTTAGAGAAAAATCTGCATTTTTTAATTTTGGAGTATCTCGCACACAAAGTAATTTTATTTCAGATGCAGATGAAATTTATTTGGAGTTATTTCAAGCATCCCAAAAGAATTTGAATGATAATTTAGTTCGATGGAGTTGGACATACTATAACAAAGCAAATACTTATATATCTGGAAATATTCATGAGGCTATGATTCAACCAACTGTTTTCTATGATCATAAGAAGAAAACTTTTTCAGTAAAAGGAGGGGAAGTCTTTGTGGGTGGCGGAGCTTACGATGGTTATAAGCAGCTTATCAATGACATCCCACAAGATCAGGATATAAATCGCATTGAGTTACTCATTCTTGAGAAATTAATAATTGCCTGCGATAGAGCTCCAGGACTTTTAAAGTTTAATATTTCACCTCAATCCTTAATTGATACATTTTCCAGTCATGAAAAAGTAAATCGCTTAAGCCGACTAATTGCAAGCATGAGCTTAGAACCAAAAAGCATTCGGTTCGAATTAGTCGAAAAACCCTACGATGAAAAAGAATTCCAACTTAAAGATGTTTGCAAAGAATTTTGGAATTTGGGAATGAGTTTCGCAGCAGATGATTTTGGTGTAAAATCACAAAGTCACCAAATCGTTTTGGATCTTGGTGTGATGATTAAAGAATTCAAATTAGATCCTATTAGTTTTAAATTTAAAATCGAAGAAGATCAGATTAAATTTTTAGATAATTTAGCTTTTATAGATTATTGCAAGAGACTTGCAGACAACAGAGAAGCTGTTATCACAGCAGAAGCAGTAGAAGATATTGATACCTTGAAATTTTTAATGGAACATCAAATATATCAATTTCAAGCTAACATACTTTTTGGAAAGATGCCTATGGCTGATTACAGAAAATACTATGATACTTACAAGAATATTCCAGAAGAAGTGATTTGGGAAATTCTCACAAAACCTGATTTTCTTGAAATGCAAAAGAAAGAAGGTAATATTTATAATTTAGGTAAGACTCTTAAGCTTTTTTAGAAATCCTTAACGATCTTTTCTAAATCAGAAGAATGGTCACCTAAAGACTTAGCTTTATTCTCAATTTGATGCATTGCAATGATTTGCATTTCCGAAGATCCTGAAATTTCTTTTGTAGTATTTGAAATTTCATTAGAAATCGCAAGATTTTGCTCCATATTAGAAATTAATTCATCACTGCTGGCTGAAATTTCTTCAACTGAAGCAGAAACATCAGAAATTTGTTCTGATACAGATTTGGCAAGTTCTACTATATCTTTAAAGTTAGATTCAGCAGATTGTATGCTTTGAATACCAGTTACCATTGTTGATTCTGTATCTTGGACAGAGATAACAAGGTTTTGTATTTTGCTTCTAATTTCTGCAAGCATAGATGTAATCTGTTTAGCTGAATGAGTAGATTTATCAGCGAGTTTACTTACCTCATCAGCAACTACGGCAAAACCTTTCCCTTGGTCTCCTGCTCTAGCTGCTTCTATTGCAGCGTTTAATGCCAACAAATTTGTTTGTGAAGCTATTTGAGTAATTGATTCAACTATCTTTCCAATTTGGTTGGAACTATTATCTAAATCTATTGCAATTGAACCAGATTTACGAATAGAGGATTGAACCTTATTCATTTCACTCGAAAGATTATGAAGATTCTTTTCTCCTGATTCAGCAGAAAGAAAACTGTTAGAAGCCGCATCATTCACACTAGCCGCAACGACAGCTATCCGATGTAATGCGATACTTTCTTGTTCGACAGCAAGTTTACTCTCTTCTAGACTATTAATTTGTTCATTGATTACTTGGTTTAATCGAAAAACCAAATCTGCTATTTCCTTGGATTGTTCAATGGATTCAGTTGAACTTTTTAATAAAATAGAACCAGATTCGGACATGTATTTTCCAGCTCTGCGAATCTTATCAATATAAGTGGAAATTTGATTTGTCAATTGATTTAAGGAAGTAAAAATAGATCCAATCTCATCATCCTTAGAATAGAAATTATCTGAATTAAAATCACCATTTAAAACTTTATCAGAGAAGTTCTTCAAATGACTCAATGGTTTTAATATGTATTTAAATCTTAAATACAGAATTCCTATCGATAAACAAAAAAGGATGAAACCTATGCTCGAGATTTGAATAACATAATTCAATAAATTAGAATTCATCTGCTTGGTGCTAACATCAATACCATAGATGGCTATTACTTTTTTATTGGAATCAAAGATAGGGACCAGAACTGAAATCCAGTCTCCTAAACTATCAGAATATTCTTTGGTAATAAAACTTTTGCCCATTAAGGTTTCATTGATTGCCTCAGAAAAAAGAGGGGCAGCCTCGTACAATTGTCCTCGAGAAATCCCTGAATCATAGATTCTTTGGTTGGCTAGTAGGATTTTATAATATGCTTTATTGTCTTTTGAAATTTTAATTCCATCTGTAAGATAGGTCTGATTGACTATCTCTAAGGAATTAGGTAAAAAATCTAACTGGTTTTGTAATGATGCTAATTCTAATGAAGACAAATTATTTAGAGACTTCTCTTGGTAGCTTAAACTTAATCTTTGAATTTCAGTAAAATTCATTTGAAAGTATTGTGAATTTACTTTGGCAACATCTAGGTAAAATTTCTCAAATAAATCTTTTTGTTTAAAATATGAAATAATAACAATGAATAGTCCAATTATGATAAAAAAGAAGGATAATTCTAATACGATTCTTGTTTTGATGCTTTGTTTCATAAGCAGTTATCATTCTTATTTTCGGCTTTAGAAAAGACAAATTCAAAAATATTTTTTCTTTTGACAAAAAGATTATACCCCGTATGGTATTTAATATGAATCCAACTAAAGATAATAATTCAGACTTATTAAATCGATTGAATCGTATACAGGGGCAAATCGAAGCGCTTAAAAAAACAGTTCAATCTGATGAATTGGATTGTCTGAAATCCATGCAGTTGCTAAAAGCAGCTACAAATGCCTTGAAGAAATTTGGAGAGGCCTATGTTTCTAAGCATCTAGCAGAATGTGTTAAGAAAAAAGGCAATATTCATGAAATGGAAAAAGATTTACGAGATGTGATCTCTTCCAGTTTCTTTCTTTGAAATTATTCCTTAGATCTTTTCTATATCTAGTTTCTTACTGACAGAGCAAGGAAGTATTTAGAATAGGAGATAAGATTATTTTTCTAAATTGAATAATAAACAAGTGAGGCAATATGTTCTATCGAAGAGAAGAAATAACTCTATCAGGCAAAATAGCAGAAATCATCCACATCCAAACAAATGACCAGAATTCTCTAACAGGCGCTAACATGCGTGAACTTTCAGCTATTCTAAATGAGATAAAAGCAGATCCAAATAAAAGAGGTGTAATTTTAGCATCAGACAATGAAAAATTTTTCTGTAACGGTCTTGATGCTGAAAACTTGCTTTCAACTGATCGCAAGGATTTGATCCAAGAAGTAGGAGGAATCGTAAAACTTTTTGCTGAGATGATTAAATTTAATAAACCTCTCATTGCAGAAGTTTCTGGTTATGCTATGGGTGGCGGAGCTGTAATTACCATAGGTTGTGATTTCAAATATATGTTAGAGGGCAAAGCTAGAATCGCATTTACGGAAATACTTGTTGGTTTACCTTTACCAGGCAGCTTTGTGGATAGAATAAAAATGTGTGTTACACCTAAGTTTTGGTCAGAAATATGTTTAACGGGTGCTAATTACAAAGCAAAAGAAGCCAAAGAAATCGGACTCATAGACGAAGTCGCAATGGACAGAGATGAATTAAGGAAACTCAGTTTAAAAAAATTGGATTCTCTAGTAAAGCTACCTATGCAAGCTTACCAATCAACTAAAGATGTAATCAATGGACCAATACTTGCCAAGTTAGAACAATATGAAAAAGAAACATTAGAATCTTTTTCTAAACCAGGTGTTATTGAAACACTTTTGGAAGCAATGCTAGCTCTAAAAGAAAAACGCAGACCGAATTTCAACTAAAAAGATGTGCTAACCTTTTAGATGAATGCAATATTCAATCTAAAAGGTTCTTATTCAGTTAGAGTTTTATAAGACTCGCATCTTCCCAAGCCTTCATTTCTCGAAAGAAACAACTGTATTCTCCCGTATGACAAGCAGCTCCCATTTGATCAGTATGATAGATTAAGGTAACTGGTTTCGTTTCTAAAACTTCCCAAATTAGATTTCTCTGAAAGTGGCCACTTTCTTCTCCTTTAATCCATAATTTATTTCTAGATCTTGAAAAGTAAGTTCCATTTCCAGATTGCAAGGCCGAGCGAAGTGCATTTTCATTAGCCCAAGCTTGCATTAAGATTCGACCGGATTTATCTTGAGCAATAGTTGGGATCAATAGATTTTTTTGAGAGTTATTTTGAAAAAGATTAGTAATCCAATTTCCAATTTCTTCTTTATTCTTTAGTATATGTTGAAATGGAATTTTAAGATCTAAAGGTTTATTTTCATATTGGATGAATGTATCTAAATCACAATCAACTTCCCATTTTGATGAAAGTCTTTCTTTATAAATTTTTTCCAAAATATTTCTTTGCACTATCTGGACATCCCAAATTAAAAAAGTCTTTGGATCTTGTTTGATTAAAGTAATTGTATTTGCTATTTGCATAAAATTTTCTTTTTTGCTTACTTATTCATCGAAATTGTATTTTTGGTTGAAGAGAAAAACTTGTTCCATGCATTTCTCAAAATCTCCCACAACTAGAGAACCACCTGAAGAAAGAATACTAAATTCTAACATAAGATTGATAGAATTTCCAAAGTTTTCATTAACCAAATATCCATCAGAGTCAATAGGATGACCTGAGGGATGAATCTTAGTTTCTATTCTATTTACAACATTTTTGACAAGAGGTATTTTCTTAGGTAAGTATCCGAAAATTACTTTCCTCATACCAAAGGCATATCCAATTTCCCAAGAGGTTCCATCATCCACTAAGGGTCCACGAAAGGAGGAACAATTTGCAACTACATAATCGCATTCGTCAATGAATCGAGTATTATTTATGAATATGAGGTCAGCAATATCCATAGGTAAAAGTTCTTTGCCCTTAGAGATAGATAATTCAGAATCCAAAGGACTCATACCAATAAAATTGTATTTTTCACAAATTTTCTTCATAGAATTGAAAACTTCTCTTGCATTAGGAAGAAATACTTCTGGGCCAGCTAAATATATTTTTCGAGTAGAAGACATCTTGATTTCCTGGGATTAGTTCAATAATCTACATAATAGATGTTTCAATCCTTAAGGCTAGATCATTTTGTGACCAGAAAATAAATCTGTTTGAATCAATAGAATTTTCCTATAATTACAAATATAGGAATTTTATTCCTTGAAATGTTTCAGAAACTTTCTTTAGAAATGAAACTCTTTTGATTTCTGTTAAATTCTATTTCATATTTCGATTCTAAATCCTGATGATTCATATAGCACATATGAATCCGATTAAAAATCTCTCGGAGACCTCTCTTTTCTCTCTTGCAGATAAATTCAAAAACTTAAGAATCCAATATGGTCTTTCCATGGGAGAGTTATCCAAGAAAATTGAAAAGGATTTTGGACTAAAGATGTCTGAAAATCTGATTGGAAAGATTGAAAGAAAAGAATCTAAATTACAACTTTCGCAATTTTTAGCATTTTGTTTTATATTTCACGTAGAATTAAAAGATTTAGCGCCTGAACATTATAAATTCAATCTAGATTCTCAGAATCGGGTAATGAAAGAATATTCCAGAAATCCAGACTTTCAAGCAATTGTGGACTTACTGCTGCTCAGAATTGATGAATTCTCAATGATTGTTTATATTAAAAATTTTATAAAAAATACATTCCAATTGTATGAATCAAAATCTAGCTCTTCTGTTTTGAAAGCATCTAGCCCTAGCATCTCAAAACGAAAAAAATCCTAAACTTAAAAAATTCCTTTTCTCAAATTGCCGATACTAATCCTATCTAAACATAGGCTGCTTTGTAATTTTGATAAGACATAATTTTAATAAATGGATTCTTTTTGTTTTTTTCTGCTGCCTAAGCTTGTACTTTTTCAATATAGTTTCTATCCATTCTATCGAGCTTCCCAAAGAAAAAAAAGGTTCCTATGTTTGGCCTATAGTTGGAGCGGATGCTATCACGGGAACTTTCGGAGAATACCGGTCTTCGCATTTTCATATGGGAATGGATTTTAGTACCAATGGAAGAAGAGGTCTTCCCGTTGTTTCTGTTTCTAAAGGAAAAATTGTTCAGGTTCAACGATATTGGAATAGTATTGGGAATGCAGTCATTGTTTTAAATGATGATGGGATTTACACGCGTTATGGGCATCTATCTCGCTTCAATAAGGAATTAGATAAACATCTACGTAGTTCAACGATTTCTGCTCTTTATAAAAAAAGGAAGGATTTTACCTATAATTTAAGTACACCAATTGACGTTCAAGCTGGAGAAACCATCGCTTTCTCAGGAGACACTGGTATTGGACCACCTCATTTACATTTAGAATTATACAAAGATGGGATTTATTATAATCCAAAAGATTTTGGTCTGGGACATGAAGAAGGAGAAGAAGTAGTTCTAGAATCTATAACGCTGAAGCCTGAAACATCAAGAACATTTATCAATGGAAAGAATGAAGATCTAAGTATTAAGTTGATTAAAGCAGACGGTGGTTATGTGCTTGATCCTATCGTTGAAACGATACTCTTACAGGGCATTGTTTCAATTCAAGTTTCAGGTTATCAGAAATCTAAATCGAGTCGACTAGGTCTTCAATCTATTTCTTTACTCTTAAATCAAAGAAAAATTTTGGATCTTTCCTTTTTGTCCTTACCAAAGACAGATACTAAGAAATTTGTTTTGGTTTATGATTCTTTCAAAAGCAAATCCAATGGTCAGCCTTTTTTGTACAATCTGTTCTCAAGAGATAGTTATGGAAGCAACCAACTTTCAAGAATTGTATCTGGCAATGGAATGATTTCATCTGGAAGCTTAGATAAAGATAAACCAAACTTAGTTTCTATTCTTGCGAATGGTTTAGGTGGTAATCAATCTGATTTAATTTTTCCCATCCTGAAAGATGCTGGGGATTATTCTCATATCAAGACTCTGGATATGTCATTTAACGTAAAATTCAATCAATACACTAACCTATCTTCGGATGATCATAAGATAGAATTATTTTTTCCAACCAATGCAATTTTTACTAGAGGAAATTTTCAAATCGATGAAATCACCAATCACAATTGGGAATTCCCTGGGCTTCATTTAGAATCAAAAATATTCAAAATTTCACCTGAAAACTTCAGAGAATTCAATCTCGGTTATGATATTTATGTAAAGCTTAGTCAAAAATCTGATATGTCCAAAGCGGGTTTATATGAAATTAAACCAGATGGTCGCGCAATTGCAGTAAAGAAAGCCAGCTATAGTAATTGGGGAAGGTTTTTTAAGGCAAGATTGAAGAAGACAGGTACTTTTGCTGTGCTTTCTGACCTCACAGCACCTAGCTTATCTTTAGTAAATGACTATAAGAATGGACATATTTTTAGTAATTCAAACTTCGAGATAGAATGGAAGATGAAAGATTTGGGATCTGGTTTTGATCAGAATTCTATCTTAATAAAAATTGATGGTGAAATTGCAACTGCTGAAATAAATCCTCATACTGGATCAGCGATAGTAGTAGAACCTGAAAGAGTCTTTGAACCAGGTAAACATAGAATGGAAGCTACTGCAATTGATCGTGCTGGCAATATGTCAGAGTCTATTATTTTTGAATATACCGTAGCTGGTGGCAAGCTTGCAAGCACGAACAATGAGATAGATAAGAATCTTACTGCTTCTCGACCGATCTCTTCCAAACAAGAAAAAGTAAAAAAGCAATAAGTGTAATTCTAAATTACATACCTATAGCAGCTCCACCATCCACTCTCAAATAAGTGCCTGTGATATAAGAAGCATCATCACTGCAGAAAAATTTTACAGCAGATGCAATTTCTTCCTGTTTTCCTGGACGTTTTAATGGTATTACTGCTGGATCAGTTAATTTCTTTTGAACTTCATCAGGAAGTTTACCTGTCATTTCAGTGATTACAAATCCTGGACAAACAGCATTAACAAGAACATTTCGTCCCGAAAATTCTCTTGCAAACACTTTGGTTAAGGCGATAACAGCTGCTTTAGAAGCAGAATAATTTGCTTGACCAGGTTGTCCTGTTAAACCTGAAACGGAAGAAATGTTCACTATTCTTCCAGATTCTGCCTTTAGTATTAGTTTGGTTGCAGACTTTGTCATCAAAAAGACACCCTTACAATTCACATCCATTACAAAATCAAAATCTGCTTCGCTCATTCGCATAACTAAATTGTCTTTGAGAACTCCAGCGTTATTAACTAGAATATCTAATTTACCAAAAACATCCTTTACTTTGGTAATTGCATTGTCACAATCCTCAGGCTTTGTTACATTGCAGGCAATTCCTAGAGCCTTGATTCCGTATTGATTTTCTAAATCTTTTGCAGCTTGGTCAATTTTTTCTTGGTTTAAATCTACGACGACAAGTGTCGCTCCATGCGAAGCCAAGCGATTGGAAATTGCTCTGCCCAATCCTATTGGTGATGCTGCCCCTGTAACTAGTGCAACTTTTCCTTCAAATTCTTTTGACATATTTTCCCTCATAATAGTTCTTTAGGAACATTTATTGATAAATTAAAAGTATGGCAATCGGAAAATTATTGCATTTTAATGTATGATTCACGTAATATGGCTATTAAACTATGGAACAAATTAAATTGAAACTTTATATAACAGACCATAATAAAAGATCTGTAGCTGCCATAGTTAACCTAACTCGATTAATAGAAGGTCAACTAGTGGGAAGATACGACTTAGAAATTATCGATGTCTTAAAGGATGGAGAGCGTGCTCAGAAAGATAAAATTTTGGCAACTCCCACCCTTGTGTGCCATTTGCCAAATACCCTAACTAAAATCATTGGAGATCTTTCAGAAACGAAGAAGTTAATGACGGTTTTAGATTTTAATAACTAAACCCTAGAATTATTCCATAATTGTTAAAGAAAAAAATTATTGACTATGTATATTCTATTAGATTTAGTACAATCTGTTCTTGTTAATGAAAGACCAAATCCTGTTAAGAGAATTAAGTGAAAAATTATGATCAATTCTGAAAATTTAGACCAAGTTGTTGATGCAATACCCGACGGAATTTTAGTTTTAGATTCTGTTGGAATTGCAAAATATGCTAACAAATCGGCTATCTTCTTGTTTGGTGGACATTCTGAATTTATCTTAGAACGAGAATTAGGTCTACCTGTCGATGAAGAATCTACTGTAGATCTTGATATTATCACCAACCCTAAATTTCCCAAAATTGCTGAAATGAGAATCCAAAAGATGCATTTAAACGGGGAGGATGCCTATGTTGCATCTTTGCGTGATGTTACCCTCAAGAGACAAGAACAAGAAATAATTGAATCTGTTTACAACGCCTTTGGACTTATGAACGAAGGGTTCTTTATTTGTAATGAAGATGGCAAAATCTTTTTCGCTAATGAGGCTTTGGAGCGTATTACAGGATACCCTAGAAATTACATAGTTGGGAGAAATCCCAATTTCTTAAAATCGGGTATTCACACTGAAGAATTTTACAGCAACTTTTATCGAAAGCTAAAAGAAGATGGGGAGTGGCAAGGGGTTATTTGGAACAAGAGAGCCAGCGGAGAGATATACCCAGACAACATGACAGTTACAACACTACTGAAAGATGGAAAAATTGATAAATTCATAGCCGTCTATTCAGATTTTTCAGAAGGATACAAGCACTATAAAGAATTAAATAAACTTAGGCGATCTGCTATTGATCTTAACATTAAAAAAAATATTTTCTTAACAGATGCTAGCCAAGCGGTTCGTGAACCTATTTCTGAAATAATTGGAAGCACAGAATTTGTGGCAGATTTGCCTCTTACTCCTGTTCAAAAGGAGTACATAGATGTGATACGATCTTCTTCTATGTCATTGTTAAATATCGTAAATGATATCTTAGAAGTTTCTAAAATAGATTCTGGAATGAATTATACACATAATTCATTATTCTCTGTTAAAGAACTCATTCAAAATGTTTTTCAATTTTTTAGATTACATTCTTTAAATAAAGAATTAATTTTCGAATACTATTTGTCTGAGAATCTTCCTGATATGGTTAAGGGTGATAAAGAATCCCTCCGCCAAATTTTAACAAACATATTAGCTAATGCATTTAAATATACAAATCAGGGAAGAATCAAATTTGGTATAGATTCGGTAGAAGATTTGGAAGATACATTGGTTCTCAATTTTTCTGTAATGGATACAGGAATCGGGATAGCCAAAGAAAATTTACAAAGAATTTTTGATCCTTTTTTTAAAGTACAGGATGAACTATCAAATCATAATAAATCAGATAAAGCTACCTCTGGTCTGGGATTGACGATTGTATCTAACCTATTGGAACAGAATGGTGGAAAAATAGTAGCCAATTCAAATTATAGAAAGGGTTCACATTTTCATTTCTCATACAAAGTTATAAAAGTAAACCAGAACCAAGGAACCTCTCAAATCCAGGAATTAATTAAGAATAAACTTGATAAATGGAAGAATACTAATAGAGCGATTACAGTATTAATTGTGGAAGACAATTTATCTTACTTGTATTATATCAAAAGAGTTTTAGAAAAAAGAGGAATCTCTACTAATCTTTCAAAAAGTGGGAAAGATGCTATTGATAAATTAGAGAAGCGAGAATATGATTTAATAATCTTGGATATCAAGATGCCTGATATGGATGGCTATGCAGTAACAAAACACATTAGATCCAATGCGAATTCCCAAAAAAAGAATATTCCTATCATTGCTTTAACTGGATTGACTTCAGACGAAAGCCTAGCCAAATGCAAAGAGCTTGGAATGAATTCTGTTTTAAATAAACCAGTTGCTGAAGATCATCTTTTGTTTGAAATATTAAGATTTGTTTTTCCATAGAATCAAAAAATTCCATTCAAATGTAGTTGAACCTACACTGCTTTCAAAGATTGTTTCCTTATGATTGATAGATACAGCAATCCAGAAATTTCGAAAATCTGGGATTTAGAAAATAAATTTAAAATTTGGACTGAAATCGAAATCCTTGCATGCGAGGCACGCGCCAATAAAGGAGAAATTCCTTTTGAGGATTTGGAAGAAATTCGTAAAAATGCTAAGTTCAATGTTTCTGAAATTTTAGAAATAGAAGCACAAGTTCACCATGATGTTATAGCGTATCTAACAAATCTGAATTCTTACATCGGTCCAGCATCCCGTCATGTACACTATGGACTAACATCTTCCGATATTGGTGATACTGCACTTTGCGTGCAAATGGTTCAGGCCATGGATCATCTTCTTCGTAGGGTTGATACTTTAATCGAAACGACTAAAGCCCTCGCGATAAAATATAAGAAGCTACCTTGTATAGGCAGATCGCATGGAATCCACGCGGAACCTATGACTTTGGGATTGAAGTTTGCACTTTTCTATACCGAGATGCTTCGCAATAAACAAAGAATGGTAGATGCACGTAAGCAAATTGCCGTTGGCAAGTTATCAGGTGCTGTTGGAACATTTTCCAATACTGAACCCGATATTGAGAAATATGTTCTCTCTAAATTAAAATTAGAACCTGATTTAATTGCTACGCAAGTTATCAATAGAGATAGACATGCTTTTTATTTGAGTGTTCTCGCAATCGTTGCAACAAGTTTGGATCGTATGGCTCAAGAGATTCGTTTGCTTCAGAAAACAGAAGGACGGGAAGTTGAAGAGCCATTTGCAAAAGGTCAAAAAGGCTCTTCTGCTATGCCTCATAAACGAAATCCAGTCGTCTGTGAAAGGATTTGTGGTATAGCTAGAGTAATCCGATCCAATGCAAATGTTGGATTTCAAGATATGCCTCTTTGGCATGAGAGAGATATTTCCCATTCCTCAGCAGAAAGAATAGTAATACCCGATTCAACAATCGCTTTGGATTACATTCTTGATAAAATGAATTTTGTGCTGTCAGGCATTCATGTTTATCCTGAAAATATTGAAACAACCTTAAATGCAACTCGAGGCTTGATTTATTCTCAAAAGGTCTTATTGCACCTAATAGAAAGAGGGAATCTATCAAGAGAAGATGCCTATACAATTGTACAAGAAAATGCTATGTATGTTTGGGCGAATAAGGATACAGATTTGAAGTCTAAATTAAGAGAAGATTCTAGAGTTGAAGGAATATTGACAGAACGAGACTTAGATGAAATCTTTAAACTGGAACCATATTTAGATAAAATTGATTTTCTCTACAAACGATTGGGAATATAGATACTTTAATTTATGTGGTTGAAAATTTTGGTGCGTAGAAGAGCTAAAAAATGGAAACAAACATACAAAGTCTTTTAGACAAAATCTATGAAGATGGAATAGAAAGAGCCCAAGAAAAGGCAAAAAATATTTTACAGGATGCGGAAGTTCAGGCTAACCAAATTCTCACTAAAGCCCAAGAAGAATCTAAAGTAATTTTAGATAAAGCAAAACAAGAATCGGAATTCTTACAATCCAGTATTTTATCAGATTTAAAATATTCTGAAACTCAATTGCTTAATTCCCTAAAAACAAAAATAGCCGACCTGCTTGTTTTGAAAGTTTCGAATCATGAATTTGAATCTCTGAACCAAGATAATCAATTTTTGAAAGAAATATTAGTTAATCTGATAAATACTTGGATTCAGAACCAAGTTCCACCTGAATCTATAGAGCTTCTACTTCCTGTTACACAAAGAAAACAATTAGAAGAATACATAAAACTGAAATTTAGTGAAGAATTAAAGGGCATAAGTATCGAAGATGGAAATCAGAATGCGTCTTGGGGCTTCCAAATTCATTATAAGTCTGAAGGATATAAGATTGATTTTTCAGAAGAATCTTTAAGAGCTTTTTATAGAAATTTCTTAAAAACTAAAACTAAAGAATTTCTTTTTGGAAATAATGAAGTATGAATTACTATTATCTTCTAGTAGCCTTGCCATCGACTAAAGATTTTCAGGAAAATGCATTTTTAGACATTGAAAGAATACAAGCATTCATCCTAGAACATTTGACCGAAACAGATAAACAAGCCTTCCGGTACACTTTGTATCGAAATGACAATAAAAACTTGTTATCTATCCTAAAGAAAAAATACAATTGGTTGGAAAATCCGATTATATCTTTCCATAGTCCAGCAGCATTCACCTACCAAGAATTAGAAAGTGGAATTGAGGGTTTTTTTACACTTCCAAAGTATATGCAAGAATTCTTATCTTCTGAAAAAGAGCATTATAGAGGAAGCGAGACTGAAAATCATTTAATTCGCTTGTATTATCAAGAGGCTTCTGAACTAGAAAATCCTTTCTTAAAATCATACTTTGAGTTTAAGCGAGATTTAAAAAATATACTTTCAGCTATCAATAGGAACAACTATCATTTAACGAATTCAAGCTCATTTCTGGAAGGAGGATTGGTATACCATCTTCTGAAAAATTCCATGGGAAATGATTTAAGAATTCTTGAGTCCTACGATTTTATAGATGATATTCAAAATTTGATAAAGACCAAACAATTTGTAAGCTTAGAAAAAAAAGTTGATGAGATCCTATTGAAATTTATAAGTTCTTACCCAATTTTAGAACCATTTTCTTCAGATGCAGTTTTTGCACGATTTCTCCAACTTTCCATTCAATATAGATGGCTTAAATGGGATGAAAATCTTGGCTTAGATCATTTGAATCAAAGCATAGATTGGGTTTTGAAATCAGCTACTATGCCTAACGAAAACACTGCGGAGATCTTTGCATGACCAAAGGAAAGGTAGTCGGAATTGTTTCTAATCTAGTTTATATTGAAGTCAATGGACCAGTAGGTCAAAATGAAATCTGTTATATCTTGTTTCAAAATCTTCGCCTAATGGCGGAAGTTATCAAGATCACAAATCATATAGCTTCTGCTCAGGTATTTGAATCTACTCGAGGGATTCGAGTAGGGCTTGAGGTTGAATTTTCTGGATCTATGCTAGAAATTGATCTAGGTCCAGGCTTGCTATCAAAAAAGTATGATGGTCTCTTAAATGATTTGGATAAATTATCTGGAGATTTTTTGAATCGTGGCGAGAGGTCTGATTCCTTGGACGCAGATCAACTTTTTGATTTTCAACCCTTGGCACAAGTTGGCAATTGGGTTCAAGCTGCAGATTGGTTAGGCAATGTAAAAGAAAATTGGATTGATCATAAAATTATGGTTCCTTTTCGAATGGAAGGGAAATGGAAAATTATTCACATCAATCCTCCTGGTTTCTATAAGATAGATGAATCTATTGCTATCTTAGAGAATTCAGAATCCAAGCAAACGCAAGTTACTATGCGTCAGAAGTGGCCTATAAAAATTCCTATTACGAAATATAAATCAAAGCTCAGACCTTTCCAGTTGATGGAGACAGGAATTCGTGCCATAGATACTTTGAATCCAATGACAGAAGGAGGAACTGGTTTTATTCCTGGGCCTTTTGGCTGTGGAAAGACTGTTCTTCAACATGCTATGAGCAAAAATGCTAAAGCAGATTTAATCATCCTCACTGCATGTGGTGAAAGAGCGAATGAAGTAGTGGAAATTTTTAAGGAATTTCCCGAATTGGATGATCCACGAACAGGAAGAAAGTTGATGGAACGAACTACGATTATTTGTAATACATCCAACATGCCTGTTGCTGCAAGAGAAGCTTCTGTATATACTGGGATGACTGTTGCAGAGTATTACCGTTCTATGGGCTTGAAAGTACTTTTGCTAGCGGATTCTACCTCACGTTGGGCCCAGGCTCTTCGAGAGATGTCCAATCGATTGGAAGAACTCCCAGGCCAAGATGCCTTTCCTATGGATTTGTCTGCTGTGATTTCTAATTTTTATGCAAGAGCAGGCTATGTAACTTTAAACAATAATTCGACTGGCTCAATAACATTTGTGGGAACTGTTTCTCCAGCGGGTGGAAATCTTAAAGAACCAGTAGCGGAATCAACGAAAAAAGCTGCACGATGTTTTTATGCTTTGGCACAAAAGCGAGCCGATGCGAAAAGATACCCTGCCATCGACCCACTTGATTCCTATTCAAAGTACATAGAGTATCCTGAGTTCCAAGAAAATATCGAATCAATCCTAGGTAAAGGTTGGATTCAAAAGGTTGAATTAGCTAGAAACATACTTCGAAAAGGACAGGGGGCAAGAGACCAAATTAATATTCTTGGAGATGATTCTGTTCCTTTGGAATACCACGAGCTATTTTGGAAGAGTGAATTAATTGATTTTGCTATCTTACAGCAAGATGCTTTTGATTCCATTGATTCTAACACAAGCATGGAAAGACAAAATTTTATGCTGAGTTTTATTTTAGATATTGTAGAAAGAAAATTTCATTTTAATGATTTTGAATCAATAGGAAAATCATTTAAACTCTTTATCAATCTGCTCAAGCAAATGAATTATCAGAAATACCAAAGTGCAAAATTTCTTGAATACAAAAAGTCTATTGAGGATGAATTGCTTTCACTCTCCCGTAAGGAGAATAAATTATGATTCAGAGACAGGCATTTCAGAAGATTTATACCAATCTTACAAAAATCACTAAAGCAACAGTATCCTTGAAGGCAGACAATATTGGCAATGAAGAAATGGCTATAGTGGATGGTCGATATGCTCAAGTTGTAAGAATCATGAAAGATGAAGTTACTCTTCAAGTTTTTTCAGGAACGGAAGGTATCTCTACAGAAACAGAAATATTATTTTTGGGACGACCACCTAGTATTCAATTAGGAGATGATCTGGCAGGAAGATACTTGAATGCTTATGGAATTCCTATTGATGGAGGTCCAGATTTAATGGGCGACTTGGTTGAGATTGGAGGACCTACATTAAATCCCGTTAGGCGTAAGCAGCCATCTGAATTGATTGAAACTGGAATAGCAGGTATAGATCTGAATAACACTTTGGTTACGGGTCAGAAAATTCCTTTTTTTGCAGATGCGGATCAACCCTACAATCAAGTTATGGCTATGGTTGCACTTCGAGCTGGAGCTGATAAGATAGTATTAGGTGGAATGGGTCTATCGAATGATGACTTTTTATATTTTAAATCTGTGTTTGAAAATGCAGGAGTTTCCCATAAAATAATATCTTTTATCAATACCAATGACTCTCCTCCTGTAGAACGACTTTTAATACCAGATATGTGTTTAACGACTGCAGAATATTTCGCAATGGAAAAGAATGAGTCAGTTCTGGTTTTGCTTACAGACATGACACTTTATGCTGATGCGCTCGCCATTGTTTCCAATAAAATGGATCAAATTCCATCCAAAGATTCTATGCCAGGTTCTTTGTATTCAGACCTAGCTAAAATTTATGAAAAGGCAGCTCAGCTTCCATCTGGTGGTTCCATTACTATTATTGCGGTCACTACACTCAATGATGGTGATATCACCCATTCCATTCCAGATAATACTGGTTATATCACGGAAGGTCAAATTTTTCTTAGAAGAGATACAGACATTGGTAAAGTAATTATAGATCCATTTCGATCCTTATCTAGACTCAAGCAAATAGTCATAGGTAAGAAGACTAGAGAAGATCATGCTCAAGTAATGAATGCCTTAGTAAGATTATTTGCAGATGCAAGCAATTCCAAAACAAAAAAAGAAAATGGATTTGATTTAACTGAGTATGATTTGAGAACCTTGGAATTTGCCAAAGATTATTCTAATTATTTATTAGCAATAGATGTAAATATTGATACTATCCAAATGCTAAATATAGGTTGGGAATTATTAGCAAAATATTTTACAAAGAACGAAATCGGCATCAAAGCAGATTTATTAGAAAAGTATTGGAAGAAGTAAGATAT
Source organism: Leptospiraceae bacterium (assembly GCA_022402465.1). Taxonomy (GTDB): domain Bacteria; phylum Spirochaetota; class Leptospiria; order Leptospirales; family Leptospiraceae. The sequence continues at coordinate 319,420 of JAKRSH010000007.1, read as the reverse complement.
GCCTTTTCAATTTCAATTGAACAAGACTTCCATGCAGAAAATTAAAAAAGATTTGGATGTTCGGAGAACTGCACTTCCAACTTTAAAAGCTAAAGAAACGGCTCTTAGGGCAGAGATTCTTAAGATCAAAACAAGCTTAGAGGAATGGGAAAAGGAACTTCAGAAAACTATGGATTCCCAAATGAACCAAGGTTTATTATGGAATGAATACCCAGGTCTGTTAAGTATCAAATCGATAGATGAAAGAATTAAAAATATAGCGGGCGTTAAGATTCCAGTTCTAGTCGAAATTCATTTTGCTACCGTGGATTATTCATTGATTGCAAATCGTACTTGGGTTCCAGGAGCAATTGAAATTCTCAAAGAAGTTGTTAATTTAAGACTTAGAATTCAATTTATAAAAAAGGAATTCGATATATTAAATCATGCCAGAAAAAAAACAACCCAGAAAGTGAACCTCTACGAAAAAGTTCAAATACCAGAATACGAGTCAGCCATACAAAAAATCAAAAGATTCCTCGAAGACGCTGAGAATTTGAGTAGAAGTTCACAAAAGTTAATCAAAATTAGGCGAGAATCGGAATTAACTTTATGATAGAACCAATGATGAAAATTCGATTTTTGGTTCATACCGAAGATAAGAAGAAAAGTTTAGTTCGCTTACAAAATCTTGGATTAGTTGCCTTAGAAATAAAATCGGGAAAAAGTAGTTTAAAAATCTATAAACTAAAAAAGAAACTTTCTCGTTACCAGGATTCTTTGGAGAAATTAGAATCCTTAGTAAAGAATTCAACTAATCAAAGTAAATTTCCAGAGACGATTCATACTTTTCATCAGAAGCTACTATTCTTGGAGAAAAAAATCAATCTATGGGAAGAGAAGAAACTTGCCTTAGATGAAATGAATTACTTAATAGCTAGTTTACAAATTTGGGGAAATATAAACTGGGATACTGTTAATCAATTGAGAGAAAATGGAATCGAGTTACGATTTTTTAAAACAACACAATCTATCTTAGATAAAACCAACCCAACCTATAGTAAGCTTATAAAGGTAAACCAAGTAGTAGATTCTATATACCTACTGAGTATAGATTATCAGAATCAAAAAGATGATTTTAGCTTTGAACAAATTGTACTTAGCGAAACTTCTCTCGAAGAATTAGAAAAAGAGAGAAAGATATTAGAAAAATCGAAAAAAGAAGATGAACAATTTTTATCAGGATTTAAATCTTCACTTGGATTATTTCATTCAGAAATTATGAATCTAAAAAGCAATCTATCCTTTGAAGAAGCAAAGATTAATTTGGAGAATTCCTCTAATGGAATTGTATTCTCTATCCAGGGTTGGTTGCCAGTGGTAAGATCATCCGAAGTAGAAAAAACTTTGAAAGAATATAATATCTCCTATGAAATTCTGGAATTCAATGAAAAAGATTCTGTCCCAATCTTACTAAGAAACAATAGGTTCACTAAAATATTTGAACCAATAACTAGAATATTCTCTCTTCCAAAATATATAGAAATCGATCCAACCTTTTTCTTTGCTCCATTCTTTATGATTTTCTTTGGCTTAAGTCTAGGAGATCTTGGTTATGGTTTTCTATTGTTTCTCGCCTCAAGTTTCTTTTGGTTCAAATCTAAAGAAACGAATCGCCTTTATAGCTTACTTGCGATTTGTCTAAGTTTGTCGACTATGGTATGTGGCATTTTTTTGAATTCTATCTTTGGAGAACCCATATTTTTGGAAGATTCAACTTTGATAAGATCTGAATGGTTCCATTCAGCTAGTGGTTTAGCTATTTTTTCCCCCCAAGAAGTAAATGGAAAAATGATTTATCCTGCAATGAGTCTTTCTCTTGTTCTAGGTTTCATTCAACTTTCTATAGGAATGATTCTTCAGTCTTGCAATCGAACTTTACAAATGAAGAACATTTTGTATTCCATTAAACCCATTTCAGTTTTAGGAATGATATGGGGAGGATTGTTGATTGCTGTTCGCAAAGACTTCCTAGAATTAGGATTGAATTCGAATTTTGAAGTGGGTATTTTTCCTATAGGTACTTATTTGCATTCTGTCCCAGAATTTTTCGGTATGATTTTATTTTCATTAGGGATATTGGGTTTTGTGTTTTTCCATGATCCATCGAAATCTTTTTTTCTTCGACCAATTTTGGGAATCTGGGAATTCTACCAGTTAATAACTGGACTCTTGGGTGATATACTTTCTTACATTCGTTTATTTGCCTTAGGCTTAGCGAGTGGACTTCTGGGCAATGCTTTTAATAAGGTTGCAATATTAATTTTACCAGATGGGAATTTAAGTAGTCCGTGGATTGTAGTTTCTATTTTTATTTTAATTTTAGGTCATAGCTTAAATTTTGGATTAGGATTATTAGGATCCTTTGTGCATCCTCTTCGTCTAACATTTGTTGAATTTTATAAGAATATGAATTTTACAGGAGGTGGTAAAGAATTCAAACCCTTTGCCATAAGTAAGTAGGTAAACTATGGAACATTTAATTGCGGGAATAGGATTAGCATTAATGCTTGGTTTGGCGGGAGCTGGATCAGCAATAGGTTTAGCAACAGGTGGCGCAGCTGTATTGGGTCTTATTCAAAAGAAGCCTGAAGCATTTGGAACCGGATTGGTTCTTTCTGGTCTGCCAGCTACACAAGGCTTATATGGATTCGTTGGATTTATTCTTTTTTCAGGGGACATGAATGCAGAATTAACAATGTTGAAAGCAGGTATCATATTAACTGCAGGGATAGCATTGGGCTTTGCCGGTTTTTTTTCAGCAGTTCACCAAGGAAAAGTTTGTGCAACTGGAATTCACGCAATTAGCAATGGTGTCGATGCTTTTGGAAGGACTATGATTCTTGCTGCATTTCCTGAATTTTATGCCATCTTGGCTCTAACTGGTTCCATTCTTTTATCGCAATAGAATTCTTAATTCTATATTATTATATTAGAATTATTTTATTTGCTATCGGGAATTTGAAAATTTTTCTTAAGAACCAGGGAATGACCTAGTTCATGAATGGAAGAATCTGTTAGGGAAAAAGTTTGACGACTTCGAAAAAAATTTCGCCACGTAGGATTGATTTGAATCTTAATTTCTCTAAGTTTATTCTTCCCAATCGATATATTTAATATTGATCCAATTTTTTTCCCTTCATAGGTAAAGACGGGGATGGATTTATATTTGGAGTCTGGTATAGTACTAAGAAATATAGCATCAACTCCAAATTGTTTTACAAAATCTATTCCAATATAAAGATCTGGTTTCCATAAACCAGGATCTATAGAAATGCCTAAAATTGTTTTATGAACTGGATCCAGGTGAAGCTTCATTACAATTCCAAGAAAATCACCTTCAGAATCAATGGCTTCTTTCCCTAAGATTTCATCGGATGTAATCATGACTTAAACATTCACCTTAAGAATAATATTCTTTTTCATTGTTTCAATTTGATCTCTATAAATTTTCTTGGAAGGCAGATAAAATTTCTTTTTATAAAGCAAAAAATCAAATTCATTATAAAATCCTGATTGTTCTACTTCAGAAATATATCCCAAGTTCTTTCCATCTTTCGAATAAACATTCATATTTAGTAATAAGTGGATGGGATCAAGGTCAAGAAACAAAGAGGATGATTTAGAGAGTGAATTCCAGTTTCTAATATATTTTGAATCTATGGATACAATTCGTCCTTTGGAAAATAATTGTAAGGAAACAACTGTTGACCCAGAAAAATGAAATCCGATAATTCTACCCGCCCTCTGTCCTGATTTTGAGCGAACACTTCTAAGAAATATACTCCAAAAGGATATGCCTCCATCAGCATTGGGTTCTAGAATCTTAGCCATTAAAATAACTCCAAATTAAATTTGTTTATTAGAATATTTGAAAGAAAAATGGAAGAATACAAAATAAGGATCCCTAATATAGCAAATACGCTAAATTTCTTAAAATTATATTTAAAAGCCCCAAGAACAGTTGAAAAAACTGGAGAAGGCAGTGGCATCATATTCATAAGTAGGATCACCCAAATCCCCCATTTATTTAGAAGACCTTTCATTTTATAAAAATTCTTGGGAGATATTAATAATTTACTCAATCGATTTAGTCTGAGGCCCAGCCAATAATTCGTAAGTTGAGCGAAGATAACACCTAAGACGTATGGAAAGAAAAAAGAAGAAAAAGTAGAATTTATTGTTAGTATCGAGAAAAAATAAATTTCAAGAGGAAAAAATAAGAAAAAAAGTCCACCAAAAAATGAGGTTATGAAAAGTCCTAAAAAACTTTTGGATTGGATCTCAGTTACCAAATAATCGATGTAAATATATAAAGGAAAATTTGCTTTTTCAAAATCCATTTTAAGGAAGAGAATTACGAAACCGATAATAAGTATAAGGAAAAAGGATGAAAATAGAAGAACACTGTTCATTCTTTTTGAGGACTCATTGTATTCAAAGATATTATCCTTTTGATAAAAGTTTTCTAATTTTTGCATTAATCTTTAGTTTTACAATTATATCTTGACTAGATCCAACAATATATACTATCTTAAATTTCCTGAATTTTAAATTATGATTAAAAAATATTCCATCTTATCAGACTTAAGTTTAAGAACAAAGATGATTGTTTTAGTCTCTCTAGTCGTATTAATTTCTGTGCTTCCACTTTCTGCCATAGTTCTCTATCGAAACCAAGCGGTTGTCTTAGATAAAACTTTTGAAGTATGCCGTAATCTCGCAGAAAATATTTCAAATTTATCAACAGAAGAACTCTTAATCAATGAAACTTATGATGCCACTCAAACATCCTTAAATCGCCTTAAGCAAAGTAAAATTTCAGGATTACTTGATTCATTTGTTCTAAATATCGACGGTAAATTTGTCGCAGATTTGAACAACGAAAAAATCGGAGATGAAGCATCTGATGAAATGATAGATGATTACTCTTCCTTGACTGAACTTACATTAAAAGAAATTTCCTTAGAAAATAATTCTATTCTTAGATTTATATTTCCTATTTTTATAGAATATAAAAATCAAAAGATGAGAGTAGGTACTGCTGTTTTTGATTTTGACAAAAATAAAGTATACGAACCCGTTTTCCAAATTCGCCAAACAGTAATTATTGTAGCATCGGTTTTGTTTACTGTTGGAATAGTTTTGGCTTTGCTAGCTGCTTTTTCACTCTCTAAGCCTTTGGAGAAATTATCGGAAGGAGCGCGCTTGATTGGGCAAGGTGATTTAAATTATAGGTTTCCTATTTCAAGTAAGGATGAAATTGGAAATCTAGCAATTACATTTAATCAAATGACATCTCAAATTCAAGACTTCACAAATAATTTAGAATTAATGGTGGAAAAAAGAACTGATGAACTTAACGAATCATTGCGAGTCGTACAAGAATTAAAAGAAGCACAAGATGGTGATTATTTTCTTACTTCTCTACTTCTTGATCCACTACAAATGAACAACAATACAAGTTCAAATATTAAAACAGAATTCTTTATAGAACAGAAGAAGAAATTTACATTCAAGAAATGGGAATCAGAAATAGGTGGAGATATTTGCATCACTGATACGATTCAGCTCTTTGGAAAGGATTATACTGTCTTCATTAATGGTGATGCTATGGGTAAGTCCATACAAGGTGCCGGGGGAGCATTAGTATTTGGAGTTGTTTTTAATACTGGCATTACAAGATCAAAGTTAGAAAAAAATTCCAATGTTCATCCTGAACTTTGGTTAAGAGAAAGGTACTTAGATATCCAAAATGTTTTTTTATCTTTTGATGGGTCTATGTATATTTCCATATCAATGGGATTGATTGATAATGAAACAGGTCTTATGTACTATATCAATGCAGAGCATCCTTGGTCTATACTTTATAGAGATGGTAAGGCCTCATTTCTCGAACAAGAATTATTTTTAAGAAAGATAGGTACGCCTGGGCAAGAGAATAAATTTTATATCAAACTATTTCAATTGCAAGAAGATGACATCATTTTATTTGGATCGGATGGAAGGGATGATATTCTTCTACAGTCGGATGATTTGAATGAAGAAATAATGAATGAAGATGAATTTTTGTTTATTAAGACAGTGGAAGAAGCAAAGGCTGAAGTTGAAGATATTATTAAATTAACAAAAATTAAAGGAAAAATTTCGGACGATTTCTCATTACTTAGAATAGAATATAAAAAACCTACCTCATCTGATACTGTCTTTGATGATACAATTTTTAATTTGATTGATGAGTTACAGTCCAAGAAAATTTCAGAACCGAAATATGTAATTGATAAGATTAACTCAATAGTGTATGAATATAGAGATCAGAAAATATTATTTAAAATAAGAGCGGAATCATATATTAATATCCAAGACTACCAAGAAGCCTTAACAGATTATCTACATTACAGTACACTAGATCCTTCGGACAGTTTAGTACTTTTTGAAATATCAAAATTGTATGAAACTATTGGTGATATAAATAACGCAGCAAACTTTGGCGAAAGAGTTTATTTAAGACTTCCAAATTTTTTAGAGAACATAAAGCATTTAATCACATTAAATTTCAAGCTTGGAAATGATGATAAAGCAAAAATACTTTCAGATAAAACTTTGTCTTTAACCAAACAAGATTCTATTTCCAAACAAAAAAAAGCAATAGCAGATGTATCAAATTTTTTTGAAAAAGAAAATGAAGTACAGAAATTAGAAGGACTTTCTGAAGAAGAGAAAATCAAGATTGCAAATTCATATTATCGAAAAGGTGATTACCAAAATGCTATGAATATGTACCAAGAATGTTATAAAAATAATAATCAAAATACATGGGTATGTTTTCGACTTGCAAATAGTTTCTCTTTGTTAAATAAGAATAAAAAAGCTTTGGAGTTTTATCAGAAAGTTTTAGATATTGAACCAGATAATTTTCATGCAATCAATAATATGGGAAGTATTTATTTTAAATTAGGAGATTACAATAAATCGAGAGAATTATGGACTTCTTTAACCAATTCACATCCAGAATTCACTAAAGCGCAATTAAATTTATCTCATTTAGAGAAACTTGAGCAGCAGAGTATTACTTCCAATGGAATGGATAATCAAGTATGAAAGGAATATTTAAAGCATTTGTTCTCTTAATTTCAATTCAATTTATTCAATCATCTGTATACTCTAAATCTTCTTCTCCAATAGAAATAATTCTTTCTTCTGACAATTCTATCTATGAACAAGCTTTGTATGGAATTCAATCATCCTTAGATACTGAATTTAAAATTTCATACTATGATATAATAATTTCAGAAAATTCAAGCATTGAATCTTATTTTCAAAATTTGGAATCCTCTGGAGTACCTTTAGTTATAGCTATTGGGCCACAAGCAGCAAAGGTAGCTAAGGATAATTTAAACAAAACACCTGTTATTTTTTCAATGATTTCCAATCCTAAAAGTTTAGGATTGAATCAAAAGAATTTTTGTGGAGTCGGAATGGATATTTCTATCAGTGAATTTTTCCTGACTTTAAATCAAATTGATACAAGGATAAGGAAAGTGTATGCATTCTATTCATCCGATGAAATTAATTACCAAGCAGGAGAAGGGAACTTTAGGGATATTGAATACAACTTACTCTATTCAGCAGTTCATATTTCAGAAGAAAATTTTGAAACCGGTTTAAATAACTTAAAAACGGATGCTGATGCATTTTATATGATATCTGATCCTATTTATAATTCTTCTCGTTTTGAATTTCTTTCAGAATTTGCAAAGAAGAATAATATTATATTAATGACTACATTTCCTGCATTAGTTAAAGCAGGGGCGACTTTTGCCATCAGTCCCGAATATAGTAAATTAGGTGTAGAGACTGGAAATATGGCAAATCGAGTCTTATCTGGTAAATCAAATTGCTCTAAGGAAAGAGTTTTATTGCCAACACAATCCGCATTCTATATCAACGAAGAATATGCTAAAGCATCTGGTATCAATATTCCAGACCAAATTTTAGAAAGAGCAAAGCAGACGAAATTATTTTCAGCCGGCATAACTTTACTAAATGAGAACAAATTGACTTCTGCCAGAACTATCTTTGAAGCAATTCTTAAAAAGGATCCAAATAATACTTCAGCACAGACTTATTTAGCATTAACTATTGAAAAAATTACAGGAACAAAAACAAAAGAACTTTTAAAATTAGCAAATTCTTTATATGCAAATAATCAATTTCTCCAAGCTAAAAATGAATATTCTAAGATTCTTCAAATAAATCCGAATAATGAATTAGCTAAATTTGGATTGAAAGAAACTACAATCGCACTTAGTGAACAAGAAAGATTGCGAGGAAATGCTTATGAAAAATCTGACAAGAACTTTGAAGCAATCAAAGAATATTTGTCTAGCCTTAGAACTCTACCGAGTAATACAAAAACACAATCTGAACTTGCTAATCTTAGAAAATCTGAATCTTCTAAGATAGAATCATATCTTAAACAAGGAATTAATTACTACAATGAACGGCTATATGATAATTCAATTCAAATGTTTGAAAATATTTTATTAATTAATCCTGAAGAAAAATCAGCAAAAGAATATTTAAGACTTTCATATAAAAAAAAGGAAGCTATTGAAATTTTGAAAGAGAAATTACGTAACAAAAACTAATGAAATCAAAAAAAAGTATAATATTAATTAGCTGTATATTTATGATTTGGAGTTTTTCACTTTTTGCGGAAGCTAAGTCTCAAAAAGTTAGTATTAGTAAATTCAAAATTTTAAAAGGTGCTCCCTCTGATGAATTTCAACAAAATTTGTTTGAATCTATATTAGCTAATTTAGAAAAAAATAAATTCGAAATTAATATCGAAGCTAATAAATCATTAGAATCATCTCTATCAAATTCTAAAAATAGTAAATCTGATTTTTATATTTCGGGTTATATTAGTAAAACTAACTCTATAGAACTTTCAGCTCAGATCTATGATCCTGAAAAATCCATCATCATTGATGCTATTAATATATCTGATACTATAGAGGGAATTGAATCATTAAATATAGATATCAATGATATTAAGAAATCCGAATCTCAATTAATCAAAGAATTTGCAGATAAAATATCTATTCGATTAAGATCAAATAGTAAGAAATCTTTGCGATCCCAAAACGTTCAAGAATTTGTAACCAATCATCCAATTATTGGAAAATTAAACTTACCAACACTAGACCAAGATACCAAAACCGAATCAAAAGAAGTTTTCCAACTAATGGCAGCAAATGAAATAACTGTTGCATCAAATGTTATTAAAGACTCAGACAAACAACCTGTATCAGTTTCTGTGATCACTCGTAAACAAATTCTTATGAGTGGTGGTAGAACAATCAATGACGTTCTATCTATTTATGTACCTGGGTTTTTTAAGGTGGAAGATCAAGACGATACCATCGCAGGTTTTAGAGGATTAGTTCCAGATGCAAATGCAAAGACACTATTATTAATCAATGGACAGAATGTAAATACTGAATGGCAGTTTGGTCCATCGGATGCAATCTTAAATTCTATGAATATGGATTACATAGAAAGAATAGAAGTGATTCGAGGACCAGGTTCTGTTACCTTGGGGCAAGGAGCCTTATTAGGTGTAATTAATATAATTACTAGAAATGGTAGCAATTATAATGGAACTTCCTTACAAGCTGGAGTTGGTGAAAATCAATTTCGAAATTTTAATCTTCAAGCAGGATCATCTGGTAAATATGTTGAAGATCTTAAAACTTATTTTTACATTTCAAAAACCCAATACAATGGGCAGAAGATGCGTAGCGATGGTTGGGCAAGGTCTCGAGCTTATGAAGGTGTAGATATACAAGGCTATGAAATAATTACTAAACAAGATGAGATTGCAGCCTTTAAACCAGAAACTTTTGGTCCAATTAATATCTATCCAAATATTGCTTCTTCCAGTGGTAACCGATTAAACCGTAATCAGAATGATACAATTATTGGAAATATTGCATATAAAGGTTTTAAAATTGATACTCTCTTAACAAATCAGAATCGAGATATTTATAATTTTTATCGAGATAGAAATGAAGTATCTTCAAAATTATATAATGTGGGAACTAGTTATGATTATGCGATAAGTGAAAAAATCAACCTCAAAACTAAAGGTTTTTATACGCAGGACGATTTTGGATTCCAATCTCACAATGGTATTTTGCTTGGTGGAACAAGAGAAAATCGATACGGTGGGTCCACTATTTTAAATTTAAGTCCTTTTTCTAACAATCAACTGGCTATTGGTACAGAATATAGAAAGTATGATATGGGGAATAAGGATGCAAATGGCAATAACTTTATTGTTAACAGAGCAGATGCTAATAGCTTTTTTCCAAATGTATCGAATCCTTCTTTACCACCTAATGCTGATTTAAATAATACAAATACTTTCGTAAAACCTTCTACTATAGAAGTGGCTTCTTTTTTTGCAGAAGACTTTCATAAGCTAACTGATTCGGTAGATCTCTTTGCAGCATTTCGATATGATAAACATCCATTTTGGGGATCTAATGTCTCTCCAAGATTAGGAGTTCTATATGCAATGACCAATGATCTTAAATTTAGAATATCTTACCAAGAAGGCTTTAGAGGAGCTGTAGGTGTAGCCTATGTTGGAGGCTATCGAAGAGATGGACTACTAAGAGGAAATAATTTTGACAGAGTAGAATTGGCTCAAATCCCAACAATAGATAGAAATGGAAATCCAACAACCTTTAGAAATATTACTGAAACTCAGCCCGAAAAAATGAGATCGGCGGAGTTTGGTTCTAAATGGAAGATAAATTCTAATTGGTCCTTTGATGGTGTAGTCTTCTACAACCAAGTTAGAAATATCATAGATGTGGGTGTGATTTTCCCAGAGCCTTTTGGTACAGGTGCCCCTCCATTGGGAGATGATATTCCAGGCGATTGGGGAGGGTATTTCTTCTTTAGAAATGTTCCTGGAACTCTAAAACAAACAGGAGGTGAGTATTCGATATCGTTTCTAAGTAAATATTTTGGTTTTGATTTGAGTCATTCAGTTGTTAGGGTAATCTCTGCTGACAGAGAGCTTTACGGTTCTATTTATTTAACACCTAATTCGGCAAATAGGAGACATAGAGCTTATCCTGAAAATGTTACTCGAGCAAATATTATGATTTATCCTACCGATAAACTAAGCTTATCATTAAATTATTTACATTTTTATGATTGGTATGCACCTACAGGACAAAGAGTAATTGGATCTGGAATATTGAATTCAGCAATAGCATATACTTTTATGGAAAATATGGAATTGATTTTATCTGCAACCAATCTTCTTCAAACAACGGTACTATATCCTTTGAATAATAATGCAGGTGATGTTGCTATAGGCAGTGGCTCGCCAGCTATAGAAGGAAGAACCTACTGGTTAAATTTCCGATATACTTTTTAATTAAAATCCACCTTGTCCAAAATTTCCATTGAAAAATTCTTCAGGAGCTATTTGACACTCCACCAAAGGAAGGTTACAAGGTGCGAGTAAAATAGTTTCTTCGCAATAATGTATATCTTTTTTTGAGTAATATGCGCTATCTAAAATCATTCTAGGATTTGTAATTGCTAAATCTAGAAAAAGTGAATCTGCAGCTTTGCGATTTGAACAATTTTGATAATAGATAAATTGAGCCGTAGAAAGTATTTGAATAGATTCATCTCGAGTATATACATCAGAGCCATCTATGCCATAGTAATTTCCTGAACAGGAAACACTAAAAGTAAATATAAATATAGAAAGTATTAAGAATGAAATAGCGTATCTATTCATAAAATCAAATTTAAAAGGCATCCCATTTATACTCTAAAAAATCTTTATTAAGGAATTCCATTAGTCTAATAAGTGTGAAAAGATTTGCAATCATTATTCTCGTCCTTTTGTTTAGTCTACAATCAGTTTATTCGAAAGATTCTTCGACTCAGCCTAGCAAAATTTCTTTTAGATCCAAAGTGTATGATTGGGAAACAAAGAAATTTATTTATACAGAAAATCATACCGAGCACTATAAAGATGGTTCTCATATATTCTCAATTATTGAATACAAAGATTCTTCTGGTAAAACATTTGCAAGAAAGAAAATCGAATTTGGTAAAAAGAGAACCCAACCAGACTTTTTTATGGAAGATTTTAGAACAGGATACCTAGATAAGTCTGTTTTAGTTAATCCATCTACACAAGAATTTGCTATTGAACACCGTCGTTCTGAATCAGAGCCCTTGAAGAAGGAAAAATTAAAAGTTCCTGGCCTAGTAGTTGTAGATGGTGGCTTCGATTATTTTATTCGGGATGATTTTGATACTATTGTAAGTGGCAAGACGATTAAAGGTCAATTTTTATTGGTAAATCGCTTGGATTACTTTGTTTGTCGTGTTCGCAAAATTTCAGATTCTAAATTTCAAGGAAGAGATGCAACAGTATTTATTCTTCAACCAGAAAATTTAATCTTAAGAACTTTAGCTGATAAAATCCAAGTCACATATGATACTAAGACCCACCGCCTATTGGAATATATAGGAATTTCTAATTTAAGAGATGATGCCGGTGAGGATTTTCCCAAAGTGAAGATTGTATTTGATTACCCAAAAGGATTTTTAGATTAGAGAGGAATCAACACAAATCTTTGTTAAGTTAGAACAGGTAATTTAGGTTTATATCCAAAATTCTCTGAAACTGTCTTGATTCGCGCTTCTACTTGTTTCCAAAGCGCATCTTTGTCAGGTGCAAATGTTGCATATACACCTTGTTTAATTAAATCAAAAATTTCATCCAGAGAAAAATCTAAAAAGCGATACAATTTAAAATACTCATATGTAAGATTTACATTAAAAATAACTGGATCATCTGTGTTTATAGCAAGTGGGAGACCTTGGTCATAGTAATACCTCACTGGATGATTTTGTTCTTTTCGAACATATTTTCCAGTAAAAACATTGGATGTTACACAGATCTCAATCGGAATATGATTGTCTTTCATATACTTAACCAATTCAGGATCTTGGATAGCAGATGTTGCATGACCAATTCTCTCTGCCTTACATAGAGTAACTGCATCCCAAATCGCCCATGGACCATCATCTTCTCCAGAGTGAGCAACTGTTCGTAATCCAGATTCACGAGCTACTTTGAAAACTTCAGCATAGTCTTTTGCAGGGCCCATTAGCTCAGCTCCCCCAAGTCCAATACCAATAATCTCCGGATGGCGAACCTTAAGAACACGATTCAAATTATTCATAGCGTTCTCTGGACCAAATGATCTTGAAACATCGACTAAGATTCGTATGTCGGTTCCATCCTGTGATTTAATGTCTCGAATTTTGCGAACCATGACATCTACCATTTCATCAAAATCCAATCCATTTTGAATAAACTTAGATGGGGCAAAGAAAACTTCGGAGTAAAGAATGTTATTTGATTTTAAATAATCATGTAAACTTTCGATTAAATAGGCTAAATCACTAGGTTCTTTAACAGAACTTTGGACGAAGAAGAAGACTTGAATGAATCCCATTAAATCTTTGAAATTGAACTTTTCTTCAATTTCTTCCTCGGTGAGAGGATTTCCATTTTTCTCGTAAAGAAATTTTAATGTTTTCTTACTTACGCAGGCTTCTAGGTGTAAATGTATTTCTGTTTTTGGAAGTGCTCTTAGAAAGTCTAAAACCAACTGCTCACTAGGGTGTTCCCCAGAGAGAGAATCTGGCTCGGGAGCCTTTGCTTCGTCTTTGGCACCAGTTAGAACCTCAAAAGATTCACTTTTGAGCGAAAGCCAGCTAGGAGGGCTTATTAGGCCCAAATCCATAAGTGCAATTCGTTCATTCAGTAAATTATTTATTTGTTTATCGAAAGATAATTGTAAAGAAGGTGAATAAGGACGGTCAGCAGGTAATCTACTTTTGAGTCTGTTTAATTCAGTGACATCTCTATCAATAATAGAGACTCGTTCCAATATATCCTTAAGAGTAGTAGACATTCCTTCCCGAAATTGTTTGAAATTGCCCTCATCCTACAAGTAGATTTTTATTTTATTTGAAATTAAATTCAACTTTTCCCATAAATTCCGAAAATGAAATAGACAGAATGGAAAAGTACTTACTTTTAAGTTATGTCACATAAAAATATGAACCAACAAATACGAAAGAACTTCTTACCATTTGCACTTCCTAGTATATCTGAGGATGCAATTGACTCTGTGACTGAAGTACTTAGATCAGGATGGATTACGTCTGGTCCTAAAGTAAAACAATTTGAAGCTGACTTTTCACAATTTCTTGGCTGTGATCATTCCATAGCGGTAAGTTCGGCGACAGCAGGACTTCATTTGGCATTAGAAGCCATAGGAATGGATAAAAATTCTGCTGCTATCACTAGCTCAGTAACCTTCACTGCAACGACAGAGGCAATTTGTTATTTCCAAGCAGAACCAATACTCACAGATGTTGATCCTTTATCAAACAATATGACTGTGGCAACTTTAGAAGCTTCGATAGAAAAATTTTGCACAGTTCGTTCGAGAAAATTGTATCTCAAAAATTCTAAAAAACTCGTGAAAGCTATTCTTCCTGTACATATAGCTGGTTCATCTTGTGATATGGAAGGAATTATTTCCGTAGCTAAAAAGTACAATTTGTATGTAATTGAGGATGCAGCTCATGCTTTTCCAGCGGTATACAAAGATAAACTAATAGGAAATTGGGGAGACTTTACTGTTTTTAGCTTTTATGCAACCAAAGGAATCACAACTGGAGAAGGCGGAATGGTCACCACCAAACATGGTAACTTTGCTGATAGAATCCGTCGAACCAGATTGCATGGAATTAATAAAATTGCTTATGATAGACCTTCTTGGTACTATGAAGTGACGGATGCTGGTTTCAAATACAATATGACTGATATTTCTGCGGCATTAGGAATTTCTCAATTGAAGGATGCGAATTTTTTTTGGGATAGACGGAGAGCTATCGCAAAAGCTTATGCTAATGCTTTCTGTAACATTCCAGGAATGAAATTGCCCCAAGAAGATAAGAATGGAATCCATTCTTGGCATTTATATAGAATTGAATTGGATCCAAATCATGCTAAAATGGGAAGAGATAGTTTAGCGGAAGAACTCAAAGATAGAAATATTGGTTCCTCCTTGCATTTTATTCCAATTTTTGAGCATCCATATTATAGAAAAAAATTTCAATATGACCGAGAAGATTTTCCTGCTGCATGCAAAATGTACGATCGCTGTCTATCTCTTCCTCTCTTTGCCGGAATGAATGATGATGATGTGGATGATGTTATCTATGCAGTCAAAAATATTTTGGAAAACTAAACAAACTATTTAAAATCTTGAAGATTACAAGATACTAGATCTATTGCATTTTCAGATTAAACTAATATTTGATTTACTTAGAGGAAATATTTGATTCTATTAATTTTTTATTTGAATCCAAATTTCTTGGATTTTGATATTTTTCAAATCATTTAAATCAACACAAATATGGTGGTGGGATGATGATGCATCCTTTTTAGCCTTTCTTATTCTTGGGACATTGGCGGCATTTGTATAATAAGTATTGTCTACGAATTCAAGCCATTTTCTAATTTGTTTCGTCTTGGGATTTCTATGGTGCATATGCCCAGATGCAACAAAGAGAACTTTCTTGCCTCTTGATTTTGCATAAGAAATGGCATCTTGCAGATCTTTATCTCCCCAATCTCCTTCTTCCTTAAGAAAATCGCAGCCATAAATATCGGTCGCTTTTGCACCCAAACCAAATGGTCCATTGTGTGTTAGAAACGCAAGATTCTCATTTGCAGATTTGTCTATTATTGCTTTATATCTAGCGAAGGAATCTTCTAATGTTTGAATGTTGAATAATTTATTGAGGATGGGTACAAATGAAATTGGTCCTCCTGCTGAAAATGGTCTGCCAATAATTAAATCAAATGCTTGTAAGGAAAATAAATCGAACATTCCTAAATGAAAATTAGGCAATTGTTCTTGAAATTTATGAATACGCTTACTCTGTCCTCCTGACCCAAGCCTAGCTAAGAATGGATTGTGCCATACTTCACCAGCCATCTGAATTAGGTTTGTTGTGTCCCAATTTCCATAAGAGAAATAGACAGGCTTAGAAAGATTTTGAAGAAAGGGAATTATTGTATTTAAACTTTTCTGAGTTCCACCTTTGAGATCTCCTACAAAGAAGAGAGCATCGTAATCTGATTCATTGAAATATATAGTATCCTTACTATTCCAAAACCCATGCACATCACCTATAAGCGCTATTTTCATCTTGTGTTCCTATAATTGGGATCATATGTAAGCAAAAGTAAGTTTAGTCCTTCAAAAAATGCCTTATCGGATTGGTCTATAGACCTGCGAATCCAAAAGGCTACGCAGGTTTTAACAATGTCTCCATTGAAATGAATATCATCTGAATGACTAACAAATTTACTTGCTAGTTTTTCATCCTCATCATCAGAAAATTGTGGGTGCATGAAAGATTTGTATTTCTCGAAATAAAAGGGATCCAGAATTCCTTCCTTTCGCAATCGATTGTAACGAATTCTTTCTTTCACGAGATAAATTTGATTGGAATGTAACTTTTTATAAGTGGCAAAAAAGGTTCTAGCCAAATTCTTAATATAGATTTCGTAAATGGGCTGCGTTATTGTTTTGAAGCCTGAATCTTTACTTGCAGGGATAAGAGTTTGAGCTAAGAATTTGGGAAAAGCAGGATTGTAATACCCAAATTCATACCTATCATCGAGTACCAAATATCCGGAGATATGAGGACCAGAAAGAAAAACACTTTCCCCAAAGTAGGATTCTAATTCTTTTAAGCTTGTAAAATTCTTCAAATGACAATAAAAATCTTGCATACCTCCATCAGGGAAGGCATCTTCTCCAAGGCAAAGGGATGCAGTATCAGGCAATTCTTTCCAAGCATATTGAACTGTATCTAACCAATTTCCAATTGGCTTACTTCTAATTTTAGTTTCAGGGACACAAGTTAATAAAGCCGTGCTCAATATTACTACAGATCCAATGAAAAAATTTTGATTCAATATCTTATTTTCTATTGATAGTGATCTCCCAGCGAGCATCTAGTTGCGTCCATTCATCTGTTGGTGAATTTCGGAAGTAAACGGGAGATTCTATTTTTTCCATATTGTCTGATTGGTAGAGAATTAGTTCATCCTCTGTTGCAAAATAGGTTCTGTTTTCCTTGGAAGGCTTTAGATTATTGATAGAAATAGGAATCCATCCGAATCCAGGAAAGTATGCATTTAAGGAATCCATAGTACTTGTTGTAAAATCTTTTTTGTTCCAGCGAACTCCCCTTGTTAATTGAGAAGCAAAACCTTTATCAATTAATTTAGCATGGACATCTTCCGCTTGCTTGGAGGATATTAAGCATGAATTAAAAACACCTAGTGCATCATTCGGAGAAATTTTGAGATTCTCTTTTTCTGGAATTCTAAATCGATTTAACTCATCAGGAATGGCTTCCTTCCTTTTGAGGAAACGATCATCAATATAGTAAGCTGTATTTGCAATTCTTGCTTGAAAGGTAAGTGTTGTGGATTGGTTGCCACGATCTGAACTAAGGTCTAACTTTTTATTGAATGATCTGGAACGATTCATAGTTCCATTGCGAAACCCTTTTGAAGTTGCTTCCAGATTTCTTATCCTTTGGTTTTCATTTGTAGGTGGTTGTAGGATTGCTATTTCTGATTTGGCAAGTGAAATATCTGGGAGCTTATAGTGAATTTTATAAGTTACATTTACTTCTGTTTCACCTGAAGAAATAAAACGATCTGTTTCTACAAAAGGGATAGAGCGAATTTGTTTACTTGCTCGATCCACCACCCATAGTTTTGCTCCAGAAAATAAAATACCACGAATCTCATCAGCCGGCGCTTGGATAGAACCCGTAATATTCCCATTGTTTGGATTGTAACGATAGACTGTTCCATTGGAAGAATCACTAACCCAAAGCGAATCCTTCCCATAGGTTAGATCACGGGGAGAGGCTCTATCTGTTAGAAAACCACCAACAAGTAAACCAGTTGCCTTATCCATAAAACGGATTTTTCCCGATTCTAAATCAAGAAGAAAATAGGTTCCGTCGGCTGATGCAATTCCCCCAACAAGAGTTAGGGGAATAGGAATGCGCTCAACAACTCCACCCGTATTCGGATCAAGCTTAAGAATAACCTTAGGCGCTGTAACAAGAAGTCTTCCTTCCTTGCTATCGAAACTTATTCCTTTCATATTTGCAAGCCCGAGATTAAATACTTCTTGCTCGCCATTATCTAGGTAGCGAATGATCGCTCGACGATCAGAATCTAAATAGTAAAGATAGGTTCCATCCCAAGTAATTCCGTAAGCTTTATCAGTAACTGGGTAATCTCTTTGTTCTTGAGAAAATAGATTGGGAATCAAGATGAGATTGAATGCTAGAGCAAGGGAAATAAAATATTTCGAATTAGTTTTCAAGAACAAACCTCCAGATTTCGAAAAGCAAAGAGTCTTCACCTGGTTTAGTTCCAAAAGAAATTGGTGAAGGAACAAATATAAAAAATAGACTTAAAAGCATAAAGTATCCTAAGTACTTTCGGTTCTTTCCCATTCTAGGATGATCAGAATCTGGTGTAAAAGGATGCTCAATTTTGATGAAATAAAAAATGATAAATGCCCAAAGCAACCAACCAAAATTAACTAAAGATAAAGATAGAAAGGCGATAAAAAGATAATAAATCCAAGTTCTATATTTTTCACCAAAAATTGCATAAATGATATGCCCTCCATCCAACTGACCAAAAGGGAGAAGATTGATTGCAGTAATGAGTAAACCTACCCATCCAGCCTTGGCAAGTGCATGAATATGAATGTCAAATAAGTTTGGATCATAAGGTCCGAGTATCCACTGCCCGGTCCAATATGTAAACAAACTATCTCCAAAGAAAAGGAAATTTGAAGTATCTACACTTGGATCTATGGGAATTAAGTCTGAAAGATAGATCCCAACAATCCAGCAAGGTATGGAAAGAATTAAACTCATCAAGGGGCCACCCACACCAATATCAAAGAGTTGAATTTTGTTTCGAATAGGTTCTTTTATTTTGATCACTGCACCCATAGTTCCAATTGGATTGTATGGAAAGGGAATGAAATAAGGTAAGGAAACCTTTAGCTCATAAAGCCTAGATGGTATATAGTGACCCATTTCATGAGCAAACAGTATGAAAATAAGCGGGAAGGAATACCAAATTTCTGACCAGAAAATAGCTAGGCTTGTATTTAAATCCAATATTCCAAAAACTGCTAAAAAATTCTCCCGAAATGTCATAGAAAGAAAAGTTGCTACGAATAGAAATATATGAATAGTATAGGTTTTAGTTTTCAATGTGCTGCTACCTAAGCTTAGATTAAGGAATAAGAATCTTGATTCAATAACTATTTCCTAAAAACTGGAGATAAGAAGGATCTGTTTAGAGTTAGAAATTATGTTTAAAAATATCAAAGCAATTAGAAAATTTGACCCTGCTGCAAGATCCATAATCGAAATTATACTTTGTTACCCAGGTTTGCATGCACTTTGGTTCCATAAGATTGCCCACCTACTCTATGTTTTAAAGATTCCCCTATTTCCTAGATTGATCAATTATTTTACCAGAATGTTTACTGGAATAGATATTCACCCTGGAGCGAAAATTGCTAACGGAATTATGATAGATCATGGTCAGGGGGTAGTAATTGGAGAGACTGCCATCATTGAAGAGGGTTGTCTCATTTACCAAGGAGTTACTTTAGGCGGTACAGGTAAAGAATCCGGTAAGAGACATCCTACACTTCGAAGGAATGTAGTGGTAGGAGCAGGAGCAAAAATTTTAGGGAATATCACCATAGAAGAGAATTGTAGAGTCGGTGCTGGATCTGTTGTTATGCGAAATGTGCCCAAGGGCTGTACTGTTGTTGGGATTCCAGGGAAAATTGTGAAGACAGCTACTGGAGTAAATGATGATACCAATAATATGTTAGATCATGGAGAAATGCCAGATCCTGTAGCAAAAGTATTTTCTGTAGTTTTAGAAAAAATTGAAACACAACAAAAACAAATCAACAAATTGTACGAGGATTTACGAAAAGTTGATTCTATGCACATTGAAGATACTAAAGACGACAATGAGATGATTCAAAACTTTATCAATGGGGATGGTATTTAAATTTCATCTAAGATAGATTTTCTCTTTGTATTGTATTCCTCTAAGGTGATTAATCCTTTTTTCTTCAAGTCCTCCAATAGTCTAAGCCTAGCCTCTGTATCCTTTGGCAAATTGGAAGATTCGTTTTTCTTTTCGATTCCTTTTTTATTCTCACTCAGATTAGATGGCTTATCGAATTTGAATCTCCAAGATATTGCATCGAGATAATACTCTTTCTGTTCTTTATCTTTTGAAGTTAACAATTCTGCATCTAAAACTCTATTTTCTAAAAAAGTAATTCTTGATTTTCCTTTCTTGGAAACAGTAAATTTTTGAGAAGATACCCAATCACTGAATGTATAGGGAGTTAGAAAGCTGATACTTTCCCGAATTTCACCAAAATAAATATGAACTCTGCCTTGATTCAAAAAAATATAAAAAGATGTTCTTAGAATTTTTGTAAAAGGGGCCAAGTCATCATTTTCCTTTACAACTACAAAATAAGTTGTAGGTGGATAAGAACCTTGGGTGTTTTGAAGTCTTTGCGAAATTGCTAAGGAGAGGTATTTGTATGTTTCATCCTTGGAAAAAATCTTGGAAGGAGTACTGATAAAAAGCGATGCCTGTATAACTAAGGTTGATTTCAATAATGCTTCTATAATTATAGGGTTCCATTCGGATTTACTTTCTAGAATAGTTTCTGAAATAGTGGAAGAGGAAATAGACTCTTGAAAAGAAAGTGTTTCCTTATTACTTAATTCAAAGATTGCAAAACTCTCATCCTGATCGATTAATTTCATTTCCCGATTTTGAGAAGATGTGCAGTCTAAAACTAGAATGGCTGATAATAGATATACTTTAAATTTACAGAGATATGAAATCTTAAGATTCATCTCTGTTAAGTATAAGAAGATTCTCTTTTTCATGCTAGTCTTTTTCTTGCAAAATTTGTTTAGCTCAAATCTTTCCTTAATCGCTAAAGAAAATAAGACAGAAATGCCAGTATTTGGTATGAAAAATCAATTTGAAGAATCCATATCAAATTCTAATTTAAAGAATAAGAATGCAATTATCATGGGTTGTTATCCAGAAGATTGGAAGCTCTGCAAAAGCCTGGCACGCAAAATTTACTGGTTGATGCAAAATCATATTTATGGTAAAGAAGATAGCTATAAATTTATAGCTTTTATAGAAACAGAAAATCTTTCCATTCAAGATTTAAATCAAATCAAATCTCTTTTGAAAAATGATAGAATTGAACCATTGTATTTTGATTCAAAAGGTGAACTTAAAAGTGGATTAAGAAAAAAAACAATGCTTTTAACAACATACAGTTCATCTGGTAAAATGATTCGAAAAGAAAATTTCTCAGAAATGAATAATTTAACAGTAGAGAAAATTTATAAAGAATTAAGCTTTCAATCTGAATTAAATTCTAAAAAAGTCAAATAGTATATGTATTGTGAGTTACACAACCATTTGTATGGATCTTTGACTGCTGAAAGATTGTATACAATAGGCAAAAGAAATCCAAATCCTAGATGGAATCTATTTACTGATAGCTATGAGAAGGCCTATGGTCGTATAATTGATCCCTCGAAATTCTTTGAAGAATATGATACTTTAGAAAAATTTTCAAAATTATACTACTTTAATCATCGAGGGCCTTTTCCTGAATTTCAAGCAAAATTCAACCTTATCATTGCTTTAGTACCATTTACAATAGAAGAAATGAAAAATCTTGCTGAACAAATTGTACTCGATCATTCAAGAGAAAATGTAAGTCATACAGAATATAGAATCATGTTTCCGCCCAATGAAGAGAGGGATATTTTTGAGAAAAGAATTCAAGCCATTTGCTACGGACTAATTGAAGGTGAAGCTTTAGCATTAAAAGAAGGATTGAATATTCGTTCAGAGGCTATTCTATCGCTTCATAGAAATCAAAATACTTTAGAAAATTATAGCTGGCTAAAGGAATTGATGGTTAAAGATTCCTTGGTGAATGATCGACTAACAGGAATAGATTTCTGCCATATTGAAGAAGGCTTTCCACCAAAAGAGAAAGAAGATTTTTTCAATAGAGTTCTATCGGATAATAAGCAAAGTCCTAATTCTGCTTTAGCTATTGTATACCATGTAGCGGAAAGTTATGAGGATAAGACACCTTTTTCTGCTTCAAGGTGGGTTTGGGAGTCAGTAAGAAATGGTGCTCATCGATTAGGACATTGCATTGCACTTGGACTGGATCCGAATTATTTTGCGAATAGCATACGCAAAGAAAGTATAAAGGAAAGAGTAGACCAACTCAAGTGGGAATTAAGATTCCACGAAGAGATTTTAAAATTTGGTGAATATTATTCTAAGCAAGAAATAGAAAAAAAATTAAAAGAATGCCACCATTCTCCAATATCCAATCAAAATATTGAATTTCATTTTGATGAGTTAACAATTCAATACCTAAGAACATTGCAAGATTATATCTTAAACTATATAAAAGAATCAAACTCAATAATTGAGTCTTGTCCCAGTTCGAATTTTTATATTGGTATGATACATAATTCTACGGAACATCCATTGAAGAGATTTGTGGAAAATAAAGTTAAGGTCACAATTGGCTCAGATGATCCTGGAATTTTTGATACGAATCTACGAAAAGAATATAGTAAAGCTAAAGAGATGGGTCTTTCTGAAGAAGAAATTGAAACTATTCGAACAAAATCATTTTTATACACAAGTTCTCTGCTTTCCGGTAGATCTAAATCGAGTTGACCAATTTGCAAGCAGTTAGAAGCTTATAGAATGTTTCGTAGGTTTACATCCTTCTTAAGCATTCTTGCTATATTTTTTGTATCATCTCAATTGCTTCCACAAAGTGGAACTGGTTTTTATGATGAATACAATATGGACTTAAGAAACCTTCCTAGAGGAGAGTCTGAAACAGAAGGGGAAGAAAGATTCTCTACCTACACCATTCCTCCTAGAAATGAAAAAAACTTTGTTGTTACTCCTAAGAAAGTTGGAAGATTGTATGATCCACTTCTTAGCATACCAGGTGCTGGTAGTATTCAAAATCAAATAACTCAACAAAATAACCAGAATGTGAATCAAGCTAATAGTAGAAATACACCAGCTCCATTGATTAATCCAATAACTGGGGAAGTCAACCAGGAAGCCGTAAATAACTCATTGACTAACCAATCGCAAAATCGAAGTAAAAAAGAAAAGGATCGATTGAAATTTAAAGAAGAAACTGTTTATAAAGAATCTAAGTTAAGAAGATTTCAAATTATATTTTTTCTTACTATGCCATTTGCTCTTGGGGTTTCTGCTGGTGCTGCGGGATTACTAGGAATCGAAAGAATGATTGAAGGTTCTATTTTAATGATTACTGGGACAAGTAGTTTATCAGCTGCTAATGCTTACCAAGATTTAAAAAAATTAGAAGAACATAAGAAAATACACGGAACGGAATGGCCTAAGGATGAAGATATTGCAGTAACTTCTCCATGAATCATAGATTTAAGAAAAAAGCTTACATTTTCCTTTATCATATTTTAGAATTTTCGAGAAATTTTAAAATATTTATAAACGCAATATACGTAGCTAATCTCTTAGCCTGGGGTCAATTTCTGTATGTACTTTCAGGAATAGCTTCTGCAGTAATTTTAATCATGGAATTTGGATTCTATTATCCAGTTTCCTGGATCAATACCATTTCATCTATAGTAAATATAATAATAAATTTTCTCCTTATTTACGAAATATCTGCCTTCTTATTCACTAGCTCCAAATTTTGGGAATATTTTAAAACTCACTTAGTAGAATTTTCTATTATTGTACTTGTTCTTTTACAAAAATTTTTCAAGGACGAACTATTAATTTATTTAGCTCCTGAAAAAGCAGGATTACTTTTCTTGTCTATTACTCAGGCATTTTTTCTTTTTTCTAATCTATCACATTTAATTCGAAATACAAAATTTTATGATGTGAAAAAGTTCAGTCCTTCTACTATTTTTGTTGGAAGCTTCGCTTTTATTATTCTGTTTGGATCTGTACTATTGCACTTACCAAAAGCTTTAACTAAATCTATTCCTACGATTGATATTTTATTTACAGCTGTAAGTGCAACCTGTGTTACTGGACTTGCCACAATCAATATTTCTGATTCATTTACATTTACTGGTCAAGTTATATTAATTCTTCTAATGCAAGCAGGTGGATTAGGAATCATGACTCTTGCAAGTTTTTTTGGAATCTTTCTTACCGGCAAAACATCTGTTACAGATAAACTATTAATGAAAGATTTATTGAGTGAACAGTCCCTAGGTGAAGTAAAGTATTTGTTATTAAGAATAGCAATATTCTCCTTTGTGATTGAAGGTATAGGTTCTATTTTTATGTATTACTCTATTCCTGATACAATAGCTAGGTCCAATTTCGATAGAATCTTTCTTGCAATCTTTCATTCCGTTTCTTCCTTTTGCAATGCAGGATTTAGCCTTTTTCCAAATGGATATGCCACAATTGAAATTTTCCAATCAAAACTTTTTTTATCAATTTCCATGATTCTAATAACACTTGGTGGAATTGGATTTCCGTTATTGAGTCAAACATACAAAAAAATTCTGAATCCAGGAAATCCAAAGATTCGATATTCAGTTTCAGCTAAATTAGTACTGATCACTAGTGCATTATTGTTTGGTTTAGGTTCGATTTCCTTTCTATTGATTGAACAAAATCAATCATTAAAAGGAATGAGCTTTGTTGATCAAATATTTCACTCAATGTTCTATTCTGTTACATTGCGTACGGCAGGTTTTAATTCCATAGATATGAGTTATTTAAGTGAATCTATAATCTTCTTTTCACTTTTATTTATGTGGATAGGAGCAAGTCCCACCTCAACTGGTGGCGGAATAAAAACTACTACCTTTTCAATAGCAATTCTGAATATATGGATCAACTTTAGAGGAAAAACTAATGTCGAATTTGGAAAAAGAACAATTTCAAGAAATAGCATTTCACGAGCTTCCGCAACTATTTTGTTATCCTTCTTTGTAATTTTTGCATCCTTATTTCTTCTTACATTTTCAGAGAATGGAAACTTTTTAGATTTAGCTTTTGAAATTGTTTCAGCCTACGGGACAGTGGGTCTGTCTAGAGGTCTAACGGAAAGTTTATCCCTTTTTGGTAAAATTGTCATAATGGTCGTTATGTTTGTTGGAAGAGTTGGGGTATTTAACTTAGCCTTAGTTATGATAAAAGAAGAAGACGTATCGAATTACCAATATCCTGAAGAAGAGGTTGTTGTAACATAAAATGATTAGAAAAAAAATTGCTGTAATTGGCTTAGGAAGTTTTGGAAAAGTTTTAGTTGAAAGACTATTTTTGGAAGGGCATGAGGTTTTAGCAATTGATATAGCTCAGTCAACGGTGGAGGATGTTAAGGATATTTGTACTGCATCAGTTCGTCTGGATGCAACGGATGACCATGCTCTTAGATCACAGGGTCTGGACGAAATGGACATTGTGGTCATATCCGTCGCAGAAAATTTCGAGGCCTTGGTTGTTGCAGCGGATATACTAAAGCAAATTGGCGTTAAGCAAATATTCGCTAGATATAAAACAGAATTACAAAAAAGAATTCTTAAGTTAATCGGTGTTGATTTCTTTTTTAATCCAGAGGAAACAGCAGCGACGAATATGGCTGAAATGCTAAGGCACGGAAGTCTCATCTCGAATCTTTTTCTTTCCGATGAATACCGTATTGCTGAAGTAAAAATACC
This sequence comes from Leptospiraceae bacterium, assembly GCA_022402465.1. Taxonomy (GTDB): domain Bacteria; phylum Spirochaetota; class Leptospiria; order Leptospirales; family Leptospiraceae. The sequence goes on along the minus strand of JAKRSH010000007.1, from coordinate 293,326 downwards.
TGAGTCATTGGTAGGAACTCAAATTCAAGAGGCTATGCTTAGAGAAAAATTTAGTTTGAATATAATTACAATTAAACGACGAACTAAACCAGTCTCGAGGCGAAGAAATGAAGATGAAAAAGAAATATCTATTCTTGGAATTCTTTCGGGGGATGAAAGGTTTAAGAGTGAGGATACTTTAATTCTCTTTGGAAAGCAAAAGGATATCAATAAATTTATAGAGTTATAATTTACTTATGATTTATCCAAAAAGAATAATTTGTTTAACAGAAGAAACCACCGAGTTGCTTTATCTATTACAAGAACAAAGTCGTATAGTTGGGATTAGTGTTTATACTGTTCGTCCATCCATTGCAATTCAAGAAAAAACTAAGGTATCTTCGTTTATTTCAGGAAATATCAAAAAGATTAAATCACTAAAACCAGATTTAATCATCGGGTTTTCCGATATACAAGCTCAACTTGCACATGATTTAATAAAAGAAGGTCTCAATGTCTTAGTTACCAATCAAAGATCTATAGAAGAAATTTTTGAAACGATGTATTTGATTGGATCAATAGTAGGAAGAAGCAAAGAAACTTTACTTTTAATTGATACATGGAAGCAAACTTTAGATGGAATTTCAAGAAAAGCTAAAACTAGAAATTACAAACCTAAAGTTTTTTTTCAAGAATGGGATGAGCCAATCATAACAGCAATCCAATGGGTAAGTGAATTGATCCAAATATGTGGTGGTGAAGAAATTCATTCTAATAAAGCAGATAAATCGTTGGCGAAAGATCGAATTGTAAGTAAAGATTTTATAGCAGATAAAAATCCGGATTTAATTATTGGATCTTGGTGTGGAAAACCTGTTGATTTTAATTGGATACAACAAGTAGAAGAATGGAAGCAAACAACAGCAGTAAGAAAAAATAAGCTCTATGAAATTGACTCATCCATCATCTTACAACCTGGTCCTGCATTATTCCTCGAAGGAGTTCAGAAGCTAAATTCTATCCTTGAAGAGAATGTAAGTTGATTTTGTTTTATTGATTTAGAAATCCGTTTTTTCTTCCAAAAACAACAAATACCAAACCAAATCCTATCATAATAATACCCCAATATAGATTGATATTGAAGGAGAAGGTTTTATCATACATAGAATTTCCGTCTGTGAATAAGCCATATAGAAATAGAAAGATTCCAAGAATGGTAAATAAAGATCCAAGAATCCTTGCAATAGGAAGCATGATTCGATTTTAGTAGATACAATTTTACTCGTCAACTAGGAATTACATTTTATTCTGTATCAATGTTGATTTTAGATATAGATAATACTATTCTTCCATCCAAAGAGGCTTATGATTATTCATTAAAATGTCTTTCAGAATTTTGGCAAAGGAAAGCATATGGAAGTGCTTTAGATTTTTATGATAGATTTAAACTTGCAAGAGAAGAAATCAAAGTGAATTTAGAAGGGCATTCTTCGAATCGTTTACGTATTTTGTATTTTAAGAGAATGATAGAATTAAAATTTGGATCTTTAACTAAGAAACGTATTAACCTCGTTTTGAAAATGGAAGAGATTTACTTTAAGAATTTTAGCAAATATCTTAAAGAATTTTTCCATCTTAATAAAGGCAATTATAAGTATACTTTCAAACTTTTGAATGAAATCCAAGCTTCTCATAAAATCATATTTCTATCAAATGAGAATCTTCGGACACAATTGATCAAATTAGAATCAGTGTTTCCAAAAAATTTTCATTTTAACTTACTTGTTTCTGAAGAACTAGGAATCGAAAAGCCATCTGCTCAAATTTTTATAGAAGCCTGTCGTAGAATTGATTCTAATCCTGAACAATGTGTCATGATCGGAGACAACCAAATAGATGATATCGAAGGCGCATCTAAACTAGGAATTACAACAATACATCTAAAAGAAATGTTTGGTGAAAGAGAAATAACTAAAAATTTGAATATCTCTGTTTCGAATTCTTTTGTTGCGCATAACTTGAATTCTTCTTTAGAATACTATATTTCAATGAGACCTGTATAAACTTCTTTCGCAGGACCTGTCATGAAGACGGAACCGCCTTGGGCCCATTCTATGTGAAGAGTTCCACCTCTAAGATCAATTTGTACTTTTCTACCAGTTCGTCCTGTTAAGACAGCGGAGACGGCTACAGCGCAAGCACCTGTTCCACAGGCCAAGGTTTCCCCAGTACCCCTTTCCCATGTTCTTTGGTAGAGATGGTCCTTGGCTTTTAAAGATACAAATTCTGCATTCACTCGTTTCGGAAATAACTCATGGTGTTCTATCTTGAGACCAATTTCATACAAAGGTATTTTATCTGGATCTTCAACAAAGATTACACAATGCGGATTTCCCATACTCACAGAAGTAAAGTTGTAATCAACACCGTCTACATGAATTATTTGATTGATAACAGGTTCATCATCTTTCCATTTAAGTGGGATTAGGCTTGGTTTCAAAATTGGCTCACCCATATCTACAGTGACTATTTCAATTTTATTGGATTTATTTTTTTGTAGGTCTAAGGTAAGCACACCTTTACCAGTTTCGATTTTAGGATTCAGATTGTTCGTTAGTCCATGATCATAAACGAATTTACCAACACAGCGAATTCCATTTCCACACATTTCGGAAGAAGATCCATCCGAATTATACATATCCATATGAAAGTCAGCTTTCTCAGAGGATCGAATGAAAATTACCCCGTCTCCACCAATGCCAAAATTTCTATCGGAGAGTTGTTGGATCTGCTCAGAGCTCAATCGAATGTCATTCTTTGTTGCATCTATGTAAACATAATCATTACCAATGCCTTCCATTTTTGTAAACTTAAGCTCCATAAATTCCCTCTAGGAACATAATTCGATCTAGCAATCTTGTACTCAAGAGAATAATTTAGAATTTAGTTGACCTATACTTTTGATTTAAGATTCTAAAAAGACTATGACCCAAGAATGTATTCTTTGTGGATGCCAAGACAGCCAACCTGTTTTTGTTGAAAATGGTATAGCTATTGTTAAATGCTCTTATTGCGACCATGTGTATTCCTCTTACCAACAGGATGAGCATTATGAAGGCTATTGGGATGATCCAGAAGAAGAATTTGATTTAAAATGGTGGGATGAAGCTCATCGTGATATTTATGATGATTTTATTTCAAGATTCATAGCTGGTAAAAAGGGGCAGATTCTTGATGTTGGTTGTGGTTTAGGATTTTTTGTCAAAAGAATTTCTGAGACCAATCCGAATTGGAAGGCAATAGGATATGAAATTTCTGAAAAAGCAGTTCAATTTGCGAAAGAAAAAAATAATCTTAAAAATGTTCATTCAGGTGTGGTGCAAGCTAGTAAGATAGATCCCAACTCTCTGGATATTATAACTTTGTGGGATGTGATAGAACATATTCCTAAACCGCATTCTTTACTTCAGTATTTAAATTCCATTCTCAAGCCTGGTGGAATTCTATTTATGCAGACTCCCAATTTTCCTTTTCAATTGTGGAAGGCAAGACTAAAGGTATTGATCAAGGGTATGAAACCAGGTGTTCATTACTTAGAAGCCAAGGATCATGTAAATAATTATAAAATGAAAACACTTGCTGAACTTGGCTCTCAGTGTGGATACTACCAACCTAAGTACTACATTCTTAAACCAATCATGAGTGTGGCAGGATCTAAGTCAAAGCTAGGATTGTATGCTAAAGTCCTTTACTATTATTTATCCAAGTGGGTATTTCAATTGAGTTTTGGACATTGGAATATCAGTAATACTCTCTTTGTTACTATGGTAAAAAAATAAAATCAGTAGTCTGATAATTTATGAAAAGACTAAGCAACAGCCGGCAATTGGTTTGCAACTCTATTCAACCAAGATGTGAAATAATTGCAAATGGATCGCATCATAAATAAATCCATATCCTTGTTTATAGGATCAACTTTCTGTCCTAAAGTTTGAATCGCTTTGGTGTAAACAGATCGAAACTCATTCAAAGAAGAATCACTAGGAAACAAAGGGAGAATTCGAATAGCCTGTTCTTCAGTGAATCCATACTCTTCCATCCAACCCGAAAGAAGATTGCGTATCCCATATTTTGAGGAAAGAATGTTTTGAGCTAAAATTAAACTGTACATATTGTCCAGGGAGAGTATAGATACCATAGGATTTAATGTTGCAGCTTTTAATATAATTTGATCGCTTAATTCTACACATCTTTTTAGATTATTGATTTTTTTGAATTGAATAGACATGAAATTATAAGCCTTCATGTGATTCAGAATATTTTCCATATCAGCTCTACTAATTGATTCTTGGTTAGAGGCTGAAAAATATCCCTCAACCGATTGAATTGATTCTTTTTCTACAGTGAGTGTTTCGATAACTTGGAACAAAATATCAATGGAAAATTGTGAATTTCTTTCATTGATAAAGTTCAATTCACGCAGATAGCAGTCGTAGACTCTAAAGATAAAATATTCTAACTTTTCTGAGTCCATAGTAACGACAGTTTTCATGAACTCTTTCATATTTTTTGTAAAATCAAAACGATTTGCTTCTAGAAATTCATTTGGTTTATTATTTAAAATTCGTAAAGTAACGTCCTTATTCAAACGAACAAGACCTAATTGAACCTCAGCCTGTCTTTCAATACTCTTCCAGAGCAACCCTGCTTTTGAGAAATTTGTACCTTTCTTAGCATTTTTGACCATACACCTGCCCTTAAATTAAGCATTTTGCACTGCAAAATGATTTTATCTGTATACAATTATTTTAATGCATAAATTGTACCTAAGAATCAGATTTTATCTTGGATCAATCAAAAAGTGAACTTAGTTCATTTTCAGGAAGAAGGGAAGTTCCTTTCTCGGCATCTTGAATCATTTCTAAGATAGATTCTACGATATCTTTCATATAGTATTTTGAATTGGAGTAGGATTGTAGGAATTCTTGGATAGCTTTCTTTTGATCCTCATTTAATTTGTTTTCTATCATCAATCGCGATAGAGCAATGATTCCAATTGCAGATCTGATATCATCCTTTTGAGATGCAATTTTAATGATTTCATCACTGTCCAGCTCTTCGAAGGTTGGCAGAAGATCCGATATAAGTTCTATGGCACCTAAAGGAATGGTTCTATCGAGATTTTTAATATAATTGATAATTAACCGATAAGATTTGCTATCTCCCACTTGGGTTAAAATGGATATGAAGCCGGAAAGTATTTCTTTGTGAAGCGCCCAGGATAACCTGCCAGAATCAGCATCTCGCATAACTTGATATATAAGAGACCACGTATTTTTATCATTAGAAATAGCGGATTCAGTTAATTCACTGAGAATAATACCGAAACTTTTGGTTTCTTGGATTTTCTTTAATTCTATAATGCAATCGTTTACAGAAGCAGTGTTTAGCGGAAATTCAGCCGGCATCTCAAATCCTTAAAATTCTTCCATTTCTAGACAATTTCCATTACAATAATACATAATCCAGGATTTGTAAACTAGTTTTCCTAACAATTTTTTATCTTTTAGAATTAAAAAGGAATCTTTCCGATGATTTTCATATATGAGTTCTCAAAGGTTATTCTTCTTCTTGATCTTACTTTGTTTTAGTTGGACTTTATCATATTCGAATCAATCGAATAAATCTACTCAACTAATTAAAGTTACTATAGGTATGAAAGAGAATTATGATCATTTAAAATCTATTAGTCCATCCGTTTCTAATTTTGGATCTGATACAGAAAAAGTTTTATTTAGACGAGCATTGCAGCATCATATAGAAACTGAATTGCTTCAATTGCAAATGGATCTTGGTAAGGGTTTTGATGAATTACGAAGAACCCAAAAAATTATGATTCAATTATTTCTCAAAGTAGTTGAATCAAATATCGAGCGAACAGAAAAAGATTTGATCCGTTTAACTCGAATCTCGAATCGACTTGAGAAAACAAATACACATCATTATCTTTCTATGGGTTTTCGGGAAATTGCTGTTGCAAAGAAAAAAGTACTTACAGCTAGAAATTCACATCCGCAGATCTATATTAATAAGATCCGAGATCTTTCTTATGCACTTCAGTCTGTTAAACAAGCCCAAAAGTATGTAGTTCTACTTGCACTTCTCCATGAGGGAGAATATGATTCAGAAGAAGAATTGGAAAATAATTTCGATGTTATAAAATTGGAAATACAAAGAGTCATTCCTAAGAATTCAGATTACTATACTCGCTGTCATTACGATAGTAATTTTAAGGTATATGATTCAGAAGACGCTTTCGAAACTATTTGGAATGAACCGAAATTACAAGAGCTCTCTACAGGAATAGATGGAGTGGACGATGCATATTTTCGAAATGAAGATTCTCCTGAAGTTCCAGCTTTTTCCCCAAAATCGAATTGAACTCATAGTTGAATTTTAGATTATAATCATCATGGTTCAGAAAATTTTTTGGGAATTCCCATTGACCGCAGGTTTGATTGTATTTTTATTCTTATTCTTTTTTATCTCCATTTTTTTTATTCCAGATCCTATTATTCAGAACTTTTTCTTGTCTTATCCTAGGGAATGGAATCCTATCAATTGGATACTTTCAAGTTTTGCTCATGGTAGTTTCAGTCATTTGTTTTCTAATCTTATGTTTTTGTTTATACTAGGAAGGGCTGTTGAGTATAAGGTTGGCATGAGCAAATGGATGTTATTCTACGGAATGGCAGCAATCGTATCGGCAATTGGAGATTCTATTGTAAGAGGATTTATTATAGGGGACAATACACCAGTTCTTGGAGCAAGTGGGGCTATCTCTGGACTTGCAGCTGCCTCAGCCCTACTATCCCCTTTTTCGATTCGTATGGGCGGAGTGAATTTTCCTTTTCCATTATTTTTAATTGCCTGGGCCTCAGTTTATACAGACATTACCAATGTTTTTGAAAAAGACCAAATTGCACATTGGGCACACTTAGGTGGTTTCTTTTCTGTTATTATTACTGCATATTTTCTAGAGGAAAAAGATCGAAAAAAATTGAAGAATGGGTTTATACTAAATCTTATTTTCTTTACATTGACTTTAGTTCTGTATTACTTTATTGAGGCAAGATATAAATGAAAGAAATCCATTTCAAGGCACTAGATTACACTTCTGATGATACCTTTATTGAATCAGACTATATTTATAAAGGTGATGAAAAACAAGGTTGGAAGATCATCCGAAATGGTTCTCCTTACCTTGAGTTAGGCAAAGGTTACCGACTTCTCAAAACAAAATCTTGTGGAGTTTGTTCAACGGATATAGATAGAAGGTTTCTTCCATTTCCACTTCCCCAAGTAATTGGTCACGAAGTGATTGCTGAAGATCCTGATACTCACCAGAATTATGTAGTAGAAATAAATGATACATTCGAAGCTAGGGGAGATTCTGATGTTGACTCTTTTGTAAGAGAAGGAATTGCAAGCCATTCTCCAGAAAGAAAGGTTCTAGGTATTGATCGCCTTCCTGGTGGATTTGGGGCTTATATTCTTGCCCCCGTACATGCTGCTATTCCCTATAGTAATTTAGATGAGAAAGCAGCAGTATTGATAGAACCATTTGCCGCTTCTCTCCAAGCTGTAATCGCATCAGCCCCTGAAGATGGAGATGTTGTTGCTGTACTTGGTCCACGTAGATTAGGTTCTCTTGTCATTGCAGCCCTGCAAGCTTATCGATTGGATTCAAAGAAAAATTTCAAAATTGTTGCTCTCGCTAGACGCCAAAAGTTGCTAGATCTAGCAATTCGACTAGGTGCTGATGATGGCATAAATATTTCGGATTCACATACAATTGATTCTTTAGAAAATCATTTTGATATATTGTATGATACTACGAGTACAACAGATGGTTTTCAGTCTGCTATTCGTCTAGCCAAAAGAGAATTACATCTCAAAACAACGAATGGTCAAAAAATGGGAGGTCTTAGCCATCTAACGGAATTGGTAGTTGATGAACTTTCTATTCTTCCTTTTTCGATTGAGAATCTTCATTTCCATTGGGCCAAAGAAAAAAGAGAAAATTTAAATATCTTCCTCTGCCCCAGTTTCCAAGAAATTCCAAAAGAAGACATGGTACGTTGGATTTCAATTATACGCAATGAACTTTCACAGTTTGGGGAAGTAAGTTTAACTTTATCATCATTTGAAGAAGCTCACACCAAATTAGATGACCTTGATAAGGAAGGAAAATTTCCTCGATTTGATATTGCAATAGCTACTAAATTAGAAGAAATTGATTCCTGTATTCGACCCATTCAAGGAAAGGAAGATTCTTTAGTTAGACCCAGAGGTGCAATTCTTTACCTACCCCAAGAATTAAATCTGGAATCTTCGGATAAGGAATATTATGCGATGAATGATTTTTTCCTAAGAGGCAAATCAATACGTACTTCTAGATGTGGGGACTTTCATCTTGCTATAAAGCTTTTGAAAGAGAATCCAACAGTAGCAAAATCCTTAGCCGATAATATGATTTCTCACACTTTTGATGCTAAAGAATTAAGAAATGCATTTGCAACAGCAAAGACTACAGACGCGGTAAAAGTAATGGTGCAACATGCATAAACATCCAGATGAAAATATACCTACATCTCTAGGAGTAAATTTAGAAAAGGAAAGTTCTGACATTTATAAAATTGATCTTACAAATTTACGAATTTTCTGGGGACTTTCTATTCTTTCAAGAACACTTGGTGACGAAATCGTAGAAAGAGTTATAACTTCTCCTGGCGACATTGCAATCCTCTACAAACTCAATCCAAATATTAATAGTGAACTTTGTGAAATGCATATTGGTTATATTCAAATTCATGCACGAGCAGGAGTTTTAAAAGATATTCTCATTTTCCGAGAAGAATTCCAAGATCACTTAAGAACTGTATTTGGCACATTTCAAAGACAAGCTTGGGCAAAAGTCATACATCCTGAATTTTACGGAGAAAATCCACGAACCTATCCAAGTAAAGCTTTGGTGTTTCCTTTTCATCACAATAGTGAAAATGAAAATGTAGATTACCAATTCATCTTGGAAAGAGTGCCCAATCAAGTAGAGGCTGGAGATTTTATTTTTCGCCTAACGATAGAGCGATTCGATAGAGCAAATCTAGATCTGAAATCAATAGACCATTTGATCGTTGATGATTTAAGTTCTAGAATCTATATTGGTGGTAGCACAAAAATTTCTGAATCAGTTCATAGTTCCTTAATAGGCTCATCCCAGAAAGGTGAGAGGGAATATATAGAAGAAAATCGCAGATTTAGTAAAGTGTTTGAGCAAATCGAAAAGACATCTTTAGGAAAACTAAATCAAATCAATTTCTATTGGGAGAAGTCCTTTGCAAGTTTTCTTATGGATTCTAACCCCAAAAACTCACTTCCGCTTTTTAAAAAAATATTTCTAATTTTAGAAGACCAAGAGATTACTAAAATCGTTAAAGAAGGTTATACGATTCATATCATAAATGGTAAAATCGATGTATATATTGATTTAAGTAGATTAGATAGGGTCTTAAATTACTCATTCAATCAAAGAAGAATTTCTCTCCAAATGGGTCATTATTTAACTCGAATGCCTGAATTAGAGATTTTAGCAAACAACAGCAATCATAAATTCAATTTTAAAAATACCAAAATATTTCTCATACACCATATCACCTCAGAAATACTAGCTCTCCTCGAAGCGTACAGAATGTTGGGAGCAGATTATGTGAATGTTTGCTTTGTAAAATATGGAGGAAAGATACCACCTATATATTTAGATATCCTATTGGATCTTCCGACAGATTCCTTTTATATGTCTGGACTTGAACTTAAAATAAGTGCTGAAAGAAAAACATACTATTCCATCTCACCTCTGTTTAGTGATAATTCTGATCTATTGGATTTAAAAGAATTCATGGATAGAGAAGAACTGGGATTCTTCCCTGCCATGAAACTTTTAGCTACTCATTTATTTCTTAAATTATGCATTAACTCTTATCAAAATTCTGAAAAACTAATTCTCGTTGAGGACGGTGGCTACATTGCTCCCTTCCTAAATGCATTTGCTATAGAAGGTAAATTGACAAAAGATGTCGCAAAAGAATACCAATTGAAATTAGAAGGCAGCTTAGCTGAGTTACCAATTGGTGACCTTTTAGCAAAAGTTTTAGTAGGAACAATAGAGCATACACGGAACGGCTACGACCGATTGCTTTCTGTTGAAAAAGAAAAAGGAAAATTATTTCTACCAGCATATTCCATAGCAATTTCAAATCAAAAAGTGAAAGAAGAATCTAAAGAAGTTGCTCAATCCATTCTAAAAGCTATAGAAGATGTATTGCATGGACAGGGTAAGATTCTTTCAAGAAGAAAATTTCTTGTATTAGGTGCTTCTGGTAATATTGGCAGCTTTTTATGTAAATATCTAAAAGGAAGCAGATTGCATGATACCAATGATCACTTAATTGAAATTGATATTAAAAATGAAACCCCTGAACCTTGGAAATTTGCAAATGTGAACCAAGTTCCCAGAGATAATTTATTGAAGACAGATTTATTTTTAGGAGTTATTGGGGATTCCATACTAAAGCCTGATTTTTGGTCTGATTTTCTTTATAATTGTGAATCTAAGAATATCTATTTAGCATCTGGATCAACTAAGACAGCAGAGTTTAGTGATTTTATTGATTGGTTGAATCAATTTCTCTTGAACAAATTGGATTCATTCAAAGATACCAAAGTAAATGTAGAATTGCGAAGAATCATTGATCCTCAGTCACAAATGGACCAAGGTGGAATTGCTATTTTTAAATTTATAAAAGACGGCAAAGCGATCGAACGAAATGTTTTCATGCTTTCCGATTTAAGTCCTGTGAACTTTCTGTACTATGGAGCTCCTACTGAGATTATGGACACTATTATTTCGGATTTACTTTCAGTATCCCTTGGGATGGTAGACCAAGCAAACTCGGGTAGTCTGCCAGTTGGAAAGCTTTATGCTGTAGATCATGAGATTGATAAATGGGGAAAGAGTATTGTCTAAGCACGGTTTTTTTCAAATAACTCAAAAAGTTTTTCTTCGAAAAGGAAATTCACTTCTTGTCATGAAAGATAGAAAATCTGGCTTTGGAGATCTTCCCGGTGGTCGAATGGATGAAACGGAATTTTTTGATGATTGGCAAGTTTCCGTAAGACGGGAGTTGGAAGAAGAAATGGGAAATAAATTTCAATATGAAATTGAACCAAAGCCCTTCCTCATTCATAAGCATAGAGTTACCGAAGGAAATCATCCTTGCATAATTTTAGCTTATAAAGGCATTTATAAAGGTGGAGAGATAGTACTTTCTGATGAACATGATTTTATGGAATGGGTTGATATTCATAATTATCAGCCTGAATCATTTTTTGAAGATTACATGTTAGAAGCTGTACAAATCTATTTGAAAGAATATGCATAATTTATATTTTCCTTGGATACGAATTTTAATTTTTTGTTTTTTGTTTTCTCTACCTTTTTATGGAAAACAATTTTTAAAACCTTCTGATCCGGCTTTACAAGAAGCAGATTTTTCAAATTATAAATCGGAATCTGAAGAAAGATTCAAGACTATAGAATACATGCTAAACGGATCTGATCGTAAACTTGGCAATTTAATTGGAATTCAGCCCTTTTTCCTTCCCTTAGATTTTTATTCAGCAGAAAATTTCAAGAATAGTCTGAGACCAATTTTTGAAAAAGCAAAAGCAGATAACCTTATTGATCGAAAAACATTGATTATATTGCCAGAACATGTTGGAACTGGTCTATATCTACTCAAAGAAAATAAGTCTGTCTATACATCTTCTTATTCTAATGCCTTAACTGAATTGAAGTCTTCTCATAAGCTTGCAATTGAAGAATTTCAAAAGCAATGTAATTCAACAAATTGTTCGGCAGCTTCCTTGGAATGGGAAACTATCATTAGAGAAAAGAAAGACGATGTGGCTAAAATTTATAATGAAACTTTTTCTGAATTAGCAAAAGAATATTCTGTAAGTATAATCGCAGGATCTGTTATCCTTCCTGAGCCTAAAATTGTGAAAGGAGAACTAGTTGCGGGAGATAAAGAAAGTAAACTTTATAATGTCAGCATAACTTATCTGCCAAATGGAAAGGCCATTGATCAAATTATCAAAAAAATTAATCTTAGCAATTGGGAGAAAGAGTTCTTAACTCCAGGAGAATTAAAACAAGATCTAATAATTGCAGTGCCAGGTTGGAAGGTAGGAGTATTGATTGGTATAGACTCTTTTTATAGTTCTGTTTACTCTCAAATCGCAAAATCTAAGGTAGATGGATTAGTCTCACCTGCAAGTAACATAAATATGGGTCGCATTCAAGATGAGTCAAATAAACTTTTAGAACTTCAAGAACCAGTTACTTGGCACCGATATTCTTTAAAAGATAGATCAGTCGGAACCAATGCAAAAGTATATTTGCAGGTATTTTGGGATGGGAATATTTGGGACATAAAAGACATACCCCAAAGTTTCTCCAGTCGAGAAAATAACGAACCTGTTCTATCTAGAGATGAAAGAATTCCTAAAATATTGAATTTATATTTTTAAATTTTTTCAGAAAACCTATTGACAAAACTAAAAAACTATTTCGGAATATAACGCATGGGCAAAAAGAAAGATGAAAGAAAAAACGAATTTTTTATTCGTTGTCCCCTCTATACACAAAAGTTGGATGAATGCCCGAGTTCTTCAACCGTTTTAATGAAATCAGATTTTGAGACATTAACTAAGAAATGTTTAGCAGATAAATATAGCTCTTGTAAGGTTTTTGAAACCCAAAAAGATAAATCCCAAGCAGCTTAATCTTTTATTTGTTTTTTTACTTCTTTATATAAATCTAATACTGCCCAATCTTCTTCAGAATAAGCAGTATTAGCTAGTACAAGTTCACCTATTTTATTTTCATAGATTATATAATCTCTTGCAACTCCCCATGCTCTCTCACAGAGAATAGGGTATTCTACTTTTTTAGTTCCTGGACTCCATTTGTAAATAGATCTATTGTAGAATGACAAAAAGTCTTTTTTATTGGATGTTTTCCAAGGTTCTATTTCTCTTAATGTAATAGAAAAACCTTTATTGATTTTTGGTTTCTTCCCAACACCATATTCCACTTCTCGTAAAAACCAAATTCCGATTTTTCCACCAATAGTAAAAATGGATGTCCCATTTCCATAATATAATTTGGGACTTAGAATATCTTTTGAAATTAGTTCAAGATTATCTGATTTAGTCTGTAAATAGTACATATTGTACGAACCAGCTATTCCAGTCATGAGTACGAAATTATCTTCAATAGGAACAAGGGAGTATTTATTTCTAAGCTTACTAAAAGGAGGTAAGATCTTAGAAGCATCTAGAATCTTAGTTGGTTTGCGTGGTGACTCTGTTTTTTCTTTATATAAACTTTCATCAATAAAATAATAGATATACTTTCCATCTTTTGAAATACTCCCTGAATTTCTACAGGCTATGTGTGCACCTGAGTCATAATCCAAATCATCATTCAACATAGATATCGCTTTCATTCTACAACCTTTGGTATTTTTCAATCGAAAGGAAACTAAAGCATATTCTGCGTTAGTTGAAATTCTAAAATCGAAAGGAAGATCTGATAGTGCTTTAGTCTTAACTAAAGGATTAGGTATGTCTCGAAAAATTAATTTTTCATCTTCGGACCAAACTATCCTATTTCGATCTTCGGACATTCTAATGACTCTTTCTCTTTTGGGTTTTGTTCGAGAAATTACCTCATCCGAATCTCGTTTTGATTCAAGTTTATCTTGTATGATAGTTAAAGCTTTTTCAAACTTTTGAACTTCGAGATATTGATTTACTTCTTCAAGAAATGTTTCATGCTTCGATCTACAATTTAAAGAAAGTAAAATGGTTACGATTATATAAAAACAAATTAAAATGAAATGGATTTTATTCTTCAATGGCGACTTCTTTACTATTTAGAAATTCAATTTCTTTTGTAAAAACTTCCTTGGTATTCTTACCAACTGCCTTAGTATCAAAAAAAGCAAAAGTTCCTGTTATAGCGGCACCAGCAAAGGGAACCCAACGAGTAAAATTTTTTCTAAGAACTCTTTTTGAAATATCTAATCCAACTTTTTGCAATAAGGCTTGGAAAGCACGCACTGTTGTTGGTCGGATTAAAATTTTAACCCCTGTCTCTTCAATAAATTTACGAAATAGATGAGCTCCTCCATGTTTAAATAAACAAAAAAGCAAAAGCTCTCGGTTTAATTGTGCTTCTTTACCATAAACACTGGCTATATCTTTGATCATCATGCCTTGGATTCTAAAAATCATAACCAACTCAGGAAGTAAGGTAAAAAAACCGAATACACCACCTGGTAAGGAACAAGTTGCACTGATTGTACTAGCCTTCCATGCACAATTCTTAATAATTTCATCTACTACTAGCTCAGGATTTTCTGTAATTTTAGAATATGGGCTATTGTATTCTTGGATGCCTGAGAGCATTTCTACAAGCTTTTGGAGGAAAATATCCAACTCATTGGATTTTTCAGGGAGATTAATGGATGAATTTTGATTTTGCAAAAAACGGTCTCTTTCTAGTCTTTCCTTATACATGGTAGATAGACTCAAAAAAATTCAAGAAAAATACCTTCGTCTGGATGATGAACTTTCCTCAGTCAGTGATCCAAACAAGCTAAAAGAAATTTATAAAGAAAGATCACGACTAACGCCCGTATATACAAAAGCACAAGAGTACCTTACTATTTCCAAAGATATTTCCGATGCAAAAGCTCTTTTACCAAATGAAAAAGATGAAGATATGCACCAAATGCTTAAATCAGAGATTGAAGATGGGGAAAAGAAATTAGAGGTTCTTTCTAAAGAGTTAGAAGTTATGATGCTTCCTCCCGATCCTAATTCTGGAAAAAACATCCTAGTAGAAATTAGAGCAGGCACTGGGGGAGATGAATCAGGATTATTCTGTGCAGATCTTTTTCGAATGTACAACAAGTATTCTGACAAATGTGGTCTCAGAACTGAGTTGATAGATTCTAGTCCTACAGGGATTGGTGGTTTTAAAGAAATTGTATTTTCTATAGAAGATGAAAGAGCCTATGATATTTTCAAATTTGAAAGTGGAACGCATAGAGTACAGAGAATTCCTGCAACGGAATCAGGTGGAAGAATTCACACATCTGCTGTAACTGTTGCAGTTCTACCAGAAGCGGAAGAAAAGGAAATTGAAATTAAAGAGTCTGACATTAGAGTTGATGTGTTCCGCTCTTCTGGGTCGGGAGGACAGCACGTAAACACAACTGACTCTGCTGTTCGATTGACACACATTCCTACAGGTATTGTTGTTAGTTGTCAGGACGAAAAATCTCAAATCAAGAACCGCGATAAGGCAATGAGAATCCTTAGAGCTAGAATCTTAGACCAACAGATGCAAGAAGCAAAAGCATCGAGTGATGCAATCAAAAAGCAAATGATAGGATCAGGCGATAGATCCGAAAGAATTAGAACCTACAATTTTCCACAAGGAAGATGCACAGATCATAGGATAGGATTCACAAGTCACAATTTAAGTTCCATCATGGAAGGTGATATGGATGAACTTATCGAAGCATTATTAGAAGAGGATAGAGCATCTCGTTTAGCTTCTGCTAAATAAAAACTAAATTCTTGCTTCTATGTATCAAAAGTATTAATGAAATCGTCAATTAAGTGGGCAACTTCTTTAGGCTTTTCACGGTGAACCCAATGATTTGCATCCATAAAATTTTTCCGGAAATGGACAACATGATCCGATAGATTTTCATAAATCTCAGGAGTGATTGCAAAATCATTTATAGGGATAATAGCGTGACAGGGAGTTTCTATCTTGTTAGGAAGCGGAATCTCCGCACCCTGCATAAGCTCCCGGTGTAGTTGAATAGGGCCAATGGAAGATCGTAGAATTTCTTTGGGAGAATAATCCCACATTGGATCTGACTTAGGAACTCCTCCTGCTTCTAACATCGTGTGCCAAAAAGGTACGGAGCCTAAAGTCCAACTTAACTCAGGAAGAATAGGAATTTGGTAGAAAAGAAAGTACCAAGACATTGTTCCTTGTTTAAAGAAACGCATTATTTCATCTATATTCCAAGAAAAAATTCCACGATTTGCATAGGATTGCATCTGCTTCAATGCTAAGGATGGATGAGGTCCTGCTATCCCAGTATAAGTGCTAATATGACCTGAGCATATAGGATCAGCAGCAAAACACCAACCAATCAAAGAGCCCCAATCATGACCTACTAGGTGAATTGATTTTTCCTTTTTTGGATCTAAGTATTCGATTGCGACTTCAATATCTTTGAATATTCTTCTAATATTAAATGATTTTCTTGATTCAGGTCTTGATGAACTTCCTGCACCCCTCATATCGATTGCGGCAACTTGGTAATTAGGTTTTAATTCTTCCATTAACACATCCCAAGTACGATGTGTATCTGGGTAACCATGTAAAAATAAAATTAATTTCTCTTTTTCTGGCTGAGAATATTTTAAGTAAATTTTTAAGTCGGGTTCGGTATTGAGTAGTGTTTCTTTATTCACTTTAGTTTACTGTTTGTTCTGTTTGATTGGCTGGTTTTTTAGAGAAAAATATTTCAAAATTGCGATTCTTAAAAATTTCTGAAATAATATCAGTCATATTATGTTGGGAAGGGTGAAAGTCAGGTTTTGCATAATCAACAATATATAAAAATAACTTGTATAATATTTGATCCTTTGTAAAGAAAAAATCTTTACCTTCTTTCCAAATTCTAAGGAACTGCCTGAGGTCATCTTGAACTACTAAATTAGCAGTAGTAAAAGTTAGAGTAAGATTCCGTACTAAGGTTGCAATAAAGAATCCTTCAATACGTAGCCAATAATTTGAATCAATTTCCCTTAGTAAATCGAAGACTACATTAGAATGTTCTAGCTCTTCGGCTAAATGCCATTCAAATAACTCTTTTAAGATAGCATCTGAATTGCTAAATACTTTTTCACGTAATGAAAGTTCAGCTGTAGATTTATTATAGTGTTCTAATCCAGAAGCAATAGCAAGATTCAATTCATCTGATAGAAAGGCATCCATGGAGCCATAAATAAAATTCTTAATATTAAAAGATAGAAATTGAAAATCAAAACCTTGGTCTGTAAGTTTATTACAAAAATCAGAATGAAAATCACAATGTTGTTGCTCTTGACCAATAAAGGAAATAATTTCTTTCTTAAGTTTTGCGTTTTTCAATTTAGGAATGAATTTTCTTACTATTTTAATAAAGTATTCTTCTTCATTTTTAAAGATAATCGATAATGCATTAGCAACATGAGTCTTTACTATATTTCCATCTAGCCAATGAATTGGTACCTGCTCTGTAATTTGCGAAAGTGGTTTTCGTATAGTTATCTTCTCAGGTATAGGATTCTTCTTATTGGGATAAATCATGCTTGGAACCAAAGAATAAAACTTTGTCAAAAAATTGAAAAACATTTTTTATTTATGATTTCTTTTTTATTTTATAGTTTACTTGTTTTTTTCTCTTTGGTTTGGTAATTTCTATGAGCAAAAAAATTCACTTTATTGTAAATCCAAATTCAGGTGGCGGAAGCGTTGGTAAAAATTGGGAAGATTTGCTTAAACGAATTGAAGATAAAATTGGAAAAATCCAAGTCACTTTTACAAATGCCAAAGGTCATGGAAGTGATGTAGCCTTGGATCTTTGTAAGAAAGGAATCGAAGTCTTAGTGATTATTGGTGGAGATGGAACTATCTCCGAAGTTGTGGATGGAATTATTAAATCAAAGAAAACATCTGTTTCGATTGTGGTCTTAAATTTAGGAACAGGAGGAGATTTCTCTAGAAGTCTCGGGGTACCTGGTGATTTAAATCTAGCCTTGGATAAAATCAAAAATGGTAAAATACGAAAAACAGATGTAGGATTCGTGCGATACAAATCAGAAAGCACAGCTGAGAATTTAACTCGCTATTTCATAAATATTATTGGTTGCGGAATGGCAGGAGCTGTTGTTCAAACTGTAAATAAATCATCCAAGAAGTTTGGAGGATTTTCTTATTATTTAGGTAGTATAGCAAATATTCTTAGCTACCAAAACAAACCTCTTAAGTTTAGAATGGATGGCGGAGAATGGTTAGAGAGAAAAGTAACTTCTCTTGCGATTTGCAATGGTCAATATTTTGGCGGAGGAATGAGAGTGTCTCCGAATTCTGAATTAAGTGATGGATATCTAGATGCTGTTGTTATAGGAGACTGGAATTTGTTTCAGAAAGTATTTTATTCTAAAAAGTTCTATAACGGAACAATAACGAATTCTCCGAAAGTTGAATCCTATAGGTGTAAGAAAATTGAAATCATACCCTTGCAAGCTGACAACGCAGCAATCATTGATTGCGATGGAGAGGATATTGGAAAGATTCCCATGACAATTGAAGTATTGCCAAGCGCTGTTTCTTTCTTAGTCTAGATATCCGATTTCCGAACCAATACACAATCTTCCTCAGCCTCTAGATTTAATTCTAAATTTTTTCTAACGGTGGCAGGAATTTTTTTAGAGTGTGAAAGAAATTTCTTTAAAATATGTTTATTCTCTTCCGTACAGAATTGGGGAGCCATCATTTCAGAATAAGTTTCGAGATAGTTTTCATCTCCACCAATTTTATTGTTTTCAACATTGTTGTAGAAAAATTCCACAAAAGGAATCTGTAAATTCTTCTGATGAATTGGAAAGATGGTATACATAACAGTTCGTAAAGTTGCTGCAGAATATTCTTTAGTTGGAGCAACTAAAATGGACATCCATTTACTTTTAGTTACTGGATCAGGATGGGCGGCTTCACAAGCAAGTGCATTATCAGAGCCAAACTTTGATTTGTCTCTCTTCAATTCATTATTTAATAATTTCTTCGTAAGTTTGTCATCATAATGAAAGGAACAGATTTTCTTAAGAAGCGACCATCTCAAATCTTGGTCAATGGTTAAGCCAGCGACTAGTTCTCGGTTTTCAAGGATATTCGCTGAACGAGTGTGGAATTCTTTAGATGAACCTACGGAAATATAATTTTGAAACCAAAATCTTTTGCGATCACTATTGCTCTTAGAGTTAGCCATATTCGCCCAAATAAAATTCTCTAAATCAGAAAGTAGCTTATCTCTTTCGGGTATATGTTTAAAATATAAAAAGGAATGGTAGGAGATATAATTACCTGAAGTAATATGGCCTAGATTAGATTCCAAAATTAAATCTCTTGGATCTTTTGGCAATTCCTCCATTGCTAAAGCATTATAGTCTTTTAGTTTCAAATTACCATCTTTAACTTCTTCAAAGAGATTGCGCCAAAGCATGAGAGACTGAAGTAGGTCTCCGTAATCTGATAAAATTAATTTTAATGTATTTAAGTTTGATTCTTTTAGAAATTCTTTTTGAATTTCACTGCGAACAAAATCATAATCTCCATAGTTCAAAAAGATAAAGTCGGGACAGGCAATGTTCTCAGAATTTTGAAACTCTAATTTTGTCAGCGATCCTCTATATTCAGCATCAACAATCTTATAGATCTCTGGTTTAGATTCTTTGAAATGAATGAAGGCAAGTTTAGTTCTATGCGATCTTAAAATATTTGAGGTAGGTCCGTTGCCTTGGTGCAATTCAATAGATTGGAGTTGATTGGCCTTGCAATTTTGTTTGTAAGAAAGAGTATTGGTGCCTTCTTTCTCAAGCCATTCTTTCGACCAATGTGCTAAGTCTTTTTTAGATGATTCTTCTATCGAAAATAAAAAATCGCTCAACTTTGCATTGGAATAGGAATATTTCTTTAAATAAGCAGATACTCCAGCTTGGAAATTTTTATCTCCAACAAAATACTCTAATTGTTTTAGAACGGAAGCACCTTTGCCATAAGTGATTCCATCAAAATTTACAAATGCTTCTTCTGTATCATTTATTTTAGCCTGAATTGGATGTGTAGTAGAAGAACGATCAGAGGAATAAGCCCAAGCTTTCATTCCTGTATAAAAAGTTTCCCATGCTTCTTTAAACTCTGTTGCTTCATATTGAGCTTTAGCTGCCATGTAAGTTGCAAAACTTTCATTCAACCAAAGACCATCCCACCATTTCATTGTTACAAGATTACCGAACCACATATGCGCCATTTCATGAAGAATCACATTAGCAATTTTTTCTTTGGCTCTTCGAGTTACAGTTCCTCTGGAGAGCAATCTTTCTGTAAAGGTTACAGCCGCCACATTCTCCATAGCTCCAAAATTAAATTCAGGAACTATGAGTTGGTCGTACTTTTGGAATGGATACTCAATACCAAAATAATCTTCAAAAAAAACAAATCCTTGTTTGGTGACTTGAAACCAAAATTTCGAATCAATGTATTTCGAATTTGATTTTCTGGAAAATAATCGAAGTGGAATTTTATAAGATGTATCATTCCATTCTGCATAGGGTCCAGCGTGTAAAGAAAAGATATAAGTTGAAAATTTCTTGCTCTCAGGAAAGCTATGCAGACTCAGAGATTTATCTTTGGTTTCAATGGAAGTTGCTAAAGTTGAAGAGATCACCTTCCATTTGCTTGGAGCAATAACTTCTAATTTGTAAGTTGCTTTTAAGTCGGGTTGGTCAAAGCAAGGAAACATTTGGTTCGCATGAAAGCTTTCAAATTGGGAATAAAGATAGGTTTCTCCATCTTCGGGATCTTTGAATTGGTGGAGTCCATTTCCACTGTGGCTATATGGATGAGAATAGGAAATTTCAACAATGTTATTTTCAAGTTTAAGTAAGTTGCTCGAAATTGTAAAAAATCCTTCTTTGTATTCCACTGATTTTTCTTCACCATTGATATAGATGGAATCAATCTTACCTCTATGAAAATCAAATCTCAGCGGTGAGTTTAAATGATTTAAATTGAAATAGATTTTAACCTTTCCTGTAAAATTTTCCTCTTCGCCTATTTGTAATTTAAGATCATATCGAACTTTTTGAACTTGTTTGTAACGGCTTTCTGCATCATCTAGCAAAAGAATATCTTTATTCGTATCACCTGGGTTAGTAAATAAATTGCAAGAGAATAAAAGAGGAATCAGAATTCCAAATCGGAAAATTTTAGCCATATCTATTAGACAAGATATTTACTAGAATTAAGGTTGAAATTTCCTATCTAGAATTACCCAATCGTTCCCTTGGCGATTATACCAATCTTTTTCTGGAAAGTATGTGCCTCCTGCTCTGGTCAATATGAGTTCCATGTAGGCTTCTCCTGGATCAAAATCCTTTCCTGTTAGGTAAATCGATCCTCCAAATTTTTTTTTAGCTTGGGTATGAGAATAAACACCATGAAAACTTTCGATTCGTTGGTTAGATAAGGGGAAATGGAATTTTACGGAAAGTTCTTTAGTTAATTCAATCACTTTTGCAATTTGCACTTCATTTGAAATTAAATCTTCTGTATCCTTTCCAACAATTTCCATTTGGACGCATTTTTCATTTGTTCCATATGCAGTTGAGGGCAATTCATACAAACTGTCCAATATTTGGTAGGCTTTACCATCCTTATCTACTAGAAAGGTAGCATTTAATGCTCTAGCTTCTAGCACGGAGATGGATTTTTCATAGCTTGGTATTGCTGTATAATGAAGAACTAGGCAAGTAGGAGAAATTGTACCTTTGTAGGCATATTGGATTCTTTTTGATTCAATTGCAAGCTTGTCCTTGGTTTGTTCAATAGCTTTTATTTCTACTTTTGGTGTTGGTGTAATTCCTCTTCCTCTATCAGGTTGGAATGCTTTCTTTATTGCAGAAATGTTTTCCTTTCTAAGAATCCAATCTTTTTCAAAACGATTCTTCCATTCATTTTCTGAAAAATGTTTTCCACCTAATTCTTTAAGAAGTAATTCTAAGATTTGAGATTCTCCGTAGTCATTGATATCAATAAACCCTCCAAATCTTTTTTTAACTTGCAAATGAGTAAATATTCCCAGCTTTGAGCTAACATCATAATTATTGTAAGGAATTTTCAATTTTTCACAAAGAGACGAGAGAAGCATTTTGGTTCGAGTAATTTGTTTAGTATTGTTTAGGATACTTTTTGTATCTCCCTCAAGAACAATGTGAATAGCTACAGCATCAATTCCTGGAGATGTTGGGTAAAGAACACTTGCTGGAAATTCTTCTCCATAGATTTCTCCTTTGCTATCAATAACTAAGTGCACATTCCACTTGCTATTCCATGCTTCTTGTAGAAATTTCTGAGTGCTCATACCTTTCGTTGTATGCAAGACAAGAGCAGTAACATTTCGATTCCATCTACCTTCTGACTTAGGACCAAAATTAGTACCATCCATAAGTGTACTAAATGGTAGGGGTGGAGATTGTTCGGGATCTGTCCAAATATTATAACGAGGAGTTATAAAACGGCAAGTTACAATTAAAAATAAAACCGTATAATTTGTTATAAGAAAAATTCGATTTGTAAGAATCTTAATCCTGTGTTCTTTTTGCATTTCTGGAATAATATTCTTTAAGAATTGATTGTTGTCTACATTGATAATTTTATTTGGAATTGAAAATTTTACTAGACAGTCTTTTTTTACGATGCGATTGTTCGATATAATTAATATTTATGATAGAGAATACAATTTCAAGAAATAAGTTTTTAAAGCTTTTTGCAAAAGTATCCGCTGTTTTATATATCGGATCCAAAACCATTGGATGCACCGCTCATGGCAACATTCCTAAACTCAAAGGTATTTCAGAAAATGATTATCTTGGTTTCCATGCTATACAGAAAGTATTTTTGGAAGGCAATCCCGTTACCGATTTTGATTTAGGGCTAGCCTTAGATAATTATGTTTATGGACACCCATATCCAATTGAGACGGAAGATTTGATCCTTTTTCTAGCGGGAATTCCTTCTTCAACACTGATTGCATTTGCCTTGGATTTTTCTTTTACTCCATTAAGTGAACTTAATAAAGATGAAATGGAAAAAAGATTACTTAGCTGGAAGACTTCAAGTTTGGTTATGAAGAGAGGCCTCTATAGTATTTTGAGACAGTTTTCCTTCTTCTTACTTTCCTCTGATAAAAGATTCCAAACTTACATGGGTTATAACGCATAATAAGCATTATATCAGAAGTTAATTATTCTTCAGGAGCAATTCATGAGCATTCCATTAATCAATTCAAAAATCATAACACCCAAAAAGCATGCCGAAATAATCAAACAAGAAAGTATCCAAGATGCCAAGTGGAAATTAAATGTTGATGTTGTAGTAATAGGTTCTGGTGCAGGTGGTGCTGTTGCGGCTGCGGAACTTGCTAAGAGTGGTTGGAAGGTAGCTCTCATAGAAGAGGGTCCTTATCTGACCCCTAGCCAATTCACAGGTGATGAATTTCTTGCTCAAGCAAGAATGTACAGAGATGCAGGATTTATCGTAGCAGAGGACCAAACATTAAGTATAGTCCAAGGTAGAACCTTAGGTGGATCGACCACTGTAAATTGGCAGACATCCCTCTATCCTCCTGATTACGTAACCAATGAATGGGCGAATCGATTTGGTTGGACTGGCTACGGTTTGGAAGAGATGAAATCTTATGTGAACCAAGTCCATGAAAGAGTTGGAGTTCATCTTGTACCTAGTGAATTAATAAATGCGAACAACAATGTCTTAATGGCTGGCGGTAAAAAGTTAGGACTAAACCCAGAAATACTTAAAAACAATAACCGAGGTTGCATAGGTCTTGGTCGATGTGGATTAGGTTGTCCTATCAATGCTAAGCAATCAACCTTCTTAACTTGGATTCCAGATGCCTTAGAGCACGGAGCAATTGTGGTTCCCAATATGAGAGCTACCAAGATTTCTGATGGGAAAATGAAAACTGTGTACGCTGAATTTTCACCAGATGCTTACGAGAAAGCACCTTCCCAAATTATTGAAAAGATGGAAATCTCTGCTCCTATAGTAATTGTATCTGCAGGAGCAATCGAAGGTCCAGCCCTTCTTCAAAGATCTTCACTAGGCAATGATTGGGTAGGAAGAAATCTGAAAGTTCACCCGACATCATCCATTTTTGCAAAATATAAAAATGAAATCAATATGTACAAAGGGCCTCCTCAGTCTGTTGTAATCAAAGACGGCCACAACCAAGATGGCTCAGGTTATGGATATTGGTTAGAAGTTGCTCCTTACCGACCAACCTTAGCTTCTTCTTTGGTGCCCTTCTATGGAAATACACAATTTTCTGTTTTGAAAGACTACGCAAACTACAACGCAGGAATTGTGCTTGTTCGTGACGGTGCAGACGGCGAAGCAAATGCTTCTGTGAAATGGAGCTTCGGCAAAAGAAAAGTATATTTTGAAATGACTCCAACAGATGGAAGAAATATGCTTAGAGGTTTGAAGGCTTTAGCGGAAGTTAGTGTAGCAGCAGGAGCTACTGAGTTGGTAATGCCATTTCCAAGATTTACTGCACCAATTCCTGTGGAAGCAGGCATGAACTTTGAATGGATTTTGAAAGAAAATTTTGCTCCTGGATATCTTGCTATTGGTTCAGCACACCCACATGGTTCCATCCAAGCAGCTGCATCAGAAGACCAAGGTGCCGTTGCTCCCAATTTAGAGCTTTATGGCCATGAAAATATTTTTGTGATGGATGCTTCTGTCTATCCGACAGGACTCTCTGTGAATCCACAGATTACAACTATGAGTGTTTCTTTAAAAGCCGCTAGACAGTTAGCCTCTGAGAAATCAAAAAGGATTTAGGCTTGGTCTAAAAGCCAAGGGTTTAATGAAGAATTTAAAATTTTTTAAGATTTCTATTGTTCTATGCGTTCTCGTTTCTTCGCCATTATTTACTCAAGTTGGTAAATCGGAACCTACAGAGCTTAAAGAGGCGAAGAAATCTTATTCTCAGAAAAGTTATGCCACAGCCTTAAAGCAGTTTCAGAGCTATGCAGACAGTCATCCCAATGATGGAACCCCCTATGTTTACATGGGATATATTTACGAGAGTAAGAAGGACTTTAATAAATCAATATCTATGTTTCGCAAAGCAGTCGATGCAGATCTTTCTAAAAGCCATAGAAACACATCTCTATTAAAGCTAGCCTTATATTATAATTACTACCAAGAGTGGGATCTTGCAGCTTCATACTCTAGTAAATACTTAAATTCCAATCCTGGGAATGCGGAGGTTCAGAAGATCTATGAAAGAGCAAGTGCTAATAGAGGAAAGACTCCGTCTAGAATAACTCACCATTCTAGTCCATCTCAATCAAATCAATCGGATGATTCACCTAGTCAATCTAAGAAAACAAAATCTGAATACGAAGCATTACTATCTAAGAATCCAAATGATGAAGAAACTCGTTGGGAGTTGGCACTAATAGCATTCAATGAAAAGGATTATAAGAAAGCTGAATCTTATATGAAGCCTTTGGTTACAAAATTTCCAACTAAACCAAGCTATTCTTATAAATTAGGTGTTACATTATCAAGATTAGAAAAATACTTTGAATCATTAGAATATTTTCAAGCTTCTAAGAAACATATCCCTGAAGACGATAAGAATTTTCTTTATTTTCTCAATCTGAATGAAGGAATTTCTCTCTATAAACTTAAGCGATATACAGAAGCAGAAGAATCATTATTAAGTGCTTATAAATACAACAATAAGGATACTCCACTTATTGCTCTTGTTTATTTATATAATGAATCTAGCAACTGGGAAAAGTGTCTCTCGACTTCCGAACGAATTCTTAAAGATAATTCGAATAATTTAGAAATTAGTATGTACAATGCAATTTGTAAATATGAATCTAATAATAAAAATGCCCTTCCTCTATTCACCTTTGAATCTAAAGTTAAAAACAAATACTCCAAGTTAGAATCTATACCTGAAACTTTACACCTAGGCTTTTTGAAAATTGCAAGAGAATATACCAACTTAGAAAAATATTCTATAGCGGAAAATTATTTCCAAATGATTCAGAAAACTTATCCCGAAGACCGTGAATATCTATTCTACAGAGGGAAGGCAAATTATTATTCAGGAAATGCTAAGAAAGCTCTTCCACTTTTATTGAAGGTTGATCGTTCATCTGCCGCATATTTTTTAACTGCAAAATCTTATGCATCTCTTGGTGAGCAATCTAATACAGAAAAGTTTATAATTAAAGCAACAGAAATTAAAGAATCTTATTGGGATCTAGCCTTGACCGAGGATGATTTTGAAGGTCTTAGGAAAAATCAGAGTTTTATGGAGTTTCTAAAGACCAAGGGAAAAGTATCCAGTTTAAATAACTCTTTGGATGCTAATCAAACTAAGGTTCCAAATCCTTCGCAATCTCCGACCACAAATCCCGAATAAAAAACTCAATATCTCCTTTATTTTTCTGCTTTTGGGTTTCTTTACTTGCGAAAAGAGAAAATCGTTTTTGGTACACCTCAGAGAAAGATTCATTAGTGAAATAAGCTGATTTTCCTTTTCCATAATATTTTGCATTGAAATGGCTTCCACTTTTTCCATCCGAACCTACAGTAACTAAGGTTAGTCCTTTATCAAGATACTCTTCAATATTGCCAGGTATAAAAAAATCTACAAGTCCCTGAGGTATGATATAAAAAAATCTACCGTCCAAATTGTATTCAGGGATTCCAAAAAATCTTCCTGAAAGATATTCAGTAGAATTTTCTTTTTTGTAATTTATAATATATTGCATTTGATTCACTTTAAAAGTAAGTCCGTAGGTTTTTAAGGTAAAATCCAAAACAAAATTCAGGCGACTCGGATTCTTCCAAATAGTGGAACCGTTTCTGGGAAGTTTAATCATTAATTTTCGTTTATCATTTTCCACAACGATGGGTGAAGAGTAATTCCCATTTGGAATAATCAAGGTTTTAAACTTCAACTGGTCGAATCTTGTAGCGTATTTCTCATAAAATTCTGGATATTCAGATTTTGTTTTCTCATCAAATTCATAGGATAAAATTTTGTAATCTTTAGTTTCTTCCACAATGCATTTGAAGCTTTTACAAAGTTGCTGCTGTGTAAGAGAAGTCTTAATATCTTGTTCAATCATTCTTGAAAGATTCTCCCAAAAAATAGAAGGTTTAAAGTCTCCCATTCTATTTGTTTGCTTTCGCTTAACTTGGTAAAGGTTTTCCTCATTCCATCTGATTTTTTTATATTCAATTCGAAGTAAATAATCAGAATCTTTTTTCTCTTGGGAACTTGTTTGCAGTTGAAGTTGGGAATTGTTAATAAATTTCCCGTTCATAACTATATATAAATTATCCGCTCCATCTTTAAAAAGTTGATCTTCTAACTTTGGATTTAAATTTCCATAAAGAATTTGTCTTTGGTCATAATCCTTAAATTGCTCAAGAATGGATTGATTCAGCAGATTGAAATTTTTTGTATAACGAGCTGCTTCATGATTCTTTACTAAGCAATTCGAAAGAAATAAAAATAATATTATTTGAGCAAAAAATTTTAGCATTTGAATTGTATGATTAGTTGTAGAGTAGAGACTTGTCTATTAGACAAATTCAGTGCAACTGATAAACCATATGAAATCACCTATTTTAATTTTTTTTGCAATCTTACTTTTACCAATTTTTATCCTGTTTTCCCAAGAAACTAAGGATGAACCAAGCTCAATTAAGAACGTAGATGATAAGCAATCAATTAAAGACGATTCCTCAAACCAAAAGCAAGATACAAAAGATAAAGATTCATCTAAAACATCAAAAACAAATTCAACTTTTCAATCTAATTGGTTTACTTCTAAAGTTGGAGAAGGATTTACGATTACGAGTGATGACGGTGAATCTTTGATGAATATTCGAATTCGTGGACAAATGAGAAGCACTAGCAGAATTGTTCCAGAAGATAAACAAAGAGAAGGCACAACTTTTGAAATTCGTCGACTAAGGATGATTAATCGAGGAAAAATTAAAGGTGATGAATGGCATTACAATGTTCAGTTGGGATTTGCTGAACGAGACCAAGAAATTGATAAAGATGTTCCTCTAAGAGATGCCATTATTACTTATAATGGATTCAATAGAATAAAATTTTCATTTGGACAAATGAAAGTTCCCTTCAATCGTCAAAGATTGATATCCTCTGGGGCTTTGCAATTACCAGATAGATCTATAGTTAATGGAGAATTAAACTTAGATAGGGATGTTGGTATCCAGGCTTTTTCAAATGATTTATTCGGATTATCAAATAAATTTAGC
The DNA here is from genome assembly GCA_022402465.1 of Leptospiraceae bacterium. GTDB lineage: Bacteria > Spirochaetota > Leptospiria > Leptospirales > Leptospiraceae. The sequence continues at coordinate 264,957 of JAKRSH010000007.1, read as the reverse complement.
ATCAATCTAGGTGTGTTCGGGGGCGATGGTAGAAACAGAACTGCCCAGGGACCTGGTTTACTAACTATAAGTAAGCTAACTTATTATCCATTAGGAAATTTTTTAAGGAATAGACTGGCCGGTGTTGATGATGAATTACTTGCAGAGTCTGATTTTGCTAGAGAGAGAAGTCCAAAGATCGCAATAGGATTTGCAGGAGCATACAATAAAAATACAAATCGAGAAAGGTCCACTTTTGGGACTCAATACCGATTTGCTAAATTTGATTATACACACTACGCTTCAGACATTATGTTAAAATGGATGGGTTTCACTTTCTTAACGGAATTCATTTCAAGAAAGGCGAATCTTCCCTACCAAGAAAGAAATATAAACAATCAAATTCAAAGAGAATATTCAAGATCTACTTATGGATACTTTGTTCAAACTTCCTATTTATTTGAAAATAATTGGGAACTTACGGCAAGGTGGGGAGAGTATAAACCTTGGGATGGCACAAATCCAAATGTTAAATATGGACGTGAAATTGGTGCTGGAGTGTCTTATTACTTTTCCAAACATAATTTAAAATGGCAGGCAGATTACTTTAAGTTAAATGGTGATCCCGCTTTAACAATAGGAAGTTATGAAATTAGATCACAGTTACAATTATTTTATTAGTATGAATTTATATATGCAGAAGAAAGCTATTTACATAATTTTATTCATTTTCTTTTTTTCAATGCTTAGCATTTTCAATTGCGGAAGTGACCGCAAGAAACAAAATGAATTAAAGCGGGATGAATGTATACGACTCAGTTATTTGGCATTTACGGAAAGTCAGAATTCCTCTCAAAATTTTTCAGATTCAGAAAAGCTTACTCTTACATTAGATTTTGCTTTTTCTTGTTCTGCTGAATCTGGACAAAGTCCATCTTGCAGGGAGTTTTATTCAAGTAATAAAAATTCAGCTATTGCTACGTCAATCTGCGAATCTGGTTTTTCTAAGAAGATAGCTAAATGTCCAACTCAAAATTTGGTAGGATCATGTTTTATATTTCAGGCAGATGCATACGAAAAAATTCTATACGCACAACCTAACGATAGTTTAGATATTAGTCGAGTGAACTGTGCCCAAAGAAATGGAAAATTCATCGCTCAAGAGATTTCTAATCTTTCGAGCAGTGTTTTCTTAAGTTGTGAACTAATTCGAAATGACAATTGATTTTACAGTTTTAAAATCCATTCATTGATATTATTGCAAATTTTGCGAACAGTATCGTTGTGGAATATGATTCCCAAATGACCTTGGTCGTATTTTTCAACAACCTTATTCTTGCTCTTTAATAAATCTAAATCACCTACTTTTGTGTCCATAGGAACTATTTTATCTTCAGTTCCGAGTATGGAATAAATAGGTAGATCGAAATTTTTCATTTCTTGTGTATAGTTGATTTTACCATCAGAAGACATAAATGATTCTTCATTAGAAAGTTGGGAATGAACAAATTGCATGATAACAGAAACTGATTCTTCACAGAAGACATCTTCAACCAAGAAATACCACTCTGGTGGTGTGATATCTTTGTATCCAACGAAGTCCTTGATTGTTAACATCTTTGTTCCTATATCATAAGAAAAAGGTCTAAGTGATTCATGAAGATTCAAGAGCATTTTAAAGAATCGCTTTAAATCTATAGTCTGAATAGTTGTCTGCATAGAAAAGGATGCCATTCCTAAAAAGAAATCAACTACAGATCGAGATGGAATAAGGCTAAGTCCCTTTTTAATTTGATCCATATAGAAAAGATTACTACTGAGTCTTATGTAATTAGGGGAAGTTATCGCAACAACTCCCGCAATGTAATCAGCAGGTTTAGGAAGAATATTTCCTTCTTTGGTATCATTGATCTTGTCATAGGCAGCCGTATAGAATCTTGGGATCATTCCCCCCATGCTATGTCCAATAACGACAGTCATTTCTTCAGGGAATTGTTTCTTAAGCCACTTTAGAACCTCTGGAAAATCAGATTGGATGTAATCATCTACAGTCCATCCTTCTTTCTTCCCATTCTTAGGCATAGTTTGTTTGGATCTTCCTCGCATATCCATAGAGAACACTCTGTACCCATATTTAAGTGCTAATTCTCTAGCAAGCTTATCCATTACAGATCTACGACAAAAGAAACCAGGAATCAATAATAGATTCTTGTTTGAATTGTTGAATTTTTCAGGTGTAAATTGTTTTAAACTTACCGCATAACCTTTACTAGTAGGAATAATAAAAGAAGCATCCATCCTATATTCTGTTTCGTATTGGTGGGATCTAAAAACTATCGATGTTACAGGTTCTTTTTGTCCTTCTGTGATTGTATAGAATAAACTTTTTGAATTAGAATGTGTATCAGCTTTCTCAATATTCTTACGCGCCATGTAAGTATCAAGATGAGAATCCAATTCTTTACCAATTACGAATTCTATTACATCAAATAGAGAAAAGAATTGTTGTCTTAGTTCTGTTTTTTCATGTTCTTGGATTGGATCTTTAGCAATGCCCCAAAGTATTCCTATTGGATTTTCTTTGATAAAAATGGGAAGTCCAACAGCATAATTCATAGTATCTGTTAAAAGACTACGTTTATCAGGATGTATGGGCTCATTTTTTAAATCGATAAACTTAATTTCAGGACGTAATCCATTATTGAAATCTATGATAGCTTCTTGTAGATAGCGGGAAGATTCATTTTGCTCATCATTAAGAGGAATTGGTTTTGCTTGCTTAATGAATTCATCAATACCAGGGATACTTTTCTTCATCGCTAATTCTTTTAGCTTAAAGTGGGTTGCTGTCGCTACAACCTTCATTGCATCCTTATCAATGATTTCAAAAATCGCATATGAAAAACATGGCTCATCATCGAAGTAAATCAATGATACCATCTTATTGACAAAAGATGTCCACACACCTTCTAGAAATTGGTATGTTTGTTTGGGGACAGGAAATATAAATATTTCCTCTGGACTCACTTTTAAATTTTCAGATCGTTGGATCTTTGGATTTTTAATGATGCGCAGAGCATCGGTGTCAATCTTTGAGGCTTTTCTTGAATTCATAACCATGAATATTTCCTTATAATAGCTAGAAACTGACAAAAAGCGATTCTATAAAGATAAAAAATTTTTCTTTAAAACTAAAATTGGCTTTTCTGGTGTGCTCATTTTCTAGACATAATTTCTATAATGGAAGAAACACCTGAAAAATTAGAAAGATTGAATGTTCCTGCTTTAGATGAGATACTAGGGAAGGCATTTAAAGTGTTGGATGATGGATTTGTACGTCTTGTTGATTATATGGGCTCCGATTCTTCAATCGTGCAAGCAGCTCGTGTTTCTTATGGTAAAGGAACAAAAAAAATTCATGAAGATAGAGGTTTGATTCGCTATCTTATTCGCCACAGACACTCTACTCCCTTTGAAATGTGTGAACTCAAATTACATGTAAGAGTTCCTATGGATACTTGGCGCCAGTGGATTCGCCATCGCATGGCAAATGTAAATGAGTATTCAACTCGTTATTCCGTAGCAATAGATTCATCCCAAACAACTTCTGAATCAGAGTGGAGATTGCAATCGGGAGGGAATCGCCAAGGCAGTGAGGGCTATTTTCCTATAGAACAAGGAAGGCTGCTTTCAGAAGCAGAGAAAAAATTTCATGATGATGCAGTTAAACTTTACCAAGATAGATTAGAACTTGGAGTAGCGAGAGAACAAGCACGTAAAGATTTACCACTTTCTACTTATACAGAAGCATACTGGAAGGTTGATCTGCATAATCTTTTGCACTTCCTAGCTCTTCGTATGGATGATCATGCTCAGTTAGAGATTCGAAATTTTGCAAAAACTATCGGCAATGAAATTGTTAGCAAATGGTGTCCACTTGCTTGGGAAGCTTTCTTGGATTATAGAGTCAATGCGAGTGGTTTAACACGAATTGAAAAAGAAATCATAACTGCTTTTAACAAGCAAGGAAAAGAAAAAGCAATTCAAAAAGCTATAGAATTTGGTTTATTGAATGAAGATTTGACTCAAGCTAAAAAGAGCCGTGAACGTGATGAGCTCGAAGAAAAATTTGAAGACTTAGGTTTTACAATTCCTTGGAAGTAGTTTTATGAATAATTTATTTTAATATTCTATTCCATATATAAATATTTTATTTAACTACTATCTTGATTTAGGTTTTGCTTTTGGTTGCATTTCGGCTTGTCTTGATTCTAAGGATTTGGAGCAATACACAATGTTTGATCTTGTTGTAAAAACTCCTCCCACAGCAAAGTGTATAACCGAATCAACTATATTTCTTTCTATTACTATTTTATTGTGAGAACCTGAAGGACAAATCCATTCTTCCACAGCACCAAACTCGTAATAGCCTAAGAAATAACTTTCAGTTTTGGATTCATAACTTGGATTTTCTACATTATCTTTTGTAAGTGATAAAGTTGTTCTATTGCAAAAGCTGAAAAATAGAATTGCAATCCAAATCAAATACTGGAACCTTACAGGGTATGATGAAGAGATAAGGAACATTCTTTTTATTTTAATTATCGATTTATTCATAACAAGTTAACCTAAGAGTCCTTGGAGAATAAAATCCTATTGTCAATTGTTCATAGACTGCATTCTTGAAAGTAGAATATTGATATATCTCATAAACACCTTGAGGGCACTCTTTGTTTAAATCTACCTTAATGTCCTCTGGTTTAAATCCCCAGTAAGTATAAATCTGAGGGAATTCTTTCTCGATAGTTTTCTTTTTGGCCAAATCATTTCGAATGCTTTCCAGTGAGGCTTGGCAAACTTCATTTTGATTTTTCTCTGACCAAGGGATGCACTGATCAGGAAGATCTGGGATGAATCGAATTCTTGCATGTTGGCAATTCAGTATAAATAAGAACATACTTAAAAATATTCCAAACTGTTTCTTCATCTTTTGCTTTTTTAGATTTATAGGATTCTTTGATTTCATAAATTAATTGTTCTGCTGTCTGAAGATTTTTAATGGAATACCAGTTTTCCCAGTCGAAACGTAAATATAATTTAGCGAACCAACTGGAACGGAGATCGCAGAAAAAATATTTAACATATTCAATGGATCTCCAAGACCATTTGTAGAAACTTTTTGCCATTCATTAGAATTGTTTCCTGGATTTGCAACATTTGTTCTCCAAATCTCAATTCCTGAATTATTATCAAAGCCTATATATAAATAACTTCCATTCCTTACTAATAAGGTCGCACTATGATTACCGATAGATCCGAAATTCGTAATACCAGAATTGTTGTCTGCTACTAAGGACCAATCTCCTGCTTCACAAGTAAGTGGACCAGAAGTTAAACTTGGATCACATTTCCATAATTGTGGACGTCTATTGTTCGTTGTGCCATCATTGCAACCTACCAACGCGGGCTTAGATATAGCATCAGCATGATCAAGGGCATTGGAAGCAGTAGCGATACAAAACGTTCGGATTGCAAATAAATTTCCATTGAACTCAGCAAATTGTGCAAATGCTAAATCTCCAGGCGTAAAATCAGAGGATTTTCGTAGCTCTAAGGAAAACCAATTTCCAGAGCTACCATGCCAATGAACATTGGATCTTGGAGTAATTTCTGTCCAGTTAGCAGCACAGTTGTATTTTCCTGCACAGGCACCAGGGCTTGTAGTATTTGAACGAATGATTCCACCATTGTGATTTTCTTGGTTGTGTCCACCATTTGCAGTATAGATTCTATTGTTAAAGACTATCAGGGAATCAACTCCCGTATAAAGTCCATAATTTGTATAAGTATTATCATTCGATTCAGCGCTAGATCCACCAAAAAATGGCACTCGGTCTATACGAAATCTTACACCCCTACCATTGTTACCTGCTTCACAATTGTTTCCAATCAAACAAGAAGTATTATCTCCGGCATTGGTTGTAAATTTTATAAATCCAAAATCAGGCGTATTTCTCGAAGCACCACCACCCGCATAAGAAGGTTGGTTGAACTTTGCGAAGCCAGCATATAAATTATTATTTTGTGTAACAAAACTTTGAGTTCCTGCTGTTGAGCTTCCAGTTATATTTCCTAATTGAATGTACTTGAAATCCAAGGAAGTAGAAGTATCTACAGTATAATAAAGATATCTAAAATGAGGAAAGGTTACACCAGGAAAATTCCTAGCTCCACCCATGAAAAGTATTTCGCTACCAAATAAATTTCCAACAGAAAAATTCCCTCTTCCATTTTCATTATCTGGTCCACAACCAACAGAAAGGTTTGCATTGGATTCAATACATCCATTGTGACCCATAGTAACAAAAGGTGGTACAGAAATTCCACCGTCTCTTGAGTTGGCTGTATTCCTAGCGCCATTGTGTTTATCTATTTGAAATCCAATATTGGAAGGATTAGATCCATCAAATTGAAATCTAGCTGCGGAATTTCCCTCACGGTTAGGACCTATATAGATTTGATTATTGTAATTAGATAGATATCCAAATGATGTTCCATCTCCGAAAGTATTTGTGGAAATAGCACCATCTGAAAAATTTACCGGTACCGTACCGCAACCGGAAAAACTAGCACGATCTCTTGGATTGCTTTGAAGATTTTCACTGTCGGCTAGATCTCTGATTGCAGAATAAGATGTATCTTCAAAACCATCTCCATTAGTTGCATTGGCACCTATTATAGTGCTTACTGCACCATTTTGAATTAAAGTATGAGTGATACAAACCTTAGATGAATTTGCTGCTTCGGCTCCGCATACTATTCCATCCAATATTTTGGCAGAAGTGATTTGACCTAAATCGATTCCTGTTATTTTATATTTAGTTGCGCAAGAACTTGCTGAGTCACATTCTGCTCCTCCTGAAGATGAGCCAGTCTTAACTGGTTTAGAAAATGTAACTAATATTTGATTAAGATTTTTACAATTAGAAGAAGAAATACGTAGAATAGATTGTCCTTCAAAACCTGCTGAATTCGAACAGCCCAAATTATTTGGAATAGCAGCTAAATCATAGATGTTGGATTTATTGACTAGGACAGTATAATTTTTCCCAAAGATCTGGCTCGAACTTAAATTCAAAGTATACACACTTCCAGAACCTGAAATAGAATCGATCGCAAAGTCAGTTGTCTGAGAAGAATTCGAAAAATTTGAATTATTAGAACAAAAACCAAGTAAGGAGCTTGAATTAGATATTTTAAAATTATTAGTATCTAAGGCACCTATAGTATTGATTGGTTCTGAGAAAGTTATTTGAACTGTGCTTGGATTGATGGATGTAGCTGAAATAACAGTTGGTGGTGTCGTATCTCCAGCAAGGATAGTCCCAGATGTTGATCCACTTATAGGATTCAATTGTGCATGAATGATTATATTTCCTGCACTAATAGCTGTTAATAATCCTTTATGCAGCAGACTATTGTCAATAGTTGCTTTGCTTGGATCACTTACACTCCAAATTACAGATTGGGTAATATTTTGAGTGCTAGAATCTGAGTATGTACCGATTGCCGAATAAGATCGAGTCAATCCTGCAACTGTTGATGCATTAACTGGAACTATGGCAATACTGGAAAGAATGGCAGCTGTAACATTGATGGAAGTACTAGTTGAAAAAGTGTTATAGCTAAGGGAAATTGTTGTACTTCCAACGTTGACCGCAGAAGACAGTCCATCCATCCCTCCGCCATTGCTTATGCTTGCAATATTTGCATCATTAGATGACCAAGTAACTAAAGTTGTTATATCTGCCATTGAGTTATCTGTAAATGTTCCCATTGCTTGGAATTGCAATGTATTTCCTTTAGGCAAAGAAGTGTTATTTGGAGAGATAGCAATTTGTGTTAATTGTTTTTGAGTGATAGAAAGTAGGACTGAATTGCTGATAATAGAATTCAATTGAGCAGTAATCGTAACTGATCCTTCCAATAAGGATTGTATTTGACCTCTAGGAACAGGACTAGCATAAAATACAGCTGCTGATGAATCGGAAGAGATCCAAGTTACTGAATTAGTAAGATCAACAGAAGTTCCATTGCTGTAATTCCCAATTGCTACAAAATTCTGAGTCAAACCTAGAGCTATCGATGGGTTGTTAGGTGTTATTTGAATACTAGTTAAAGTTGGAGAAACAACTTCTACGATTGCCGTGCTTTCAAAACTATCAAAGATAGCCTTAAAACTTGTCGTGCCATTAGCAATTCCTAATATTTGACCATTGGATGATATGTTCGCTATACTTGTATTTGAGCTAACATAAGTAATATTGGGATGATTTGTGAGATCTGCTGTGGTAGAATCTGAATAAATTCCTGTTACAAAAAAGGTAGCATTTAGTGCCACTTGTACTTGCATAGGGGAAGGACTTAGCTGTATAGACTGTAAAATAGCATTTGTAACAGTTAAGTTAATGTTTGCAGTTTTACCTTGGAAGCTTGCTTGTATTAGTCCATTACCTATATTGAATCCCAAAATTTGAGAATGAGTAGATTGTAAAGACAAAATAATAGGACTGAGATTCTGAAAAGTAGCTTCACTGGTTACATCTTGGTTTGTATTATTCGAATAGATCGCAGTTACAGCTAAATCAATTGTTGTTCCTTTTGGAAAAGATGGATTTAGAGTAGAAATTTCAATAGAGACCAAGCTTGGTATATCAACTACAGATTCTCCATCTAGTGTAGCTGGAGTTCCTTGCTCAACATTTGGTGAAGGCTGACCTCCCAATAAAAGCAATCCAAGAGACTCCATACTTGATGAAGCTGTTTTTTGCAGAGTCGCAAAAATCGCTGTGAAACCGGGCCAAGCTACACAACCATTAGCAAATAGCAAAATTAAAATATATAGGAAATATTTCCTAAAGAAGTTCATATGTTATTTTCGACGAATTGTACCTAAACAAAAAATCAGTACTGACTTTAATTAGTATTTTTTCATAAAAAATTTAAACATATACAATCTATATATGTTTATGAAAATTGTGAAATAATTAATTTACTTTGGTTTTCCGAAATAAAAATTTCCCTTTTTCTGAATCAAATCTCTTGAAAGCAAACCTTCGGCTATAATAAGCATACCATCAGCCGCGGCTTTCTTTTTTTCCATGCTTTCATCTTGCTGAGAAGACATAAGTTCATGAACATACTTTCTTCTTTTTGGTTCTAAGACACCCAACATAGAGCCACATACTTTTTTTTCAGCGATTAAAAAGGCAAGTGCTAGAGTTTGTGGAGGAGTCTCGTTACACAAATAGTATAAGGCAAGATTATCAAAAAAAGAGAATTCTTCAAATTTTTCAAAAGATAAATCGCTAGAATCAGACATAGTGTATCCTTATTGCTTAAATAAATCAGGACGCAGTTTTTTAAAAGTATCTACTGGAATTTGGCCAGGAGCTTTAGGCTCACCAATCGTTATGTAAGTAAAAGAGGATCCATAAGCATCCCCAAATACTCTAGAAATAATTCCTGATTCTCCCATGCAGACTCCAATAAGGGTTGCAGATTTGGAAATAATTTTTATATCACTCATGAAATCCGCTGCTTCATTGATATCTTCGGGTGTAATCGCAAATTTAAAAATCGGTTTCCCAGACTTTACTGGTTTAGCATTGGAAATATATTCTTTCATTTCTTTTTGAGAGATGGATTTTTTAAAACTATGATAAGAGTAAATAATCTGATACTTAAGTGATTCAAATCCTACAAATATAGTATCATCACGATTCAATTCAATATCTAAAAAATTCTCAGATGAATTAAAATCTTTTAATAAATCTTCTACATCTTCAGGGAAGAGTTTTACATAGGATTTCATATTGCTATCTTCAGCTCTTCTATAAGTTAAAAGAACAGGAATAGAGAGAGATTTAATTTTCTTCTTAAGTTCTTTTTGAATATAATTTCTTGAGAAGAGATCTAACCTTACTTCTAAAAGGTCTAGATCTTTAGTATCCTTCTTTTGTAAATTTCGTAAATCTTCTTCACCAACGGAGGCTATAACTTTGTATTTTGCAGACATTTTACAATCCTTTCTGAAGTAGATCGTGAACCGTTATGATTCCAATTAATTTGTGCTCTGAGTCAATAATAGGAGCAACTGAAATTGGTCTTTCTCGATTTTCCATGCTTACCAAGACATCATATGCATTGCTCCCGGAAAGGAAAAAAGAAGGTGATGGATTCATGATTTTTTCAGCAGTAAGGTCAACATCGATTTTATTCATAAAAGTTTTACGAATATCGTTGTCTGTTATAAATCCAATTAACTTTTGATCTCTGTCTACAACCCCAGTTGCTCCAACCATTTTAGAAGTAATTTCTTTCAAAACCATTTCAAAATTTGCATCTGCTTCAACTGAGGCTACTTGAGTACCTTTTCGCATAACATCATCTATGACTAAGGAAAGCCTTTTGCCAAGTCTGCCTGCGGGATGGTAGAGAGCAAAATCTTCTGTTTTAAAATTACGTATCTCCATCAGGGCCATCGCTAGGGCATCACCAACAATTAAGGCAATTGTAGTGCTAGATGTAGGAGCTAAGGCAAGAGGACATGCTTCTTTTAAAACTGGAGTAACAATAGGAGCATCAGAAGCTTTTGCAAGGGTAGATTCAGGATTTGCAGTGATTGAGATTATTTTGGCACCTATCTTTTTAATTGTTGGTAATAATGAATTCAATTCGTCCGATTCTCCGCTCTTACCTATAGCCAAGACAACATCACCATTTTGAATGATGCCTGCATCGCCATGAAGTGCATCTGTTGGATGAATGAAAACAGCAGGTGTTCCAGTGGAAGACATGGTTGATGAGATTTTTTTGGCTATGTTTCCTGATTTTCCAACTCCTGTTAGGATAACTTTTCCTTTGCAATCTAAAAGAATCTGTACGGCTTGTTCAATATTTGGATCCAAATTATCCTGGAAGTATTGAATAGATTCAACTTCAATATCTATAGCCTTTTTTATAATATCTAGATATGACATCTATTTATTCCATCCTTCTTCTAAGCCTAAGTCTTCAATTTTAATTTCTGTTCTTGCTTGCTGTCCCATCATAGGCAAATTCATTACAACGTAGGTTTTGTTTTTTATTTCTACAACTTCAGCTTTATGACCTTTGAAGTTGCCATGTTTGATTTCTAGAATTTTCCCAGGTTGAAGGTTCTCATCTTTGATGACTTGGATTTTTTCACCGAAGTTCACTACTAAGATTTTCATCATTTCAATGATCTCATTTTCCAAAACAGCTGGTATGCCCTTGTAAAAAACGATATGATGGATGCCTGGAAGAATCAATATTTTATTTTTATCTTCCCAATAAGAAATTTTTACGAAAACATAAGACGTAAACATGGGCTTTTCTACCATTTTCCAACGATCGGACCATTTTGTTTTTATATTTAGAAGAGGTAGGTAGCTTTCAAAATTATATTTTTGTAGATAACTTAGAACTCTTTTTTCTGCTCTTGGATTGGTATAGAGTATGTGCCATTCTTTATTCATTTTTATCTACAATACGAAAGGAAACTGGAATACGAATTATAGTTCCTGGTGGTAGCTGAAATTTCCATTCTCTGACTATCTTTTTGAATGCAGAATTGAAAATTTCATACCGACACTTTCTCGTTGTTTCCACATTTTCATGAATTCCATTTTCTGCAACTGTTACTAACCATTCGCAATCAGATTCTAGACCTCTTTGGAGTGCTGATTCGGGGTAAGGTATGGCATTTTGGATTCGTAGAATTTCATTTTGTATCGTTTCTGATCCTATTTGATGTGAAGAAGATTGAACGGAATTAGCCTTAGAATCACCTTTTCCTCTAAAATGAAATTGAAGAGATGAAGATGAGCCTTTTTCTAAAGCTATTTTGTATATTTCACTTGGATGAAACTTCCATTGATAAAAAAAATATCCAAAGAATATTAATAGATGGATAGAAATAGAAATTAGTAAAGATCTCTTATATGATAAAAATATCATCATTTTTTGTTAAAGTTTAAAAAAACTGCTTTTTAATCTGAGATTTAAAATGCATTCTGACTTTCTATGGAATGGCTCACATCACCGAAAGCAATTCAAATTTTATCAATTCCGTTTACCTGTGCTTTTGTTGGGTGGGTAACTAATTATATGGCAGTTAAAATGATTTTCCACCCTATGAACTTTTGGGGAATTGGAAAATTTGGATGGAAAGGAATTATTCCCAATCATGCCATAAAGATGAGCGGCTTAATCACGAAAGTTTTAACAGAAAAATTAGTTAAGCCTAAAGAATTGTACAATAAAATTAATCCTGATGATTTATTACTACTTGTTACTGATTTAATTGACCGTAAAGCAGAAGAAATTGTTAAAGATGTCATCCAAGCCAAGAATCCAGCTCTTTGGAAATTACTTCCTGCTGGACTAACAGCAAGCATTGAAGAAGAAGTTAGAAGTGTAATACCAGGACAAGTTCGTGAAGTTTATAAAAGCTTTGGCGAGGATTTAGATAATGTATTAGATTTTAATGAAGTGATTCGCGGATCATTGAGTGGCAAGAATACTGTTTATTTAATTGAGATGTTCCAAAGATGTGGAGGTCCCGAATTCACCTTCATTATTCAATCAGGTGCTTATTTTGGATTTATCATTGGTTTAATCCAGATACTTTTTATCAATATACTAGGTCAGTGGTGGACTATGCCAATTATGGGAGTTTTGGTAGGATATTATACCAATTGGCTCGCATTGTTAATGATATTTAGACCTCTTGAAGTAAAGCGTTATGTTTTCATGAACTACCAAGGCTTATTTCTGAAAAGGCAGAATGAAGTATCTAAAGAGTTTGCAGCTGTTATAGCAAGTAGAGTTTTAAATACGGAGAATCTTGTAAGATTAATCTTTATGGGAAAGGGTGGAGATCTAATAATTGAACTCATAAATAAAAAAGCTCAAGAAGCAACCGAGAACAAAATTAATGAAAAAATCCCCCTTGCTTCTTTTCTTATGGGAGAAGAAAAAATGCAGTCCTTGAAAGAAAAGATAGCTGAGAAGATTACTTATATAGTTCCCGATGTAGCTCATAGAGTTAAAAGTTATGTTTCGGACACTTTGAAGATTGAAGATACAATTGCTGAGCGACTCGCGAAACTTCCTAAAGATGAATTTGAAGATTTGCTACATTCTGTATTCAAAGAAGATGAAATGACCTTGATCGTTTTGGGTGCATTGTTGGGTGGACTTGTTGGTCTCTTGCAAGCTTATTTTGTTTTTTTCTCAACATGATTGAAAACTTAGTTTGTGTTCTATTCTAAATCACTAATTTTGGTAGTATATGCCGAGTTCATGGGGTAAAATTTTTCGAATCAGCACCTTTGGCGAGTCTCATGGTCCATCCGTGGGTGTTGTAATTGATGGTGTTCCAGCAGGAATTCCTTTGGAGCTTTCCGAAATTCAAAAAGACTTAGATCGTCGAAGACCAGGACAAAGTGAAATAACAACTCCTAGGGACGAAGCTGACGAAGTTAGAGTTTTGTCAGGGGTTTTTGAAGACAAGACAATTGGAAGTCCAATTGCCTTAGTTGTAGATAATAAAAATACAATTTCTAAAGACTATGACAATCTTAAAGATGTCTTCCGTCCTTCTCATGCAGACTATACCTACCAAGAAAAATATGGATTCCGTGCCCATGTTGGTGGCGGAAGATCTTCCGTTCGGGAAACCATAGCAAGAGTTGCAGCAGCTGGTTTGGCACGAAGAATTTTAGAAAGAGATCTAGGAATTCTTACAGTGGCTTGGGTTGATTCGATTGGCGAAATTGATTCGAATATATCCGAGAATAGCTATCCTAAATCTCGTGAAGAAGTAGATGTGAATCCTGTTCGATGTCCTGATAAAGAAACAGCTTCCAAGATGGAAAGACTTATTCTCGATCTCAGAAACGAAGGCGACTCTGTCGGAGGAATCATTAAGGCAGTTGTTTATAATCTGCCACCAGGTTTAGGTGATCCCGTTTACGATAAGTTAGATGGTGATTTAGCAAAAGCAATTTTATCCATTCCTGCCTGCAAAGGCTTTGAGCTTGGATCTGGATTTTCTGGTACGAGACTATTCGGGAGCAATCATAATGATGAGTTCTATATAGACGACGAAAAGAGAGTTAGAACTAGAACCAACCATTCAGGCGGCTTACAAGGTGGCATAACAAATGGTATGGAACTTGTAATCAAAGCAGCATTTAAACCTACCTCAACTATAAAAAAAGAGCAAAAAACTGTAAATTCACTCAATGAGGAGACTACTCTAAAAGCTAGAGGAAGGCATGATCCTTGTGTGCTTCCTAGGGCAGTTCCAATTATTGAAGCAGCGATTAATTTAGTATTGATAGATGCATATTTTTACCAAAGAGCTCTTCAACCTGAATGGTATGAGAAATGGGTATTGAATAGAGGGACTAGGAGATAATTCATGCAAAAAGTATATTCTATTCTGTTAGCGGAAGATGATGAGAATTCAGCAAAGGTTGTAATTCATTCCTTGGATAAATACAATTTTGATATTACTCATATCTCCGACGGTATGGCGGCCTTATCTCGAGTGAAGACAAATACCTATGATCTAATAATAAGTGATTTGATGATGCCTTATTTAGATGGACTTGCATTTCTTGAAAAAGGTGCAGAATACATTAACGATACACCTACTATTATGCTAACAGCTGCTGGAGAAAGAAAGAATGTACTTAGAGCAGCGCAACAACATGTAAATCATTACTTGTTAAAACCTATTGATCTTGAAAGTTTAGTTGAAAAGGTTCTTCATTGTTTAGGGATTCTAAAAGAAGACTTGATCGATAAGAAGTCCTTTCCTCTTAGAATCAGCTTGGAAGAGATTCCTGATGATGTCGTTAAATTAGAATTAAAGGGATGCCCTAAGAAAAATTCGAGTGATGAAATTTACCAAAGACTCTCTGATTTCTTATCTACCCATAGCACTATAAGTAAGATGGAAATTCGTCTTGATGAATATTTTTTCATTGAATCTTCACGATTTAGGATTTTGGATGAGTTGATTTTGAAAATTATTCGAAATACAAAGATTAGGTCTAGCACAATTAGAATTATTGCTGAGGAGATAGGGCATTACCTCCCAGACAAGGCCAAATTCCCTAATTTAATGAGTTGCAAGATAGAATCTAGAGCTTAGCCTGTGTCTAAGATAAGGAGGAGATTTCTTGGTAAAGATTAAAATCGACGGACTTGAATATGATGTAAATGAGAAGAAAAATCTCATAGATGCTGCCAAAGATGTTGGTGTAGAAATTCCTTATTTTTGTTATCATCCCGCTTTAACTGTTGTTGGAATGTGTAGAATGTGCCTTATAGAAATCGAAGGTGTGCCTAGATTACAAGCAGCTTGCAACACTCCTGTGAAAGAAGGTCTTTCTATTATTACTCAAAGTGACCGAGTAAAGGAAGGTCGTGCAGGTACTATGGAATTCCTATTAGCAAATCATCCACTAGATTGTCCTGTTTGTGATAAAGCAGGTGAATGTCAATTGCAGGATAATGCTTTCGGTTCTGGATCAGGTCGATCTCGATTTGAATTTGAAAAGAGAAACATTCCCCAAGAAGAAATAGGTACCAATTTAATCATCAATCACAATCGCTGCATAGTGTGTTACCGATGTGTTAGGTTTGAAGAAGAGAAAGTCGGAGAATCGAATTTGGGTCTATTCGAAAGAGGCTACCATTCTATCATTGGTCTTGCGAAAAATGAACCCATTAACCATAACTACCAAGGTGCCTTGGCTGACATCTGCCCAGTTGGTGCTTTGTTAAACCATGAAACTCTATTCAAATCTAGAGTATGGTGGTACAATACTCATGAATCTATTTGCCATGGATGTAGCACAGGATGTAATGTTCAAGCAAATGTACGAGATAACAAAATGTACAGATATATGGTCAAAGAGAACTTTGAACAAGAAATGTATTTTTTATGTGACAAAGGTCGATTTGATCTAGACTGGATGAATGAGAATAGACTTCTTAGTTACATGGAAAATGGAAAAGAAACTATCTCTACTCAAGTATTTGATAAGCTTATTTCTGAAATAAACAGTTCAAGTTCCATCGCAATTCTTGGTGGTGCACATGAAACGAATGAATCTCTTGCTGAATTACTAACTTTAGTAAAATCTAAGAAAAATATTATTTGGGAAGCGAGAGTCACAGATCCTCAATACAAGGATACTGAGCAAGTTGATTTTCTACTCACTAAGGATTACCATCCAAACACTCGTGGCGCAACTGACCTAGGCCTCACAACGTCGAATGGAATAAACGGAATCATCCATGATTTTAATTCCAAGAAAATTGATCTTCTTTTTATCATTAAAGAAGCTATACCAGAAGGGATAGATTCCTCGCGATTGAGCAAGGTAGTTTTATTGGATACAAATGTAACGGACGATCTAACTAAGGTAGGCTATGCTGTACCAATCCAAATTTTTGCCGAGCAAGGTGGAAGCTTCACGAATAAAAATGGATTGAGACAGAATTTTGATAAATCCTTAAAACCAGTTCAAGGACTTTTAAATACATCTGAATTTTTTAAGAAGATTATAGATCCAATAAAAAAGCAAGAGGAGGCACTCGTCCATGGCAACTATTAATGTTGTGAATGTAGCAAAGCGCCACCAATTCACTTGGTATGAAAAATTGTATTTTTATTCCATAAGTAAAGGCTTATGGATTACCCTAAAACATTTTCTAAAAGTTGCATTCCTCAAAGGCGCAGTAACTATTGAGTATCCTGATAAGAAAAGACAATACTCGTCAAGGTTTAGAGGCTTGCATTCTTTGAAGAGGGATGAACAGAATAGAGAACGCTGTACGTCTTGCTTTTGTTGTATGTGGATCTGTCCCGCTAATGCAATCTACATTGAAGCAGGAGAAGTTACTCCAGAAAGGCAGCACCTGCACCCAGAAGATAAGTATGCTAAGAAGTTTGAGATTGATTTACTTAGATGCATCTTTTGTGGTTTGTGTGAAGAGGCATGTCCGAAAGGTGCGATCTATTTAGATGGCTCTGGGGAGATGGCTGCTGACAATCGACAAGATCTAGTACTTACCAAAGAACGAATGATGGAAAAAACAGGTTCTGCAATACTTGGTCAAAGAAACTGACTGTATTATTCGTTTGACTATTCTTTAAAAAAATATAAAAATGAACCACAGTCTATATGGTTTATTTTTTTTCTACACAATCCAATGAAATAAATATTTATTTATTTGATATTTTATCGTCGCAGTGGACTGAAGTTGTAGAATTAAAAAGACCTTATAGTCTAGATGAGATTCATGAAGACAAATCAATGTTATACTTTCTTTGGGAAGATAACGTATCTAATGATTTTATTTCAAAAATACAAGCTACTTATCCCCAATCGGTATTCGTTATTATATATAGAGACCAACAAAATAAAAACTATTTAGTTGATTTCAATAATCCGTATGTAGATTTTTATATTCGCTATGAAAACCTTACTACGGATTATCTATTTATTTTTAATCAAACAATTCAAGGTAAGCTTAGAGCTAAAGAATTAGAAAATACAGTAACTAAATTAGAGCACTCCATCATTGAATGGCAAAATATTTTCCAAGATTCCTTAGATTTAATTTTTATCATTGAATCGGAAACAAAGAAAATACTTCAAACGAATCGCACATCCATGATGGTATTAGGTTATACTGAGTCTGAATTGATTGGAATGGATTTTTCTTTATTAACGAAATCTCCTAAATCAGAAGAAGAAGATGGAGCTAATATTCAGGGATCTTCAATCCTCAACCAAGGATTAAGAAATTCTGAAGGGAAATGGATTCCTATGGAATCAACTTGGCGACTTTTACAGAGAAATGATGAAACAGCAATTCTTGCTACCTTTCGTGATATTTCTGAAAGAAAAGAAGCAGAATTAAAAATCCAACAATTAGCTTTTTATAATTCAATAACAAATTTTCCCAATCGAATACATTTTGAAGAAATTGTAAAAAATCTTTCCTTACTTTCAAAGAATACAAAAGAGCTTTTTGCTATTATAGTAATGGATATTGATAATTTTAAATTAATAAATGATTCAATAGGTTCCGATCGAGGTAATGAATTATTAAAAATTGTCGGTGCAAAAATTACAAGCCTTCAACCTGTTATTAAAAATATCTCCCATTTTGGAGGAGATGAGTTCGGTGGAATATTACAAAATTTTAAATCAATAGAAGAATTAGAAATCATACTTATCCAATTGCAAAATCAATTGCGAAATCCATTTATGTTTGAAGACAGAGAACTTCATTTAACAATGAGTATAGGTATAGCCATTTTTCCTGATCATGGAGAAAACGCTACTCAGCTATTGAAAGCAGCTGATATGGCTATGTATTCTTCTAAGGAAAGAGGGAGAAATATTTTTACCTTATATTCAACGAAAATGATCGAAAGAGTGAAGATACGTTTAGAACTTGAAAATGACATGCGAGCTTCTTTGAAGGCAAAAGATTTTGAAGTTTACTTCCAACCTCAGGTCGATTTGAAAACGGGAGAAATCTGTGGAGCAGAGGCCCTAGTTCGATGGAATCATCCATTAAAAGGAATGATTTATCCAGGCGTATTTATAGAGGCTGCGGAAGAATCAGGAATCATATTTGATTTAGGTTTATTTGTTCTTAAACAAACTTGCAAAATCGCATCAACTTGGTATGAAGAAAAATTTTTGAATTTTCCAATTTCTGTAAACTTCAGTGCTAAACAATGGAATGGACATGGAACTACTAAAGAAATTTTAAGAATACTTTCAGAATCTGGATTACCACCTAATTTTTTAACGATTGAATTGACTGAATCTTCAGTAATGCAGAACCCAGAAAAAAGTATCCTAGAGTTTAAAGAATTAATTCAAAATGGTGTTAGTTTATCTGTTGATGATTTCGGAACAGGATACTCTTCTCTTAGCTATTTGAAAAAATTGCATGTGCATCACCTTAAAATTGATAAAAGTTTTGTTCAAGAATTAGAAAATAATGACAATGATAGAGCTATCTGTAAAGCTATCATAAATATGGCTCATTCATTAGGACTTTCTGTTGTCGCAGAGGGTGTTGAAACTTTAGAGCAATTGAAAATTTTGCAACAAGAAGGTTGTGATATTATCCAAGGATACTTAATATCTAAACCAGTTCCCCAAAAAGAGTTTGAAGAACTTTTAGCAAAATACCGATTTAAAAACTATGATGTGGTTTTTTCGAAGTAGTTCTTTTTTATTTTTATCTATCTTATTGTTTCATCAAGAAGCTTTGATTTCAAAAAATTCTGATGGAATTACTATTTCAAAAATTGAAAAAAACTATGATTTACAAATAAAAGCACGAAACCTTGCTCAAGGTGAGTTAATACTCGTTAAGATAATTCCTAAAAAAAAAGCTGTAGTAGATTTGGATTTAAGACTAACAGCAGATGGAGAGGAAATTCCTCTTTCAACTATTGGAGTAAATAGAGTAGGTTTTATTCCTATTTCCCCAGAGCGTAAGCCAGGGCCACTTTTACTTGAATTATTCTCTAAGATTCTTTTTGTTAAGTACGGATCTAAGAAATACCAATTAGATATCAAGAAGACTGATTTCATAGTTATTCAAAAACAATCGATTTCGCTTGATACAAAATATACAAGTTCTAACTTATCAAAAGAAACATATCAGTTTATTGAAGAGTGCTCAAAAGCTAAGTCTGAGGCATTTTTGAATAAGTCAGAATCCCAAATCTCATCGGGTTTTCAATATCCTGTCAAAGAAGTTTATATAACTAGTCCATTTTATGTTAGGCGAGATTACAACAAAAAGAAAGGGCGTCCTCATGGAGGATTGGATTTTCGTGGTGCAAAAGGAACACCTATTTATGCAATTCAGGATGGTACTGTTGTTCTCGCCAAAGAAATGTATTACGAAGGAAATTTTACAATAATCGATCATGGAAATAAAATATTTTCCTATTACATGCACCAATCTAAGTTACTTGTCAAATCGGGAGATAAAATTTCCAAAGGTCAAATAATTGGACATATAGGATCGACTGGAATGTCTACTGGACCTCATTTGCATTTAGGTTTCAAAATTGGGGAAACTGTAATCAATCCAGAATCAGTTTTATTCCTTTCGGATTTATAATTTGGATTGTAGAGTATCTAATAAAGCTTGGATGTTTGTTTCATGAAAAGATCCTTTCTCCAAGTTCTCAATTAAATGAATCAATAATTTATTACCATTTGACAATTGGATAAAATAGAATCCAGTTTTGGCATAACGAGGTCTTATAATATCATAAAAAGTCCAAAAGGCATTATTCGGAATTCTACTATCAAATTCCCAACTACGATTCGGTTGAATTTCATTAATTTCTTCTATCTCACCTTGATTTTCTAAAAGTTGAATGTACTTCCATACCTCATCTTTGATTAAAGTTTCTGGAACATCAACATAAGCTGGAAAGAAAAAAATTCTAATAAGAGGATAACTGTTAGGATCGTGGTCACTTGCTGAAATGATTCCAGCTATTTGGCCGATTCCAGTTTTATCCTTTAAACCAAGATCTTCAGGATTGTGGAAATACATTCCGTCCGGAATTTTAATCTCAAAAGGAATGGATTGATTACTAAGTATTTTTGTTTCTTCTTCAAACTTCCATCCAGACAAATCTACTTCTGTAAATTGCAATTGTGATTTAAATAAATGGTACGCTGAAAATATTTCCATCTTTTGTAAAACTACAAAAGTGAGAAGTCCATTGGTTAATAAAATTATGGCAAGAATCCCCAGTCCATATTGTAATTTGAGTTTAACAAAACGAAACAAGGCAACTATAGCTAGAAATATAAAAAGGAATACATAACCCGCTCTGTTTTCTAAAAATCCTGAAGAAACTAAAGCTAAACTGAACAGAGAATAAACTAAAAATTCATAGCCAATGTGAAAACCATAAGTTAAAATTTTTTCAAATACTTTAATAGAAGAATAAAATAGTATACAACCAAACATAAGGGTTAATGAACTCAAAACCATTATATAAAAAATTGGTAAATGAAATTCATGCCAAATAAGAATTGGTAAAACAAAGAGTATGTAAGCAAAAAGGATCGTTTGAATCGCTCTTTTTCTGCTTTGCGAATCGGAAATGTTTTGGTCTGGTATGAAATTAGCCATGAATTTTATAAATGAAACAATAAAAAAAATCTCAGAGACTCTTCAGGAACTCAAAAGTTTTGCAGAATCTACCCAAACGTTTATTGATACCACAAGTACTATTATAACTAGAACCTATGATTTTCTAGCACCCATTTTTTCATTTTTTCCATGGGAAGTTATCCTTCTTTTGGTTGCTAGTGTCTTTTTAATGCTGTGGGTAAATTCCCTTTTTCCAAGAACTCCTAAGTGGAATTTTACATGGATTATTGTATTGCTCTGTTCGGCTTGGGCCTACTCTATTTCTGTCTCTTCACCTGTGGCAAAAGTACCGTGGCTTCAAATTTTACAATCGGCTTTGTATTTACTCTTACCTGTTCATTTTCTGGGAATTGCAAATTGGCTCATTCGTCTTGGGATTGAATCTTTAAAAAAGAAAAAACAAATGAATCCTAAAGATTTGAAAGAATTTATTTACAACTTAGATCAGCTCTACCACCAATCATCCTCGGTAGCACATTCCATACTTGCAGGAGAGCCTAGATATGATGAATTTCAAGTTCGGATCAATTCTCTTAGGGAATTTTTAGAAAAAGCAAAATTACAAAGGAAAAATTCTCTATCTGATTCTGATATTTCCCGATAGTCTAATTAGAGTAAAGGTTCCCTAATTGCTAAATAAAAAAGCTGCATTAACTGGAAGGCAAAAGGCCGCTATTTTTCTTGTTGCCGTAGGTAATGAGGTAGCTGCAGAAATATTTAAGCACCTTAGAGAAGATGAAATTGAGCAAATTACCTTTGAAATTGCTCGTCTAGATAAAATCACTCCTGAAGACAAAGAAAAAGTACTCGTAGAATTCAACGAGCTCATGATGGCTCAAGAGTTCATAACGAACGGAGGGATTGATTTTGCAAGAGGGTTATTAGAAAAAGCTCTAGGAAATCAAAAGGCGATTGATATCATCAATCGACTAACTTCCTCTCTACAAGTTCGACCTTTTGACTTTATTCGAAGAACCGACCCGCAACATTTATTAAACTTTATACAGAACGAACACCCCCAGACTATTGCCCTTATTTTATCATATCTAGATCCTCAGAAGGCATCGAACATTTTGTCCAACCTTCCTCATACAATACAGGCGGATGTTGCAAAACGTATTGCAACCATGGATAGGGTTTCTCCTGATGTACTTCGCGAAGTTGAACGAGTACTTGAAAGAAAGCTTTCAACTCTAGCATCGGAAGATTATACTTCCGCAGGTGGTATTGATTCAGTTGTAGAAATTCTCAACTTAGTAGACAGAGGAACAGAAAAGACTATCATTGAAGCCTTGGAAGAAGAAGATCCAGAACTTGCTGAAGAGATCAAGAAAAGAATGTTCGTATTTGAAGACATAGTCTTGTTAGATGATAGAGCGATTCAAAAAGTTCTTCGAGAAGTAGATAACCAAGATTTGGCGAAAGCATTAAAATCAGTTGATACCGAAGTTCAGGATAAAATTTTCAAGAACATGTCTAAGAGAGCAGCTAACCTATTAAGAGAAGATATGGACTTTATGGGTCCAATTCGATTGAAAGACGTGGAAGACTCTCAACAAAAAATTGTAAACATTATACGTAAGCTTGAAGACCAGGGTGAGATTGTCGTGGCTCGTGCCGGAGAAGAAGAATTGGTGGTTTAACCAATTCTTAGATTATGCGGATCAACTTATATTATGCAATTAAAAAATAAAGCATACCAACAAAAGAAATGACTTGGATAACATATCCCGTAAACCGAACATTCACATGCCAAACGGTTTCTCCTAATAAATGGCTAATAATTTGAAGTGATCTTCCAATAATTACCAGCCAAGCAAAGTTTATAAAATTAGAATTTTGGATATTGAGTAAAAATCCCGAAATGAGCAATGAAGCATAGATTGGTAAATTATCTAAACAATTTATTTGTGCTCTATTCAATCTCCAATAGAAACCAGTTTCGTGTTTCTCCCAAGAAGGAAATTCATTCGATTTCTTCTCCCCAATCAAAACTTTAAAAGATCTAAATCCTAACAAAGCAAAGAGTAAACTAAGTGTAATTCCTAAATATATAAAAAGTGGCGTTAAAAGCATTTTGTCTCCTAAAATTCTGATAGTAAGTTTAATACTTAAATCGAATTGAAAAACCTACAACTAGTAAATTGTCAGAATCAAAAAATAAAATAGATTTTACTCTTAGTTCACGCAAAGAAGTATGATGATATGAACCATAAAGTAACTTTGATCAACCTTGGTGGGCCGAGGAATGCGAATGAAATTGAAGTTTTCTTAAAAGATCTATTTTTGGATCCATATGTTTTTGATCTTCCACTTTGGGAGCCACTGCGTAGAATTCTTGCAAAATTTATAGCCTCTAAGCGTGCACCTAAAGTTGCTACTACCTATGCATCTATGCAATATGGCGGAGGTTCACCGCTAGTTGATGAAACAATGAAACAAGCAGAAGCTCTAGCAAATTTATTAAGCGAAGCAACTGGAGACAATTGGGATGGAAATATTGCAATGGCTTGCGGTTATCCTAATTTAAGAGATGCCTTAAAGTCTCAAGATGATTTACCTTCGAAGAACAATGTTTGGGTTCCACTTTTTCCTCAGTTTTCTAGATCGACTGTACTTTCCATAGGTAAAATTTTCGAATCCAAATTCGGTACTTGCCCATTAGGTTGCGAAGGTTGGGTTGATTCATTTGCACCTGACAGAAGATTTAATCAGCTAACAGCTAACTTTATTTTTGATTTCTTTGAAGGAAATCTTGAACATAAAAATTACATACACCTTGAGAATTATGGGCGCACTATAGATTGGCAAGAATTGGATTTAGTTTTTTCAGCTCATGGTATTCCAATGAGATTGATTCATAAGGGTGACAATTATGTTTCTCAAATGGAAGAATGTATTCATCAAATTGAAAAGGAACTTCGCATAAAAGGATTTAAAGGAAAAATTCACCTTTCTTACCAAAGTAGAGTAGGTCCAGGTAAATGGACAGAACCCAATACTAAAACTACTTTAGAAAAATTGGGAAAAGGAAAACGTAAAATAGCTGTTTATCCGATTAGTTTTATTAGCGATCATTTAGAAACGCTAGAAGAAATCGGTGTTGAATTGAAAGATTTAGCTTTAAATCATGGGGCTCTATCATACCAAAGAATTCCTGCTTTTGGTGTTTATCCACCATTTATAAATTACTTAAAAGATCTAGTTCTTGAATCTATGAATAAAACTAAAACTGAATGTCTATGTTTTAAGTTAGGTGGAGAAATTCCAGGAAGAAGTTGCCAAAAATTTTTATGATCATCAACGTATCATGGCATTTTCTATTAAAGATCTAAGACCTATACCTTTGCGGTAATTGCCATAGAATCGAATAGGATTACCACTTTGTTTACTGATAGTTTCAATCTCATTAAGGCATAGATTAAAGTCATATAAATTTTTGTTATAAATTGGAAATGCATTTTTCCAAATTTTTACATGAATATCAGGTAAAATCATTTTACGATTCGAATCATTGTTACTGTATTTATTTAGTTTAGACAAAAGCAGAATTCTTTCCTTTACAAAAATTTCTTTTGCGCTTGTTTCAGTCACATCATTGAGCCAATCTCCCGAATAGATCCATGTTTCAGAGTATGGTAAATTTTCTACTCTCCCTTTAAAAATGGCATGGTTAGCCAAAACTCCTTTTACCAATAAACCTTGGTTACGCGGAAATAAAATTCCAAATGCTTTATAAGGAAAAATCGTATTCATAGCAAACTGGGTTATTGTACAGATGGATTGATAAGAAAAAGAACGAATGTCATATTTAGAAAATATTTCTTTAGCTAAATCCCATTCTTTAATCAATTCTATAGTTTCTAAAAGTGAGGTGCATACTCGAATTTCAGTCTCCTTATTGGATTCAAGGAAGGCTTTAAAATTGCAAATTTTTGAATTGAGTAGAATTTTTGATTCTGAATTTTTTAAAATATATGTATGCAATGCCTTGATTAATTCTTGCATTCCATTCTGAAAAGAAACAAGTCCTCTTAGATTGGGTTTGATTTCTTTCTTTTTATTTTTGAAATGGAATAGTAAATTGATTAAAAGAGATTTTCCACTGTAGAATTTAAATTTGGAGAAAACAAATGGAACATACATTTGCTTTAATTCTGTTGAATAAATTCCACCTATAGCTGGTTCTATGATAAATTCAGTAAGATCTTTACCAAAAATTCTTTGGCTCCATTCTTGCATATTTTCTTTGGATCTAGGTTCTGAGTTAATGAAACAAAAACCGAAAAATCCACGTAGTAAAGCAAAGATAGAAATAGGCAAGCTATGAAGCTTATTATTTCGTAAGAATCTTCTTTTTTTGGAGGAAGATTCTGGCTTGAGAAGTTTTAAATTTAAATCATTTGTGAGCTTTTCAATGAAGGATGAATTTAAGAAACCATTAGCGGCTTGTTCAACTAGTCCATTTTCAGAATATTTGGTTCCTATTAATCCACCCAATTGATTCGACTTTTCATAAAGAGTTACACTTGAACCCGATTGAATGGCTGAGTAGGCACTTACTAAACCAGAAACCCCACCTCCAATAATGATAGTATTTTTAGTTGTCAAACTATTTATAACGTTTTAGAAAAAAGATTCTTAGCTGGTTTATTTGCTCTATATTTTTCATCAAAAACAGTACATACTATTCTGAGAAAAGGTTTACCTATTTCTGTTATGCGAAGTAGATTTTGTTCCCATTTTATCAGTCTATCCATTTCCATATCAGAAAGATATTCTTTGGCATCTTCAAATAATTCAAGAGGAATCAATACTTTCCAAGTGGTCATGAATTCGAGTATTAATTTTTTTCTTATAATATCCTCTTCATTTAACTTATGTCCACGTAAGGTAGGTATAGAGCCTTCAGAAATTAATTTCCTATATTTTATTTCTAATTTCTCATTTTGGTGAAAGCAATTAGGACTTTCAGAAATTGCAGAAGTTCCGAAGCCCAGTAGAATATCAGAATATTTTTCTGTATATCCCATGAAATTTCGATGTAAGGTTCCATTTTCTAATGCCTTCCAAAGTCCATCAGTCTCCAAAGCAAAATGATCCATACCAATTTCTTTATAGCCATTCGCTTCAAGTAAGTGTCTGCCTTGTTCATAAAGTTCTCTCTTTTCTCTTGCCTGAGGTAAATCATCTTCTGTAAATAATCTTTGTGATGATTTTATCCAAGGAACATGAGCATAGGAATAAAATGCAATTCTATCTGGTCGAAGTGAAATAGTTAACTCAATAGATTTTTTCATAGATTCAAGATTTTGGCGAGGAAGCCCATATATTAAATCAAAATTTACTGATTCAAAACCGATTTCTCTAGAACATTCTGTAATTTTTTTAGTAATTTCGAAAGGCTGAATTCTATTTACAAGTCTTTGAACTTCTTTGTCAAAATCTTGAACACCTAAACTGATTCTTTTAAATCCATATTTATAGAGAATTTCAAGTTGGGATACTCGAGTGCGACGTGGATCTACTTCAATTGAAAGATCCGCATCATTGCTTAATGGAAGATGTCGATGAATCATAGAAAGCAATCTTTCCATATTTTCATCAGAAAAATATGTAGGTGTTCCACCGCCTAAATGAACTTCTTTGAATGGACTAGAACTAAGTTTGGGAACTGAAGCTAAGTAATACTTTATTTCTGCTTCTAAAGCATCTAAATAAGGAGTTTCAACGAGTGAATGATTTTTCGTTATGGAAGTATTGCATCCACAAAAAGTGCAAAGTGTTTCACAAAATGGAATATGAAAATAAGAAGAAAGACTTTTATTTGAAACATCTAAAGTATTGTTTAATGAATTTATCCATTCTTCCGTACTAGGGTTATCAGTCCAATAGGGAACAGTAGGATAACTTGTATAACGCGGAGCTGGTATATCGTATTTAATAAGTAGATTTGATGTATTCAATTTTTGTTCCTTATTCATATTAAATTCATCAAGCTTTTACTGAAATGTTTCTCTGATAAATTCAACCATATACTTTATGTGATTTTCTGGTGTTAGTGGTAAGACACCATGTCCTAATGCAGAAACCCATCCTGCTCTTTGTTGATTTGAAAGTTCTTTGATTGGAGCGAGATAGTTTTTAAGTGCCTTCTTAAAATCTTCTGTGGGTAGAAAGAATAAAGACTGATCAAAGTTACCTTGGACAAATCCTCTTGCAAAACCTTCCTGTAGAATTGATTCCATTCTGAATCGGTGGTCTATCCCAAAGCCAGCGAGATTTTGTATATTATTTATTGAATGAATTTGGTCTCTAGTTCCTGCCTTGGCATAATAACCTATTTGATAGGGAAATTCACTTATGATTGGTTCTAAAACTTTAGTAACATAATCATTGAATTGCAACGGTGCTAGGTCACCTGCTGCAGTATCAAAAATCATTACTATTTCAGCTCCTGAAGCTAATTGAAGTTTTATGTTTTCTCTTAAAAGAGGTAGTAATTTATTATAGAATGCTTGAATCAGCTGAATATTTGATTTAGGTTTACTTAAGTTCCCATCATGCTTACCAGAATTAGCATAAGTAAAAAGCGTCCATGGTCCTCCTACAAATCCAATCAGGGATACTTGACTAGGAAGTGCAGCTCTAGTGAATTCAAGAGCTTTCTTTTGAAATAAAATTCCTTCCAAAGATTGTTCAACAGAATACAATTTGTCCACATCATCCAAAGATTCTATTCTATTGGATAAGATAGGACCTGGTTCATATTTTAATCCCATACCCATTGCTTCTAATGGAAATAAAAGATCTGAGAACAAAATGGATACATCATAGTCGAATTCTAATACTGGACCTAAGGCTACTTCAGATGCTAATTCTGGAATTTTGCATAAATCAATGAAGGAATATTTTTCTCGTAGTTTTCGGTAGTGAGAATGATATCTACCTGCTTGTCGCATAAACCAAATAGGTGGAGTATTTTGTGGAATGCGGTGAATCGCATTGGAAAATCTTTCGTTAATGATTGTATTTTTAAAATTTGTTTTCATAATTTACTTAGGCCTTCTTCGGCACGATTTAATGCTTCATTCAAAATTTGCATATTGTGTTCTGTTGAGAGGAAGCCAACCTCATAACCACTTGGAGCAAGGTAAACTCCATGTTTAAGCAATGCATGAAATACCTTCGCAAAACGTTCCTTATGACCAAGAGGAATATTTGAGACGGAACGAACAGAATGTTCAGTTTTTTCTTTAAACCAAAATAAGGATCCATAAGCAACAGCTTCCCATTGGAAGTCAGATTTGATCTTTCCTTCTTTGTCTGGAATTTTGGTTGCATACTTATTTAAAAGATTGATCATATTCGTAGTAAAATAGTTAGTTGTTTCTTCAAGTATGGGATAGGGATTCTCTTTAAACGCTTTCTCTAACATAGCCAAGCCAGCTCTCATACCAAAGGGATTCGCACTTAAAGTTCCTGCTTGGTAGACTGGGCCTTGGGGAGCAACTAAATCCATATACTTTGCTTTTCCAGCATATGCACCTACTGGAAATCCAGCTCCTAGAATTTTTCCATAGCAAACTAAGTCAGGTTCAATACCTAATTCCCATGCCATTCCTTTAAAACTAACTCTAAATCCAGAAATCACTTCGTCAAATAAAAGTAAGCATCCAAATTTTCTTGAAAGATTTGCTAATTTTTGCATGAATTCTTTTCTTTGTATCAATAAACCATAGTTAGCTGGCAATGGTTCGATTGCAACAACAGCAATATTTGTTCCTTCTCTTTCGAATAAATCCTCTAGCGCAATTTCATCATCTAAAGGTATAACAAGAGTATTTGAAATCTGTTCGCTACCTATACCCGCGCTATCGGATGAGGATTCACCAGCAAGACCTGAACCTGCCTTAACTAAAAGTGAATCTAAGTGACCATGGTAACAACCATCGAATTTAAGTATTTTATTTCTGCCAGTCGCAGCACGACCAACTCGTAGAGCTGACATGACTGCTTCTGTTCCTGAATTGACAAATCGTATCTTCTCTACCCAAGGAATATTTTCAGTAATAAACTCTGCTAAGTACAAAGAATACGGTTCAGCTGCACCAAATGTCCAAGCTAGCTCTGTTGTTTCGCGAACTACTTTTGCAATGTCTGGGTGTCTATGTCCATAGAGTAAAGGGCCAAAGCTTAAACAAAAATCTATATATTCGTTATTCTCAACATCCCAAAGTTTAGTTCCTTCTGCTTTTTTAAAGAAAACGGGAGTTCCACCAACAGAGGTAAAAGAACGAACGGGAGAATGAACTCCACCTGGGGAAACTTTTTTGGATCTTTCAAATAAATTTAAAGAATTAGTCATTTATAATTTCCTAATTTTGATTTAAGCTTCAATAACATCCTCTAACCATTGGTTGAATGATAGGTAAACTGTAGGATTTTTATGTTTTTTACTTAACATTTTATATGTGGAACCAGGTCCTGAATAATGATCCACATTCATTAGTTCTGGAAATTGAGATGTCAATGCTTCGTATTCTGTTATACTTCTCCAAAAAGCAGCCTTAATTTTTGTTGGATCAAATTCAACTGGAATAATAGGTGAACTGACTTGATACGTTGCTATTATAGGAAAATTGGATTCAGAGGCAGTTTGGTAATCAGTGTTATGCGTAAGTTTAATGAAATTTAAAGGTCGATTCACTAAATTCTCGATATTCATTTTTTCATTTTCACCTAAGCTATCAAAACTTCCATGAACCCAAATATTTCGTTCTGCAAGATCTTTCCAAGTGTTCAATCCAGCAGTCCATCTCAAAGGATTAGTGTAATTATTTGGATTAGAATTAAAATCATTTACAAAATTCTCTGGTAAAGCATTGGATCTCGTAATAAAAAGATCCTTTTCTTTCGGAATAGAAACTTGTATGGTATTTCGAGTTCTTTCAGCCATTTTTCTATTTGGAGGCCAAACTTCGGTGGATTTATATTTCTTTTTATAATTTGTTCCAGAAGTGGATTTATTTTTCTCATTTAGAATATTTAAAGGCAAAATTGTACTATCTTCAAGATCAATTCCACTATCTGTTAATCCTCTTGTGAATTTGATAACTCCAAATTCTCTTTCAAGAATAGAGACTCCTATTTTCTGGTGACAGCCTCCTCCATATTCTGATAAGAATTCTCTTTCTTTAATAACCGTTAGCTTGGTCGATTTGTTCTCTAATTGAAATAAGTAATCTTTCATTTTTGTATCAGATTTAAGATATTCTACACAAAGAGCTCCTTGGGCTGGGGCACTAGGGTTTTGCGAAAGCGGCAAAATCATAAACTCACATCGCGTTATACATTCTTGAAGGAAAATCTTGTTTTCAATAAATTCTTTTTTATCTTCTTCAAAAATATCAATTCTGATAGGATGGTCCTTCCAAAGTATCTCTGGATTTAACATTCGATCTAATGCAGCTTTTGCAACAATGTATCCATCAAAGTCTTGTTCAATGAACTTACGAAATCTAGTTTGGATATTGCCTCGAATGGGATTGAATTGAATGGGAATATTTTGTAATGATTTTGGCAAAAATTTAGGTAAAAAGATTCCTAAATTTCTTTCTCTTCTCGGAGAAGAAGTAGCAATATTTATGAATCTAAAGTTTCTTGATTGATTGTTGATTATATTTTCAATTGTTGATTTTTTAAATAGCAGTACATCTCTGGAATCTTCTCTTTCTAGGACAGATTGTACGACTGTTTCCAATCTTTCCTCTAAATCTAGATCTTTCCATGAATGAACTATACAATGAATGTTTCCAGCGATTAGATCAGCATGTAAATCTTGTGTAAAAACAGATTTTCCTTCCATCTTCCAAAGAGCTGTTGTCTGATCTCGGTCACCCTGAGAGTCTATAAATCTAAATTTGATTTGAAGTTCAGGAAATTTATTTTTTAATTGATAAGCAACTAAGTAAGATTGGAATTTGGCTAGAGAAGACTTTCGAGAACCAATAATTAATTCTGATAGCAAGATAAATCATCCCATCCATGAGGCAAATGAATCAATTCCTGTTCTCTAGCAGTAGATAATTCAGAAATAAATTGAATAATTTTAGGTTTAATTGTATTGAAATGATCTTCTGATTCAGAAATTATTTGCATAATCTTATCAAGGGAATAGTACTTCCATTCGCTTTTCGGAGAAGATATTTTAGATTCTCCTCTAAAATCGAGGAAGGTAAATTTGTCTTTTTTATTTTCAAGAATTGAAGCAAGTAGAATTGGCGATGCTAAAACATAATTTTCAATTCCAACCTCAAAGTCCTCATAGTAGGAAGTAGATATTGGAAACATAGTTTCAAGTTCTTTCATTCGCTCAGAATTACGACCAATAACAGTAATCTTTCTATTTTTCTTAAGTATGTATGGAATTATGGATTGTACTAATTTTCCCGTACCGAAGATGGCTACATCTTCTTCAGCAGGTAGAAGTAAGTCTGCGATTCCTCCGTAAGATATTCTTCCATGACCATGTAAAAATGCGGATCTAACAATTTTACAATGTTCTAAAATTTGATCTCGAAGTTTAATGAAGAAATCCTTTAAAGGTTCTTGAACTATGTAATCTGATGAAAATTTTTCTTTGAACTGAGCAAGTACTTCTGATTCACCAAATACTTTAGAGTGTACACCAGTTACAACTTCTAATAAAAATCGATAAGCCTCATAGCCTGTGTATATTTCATATTTTGAAAGTTCTGGAAATTGGTAGAAGGATGCGATTCGTGTATCGCTAAGATAGATAGATCTTTGGCAAGTGTGCCAAGCTTCGAAATCAGGTAGATCTATAGGTTTTTCTAATACCGTGTCTGTATGAATCAATAAAAGGTTCGACCACATACAATTATTCTATCTCCTTTTTCAAATGCTCTGTCACAAAAATGTCAGATTTTTTAAAAAAATTCTTCTGATTAAAAATTAATAAAAATATTATGTCCAATAAGATATGCAAATTAGCACTCCAGGTCTACTCTTTCCAGCAATTTCTTTATTGATGCTTGCCTATACTAATCGATTTCTTGGTTTAGCAAGTCTTATGCGCCAACTTTTGTTTAAATTCCAGGAGCACGGCAAGGATTCTGATTGGCAGCAAATAAAAAACTTAAGATTCCGAATCTCCCTTTTACGTTATACACAAGCTATAGGCGTATTGAGTCTATTACTATGTACAGCTTCTATTTTTTCAATCTTTTTAGGAAATGATTTTGGGGCTAGAATCTTTTTTGGATCAGCTATAGTGAGTATGGCTATCTCCCTCTGTCTATCATTATGGGAGATTCATCTATCTGTTGTCTCCTTGGATATTGAGATAGTAAATATCCAATCATTTAACAAGAAGAAGTAAAATAGTAAAGATTGAAAAGCTATCCTCATTCTTATCTATATCGATTGTATCTTACTTCCGTAGTGGTTTCCATTATTTAAATGTAAGTAGGAAAGTTTTTTAATTGCAAAAATTCGAATTTCAAAAAGTATGTAATTGTCATCAGGGAGGAAACAGGTGCAATTCCTGTGCTGACCCGCAACGGTAACAAAGAAAGAAATTGAATTATACATTCTGATTTATAAATTCAGAGTGTATATTCTATAAAATTCAATGGTAGCCCGATCTTCCCCGTTCAGAATTTCTCGCGGAATAGAAACTGAACACACTCAAAAGCCCTGCTTGAATTCTTTGAATTCACCCGCAGCAGGCATTGAGGGGGCCCCGAGGACAAAGAGACTCCGGGGCTCCCGAGGAAAATTTAAATACTAACAATTCTTTATCATGCATACGTATGCTTATAAGAATTTTTAATGAGTACAACTTATTTCTATTGAATGGGTAATGCAGTTGTGTTCTATTATTTTTTCCTTATTTCTCCGGAGCAAAAAGTTTATTAAAATTTCAGGAGAATTAAAATGAAAAAAGTACAAAATGTACGATCAAAACAAACTTCCCTTCGTAGAATGCTAACAACAGTAGCTTGTTCTTTAGTATTTACTTTTTGTAATAATCCAAACCAAGTGGATCAAAGTAAATCAGATCAAAATTTGCTGGTCGGCTTATTAGCTGGACAGGCACAAGAAGCAAATAAAGATTTTGTATTAAATGGCCAATGGAATGAATTCACTGGGAATGGCACAAGTTCAACAACAATTTTGACAGTAGCTGGTAAATCAGGATCTAAGGGTGTTTTGTTAAGTGATAGTTCTGGATTTGGAGGTTTTTCAAGTTGTTCCATTTTAGAAAAATTCGAAAATAACTCCGGCTTTTACATAACAAGTAATCCGATTAACAACGGTGCTTGTTTTGCGGGAGACACCAACAAAGGTAAGTTTTTTAAGGTGGTATTCTTTAAAAATCTTGAAAAAGTAAATTCCTATTGGTATTGTAATTTAAATGCAACCACATCAAAAAGTTCAATTGAAGATGCAGTAGCGGTTGTGGATAACTCTGTAAGAACGAATCCGGGATCGAGTGGCTGTGGATCCTTTTCTTGGTCTAGAATTGAAAAGAGGTAAATAGATTATTTGATTCGTATATTTCTTTCAAAAGAAGAGAGAATCAAAAGCCTAAAGGGTTCCCAGGTGGGGAACCCGTTGCTCCAAAAGTTGTAGTTCCTGTTGCTCCTCCCGGAGCTGATCCTACTGCACCAGAACTAGAAGCACCTGGACCATTCAAAGTATTTGTCTGATTAGAATTTGTAGCACTAGGATTAGCTTGGTTCACAGAATTATCAGAATCCTTTACCAAATCTAAAACAGGTTCAGTAGAGATAACAATATCTTGGTTGCAGTTCATGGATGCAATGATGAGGTTGATAGTGATGAGTGCGATGGTTAGATTTTTATTCAAGGTTAAGCTCCTGGTTGAAAGGTTGATGGATTTTTGAGAGTTATTCTCGTAGCCGTAGGATTGAATCCTACAAATAACCATTCCCAATATTTTTCAAAGATAAAATTAAAATTCAAGAAAAAATCGACCAGAATTTATGCACTTTGGAAACTAGTTATGATCAAGCAGCCCTTGTATCAATATTATCAAATAATTCAATCTCATTTTCTATAGAGTGCTCATCCACTTTGTGATGAAAATGTTGATTTCTGATATAAAAAAAAGAATCTTTAAATTCCATTCTTGAAATCGCTTTAACATAATACCCTCTTTGCCAGTAAAAATTTTTACCTAGCATACGCGAAGA
The DNA here is from genome assembly GCA_022402465.1 of Leptospiraceae bacterium. Lineage (GTDB taxonomy): Bacteria > Spirochaetota > Leptospiria > Leptospirales > Leptospiraceae. The sequence continues at coordinate 230,410 of JAKRSH010000007.1, read as the reverse complement.
ATATCCTTTGATTCCATGGGCAACTTCAGATATTGAAACTTTGGGAGGAATTGAAACCAATATGTGAAGATGGTCTAAGTATCCATTCATTATAATTATTTTCATGCCAAGTAATTCCTCCTGGTGCCTCATCCAGGATCTAATTTTCAATTTTACTAAAGGAGATAGAACACGCCTTCGGTATTTTGTTGAGAATACCATATGGAAAAGATTTTGATATATAGTCTGAGCACCGCTATAGGTTGTTTTAATTTTAGAAATTGAAAGTATTTTCATTGAATTCCCTCTCTTGATTTTATTGAGAATTATTCTCCATTACGTAGGATTAAATCCTACGGCTAATGAATCCCTTCAATCAGCCAACATCTTTTCCTAAAATGGAATAAATTAGTTCCAAAATCTATGTCTACAAACCCATGTGACCTATAAACATATCTAAAAATTGCTTTTCTAGATTTTTCTTAAATTCCAATCGATCTATATTTACGTCTCCTTCACAAATACTACTAGACTTAATCTTTACCAAAAAACAACTTCTTGAATTCCTTAGATTTAATTGAAAACTAGACATATGGAATATAGAAATCTTGGAAGAACAGAACTAAAAGTAAGTGCTCTTTGCTTAGGAACAATGACCTGGGGCAACCAGAATACAGAGGCCCAAGGTCATGAACAAATGGACTATGCCTTAGATGCAGGAATCAATTTTTTTGATACAGCTGAGATGTATGCAGTACCACCATCTCCAGAGACCTATGGCAAAACAGAATCAATCATAGGCAATTGGTTTGCTAAGAAGAAAAATCGAGATAAGGTAATCTTAGCATCTAAAATTGCAGGACCTGGACTTCGTTGGGTCAGAGATGGTAAGTACCAGATTGACCGAAAGAATATTCTAGAAGCACTTGAATCTTCTTTAAAGAGACTTCAGACAGATTACATAGACCTTTACCAATTGCATTGGCCCAATAGAGGCTCTTACCATTTTGGACAAATTTGGGGATACAATCCAAATGGTTCAAATACAAATGAGGTTCTAGATAATATCCAAGAAGTTTTGGAAACCTTACAAGAATGCATTCAATCTGGTAAAATTCGAACTGTTGGTTTATCGAATGAAACCGCTTGGGGAATCATGCAGTATTTAAGAATTTCAGGAGAAAAAAATCTTCCAAGAATGGTTTCTGTTCAAAATGAATATAGCCTTCTTTATCGTACACATGAACCAGATTTATTTGAAATCAGTATAAGAGAAAATGTAGGACTACTCGCTTGGTCACCTCTTGCAACAGGTATGCTAACAGGGAAATACGCTAATGGCAAAATTCCTGATGGAACAAGATGGACTATGATCCGTAAACAAAATCAGAGAAACACACCTCAGGCTCATAAGGCGGTGGATGCTTATCTTTCCATAGCTAAAAAACATTCAATTGATCCAGGGCAAATGGCTCTTGCATTTGTTACAAGTCGTCCTTTTGTAACTGCAAATATAATTGGTGCAACAACGATGGAACAGTTGAAATCAAATATTGCATCTTTTGAGGTAAAACTTAGCCCAGAAATATTAAAAGAAATTGATTTGGTTAGACGAGATTTTCCAATCCCATACTAATTATAAAAATAATCAGAATTATTTGCTGCTCAAATGTAATTGAGCAGCAAGTGAAAATTCATATTAGAAATGATCTTAAACGAACAATGTCCTGAACCTAGGACAGAGTATAATGTATCAAAACCTAGGAAGTATATCAGACCAGATTTTTTCTGTATCATGAATTACTTTCGTACGCCACTTGCCAGAAGACGGAAAGAACATTTCGCGGTAATTTGCTTTTATGATTTCTTTCTGCTCTTCATCAGCATATCCATTCCAATGCCCTTGGTTTTCTAGAATAGTTCTGTGGATTGATTCAATTGCACCCATGGTAGTTTGGGAATTCAGGGTTCCATATTCAAAAACCATAGGAACACAATCTTCTAACTTCGGAAATAGATCACAAACATGAGTGGATAATTCTCCAGTTACAGTATAAAAATCATCATTGGATGCCCAATCTATTTGATAACCAGAAAATATAATTTCTGTTAGCTTCTTAACCCTTTCATTTTTTGGATCACTTGGAAACAAATGAAGTTTGCCACGTTCACCATAACCAGTATGCAAATCTACAAGTAAGACTTTTTTGGAATTCCCAACTTTATCAATTAATAAGGAATCAAGTGCTTTGCGCAAGGGTTCAAAATTTTGTCCTCCGAAATAAATCCCTTCCGGAAATTCATACTGGCCTTGCAGAGCAGCTTGCTTCAGTGGACCCATTCCTTTGGTTGCAATATTATAAATAGCTTTAAATAAGAAGAATCTATTCCCAAAATCGCTGGTATCCGCAATAGTATTTGGATTCAGTAAACTAGCTATCTTTGGATAGCCTTCATTTTTGGTATTGAAAAGCTCTTTGGTTTTACCAAAATTACGATTTAAATCAACATTGTTCTCAGTTACTCTTCTGTAATTTCGAAATCCATAAGGATTCAATGAATGTACAATTAGTACGGAAGTATTGTCTTTATTAATATACTTTGGATAAATTTTATTGATAAAATGCTGTTGAACAGCAGCTCCTGTTCCTGCCTCCGCGCCATGGATTCCAGATGTAAGGACAAGGGTTTTATCGTTCTTTTTGTATGAGGCAAAAAAGATATAATCTACAGTAAGATCAGTATCTGAACCTGGTATGGAAAAGGAACCTATAGTTGCATTGGGATATTCTGCGGAAATTCGTTCATATGTTTCTTTAAATGCACTTCGACTTTCGTTGTAAGTTTCCTTAAAGAAAGTTAGGGATTCTTCGTTCTGTTCTATGTTAAGCTCTGAATCTAGATCACCTCCACATGCAATAAAAGGCAGGAGGATACTAAATCCAAAGAGTATTTGAACTTTTAAAATCTTACTACAGAATCGATGCATAGGATCCATTTATTATTTATTTTCAGTTTGTAGAATCGCTGATTCTAAATCTACAAATTCTCTTAGTCGATTGGGATAATCGGAAATGATTCCATCCACTCCACATTCTACGAGACGTTTCATTTCCTTGGGATCATTTACAGTCCAAGGAATTACTGCAAGGCTTTTAGAATGAGAAGTAGCTACAAACTTTGGTGTCACATAAAGAAAGTAAGGCGAAATAATATTTGCATGAATTTCTTCTGATTTTGCAATGATTTCACTTCGATAGGAATTTCCAAATCCAAGTATAATCATTAAGCCTTGGAAATAGGTTGGAGCAAAAAGGGCTGACCTTTTTATGGAAGGATTGATTGCTTCAGCTTCTTTTAGTGCAGGTAGGTAAAAAGATTGTAGAGTTACTCGTTTGGAAGTCTTTGCCTTTTCTATACTCTGGATTAAGGTTTTGACGTGAAGCTTCATTCTTTCTTCACTCACTGAGGAGTTATTGTCATTGGGAAATTTTGTTTCAATATTATAGAGAAATTGAGTAGCCTTAGGACCATTCTTTTTTTCCACATCAGCAACTAATTTAAAAAATTCATCGATTGTAATTAACTTAGTTCCAGGTACTGGAACTTGCTCAGGAAATTTAGGATTTTGTAAAGTTCCACAATCTAATTGTTTTAATTCATCTAAGGTAAGTTCGTATAAATTTATTTTTTGAATAGTGCTACCATCTGCATTTTGACAAATTACGGGATTGGTTTCTGAATCATGGTGGATGATCACCTTACCATCTTTCGTTAAAACTGTATCTAATTCTAGTGTAGTCATTTTGTAATCGATTGCAGCTTGAAAAGCGGGCCAGGTGTTTTCAGGACGAAGACCTCTAGCTCCTCTATGACCTTGAAGATCTAAGGTCTTTAAATCAGAAGGTTTATATGGAACAGTTCCACAATTCGAAAAAAATATCATTAAGCTTATAGTTGAAATTATTTGAAAAAGTTTTCTATTTAAAGATGGTTTTAGTTCTTTGTTTACTGGATGTTTCATTTTGTCCTCATTATTGCATTGGTAAATTAAAGATTTAATCTCTTTTCGAGTTCTTTAATATTATTCACTGTTTCAAGTAATTCTATAAATCTAGCATGGTAATTTGTAATGGCATCGACCATGTTATTAATATCTTCTTTCGCATAAGAAATTTGTTCCTTAGTAGGCTTCTTATCATCTTCTAAGATTTCGATTATATTTTTCAGGTTATCGATTGATAATCTTAAAGCAAAATTATTTCTTCTTTCATCTTCTAGCATAGACAATTCTTGCAAATTATACTTGTTTATGTCAAGGCGATTGCAAGAAAAAAATCTATTTAAGTAGTTTTGGAAAGCTAATTTGAAAAATGGTTCCCTTACCTGGATTAGAATAAAACTTCAATTTCCCATTCATTTTATGCACAATAGTTTGCACTACAATCAAGCCCATACCCTGTCCCTTGGAAGATTTCTGTCCCGAATAGAATGGCGTGAAGATGTTCTGAAGTTCTTTTTCAAGAATTCCGCTTCCATTGTCCTCTATTTCAAGAATTGCATCATTGAAATCTGCAAAAATTCGGATCGTTACAATACCATCGGGAAGATAGGACAAAGCATGAAAAGAATTGAATACTAAATTTTCAACAATTTGCTCTAATCCAAGCGCTTCCCCTAATATTGGTAAGTCTTTGTCATTGATTTCCAAGACTAATTTAACGTGTTGGGGTGTTTCAAATTTTAAACGATTGTAAATTTTCTTTATTTCATCTTCTAATTTCAACGGTGTCAATTCATAGATACCTGTTTTTGAATATTGGAATAGTTTTTGAATTAAAATTTTTGCACGAAGAGCAGCAGTTGAAATCTTTCTAAAATAATTCTGGAATTTCAATATTTCATTGGAAAGGGGAAGATTCAAGTTTTCAATTTCCTGTAAAGCAAGATCCGAACAAAGTGTAACAGGTAATAACATATTGTTAAAATCGTGAGCTATGCCTCCCGATAATTTACCTAATTCTTCCATCTGTCTAGATTCGATTAATTTCTTTTGTAGATTTCTTTCTTCTGTTATATCTTGGTAAGAAACTATACAAATAAATGGTTGATCTAATTCATCTCGAATTAAATGCAAAGATTCTAGAACTATAATTTTGTCTCCATTTACATTTAGAATCTCTCTTTCGGTTTTAAAATTATCTTCTTTTTGGGATATTAATACAGAAATTAAATCCTTCTCCCTTTGATTATTTGAGTTTGGAAAAATTTTATTCAAAGGAAGATGAATAATCTCTTCCTTAGTATAGCCAGTAATATGAGAAAGTCCTTGGTTGACTTTGAAGAAGCCTCCTTCTAAGTCTTTTATTGCTAGACCGATAGGAGCCAAGTCAAAGAGATTACGAAAAACATCTAATTGTTCTTCGTACCTAATTTTTAATTTTGTTGATCGATTCGCTTGTTGAGTGATATTACTGGATGTGATAAGATAGAAAAAAGTATCCTCGATTTTATTTATTTTAATATGCAATTGAATCGAGAGATCTATAGTTAAAAAAATTTGATGATTAATTGATTCAATTTGTTCTTTTTTCATTTTTAAAATACAATGAATAAATACATTGTAAATTTCTTGAAAACTGGAATTATGTAGCTTATTTGTTAGGTTATCATTTTCTTGTACTGGAATTCTAGCAATATCCAGGAACCTTTTCTTGGCATGACTATTAATACCTAGAATTTTTAAATTAGCGTCAAGAGCCATTGCAGGTTGACCAATTAGATTTAAAAAACTGAAATCCATCATAAGTTGATTTTATAAAGATTATTTAGTTGCCACTTTTTTACAATTTAATTCTATATTTTAATAAAGAGGTAATTTAAATGAATAATGCGTATATTATAGATGCAGTAAGAACTCCACGTGGAAAAGGAAAAAAACGTGGATCACTCGCGTCAGTCCACCCTCAAGATCTCTCAGCAGTAACACTAAAGGCACTTGCCGAAAGAAATTCTATCAATCCAGATAAAGTTGAAGAAGTAGTAATGGGTTGTGTAAGCCAGGTTGAAGACCAAGCAGCTTGTATTGCTCGTTATGCCGTAATGGCTGCTCAGTGGCCCAATTCCGTACCAGGTTACACTGTGAACAGGTTTTGTGGTTCAGGATTGCAAGCCATCAATAATGTTGCCAACCATGTTTCATCAGGAGCTATGGATTTGGGAGTAGGTGGCGGAATCGAATCTATGTCTCGAGTGAAAATGGGCGCAGATATGCTTGGAAGAGATTTCACTGTTGGCAATCCTCACATAGCAGAGCATTATAATTTAGTTCCTCAAGGTATCTCAGCAGATTTAATCGCAACAAAATATGGTATCTCTAGAGAAGAAGCGGATCGATTTGCTGAATCTTCTCAGATCAAAGCTGCAAATGCAATTAAGAATGGCTATTTTAAAAAGTCTATAATTCCTACTAAGCTTGATGACGGTACAATTGTTACGGAAGATGAAAGTCCCCGTATTGAATCTGATTATGCATTTCTATCTGGGCTTGCTGCAATTTTTAAAACAATTGGTGAAAAAGAATTAGATGCCATAGCATTAAAGAGCTATCCTGAAATTCAAAAAATTAATCATATCCATACACTTGGAAATTCTTCAGGAATTGTGGATGGAGCAGCATCATTATTGATTTCAAATGACGAAGGATTAAAGAAATACGGATTGAAACCTAGAGCTAAAATTATTGCAACTGTTGCAACTGGCGAAGAGCCAACTATTATGTTGACTGGACCAGTTTCTGCTTCGCAAAAGGCTTTGAAAATGGCAGGACTTAGTGTGAACGACATTGATCTTTGGGAAATCAATGAAGCATTTGCATCCGTTGTTCTTTATGTAAAAAAGACTTTGAACGTTCCTGAAGATAGAATCAATGTTAATGGTGGAGCTATTTCTTTAGGACATCCACTTGGTGCAACAGGAGCGATTCTTACTGGTACTGTTCTGGATGAATTAGAAAGAAGAGACGGAAAGTACGGATTAATTACTCTTTGTATTGGTGGTGGAATGGGTATAGCCACTATTATCGAAAGAATTAAAGGTTAATACATTTATGGAATCCCAGGAGCTTAATTGTAAAAAATGCAACTCTTGTGGATTCCTAACACTTTCCGCCCACTATAAGTGCCCGCAATGTTCACAAAACAATTGGATTGATATAAAGTTAAAAGGCGAAGGAATCATTTATTCTTATTCAAAGATAAATGTGGGCTTCGGACGAATGTCAACCAAAACTCCTTACTATTTAGCTATGATTCAACTAGATGAAGGCCTAAATCTATTAGCATATATAGATTTTTCGTTTAATAAAAAGATTCAAATAAATTCTAAAGTTAAATTTCATACTAGATCTGAAGATAATTATCCTATATTCAATGTTTTAGAATGATCTTCAATAAGCTTAATCTCAATGATAAAATTAGATTGGGAATTAAAATCCTTTGTATTCTATCTATAGCATTTTCTATTTATACATTAATCAAAATCAATTTAGAAATAAATAGAAATACTCAAATCAAATTAGATGTATTAAATCTAATTGTAGAAATCGAAAAAAATATAAATTCTTTTCCCCTTCTTAATGAAATAAAATTAAACCATCTTACAGAAAAAATTACATACAAAGATAACTTAGTTGAATTAATCTGGGTATTATTTATTTTATCTACGATAAGTTTACTATCGAGTTTGTTTTTATTACTTCAATATAAGAAAAAAGTCAATCTGTCTTTAAAGGGAATCAAAAGCTATACACTTGAAGTTTTAAATGGAAATAATAATGCAAATGTTGAACAAGAAGTAGATAAAGAATTTTGGTTTTTTATAGAGGCATACCAAAAATTAATTCAAAAAATCCAAGACAACGAAAATGATATAATTCATAAAAAAATGAATTTAGAAAAACTAGTCTCTCAAAGAGCAGAAGAACTGGTTCTTATAAATGAAAAACTTCAGAAAGAAATTTCGATTAGGTTAAAAGTGCAAGAATCTTTGTTAAAAAATCAAATGACACTTAATAAGGCAATTCTTGATGCAAAAGCAGCATCCTTAGCAAAATCAGAATTTATAGCAAATATGAGTCATGAAATACGAACTCCAATGAATTCGATTCTTGGTTTTTCAGAAATATTGAAGAATAAAATATTTAGTGCTGAATACCAAAATTATTTGGATGGAATCAATAATTCAGGTAAAGCTTTACTATCTATTATTAATAGTATTTTAGAATTTTCTAAAATAGATTCAGGAAAAGTTGATATTAAAAATTCCTTTTTTCAATTGGAAGCTTTAGTTTCTGAAATAGTAAGTATGTTTCAATCTTCAGCTCAAAAGAAAAGCATTAAAATACTAACAAATATTAATAATTGTGAATATATTCAGCTTTTTTATGACGAAGACAAACTGCGTCATATTTTAATTAATCTATTGAGTAACGCTATAAAGTTTACTCACGAAGGTCAGGTGGAATTAAACTTTAACTTATTTCTTAATTACCAAACAAAAAAATCCAAATTACAAATTGAAGTAATTGATACAGGTATAGGAATAGATTCTCAAAATTTGAAGAATATCTTTAATCCTTTTTACCAAGTAGAATCAAGTATTAATAAAAAATATGGGGGTACTGGACTAGGATTAAGTATAACCAAAAGATTTGTAGACCTGCTTTCAGGTAACATCTCATTAAAGTCTCAAATTGGTCTTGGAACAAAGTTCACAGTGGAACTTCCCAATATTTCATATTCGAAGTTACCCAATTCTCATACTAACAATCCAAATGGAAAAATCAATTATCAATTTAAAGAAGATAAAATTTTAATTATAGATTCAGATATAAATAATTTAGAAATAATTTCAGTATTTTTATCAGATTCAAATTTATTGACAAAGACTATTCAACGAATTGAAGAATCATTTCCAACAATAAAATCATGGGTGCCGAATATAATTATTATCGAAATACCATTGCAATATGATAATGTTCTAGAATATGTAAAAGGGCTTAGAGATTTATATTCAAATATGATTTTTATAGGTGTAACAACTTATACCTTTGATGTTCCTCAATCGAATGAACTTAAATCAGTATTGAACCATCTGCTTATTAAACCAATCACAAGAAATGAATTAGTTAAAGTATTATGTGAAGAACTTATATATAATTTAGATAGCATACAAGATTTTAAACCTAGTAATCTTACAAGAAATTGGGATGATGAATTTAGTTCCAAATCACTAGATATTTTAAATACTATTCATTCCAAAATTTTCTATAATTTCAAACCTAAATGGGAAAAGGTTACCTCTTCAATGAAGATTCATGAAATCGCTGAATTTTCAAAAGAACTTAAAGACCTATCAGAGGAATTAGAATTGGATATTATCAAAGATTTAGCAATTGAATTGGAAGAATCTACCAATTCAATTGACATAGAAAGAATTCAAATTTTACTGCAAGAATTTTATTTAGTAACACAAATTATCGATCGCTTAGTAAAATAGCTTGGTAGGGAAGCATAGTAAAAATTTTGCTTTCTTGGAATGCTGTATCTTTTTCATAATTGAAAACATTATCAATCAATATTTTCTTAGGTAGCCAGTTAGGAGGAATATTGATTATAGAATTTTCAGCTGAAAAATTTAAGAAAATATAATTTTGAACTCCACCCAGTTCTCTTTTATAATAAAGGATATTCTTATCAGGACTTATAAATGTCTCAATATTTCCTTCTTTTAATACTTGAGATGATTTTCTCAAATGTATAATGTCGCGGTAAAATTTCCAAATGCTATTTTCTTGTGATTTTAATAATTGAACATTTCTCTTTTCGTACTTAGTATAAACTGGTAGCCATGGTTTCCCTTTTGTAAATCCTCCCGAATAAGAATCATCCCAAGGCATGGGTTTTCTCTCAGAATCGCGACCTGGATGTAGGGGCCAATATCGTATCCCAACTGGATCTCGTAAGTCCATCCGTGCAACTCTCTCACTTTCCATCCCGATTTCTTCACCATAGTAAATGAATGGAGTTCCTCTAAGGGTCAATAGCATAAGAGCTGCTAGCTTTGCTCTAGCTATAGAATTCTTACCTGCATAGTATCTAGATATGTGCCTTCGGAAATCATGATTGCTTAAAGTATAATTCGGCCAATTGTTTGGTCCAAGTGCATCTTGCCAATCATCGATGACTTTTTTGAAATTTTCAGCACCCCAGAAAGAATACAGAAATGCAAAATTGAAAGCCATGTGCAATTCGTCATTTTGACCATAATAAGAAGCAGGAATAGACACCTTACCTGGTGGGTCCATCATAACTTCACCGACGGACATTTTGTCACCATATGAATCTAATAGCTTACGCAAATCTTTTAATAAGTCGTGCATTTCAGGTTGGTCTCTATCATAGATATGAACCTGACGATCGTAAGGACGAATTCCTTTAAACATTCTAGATGGATTATCTCGCCACTCAGCATCCTTATAAAATAAATTAACTACATCTAGGCGAAATCCATCAACCTTCATATCTAACCAATACTTGATCATCTTGAAGATCTCTTCTTTTACTTCTGGGTTTCTCCAATTTAAATCTGGTTGCTCATCAAGAAAAGAATGGTAGTAGTATTGTCCTGTTTTTTCATCTAAGGTCCATGCCTTTCCACCGAAGGCTGCTAGAAAATTATTCGGTTCTTTCCCTTCTTTGCCATCTCTCCAAATATACCAATCTCGCTTTGGACTAGATTTAGAAGATCTAGAATCCAAGAACCATGGATGTAAATGAGAAGTATGATTGATTACTAAATCAAGAATAATTTTAATCCCACGTTTATGAGCTTCTTCCAAAAGTCTTTTAAAAGTTGGTATATCACCGAATACAGAATCTATAGAATTGTAATCAGAAATATCATAACCAAAATCATACATAGGACTCGGATAAATAGGTGATAACCAAATTGCATCAATACCAAGTGAGTTTTTGGTTCCATCATTTAAATAATCTAGTTTTTGAATGATTCCTTCTAAGTCACCAATGCCATCTCCATTGGAATCATAAAAACTTCTTGGATAAATTTGGTATACAACAGCATCTTTCCACCAGCTCATAAAATCTCCTAAAAATATATCTCTTGTAATGTGGGAACAAGTTTCGAATCCCAATTGATTCGGGAAGTTTGGTAGATCTTATCTCTTATTTTTGCAATAAGTATAGAATCTGTTAACTTTTCCGAAAGTTGATCAATAACATAAAATGTATCAAATGCAAAATCCGCACTTGTTGATATTCTAGCAAATAATAATTCAATTCCCAAATCATTTAAGGTAACTAAAATTCTATACAGGAGTCCAATAGAATCAGGTAGGCGAATTTCGATTATTGTAAAATTATCATTTGGATTATTAATAAATTTTACCATCTCATCGACTAGCCCTTCTATGGTCTCTGATTTTTCTATCCAGATCTTAGGAACGAGTGCTACTTCATCTAGACTGATTTCCTGATTCAATGTGGATGCTAATGTCTTTTGCAAATGATCTAAAGTGTTAGAAGGAATGTCTCCAGAACCCATAGAATCAGTGACTTGAACTTGTGTAATTAAAAGATCATCTTTTTCATCACTATATCGAAATGGTCGCATACCTACTAAGTTCAAATCCAAAGAACTCACAGAACCTGCAATGTGCATCATTACATCTTTTCTAAAATTAGTATATACAGTTATCATAGTATAGGAAGGTTCTTTCTCAAATTCAATATGATAATTCTTTTTACTTTGTTTCAGTATTTGAAGTTGAGTAAAATGTTGTAAAATTCTTCGGAAAGTATTATAGCTTGAATAAGAATTCGGCTTACAAATTGTTGCAAAGTCTATAATTGCATTAATAATATTTTCTTCTAGATTCTCTTTAGTAAGTAAATAATTTCTTAATTGTGAAATATTGGATAATTCTAAATCAATTTTGGTATTCTTTTCAAGAATCGACTGTCTAGTTGATTGGTACAACTTATAAAGGATATCTTTCTTCCAATTCGTAAGAATACTTGGACCAACTGACTTAGTATCTATAATTGTTAATACATAAAGCAAGGAAAGCTTATCTATATCTTCAACCAATTCAGAAAATTCTAAAACCAAACTTGGATCATAAATATCTCTTTTGTTACTTAACTCAGACATATCGATATGGTGTTCAACTAGAAATCGAAATAAATTCGCTTCCTCAGTATTCAGACCAATTCTATCTGAAATTGCAGAGGAGAGTTCTGCACCATACTGGCAATGATCTCCTTCTTTCACTTTTCCTGCATCATGGATAAGCAAAGCAAGGTAGAGTATATGAATATTTTGACATGAGTTAAAAACTTCTTGAACTTCTCTATCTTCATAGATCTTTTCAACTAAGCGATCTAATTCTCTAAGAATCAATAGAGAATGTTCATCAACTGGGTATTCGTGGTGGTAGCTGAATAAGGGAAAATTCAAACAAGCACCAAATTCAGGAAATAATTTTCCTAGAACATTGGATTCATGCATCCAAGTAAGAAATTTCCCTACTTTGTGATTATTCTTCAATAGTTTAAGAAAGCAATCAATAGCACCTTTATGATTTTTAAAATCATCATCCAAGAAATTAGCAGCAAACCTAAGTTCGTTCATTAGGCTAGGAGAAGGTTCTAGATGATTTTCTTGGGCAATAAGGAAAACAGCAATAACATCTTGGTACAAAGAGTCAGGGTTTGTGAATAATTTCTCAGTTTTAGGAGGGTATAGATATTTATGGGAGGCAAGGAGATTTAGACCATGAGAGTGAATTGGTTGTAAAGGGGAGCTTGTTGGTTTAAATTTTCTAAAATCAAGATAATAGCCTATGTAATTATAAATATCTTTTTGGTATTTATAGTATGTCGAAATGAAACTTTCAACAGATGAAATTCCTTTTGGTCCAAATCCTAAAATTTCAGCCAAGTTTGGTTGTTGAGCAAGATCCATTCTATCGTTTTTTCTTCCAGAAATCATATGAAGACTAACTCTAGTTCTAAGTAAAAAATCATAGGCTTGCACAATTCCCAAGGACTCATCTTTATTAAAAAAATCGAATATTCCAATTTTTGAAATATTTGAGGCCTCGCTTAGTGTCTTTTCTATCCAATAAATATTTTGAATATCTCTCAATCCCAAGGAACCGTTTTTAATATCAGGTTCAGTCAAAAGCAGAGGTGTATGACTAGATAAAATATTTCGTTCTAGTAAATTAAATTTTCTTTGGTTGAATTCATGAACTAAATCTTTAGGAAAATTATCTAAAAATTCTCTTTGGTACCGAAGAAATAACTTTTCGGAACCTATGAGATATCTAGAATCTAAAATTGCATGAAAAGATTGGATATTATCAATATAGTCTTTAGATTCCTCTACCGTTCTGCAACTGTGTCCAACTTGCATTCCAGAATCATAAAGGAAGTTATTTATTCTTGAGATTACAATTTTTAAAATATCATCATTTAAGTTATCATGAAGATAAAGAAGATCAATATCGGAATGAGGAGCAAGTTCCATTCTCCCATATCCGCCTATTGCCACTAAACAAAGTTTATCCCCAAATTTAAATTCTGCTTCCAAGGTGTGAAAGAGAGAATTGATAGTCGAATCAATTATGTAGGATATTTGTTTGGTTAAAAATCTACCGGAAAGATTGCTTTTTCCTTTTTCCAGGGTTCTTGAAATTCTAGAGGGCAGATTCAGTTTCATGCAGATTAGATTTTAGTTTTTAAAAAATCTAAAATTCGTCTAGAATATATTATTGTATATGGAAAGATTTGCCTATGATTCGATTTACCTTAAAATTCACCACAGCCTTAGTTCTAGTTTATTTGGTAGTAGGAACTCTTTTCTTTAATTTTATTTCAAAAGAATACTACCAAGGATCTCAACCAGTCTTTTCTAAATTTCTCATCAGTCCTAGCGATTCTTCGCATTGGAGCGAAGTTCTGATCTGGATGATACCCGTACAAATGATACGTGGATTATTAATTGGCAGTGTAATTTATAGCATAAAACCTCTTCTAGATTCTAAGAATTACATTCATAAATCATGGTTTCTATTCAGTCACTATTTTGTTCTTTCTGGCCTAGCGGCTATATCTCCATCTGTAGGTAATTTAGAAGGTATGCTGTTTATACAAAATTTTATTTCTTGGAAAATTCATTTAACAATCCTCTCAGAAATATTTATTCAATCTGTATTTGTTGCTTTGATTTTTTCTTGGTGGATTCAACCAAATTTAAATCAAAGTACTTGATTAATTAACCAGGCGCTATACGATAGAGAACCATTTGTATGTTGAATCTGAGAACCATAAAGGCATTTTTTAGTGGATTATGCATTTTATTATTTCTCAGCAATTCTATATTTTCCGATTCTTTGGAGAATCTGTGGCAATCAAGGCAAGACTATGAAAATTTTCGCGAATCTTCCTTTGATGCCACAAATGGGAATGATGATTTTGTTAAAATTCCACCTCGTAGTTCAAGGACAATTTTCGAATCCAATACTAGTGGCGTAATTCGTCACATCTGGATTACGTTATGGTCCAAGGATAAAATGATTTTACGAAATTCAGTCATAAGGATGTATTGGGATAACCAAAAGCATCCTAGCGTAGAATCTCCATTAGGTGACTTTTTTGGACAAGGCTGGGGTGAAGAATACATAATGAATAGTCTTCCAATAGTAGCTGCCCCTAAGAAAGGAAAAGCTCTGAATTCCTATTTTTCTATGCCATTTTCGAAAGGGGCAAAGATTACAATTGAGAATGAGAGTGATGAGGAAATCGGAAGTTTTTATTACTACATTGAGTATGAAAAAAGAAAGGACATTCCTGCAAATAGTCCACGCTTCCATGCCCAGTGGAAGAAGACAATAACCAAGCCTAATACAAAGCTAGATACTGAAAATGACAGGAATGTTCTTGGACCCATGGAAAAAGGGAAGAACTCTTATGAGGATAACTATATTTTTGCAGATATTGAGGGCGAAGGTCATTTTGTAGGTATCCAATATTATGTAGATTCTCCAAGCCCTATGTGGTATGGGGAAGGCGATGATATGATCTTTATTGATGGAAAGGAATGGCCTCCTAGACTTAGGGGAACAGGAACAGAGGATTTTTTCAATACAGCTTGGTGTCCTAAGGAAGTTTTCCATCATCCTTACTTTGGTTATCCAAGAGTAAGCGAAAGTATCGGTTGGATGGGGAGGACTCATTTATACAGATTTTTTCTGGAATCTCCTATTGTATTTCATAAGTCATTTTTGGGAACCATTGAACATGGACACGCCAATAGCCTAACCTTGGATTTAGCATCGGTTGCTTACTGGTACCAGAAATTACCCAACAAACAATTTTCTAAACTTTTGTCTAAGTCCGATCGCCAGAACCAACCTGCCATCAATGAAAATGATATTCATAGGTGGAGAGATTCTTACCGCAAGTTCAAGGGTGGCGGTGAAGTATGGGGTTCCCCATGAAAGTGGAAGTATCTCTTTTCAAAGAAATCATCGATAGAGCACTGGATGCTATTTGGGTTGTGAACGAAAGTGGATTTGTTGAATGTTTCAATCCAGCTTGCGAAACTTTGACAGGATATGACAGCAAAGATTTGAATCAACAATTTGAATTTGCCTCTTTAATCTATAACGAATCAGAAAGGGACAAACAAGAAGATTCCAATCATAAGCCATCAACAAATCTTACTTCTGAGTCTTTAGAAATATTCAATTCAATATTTAATACTGGAACCAAAGAGTTTAACATTCGCACGAAAACAAATCGTATCCTTCCAGTAGAAATGAAATCTTTTGAGATTCAATCTTCATCTCAGGGTCTTAGGTTATTTGCAGGAATTATGAGAGATATTCAATTTCGCAAATCTCTTGAAGAAAACCAAAGAATGACTATGGCAACTCTGAAAAAGTTAGCCTTCATAGACGAACTCACAATGATTCCTAATCGAAGATCTTTTTACGACTCATTTCGAAAGCTAATCGCAACTAACATCCGTCATAATCGACATGCTACACTAGCTATTGTCGATATTGATAATTTCAAAGAAATCAATGATACCTATGGGCATGACATCGGAGATTTGGTTCTAAGAAATATATCTAAAGTATTTATTGAGAATCTAAGAGAAGAAGACACGGTCGGACGTATTGGTGGTGAGGAGTTTGGTTTTCTACTTCCTGAAACTGATGAGGAAGGAGCTTACAAAGTATTAGAAAGATTGCGTCTAGCTGTGAAGCACTATCGATTTTTTGTATTCGAAAATTTTTATCTTAACATAACAATTAGCTTAGGTTATGTTCGATTCGGTCAAACCCAAACTTTGGAACAAGTCATCAAATGTGCAGATATAGCACTTTATAAATCAAAAAATTCCGGCAAGGATGCAATTTCTAAATTCTAAAAAATTCTAGATAAATCCTAGAATTCATTGAAAGAATTTATGAATTTATTTTATCTAAGTAAATAAGAGGTTCTTATGATTCACTTTTTGCTAGCCTTAGTTCTCCAATCCTTAGTTGTGGTTTACCTTTTTCCTTGGATCAATCCTGGTTTTAAAGTTTTGGGTGATCCTCTCAACAGTGTTTTCGTTGTGATAGCTTTTTTATTCATCAATTGGGTGATTCGCAAGTTGCTTGTGATTTTCACCTTAGGAATTGGTTGGTTGGTTTACTATTTAAGTTTAGGCTTTCTTGGATTAATTGTGAATGGAT
This sequence comes from Leptospiraceae bacterium, assembly GCA_022402465.1. Classification (GTDB taxonomy): domain Bacteria; phylum Spirochaetota; class Leptospiria; order Leptospirales; family Leptospiraceae. Next base: position 213,597 of record JAKRSH010000007.1, on the reverse strand, counting down.
TTGTTTTAGTCCTCATTGGCAAATTTTTCCCGAACTTACTTTCTGTTCCAGGATTTTGGCCTGCATTTTGGGGAGGACTTCTGCTAACTATTGCCTCTTTTGTAATGAAGAAGAGTGAGAAGAAATAGAAATTGACTTTTTCTTGGAAGAGATTAGAAATTCTCAAACCCAATTTCTTTCAAATTGAAACCTTTACTTAGAAGAAATTCTCGGTTAAACAATTTAGATTGGTACCTTGCTCCACCATCGCATAACACAGTTGCTATGGTGTGACCAGGGCCGAGTTTTTTGGCAAGATGCACAGCAGAAGCAAGATTGATTCCTACTGATCCACCAAGAAAGAGTCCATCTTTCTTCAGAACTTTATTCAAAATTTGAATCGCTTCTACATCATCAATACGAAAGCAATCATCTACAGGCATGTCTTCCATATTTTTTGTTATACGAGAGTTTCCTATTCCTTCCGTTATTGAGCTTCCTTCGATTTTGATTTCACCATTTTTGAAGTAATTATAAAGTCCTGAGCCATAGGGCTCTGCAACAACGGTTTGAATTTTGGGGTTTTGTTGTTTCAGGAACAAAGCAACACCAGAATAAGTTCCACCTGTTCCCATAGCCGCAGTCCATCCATGGATTTCTCCTTTGGTTTGGTCCCAGATTTCTGGACCCGTTGTTTGAAAATGTGCGTTGCGATTGGCTAGGTTGTCGAATTGGTTAGCCCATATTGCATTTTCCATCTCGGAGGCAACTTTTTCAGAAACTCGAACATAGTTTCCTGGATCTTTGTACGGTACCGCGGGAACAGTTCGGACTTCTGCACCAAGAGTTCGTAATAGTTCAATTTTTTCTATAGATTGCGTCTCAGGAATGATAATAAGAGCCTTATAACCCTTGCTATTGCAAATATGGGTGAGTCCAATTCCTGTATTTCCCGCTGTTCCCTCTACAACAGTTCCACCTTTTCTAAGGCTTCCATTTTTTTCAGCTTCTTCGATGATAAACAAAGCCGCTCTGTCTTTGACCGAACCTCCTGGATTTAAGAACTCAGCCTTCCCTAAAATAGTGCAACCCGTTTCTTCGGAGAGGGAGGGGATTCGAATTAAAGGTGTATTGCCTATACTAGCTGAAAATCCGTTTTGGATAGAATGGGTGGAAGTCATACTTGCAATTTTTTAAATTATGGATTTCTTGAAATATTTTTCTTTTCTTAGTTCATTTTTTATCAAGGAAACGCTTTTCAAGGGTAAAAAAACCATTTTTCTGCTTCGAAATAGGATCTGAGAGTTATTTTTTTCAAAATTCTTGACATTTTTTCAAAAAATCCCAATCTAGATATAGTTTTTAGCACTCTAATAGATAGAGTGCTAAGGAAAGGGCGAGGCAAAAACTAGAATCGTATGGAACTTTCACCTAGACATAGAGTTATTTTGAAATCATTGATAGACGAATTTGTCAACGACAATCGTCCTGTGGGTTCTAAGACTTTGTCGGAAAAGTACGAAATTGGTTTATCAGCAGCTACAATTCGAAATGTCTTAAAAGATTTAGAAGATTGGGGATATTTGCTTTCTCGACATACTTCAGGAGGGCGAGTTCCTACCGAAAGAGGATATCGTTTCTATGTTGATAGCTTGGTAAGTTTGTATGAGCTTACCTTGAAAGAGAAGCAGAAGATTCAAGAAGAGTACTTGAAAATGCAATTCAAGTTGGACCAAATCTTGATTGCAACCAGTAGAGTCTTATCGAATCTTTCATGCAGTGCTGGGGTTGTACTCGGACCCGAGAAATCACTTGATACTTTAAAACATATCGAGTTGATTCATGTAAATGGCGGTGAAGTGTTAGTTATTTTTGTTATGCGGTCGGGGACTGTTATTAACAGGAATATATTTTTAAATTCTCATATAGGACAAGAATCCTTATACAATGTATCAAGATATTTGAATGAACACATTGTTGGTTATGATCTCAAAGAAATACGAGAAAGGATCATACCTAGATTGCAAGTTCGAAGAGAAGGACCTGAAGATTTTTATTATCTTTCTGAAGTTATGGGTCACGTGTTTCAGATGGATAGCAATGTAGATGATAATATTTACATTGATGGTCTGAAAAATATTGCTGATAATTTCAGAGAAGAAGATGATCGTTTACAAAATGTGTTATCTTTGTTAGATGAGAAACAATTTCTTAAGAAATTTTTCTCTGAATATGTTACTCAAGATGGTATTTATACTATTATAGGAAAGGATGGGGAAGATCTATTGGGTGGAGTTACGATTATTGCCACCAATTATAGGATGGGAGAGAAGAGAATAGGATCAATGGGAATTATAGGTCCACAAAGAATGAATTATAACCGTACTTTACCAATTATAGAATTCACATCTAAATTGGTATCGGATATGTTAACTAAAATTAGTCGGTAGGAGAGAAAATGGCAGAAGATACAAACACAGAAACGATTCCTCAAGAAGAATCAAGTAATTCTGAAGAGAGTCCAGTTGAAAATATTCAAACAGAGGCAGTGAGTGCAGAATCTAGCTTAGAATTAGAATTGAAGAAAGCTAAGGAAGAGGCATTGAATTTTAAAGATTCATGGCAAAGAGAGAGAGCAGAATTTACAAATTATAAAAGAAGGACTGCGAGCGAGCTTTTAAATTCACGCAAAGAGGCTGTTAAGAATTTCATTCATGATCTTCTAAATCCTATTGATAATTTGGAACTCGTAACTAATGTTACTACCGAAATTCCTGAGCTTAAAGCTTATGTTGACGGTGTAAATATGGTAAAGAAGGAATTGCTTTCTGTTATAGAAAAAGAAGGAATCAAAAGATTGAATCCTGTGAATGAAAGCTTTGATCCAATGTTGATGGAAGCTATTAATTCAGTAGAATCGGAAGAATACAAAGAAGAAACCGTAGTAGAAGTTTATCAACCCGGATACTACTATTTGGATGGAGAGAACCAACATTCGATTCGCCCAGCTAGAGTGAAAGTTGGTAAACCGCTTTCGAATGGATAGAAGAGTATAAAGAACTAAACCAATAAATTTTAAGGAGAAAAAGATTATGGCTAAGGAAAAAATCATAGGAATCGACTTAGGAACTACCAATTCATGTGTTGCCGTAATGGAAGGTGGCGACTCTGTAGTAATACAAAACTCAGAGGGAGCAAGAACAACACCATCTATTGTTGCATTCACTTCTAAAGGTGAAACTTTAGTTGGACAATTTGCTAAGAACCAAGCAATTACAAATGCTACAAATACAATTCGTTCAGCGAAAAGATTCATCGGAAGAAGATTCAACGAAGCGCAAGATGAAATGAAACATATTTCATACAAGGTGATTCGTGCTGGGAATGACGGTGTTAAATTTGAAACCGCTCAAGGTGAATTTACACCTCAAGAAATTTCAGCAAGAATACTTCAGAAAATGAAGAAAACAGCTGAAGACTATTTGGGTCACGAAGTTACCAAGGCAGTTGTCACTGTTCCTGCATATTTCAATGATGAGCAAAGACAAGCAACCAAGGATGCAGGGCGAATAGCAGGCCTTGAAGTAGAAAGAATCATCAATGAGCCAACAGCTGCAGCACTTGCATATGGTTTCGACAAGAAACAAACAAATGCAAAAATCGCAGTATATGACTTAGGTGGTGGAACATTCGACGTATCGATTCTTGAACTTGGCGATGGAGTATTTGAAGTTAAATCGACCAATGGAGATACTCACTTAGGTGGGGATGACTTTGATATGGCGATTATGACTTGGATGATCAATGAATTTAAGAACCAGACTGGTATAGATGTATCAGCTGATAAGAATACCGTTCAAAGATTGAAAGAAGCAGCAGAAAAGGCTAAGATTGAATTGTCGGGAACAACAACAACACAAATCAACATCCCTTTTATAACTGCGGATGCAACTGGTCCTAAACACTTGGATATGACTTTAACTCGGGCAAAATTCGATGACCTAACTAAATCATTAGTTGAAAGATCTAGAAAACCGTGTATAGACGCCTTGAAAGATGCAGGTTTATCTGCTTCTGATATCAATGAGGTCGTTTTAGTTGGTGGTTCTACGAGAACTCCAGCAGTCCAAGCCTTGGTGAAAGAAATTTTTGGTAAAGAGCCAAATAGATCTGTAAACCCTGATGAGGTTGTAGCGATTGGTGCAGCTATCCAAGGTGGGGTTCTAGCAGGTGATGTAACAGATGTATTGCTACTAGATGTTACTCCTCTTTCACTTGGAATTGAAACTCTAGGTGGAGTGATGACTAAACTCATAGAGAGAAATACAACAATACCTACAAGAAAATCTCAAGTGTTTTCAACTGCCGCGGACAATCAGAACGCAGTATCAGTGCATGTTATGCAAGGTGAGCGTGAGATGGCGAAGGATAACCGGACACTTGGTAGATTTGATCTAATGGGCATTCCACCAGCACCTAGAGGAGTTCCACAGATTGAAGTAACTTTTGACATAGATGCAAATGGTATCGTTCATGTATCCGCAAAAGATCTTGGAACAGGGAAAGAGCAAAAGATACGAATCGAGTCTTCCTCTGGATTATCTGAAGATGAAATCAATAAGATGGTTAAAGAAGCAGAAGCTCATGCTGATGAGGATAAGAAGCTTAGATCCATTGCTGAAGCTAAGAATGAGTTGGAAAGCATCACTTATGGTTTAGAAAAAACTGTGAATGAGGCTGGAGACAAAATTGGCGAATCAGAAAAGCAAATGGCCTTGGACGAAGTTAAGAGAGCTAAGGAAGCAATTGATTCTGGAGATCTCGACCGTCTAAACAATGCTAAAGAATCTATTGCTAAGATTGCTACTGAAATTAGCACTAAACTCTATTCCCAAGGTGCACCAGGTGCTGGCCCAGAAGCAGGTCCAACTGGACCAGATGCATCAGCAAATGGTGGTTCTGCGAATGGTAAGTCTGAGAACGATGAAAAAGTTGTTGATGCTGATTATACAGTAGTGGACGACGAGAAGAAATAAGACATGGCAGAGAGAAGTTACTATGAAATCCTAGGCGTCGCTAAAGGCGCCAAGGACGATGAAATCAAGTCCGCATATCGTAAGTTAGCGATTAAATACCACCCTGATAAGAATAAAGGGAACAAAGAAGCGGAAGAAAAATTCAAAGAGGCTACTGAGGCCTATGAAGTTCTCCGTGATGCTCAGAAGAGGTCAGCCTATGATCAATTTGGGAAGGCTGGTGTCAATGCAGGAGCTGGTTACGGACAAGGTGGATTCGGACAGGGAGCTTATACTGACTTTTCGGATATCTTTGGAAATTTTGAGGATATCTTTGAAGGATTTTTCGGTGGGGGAGGTGGAGGTCGAACTTCAAGACGCGGCGGCCCCCAACGAGGATCTGATATACGTTATAATTTAGAAATTGGTTTGGAAGATGCAGCCCTTGGCAAAGAAGTAAAGATAGACATCCCAAGAAATGAAACCTGTGGGGATTGCAATGGAACAGGGGCAGCCAAGGGAAGTTCTGTTTCCACTTGCCCTGATTGTGGTGGAAGTGGTCAGGTTCGTAGAACCCAAGGCTTTTTCTCAGTTACAACTACCTGTCCAAGGTGCAATGGAAAAGGAAAAATCATAGCTTCCCCTTGCAAAACTTGCCATGGCGCTGGACTCGTAGAAAAGAGAAGAACCATTAATATTAAAATTCCAGCAGGTGTGGAAAATGGATCTCGACTTAAGGTATCCGGTGAGGGAGAGTCTGGCCCAGGCGGCGGTCCTAAGGGTGATCTTTATGTTGTTACACATATTAAAAAGCACCCAACATTTGAACGAAACGGTAGCGATTTAATCGTTATCAAAACAATCTCTTTAGCTATGGCATGCCTCGGTGGGGAAATTGAAGTTCCCACAATAGATGGCAAGACTATAGCCTTAAAAATTCCCGAGGGAACAGAATCTGGACAAGCCTTCCGTATGAAAGGTTTGGGAATCCCTTATCTTGGGGCTTACGGAAAAGGAGACCAACACGTCATTGTGAAGATAGAAATTCCTAAAAAACTCAATAAAAAACAAAAAGAGCTATTAGAAGAATTTGCAAAAGAATCAGGTGAAAACCTATCCATAAATAAAAAAAGTGGATTGTTCTCCTAATAGGGCATTTGCACCATAATACAATGACAGAAAAAGTAAAGATTGGCGTTATAGGTACTGGTCACATGGGTCAATACCATGTGAATGTTGCAAAGCAGCTCTCAACAGGGACTCTGTTAGGGATCTATGATGCTGATCCAGAAAGAGCAAATCAGATATCAGAAAAGCACAAGACAACTGCATTTCCTACTGTTGATGCAATGATTTCTGAGGTAGATGCAATTGTAATTGCAGCACCTACTTTTTTGCACCACCAACTAGCCAAACAAGCTTTATCAGCAGGTAAACACGTATTAGTTGAAAAGCCTATAGCTGAGACTGTGGAGCAAGCAAGAGAACTTGTTAAAATATCACAAGATAAGAAATTGGTTTTCCAGGTTGGACACATTGAACGCTTTAATGGAGCTGTCTTAGAGCTTGGCAAAATCATCAACCAACCTCTACTTATAGAATCAAGAAGACTTTCACCATTCAATCCAAGGATTAAGGATGTTGGTGTAGTTCTCGATATGATGATTCACGATATTGATATAGTTCTTAATTTAGTGAAATCCCCAGTCAAATCTGTAAGTGCAAAAGGTGTCAAAGTCGTCTCTGAACACGAAGACATAGCCTCAGTTGTTATAGATTTTGAAAATGGCTGTGTAGCAAATATGAATGCTTCTCGTTGCACACAAGCAAAGATTCGAACATTAAATATTTCTGAAAAGGATACTTATGTCTTTCTAGATTTTACAGACCAAGAGATTGAATTGCATAGACAGGCAAGTTCTAATACTCTATTAGGACAAGGTGAGATTAAATACCGCCAAGAGTCCATCGTTGAAAAAATATTTGTACACAAAGATAATCCTCTCAAACAAGAGCACGAACACTTTGTAAATTGCATTTTGAACCCAGAGATGAAATACATAGGCGGAGAATCTGATATCAAAACTCTCGAAGTTGCCCACATGATACTGAAAGAAATTCACGGCAAATAATAGGAGTTAAATTTTTATGGAAAAACCTGAATCAACGAAAGGTCTTCTACTAATATCCAACTCATCTGTTGTCACTGACTTTTTTCATAAAACGATCATATTCATGGTGGATCATGATGAAACAGGAGCTTTCGGTGTTACGCTCAATAAGATGTCAGATAGTAGCATTCGAGAAATCATAAAAAACGTTCCTGATGTTCCCTCGGCGGATAATCCTATTTGGGTAGGTGGACCTGTCGATTCTATGTTTGTCTGTGTTGTCCACAAAGATGCTAATGCACCTGAGCCTGGGGTAGAAGTCATTCCAGGGGTCTTCATGGGAAGAAGCTACGAACTACTCATGCATTTAATTGAGACAGACTCAATCTATCGCATCTACCAAGGTTATGCGGGTTGGGGTGCTGGGCAATTGGAAGCAGAATTTGATCGTTTCTCATGGGTGGTTCACCATCCCAAAGAAGAATTCTTATTTAGTAGTGAGGATTCAGAAGTTATCTGGAAGAAAGCTTTGGTTGATAAAGGCGGGATTTATAAATATTTCGTCGAGCATACTAAGGATCCAATGTTAAATTAACATTAAGAATTTTGCATATAATTTCATTATCTTCCAATAAAATCATGTATTTATTGAAAATCAATCTATCAGATATTCTCAGGCTATTGAATAGTAATCGTACTTAGATTCTTTTTTCGTTCTTTTAAAAGTTCAGCCCAACCCGACCTTGGGAAATTTTTTAAAAAATAATCAATAGCTCTTTTCTCAGCTGAGATATCTTTATTTAATTTAGCCTTGATTTCAATATCTCCCTTTAGCTTCAAGTCTGCCTTAACATAGACCTCTCCCATAAAAACAACAGACCCAGGCTCAAGGTTTACGTAAGTAAGCATTCTATCTTCTCTTGTTAGTGGAGGCTTTATAGAGCTAAGAGATTTCGTACTAGCAAAGGCATTTCCACCATTTCCTTTCTGAATCAAATGAATTAATTCTCCAAGTTCATATTGTCCAGGTGTAAGATTAGAAAAATAGAAATAATGGTCAGATTTTTGTGAATAAGAAATAGAAACATCGCCCTTTCGAAGGGTTACATTATCAAATTTTGCATCCCAAAATTCGTTAATGATGGGCTCATCTTTTTCAAGAATTGCAGAAAGAATAATCATAGAAGATTGAGCACTCTTTGGATTAAAGCTATAGCATCCAACAAAGAAGGCACCAAGCAATAAGTACAAAAGGTAATGTTTGTAAGAAGGATTCGAATTCATAGTCTTCTTCCCTAATTATCGGAATATGCTTATTGAAAATTGAGAAATGCTTTCCCAGTTGGTGTAAATTATATCATTAACCCAAGGTGAAGATTTAAATTTGAAAGTAGAAAAAAGGATTAAAATTTGACCGAAAGGGAATTGTAAATATGTTTGAATTCATGAGTGATTTAGATTCCTTGATTGAAGAAAAAACCGGCCTTTCCCTTAAAGAAGCAATGAGTATAGATGAAGTGAATCTCTACACACGGCTAGGTGAAGAGACTTTTTGGAATTTAAGTAAGTGTTTTTATTCCAAAGTATATAGTGATGAAGAAGAGAAGTGGTTTAAGAATATATTCAAGAACAAGCCTATGGATGAAGCTATCCAAAATCAGGTTGAATTTTTTATGCAAAGGATGGGAGGACCTGCTTATTATTCTCGCAGAAAAGGGCATCCCGCTTTAATCGGAAGGCATATGAATTTCAATATGGCTGAAAAAGCAGCAGAGAGATGGCTCTATCATATGCGGAATGCTCTGGAGGAAGTGAAAGAGATTGATGAAGACTCTAAGATAAGAATGATGAAATACTTCACACACACCGCCTATTTCTTATCTTACGGAGTTAGTATGAAAAAGAATTAAAAAATCGACTTACCTTTTGATTTCAAAAGTACGGAATCTACCTTGTGCATCTTGCCAAATTGTGCTGACATCTGTTACTTTTGCTTTAGTTGGACCTCTGTGCATTGCCTTCTCGAAATCTTCTATATACAATTTCTCACCTTCAACAACAACCTCGACTTCACCATTTGGAAGATTCTGTGTGTAACCTTTTAATCTTGATTCTTGTGCCTTTTGCAAAACATAATAGCGAAAACCTACTCCTTGCACTATTCCTCGAATTGTGATTCTTGCTCGAACTTCTTTTTCTTTTGCCATAGTCTTACAGGGTTCCTTAATCCTAGTTTCTCGTAGATAGATAATTTTTTATTTTTGGTTTAAAATCAGATTCTAGTCTCTTATAAACATCTTTCTTAAATTCAACAATTGAATTTTGGATTAAATCCCATTCCATAAATTGAACCTGTTTAAATTCTCTCTCATGGATATCTAAATTGCAATTACTTGCGGGATGATTCCAATAATAAAGATACCATTTCTGCATTTGTCCTTTGTAGTCTGCCATCTTTCCGTGTAGCTTTAGATTAGGTGGAAAATCATAAAAAATCCATTCGGGATAAATTGCTACTAGCTCTGGCTTTGAGATACCTACTTCTTCATAAAGTTCTCGGAGTGCTGCCTTATCTGGTTCTTCACCTTCATCAATCCCACCTTGGGGGAATTGCCACGCACCTTGGAATTGGTATCTCTCTCCAACCAAAAGTTTACCATCTTGATTGAAAACAACCATTCCAACATTCGGACGATACGGTTTTTCTTCCATTTTTACCACAATTCTATGAGATGTTTGTAATCTTTCTGTGAAAGAAAAATTTCAAAATAAAGATATTTTTTTGGTTTCCGTACCCATTCATGCAAAATTTACTGGAAGTATCATGAAGATCATACTTGTTCGACATGGGGAAGCAGAAGATGCTTCTCTTGAGACGACAGATCAAAAGCGTGCATTGACTGCAAAGGGCATAGATGACATCCACAAGATTGGTGCTTTCGTACGCAACTCCCATATTAAAATAAAAGAAATCTACCATTCACCCTACCAAAGAACGAAACACACTGCACATATCTTAGCCGAAGAACTTAATATGAGCCCAGAGAGAATATTTTCTGCAGAAAGTCTGAGCGCTGGAAGTGATTGTTCCAATGTTTTGCCAAAATTAAATTACTGTACTAATTCTGATGCAATCATAGTTGTTGCACACAATCCTGATATAACTATCTTTGCTGCAAAATTGTTGGGCGATTCTCATTTCACCGAGAATCTCCATTTTTCTCCAGGTACAACAATAGCTTTGAATGTTGCTAAAGAAAAATTTTGCAAGGGCCAAATACTTTGGGCCATCTCTCCAGATTTTTTAGCTTCTTCTCAACCTTTGTCAGTGTAGTAGAAAGAATCTTGACTCTAGCTTATTTTCCATAAACCTGGAAAAACAATCCGCGGGGTGTAGCGCAGCGGTAGCGCACTTGTCTGGGGGGCAAGGGGTCGCCGGTTCAAATCCGGTCACTCCGAGATTGTAACATCTTCCATAAATTTTTATGGCGCCGTTGAAGTCTTAAATGCAATGTTTCCATTGCTATTTATTCCATCTATAAATGCCTTAGATGTATCATCCGATCCCCCAGAACCTTGGGATACAGTAAAGGTTCGATTAAATGCATCATCAACATTCGGAGAACCAACATTAGGTGATGGATAATTGCTTGGTACATCAGCTAAAGCAACGACATCTCTAACAAATCCTCTGTTATCAAATAATCCATAATTTTTGTTTGTTGAAGCTATAGCACAAAAACCTTCTTGTTTTGTTGATCCACCTGTCCAGCCATATTTCGCAGTTGTTAGAAAAGGAGAGCTAAACTTTTGCATATAGGCAAGAGTATAGTATATTGGATCTCCATCTGCACCTCCGCAAGCTCCGTTTATAAATCCAGAAAAAGTTGCATTATTGATCAATGTTTTTAAGTTTGCTCGGTTAATCTTGACTGCAGTTCGAAAGCAAAGTTGAGTCTTTTCTAAGACTTCATCCAGAACAACCCGTCCTGAATCTGAAATGGATGTTGATGAAATCGGAGCATTCTTCCAAGTATAAACTTGTCGTCTAAGACCATTAGTATTTGGTTTTACATTTACATAAGTTTCAACAACAGTAGATGTGTTATTATCAAAAAAGTTCCCATTTGGATTTAATTTGGCTAAATTGTAATACATCAAGGCACCTGTTTCATCTATATCTGTCGCTGAATTAAAATACAATTGCAGAGCAGGTGTCGCTGGACTTGCGGGATCCCAAATTTCAAATCTATTTTGAAATATTTTATTTCCCGTATATGCTCCAGATGCTATGCTATAGTTTTTATTTAGCTCTATTCGAAGTGTAAATCTTTTGTCAGATCCAAGAGTCTGATTTGTGAATACTTGGTCGGAATTTTGGTTCAAAATATTGCTGTTCCGAATTCCACTTAAGATATTATCGATAAAAGTAGAGTTACCCCTGGCCCAAGATGCCGATTGCCTTACAAAGCCCCAATCTGACTCACCAGCCTGCAATCTAGCAGAAAGACGTGAGGGATCCAATTGCCAGTCAAAATTGGCATGAATATCAAACCAAGAAGTCCTTCGGATTGGCAAACTTAGAGTGCTAAAGAGCAAGATTAAAATCAATGCGGTATTTCTAAATTTAATAAGTATTTTCATAAGATTCTATTCTCCACCTATTCCTGGAGGAACACAAACAGCAAAGCTTGTCTTAAGATTGCAACCATCCCCTTGCTGAGAGGCTGCGAAAAGTAACAACAGTAAGGCGTTACTTTCATTCGATTTATCTTTTTTCTTACAGGAAACCGAAATCAGTGTAAAAATGAAAAAGAGTAGTATGAATATTTTTTTTATTGACCATGCCATACAGTCCATTATGTTTATAAAATATAATTGTCAACTCATAAAACATTTAGACTTTCTAGATTGATTTGCATCTCATTAGTTCAATTCGCCAATTTTTTATTCAATTTCTTTCCTTTGCAAAGCTGATTTGTATATAAATTACGCAGACTGTAGCCTTTTAAATGATAAGTTTCCTAATATTATGTCTACTTGCTATAGAATTGGTCTTTTTGTTTATTTTTTGATTGGTATAAATTTTGCAAGTAATAGGTTGGATGGACAATGCTTATGTTAGGTAACTACGAAACAGAAGAATTTTACGATGAAATGTTTTTGGATTCTGGTGAAGCTCGTCATGAATATGGATTTCTTCGCAATAGAATTGAATTGCTTGGATCAAAGGAATTAAAGAAAAGAAGCAATTCTGCTGAAAAAGCATTAATCTCTATGGGGATCACCTTTACAGTTTATGGTGATGATGAAGCAGAAGAAAGAATCATGCCTTTTGATGTGATTCCAAGAATCTTAAATAAAAAAGAATGGGAAGTTATGGAGAAAGGTCTGAAGCAGAGAATAACTGCTTTAAATCTTTTTCTAAGGGATATTTATTCTGATCAGAAGATTTTAAAAGATGGGGTAATTCCAAGAGAAATAATTGAATCTAGTACGGGATATTTAAAGCAATGTATAGGCGTTCGTCCTGCTAAAGATGTTTGGATTCATATTACAGGGACGGATCTCGTTCGAGATGGAGAAGGTATAGTTTATGTTCTAGAAGATAACCTGAGATGTCCATCTGGTGTATCTTATGTTTTAGAGAACCGTGAAGTTATGAAACGGACTTTTCCGGAACTTTTTGAAAAGTTATCGATTCGTCCAATTTATGATTATCCTTTTAGATTAAGAAATACCTTAGAGTATCTTACCGATTCACATGCTCCTGTGATTGCAGTTTGGACTCCTGGAGTTTATAATTCCGCATACTATGAACATTCTTTTCTTGCTCAGAAAATGGGTGTTAGTTTAGTAGAAGGCTCTGACCTAGTTGTTGAAAATGATAAAGTATATATGAAGACAACATATGGCTTGAAGAAAGTCGATGTAATTTATCGAAGAGTGGATGATGTCTATATGGATCCTAAAGCATTTCGTAAGGATTCTCTTCTCGGTGTACCAGGTATCTTTGAAGCTTACAAAAAAGGAAATATAGCAATAGCGAATGCTCCTGGGACAGGAGTTGCAGATGATAAAGTTATCTATACCTTTGTTCCAGAGATCATAAAATACTACTTAGGTGAAGATACAATTATCCCTAATGTTCCAACGTATTTGTGTAGCCAGGGAAAGAATTTAGATTTCGTATTAGATAATATTGGAAATTTAGTAGTCAAGGCCGCTAATGGTGCTGGTGGTTATGGAATGATTATTGGCCCCAAGGCTACATCACAGGAGATTTCTGATTTTAAGGAATTAATTAAGAAAGATCCAAGAAACTACATAGCTCAACCAGTACTTTCTCTTTCAAGAGTTCCCACTTTGGTTGCGGATGAAAAGATAGAAGGACGCCATGTAGATCTCAGACCATTTATCTTATTTGGTGAAGATGTATATATTATGCCAGGTGGCTTGACAAGAGTTGCATTAAAGAAAGGTTCTTTGGTCGTCAACTCTTCGCAAGGTGGTGGGTCTAAAGATACATGGGTCATGGGTTGATTGTTTAAAGGAAAATAAAATGTTAAGTAGAGTTGCAGGTTCTGTCTATTGGATGAGTAGATATATTGAGCGAGCAGAAAATTATTCTCGATTTATAGATGTTAACCATCAATTGATGATGGATTTAAATGATGAATATCCCAATCAATGGATGCCACTGGTATATACTACTGGTGACCAGGAATTATTTATCAAAAAATACAAAAATCCTTCAGTAGGTAATGTAATCAGTTTCTTAACCTTCGATACGGACAATCCGAACTCTATATTTTCTTGTATATCAACAGCTAGAGAAAATGCGAGAACTATTCGTGAAAATATTTCTACAACTATGTGGGAAGTTCTTAACGAATTTTATTTGGAAGTTAAATCTATTCGCTTGGATTACTTAAAGCTTCCACCAGATGATATCAATCTTACGACACCTTTCACTTCCTATTCAGGAAAGAATTTGAGCGATTTCTTTCGTTTGGTTCGTAACAATTGTCAGATGTTCAATGGAACCACTGATTCAACTATTAATCATGATGATGTTTGGCATTTTGCAATGATAGGAAGAAATCTTGAACGTGCTGACAAAACTACTCGAATACTTGACATGAAATATTTTATTCTGTTGCCTGCCTTACAAGATGTAGGTTCCACCTTGGATTTATTGCAATGGATTTCTTTATTGAAGTCAGCAAGTGCTCATGAAATGTACAATCGAATCTATCCAAGAGTCGTACCACTCCATATAGCTGAGTTTATGATTCAAAACCAACAATTTCCACGTTCTATTCGATTTTGTTTGGAAGGAATTGAAAAAAATGTAAAGAAAGTATCCTCAGAGGATTCAAAGTCTACTCCCAATATTGCCCAAGAAACAGTCGTTAAAGCATTGAAGCATATTGATGAAACAACAATGGCAATTGTTTTTAGAGATGGATTTCATGAATATATAGATGATGTTCAAGTTCATTTAAATGAAATCGGTAATTCGATACACGAAAGGTTCTTTAGGATATAATAATGTCAATCAAAGTCTCTTTGACTCATCGCACAACTTATCAATATGATAAGAAAATCACTTTGTCTCCTCACGTAATTCGGTTAAGACCTGCTCCCCATTCTCGAACGCAGACTTTATCCTATTCATTGAAAGTTTTACCTGAAGAACATTTTATCAATTGGCAACAAGATCCTTTTGGAAATTACCAAGCAAGATTTGTTTTTCCAGAGAAGACTGATAAGTTTGAAGTAAAAGTTGACTTAATCGTTGATATGAGAGTTTATAATCCCTTTGATTTCTTTATTGAAAGTTATGCGGAGAAATTTCCATTCAAATATACAAATGTATTAGAGCAAGAATTAGCTCCTTATTTAAATAAGCAAGATCCAGGTCCATTACTTAGTAGCTATCTTAAGACAATAGATTTAACTCCTAAGATAACCATTGATTTCTTAGTAGAATTGAATCAAAAGATTGCTAACCATGTTAAATATATAATCCGGATGGAGCCAGGTGTCCAATCTTGTGAAACCACCTTAGAAAGTGAAATGGGTTCTTGTCGGGATTCGGCCTTCTTATTGGTGCAGGTCTTACGACATCTGGGACTTGCGGCGAGGTTTGTTTCTGGGTATTTAATTCAATTGAAAACCGATGTTGTTCCTATAGATGGACCTCCAGGACCTTCAGAAGATTTTACAGATTTACATGCTTGGGCCGAAGTTTTCCTACCTGGTGCTGGTTGGGTTGGCTTGGATGCAACTTCTGGACTTATGGCTGGAGAAGGTCATATACCATTGGCTTGTACTCCTGAACCTGAGTCAGCAGCAGCCGTAACTGGTTTTGTGGAAGAAGCAAACACTGAATTTGATTTTGAAATGGTTGTGAAGCGATTGTCTGAGAGTCCTAGAGTAACTAAGCCTTACGCAGAAGAGGATTGGAAAAAAATTATTGATCTTGGTTATTCTATAGATGAAAGAATTAAAAAAAATAGCATCCAACTAACTATAGGTGGAGAGCCTACTTTTGTTTCAACTGAAAACAGGGAATCGGATGAGTGGAATTTTGGAGCCTTAGGTGAGAATAAATTTGCAACATCTGAGAAACTTCTACTTGATCTTAAAGAAAAATTTTCAACTAAGGCTATGTTGCAGTACTGCCAAGGAAAATGGTATCCTGGAGAATTGATTCCAAGATGGTCCTTGAACTGTTATTGGCGAAAGGATGGGGAGCCACTTTGGAAGAATCCTGAACTCTTTGCCAAAGAAAAAGAGCCAAAAGGATATGGAATCAAGGAAGCGGAAATTTTTTCTAAGGCACTCGCTGCTGAATTAAAATTAAGTTCAGAGTTTATTCTATCAACTTATGAAGATGTTGTATACTATCTTTGGAAAGAAGGTAATTTTCCAGATGATATTGAAGAGAAAATAAAAGAACTCAATGCTTATGAAAAATCAGAGCGAGGAAAAATGCTTCATGTCATGGAGAAGGGACTGAAGGAGAATGTTGGATTCGTTCTTCCTCTAGAGTATGACTTTGTAAATCTAAGGTGGATATCCAACCAATGGACTTTTGCAAGAAAGAAATGTTATTTAGTTCCAGGAGATTCTCCAATAGGCTTTCGACTTCCTCTTGATTCGATTAATGGAAAATTTGTTCCGCTTTTTCCAGAAGATCCCTTTTCAAAAAAAGAAAAATTACCAAGCAGGAAAGATCTTGAAACTGCGAGAGCGAAACAAGCATTATATGATAAGCCAATTCCTGAGATACGTTCCAAATCAGCACTTTGTGTAGAACCTAGGAAAGGCAATTTGCGAGTATTTTTACCTCCTTTGTACAATTTAGAAACTTTTTTGGAATTGATAACTGCAGTTGAAATGACATGTGAAGCTACTGGATTATCTGTAATAATTGAAGGATATGATCCAATACGTGACCAGAGACTAGAGAGATTCCAGATTACTCCTGATCCTGGAGTGATTGAAGTTAACCTTCATCCTTCCAGCAGCTTCCAAGAAATTCTTGAGAAGACAGAAACTCTTTATCAATCTGCTGAGCATTTTAAACTAACTGCCGAAAAGTTTATGTTAGATGGTAGGCATTCAGGCACAGGTGGAGGTAATCATATCACTGTTGGAGCATCCACCCCAGCTGAAAGTCCTTTTCTAAAGCGTCCTGATCTCTTAAGAAGTATAGTTGCCTATTGGCAAAATCATCCAGGATTATCTTATCTTTTCTCTGGCTTATTTATAGGTCCAACTTCCCAATCACCAAGAATAGATGAAGCTAGAATGGATTCTCTTCATGAGTTAAATATAGCTTTTCAACAAATTGATGATAAGGAAAATATTTCTCCTTGGCTTGTTGATAGACTTTTTAGAAACATATTAGTAGATATAACAGGAAATACACATAGAACAGAAATTTCTATAGATAAGCTATTCGATCCAGGCTCAGCATCAGGTCGTCAAGGTCTGGTAGAGTTTAGGGCTTTCGAAATGCCACCTCATTTTAAAATGAGTATCGTTCAACAAGAGTTAGTCTTAGCAATTCTTGCTATGTTTTGGGAGAAGCCATACAAAAGGAAACCTATCCACTGGAATACAAGTCTTCATGATAAATTTTTGTTGCCACATTTTGTTTGGACTGATTTTTCAGAGGTGCTGAGTGATCTTCGTCAAAATGGATTTGCTTTCGAGGACAGATACTTTGATCCATTCTTTGAATTTCGCTTTCCCGAATATGGAAAATTAGAAATCAATGGAATCCAACTCAAAATAAGAATGGCTTTAGAACCTTGGAATGTATTAGGCGAAGAAACGAGTTCATTCGGTACGTCAAGGTCTGTTGATGCTGCAGTCGAAAGAATAGAACTCAAGGCATATGGATTAAATTCTGATCGATATAAAATATCTTGCAATGGATACGAATTGCCATTGCAAGCCACACATAACATAAATGAATATGTAGCTGGGGTTCGATTCAAGGCTTGGGCTCCACCTTTTACTTTGCACCCAAATCTTCCTGCCCAACAAGATTTAATTTTCGATGTTTATGATACTTGGAACCAGAGATCCATAGGTGGTTGTACCTACCATGTTTCCCATCCGGGAGGAAGATCCTATGAAACTTTTCCAGTAAATTCATTTGAAGCTGAATCTAGAAGAATCAACAGATTTTGGACACATGGTCACAATGCCGAAAAGGCTCCCCAGACTTTTCCAATAAAAGTTGAAAATTCTAGTTTTCCTTGCACTTTAGATTTACGAATGTTGTAGGATAGAAAACTTAGTGTTTGTGGGAAACTCCTTGGAAATCGAAAGTATTTTAAAATCCTACAACGCAAATCCAGAAATCTATGATGAGCTATTAAATCCTGATGGCTCCGTTCGCTCTAAATATTCATTTATCCTTAAATCTTTCCAAGATATGGGTTCCCACGAACTCAATAAGCGCAAGATGGATGCAGATCGTATTTTACAGGAAAATGGTGTAACCTACAATATTTATGGAGATGAAGAGAAACAAGAAAGAAACTGGTCTTTAGACCTTTTTCCTGTGCTGGTTGAGAGTAGCGATTGGCGCAAATTAGAACGCGGTTTAGACCAAAGAGCGGAGCTTCTAGACTCCATCTTAAAAGATGTATATGGTTCAAGGAGACTGGTCCTAGAGAAGAGAATTCCTTCGGAGTTAGTTTTTGGAAGTCCTGGATTCTTACGTCCTTGCAATGGGATGTTTGGAACTATAGGATTATCTTTTTTCGCCTGCGATCTCGTTCGTGATAAATCGGGAGAATTTCATGTAATCAATGATCGTATCCAAGCTCCTTCTGGTTCTGGTTACTCCTTGGAAAATCGAATTGTACTCTCTAGAATCTTTCCCAGTATATATAGAGATTCTAATGTTCATAGAGTTGCATCTTACTATAGATCACTTAGAAAAAATCTACACAATTTATCGGGTGTTAAAGGAAGAGATCCAGTTGTTGTTCTTCTAACACCAGGTCCAGGGAATGAAACTTTTTTCGAGCATGCTTATCTTGCATCTTATTTAGGTTATACTTTAGTACAAGGTGAAGATCTTACAGTTAGAGGCAATCATGTCTATATGAAGACAGTTGAGGGTCTCCAAAAGGTAGATCTAATTCTCAAAAGAGTTGATGATAATTTTATGGATGCTTTGGAGCTTAAAGGAGATTCTTTGTTAGGTGTTCCGGGCTTACTGGAAGTAATCCGATCTGGTAATGTTCAAGTTGCTAATCCCATAGGTTCATCCATTCTTGAGAATCGTGCCTTTACTCCATTCATGAAAGAACTTTGTAGATTTTATCTTGGCGAGGAATTGATATTACCCACTGTACCAAGTTTTTGGTTAGGTAATAAAGATTCTTATGAAAATGTCAGATCTAGATTTCATCAATTTATTATTAAGCCAGTATTTCCAGATTCAAATGAACATAGTTATTGGGTGGGGAATCTTTCTGATGAAGAAATTCATAGACTCATAAATAAAATTGATCAAAATCCCAAAGCTTGGATTGCCCAAGAAATACTTCCTTATTCTACAATACCAATTCTTACAAATGATGGTTTAGTTCCAGGTCGAGCTATCTATAGAACTTTTACAACAGCTACTGAAAAAGGATTTCAAATTATGCCAGGTGGCTTGGTTCGCGTTACAACGGATCTTAATGAAATCTTCATCACTAGCCAGAGAGGAGCTTTTAGTAAAGATTTGTGGGTGCTAGCTTCCGAAACTCAAAAAGAAGAAGCACTTCCATCTTCTGTTAAAGAAAAAATTGAAATCTCAAGAGCTGCAGTTGGAGTTCCAAGTAGAGTTGCGGACAATTTGTTCTGGTTTGCTAGATATTCAGAGCGTGCAGAAAATAATGCAAGAATCTTACGAGAAGCAATCAACGGAATTTTGAAGTTTGAAGATGGTTTTGAGATAACTTCACTTCATGGAATTTTACAATTAATCACTCATTTAACTTCAACATATCCAGGATTCATAGGAGATGATTCAGCAGAATTACTCTCCAATCCATTTCCAGAAATCCAACGCTTAATGTATAACCCAAGCTATCAAGGAAGTATGGTCTATAATATAAACTCACTTTCTAACTCAGCTAAAAATGTTAGGGACCGGTTATCGGATGACACACGTAAGATTGTAAAGTTATTAGAATCAAGAAGTAATATCTCTTCCTTTTCTTACGATACTATGCTTGAAGATATTTTCCAGAATTTGATCCATTTATCTTCTTTGACTGGACTTGCATTTGAAAATTTAAGTAGAGAGTCAGGTTGGTATTTTATAGAAATAGGAAAGAGATTAGAAAGAGCATTGAACCTAATTCGCGTTATGCAAAATTTAATAAATCTTAACTTGCAATATGATAAAAATGCATTAGAAAGTTTATTAAATTTTAATGATATTCGAATAACTTACAAACGAAGATATAGATACAAAATGGAGCTAGAACCTGTTTTTGATATTTTACTTTTTGATGATTCTAATCCAAGATCTCTTACTTTCCAAATCAATGAACTTTATGAGAATATTAAATTTTTACCGAATAAAGATCCTAAGAAAATCTATCCTGAGGATAGGCAAGTTTTGGAAATTTACACTGCTTTCAAATTAAAAGATATGAGTATGTTCTTGAATAATGGAAATTTAACCGAACAAGAATTCCTAGAATGGATTACAGATCTTCAAATGAAATTAAGGAATTTATCGTCGATAGTCGCAGAAAGATATTTTAATTATACAGAGAATCAAAGATTTTTGGGAGAGAGTTTCAGTGCCTAATTATCGAATTATACACAAGACTATATATACCTATGAGGATTTGGTTTCACATTGCTTAAACCTAGCTCATATGTATCCATTGAATAATGCTCACCAAGAATGTTATAGAACTTTTATAGATGTAAAACCTCGGCCATCTGTATCATCTTTTAGAAAAGATTACTTTGGAAATAATTTATTCTTTTTTGCTATTGAAGACTCTCACAAGGAATTAGAAATTACTGTAGAATCCTCTGTAAAGACAAATGTTCCTATCTATTCTTTGTTTTCAAGATCCTGCCCTTGGGAAGAAGTCTGGGAACGTTTAGAATCTTCTAAATCAAGAGCGGACATAGAAGCAATAGAATATACATTGCCTTCATCTTATGTGAGTTACAATTCGAGCTTCGCAGATTATGCCATGCAATCTTTTCTACCTGGAAAGTCCGTATTAGAATCAGTTTATGATTTTACTTTGAGAATCTTTAAGGAATTCAAATTCGATCCAAAAGCAACTACAATTGTTACACCATTAGAACAAGTTTTTGCTCAGAAGAAAGGTGTTTGCCAGGATTTTACTCATTTTGCAATTTCAGCTTTACGAAGTATAAAAATTCCAGCTCGTTATGTAAGTGGCTATATTGAGACTCATCCGCCAGCAGGTCAAGAGAAGTTGAAAGGATCAGATGCAACTCATGCTTGGGTATCAGTCTATTGCCCCGATCAAGGTTGGGTAGATTTTGATCCTACAAATGGGAAGTTTATTACTGACGAGTACATAATGACCTCTGTGGGTCGAGATTATTCGGATATCTCGCCACTGAAAGGAATTCTTTATGGTGGCGGCAAACACAAATTAAAAGTTGAAGTAGATGTTCTACGTGAGGATTTTTAAACAGTAAATTATTTTATCTGAAAGAATCCAATTTTTTCTTTTAAGGTTTCTGCTAAATTCGATAAACTATTAGATGTGGCAGTCATTTCTTCGAGTCCAGCAGCATTTGATTGTGTTAAATCATTAATATTATAAATTGCTTGGGCAACCTCATTGATCGCTAATTTTTGCTCTTCCATAGAGGTTCGAATTGCTTGTGAAATTTCATTCACGGAGTTCACTTCCTGATTTACTTGATCGTTAATCTTCAATTGGTTCTTTGTTTCTGTTTGCAATTCATTGGTTAGTTTATCAAAAGTTGAAACATTTTGGATAATGCTCTGAATAAGCAAAATAGTGGATTCAATTATTCCCATTCCAGTTTCGATATCTTTTTCATTGGTTTGAATCAATGCCCCAATATCTTTGATTGATTGAGCAGTTTTATCAGCAAGCTTTCCAATTTCATCAGCGACAACCGCAAAACCTTTTCCATAATTTCCCGCACGAGCTGCTTCAATAGCTGCATTTAATGCGAGTAAGTTGATTTGTTCTGAAATTGATGTAATGATTTCTATCACAGCAATAATTTCTTTAGAAGAATCTCCAATTCGTATGATACTTTCTTGCATCTTATCGAGTGATTTCTGCCCGTTATTTGCTTCTTGTGTAATTGTTTTTACTTGTCTTGAAGCTCCTTCCATTCTCGAACTCATATTGTTAATAATAGTAGAAAGATCGCTCATTTTACTTTTTAATATTTCTACCTTCTGAAATTGAGAAAGCGCTTGGGACTCAACGTTTTGTACAGCCGCAGAAATTTCTTCAATGGAAGCTGATATTTCTTCCGTAGATGCGGCTTGTGTTTGGGCATTATTTGAAAGCACGTCTAAGGATTCGCTCATTTCATCCGATGAAGTGGCGAGTTCTTCCGAAATAATCTGATTATTAGAAACCACAGCAGAGATTCTATCCATGGTTGTATTCAATCCCTGAACCATAAGAGCAAACTCATCTGTGGAAGATACATGCGCTCTATTGCGTAGATCTCCCTTCTCAATTTTCGATAGAATTTCTGCTGTTATTTTTATGGGTTGGAATTTGATTCTAAAGATGCCGAAAGTTATCGATGCGATCAGTAAAATTCCTATAAGAGTGAAGATTGAAAGTTTACGAACATTCTTTAATGAAATATTTTCAATTTCTCTATAATCAATCGTACTAAAAAAAGTGAAACCATATTCTTGATTTTTAATTCCATTCACAAGGAAAAATGAATTTTCAAAAGGATTGAGAAATTCTATATCTTGACCAGCCTTCAAAAAATTTTCACTAAATTCTGTATCCTTCCAATCTGAAAAGATTAAATCCGCATTAGGGTGCCATACCATTTTCTGATTTTGATCCAATAAGAATGGATAGCCTGTTGAGCCTATCTTAACAGAACGAAGGATTTCATTTAAGTAATCTCCAACCAGAAAAGGGAAGACTGCTATAGCGATGATGGATTTATTTTTATCTAGGATAGGAGCTAGAAGAATGACAACATACTTCTTAGTAATTGGTGATTGAACTGTTTGAGAAAAAACAATTTCCCCTTTTAGAACTTGATCCAGAAGAGGCTGGATACTTGGATCGTCAATTAATTTCTTTCCAAATCTTATCTCATCTTGAATAGCAGATACTTGAATAGGATAACCTGATTCCATAGAAGCAACAAATGCATTTTCTAATTTAAAGGTTGGTTCAGCCACTAAGCTATTTAAATAAGGTAGAAAGTCTTTGAATCTTTTCTTTTTTATAGTTTCAATAGTATCATCGTAAGTTGTAAATTCTCGTACTTTAGCTTCTTGAGTTTTATAAAAATTCTCTAATAGATTATTATTGCTTTTACTGAAATTAGAAAGTTGATTGCCGAAGGCTTCTTGTAATGAATATCGATTGAAGTTAAATGATATCATAAGAAATGCTATTGAGAGGATGAAGAAGAAAATTGACAACATTATTGGGCTTTCTATTGCAACATTGTTGTGATAAACTGAATTATTTTTAGGAAGAGGTCTATTAAATACACCTGCTTTCTGAAAATCATAAATAGTAACCTCACTTAGCCGATAGGTCAGAGGAACATTAACTATAGCAGATATCGTCAAAAGAAAAGTTAAATTTATTATTTGAGTGTTTGTTGTTTCAGCTAATGAGGAAAGTGTGGATTCAACAATGATAGCTCCAAAAATCCAGCGAATCAAAACAAGCAATGCCATATAAATGGGAAGTTTAGCATAGCTATTCCAAACCGCGATATATTCAGATTCTGAAATTTCTTGATTATTTTCTTGCGCCATCATAAGCTTTTTAATTTTTCGGAGGAGAAATGGTGTTGAGATGAAAGTCGAAAGAAAAAGAGAAGTTCCAATTATACTTGATGAGAGAAGAATTACTTTTATTTGGTTCTTAGTCGCCTCTAGAAAAATTATAGTTAATAAAACTGCAATAGGAACAACTAGTGAAAAAGTTAAAAGCTCTGTAAAAATATAAAACTTTCTTGAAATTTTTTGAAACGACTTCATACCAATCTACCTATATTTATTTATAATTAGACAAAGATAAATAAATCCAATTTGATAAAAAGGTAAATTTGTAGATTGAAAATATTTTACTTAACTAGACTTCAGTCTGCATTTTCTCTCGTGAAGTCACAGTTTCAAATGTAGCTTGGTAATTCTCATGATTGGTGCCCATCCAACGATCCCACCAATTAAAATACAAACCATAATTACAATGAAAGTATCGATGGTGCATATTATGGTGGGTGGATGTATTATGCCATTTGAATATAGGATTTCGCAAAAAATTCTTTGGAAAAAGTTCAAAAGCAAGATGACCCAAAACATTTAGAAATGTCATGTAAATAAGAAATAATAAAATCGTGAGTCCATGCAATGGGAATAACAGAACGGCTATAGGAACAATTCCCGCCTCAACCACTGCCTCATAAGGATTAAATGCAAAAGCTGCCCATGGAGAAGGATTCGTTGAAATATGATGAGTTAGATGCATTTTTTTAAATAATTTGGGGTGGTGCATCAATCTGTGGGTCCAATAGAAATAAGTATCATGAAATAGAATTAAGGCAAGTAAGCTAAAGAAAAAATAAGGCAATCCATACTCTGAAATATCTTTGTAAAGCATGGTCCAACCTAGAGTTTTCATAGTATAAATAAGAACTCCAGCACAGCCAAAAACAAGCATTGTCATTAAGGAATATTTAATTTCATGACGTATCTTTGAGTTGTCTTGCACACGGTCTTGTTGTATCCATCTATGGTGCAGTTTCTTTTTAAGAAGTATCCAAAAAAGAGAAAAGGCTATTCCTGCAAAAAGCAAATATCTTAAAGTTGAAATACCTGTTGCTGCAATAAAAACTATGAAAAATTTATTTAATTCGAGTGCTTCCATGGAACTATCCTAAATCTATTTTATTTAATGTATCCTTGAGATAAAAACTTATCCACCAACCAAAATTTCATTGGATGATTTTTTCTCATTCCTTTTTGCTTTACGATCTTCGAGTGCCTTATCCCTTCTCGAAGTAACTTCTTCATAGTAGGATTCATAATTTGGAAAATTTGTTTTCATGATCCTATCCCAAAAATTGAAGTACAAAGAATAATTTCCATGAAATTTGGAATGGTGCAAATTATGATGGGTTGTAGGATTTATCCATTTCAAAATGGGATTAGATACCCAACTTCTTGGATAGAATTCATATCCTGTATGAAAGTAAATATTCAAAATCATAGCATAGAAAGTATGAAAAATTAAAACATTGAAATTCAAGGGAATAAACATAATAAATAATGGAAGATAAATAGCCTCGAGAAATGCTTCCAAAAAATGAAAATTATATGCAGCAAGAGGGGAAGGATTCACTGATCTGTGATGAACGGAATGAATTATATGATATAACTTCTTAGTGTGAACCAGCCTATGCATCCAATAGAACCAGGTCTCGTGCCAAATGGTCAATAGCCCAAAACTTAGAATCGCATAACCAATACTAAATTTATCAAAATCAAAATAAACCTTCGAAGGTATAATTTTTAATTTTGCTAATACTATGTTTCCCATAGCAACAAGAGTAAAGACAATTAATGTTGTGAAAGATTGTTTTATTTCGTAAATAAGTTTATCATTTTTTGGAAAACTTAGCTGAATTCGAAATGGTTGGAACCATTCCTTCTTCCAGATCCAAATAACAAAGAAAACACCACCTGCAATGGGAAAATATCGAACGATATTCATTACAAATTGGAATCTTAATATTCCCATAAAACAATTAAAATCAAGATCACATGTAAACATAAACTTCCTCTTCGTATTGATTTAATTTTAGTTTATTTTTGGAAAAGTGTCGACCGAACTTATCAAAGCGGACTGTTTTTCTTGCGAAATTCTGTAGGAGTGATTCCTTTTTCTTTTCGAAATGCTTCGTGGAAGGATGACTTGGATTGAAATCCTGATTCATAGGCGATTCGTATCGTTGGCCAATATGGATTTTTTTGTAAAAGGTCACAAGCATGTTCTATTCTATAGTAGTTAAGAAAATTAGGAAAAGATTTTCCTTCTTGTGTGTTTAAATATTCGGATAACTGGTGGGAAGATATCTGCATTCTTTCCGCTAAATTGGAGAGATTCAGATCTTCCTCAAGAAAAACTTTCTGATTTCCGAAGAGATGAAGCAAATGTTCCTTTAAGTCGGAAGTGTTGATATTTTTCAATTGGGAGTTTAAATATTTTTTCTCTTCTTGTATGGCGAACTTTACTTCTTCGAACAAAGAAGGATAAGACATCTGGATAAGATAAATGGTAGGAACGATAGCCGAAAGAAAGAAGATTCCAATAGATAGTCCAATTCGAATTTCACCAAAAGAAATCAACAAACCACCTAAGGTACCAAAGCTCGCCATCCCTAAAATAAGAAATAAAAATCGAACGGATGGTGTGGACACAAGTTTTTCAAATCGAAAAATTCGCACAAAATGCAAGAAAGATCTCAAGATATAAAATAAAAGATGAGAACAACCTAAGAAGGAGAGAATCTCTATTCTAGGTAGAGTTTTCAAATAAGTTCCTGCTCTTATTGATTGAATTGTTTCCCATTTTTCTGTAATAGGATCAAAGAAACCATAAACAGTAAAAAGAAAACTAAGAGCAAATGGAACTAGATTCCATTTGTTTCTAAGCCAATGCGGAATCTCGCCTTCCAGAAAAAGATAAATGACTCTAGATAGTATAGGTCCAAACAAAAATAAAATAGGAAGATGGTATAAATAAAAATACGGAATTTTGGGAAAGAAATCTGAAAACAAGTAAACATTATGAAATAAAAAAATTCCAACAAGCAGTAAAGCAAAGGATACTAAGTTTTTTTTGGAATTTTGGTTGGGAGAGATTTTATATCCTATACTAAAGAGAAGAGCAAGGAAGCATCCAAAGAAAGAAATGTAATATAAAAGATTCTTTTCCATGAATTAGCCACTGTTAGGAATCATAACAAACTCATCAAGTCTGGATCTTGGATGTGAGGATAAGAATTCAAAGAAATAGGTGCAATCTGTCCGTCTTTCCATTCGAAAATATTAAATGATGTATTTGAAATAAACTTCATCAAGGGAAGAAAATCTGTCTTAGCTAATCTAAGTGACAAGCCAGAAAGAACTGCAACTGGAGTTGAGGATGTGGCTAAAAGGATAGAGCCTGCATCCATAGGAATTCTATTTAAAACATTTACGACTTTCTGTTTGTATTGGTCAAAGGAATAAGGTTCATCATGGATTCCTTCCACCCATTCTTTTAGAACTCTTTGGATTAATTTATAAAAGATTTCTCTTGAGCTCGGTCTTCCTGCAGATTGCAGTGCCTTATAGCGCTCTAAGGTCTTTGCAAATTCAGCGTCTTCTTTGCGAATTTTCTGAGCGATATGTAGCCATAAACCTGGATCAAATTCATTAAGTTCATCCAACTCTAGTGGAGCCGGAAAGCATGTTCCTTCTGATCTTAAAGGATTTAGTATACCATCCAAAGTTTGTTTTTGTCTTTTTAGAGTTCCAGAAGCTACAAAATCAAATTCCATCCTCATCCGTACAAAATATTCACCCAACAATAATGCTTGCTTGTGACCAAGTTCGGT
The DNA here is from genome assembly GCA_022402465.1 of Leptospiraceae bacterium. GTDB lineage: Bacteria > Spirochaetota > Leptospiria > Leptospirales > Leptospiraceae. The sequence continues at coordinate 186,101 of JAKRSH010000007.1, read as the reverse complement.
GAGTTGATCATACTCAGCACCTAAGCTATTCGCTTGTCCGTGTCTTACTAAATAAATTCTTGCCATTATATACCAAACCTAGGATTAGAAATGCTCAGTTTATCCTTCAATGTTTCCATAATATGATGGTAAACTTCATGATTCGATGGAAGAATTTTCTCTTCTCGAATCGTTTTAGCTAAGAATTCATTTGCCTGAAGAAGGATTTCTTTTTTTTCAATCAGGCTGAGTTCTGATAAGTCTGGTGAATTTATATTGGAATTGGATAACTTAGGATTTTGCGAGAGCAGATTCTTTCCATAGTCACCTAGCAATGAAAATATGGAAGAAAATTCCTTCTCAAGTAAGGGTTCTTCCTGTTTGAGTTCTCGAATAATAACACCCAACATATTCCAAGAGATCAAAGTCTTAAACGATAGGAGGTCTTTATCTTTGACAGTTGGCATAATTTCTTTCATGAGAAAATCTTGGATAGCTTCAAGTAATTCTGTAGATGTTGGTTTATCTTGCATGGATCAACCTCAAGGCTTCATATTCCATTTCACTGGTTCGTCTTCCTATTGCTGCGAGTTCAATTCCCTTATCTTTGCCACTAAGATGGCGGTAGGCTTGTTGGATAGATCCTATTGCCCAGCGTAGGTTGCCAACTATTTCCCAGAAGGTAACTTTCTTAGCATCCAATGCAATACCAGATGCTTTCTCGTATTCATCATAAAATTCTTTACGGTCAGCAAATCCACCAACTTCTTTGTTCACTTTACCAAATCGCCAATCCCTCATACATAACCATGCAACATCTTCATGCCGGTCTCCCCAATGAGCAAATTCAAAGTCCAAAATCCCTTCTAGTCCACTTGGACTTACCATGAAATTCCCTGTGCGAAAATCTCCATGAACTAATACCATCAAATCTGGTACAAAATGTTCTGCTTGGTCATCCAACCAATTCAAAGCAAGTTCAATAGCAGGATGTGGTTCTGGGATCTCAGAGAGTGTTTTTCGGAGTGCCAAAACAGATTCCTGGATGTAGCTCTTTTCTGAGGTACCACCTAAGAACGGTAATGTTGTCTCGCTGAGATACTTTGTTTGATTGGGTCGCACAGAATGTATTTTCGTAAGATTGATTGCAAGATCTCTAGCTAATCCTTCCTTTCGATAGGCATTGATACTTGCATCTTTGACAAGGAATCTTGCATTAGCATTCCCTGAAATCCTTTCCATAAGATAAAATGGATTACCAATTATTCTTTCATCTCTTTCAAATAGAATAGGTTCTGGAGTTTTGGCACCTGCATGAAAAATCTCTAAGGCAACCTCAAATTCTGCTTTTTTAGGGAGTGAGGATAAAAGAGAAGCTGCTTTGTCAGTGCGAAGAACTAAGGAAGAAGGATGAGATGAAATGGATTTTAGGTTTTTATTTTCATTGTTTGAAGGGCTTGCCGTATCGATTGCAATATTATCTTGGCAGGCTCCTCCGGAAAGTTCCTTCCAATTAGATATTTGAATTTTGGTCTTCCAATGATTACTTAAGTATGTCTCAATTGGTTCCTTCCAATTATTCTTATCCATAAATATCCTCTAGTTAGATCTCAGCAAAAGATTCCATACTATTTAGGTTAATTTTAATACAGTTTCCAAGTATAATTGTCCAAGCCATTTGGTGCAAGGATCAAATTTCTAGAAGATGGATTTTTCAATTCATTCTTCTTACTTTTTGGAATAGTAATTAAATTCGGATTTCCATCACTTATATAAGGCTTCCACTCACCAGATTGAACCTTTTCTCGATAGGAAATTAATGCCTCTTCGAATCCATGCAATCTGCTCACTCTTAGAAGATTGTACTTTTTAGAAAAAGGGGAAAGACTCATACGATTGGAATAACTAAATATAAGTTTATGATTGTAGGTAAATTTGCGATTAGAGGATTTTGCTAAAAGAGACCAATCTTTACGTTTCGGATAAGATCCGTAAGGCGTTGCAAGACTAGTGTATTTGAACTTTGGTAAAAATTCTTGGATTTTTTTCTCAGAGAGATGGAGGTCAGCTTGGATTTTATTTATTGATGTAGTCTGAAAGCTTGGATGAGAACAGGAATGATTTCCTATTTCGTATCCATTTTCTAGAAGAAAGATTAGTTTCTTCTTAGTCCATTGTCTCTGACCAAATAATTCATTCTGCCCACGCTGGCATGGGGTAACAAAGAAGATTGCTCTGATTCGAAATTTTGGATATTTTATTTTGTAATTTTCTAATATTCCAATAGCTGAATTTGGATCAATTTTGTTTTGGTCTAAATATTTAAATTGTGAAATATGAGAATCATCGAAACTAAGAACAGCTGGTAGGTAGCCATGAGGAGCATCGATATAACCTCTATACAATTCATCCACTGTAATGAGATAGTAATTGTTGGTTCTTAAATAATCTAGATCTTTTAGCAAAGACGAAGGCTTGCGATTCATGAGATTATCTTGTGATGTAATTTTATGGTAGGTAAATATAGGAATCATTCCCAATTCATCAATCTCAAATTTTGGTTTAGTTAAATTGCTTGCTTGAGAAAAAAGATCATGATTAAGAATCAAAATGATATTTAAGACCAACACATAAAAAATTCTGATAGTTGAAACTTTTGAGAACACTATGGAAAGTTACAAAGATTCTATGGATTCTGTCTAGGGAAAAATCTTCTATCTATGGTCTCTAAAAACAGGTCGTTCTCTCTTTGAAAATCTTCTTACTTCGAAATGAAGATGATTGCCTGTCGATTTTCCTGTAGATCCAACTTCACCAATCAATTCACCTTTCTTAATTTTATCTCCATTTTTAACGAGAATCTTACTTAGATGTCCATATCTAGATTCATAACCTAATTCATGTTTAAGTATGATTAAATTTCCATAGCCTCCTTGCTTTCCTTGGAAGCTGACACTGCCATCAGCAGAAGCGTAAACAGGTGTTCCTAGTGGTGCGGCAATATCTACTCCGCCATGAAAAGTCAACTTGTTTGTGAACGGATCGTTCCGCTTACCAAAACCCGATGATAGTCTTCCTTCGAGAAGTGGCTTAGCAAAAGCAAATCCATAAAAAAACATTTTTTCTTTACCTACTAATTCACCACCTGGTACAAACCACTGAGAACGCTGAGTATCAAAAATTAATTTCTCTGAAGGAATTTTAAATTCTCTTGCAATTTCATTTCTGCTTTCATCGGAATCCATTTGATTTTCTTTCTGAGAGAAGATTCCTCTCATATTAGGGATCAATAATTTTTGTCCTGTTAGAATATCATGCGGTGAGGACAGATTGTTTACCGAGGAGAGAGTATCCAAATTCATTCCAGTTCTTGCCATAATTGTAAAAAAATTATCCGTCTTACGAACTTTATACGTATAAAATTCTAAAGATGTAAGTTTGTACTGATCATTTCTAGAACGAGATGCTTTTAGATTTTCTTTGACATCCTCTCTAAGAGATTTTAGGTTCGGATTGCTGTATTCTAGATTAGCGAGCAGGATGGGAGAGGCATAGATTTGATTTGATAGAAGGAAAACGAGAATCAAGAAAGATTTGAACCTAGGAAATTGAAAAATTCTGATTTTTTGTAAAATGGAAAGAATCCTCAAACGACATAAGACCATCATATAGTTTCTATATCGGACAATTCTAAAAAATCAATGACGGCAAAAACTAAGAAATGACCATGGAATCAAAGCTATGCTCGAAACGGACAAACCGCCTCTTCCTAACCCAGTCCAGAAATCTGAACCTGTCATCATTCTACTTATCCATCTGGGAATTATTTTTTTGGGCCAGTTGCTGCTCTTAGTTCTGCTTCAGTCAACCATGCAATTTGTTCTACTCCAGGATAAGATTCCTACGGAAGAAATGGTTGGAAAGTCCTTCGATGAGATTTCCCAAATTCAAAAGGAAGCTACAAAGGAACTGATTGCTGATTTTCAAAATAAACCTGATGAAACCAGTAAGAAATACTATAACATTATTTTTCTTGAGCGCCAAGGAGTTTTATTTTGGTCAAGTCTTATGTGGGTCTTAGCTTTCTTACTTCCAGGCTATTTCATTCTATCACGTTGGCTGAAGATTCCCATTTCCAAATTGGAAGATAAGTTCCAAATGAACACCATAGCTGTAGGTGGTTTAGCGGGAATCGGTATTTTTGGAATTGTATCATTCGTAGGAATATTTTTGATTCTCATTGATCTAAAACCTGCTAATAATGAATTTCAAACTATGTTATTTAAAAATCTTCAAGGCAATACTACACTTCTAGCATGGTCGGTGTACAGTGTTGGTTTATTCACTGGATTGATTGAAGAGTGGTTCTTTAGAGGTATGTTGCTTAAACATTTTGTATCTAAGGGACTTGTAAGGGAAGGCTGGATCATCACTTCCATTTTATTTGGAGCCTTGCATTTTTCTCCCGAAGCATCCCTCATTATCCCGGTTATTCTATCTGGTGTTGGTGCTTACTTTGGTTATCTCTACATTCGCACTGGAAATATTTGGGTTCCAATTACTGCACATGCTGTTTACAATTCTATCACTATAGTTTTAGCTTTCTTTTTGGGAGATCAGATTACATGAATTTTTTCAAAAAGAATATTCTTCCATTCTTTAATACAGTTACAATCATTCTTGGACTTCTTAGCTTTCCTATAGTTTCCCTATTCTCAGCTGAGGTCATAGAAGTTCCCGTTAACACAGATGATGCGAATGTTAAAATTCTTGCTATCCTAAATAAAATTAATCCAGACAGCTTCTACGAAGATCCAAAGACTGGTGGGTTTATAAAAAAGTACCAAGATAAAACATTCTCTCCATTTGATTATAAAATCTACATTGGACGTATGAGCCAAAGATCAATCGAGTCTATCATTCGAGTGGAAAGTTCCGATAGGGGTCAAGAAAAAGTTTGGAAACAAATTATTGAATCTGAAATGCTGCAAAATCCACCAGCCGAAGATCTGAGAAAATTAGAAAAGAAAAGCCATATCCTTTCTCAAGGTTTAAATTTACTTCAACCATCTATGAGTGTTATTTATAATTCTTCTAGTTCACCACTTTACAATTTTAGAGATTCCTTTTGGGCCGCAACTGCTTATCTACTTACCGACCTCGTACTTGTTGGTGGAGCCTATGCTTATGTATCAAACAAAGCTCCTCGCAAAAGTCTATGGGATAATCTCTTAAATAGACAAGGGCCTCCTGAATTGATTAAGGGACCTGATGCTGGAACCTTAATTGGTGCCCTAGCTGTCACAAGATTGTATAGAGTCTTCGGTTCAGTGCAAGATACCACAGCTCACAATCGTTTGGTCGAACTTCAGTATTCCTTTAGTTTTTGAAAAGATTCTTTGCTGCGTCTGAGGCATTGGATCTTTCAAAATCTTCTCTATCAATCATAATCAGTTGAATGTTTTCTTTTTCAATACGAGTAAGAAGCTTTGCAACATCAGCTGGATTTTTCGAATTGGTAGCCATGTATTTGAAAGTAGTATTGCATTCAGGGCATGTTTTATCTTTTAGATAATTGAGACCTAACCTTTTGCAATTGCCGCAAGTTCCATAGAGATCATCCACATAAAGCATGTGCTTTTTCACTTCATTTACATCTAACTGCTTCCAAACTCGAACAAACTTGGTGCGGGATGGATCTTCTATTTTCATACCTTAATGCTGGACGCAAAGAATGGTAGCTGTCAACTAGGAAATTATGAGATTTCGTTGGACTATGGTCGCAGCAATTTTCGGAGCCTTGGCTGTTGTATTGGGTGCATTTGGTTCCCATACTCTGCGAGGAATTCTTTCCGTTGATATGGTAAAAGTTTTCGAAACAGCAAGCAAATACCATTTTTATCACAGCTTCCTTCTTCTTTTCATAGCTCATCTACTGAGCAATGAAAGTTTGGAGAAAAGCAAACTGAAACTTTTAAATGCTTCTGCTTGGTTTGTAAGTTTTGGGATTCTTGTTTTTTCAGGAAGTCTTTATCTACTTGCGATAACGGAAATTCGAATTCTCGGTGCCATCACACCCCTTGGTGGTCTTAGTCTGATAGCTGCTTGGCTTTGTTTAGCTTTCACTTACCGAAAATAATTTAAATTTACTGCAATCTAGTCTTCTCTACAAGATTGCAGGGACACTTATATTCCAACTTCAGAGTAAGCTGTTAAAATTAAGCATAATTCTTAATATTTATTTTCAACAGTATATCGAACTTTCTCAACTTTGCCAGCAGGAAGCTTCACATCAAAAAATACTTTAGATGAAGATTCCTTTTCGAATTTGTGTGAGTTGTCCGTTATCTTCCACTCTCCGTATGTATTCGCATAAAGGCGAACGATGATCTCTTCTTTCTTGCGATTGCGAAGCTCAACTTCATAAGTTGCTGTGTAACCATTAGAAAGCTTGAATGCTTCATAGGACATTTGTTTCCCATTAGCGACTACATCAAAAGCCTTTCCCGTACTCACCTTGATCCATTCTTCATTTGGGGTATGATCAATAGAATCCTCACCGAGCAATTGTTGTCTGCCTTTAGAATCAGCTTTGAATATCCTAAAGGTTCCCATAGGCAAGGGTATTCCTAAGGTATTTTTCTTTGTGTTCAAAATATCATAACGGACACTTGCATTGTTGAAATTTTTTTCATTTCCTGAATACATAGGAAGATTTTCAAAAATATATTTCTTCTCAACATTGATTCCTTCTTTCATAAAAAGTTGGACTTGTTTCGTTTGATTAGAACCTATCGTTGTTGGTTGATCTAAAGTATAGAGATAATAATCAGCAAGATTCTCCTGGTTGAATTCAGGTGGAGCTGCACTTTCCATAGAACGTATAGATCGTTTGCTTGAATCCTTCATTGCATATACAGGTTGGTTAGTTACCAATTGAACTTTCCCAGCTACCAGTTGTAAGGTTGCTTTTTCAAAAGCTGTGCCACTGGAATTACTCAAAGTTACCCAAGATTGCAAGGACGCCGAATTCTCTTTATCATTTAGATTTAAGTTGTAATCAGCCGACCAATTCATCCCACCAGTTTGGTAGGTGACTTCTAAATTAGAATCGCTTGCAGTATCTGAATTTAATTCCCAAACTAAAGTTGGTTTTGCAAAAAGATTTTCCGGAATCGAAGACACAACAACTCTACCTGGAAAGCCAAGCGAAATTTCTTTCCCTATTTGATAAACAGGACCATTGTTATAGGCAATTAATTTTGCTTTGATAGCTGTTTCTTCGCCAGAAGTTGGGTTCATTTTGTACAAAGTAACTTCTCTTCCTACATACTTTTCAAGAAGTCTTTGCTCTGAAATGAGATCGTACTCATAATTTTGCTCAAAGATAGAAAAGCCTGGAATAGAATCAGTTGGTTTTACTCGAACAGTTTGAGGTAAAATTGAAGAAGCAACATCTTCATATCTAAGAGTTGTTCTTCCTTTGTTAAGTTTTACAGATCTAACTTCTCTAACGAGACCCATGCCTCCATTGTAGATTGTAACTGATACAGATTTGTTTTTATCGGAGGAACTTGTTTCATACGATAAACTTGATTCTACTACAAAGAGTAGAAGAATTAAGACTCCGGGTATGATTCTTGAATTAGTCATATATTTAACTCCCATACTCCATTCCATAGATGAAAAAAACGAATGCAATCCAAAAAGCATACTCTAATTTGTCCCTATGCAAGAGAAAGTAAAGATCGGAATTATTGGTGGAACAGGATTGTATTCCTTAGATGGAATGGAAATTATGGAAGAAGTTCAACCAGATACTGCTTGGGGTAAGCCCTCAGATACAATAACCATAGGCAAATACAAGGATAAATTAATCGCCTTCTTGCCGAGACATGGCAAGGGTCACTTTCTTTCCCCTTCTGAGATTCCAGCGCAAGCAAACATAGCCGCACTTAAGAACTTAGGTGTTGAAGAAATAGTCTCTTTTTCATCCGTGGGATCCTTGAGACAAGAAATTGCTCCCTTAGACTTCGTATTACCTTCTCAAATTATAGATCGCACCAAAGCACGACCTTCCACTTTTTTCGAAAATGGAATTGTTGCCCATGCACCTTTTGCTGATCCATTTTCCACGAGCCTCGCAGCAAGAATTGCAGAAACAGCAAGTAAAATTGGAATGAAGCTTCATACTAATAAAACGCTTGTTTGTATGGAAGGTCCATTGTTCTCCACTCGAGCAGAATCCCATATGTACAGAGCCTGGGGAGCAGATATCATTAATATGTCTGTGCTTCCTGAATCGAAACTTGCTCGTGAAGCAGAGATTGCCTACCAGATGGTATGTATGTCCACGGACTATGATTGTTGGAAGGAAGATGAAGAGCATGTGACAGTAGAAATGGTCATAGCTAATTTAACTAAAAATGCTGAAAATGCAAAGAAACTTCTTTCTGCCTTAATTCCTTCTCTAGGCAATGGAGATGATCTTAGTTTAATTGGTTCCACAAAATTTTCTATCATTACTGCTCCTGAGAAAAGAAATCCTGAACAAGTCAAAAAATTAAAAACGTTATTCCCAACATATTTCTAAAGGTACAATATGAATCAATATCCAAAACTTCTCGCTCCTCTTGATCTAGGCTTTACTACCCTCCGAAATAGAACTCTCATGGGTTCCATGCATACAGGTTTAGAAGAAGCACCGAATGGCTACGAACGCATGGCGGCTTTTTATGAAGAAAGATCTAAGGGTGGTGTTGGTCTCATAGTAACTGGAGGAATTGCACCTAATGAAGCAGGAAGAGTGGCCAAAGGAGGATCTGTGATGGATTCTTCCGAGACAGCAAAGCACCACAAAATAATTACGGATGCAGTTCATAAGCATGGTGGCAAAATTTGCATGCAGATCTTACACACAGGTCGTTATGCATACCATGATAAGGCTGTAGGTGCTTCTGAGATGCGCGCTCCTATTAATTTTTATAAACCTCATAAACTAAGCCATGAAGAAGTTCTTCAGACAATCCAAGACTTCGCAGACTGTGCAGGTTATGCGCAAGAGGCAGGTTACGATGGAGTAGAAATAATGGGATCGGAAGGTTATCTCATCAATCAGTTTATAGCGAGTAGAACTAATGATAGAGATGATGAATGGGGTGGAAGTTTTGAAAACCGTATTCGATTTGCTTTAGAAATCATTCGAGCAACCAGAAAGAAAGTTGGAACCAATTTTATTATAATCTATCGTCTGTCGATGTTAGATTTAGTAGAAGGTGGAGGAAATATTGATGAGGTTATTGCCTTAGCTAAAGAAGTAGAAAAAGCGGGAGCAAGCATCATCAACTCTGGTATAGGATGGCATGAAGCGAGAATTCCAACTATTGGAATGATGGTTCCTAGAGCTGCTTTCACTTGGGTCACAGCAAAAGTGAAAGGTCATGTGAGTATTCCTTTAGTAACATCCAATAGAATTAACAATCCAAGTACTGCCGAAGAGGTTCTTAGCAGAGGCGACGCTGACATGGTGTCTATGGCAAGACCATTTTTAGCTGATCCTGATTTTGTAAATAAAGCAGCAGAGAATAAAGCAGATGAAATCAATACTTGTATAGCTTGCAACCAAGCCTGTCTGGATCATATTTTTGAAGGAAAGACTGCTAGCTGTCTTGTGAATCCAAGAGCTTGTTTTGAGACAGATTTAATAATTGAACCAGCTTCCAAAAAGAAAAAAGTTGCTGTGATAGGTGCAGGACCTGGTGGTATGAGTTCTGCAAAAACAGCTGCTGAACGCGGACATGATGTAACTCTCTACGAAGCAATGGATAGATTGGGTGGTCAATTGAACATAGCAAAACAAATTCCAGGCAAAGAAGAGTTCAATGAAACTATTCGATACTTCGGCAAGATGCTAGAGAAATATGGCGTACGAGTTGTACTAAACAAAAAAGTTACTTCCAATGAACTCATTGCTGAAAAATTCGATGAGGTCATCCTTGCAACAGGAGTAATACCTAGAATGCCTTCTATTCCAGGAATTGAGAATTCCAATGTAATGAGCTATGTAGATTTGGTTCTTAATAAAAAACCGGCTGGCAAAAATGTAGCTGTGATAGGTGCAGGTGGAATCGGATACGATGTAAGTGTTTATCTTTCTGATCCAGGTCATCCTTTTACAACAGAAGCTTATTTGAAAGAATGGGGAATCGACAAATCGATTTCAATCAATGGTGGACTTGGCACTAAGTCAGAAGAAAAATCAGATCGTAATATAACTATGTTAAAGCGATCTACGAATAAATTCGGTGCAAATTTAGGGAAGACAACCGGCTGGATTCATAAGGCAACTCTTGCCGATCGAAAGGTTGATCAAATAGCGGGCGTTAATTACAAGTCTATTGATTCAACTGGAATTACGATTGAAGTAAAAGGCAAAGAGAAGAAAATTGAGGCAGACACTATCGTGATTTGCGCGGGACAAGATCCAAGAAGAGAGCTTCTTGAAGATTTAAAAACTGCGGGAATTTCCGTACACTTGGTTGGTGGTGCAGATTTAGCGGCTGAGTTGGATGCTAAGCGTGCTATTGACCAAGGGACTAGACTCGCAGCACAACTTTAATTTAAATTTGAAATCATAAGTTTCCATTCGAATCCATAGAATGGAAGCAGTGATTTTTTTATTTATGCAGTATACTCGCTTGGCTGTAATTTAATGAGATTTGTATTATTTCTTTGCAACTGCTTCAAAAGCATCTTCCAAAGATGAGAAAACATTTAACAAGCCTCTAAGTTTGGTAAGTTCTAAAACATAATTTACTTTAGTGGAAGGAGAACAAAGGTGAATTCCTCCTCCTGATTTATAAATTTTAGAATGAATACCCAAAAATACTCCAAGCCCTGAGGAATCTATATAAGTCACTTCGCTAAGTTCTATAAAGAAAATATTTTTCCCTTCTTTGAGAAGAGTTTCTATAAATTCTTTAATGTGCTGAGAGCTATATAAATTGATTTCACCTGTAATCTTAATAATGATGGCTTCTTCTTCTCTAAGACCTGGAACTGTATGCAGGACTCTTAGGATTTGCATATCTCCCGCATCTAATTCGACTATATTTTTCAAGAATTGACCCCAATTTCATGAACGCCGTCGCAAATAGAAAAATGGTAGAATGATAATTCTTTATGAAATAAATTTTTATATGATTCTTGAAGCATGGACTGATAACTTTTATTGGAATTTTTATTGTCTAAAACCAAAACACAACCTCCAAAGCCTCCTCCAATCATTCTTGCTCCTAGTATGGATTCCTTTTGTAGCGTTTCTACAATAAAATCTGTTTCTGGACAAGAAACTTCAAAATTTTTTGATAAGGACCAATGGCATTCATATAAGGATTTGCCTACGAGATTAAAATTTTGCGAGAGAAGTCCCGCTATAGTATTCTTTGTTCGAATCTTTTCAGATAAGACATGTTGTACTCTTTTCGTTTCTTCTATGCTTAGTGAAACCTTCGATAGATCAAAGGTGTCCTCTAAGTCATATAGATTATCAAGATTTGGATTTATTTCTTGAATCTTTCTAAGAGCTGATTCGCATTCTTCTCTTCTTGTGTTGTATGCTGAATCTTTAAGTGAGTGTTTGACATTAGATTGAATCAAATAAAACTCTTTATCTTTTAGATCAAATTGGTGGTAAGAGAATTCTAGAGAGTTGGTATTCAAAGAGATGCAATTGTTCTTTTTTCCTTGAGAAATAATAAATTGATCCATGATTCCACATTTAGTTCCAACAAATTCATTCTCAGCAGCTTGTCCTATTAAGGCAATTTCTGTTCGGCTTAAATTAAAATTATAAATAGTGGACAATGCAAATCCAACCACAACTTCTAAGGCTGCTGAAGAAGACAGACCAGCGCCTTGCGGAATATTTCCATTCATCGAAAGGTCAAATCCAGGAACCGATAGGTTTCGTTTCTGCAATTGATCGATTACACCTAGGATATAATTTATCCAAGTATGCTTTTCAGCTTTTTTAATTTCTGAAACTGTGATTAAAGATTTGAAATTTTCAGAGTAGAACCGGTAGACATTGGAAGAGTTGGGACGAACGTAAATGTCTATGGAAAAATCTATTGCGGCAGGTAGAACGGTACCACCTAAGTAATCAACATGTTCACCTATAATATTAATTCGAGCAGGTGCTGAAAACTTACGAGCAGGGCGTTCCGGATTTCCAAATTGTTTATAAAATTCTAATTCCACGTTCTTAAATTAAACTAAATCGTAATAATTTGGAAAGAAGAAAATAAAGAATTTTTATTGAATTTCTTTATATGCGGTTTTTAATTTGGAAGATGAATATAAGTTTAAACACTCGTTTCGCTGATCGTTTCCTAAATCCTGAATTGTTAAACCAAAATTTAAAAGCTTCTCAAACTGCTTATGAACTTTTACTTTCTAAAAAAGGAGCAGGTAGTGATTACTTAGGTTGGATAGACTTACCAGATTCTATTCGAGAGAGTGAAATCAAAAGATACCAAGAAATAGCTTCCATCATTCGAAAGAATTCCAAATTTCTTGTAGTGATTGGTATCGGCGGTTCCTATTTAGGAGCAAGGGCTGTAATCGAAGCCATTCAGAATCCTTTTGATACTTATAATGATAATAATGTTAAAATTATTTACGCCGGTCACCAATTGGATCCAGATTATCACAATCGCTTACTCAAATTTTTAGAAGACAAAGAATTTTCCGTGAATGTTATTTCAAAATCAGGAACAACTACGGAACCTGCTGTAGCCTTCCGCTTGTTAATTGATTTATTGGAGAAGAAATATGGAAAAGATGGCACCAAACAAAGAGTATTTGCTACGACAGATTCTTCGAAAGGAGCATTGAAGAAATTTTCAGATGAATATGGCTTTGAAACATTCGTAATTCCAGATGATGTGGGTGGTCGTTACTCAGTTCTTACTCCAGTTGGGTTATTGCCAATAGCAGTTGCTGGACTTGACATTGCTAAAATAGTTGAAGGTGCAAAGACTATGCGTAAGCAATTGATTTCTGAAAAAGATTCAATGAAGAATCTTGCGATGAAATATGCAAGTTATAGAAATTCGCTTTATCAATTGGGAAAGAAAGTTGAAATACTTGTTAATTACAATCCATCGTTTCATTTTTTTTCTGAATGGTGGAAACAACTTTATGGTGAAAGTGAAGGTAAAGGTCAGAAAGGTATTTTCCCAGCAAGTGTTGACCTAACAACTGATTTGCATTCAATGGGCCAATACATCCAAGATGGAGAAAGAATTCTTTTTGAAACAGTTGTTAGCTTTGATAAGCCCGATCGTGATATTGTTCTAGGAGAGAGAGCAGGGGATCTGGATGGTTTAAACTATTTAAAAGGAAAGGATCTATCCTGGGTTGGGAGTAAGGCAACATTAGGAACCTTGGTTGCTCATTCTGATGGAGGAGTTCCCTGTTTAGAGCTCGCGATTCCGAAATTGGATGAATTTAATCTGGGGCAGTTAATATATTTTTTTGAATTTGCATGCGGAATTTCTGGATATATGTTAAATGTTAATCCTTTTGATCAACCAGGCGTTGAAGATTATAAGAACAATATGTTCGCTTTACTTGGTAAAAAAGGTTATGAACAGAAAAAGAGTGAGATTGAAGGTAAATTAAATTCTTTGTAAGAGAGATTTCATGATAACTTGTTAATAAATTTTTAAAGATATATTATTTTTTTATCCAAGTACTCAACTTCGCTAGTATATCCGATTTCCTTCCTCTAAAGAAATCGGGTTGTTCTTTTAGCTTATCATAGAATTCTTTTTCGCCAATATCAATTGCATCTCCATTATAGAATTCTCCAGTCAATTGTCCTTCACCGGAAAGTTGGCGCCACAAAGAACCTAATTCAAAATTCATATTGACCTGGTAGTTTCTGTTCGTAAAAGCTTTTAATTTAAACAAAGATAAACCTATATAATAACAAGGGATAGATGATTCAACATTATGAAAAAACACGCGCCCTTGCTTCCAATACAAAGTTGTGTAGCTACTATCATCCTCAATCGGCTTCAAATACATATGACTTAGAGAGTCAGGAAATAAGCTCGGAAAATCTGGATAAAATTCATCCGTTGGAAATAAAACAACATCGGGATTAATTACTAAAAATTTCTCTAATAATGCAAGGTCTGACCAAAACTTTTGTAAAGCTGTATAAATTCCACCACCCGTGCCTAGAATTTCTTTTTCTTTTGATATTTGAATATCGATTAGAGTGAAATTAGAAAAATATTCTTCTATTCTTTCAGATAGATAATGAGTATTTACTAATTTCCTTTCAATTTTCCATTTTTCTAATAAATATAAACTATAATCTATAAGTTTGATTCCATTTATTTCTAGCAATGGCTTAGGGCAACTAGTTGTATAAGCTCCCATTCTCTTGCCAAATCCTGCTGCCAAAATAAATCCATGCATAATATAGAATTAAGAAGCTAATCGAAATTTGGGTTCATTTTGTATCTTATTTCTAAGATCAACAACAAAAAGATAAACACTATCAGGCAATTGTCCAACTTGTGAAATTTCTTCCAAATTATCTAAGCAAGAATAGAAGCTAGGAAGAAACTTCATATTTTGTTTTTCATTTATCTGAATTATATAAGTTCCTAAAGCTTTGAAAGATCTTTGGAGTGCTTGTAAATAGTAAGTGTCATAGAATCCTTTCTTGGGTATTTGAGCTTTCTCTCTAAAATATTCTAACATAGATTTTCTTAGCGATAAGGAAAGAGGTTTATACGCATCATACAATATACTAGATAAATCATATACTGGTAATCCCATACGTGCATCTTGAAAATCAATAAGGTACAATTTATTGTCTTGAATCATAATATTTCTAGAATGAAAATCTCGATGAGTAAAAACTTTAGGTTCTTGCTTTTCTAGATGCTTGCATGTCTCTTCCAGAAAAATTTCAAATTCGCCTGGAATAAAAAATTCCATATCCAAATTCATTTGCATTTTGCGTAAAGAAGATAAAGTCAATTGAACTTCAAAGTTTAATTTTTCAAAGTCAAAAAATCTTTCAGAAACTATTTGTGGCGGCTTTAAACTTTGAAGTTGAATTAAGAGATCTATAGATTTGTATACTAAAGGTATATAGTTTTCTTCAGAACAAGAATAAATATCCAAAGAACCAAGATATTCTTGGTAAATGTAAGATAGTTGTTTGTCAAATCCATAGATTTTTGGAACAGGGATATTATTTTGAATTAAATATTCAGAAAGTTGTATAAATTCAAAATTGACTTTGGTATCTTTACAAACTACAAAAGTTTCTTTAAAAATATTTTCATATTTATCAGAGCTGGCATTTTTAATTTTTGCTTTAAAATATCTTCTAGTAGATGCCTCTTCTTGCAAAGCAAGCATATCAAAATCATCTTCAAAAAAATTCACCATTTGGTTCATGAGATTTTAGCAGGTGAAAAAGTTAAAATAAATTTGGTTCCTATATTTATTTTAGATTCAACCTTAATGTCGATATGATATAGATCTGCTATTTCCTTCACGACAAACATTCCTAGTCCAGTTCCTTTACCAAGTCCTTTTGTAGTAAAATATGGCTCATATAAATTTTGAATTGTTTCTTCGTCCATTCCATTTCCATCATCTTGTATTTCAATGATTGGATCATTACCAGAAATATATGTTTTTATTAAAATGTTACCTTTATTGTCTGTGGCGTCAGCTGCATTTAATAAAATATTAGAAAGTGCTAATCCGATTTTATCATTATCTCCAAAAACTAATAAATCATTTTCGAATTTATCAATGCTTAGAATACAATTTTTCAATCGCATACTCTTCTGAAAAATATCTAAAATATTTTCCATACAAAGATTTAAATTTGTTATAGATTTTTTTGAGATATCTTCTTCGTTATTTTTTTGTTTACCTAATGTAAGTAGATTAGCTGTCAAATTTTTTAGTTTTTGAACTTGGGTCATTGTAACATGAATAGCCTTATCTTTAATTGAAGCATTAGATGTAGGTTGCATCGCTAAATCTACAAAACCCATAATTGCAGTTAACGAATTGTTTATTTCATGGCCAATACTAGCAGCTATTGTAGTAAGAAATGCTCTTCGCTCGGATTCGATCAACTTTTGTATTAATCTTTTCTTGTATGTAATATCTCTTATGATTCCCGTATGGAATACTTGCTCATCAATTTTATAAGTACAATAGGAGAGATCACAATCCAAATACTCTCCTTTGGCGTTTGCTAAAGTGACATCTGCAATTTTGGATCTGTTAGTTTTAATTCTTCCCGATATGTAACTCTTTATTATTCTTGTATAGAATTTAACTTTATTCTTTGGAAATAATTTAGTGACAGACTTTCCAATTAATTCAAAGTCATTGAATTCGAAAGTTGAATACATTGCATTATTTGCAGAGATGATGATACAATTTGAATTGATTGTAATGACACAATCTGTTGTAGCACTGAGTATAGCATCATTTTGTTTGTTTAAATCCCAGTTCTTTCGAATGAGTTCATATTCTTTCTTCTTTGAATTGATTAAATTATTCTTTCTCTCTTCAATTAGTTTAGATTGATTGATAGCTTTCTTAATAACTTCAAGAATTCTATTTCTTTCAACAGGCTTAGCTATATAATCAAAGGCATTATAACGAATAGCTTCCCCTGCCGAATCTAAACTTGGATTCCCTGTTATCAAGATAATAGGAGTTTCAATATTTTGATTTGTAGCCCATTGAATTAATTCTATCCCAGATAAATCCTTCATTAATATATCAGAAATAATTACTTCTATATTGGCTTCTTTTTGTAAAAGTTCTATCCCCTTTTTTCCACTCTCTGCTAAGTAGACATCATAACCTTCACGGCTAAGTACTCTTTGCAAAGCGTCTCTAATGGGTTCCTCATCATCTATGACTAAAATCTTATTTTTCATATATTTCATTAAATTCAGATTGGAAGTTTAATCCTTAATTGCGTTCCATTTGTATAATAAGGATTGAATTCAATATCTCCACCGTGGTCCGTAATAATTTTTTTTGATATAAAGAGTCCCAAACCTGTTCCTTGGTTTTCCCTACGTGTTGTAAACATTGGCATAAATACTTTGTTAATATCACTTTCTTTAATACCAGGACCATTATCTTGAATAATTATATTTATCCAATTCTGCTCTATAGAATCCTCTCGATCAACTATAATTTGTATTTTAGGAACTTTATTTGTCGATTCTGCTTCAGAAAGGGCGTTGATAGAATTCATTAAACAGTTGATAATAACTTGTTCAATTTCTTGCCATCTTACTTTGGCGGAAGTATCTTTAGACTTAATATAGAATTCAATTTGAATAGATTTCTTTTTCGCATTGGCTTCAACAAGTTCTATAGCTCTTGTTATAATCCAATCAATTTTGCTTTGTTCTTTTTCGGCAATTTCGGTTCGTCCTAGGTCAAGAAGACTTTTTATTAAGTTTCGAATACGCTTATTTGCTAATTCTATTTTTTTTAGAATTTTTGTACGTTCGTTAATATCTGATTCATCATTTTCTATGAGATCTTCAAGATACAAAAGTGCGGATTGCAAGGGATTATTTATTTCGTGGGCTATCCCAGCTGCTAATTCACCTATGCTTGCAAATTTAGCTGATTCCACCAATTGGTGATTTAGATTTTTCGTATTCGTAATATCAGAGAAAATACACATTACTGCTTCTTCAAATTGATTCTACTTTTTCATGGGTATAAAACGTACGGAAAAATATGTTTCATTTTCCATAAGGTTGTACTTAAATTCAGCTGTTTCCACTTTCATAGTTTGAAGACTGTTCAATATTATACTGTAAAAAGATTCTGCAACTTCATTGGGTAAAAAATAAAATAGTTTTTGCCTGTCTTCCAAATTTAAATATTGAAATAGATAAAATTTTAATACTGGGGCTACATCCTTAATATTTCCATATTTATCTACAATTACAATTCCATTGTTCATTCCTGTGAAAATATTTCGAAGTTTAGTCTCAGATTCTCTGATTCGATTTTCTTGTTGTTTCTGTTCAGTAATATCAAATAGAACAAGCATTATACCCATGAATTCACCAAAATCACCAATGATGGGAGATGAATGCAGCATAGCATCAAAGCTTGATGTTCGATTATTTGAAACTAGAATTTCTTTAGTATTACTACGTCTTCTCAGATATTCCAAAAAGGATTCAGATTGTCCAAGAATATTATTAGCCTTGGATTTTTTCATTTCAGCGAAAGTATATTTCAGAACTCTCTCGGCAGATTGATTGGCATAATTTATCATTGCATTTTTGTCTAAGGCAAGGATAGGAACCTCAATGTTGTCTAATAAAATTCCCTGGTATTCAATTTGCTTAAGAGCGATAGCTTTGGTTTCTTCATTTTCTTGACTATAAAATGCAAATCCGAGATCTGCACCTAACTCTTGTAAAGTGTTTATATCATCTTCAGTAATATGGAATTTTGAAAAATTTATTACTTCAATTGCGCCATAGACTTTATTATTCCAGGAAATTTGAAAACAAAGTGCATCCATATAATGTCCATCTAATATAGTATCATACCACTCTTTGAAGTTCGCATCTTTTTGGTTAGAATAGAAATATAGAAAGTTCAAAGGGTTTTTAAGAACTTTTGAAATGGGCGTCTTGTTTTGGTTTTCTAAAAAGAATTTTTTAATACTATCGAATTTATTACCTATGGAATTGGTTTTTGCTGAAAATTCAAAGGAAAAATTACTTTCAGATTTATTAAAAATCCCCCAAACTAAATCAAAACCTCTTGCTTTTTGAAGGGATTGACAAGCTGTATATAAGATATCTTCTTTCGACTTATTTAGAAAAATGGAGAGTTTAATTTCTCGAATGGCACGAAGTAAGTTTTGAGTGAAATTTATTTTAATCTGGAGATTGGATATTTCAGTTTTATCTTGAATGTAAAAAATTAAAAAATCACTTCCTCCCTTTCTTCCATTAATAAACTGAAAACTGAAATCTATTTCTATAGCTTCCTTAGATTTACTTATTAGTTGCCAAAGAACAATTTGCTTATTACTTTCTGTTGTTCCTAAAATTTCGAAAATTTTATAAATTTTTCTTGATTCACCTAATAAAGAATTGAATTCCTTACCAAATAATTCTGATGATTTATAACCAAGAATTCTTTCCATTTTTGGATTGATATGAAGAATGGTAAAGAGATCAGGATCAAGTATTATAACTCCTTCATTCATTGGGAGGGTTGTTTCTATTAAGAAATCTAATTCATCGAGATCCATAGTTTCTACATCAATATTAGGGAAATCAAGATCAATGCAATTCATATTTCGATGTTTTTTCTCTTATTTCGAATTCAGTCGCATTCAATATTTAAAGAAAGAATTGGGATTCTTTGATAGAAATATTAACCTGGGTGGACATTCGGTATTTTTCCTCGAAAGATCAGGTGATAATAGTCTTCCAACATTGGTTTTCATTCATGGATTTTTAGATGGATGTTATGGATTCCGCAAATTAGTTAAGCATTTAGATTATAAGGGAAGAATATTAATTCCTGATTTACCGGGTTATGGTAGAAGTAAACTTCCCTTAATTTCTTATTTATACCAAATTGATGTTATAGCTAAAATTTTATATGAAGCTATTCGCAAAATAGCTGCTCCGAATTTAATTCTTATTGGCCATAGTATGGGCGGACTCATTTCGCAGAAGATTGTAATTCAGAACAAAATAGAACAAAATGAACCAATCCAATCCAAGAGTTTATTTGAAATCAAGGGACTTGTCTTACTTGGCAGTGCTTGTATCCCTCATCCAAATCGTGATGAAATGAAGAAGATACTCTTTCCTGAAAATGAAAAAGATATCATTCAATTATTGCATCATTTGTATTATGCGGAAATTCCAGAACCATCTTGGTTTTTAAAAAGAATTTTGGTTTCAGCTTGGAATGTTCCTAAAAACCACTACTTGGCGGAAAATACTATCCTAAGAGAAAAAGAGATTTTCTTCGGTGCAAGAGCTAAGCAGATTGATATTCCTACAATTATTCTCGTAGGCGAAAAAGATGAATTAACGACAGTTTCTATGATGAAGAAATTGAATACTTGGATTAATAAATCAAAGTTAATTGTTATTCAGCATGCTAAACATGCAATCCATATGGAAAAAGCAGAAACAATAGCTGTAGAGATTCAGAAATTTTTAAAAGTAAAATAACTCTTTATTCTCCATCTTCGCCAATAGCTTCCACTGGGCAGACAGAAATAGCATTTCTAGCAGCTTTGATTTCATCTGGTGTGCTAGGTTGTTTGAAAAAGTAGACATGACTTTCATCTGCATTGTATTTTAATAGATTTGGTGCTTCATGGATACAGTCGTTGCAGGGAACACAGTTTTGATCTACATAGAATTTGCCAGGAATGTTTTCAGGTTGCTTGCTTGTTTTATCAGCCATTTGTTCAAAATAAAAAAGAAAATACTTTCTAGTCAAATCAAAAAAAAAATCATTCCAAACAAAATATCTTTAACCCAAACTAGCTAAGCTAAAATCAGGTCATGGGAATGATTAACATCCTTGTAGTTGAGGATGAAGCCTTCATAGGAATGAATATTCGTAGAAGGTTAGAACACATAGGCTATCATGTAATTATGGTAGTTCCATCGGGTGATGAAGCTTTTCAAATTTCCACAGAGAAGGCTCCGGATTTAGTTGTCATGGACATACAATTAGAAGGTGGCTTGGATGGTCTTGAAACAGCACAAACCCTTTGGAATCGTTTCCAAATTCCCATCGTAATAGTTACAGGAAATATAGATTCTAATACTAGATTGCGTTCAGACCAAACCTGGTGTTATGGTTTTGTATCCAAACCATTTTTCTCCAATGAACTTGAGGTAGCAGTCTCTAGGGCCTTGGATAGAATATTTACAGATAGATATTGCAAAAAAAACAACTACTTACTCAACCAAAATTACTACCATCCAGTATCAGATTGGATGAAGAACCATCCCGAACAATTTGAAAGCATAAGTGATAAGGTCGAATTTTTAAATGATATTGTAAGATTTCATGGAATTAATTTATTTTATAGCTTAGCCAAAGAAGATTCCAATGGTTTATTTAAAATAGATTCTAAAGAATACTTTTCTCGAATAATTTATTATACTTGGGATAAATTTAAAAAGAATGTTGAATACCAAATTAATATTCAAATAGATATTTATTCCCTAGATTTAGAAGAAAAAGTTGCTATTCCACTAGGCATAATCATTTTCGAAGCTGTTTCAAATGCAATTAAATATGCATTCACACCAGACCATGTCAATTCAACTATCTCCGTAAAACTTACAATCAAGCCAAATAAGGAACACTTCTGCCTACAGATTAAAGATAATGGTTTGGGTTTCAATAACATAGCAACTTCTCAATTGACAGAAGAAATCATGGAGAATCCTAATTCTTTAGGTTTATACTTAATTAAATCCATGGCGCAAATCATTCAAGCAGACTCTATGCTCAATGGTGATGCTGGAACATGTCTAGAAATTTTGGTTCCTTACAAACCCCAAGAAAGATAAATAAAGTATTCCTGATTGCCTTCAGTTCCTAGAATATTAGATCTTGATATTCCATAAAATTTTGCTTTATACTTTTCTCGAGCTAAGCGAATCAATTTAAGAAGTATTTTTATGGAATTTTTTTTATCTTTAACGATTCCTTTCTCTAAATATTCCCCACCTAACTCAAATTGAGGTTTAACCATAAGCAAAGCATGGATTTTAACTTGATTATTCGAAGTATATAGTTCTTGCAGTTTAAGGAAAACATTTTCGATAGATATGAAACTAAGATCAGCTGTAATTGAAATAGAATTTCCATCCTGATGAATATTTTCCCATTGCAAATTCTTGAAATGAAATCTATCTAGAATCTCTACTCGCTGATTCTGGCGTATCCTTTCTTCTAATTGTCCATAACCAACATCAACTGCCAAAACTTTATTAGCGCCTTTCTCTAGCAAGACCTGAGTGAAGCCCCCTGTTGAGGCACCCAAATCTATACAATATTGAGAAGAGATAGGAAATTCTGGAAAATTTTGTAAAGCACCTAAAAGTTTGTGTGCAGCCCTTGAAACATAATTTTTAATTTTTTCTTTGATTCGGATTGCTACTCTAGGAGAGAATAAGAATCCCGATTTAGTTTGTACTTGGTCATCTACAAGAACTGAACCTGAGAGAATGAGAGATTGAGCAAAAGTTCGTGATTCTGCTAATCCTCTTTCAACAAGAAGATCATCTAATCTAATTTTTTCTTGAGCCAATGTAAACGGGGAGATTCTTAAAGAAAAACTCTTCCTCCGATTCTAGTTTCTGTCCAATTTGAACGAGTTCTTCAATCAAAAGATCTCTTTTCTTTTTAGATTCATCTAAACCATAAAGCGAGATATATGTAAGTTTACCACTTTCCAAATCTTTGCCAGGAGTCTTCCCAAGTTCTTGACTCGAACCTTCAGTATCCAATATATCATCTGTTAGTTGAAAAAGGAGCCCAATTTTCTTACCATAAGTCTCAATTTCTTCCAAGCGATTGAAGTGGTCTGCTCTTAGTCTATTTCCTAAAAGCAGAGATGCTAAAATAAGTTCCCCTGTTTTTCGTTTATGAATTCTGAATAGGATTTCTTCTTTCGTAGTTAAGCTTTGATTTCTGAGAAAAACATCATTTCCCTCCATCTCAAGATCTTCCATTTGACCAGAAACCATGCCAGACATTCCAGCACCTTTGTGTAGAATTTTGATTAGGTCTGAAATCAGATTTCTGTCATTGGAATCCGATTCCACTAAGGAACATAGATAGAAACCAAATGAATTCAAAGCATCCCCAGCAAGTATCGCTGTACTCTCAGAAAATTGTTTATGTAAAGTTGGTATGCCCCTACGCAAATCATCATCATCCATAGAAGG
Organism: Leptospiraceae bacterium; assembly: GCA_022402465.1. Classification (GTDB taxonomy): domain Bacteria; phylum Spirochaetota; class Leptospiria; order Leptospirales; family Leptospiraceae. The sequence continues at coordinate 163,068 of JAKRSH010000007.1, read as the reverse complement.
AAGATCATCATGAATCAATGAATAGGTATGTATCATTTCAGTTGCGCATGCAAGCAATAGAATACTTTTGTTAATGGAATCTATATTAAACGGCTTTCCTGAATGATAGGAAGATATTGTTAGAATAGGACGGATTCTTTTGCCACCTGCTTTAAGACTATAAATCATAGCCTTTGCTAGAGTAGGATGAGAATTTAATTCTATGAGAGGGAAGATTTCAGAGATTAGAAATTGATTGAAATTTTGTTGGAGGAATTGAAATGTTTGTAAAAATTTGGTTCGCTTGTCTTCCATTGCTAGAGAAGACCTTACTCAAGTGAATTTCTAAAGTAAGGTCTTATAAGTTATTAAACCAATTCGTAGTTCTTGAAGAAAAAGCTAATTTCGAAATCAGCATTATCAACAGAGTCAGAACCATGAACAGCATTGGCTTCTTTGCTTTCAGCATACAATTTACGAATTGTACCTTCTTTCGCTTCTTTTGGATCAGTTGCGCCAATTACATCTCTCCAATGAAGGACAGCATTGTCTCTTTCTAAGACAGCTGCTACAATTGGACCACTAGCCATATAAGAGCAAAGATCATTGTAAAAAGGACGTGCAGAGTGTACTTTATAAAATTGTTTTGCATCGTGGTTTGAAAGAGTAAGCATTTTCAATCCTTTGATTTTAAAGCCTTCTTTCTGAATATGTGCAAGAATATTTCCGATATGACCGTTTTTAACAGCATCGGGTTTTAGCATTATGAATGTTCTTTCCATGAGATTTCCTAAACGTTTTTCTACCATTTCCATTCGAAATAGGCTTTTTGTATAGAACTTTATATTCTGAGGATTGTTAGAGTGCTTGAGTTTAAAATAAAGAAAGAAAAATGAAAATTAGTTTCTGATTTTTGAATTCTTAGAATCCAAGATAAGACCTTCAGCATCCAACCATTCCTTAATTTTCTCCAAGCCTTGCTCATAGCTAAGTTTTGGAGTAAATCCCAAAACCTTTCGAGCTTTTTCTATGGAAACAGGGTGGGGACGGTTGATAAAATCTACACCCTCAGCAGTAACTGGAGATTTAGATCCGATGATTTTATAAAAGGATCCTACAACATGAACCAAACCTTTGGAAAGAATATACGGTAATGATTTAGGTTGCGGTCTTCCGGAAATCTGGGCGAGAGTGCGGAAGTATTCAGCCCAAGTGATAGCCTTACCATCTGTGATATTGAAAATTTCACCAAAGGCATTTTGCTCAATTGCTAAGAAGATAGCATCTGCTAGATTATCAACATAGGTAAGGTTCATTATCCCCTTTCCACCGCTAGGCAAGGCAAAAAGCCCTTTATCCATAATTTCCAATGGTCTAGTCACCCAAGGCTCTGAACCAGGACCATAAACATCTCCAGGACGAATGATGATCACTCCAAATTTTTTGGGTGAATTCAAAGGCATAAGAGCAGCTTCACCTTCAATTTTTGTTTGGCAGTATGGGTTTTCTTCCCCTCGAAGAGGACCAGTCTCTGTTACATAAGGAGGATAATGAAATCCATAAACCATAACAGAAGATAAATGAACAAATACCTTTGCCTTAGATTTCCTTGCTTCATCTGCAAGTTGGTAGCTTGCATCCACATTGGTTCTTCGAAATTCTTCTATAGAGCCCGACTCTTTCATAATGGCTGCTGTATGAATGACAGTATCAACACCATTGAGTGCCTGGCTGCGATTGTTATGATCCAAGAGACTTCCAAGTACAACATCAATTTTAAAGTCTGATCGAATTTGTTCCGCTCTACTTGGATCTATCTCCAAGGCTACGACTTTTGCACCTATGGAAAGTGCTTTGCGAATCAAAGATCTTCCAATGAATCCGCCAGCACCTGTTATTAAAATTTTTTTTGGTTTCAAAATGAATGAATTACCACTCTATGGGCTTGCGATCGCGGAAGAATCCACCACTAGGACCTTCTTCGGGAAGGGTAGCTAGCCATGTTATTGTATCTGCGCCTTCTTCAGTAGAGCGTGTTGCATTCTCTCCACCCATTCGGGTCTTGACCCAACCAGGGCACACAGAATTGATTAAAATATTTTGCCCTTTTACTTCCTCAGCAAGAATTCTTGTAAGAGCATTGACAGCAGTTTTGGAAACTCGGTAACCAAGATAGCCCCCATTCATATTTGATAATTGACCCATTCCAGAGGAAACATTTACAACTCTACCATAACCACTATTAATCATAAGATTAATGATTCCTTGGGATAGATGAAATGTTCCATAAAAATTCGTATCTAAAGTCTTCTTGATGGTCTTTTGATTGATTGATAGTGCTGATTCATTAGGATTATCTAAAAATACTCCGGCATTGTTCACAAGAACATCAATAGTATCCAACTTCTTTTTGGCCCATTTTATAAAAGATCGAATGCTTTCAGGATCGGTTATATTCAATTCTTTGAATTTTACTGAGTAACCTTCCTTTTTTAATTTTTTGGCGGCATCTTTGCCACGCTTCTTCTTACGAGATGTTAGGATTACATGGTAACCAAGCTTGCCAAGTTGTCGGCAAACTTCGAAACCAATTCCACGATTGCCACCCGTTACAATAGCAACTTTATGTTCAGTCATGATCTAAAGTTCAAATTCCTTGGAAGTAATGATTCCTTTGGGATCAAAAACCAATTTCAAAAATTTATAACCTTCTGTTTCTTTAGGTTTGTCTTTTAGTGTTTGGTAGGAGTCTTCTTGGTAGTCTGTAGAAATAAACCACCAAATCATTGTAGTTCCAGCTTGGGTTGAAGTTTTTTCTGTTGGCTTTCCTAAGACAGCAGTTGCTTTCACTAAGGAATCACCTACTCGGATAGTATCGATTTCTAATTTACGAAGGTCTGTGTTTGGATTCGTTGCAGGCTTGAAAAAGTAACCAGGCTTGCTTTTATCAGAACAATGTGCAAGACCCACTAAGGAAAAAAGGAATAGTAAAATTGTTAGGTATCTTTTCATGTTTCTAAGTTTTCATTAGAAAACAAAAAGATCAAGAGGAATTTTATTGATATTGAAATAGAAATATTACAAAAGGATTGTTTTTTCTCGAATGTTTGGATTCATAATGGAAATTTGATTTTTACCCAAATACTTAGAATAATACATAGCCTTGTCTGCTAAATATACAATTTCTTCTGCCTTATCAGAATCTATAGGAAAGACAGAAACTCCCCCAGAAAAGGAAAGAAAATCACTTCCTAGTTTTTCATTATTGAATTCAATTCGAATCTTTTCACCTACTTTGAAGGCACCTTCGCTTGGAGTGTCTGGAAGCAAAAGTGTAAATTCCTCACCACCAGTGCGACAAATTGTATCTTCCTTTCTTGTATTCTTCTGAATAATTATTGCAAGATTCTTCAATACCTCATCTCCCATTCCATGACCATAGGTGTCGTTGACTTTTTTGAAATCATCTATGTCGATCAAGAGTATTGATAGATTTCTCTTATGCCTTTTAGCTTGGTTGAATTCACGGATCAGTGCATCATCAAAATATCTTTTGTTGTATAAACCTGTTAAGTAATCAATTACTGTTTTTCTTTCTTGTTCGAGGTACAATTTTATCTCAATTACTTTTGGATTGTGGATAAAATCTTTTTCATTGATCAAAAGATCGAGTAAAGAAACTCGAAAATCTACAGGACGGTTAAGGCATTTGGACATCGCAATTCTCATCTCAAAAGTTTTATCTAAGAGAATGCGAGCTTCCTTATGAGTTAGTGAGATATTCGTTAAAAGATAAATGAGATGCGAAAGAGAGGCTGGATTTTTAATTATATCCGCTTGTGTAACTGTAGGAATGGACCAAGGTGATTCTTCTAACTCTTTATTAATTTGATCTAGTAGTATTTGCGCTTCTAATATTTCTTTTTCATTTTTCATAATAGCTATTTTGTTAAATCATAATAATTCCTGATTTAGTCAATAAATTTATTGACTGAATCAAATGAATCATGATTCGATTTAAAAGTATAGATGGAGCAATTTGTTCTCTCAATGAATTTCACTGTTTATAATCTGTAACCAATCGAAAACCAGCTCTTCTATCTTCAGAAAGATTTGGATTTCCACCATAGGATCTATGGAAAGATCGAGCATTGGAAGAATTTTCTAAGTAAGAACCACCACGAATTACTTTGTATACTTTTCCATATCCTTTCAGAACGAAAGGTTGGTTTACATAAGCACTGTAAAAGCTATCCGTCCATTCTGCAACATTCCCACACATTCCGATAATTCCATAGGGACTAGCTGATGAAGTAGGAAGCTCATATACTGAAATTGTAGACTTAAGGCCTGATTCAAAGGTATTGCATAATCTCGCATCAAATTCATTTCCAAAAGGATAAGCTATGGATTGGATGTAATAGCTTAAGGTTTCATCACGATTTTGGTAAATTTCAATACCTGGGCCTCTTGCTGCCTTCTCCCATTCCAATTCGGTAGGTAATCTTTTGCCTGACCATTTAGCGTAACCTTGTACCTCTTTAAATGAAAGAAAATTCACTGGGTGCGATTCTTTACCTTCAGGGATGTTTCCATTTTCCCAATGTGCAGGTGGTTTAGAATTTGTTTCTTTTAAATACAATTTGTACTCTTCATTAGTCACTTCGTACTTATCCATATAAAAGGGAGCAATCTCAACAAGATTTCCAAGGTTAGGTTGAAAGAATTCTGAATTGAAACTTGCCTCAGTCGAATCGATTCCTTGTCCGTAAATAAAAACTCCTCGCTCTACAAGAAGCATTTCTTTTCTATCTTTGGCATGAATGATGCGTTTTGGAAGAGAGGATTTTTTTTTCGTAAAATATTCATTAGGTTCAATAAATGCTTTTTCTTCTTTGTATTTAGCGATGTAAGAACCAGTGATAATGAGGCTTAGCGATTTTTGATCACTAGCTACAAGTTCACCCCAAATCACGGCAGTATATGAATTTTCTTTGGAATTTTTAAGATTTTTTTCCCAAATTAAATCTCTAGGATAGAAGACAGCTAATTCCTTCTTAGTCTTTTTTTGGTAAACTATCCAATTTTGGTTAAGAATTTCCGCTTTTAATGAATCACGGTCAGGTATGGAATTCGGAAGACCATTATTCCTTTGAATCGTGATTTTAAGTTGGGTTTTGCGATCATAGATGCCAGTAATTTCCCCCTTCCAAACAAGGACTTTACGAATCGCTAGGTCAATCTCTGGTTCTTGGTAAGGGTCAAGGAGATCTTGGGTGTAAATTTTTTGAAAAAGAAATAAATTAACACAAAAGAGAATTAGAAAAATGTTTCTGGCACGGAATTTGAACATGATCTATTATGATTATCGTCAAGTCTTTCAATTTGTTGATTGAATTCAAAGGCAGGATTAGAAATCTTGAGGAGATTCATGATAGATTTTTCTTATAAGAAAGAGAACGATAATATTTCCATTGGAATCAAAACAGATTCTACCGAAGTGGGAACCTTGTTTCGTATCACTACCTGTCTCTATGCATTGAAGATGGATATTATTTCAGGTGAAATTTTAACAATCGAAGAAAACGGAAAGGACTATACACTAGATACATTTCTGATTCACTCAGAGGATGAGAATGCAAACGCGGCTTTTCAACTTGGGGTCCTCATGGATTCAGTTTTTTCTAAGCAAGAAGATATTGCTAAATTACTCGAAAGCTACCATCTAACAGAACCACCGGTTGAATTGTTTTTCAAAGAAAATCCAGAGTTTATTTTTACAGATGATGAAGAGTCTGGGACAACATGTTTTTATTTAGAGTCCGGCTCAGGCAGAGGTCTGCTCTACCATATCACAAGAATACTGATGAACAACCATGTGGATGTTATTGCTGGTAAAATTGAAACAGACAATTTATTAGGACGAGCTAAGGATACTTTCTATCTTAAAGACAGATCTGGAAAGCCATTCGGTAATTCGGAATTAGTTGAAAAATTAAGAGGAGAAATACTAAAACCTGTTAAGAATTAACAGGTTTTAGTTTATTTTTTGTAGAGAAATTATTTACAAACCACAGAGTTTTTATCTGAAGCTGATGCTTTAATCCCTTTACCTGATGCGAAGTTGAACTTGAGAGCCATACCAGCGGTGTTGGTCCAAAAATCCGTACCTTCTAATTCTTTAGGAATGGAAGAACCTAATGTAGATTTGAAGGTTTTAAGTTCAGCAGATGAAGGCAAAGTAAGGGAAAGTGACTTACAATAGTCCATTGCTTCTTCTAATGATTTTCCTTTCGCAATGTTTTCTAAATTGAATTCGCCTGATTTCAATTTCACTGCGCTTGGTTTTTCAACAACAGCTTCTTCTGCTTTTGCAGGTGGCTTCTCTTTTGTCTCAACTACAGTTTGAGTAGATTTTGTTTTGCTAGTAAATTGACTGTAAACTATCAATGCTATCAAAATTAATCCAGCTATGATCAGAAAACGGAAAATAGGATTTCCTGATTTTTCTTCTTTTTCTTCCTTCACGGAAGGATTGTAATTGGGAATACTCGATTCTCCATTTGAGGAGTCAAGATCTCTATCAATTACTTCTCTTTGAGCAGAAACTGGGCTCTTTTTAATACTTGTATTCTTTTTAGCAGGAGATTTTTTTTTGGGAGCAGATTTCTTCACTGCTTTGGATTTTGCTGTTTTCTTAGTCGCCATCGATTGCCTCTATATATTTAATATCTTACGAATAGGATAAAAAATTCATTAAAATTATTAATGAAAGTATGGTTTCTTAGAAAATACTTGTCAATTAGTTCTTATGAAAAAATGCAATATAGGTTTAGTCGGAGCAGGAACTGTCGGAATTGGACTTTTAGAGATGATTCGCGATCAGAAAGAAGCCATTCGAATGAAAACAGGTCTTGATTTAACTGTTTTGGAAGTTGCTACTCGAACCCCTAACAAAGTACCTTCATGGGTAGAAGCAAAAGTTTCCAACGATACTTTGTCCCTAACCAAGAATCCTTCCATAGATATAGTAGTTGAATTGATTGGAGGTACAACAAGCTCTTTAGAAATAGTACAATCTGCACTTAATAATGGCAAAACTGTTGTAACAGCGAATAAAGCTCTAATCTCAGAACATGGAGAAGGCTTGTTTGCTCTTGCTCAAAAGCAAGCTTTAGAAATTGGTTATGAGGCTGCAGTAGCAGGTTCAATACCAATTGTACGAGCACTGAGAAACTCCCTAGTCCCGAATCAATTTTCTAGCATTTCAGGTATTCTAAATGGGACAACAAACTTTATTTTAACAAAAATGGAAGTGGACCAACTCAGTTACAAAGATGCACTTAAACTTGCCCAAGATTTAGGTTATGCAGAGGCAGATCCAACTTTTGATGTAGAAGGAATAGACGTTGCTCACAAAATTTCAATTCTAGCTAATCTTGCTTTTGCTTGCAAGACTCATAGAGAAAATATTGAAGTGAAGGGAATCTCTTCCATCCAAGATAAAGATATAAGCAATGCCTTAGCAATGGGCTATCGTATAAAATTAATTGGATCAGCGTTTATGAGAAATGGTAAAATTCTAATGAGCGTACAACCAAGCTTAGTTCCTCTTGACCATCCACTTGCAAATGTCATGTTCGAAAAGAATGCAGTTTATTATACTACCAGCCATTCTGGAGCTGGAATGTTGATTGGTTCTGGTGCAGGGGCTTACCCAACAGCAAGTGCAGTTCTAGCAGATATTATTTATTATGGAAATAGACGCAATGATACGTCTAAGGAATTTTTAGAAATAAATCATTTCCCAGGTGCTATTTATGGAAAGTTCGATGAAGAAAAATCCAGATACTATCTAAGATTCACTACAATCGATAAACCAGGAGTTCTCGCAGAAATTGCAAAAATTCTTGGTAAATATAATATTTCCATTTCGTCTATGCAACAAGAGGAGTCAATGGAAAATGAGCCTACCTCAGTTGTAATTTTAACTCATTCAGCAAAAGAAGGGGATTATTCAAAATCAATAAAAGAAATTGATTCTTTGAAAGAAATTATTAAAGAGCCTACAATTTCATTTCCATTGATGGAAAATATGGGTTCAAATTAAAAACTCCTTGCTTTTAAAATAATTTTAAAGCTAAATGGAAAATGTCGAATTCATAAGAATATAAATAAGTCTCAAGGTCGTAGAAAAATGCCAAGGTTAGAGTTCAATTCTTTTGTTTTAGAATTGAATACAATTGAAATTAACAATCAAAACGTTGTAATAGTTTCCTTTGAAGGACAAATTTCCAATAACAACGCTTTTGAAATCTCTAGAAAGATTAATACCATTTTCGATACTGGGAATTATAATATCATTTTAAATTTAACTAAATTAGAATATATCAACAGTGTTGGTGTTGCTATGCTTTTGACTATCATCAAGACGGTTGACCAACACAATGGCAAGGTCGTGATAGGTGGATTGAATCACTTCTTGGAAAATGTAATTAAATTAATGGAATTGCCTAAGAAGGTTCTCATCTTCCACTCCATCGACGAGGCCAAGACTGCTTGGAGTTGATTTAGTGTCTTTCTCTTGTAAAATATCTTTTCTCAGATAGGATTTTTCTCCCTTCCAAAGATTTGCTTCAATTCGTAACAGTAAATCTTCTAAACCAATTTTCTCAGAAGCAGATACGAAGATGCCTTGGATATTTGGCAGATCCAAATTATTCTTAGTATAGTGATCAACTTTATTGAAAACTAAAAGTTGAGGAACCTCATTCAATTCAAGCGAAGCAAGAATAGAATCCACTGATTCCATTTGCTCAATATATTCTGGATTCGAAAGATCAACCAAATGAATTAAAAGATCTGCATCACCTAACTCTTCTAAAGTTGCTTTAAATGCATTAGAAAGCTCGGGTGGAAGATCATGGATGAATCCAACAGTATCTGAAATGATAATTTCTTTTTCCTCTGGGAATCGAATTCTTCTAGTGGTTGGGTCTAAGGTCGCAAATAATTTGTCTTCAGCAAGTATGGTTGAATTTGTAAGTGAATTGAGTAAGGTTGATTTTCCAGCATTTGTATAACCAACTATACCTACCACTGGGATTTCATTTCTATTCCTTTGTTTACGATTCAGTTCTCGTCTTTGACGTAGAGATTTCAATTCAACTTCTAATCTTGTGATTTTCTCACTAACACGTCGGTTACCAATCTCAAGTTTTGTTTCACCTGGACCACGGCCACCAATGCCTCCCGTTAGGCGAGACATGTTATCATCTAATTCAGAAAGTCTTCCTTTGAGATATTTTAATTGGGCAAGTTCAACTTGGAGCTTTCCGTCTCTGCTCTTAGCATTTCTTGCAAAAATATCTAAGATCAATTGAGTTCGATCAATAATTTTTAAATCAGATTTATCAGATATTTTTTTTGCTTGGGAAGGTGCAAGTTCCAAATCGAAAACAAGTAGCTCCACATTTTTCTGAACCGCTTTAAGCATGATCTCTTCTAATTTTCCTTTTCCAATTACAGTAGATGAGTCAGGTGCTTTTTTCTGAAAAAATTGGTCTACAACATGTATATCAGCAGTTTTACAAAGCTCTTTTAATTCCAAAAGAGATGCTTCAACGGATCTTTTCATTTTCCGTGGATCATAGCTACCAACAAGAAAGGCTCTATTGATTTTCTGGGAATCTTTGAGTTCGGAACTTCTTCGAGTGAATTCAGCTTCTAAGGATTGGATTTCTTCAGTGAATCCTTCTTTAAGTTGACCCGGGAACTTTTTAGGTAGGATAACCCAAGCTTCTTCCATAGAAGGGTCAGGATTTACAAAAGCAGAATAATAGTATTTGGGCAAACCTTGGCTATCAATAACAGCGGCAGTTATATAATCTAGACGAAGCAGAACTAAATCCGCTAAGTCTTCATGGTTCAAGGGTTCGTCTTTTAGGTGTGTATGAAAAAGTCGTAAGCCTCTAAGTCTAGATTGAGATGTTCTAATTCGATCTAAAAATGGAATTTGAATCGATGAATCAGTTCCCACCATGATATGGCTTATGTGACCTGTTCTATCGATCAAGATTCCAATTTGCCTTGAAATCTCCCGAGAAAGTTCACTGAGAGACCTAGCGATTTCGCTAGATACCAATATATCTTCCCTGATTCTTTTCTCAGAGAGACTTTTAAGTCTCTTTATATGGTTTGTTTTGAGTCCGTTTGTGTTTCCACTTAATTTGCTGATAGAATTATGTTCCTTAAGTTCAACTTTATTCTGTTAGAAATTCTTTTTTTTGTCAAGAAAATAAATCATGGCTACTCAGACTCCGACAATTGTAGTATGAAGTCCTATCTTCGTTTTGCCATATATACAATTACAATTCTTCTGCTCTCTAGCTGTGCTAGTACAAAACGTTTGGTATTGTCTGAGATTGATTATAAATTTAAAAATTTTGAAGGAACGGACCTTGATCCTCTCAGAAATAAAGAAAGAGAAATAATTGTAACAGAAAAGCCTAAATATGATAACTTTATTCAAGAATCCAATAAGGTTATCCTCAGCCTTCAGTTAGCAGAAAGAACTATAGATATCTATAACGAGAATAAACAAGCAGGTAAAGATATTTCTAGAGAAATGGAGGCGGCAACGTATCTCCAAGAATCACTTCCGAATCAAGTATCTTCCATCGCCCAACTCATAACTTCAGGTCAGGAAATGGAGAAATCAATAGAAGATGATTTCTCAGGTGTTGATAAAGGAATGATTCCTTCCATTGGATTAGAAATTGCAAATATACTTAAAAATTTTGCAGATTATAGCCCCAAGGCTCCGACTATCATTTCTGAAATAAATAGAATTCGCTCTGATAGTTCAAATTTTGCAGAAAGTAAAAATAACCAATCAGCATTGAATGATAATGAGCCTGCTCCCAATTCAGATAGTTCAGATACGGAAGCAAGTTTCGTAGAAAGGGAATTATCTGGTCAGGACACTATAACCGAAAAACAAACAGAAGCAACAGAACCAGAATTACTGCCCACTTCGGATGAAGTTAAAAAATCAAAAGATAAATCCAATAATCTTATCAAGAAATTGCCAGCAACTTATGGATTAAAGATTAAAGATCCCCAAGTTCCCACTGAGGAAGAACAATTAACCGAAGAAGAAAAGCAAATCAGAGCATATGATCAAAAAGTAAAGGAAGGTTTGATTTCCGTTTTTAGAGCTGAATCAGCTAACAAACCTTTAACTTTAATTAAAATTATGAAAAACCACCCTATTCCTAGAATACGTGCTGCATCTGCATATGCTCTAGGAAGAATGAGAAAAGGGCGTGTTGATCTCGAAAAAACTATAGACACAGATGGATTTTTAGTTAGAACTGCAGCTTTTAAGTCACTTGCTGATATTGGGGATAAACGTTCCTTAAGCTATTTCATTGCTGGATCGAAATCAGAGGATGCAGAAATTAAAGCTGCTAGTTTTCGTGGATTAGGAAAGACGAAAGATCCAGTCGGTAGAGAATTAATACTTGGACGCGGATTGACTTCGGAGTTAATTATTGTTATAGCTGAATCACTTAGAGGACTAGCTCAATATAAGGTGCCAGCTGATGTTGAATTGATAAATAGATATCTTTCTGTTGATGAATCAGAATTACAACAAGCGGCTATTGAAGCTTTAGTTATTCATAATACACCTGAATCTTTAAAATCTCTCGAAGAATCTCTAGATAAGCATCCTAAATTAACTTTTGAAATTTTGGATGCAATTGGAAAAAGCAAAGAGTTGGCGGCGACTTTATTTTTAGTTCGAGCTTCACAGATTTATGAAGATGAAAGAGTAATTGATAGAGTGGGTCAATTGCTCCTTAAGCGAAAAGCATTTGGAAGGTATGCAATGGTTATGGAAGATGACCAAAGTTTACGTATTTCTCCTAATGAAAGATCCACTCCTATCACTTACGTAAATAAATCTGATGTGGGCAGACTTAATAATTCAACGACCAAAAGATTTATAGTTAGAGTGGGTGATGAATTGCTTGAAGATATCTATCATAATATTCTGGTAGAGAACAAAATTATTGGATCCAAAGAAAGATATGTTTCAGGATGGTTGTTTGGTAAAAAACTCCAGTTGATTGCAATCAATAAGCCTGAAGGAAAGAAACCAGCCTATCTCAAAAATATTCAAACAGGAAAGCACCAAAACCTTTTTGAACCCGAAATAGAATCAGCAAGGAATGAACTTCCTAAAAAATAAATTTGAATAAATAAATTAAGGTTTATTTTCTATAGACTTAAATTTATAGTTAGATATCTAACTATAGAAGAGGTTTGTAATGATACATTATGAAAACAAAGACGGAATCCAAAGAATATCTTTGGCATTGAATGAAAACAATAGTTTTGACTTAGAAAGTTTTAAAGAATTTGATTCGATCCTAGTGAATGCTAAAAAGGAAAAAGCGAAGATCTTAGTTATTGAAAGCTCCATTCAAAAAGTTTTTTCCCAAGGTTTAGATCTCAAAGCAATAGCAGGAAATCCTAAGGAATCAGATTTAAACGAATTTTTGAAATATTTTTTTAGTATTTTAGAGAAAATATATCTGTATCCAAAAATAGTAATATCTCAAGTATCAGGACACGCCATGGGATATGGTGCAATGATAGCACTTGCTTCTGATTTTCGATTTGGATTAGAAGGTATGCGAATTGGTTTACCTGAAGTAAAGATTGGTATTCGAGTTCCTGCATTTGTGGCGATGTTACTCATAGATGCTATTGGAAAAAAAGAAGCCTCAGACCATCTTTTGAATGGAAATGCCTTTAAGACTTCAGATGCCCTTAAGATAGGTCTGTTCCATGAAAATTATTCCGATGAAGAGACTCTTAGAAACTCCGTAAATAAATTTATAAATCGTATAACAAAGAATTCTATATCTGCGATGGTGGATACAAAACTTTCTTTAAGAAAACTTTCAACAAATCTTGAAGAGATAATTGAATTTGATTTAAATGCAACTAAGAGCAGTATTCAATCCGTAGATGCTAAAGAAGGAATAGATTCAGCAATAAAAGGTAGAAGACCAGAATTTACTTTTTAGAATAGATATGCTTGTATATTTTTTCTAAAGTTGAATAAAGTCTATTGGATTCATCTGGTTCAATACCCCACAATCCCAAAGAAAGAAGTTTGGAGCTAATTTTCAAAGCTATTTTGCCAAAAGCTCTACCTTCTTTCGTAAGACTGATTTTGAATTCTCGTTTATCAATCTGAGATACATGTTTTTGGACTAAATGCAAAGATTCTAATTTATTAATAAGAATAGTAACAGTAGGCTTCTTTCGGTGAATTTCATCAGCTATTGTAGTCATATTAATAGCTTCCTTTTTTCTATAAAGATATGTAAGAATCTCAAAGTGAGAATGAGACAGACTAGGGTAACCCGCAGATTTTAATTCAGTTTCAATGGTATCAATTAAGAATTGAGAGAGTCTTTCTAAATACTTTACAGAATTAAACCTATTTTTAAGCGCCACTTATCGAAATATTTTATTTGATAGAATAAAGTCAAATCCATTGGAAAATATGTAGTAAAATATTTCCAATTTAACAAAATATTTTAAACTAAGCAAACTTATATAAAAATTAGAAATCTTTCAATTCTATTAAATTCTGTATTTTATCAACAAAATCAGGATTAGCTCTCCGGGGTCTTCTTTTAGATAAACTAACGATCAGTTGTTCTTCTAGAGCTGAAATAATTACTTGATTATTGCTTGGTCTAATTACATCAATTCTCATATACAGACGAATTTTATCAATTTTATAAATCCAAATTTTAGTTAATAATTTTTCCCCAGCTTCCGGTGTAGAAAAAACTTTTACATCAGCTCCCATAAAAAATGTTACCATATCCATTTCATGAATTACTTTTTCAGTTAATCCAATTTCGGTAGAAAAATACCAACGTGATTCTTCTAAGATACGAAGAAGTGAAGAATTATTGTATTCAAAAAACATTCCTCTATCAGAATATAACATTGTATAATTGTTTAGGATTTGATCACAATTACCATTGAATTGTGAAATTGGATTGAAAGGCAAATCTAAACTCGCTTTTAAAGATTCATAATTACCTGAAAAGGTAAGACTGGAATCTAAGTCCTTAATAAATTTACCTTTCGTGAAAGATGAGCAAGCTTTATTGTTTGAATCCTTTTCCAATGCCTCTTGTACCCAAAGAAAAATATTTCCTTCTAATAGATATAAATGTGAAATAATATCTAACTCAGAATCTAAGTTTTGTTCCTTAAAGAAGGAGATTTTGAATTCTTGCAATTCAAATTGATTTCTAGTATCTAGTAATTTATTAGATGTAATTCCTAATTCTTTAAGTTGTAAATATCTACCCTCTAAGAAAAAATCTTCATAGGTTCTTGAGGTTACGTGCCTTTGTGTATCTAGATCTGACCAACGTGTCTTGACGGAAATTTTGCTAGTATGCATAGATTTAAACCCTTTTGGTTGATATTGATAATATAAGAACGATCGTTCGTTCTGTCAATTAATTCTTGAAAGAATCTCCGCTTTTTTTTAAGGTTCAAAAATGAGAAAAAAATCTAAAAACCAAACTACTGTACAGCAATCTCAACAAAACGTTGGGAATTCACCGAAATTTTTATTTTTAAGTAAATCATTACGGGATTTAATCTATAGAAATGGGTTTTATAGAACAGGTATGCGTGATTTTGCTAAAAATGCAGAAATGTCTCTATCGAACTTATACGTTTATTTTAAATCAAAAGATGACATAGGACTTCATCATATTGAAGAAGAGGAGAAGGATCAGATTTCAAAATTGGAAGCGCTAATGAGACTGAATCCAGAACCAAAAAAATTTTTTCGTGTTTGGTTGATTTCTAAAAGAACTGATGCAAGAAAAGGAAATTTTATTGGGTGTCCATTTTCATCTTTTTCGTATCAAACAGAAAAATTAGATTCCAGAATTCAGAATTCTATTCAAAATTTCACAAATGTATGGGAAAAATTATTGAGTTCTTACATTGATAAAGCTATTATAAATAAATATTTATCTGTTCAAACAAATTCGAGTCTATTAGCTAAACGTATACTTTCATATTACCAAGGAACTGTTGCTATGTGGCGAATGTCACATAATAACGCGTATTGGAAGGTATTGGAAGAATTAATTTATGAAGATTTGGATCAAAACTCTATTTGAATAAATTATTTCGAATTAGTAAGATTTTCATTTTTTAATTAAGAATTACTTTTTTAAAAAATCTTTCAATCCAAGTTGATCTAGTTTACGTTTATCTAGATCAACTTAGTTATTAGAGATTTAAATTTTATGATAAATTTAAATCCAAGCGAATCTAAATTAGATATCTAAAATCCTGAGAGGGAATTATGATTCTTTCCTGAAGCGTCATAACACTCGTTGTTTGCACAAGATGATGAAAAAGTACTTGGCGAACTACATGATGAGCCTTTTACTTTTTCACAGATTTCTTTTCCTTTATTTCGATCGGGATAGCTATCACCATTGATACATACAACGATCTTCTTACCACTTTTGGTCCAATCACTTCCATACATGCACTTTGCAAACATGGGTTGAATTGCGCTAAAACACAAAATCAAAATAAAAAGTTGAATTTTTTTCATTATTTACTCCAAGATCGAAAATTATAATCGAATTAGAGATTCTGTCAAGAAAAAATTAACAATATTCAATTATTCTGAATAAAGAATATTATACTTATTCTAATTTGAGAACACGGTTCACTTGAGACCTATTAGTAAATTTCTTTCCTTCACCAGAAATAGTCGGAAAGAAGTTCGGTTCTATATTTTCCTGGTTCGATAATTGCTTAACATTTTGAATGGCTTTGTAGCATTCTTCCATAAATAATTGATGACCACAACCTAGTAAATGGTAACCTTCATGAACCAATGTTGATTTAGGGCTGGTAAATAGTAATTGTAAGGTTGAAATGTATTTCGCTTTTATATATCCTCTAGTATTAGTTCTTGTCTCTACAGCTCCTTGAATTTCAAATTTTAAACCTATTCCTGCAAAGATCCCTAATGTGAATCCTTCATAAATGAGATCTTTCCAATTTCGTCCTTTTAAGTAAAGTATTCGATCACATTTATCATTCAAATCAATAGAATAGAGATATTGTAAGATGTCACTTCCATAGAATCCAGGTCTCTCCTTTTCTATAGGTTCAATCGATTGAACTTTTATTTTATAAAGAGCAAGTTCCTTATTCCAATAGGAGAATAAATCATCAATTTCTTCTACGCTAATACCAGGTTCATAGAAAGTGCATATGTTTACTGTCTGTAGTTCCCCAAAATCCATTTTAGATAACTTTTCTTTTTCATGAAATCCTATAGTTGTACATTGCAGGGAAATCAAGTTACAAGTAAGAATAAAAAATCCGATTAGTTTAGAAATAGGAAGTAAATTCATTCTAACCGAATTTTTTGATTCGAATTGTAATAGTCAAACTGGAAATTAGTTGAGAAGAATTTTCTAATTTGTTTTTAGAAAAAGATCTATCTCTCGATTCATTTGACTTGAACCAGGTTCTTCATACGGAAAATGCCCCGCACCTTCAAGGACCACTAATTTTTTCTTAGATGAAATTTTCTGAAATGTTCTTTCACTTAATGGTAGTGGAGTCCAAGGATCTATTCCTGGATGCAAGAGAAGAACTGGACAGATTTGAAAATTTTCGGGTTCTATCTTGGGGGAGTGATTCATGAGCGTTCGCAAAAATAGAAAACTGACTTTGCTTCCTCCGGCATTGGGATCCTTCGAAAATACTTCTGAAAAACTGGGATCATTCGTGATGTATTCCATCTTGCTCAGCCATTTGATGGGAACATTGATGTTGTCTGTTGCCCAATAAAACAAATTATTCAAAGGCAAGCCAACTCTACTCAAGAATAGATTAGCAGCAAATGCATCGCGAACATCAGGCTCTCTTGGATCTGCCAAAGTTGTTGCTATGATGCCATCTATATTTCCGTTATACGATGCTGAATGATAAGCGAGCATTCCGCCAAGGCTCAGCCCAAACAAATGGATCTTTTGGTAGCTCTTTCTTTCTTTATTGATTAAATCACTCACTAACAAAACCCAATCATCATAATGAATGATATAATCTTTATGAATTCCACTCAGACCATATCCGGGGAGATCGGGAGCTAGAACATCACAGCCAGCATTTCGAATTGGCTTTGCTAAGGTTCCAAGAATTCTCCCATTTCCTCCACCACCATGCAAAAGGATTACTAGGCATTTGGTTTTATCACCAGCACTAGATGTATATCGATCTAAATGGATTTGATTTTTCTTCCATGTCCAGAATTCTTCTTGGGGTAAATCCTTTTCCTTAAATCGCATTGAATCTGGAAGAAACCTTTGGTAGCGATACCAATAGGGATGGTTGGAATATTTATCTGGTTTCTCCAAAACGGATCTACAATCTAAGATCGAGAAACTCAGAATAAAGAATAAAGTTAGTTTCAAAGTATTTTTTGTTGTTTTCATGTTTTCGACTTCATTCATCCAAGCTGAAGAGTCAAATGAATATCCTTTGTTCACTCATTTAAAATTTTACAGGTGTAAACATGTCTGAAAAAGTTGAAAAGAATTTCCAAAAAATTATGCACTCTTTCTTAGATTTATTGAAATCGGAGCCTTACGATGCTCTTTCAATCGAAAAGATAGCAAATAAATCCGGTATGACAAGGGTTAACTTTTATAAGTATTTTACAGATAAAGAAGATTTACTCTGGAGAACTTTTCTCTATGTGTTTTTGGAAGTGGAAGAGGAAGTTAGCAAAATCGATCAAAAGACTTTACTATCGAATGGTAAACCTCTCACATATTATGCTTTCGAACATGTAAAAAAGTATAAATACTTTTATAAGAATATTCTAGAAAATAATCCTCCTTACAGCTTTGTATCCCAATTACTAAATTATTTTACCGAGCAATCCTTTAGAACTCATGAAGTTCTAAGGATGCAATACAAAGGTAAAATTCCTTATATTCAAATTAATGAATATCTCTCTGGTGCTCTTTTTAATTTAATACGAAATTTAATTAAGCAAGAGGACTGGAATTCTTTAGAATTATCTCAATTTTTTACTCAACTTGCAGTGGAAGGATTGCCTAAGACCATCTTAAATACTCAACAAAAATAAATATGAGATTAAAATTATATTGGAATTTTTATAACAAAGATTATTTTAAATATCTTTTCTTATTTTATTCCATATCTCAATCCATGCCTTACTAAAAAAGTGATCTTTCGCTTTTGAAATAATTTCAAATTCAATATTATGATTTTGTGCTAGAGATAGAGTGGTCTCGCGTGGAAACCAATGATCGGTAATTGGTGAAAGTAAAAATAACTTTTTAGAATTTCAATCAATTCTTGTATCGAAAGAATAATGTATGGAATAGTTACTAAGAAAACCCCTGCAACAAACAAAATTCCTATAAACTTTTGAATCTTTAATTCTGTATTCAACTTAAAATCTGCTAGGATAAAGAGTTTACCCGATCCAGAAAAAAAAGTCGACTTACCCTATCTGATTGAATCAACCTTTTTCTTCAATCTCCCTCCCAATCCCAAAAAAGATCCTTGTTTGTAATCTCAGGCTTCTTTTTGGATGGAACAGAGTTTGCAATATCATTCGATTCTGAGTTACCATAAGCTTCGCCTTGGTCCAGGGTTTCATCTTGAGAGAATTTCTCTTCAGCTTCCTTTAAAGAAGGAAAATTAGAATCTTCTCTTCCAGCTAATAAGGATTCTAAATCTCTGACTTCTTTTTCCCAATACTCTTCTGTTCCAAAATGGGGAAATGCATTCGGAAAGGAGGGGTCTTCCCATCTTTTTAAAATCCAAGCTGAATAGTATATATAACGAATCCCACGCAAAGATGGAATAAGTCGAAACCAACTCTCATTGATAGGTCTGAATTCCTTATAAGCTTCAAGAAAGATTTGTCTTTCTTGTACCGAGGACTCATCACCAAAGGGGAGTAACATCCAAAAGTCTTGAACGATAGGGCCCATACAATGATCATCAAAATCTATAAAAACAAAACCATCCTTAGAGCTAAGAATATTCCCTTTATGACAATCACCATGAATTCTCTGAAAGGGAACAAAATGTTCTAAATTTTCATATTCTTGAAAAGTCTCCATTGCTATCTGCTCATAGTATTTTCTGAGTGAGCTAGAAAGGTTCCCATTTTGCAAAATATAATTTAAGGCTGGTTTGGCGTAATCTTGTAAACTAATAGGTATCCTGGTTTTGGTAGATTTTCCATCTGAAATATTATGAAGTGTAGCAAGCATTCTTCCAATGATTGGAAGATCGGCTGAACTAAATTCTTCTACAATTCTACCTGTGTTTAAGGGCCAGATAGAATAAGGAATACCATCATCTTCCGTAGAGATAGTGCTGCCATTGGCAAATGGAAGGGGTGGAAGAACCTGCAATCCACCTTTTTGTAATTCTAAAATAAAATCATGTTCTTCTTGGATTTGTTCTTTGGACCAACGTCCAGGTCGATAGCATTTAACAACTACATTAGATTGATCTTCTAATCCAACACGGTATACTCTATTCTCTAAACTATTCAGTGCAAGAATATGCCCTGATGTATTGAATCCATTTTTGTCGAGACGATCAAGAATGTGATCAGGTTTAAGATTATAGAAGGATGTATTAGTAGAGAGATATTTAGGGTTCAAAATGTTCTGATTTTATGATTCTCTTTCATCAATAAGTAGAATCTTATGCTGGAAAAACCGCTAGGACTGGATTGGAACAAGAACAACTTCTCCATTTTTGAGTGGAACTTTGGGAATCATAAAGGAGATACCTGCGAACCAGGGGAGGATAAATTTTGAAAACCACATAACTCCTATTACATCAAATCCCGTAGTTGCAATAATTTTTGTGCCTTTAAATCCATCTTTATGTATTTTTCGAATCATCCAAAGACCTGAGGTCTGGGTTTCCATAGTTATATCAGTTACAATAGTTTCAAAATCTGAAATTCCATCTGATTTCGTTTTACTATTGCTATACAAGTTCCAACCTTCCTTGGCATTGTAGGCACGAGTACATGAATAGCCTTGTTTAGAATAATAAGCTTTTAGATTGTCTGCATAGCGATCATTGTCATCTACGATTAGAACTTTTTTCATATGCTAATTTCAGCTCCTGCAAATTGATTATCATTTAATTTTTTATATATTCCATTTTGTTTTATTAGCGAATCATGATCGCCCATTTCTTGGATCTCTCCATCTTGAAGAACAATGATATTCTTAACTTTGCGAATAGTGGAAAGTCTATGAGCAATTATGAAAGTTGTTCTATTCTTCAATAAACGATCCAAGGCATCTGATACCAATCTCTCTGACTCCACATCTAAGGCAGAGGTTGCCTCATCTAAAATCATTATCTCTGGGTCACGCAGAAGTGCCCTTGCTATAACCAGTCTTTGTCTTTGTCCGCCAGAAAGGTTCAATCCACGAACGCCCAAGTTGGTATCATAGCCTTTTTCCATAGATTTAATGAAGTCATGTGCATGGGCAAGTCTTGCTGCTCGAATTACATCACGGCGAGTACATTTTTCCACACCGTACGCTATGTTATCAGCAACAGTTCCTGAGAAGAGAAAGATATCTTGGGTTACAATACCAATTTTGGAGCGTAGATTTTTTACATTCAGATCTCTAATATCAACACCATCAAAAAGAATTTTACCATTTGTGGGATCGAAAAATCTAGGAAGTAAATCCATTAAGGTAGATTTTCCACTACCGCTAGTCCCTACGAAGGCATAGGTTTCACCAATTTTGATTTTTAGATCAATATCCTTGAGAACGGGAGTTGATGTTCCTGGATAAGTAAAAGTAATATGGTCGAAGTAAATGGATTCCTTGAGTTCCCCAAGTTCGGTCTTACCACTTTCCCCTTCGGAACCAGTATCCATATCTATGAGCTCAAAAATTCTTTTGCCTGCAGTATTTGCTTGAGTCACCTTACCGACCATTTGCGAAAGCTGAGTGAGTGGTCTAAGTAAAAAAAGCAAGGTTAGCAAGAAAGCCATGAACTCACCTTGGGTGAATTTCCCAGAATAGATAAGGCTTGCACCTAAAGCAAAAAATCCCAATACAACGATAGAAGAAGTTAGTTCTACTAAACTGGGTGCCATTTGAAGATAAAACTGTCCTTTGAAAATTCTCCGATACACCTTTTGGTTGATATCTTTAAATTTATCCTCTTCAAATTTTTCCGTAACAAATGTTCGGATCACTCGTACACCCGATATAATTTCTTGGATATGACCATTCAAATCAGCCATTCTTTCTTGGGACTTTTCTGTAGATTTGGATATTTTCTTAGTAAATAAAGTAACAGGAAAAATTACAACAGGAACTATAAATATAGCTGTTAGCAAAAGTTCAGTATTCAGATAAATCAGAATTAATAAATGTGTTACTACATAAAAGAAATTAATGGTCGCATCACGAAAGTTACTTGAAATTACCGCTGAGACAATTTCAGCATCATTGATGACCCTACTCATAATCAGACCAGTCTTTTCTTTGTAAAAATATGTGAGTGGAAGACGTTGCACTTTATCAAAAAGTTCTTGCCTAATATCTCTTACAGCTCTATAACCAGCAGTGGCGAGACAATAAACAGAGAGCAAATAAAATACCATCTTCAAAAGATAGATGGGCAATACAATTACACAAGCAGACCATACAACTTCCTGAGGCTCCATATCCTTAGTCACTTCGTTGATCTTTAATTTAATATCAATAATGAGACTCTTGAGTCGTTCTAGACCATCCAGACTTTTCTCACCAAAAGTATTTTGTTTGAATTGTATAATCTTTTCTGGAAGAGTGAGCTCCAAATGGAAGCGTGTGTTCTTATCTGCGCCCAAGGAATCAAACAGGGGAATCATCGCTGTTAGGGAAACTCCATTAAGAAGAGCGGTTAGGAGAGCGAATAGGATTCCTAGGGCAAAACGATTTTTATAGTAAATAGAATAGCGTAATAGCCTTAGGAAAAATTTCATTTTTCACAGAAGTTTAAAAAGTTGCGAACCATCTCCATACCTGATTCAGTCATTACGGATTCAGGGTGGAATTGAACTCCTACCATGGATCTATATTTTTTATGACGCACACCCATAATTACACCGTCTTGGGTCTGAGCAGTGATTTCTAATTCTTCAGGAAAAAATTCAGGACTTATTACAAGAGAATGGTAACGAGTCGCTGAAAAAGGAGAGGGAATATTTTCAAATACTCCTTCTCGATTGTGTTCTATCATAGAAACTTTGCCATGCATAATTTTTGGTGCAGAAGTAATAGACCCACCCATCGCATAACCCATAGCTTGGTGCCCAAGACAGATTCCAAAAATCGGAATTTTTGAACCAAGATTGCGAATGATATCTACAGAAATTCCTGCGTCTTCTGGTCGACCTGGTCCTGGTGAAATAATGATTCCCTGAGGAGAAAGTTCCTCAACCTTTTCTACAGAAATTTTGTCATTGCGAATTACTTCTACATCTTTGCGGATTACACCAACATATTGGTACACATTGTAAGTAAAGGAATCATAATTATCAATGATTAGGATCACTTGAGTTCTCCTTTCAATCCGTGGCGAGCAAATTCAATTGCTTTGAGCATGCCTGCCATTTTATTTTTGGTTTCTAGTAATTCTGCTTCTGGATCAGAGTCGTAGACTATCCCACCACCTGCTTGCAAATAGCCAGTTTCACCATCTAAAATTATAGTTCGAATGATAATCGCTATGTCCATTTCTCCTGCAAAAGAAATATAACCAAGTCCACCAGAGTAAATTCCTCTATGGTTGTTTTCAAGTTCGTCAATGATTTCCATTGCTCGAATCTTAGGAGCACCAGAAACTGTTCCAGCAGGTAAAGTTGCACGAATGACATCGTAAACAGATTTATCTTCTCGGATTTTGCCAACGCATTGGCTAACTATGTGCATTACGTGTGAGTATTTTTCTATGCTTTTAAAATCTTCCACAACCACAGATCCTGCTTCTGATATTCTGCCCAAATCATTGCGCCCTAAATCAACGAGCATGATATGTTCAGACACTTCTTTTTGATCAGAAAGTAAGTCTTTGGCAAGTGCCTCATCTTCAGTAAGATTCTTGCCTCTGTGTCGAGTTCCCGCAATAGGTCGGAGCGTAGTTTTTTCTAAGGTGTGCTTAACTAAAATTTCGGGAGAACTGCCTACTATTTGTAAGGAGCCTAGTTTCATAAAGTACATGTAAGGCGATGGATTCACAGCCCTAAGTGCTCTGTAAATTTGAAAAGCAGGAACCTCAGGTTTAAAGCGAACTTTTCTTGAAGGTACTACTTGAAAAATATCTCCAGCAAAAATATATTCTTTAGCCTTTTGTACTGCTTCTTTGTATTGCTCATCACCCATAACTGGATCAAGAGCTAAAGAATGTTCCGAATTTTCTGGAATAATAATTGAAGGATGAGCTTTAGGATTTTGGAATACTTGCTCTTCTATCTTACGAATAGATTCTATGGATAAATTGTAAGCCCTTTCAAGATCTGCATCTTTGCCAACGTAGGCATTGCTTACAATCTTTACTGTATGATCAATATGATCAATGACTATGATATCATTATAAATTGCAAAATAAGTATCTGGGTGATTTTCTGAATTGTGATTGGAATCTGGGATTACTTCGTAATAACGAATCGCATCATAGGCAAGGAAGCCAATTGCTCCTCCTTGGAAGGAAGGAAGTCTAGAATCCGTTGCTTGTTTAAAGGAACCAATTTTATCTTCAAGAACTAGAAGGGGATCCGTCGAAGAAACCAATTCTTCAGAATAAGAACCATCAGCATTTCGAGTTCTAAGTACAAATTGTCCTTCTCGTCCTTTTAAAGTAGCGGATGGGTCCCTAGCAAGAAAGGAATTCCTACCCAGAGACTCCCCAGCAATCACTGATTCCAAAAGTACAGAGTCCTCACTTACATCCATACCCCAATCCAAAAATAAGGAAACAGGAGTTTCCTTGTCGCATAAGAATTGTTTGAAAACAGGAACGAGGTTCCCACGTTTGGAAGCCTCGCGAAATTCTTCTAGACTTAGAGAAAATTCTTTCAGATGTTTGGACCTTCTATACCTTTACCATCGTTGAGAAATTTGGAAACTATCACTCTTTGGATTTGAGATGTTCCTTCATAGATTTGGAAGATTTTGGCATCTCTCATTAACTTCTCAACTGGATATTCTTCGTTGAATCCATATCCACCAAAAATTTGCACAGCGTCCGTACAAACTCTCATACACATATCAGCACAGAACATTTTTGCAATGGAAGCTTGGTAGGTATTTCGATAACCGTTGTCAATCATCCAAGCTGCTTGGTAACAGAGCAATCTTCCCGCTTCTACATCTCTAGCCATTTCCGCTAGAATGAAACTTACTCCTTGGTTTATAGAGATAGGCTTCCCAAAAGCAGATCTTGTATTTGCATAGCGTATAGAATGCTCCATAGCAGCTCTAGCTACTCCAACAGCTCCCATTGCTACACCGGGTCGAGTGTGGTCAAAAGCTGCCATTGCAATCTTGAATCCTTCTCCTTCTTTACCAACCATGTTGGAAATCGGGACTTTCACATCTTCGAAGGTTAATCCTCTAGTATCAGAACATCTTTGTCCCATGTTCTTTTCTTTTTTTCCGATGATCAATCCAGCAGATTTAGCATCGACTATGAAACCTGACATTCCTTTGTGGCCAGCTGCTGGATCAGTTTTTGCTAAGACAAAAAACCAGTCCGCATATCCAGCATTAGTGATCCACATTTTTGAACCGTTGATGATATATTCATCCCCTACTCGTTTAGCAGTTGTTCGAATGCCGGCAACATCTGAGCCTGCTCCTGGTTCTGTAACTGCATAGGCACAGATGCCAAATTCACGAGTCATAGGCTCTAAATATTTCTTCTTAAGCTCAGGGCTTGCTCCTACAAGAACAGGCGCTAAAGCTAAATGGTTAGCCAGCATAGCAGTAGCCATCCCAGAGCAGCCAGCAAAAAGTTCTTCATTCATGATTACTTCATCTAAATCACCCATACCAGCTCCACCGTATTCTGGTTCGATATGGATATTCATCAGGCCTATCTCCCAAGCCTTCTTCAAAATTTCTATGGGATATTCGCCAGTATGGTCATGGTGTTCCGCTTTTGGGATCATTTCGTTCTTAGCGAAGTCTCTTGCAAGATCACGCAATGCTTTTTGTTCGTCAGTAAGTGAAAAATCGATCATAAGAGCCTCAATTTGGCAAAGTTTGGTACTAAATTCCTGTATAGGGAGAAATCGTCAAAGTCAAAATTCCAAGCCTTTGTTTTCTCCTTGAAAAATTCACCTAGTATGGAAATTCTTTATTGAATGGATTTTAAACCACCCAAAGAACTAATTCGGCTTGCTAAAGAGTCGATTGAATCCTATGAAAATTATTGGAAACAATTGAATCTCCAAGAAGATTATGACAGACTCAAGTCACTAGAAGAAAGAACTAAGGATCCAGCACTCTGGGATAATCCTGAGAAGGCTAGGGAGATAACTCAAAAGAAAAATGAATTGTCAATGAAGATTGAACCTTGGTTAGAGCTTAAGAAAGAACTTTTTGACTTTCCTGATCTAATTGAAATGACTTTGGAAGAAGTCGGTGAAGAAGGTACTAAGTCTTTGAATGAAGACTACATTGCAATATTAGATAAATTAGAAAGTCTTCAAATGGCAGAAGCCTTAAATGGCAAAGATGATGATAAAAATGCATTTATAAATATTCACCCTGGTGCTGGTGGAACTGAAAGCCAAGATTGGGCAGAAATGCTTCTTAGAATGTTCACGAGATATCTTGAGAAAAAAGGCTATCGTCCTGAGTTGATAGATATTCAAGAAGGTGAGACTGCAGGAATCAAAAATGCAACTCTTTATATTAAAGGGGAAAAGTCTTTTGGTTATTTAAAGAGCGAATCAGGTGTTCACAGGTTGGTTCGTATTTCTCCATTTGATTCGAATAAAAGACGACATACCTCTTTTGCTTCTGTTTACGTAACACCTGAGTTAGATGATGATATTGATATCCAAGTGGAAGATAAGGATTTACGTGTAGATGTCTACCGTTCCTCAGGAGCTGGAGGTCAGCACGTTAACACAACTGATTCAGCTGTAAGGATGACTCATATACCAACTGGTATTGTTGTCTCTTGTCAAAATGAGAGATCTCAAATTAAGAACAGAGACACAGCCATGAAAATGTTAAAGGCAAGATTGTATGATCTTGAAAAACGAAAGGCAGATGAAGAAAAAGAAAAATCTGGAGGCGAAAAAAGAGACATTGCTTGGGGTTCCCAGATTCGAAGTTATGTTTTTCATCCTTACAACATGGTAAAGGATCACCGCACCGATTATGAAACTGCAAATGTTCATGGTGTAATGGATGGAGATTTGGAACCCTTTATAATGGCTTATTTAAAATCTAGAATTTTGCAGAAAGAAAAAGAACCTACTGTGAAATCTTAAATTAAGAAGCACAATACCAAAAATGAATAAGGCCAATAAAGAAAAAGATTTCTCGGAATGGATATCCTACATCCAAATTGAACTCAGAAATAAGAAATTAATTTCAGAGAAAATGGACTTTATTCTGGATGAATCCCTTAAGCTCTTTGATGCCACTACGGGAAGTATTTCTCTTACTGATCCAGACCAACAATTATTAACTATAGTCGCATCCAAAGGTATGGATGGTGAGAAAAAGCTAGCTGCCAAATTTCCATTCAATGTAGGCATTACGGGAATGGCGGCGGCTCAAAAGGAAATAGTGTATTGCCCTGATGTTACTGTTGATCCCATCTATGTTAAACTCATTGATTCTGTACAATCTGAACTAGCTATTCCATTAATTGCTCAAGGTGAAACAATTGGTGTATTAAATATTGAATCTGATAAGAAAAATCATTTCGATCAAATTGCCATCAATCGTGCTAGAGTTTTTGCAAACCAATTGACATTTGTCTTATTGGAAGAACGTATCGCAAAAGATGCTGTCTCCATCAATAAAGAAAGTGCTGACCCATTAGAATCTGTGATTGGTTATGATGCTCAGATACTTTTTCTAAAATCACGAATACGCAACATAGCTTCCACTGAAACATCCGTTCTCATTTTAGGCGAGGAAGGAACAGGGAAACATTTAGTGGCTCTTTCCTTACATAAAGTTTCATCTAGGCGTGAACATCCTTTTGTAACGGTAGATTGCTCTGCCTTATCAAGCGATCTCTTAGAAGTAGAGATTTTTGGTGCAGGAGAGGTGGGAACTGAAAATCGAGTCATTAAGGGAAAATTAGAAAAGGCAAATCATGGAACTTTATTCTTAGATTCAATTGGGGATCTTCCTAAGGATTTACAAAAGCGCCTTTTAACAGTTCTGAAGAATGGGAAATTGGTTCATGGAAATACATTCACAAATTTGAATATTCGAATAATTTCTGGTACGAGTCGCGATCTTATCAATGATATTGAGAAAGAAGCATTCAATTTAGATTTGTACTATCGACTTGCTGAAATTCCATTAAGACTTCCTCCTCTTCGAGAAAGGAGAGGAGATATTCCTTTACTTGCTCATTACTTTCTTTTAGAATTCAATAGAGTCTATGGAAAATCAAAAACGATTTCTCATGAGGCAATCAAAGTCTTAAGCAATTACTCTTGGCCTGGAAATGTTCGGCAACTTCGGAATCTCATGCAATATTCCATCATAGTAAACTCTCAACCAGAAATAACTCCAAACAATTTCCAAGCTGAGATCTTAGGCAAATCTGAATCATCGAATTTTCCATTTCGAGAAAATTTAGTATTAGAACCTGCCACAGCTCCTAACCAACAGCTAACTAATAATTTGAATCTAGACATGCTCAGTCCTACTGATAATCTTTCTTTGAAAATTGCCACAGAAAGATTGGAAGCAATGTGGATAAGAGAAGCATTCCTAAGAGCCAATACCCAAGAAGAAGCATCCAAACTTTTAGGTATATCCAGAGGTGCCTTGCAGTATAAAATTCGAAATAATCAATTTTTAGTGGACTTCAATTCGGGTAATCTGTAAGCTTTACCCTAAAATAAAGAAACCTTATGACTGGCACTTATTACAAACAAATCGATGGCAAAAATTACGATAAAGGCATGCTTGATGTTGTCAAGAAAGCTAAGCCTACTACTCCAGATGGCAAACCAGTAATTGGAATTAAACTTGCTGAAAAATTATTCTTAGCACTTTCTGATGGAAAGGAATATACATCCATAGAAAAGAAAACTATGAAGTTTATTCGGGATAATTACATCTTCACCCCAGAAGCAGATGAATACATTCGAAAGGAAGTGAGAAGATTTGCTGCCCTTCATGCTGCACCTTCTAAGAAGAAAAAAGAAAAAGCAGAATCTTCTTTTACCTCAGATGACTCTCGTGCAAATTTTTATGAGACTGAGGACGATGCAGCTGATTATAGAGGCTTGGTTGAATACCATAAATCCAACGTAAGCGATATAGATGAACTTGAAGATAAAAGGAAACAAAGAATGATTCGGATTGGTTTGATAGTATTATTTTTACTCTTATTGCTAGGAATAACTTGGAGTGTCTGCAGACCCAAAGGCAATCCTTCGGCTGATGTTGAAGAAGAGCAAGGTTTTGAAACAATTGAGAAATTAGAGCCAAATGATAAGTTGTCAAATGATTCCAAACTAAGTTCTGAGACTAAGGAATCTGCAAAAGAAAAAGAAGTTAGCAATTTAAATTCGGAAAGCAATTCGGATAAAAAATCTAACTCGGAGGATGCAAATAAAAAGGACCAAGGTCCAACCTCGGCATCTGAATATTTAAAAGATCCTAAGGAAGCTGCACCCGTAGTTAGAAAATCCTACGATCTAAATTCTAGAAAAAGTAGTATAAGTTTTGTGAATCATTTGCAAGTTCCATTTTCTAGGAATACAGAGATTCTTACCAACGAAGGTAGAGCTGCCTTAGATGAGCTAGCCAAGGTTTTGACTAAGCATGATGATCTTATTGTTCGAGTGGCTGGTCATACTTGTTGGATAGGAACCCAAGAAGATAACCAAAAACTTTCTGAGCAAAGAGCGAAAATTGTTTACGATTATCTGATATCCAAAGGTGTTTCTTCATCGAATTTAGAATCTCGAGGCTATGGGGAAAAAGATACTGTAGCTAGTAATTCAAGCCAAGAAGGTAGAATGAAAAATCGTAGAGTTGAATTTACAGTTCTAGAAATCAAATAGACACCGCAGTAGGAAATTTCAAATTGGAATCGAAATATAATTAGGAGTCACCTATGTCGGGACATTCAAAATGGGCTACCATTCGAAGAAAGAAAGGAGCCTTGGATGCTAAACGGGGAGCTATATTTACAAAAATAGCCAAAGAGATTTCAGTTGCAGCCAAAGAGGGTGGTGGCGATCCCGAAGCTAATCCTCGACTTAGACTTGCTATTACCAAAGCCAAGGGTTCCAATATGCCCAAGGATAATATAGAAAGGGCTGTCAAAAAAGGAACTGGTGGATTAGAAGGTCAGGTTTATGAAGAATTTTTGTATGAGTGCTATGCTCCTGGTGGAGTTGGTATTCTCGTCGATGCTCTAACTGATAAGAAATCAAGAACAACTCCAGAAATAAAAAGCATCTTAACTAAATTAGGTGGTTCCTTGGGTAACCCTGGTTCAGTCTCAAGACTTTTTGAGAGAAAAGGATTAATCACACTCAAGTCTGATTTGATTTCAGAAGAAGACCTTTTTGAGTTAGCAGTTGGTGCTGGAGCAGAAGATATTTCCAAAGAAGATGGCATCTATTCAATTACTTGTTCACCTGATGCTTATGAAGATGTTCAAAATGCTCTCAATTCTAAAGAATTACCCACGGAAGAATCAGAAGTTAAATTTATACCTATGACAACTGTTGAAATCTCTGATAAAGAAATTGCAGAGAAGGTTATTAAACTAATAGATAATTTAGAAGCTAATGATGACGTACAAAGTGTTAGCTCGAATTTTGAAATGGCAGAAGGACTAGAACTAGATTGAGCTTCCATAATCGACGGAATATAAAATCATGATTGTAATGGGAATCGATCCAGGTTCCCACCGCCTTGGCTTTGCTTTCCTAAAGAAAAACACAACAATAAGATCTAGACCAGAAATCCTAGAATATGGAACGATTGAAGTTCCTGCCAAAACAAAATCTCCTGATAATTTAAAAATAATTTATTCTGAACTTGAGAGACTCATTTTAGTTCACAAACCAGACAGAGCTTGTGTTGAAAATTTGTTTTTCTCAAAAAATAAAAAAACAGCTCAAATGGTCTATGAAGCTAGGGGAGTTATCTTGCTAATTCTTGGACAACACTCTATTCCCATATATGAATTAACAGCAAATCAAATCAAAAAAGGAGTTTCAGCCTCAGGGTCAGCAGATAAGAAAGCGATTCGAAGATCTATTCAACTCCTTCTTGGGGTTGATGCAAAAGGTCATGATGATTCTTGGGATGCAATAGCCTGTGCTTTTGTCGGATCTGGGATGAACTAAACTAATTAAATTTACTAAAAATGAAAACTTTATTTACAATAATTTTTATTTTACTATTTACATTTTGTTTCTCAATAAATGCAGAAGGTTTCAAAACCAAACATATTCTTTTGGTTTAGAATATGGAATTTGGAAATATTTTGGCATTGGTTTATCCTATGATAAAGTTTTTGTTAATAGTTCCAATATATTAACGGCTGATAGAGGATTGATTTTTGCCTATCTAATAGGAGTTATGTAGTCATTACTACGAATACTACTCCTTATATTGAAAACAAACCTGGTAAATTTGAAAACCATGATCTAGGATTACTTAGGGCAAATCTAATTTTAAATTACTTAGAACAATTAGGAATCAATGGCAACCAAATGATACCAAGTTCCTATGGATCGACTTTTTATGAGGAAGATCCTTTAGAAAAGATTATCATTGAAGTAAGACTTGCAAATTAAGTTTTCTTAAATTGCCAAACTGAATGCTGAAGATTGTAATAAATTTTATGATAGATATTTTTTCAAAATTTCTTCAGTGACCATCCATAATTTTTTTCTTGTTTCGACATTTCTGGATTGAGCTGAACTAGTTTTTACTTTGCATTTGTCAAAATATTTTCCACTTACACCTTCCACTTCAGGAGAAGAACATAGATAAGTACTAGTTTCGGAGCCTTTATCTTCATTGATGGCAATGAGTTTTTTGGCTACTTTAAGAATATTTCCAAAAAAACCGCCATTGTTTTCACCAAAATTGGTATCTACAAAACCAGGATGAAAACTATTCACAGTAATGTTAGAATTCTTCAGTCTCTCGGCTAATTCATATGAAAATAAAATATTTTCAAGTTTGGACATTTGGTACGCTTTCCAACCATTATAGTTCTTTTCACCTTGTAGATTGTCGAAATCAATATCTACTCCAACATGAGCTTGGCTAGCTGTATTTACTATTCTGGGCGATTCAGCTTTGAGAAGTAGATCCAGTAAATGATGTGTTAATAAAAAATAATTGAGATGATTGAGAGCAAATGTAGATTCCAGACCTTCCGAAGTGATTGATTTTTCTTGGAAAAAAGCTCCAGCGTTATTAAAAAGAACATCTATCTTTTTGGTATTTTTTTTGATTTCTTCAGCCAATTTCTTTACTTGACTTGAAAGTGATAGATCCGACAAGAAAACCATATGTGTTGAGGTAGAAATGGAAAGCGATTTTACTTGTTCTAGAACTTTTCTTGTTTTCTCTTCATTTCTACCTACAAGAATAAGGTTCGCACCCATAGTTGCTAGTTTGAACGCTGTATTTTTACCGATTCCATCGCTTGCGCCTGTAATTAATATTGTTTTATTCTTTAAATCAATTGCCATATTACAAACTTAGACTTACAATAAAATGAAATCATCTCTAAGATGATGAATCAGAATAGTTATTTTGGAATTTTGACATGAAAAAAATTGAACACATTATTGGATTTATCTTTTTACAAATTATCTATCTACCTTTTCGTTTTCTTTCCTATGAAGCATGTCTAGCCTTAGGAAGGGGAATAGTTCGCCTTATTCGCCCATTAGCTGGGAGCAAGATAAAAATTGCGCGAGATAATATTAAACATGCATTTCCAAATTTAACTGAATCGGAAAGAGAAAAAATATTAGAGGATCATATAATTTATCTAGGTGAATTATTAGCGGACGCTTTGTTCACAAGTCGTGTAGATGAAAAATGGATAAATAACTATTTAACCTGGGATAATGATTCAGAAAGAATTGAAGCTGAAATTACTAAGTCTGGAGTTGGTGTTGTGATGATATCAGGACACTTTGGAACTTGGGAGATCTTAGTTCAATGGCTTGGTATTCGACACCAAGCGATAGGTATCTATAAGAAAATTAGAAATAAATTGGTAGATTCCTGGTATAAAAAAATTCGAGCTAAATCTGGTGTTATTCTCGTTCCTATGGAAGAAGCGGCAAGTCCTGCATTCCGAGGATTAAAAAAAGGAAAATGGGTTGGATTTGGTGCTGATCAAAATGCTGGAAAGAGCGGAATTTTTGTAAACTTTTTCAATCGCCCAGCTTCTACATTTCAAGGGCCTGTTACTATGGCTTATCTAACAGACGCTAAAATGGTTCTATTGAGCTTTCTCAGAGGTATCCATGATAAAAAAGTTCATGTAAATATTATTGATTTAGGATATATAGATAAAAATAAATTTCCAGATAAAGATCAAGCAATACGACATTATACAGAACTATGGACTAAAACTTTAGAGGAAGAAGTTCGTAAGGTTCCTGGTCAATATTTTTGGGTTCATAGACGTTGGAAGACGAAACCTGGCGATTTTCCAGGTCAAGTATGATATGTTTGATTTTTCTTAAATCCCGTTGACAAATCCAGGCATTCCTTAATTTTAAAAGATCTAATTAATTTTATTAAAGCAAAATAGTTAGATATAACTAATATTATCCTCAATCAAGGATAGTTTTAGTAAAATTTTACAAAAGGAATAAAGAAAAATGAATATTCAATTCAAAAACCTTGGCCTCACATTTGTATGTATACTTTTGCTAGTTGCAAATTGTACTAGTACGAAATCCGCTAAGAGATTTTCCAATATTGATACACCAGATGGTAAACCTGCGACTTTTCAATCTACAACTAATTTAGGAATAAATCTTTTAATTGTTGTTTATGAACTTCAAGATAAAGCAAGCTTGGATAACACAGTTAATGATTTCACCTTGGCAGCTAGAAAAGAAAAAGCATCCAAACATATGATTACAGATACATCTTGTAATCCATGGTGGTTTATATTACCTCCCTTTAGTCTAGTTATAACCCCAGTGTCTTGTACTGTTTCTGGTTATACATACAAATAAATTTGCTTCTATTTTAGTTTTGATTTAAAGCCGCTTGCTAGAATGATAATAGGAAGCGGTTTAATATTCAACATTCAAGCAAAATCAACGTGTTGGAAATTTAGCATAATCTTCCATTTTGGTAAATGAAATTGGTTCTTTACTATAGCCAAGTTGTTCTTCTAAGGTAATGAACTTGTTCATTCCAACAGAAATTTCAATATCTTTTCCTGTGAACTGAGCTGGGTGTTCGTGACCACAGGAATGGGCTAAGGAAATAAGTTCTTTACGAAAGCCTTGGATATATTTTCCAGCTCGCACAGATTTATCGGTGGGATTAAGACCTTTTTGTAGCCACCAATTCTGAGTTGCAACTCCAGCTGGGCAATGATCCGTGTGACACTTCTCTGCTTGGATACAACCTATAGAAAGCATTGCCTCTCTGGCTACATAGATTAAGTCACAACCCATAGCCAATGCCACTACAGCTCTATCGGGAAAGCCCAATTTACCAGCCCCTATCCAAACTATTCTATTTGTAATACCTAACTTTTGAAAGGTGGTATAGACTCTTTGAAATCCAATTTTGAAAGGTAAGGATACATGGTCTGCATAGGTTAGAGGTGCGGCTCCAGTTCCTCCTTCACCGCCATCTATAGCAATAAAATCGGGGCCCCGATTTTGCTTTTTCATTTCTTTGCCTAGTTCATCCCAGAATTCAATTTCTCCTACAGCACTTTTTATGCCAACAGGTAGACCTGTTTCTTGGGCTATCAATTCTATGAAATCAATTAATTCTTTTACATTGCTAAATTCCGAATGAGAATTAGGAGAGATACAATCTTTTCCTATCTCAACATGTCTTATGCGAGCTATTTCAGAATTCACTTTCACTCCAGGAAGAATTCCACCTTTTCCTGGTTTGGCGCCTTGGGAAAGTTTGATTTCAATTGCACGAATGAATGGATGAGCTTCTACCTTATCTTTAAGAACATTTATATTGAATCGACCATTCGCATCTCTTGCACCAAAATATCCTGTCCCAATTTGCCACACTACATCTGATCCGTTCAAATGGTACGGTGACAATCCACCTTCTCCTGTATTATGAAAGGCTCCTGCTTGTAGCGCACCTTTGTTCAGAGCCATGACCGCATTTTTACTCAAGGAACCATAAGACATGGCTGAAATATTTACAATTGAATAAGGACGAAAAGGAAATTTTCTCTTATTAAATTCACCCATTACTTTTATAGATGGAATACAACTTGGATCATTGTTTATATGGAATGCCTTATGTTCTGGAAAAGGGAATGCTTTGTGTTTAATAATGGGATAACCAGGTTCGTATTGTTGTTCTGTTGTTCCAAAACCAAAATTGGAATTCTGACCCTTAGCTGTTGCATAGATCCATCTTCTTTCAGTTCTGTCAAAAGGTTTCTCTTCTTTATCATTGGCGACCCAATATTGTCTCAGCTCTGGACCTATCATCTCAAGAAAATAGCGAAGGTGTCCAACCACAGGGAAGTTATGGATAATGGTATGTTTGGTTTGGCTAATATCTAAAAAGAAAAGAATAACTAAGTAGAATAACACAAGTATGAGAATCGAATAAAAGGGTTGATTGAGTATCCAAGTCAAGATTGCTTCCAATGCTTTT
This sequence comes from Leptospiraceae bacterium, assembly GCA_022402465.1. Lineage (GTDB taxonomy): Bacteria > Spirochaetota > Leptospiria > Leptospirales > Leptospiraceae. Next base: position 127,825 of record JAKRSH010000007.1, on the reverse strand, counting down.
GCTCCTAAATTGTGACGATTATTGAATCAATGATTTTTATGAAAGAATCAATAGACTTTGTAAGAAAACACATGATTACATGTTTTGACAAGAGAATATTTTCAAAAAAACTATTGATTTCGAATCAATTGGATTTATTGTATGAAAGTTCTGCTTAGAGATGAATGATAGGCAATGACTAAGGATATGATTCAATGAAAAACAAAATTCGCATTCTTGGGCTAGCCCTCTATTTTCTCCTTAATACAAGTGTTTATACCTTGGATGTCCCAAGAATGCAAGGTCGATTTATTGATTTAGCAAATGTAACAAAACCTGGATTCCGTAACTACACCGAGACCTTATTAATAGATCATGAGAAAAAAACAAGCAATCAAATAGCTGTTCTAATTATTCCAAATCTAGGTGGGGAAATTTTAGAAGAGTATAGCTTGAAAGTTGCAGAGTCTTGGAAGCTTGGACAAAAAGGCAAGGACAATGGTGTTCTTATGTTAATAGCTATCGAAGATAGAAAGATGAGGATAGAAGTAGGTTATGGTTTGGAAGCTGACCTTCCAGATGTTATTTGCAAGAGAATTCTTGATCATAAATTAAAACCAAATTTTAAAAATCAAAATTATGAGCAAGGAATCCAAGAAGGACTTGAGGCAATTTCAAAAGCTATAGAAAAATCTTATAGCAATGAGGAAGCAGATTTCTATAATCCCAATTTAGAATACTATGCATCTTCCAATGAAAGGCAATTCGAAAATCTTGGTCCCTTATCTATATTAGATGATATGCCTTATGAATCAGACTTACCTTGGTTGCTTAAATTATTTATTACCATTTTCTTTTTGTTTGTTGTAGGAATATTTACCTATATAGCTGCTTTTACTCCTTATGTTGGTTGGTTTATAGCAATCTTTTTAGTTCCTTTCTGGGCAATCTTTCCATGTGCTGTTTATGGAAAACGTTTTGGTATCCCTATTTTTGTAACTTATGCAACAACAATGTTAATTTGGAAGATATTTGCTTTGATAACTCCCTGGGGCCGAGCAAAGATGAATCAATTTTCTCCATCATCTGGAAAAGGTTCGAGTCGTACTTGGAGTAGCAGTGGTAGCGGTGGATTTAGTTCTTCTAGTTCTAGCTCTAGCGGTGGTGGAGGTAGTTTTGGTGGCGGCGGAAGTTCAAGTAGTTGGTAGAAGAAATTTTTTACTTGCAATAGAATGAATTTAATCTAAATTAAGTTAGTTAAAAGAATTTTAACATTTAAAAGGTGGATCATTTGAAAGATTTTCGAATAGGTTTTCAATCTCAGAAAGTAGAATGGGATAACTTCTCAATGGAATATACAGGTAAAAAGTTACCTGATTGGTTGAGAGGAAATCTTTATCGAAATGGTCCAGGGCTTTATGAACTGGGAGTGGAAAAGATGAATCACTTCTTTGATGGTCTTGCTAAAGTTCATTCTATACAATTTACAAAAGATGGGATCTTCAGTTCGGGAAAATTCTTAAAAAGTAAGGATTACGACAAATCTACCAAAGAGAATAAGATAACTTACTCGGAATTTGCAACTGTTCCGGATCGAAATATCTTTGAGAAAATTTTTGTAAGTCTTCTTCCCAATACTCAGTTCGGAGACAATGCTTCAATAAACTTTATGAAATTAAAGGATCATTTTGTAGCTATTGCAGATGTTCCTGTTCCAGTATCGATTCAAATGACTAATATAGATACAGAAGGTGAATTTAAATATGATGATAAACTAAATCTTGTAATTAATTCACCGCATCCACAAGAAGATAGAAGTAATAAAGTTGTATGGAACTTTGGAATAGAAATTGATTTACTTGGAACGCATTATGTTATTTTCAAAATTCCAGATGGAACAAGAACCAGAATACCTATAGCAAAGATTCATACTGAGCATGCAGCATATATGCATAGTTTCATAACTACAGAAAATTATATTATTCTAACAGAACATCCACTGGTACTAGATCTTTTAAAAATGGTCACTATGGGAATCACAGGTTCATCCTTAATAGAAGCTTTTGATTGGAAACAAACTTTGGGAACCAAATTTATTGTGGTAGATAAAAGAACTGGAAAGACGGTAGAAAAGTTTTCAACGGATACTTTTTTTACATTTCATCATATGAATGCTTATGAATTAGAAGATTCTATTATTCTTGATCTTCCTGTATACAATGATATGGAAATTATCAATCAATTTTACCTAAATAGAATTCATTCTGAAAATGGAGGAAATATTCTAACGGGAGAACTACGCAGATACAAATTAGATCTCAAAGCGAATTCTTCTAATTATAAAGTTGTTTCGGATTGTGGCTTAGAAATGCCAATAATCAATCCCAATTTCTATATGAAAAAGTATCAATATGGTTATGGTGTTACAAATAATAAAAACAAGACCAATGATTTTAATAATCAATTAGTAAAAGTGAATATGGATACTGGTGAATATAAATTTTGGTTTGAGGATGGATCTTATCCTACAGAGCCTATTTTTGTTGCGAAACCTAACTCAGATTTAGAAGAAGAGGGAGTTTTACTTTCAGTAGTTCTTGATGGCAGATCAGAATCATCCTACTTACTCATACTCGATGCAGAGTCCTTCGAGGAAATGGGAAGAGCCAAGCTTCCATATCTCATTCCATTCGGATTTCATGGCATATTTTTAAAACATATAGGAGATTAATATGAAAGAATCTAAAAAGAAAATTGCTGTTCTAGGCGGTGGCTTATCCAGTCTATCTACCGTTTTCCATCTTACTTCTGATCCAAATTGGAAGGAAAAGTATGAAATTACTGTTTACCAAATGGGTTGGAGATTAGGTGGCAAATGTGCTAGCGGTAGAAATGCAAATGCCAGCCAAAGAATTGAAGAGCATGGTATTCATGTCTTTGGAAATTTTTACAATAATTTATTTCATATGGTCTCTTCTGCTTATGCTGAATTAAATTGGGATGCGGATGAACCTGTAAAGACTATGGAAGAAGCTTTTATTCCAAGTAATTTTGCATTGCAATTGGAAACTATCAATGGTCAAGTCAAACAATGGCCTACTTGGTTGCCGCATAACGACGAGAAGCCTTGGGAAGGGAATTCCTTTCTACCAACTCTTCCTGACTTCCTCTTAGAAGTAGCTCAAATCATGTACTTTTTATTTACTGGTAAAGAATTTCCAAAAATAGCAGAGACCACAACTAAAACTGTTGAATCCTGGCTTGGATCGTTTCTTAATTCTATTAAAGAAATTAAAGATAAACCCGAAATCTTATTATTTGATAAAATTTTAGAAAATATCGTTCACTTAACTGAAAAATTTTCCAAAAGCAATGACTTTCAAATTCTGTCGGATTTAATTTCTAATTTAGACAAAGTTACTAATTGGATGTTTGATAGCTTTCAATCTTCCGTAGAAAATAATGACTATCTTAGAAGACTCTTTATTCAAATAGATTATTATGGAACCTTAATTAGAGGCATTATCAAGGATGATATTTTCACGAAAGGAATAGGTTTCTTAGATGATGAGGATTATAAAGATTGGTTGAAGAGACATGGACTTTCTGATTTGTCTATGAAGTCTCCCATTCCTCATGTCCCTGTGAACATTTGTTTTCAATATCCTAAGGGTAACTCGAATAATTCTCCTTCTATGTCTGCGGCAGGATACTTATATTTTGTTATACGACAGATTGTTGCAAAAGGTGCTCCCTTATATAAATTTTCTGGAGGTACAGGCGAAGTAGTAATAGCCCCAATTTATAGAGTGTTAAAGAATCGCGGAGTGAATTTTGCTTTTTTTCATAAAGTTAAAAATTTAAAATTAAGTCCTGATAAAAAGTCCATCTCATCTGTAGAAATGGAAGTTCAAGCTACTTTAAAAAGGGAAGAATTCAATCCCTTAGTGAAAATCAAAGGAAGAGTCGGTTGGCCGAGTGAACCAGATTTTAGTCAACTCAATGAAGGAAATCAACTTCAAAAAGAAAAAATCGACTTAGAAAGCTATTGGACAAATTGGAAATCAGTAGGAGAAAAAGTTCTTAAACAAAAAGAAGATTATGATATAATTGTATTAGGAATTTCAATTGCAGCACTTCCTATCATATGCAAAGAGCTAATTGAATCAAATTCACGTTGGCGCTCCATGGTTGAGAAAGTGGAGACCATTCAAACCCAAGCTTTTCAAATTTGGCTTAAGAAAGATACAAAAGATCTAGGTTTTGAAACGAAATTGAGTAAGACAGATTTTCTTCTTGGAGCAAGTTATAATAATCCGTTCAATGATTTTTCTGATTTTAGTGATCTCATTCCTATTGAGGATTGGAAGTCGGATAATTCACCAAAATCCTTGTTCTACTTTTGCGGACCTATGCAAGAATCTGAACCTGTTCCTGATTTTTCAGAAACATCCTATCCTGAAAGAATGAAAGAACGCGTTAAATGGTCAGCTACCCAAGCTCTCCAAAATTTCGGAAATATCTTACCCAAATCATTTAAGAATATTACAAATCCATTGTCATTAGATTACGATCTCTTAACTTGTTTCGATGAAAAGAATGCTGGCTCAGGAACCCAAAGAATGAATCAATCTTATATTCGAGCCAACATTGATCCAACAGAGCGATATGTTTTATCCGTTCCTGGTTCCGGAAAGTATCGCTTAAAGGCTGGTGAATCTGGATTTGATGGCTTAATTTTATGTGGCGATTGGATAGATACATCTTTGAATTTTGGAAGTGCTGAAACATCCATTATGTCAGGGATGCTCGCTTCAAATTCTATCACTGGTTCACCGAGTTTAGACCAGATCATAGGATACCAATTTTTGCGAGGAAATTAAATACTAATTCATTTGAAATAAAGAAAGCTATTTGCATAGAATAGATAATTAATTTACCTTGAAAATATGCAAAGGTTGTCTGAATATAAAATCGTTAAAGAATTATATTTTGGCAATTATGTCATATTTTATGGAATAAGTCTTAAGACCAATTCAGAGGTTCTTCTAAAGACAACTTCCTCTGAATATCCAACATCTGTTGAATTTGATAGATTAAAAAAAGAATTCGAAATTGGATCAAGTTTCCAACATGAAAATATCATTCGATACCTTGAATATTTTGAGATTAATCATAAACCTTATTTAGTATTAGAATATTTTAATGCTATACCTTTATCATCTTTAATCTATAAAAAAAAGATTACAATAAATGAATTTAGTAAAATTGCAATTCAAATTGCTAGCGCACTAGACGAAATTCATAAGAATAATATCGTTCATAAAGATATCAATCCAAATAATATTTTAATCCAAGATTCCACCTACCAGCTCAAGATTATTGATTTTGGTATTTCTTCTGTCCTTAAAAGACAATTTCAAACTATTTCAAATTTAAATAAACTAGAAGGAACAGTATCTTATATTTCTCCAGAGCAATCTGGAAGAATGAATCGATCTATAGATTATAGATCTGATTTTTATTCTTTGGGTGTTACTTTATTTGAGTTGCTCACTCAACATTTACCCTTCCCTTCAACTGACTTACTTGAAGTTGTGCACTCTCATATAGCAAAAGTTCCACCAAATATTCGTGTCCTAAATCCAGATGTCCCTTACCCATTGGCAAATATTATAATGAAGCTCTTAGAAAAAAACCCTGAGATGAGATACAAATCAGCGACAGGATTGATATATGATATAGAGCATTTACCAATTGAATTAGGAACACAGGACTTTTCACCTATCTTTCAAATACCAGAAAAATTGTATGGAAGAGAAAAACAAATTGCTAATTTACTTTCTTCTTATGAAAATATCGATTCACAAAAAATGATTCTTGTTTCTGGGTATTCTGGAGTTGGTAAGTCAGCTTTAATTCGCGAGATACATAAGCCGATTTTAAAAGAAAAAGGTATTTTTCTTTCAGGTAAGTTTGATCAATTTCAAAAAACAATTCCATACTTTGCATTTAAAAACGTCTTCGAAGAATTAATCAGATATATTCTATCTGGGAATCAACAATCTATTGAATTATGGCGAAATTCTCTTCGACTTTCACTTGGAACGAATGGGAAAGTTATAATCAATTTAGTACCAGATTTTGAAAAGATTATTGGTAAGCAACCAGAACTAGAAGAACTAGATCCTACATCCTCCTTAAACCGATTTCAATCTGTGTTCGTAAAGTTGTTTAAGGGATTATCTAATCCATCTCAACCACTAGTAATATTTTTCGATGATTTACAATGGATCGACTCAGCATCTTTAAGGTTGATAGAAGTTTTGATGAATGAAACTGAAATAAAATCAGTTCTATTTATTGGTGCATACAGAGACAATGAAGTGCTCAGTTCTCATCCCTTATCTTTGTTTATACGAAATTTTGAAAACTCGGCTAAGGGCATTAAGACTATACATTTAGAATCATTGAGATTGCAAGATATTGAAGAACTTTTGTCGGAAACCTTTTCTTTAAATAATGATAAAGTAAAAGATTTTGCACAATTATTACTGAATAAAACAGGAGGGAATTCATACTTTATTAAGCTATTATTAAATCAATTGTATGAAGAAGGATATATTGATTTTAATAATCATAAGTCTTGGCATTGGGATTTAAATAAAATCAAAAAATTTAGTGTCACTGATAATGTGATTGATATGGCAATTCGAAAAATCAATAAACTTTCTTCTAAAGTAATTGAGGTTTTGAAAGTTGCAGCTTGCATTGGAAATAGATTTGAGTTAAATTTAATATCAGCTATTTCAGATATCCCTATTCAGGATTTGAGTTCTATACTCGAAAAAGCAATTCAAGAGGAAGTAATTTATATTTCAGCCAAAGAAGATAAATTTATTTATTACAAGTTTATACATGATAGAATTCAACAAGCGAGTTACTCATTAATTCCTGAAGAAGAAAGGAAGGCTACACATTTGAAGATAGCCAAATTTCTACTGAAAGATAAATCTCTAAATGACTTTCTGTTTGACATAGCTAACCAATTTCAAAAGTCAATAGATTTAATTCAAGATGCTCAAGAAAAAATAGAATATGCAAATATATTTTTAAAAGCAAGTTCCAAAGCAAACGAATCTGCTGCTTACAACCAGTCTTATCTTTACTTACAACTTGCACGTAATCTATTACCCAAAGATTCTTGGAATTCAGATTATACACTAACATTAAATATTTTAACGAGTTATGCAAGAGCAGCACTCTTAATAAGAGAATACGGTGTAATGCATGCTATTGCAGATGAAGTATTGGATAAGGCTAAAAGTATTTTAGATAAAGTTCCAATTTATGAGAACAAAATTCTTTACCATAGCTATAAAACTGAATTGCATGAGGCTGTTAATGTTTCACGAGAAATACTATACCTATTAGGTGTAATCCTTCCTAAGAAGCCTAAGTTAAAAGATATATTTATTTATCTATTTAAGGCTAAGTTTGCCTTACGTGGCAAATCAATGCAAGATTTAGAAAAGCTACCAGTTATGACAGATCCCAATCTATTGGCTGCTAGTAGAATCATAACTAGTGCTGCAAGTGCTGCTTATTTTACTTCTGCAGAAATGTTGTCTTGTATGTTCTTATCTGGTGTTACAATTTCAGCGAAATATGGGAATTCACCTTATTCGGCTTATTTTTATAGCGGTTATGCTTTGCTATTATGTGGTGCCTTGAATGATCTTCTTGGTGGTGAAAAATTCGGACAACTCGCTCTTAGGTTATTGGATACTTTTGATGCAAATAGCTTAAGATGTAGAACTAATTTTCTTTACCATGCATTTACTTCGCATTGGACACATCCATTACGAGGTAGCTTGAAGAAGTATATGAAGGCTTATGAATATGGAATAGATTTTGGTGATCTAGAATATGCTACTGGAAATTTATTATTTCATGCGATGAGTTCTTTAAATATCGGTCGAAATTTAGTGGATTTAAACCAAGAAATTGAGAATTACAAACAGTTTATTACTCTCAGCGGACAAGATCGAAACTTGAATGTGTATCTTGTCATTCAGCAATTTATTCATAATTTTCTTGATCTGTCTAATAATCCTACTGAATTAACCGGACAGTGTTATGATGAGAATATTGGTATCCAAAAATCGATAAATAACAATGATATAATGGCTTTGTGTTGGATTTATTTATATAAATCTATATTGCATTATATTTTTAATGAATTAGAGGATGCATTTAATACAATTAAAAAGATTGAACCATATTTGCCAGGTATATTAGCTCAAAATCTTGTATATTTAGCTTCTTTCTATGAAACGTTAATTTTATTAGATTATTACTCTGATAAAAAAATGCCTAGAAAACAAAAAAGTAAGATCTCAAAGAATATTAAGAAGTTAAATAATTGGAGTAAGTTTTCCAGTGAAAATGTTAAACACAAATATTTATTATTAATTGCTAAACAAAATGAAAAAACAGGAAACATTCAAAAAATTATTTCACTTTATGCTGATGCCATCAATCATGCTAAGCAAAGTGGCTATCTACTTGAAGAAGCATTGAGTAATGAATTGGCAGGTAATTTTTTATGGAGTATAGGTCTAGAGAAAGTTGCATCACCTTATTTGCGAGATGCTTACTATCTTTACGAGAGATGGGGAGCAAAGGCCAAATTAAAGCAGATGCAATCCTATTATTTAGAAACAACATCCAAGCTTCATTTTACAAATAAGAGGAGATTTTCCGAGCATCATTCCAGTCAAATGCCGTCTTCATCTTTATCTTCTTCTTCGAAAACCATAAGCTTTATTGATACTACTTCAGCTCTCAAAACAACTCATTTAATCTCTAGCGAAATACTTTTAGATGAATTACTAACAAAATTCATGAGAATTTCATCGGAGAATGCCGGTGCTACGAATGGTTTTTTAATTCTCAGAGATAAGGATAGATGGATTGTTAATGTTGAATATGATATTGAAAAAGATATTATTTTAAAGAACAATGCACTTTTTATTGAGGAGGTTGACAATCTTTCAACAGCTGTCTTAAATTATGTAATCCGAACTCGAGAAAGTCTGGTGATAGGTGATGCCTCTTCTGATTTACGTTTTCAGCAAGACAAGTATATCGAATCATCTAAGCCTAAATCAATTCTATGCATGTCTTTGATTCACCAAGGTGATCAAATAGGTGTTTTGTATTTAGAAAATAAATTTATTGAAGATGCCTTTACTGAAGATAGACTAGAAACCTTGCGAATCATTTCTTCTCAGGCAGTAATTTCTATTGTAAATGCTAAGCTAGTGGAAGATATCATACTTTCTAAACGTTTGTTAGAAGATCAAAATGCAAATCTAGAAAAAAATGTGCAAGAGCGTACATATGAATTGCAGCAATCAAAGAATGTAGCTGAAAAGTTACTCCAGGAGATTAAAACCGACTTATTATTAGCTAAAAAGATACAACAAAACATTCTACCAAAGGATCTAAAGCTTTCTCCTCAATTAGAAGTTAATATAACATTTTTACCTCTAAATGAAGTAGGTGGAGATTTATATGATATAACAAAATTATCAGATACGAAATTTAGATTCTTTATAGCTGATGCAACTGGCCACGGTCTCCAAGCGGCACTTTTGACTATGACAATCAAAAGTGAATATGAAAATATTAAAAATTCTAATCTCTCACCTTCGCAATTATTAACTACAATTAATGAACAGTTTTATAAAAAATATAAAAACTTAACTACCTTCTTTTCATGCATCATTCTAGATTTGGATTTAGCTAAAAACGAATTGTTATTTTCATCTGCTGGGCATCCTGCTCAGTTTTATATAGATCAAAAAAACACGAATCTAATGGAAAAACAAGGTAGACTAATTGGAATTCTGGGTGATACCAAATACAAAGATATTTCTTATCCTTTTTATCCAGGTAGCAAAATCTTCTTATTCACTGATGGGGCGTATGAGCAGTTCAGTGAGAAAAGAGAAGAGTATGGTGAAGAGAGACTCATAAACATCATCAATAAAAATCAAAACGAAACCGGAGAAGTTGTTCTTAATAATATTATAAAGTCATTGGATGAATTCTCTGGAGTTGGTAATAGAGAAGATGATCTAACTATGATTTGGATCAACTACAAAGAATAGAAAATTTATTTCAACAAATCACCAGGTTTTGCTTCTCTATGAGGAATAAAGAGAGATAAATTTTCTCCAGATCCAGAGGCAAGAAGCATTGCTTCACTCATTCCAAATTTCATCTTTCGAGGTTTAAGATTTGCTACAACGACAACTTTTAAATTCAAGAGATCTTCCGGTTTGTAAGCAGCCTTTATTCCAGCGAAAACATTTTTCTTTCCAATCTCACCTAAATCTACAGTAACTTGAATTAACTTATCGGCTCCATCTACATGATTCGATTCAGTGATTAGTCCAACTCGAAGTTCCACTTTAACTAAATCCTCTATAGAAATAGTCCCATCTTCTAAACCTGATTTAGTATCAATATTTCCTTGTGGGCTCTTGCTTCCTACGGTAGAGTTGGTAGTTTGCATTTTTTCAAATTCAATTTTAGTTTCTTCAATCATTGATTTAATTCCTTTTTCATCAGGTCTTTGGGATATTGCTTTATATATGGGAAGATTTATATTTTCAACAAATGAATTTAAATTTTGAAAAGTAAATCCACTATTATATCCTAAGAATTCTGCTACTGTTTGTGATGCTTTTGGTACAATAGGTGAAATATAAGAAAATAAAATTTTCGCAGCATTCAAGGCATCAGTTATCACTAATCTCGCCGCTTCTGGATCTGTTTTAATTAAGATCCATGGAGCCAAATCATTTACATATTTATTGACCACATCGCCAAGTGATGTTACTTCACGAATTACTTTGTGGAAATTTCTATCTTCATAGTTCTTCATGATTTCTTCTTTGCTAGCAAGAAGTTGATTCAAAATTCTCTGTCCCTCGGGAGAAATATTTCCTAGCCTACGATCTAGTTTATCGAGTATAGAGGTTGCAACTCGAGAAACTATGTTTACTAAGTTACCTATAAAATCTGAGTTAACTCTTGATATAAAATCTTCAAAAGAAATATCAACATCATCTAAACCTGAAGACAATCTTGCTGCCATATAAAATCGAAAATGTTCTACATCATTGTATTTACTAAAGGTAGCTGCATTAACAAATGTTCCTCTCGATTTGGACATTTTTTCTCCAGCAACTGTCATAAAGCCATGAACATTGATTTTTGATGGAGTTTGAAAATCAGAGCCCATGAGCATCGCAGGCCAAAAGAGTCCATGAAAGTACAAAATGTCCTTTCCAATAAAGTGAACTATTTCAGATCCTGGATTCTTCCAAAAGGAATCAAATACACTAGGATTGGTTTCAAAAAATTTACGACTTGCCGCCATATAACCTATTGGTGCATCAAGCCAAACATAGAAATATTTATTTTCTTCACCAGGGATTTGGAAACCAAAATATGGACCATCTCTAGAAATATCCCATTCTTGGAGACCTGATTCGAACCATTCAAGTAACTTTTTCTTGGATCCCTCATGCAAACGGTTAGGCGAAGTCAACCAATTTCGTAAAGGTTTTTCGAAATCTTGTAATTTAAAAAATAAATGCTTAGAAAATTTCAGTACAGGAGTATTCCCACAAATTGCACAATAAGATTCTTTTAAATCTGTAGGTGAATATGTTGAACCACATACTTCACAATTGTCTCCATACTGATCTTTCGCTCCACACTTAGGACAGGTTCCTTTGATGAAGCGATCAGGAAGGAACATTTTATCATGCTCACAATAGGTTTGTTCTATTTCACGAGAACTGATATGGCCTTTTGATTTTAATTTAGTATAAATTTCTTCTGCTAATTCTTTATTCTCATTTGAGTTCGTAGTATAATATTTGTCATAATTTATTTCAAAGGCTCTTAGATCTTTTTCATGGTCAAGATGTACTTTCTTAATATACTCTTCTGGGCTTGTATTATTCTTCTTAGCTGCAAGCATGATAGGAGTTCCATGCGTATCATCTGCACAGAAAAAGTAACATTCGTTGCCAACGGCTTTTTGGAATCGAACCCAAATGTCTGCTTGGATCCCCTCAAGGATATGTCCAAGGTGGATGGATCCGTTTGCATAAGGCAAGGCAGTAGTAACGAGAATTTTTCGAGACATAGAGCCATAATTTTTTTTTTACTAAGGGAAAATACAATATTTTTCCTTAAAATTATAGCTAATTTTGATCAATAATTAGAAGTTTCTTTTTCGAAATTCAAGCGGCGTGTGTATGCTTCCGCATCATCTTTGCCTAAAATCTTAGTTCGCAGTTCTTGGATTTTAATTTCCTTTTCTTTAGCAGAAAGGTTGGGGTAAGCTTTCAACAAATCTTCTTCTTTTTTTGAAAGATCTATATATCGTTGTTGTTCTTGTTTTTCTTCTAATCTCGCTTTGGCTATGAGAGATGCTTTTTCTTTACCGAAGTATTTTACTTCAAGACTAGATAGCTTCTTCTCTTTTTCTTCTGGACTGAGTTTCTGCATTTCAGATTCACGAAGAAGTATCTCCGTTTCGTAATGATTGAATCTGTCTTCTCTACTCATCACATTTTCATAGTAAGAGCCATATGTTTTTTTGCGCAATTCTTCAAATTTCTTAACGCGCTCATCAGGATTCATATTTTTGGATGCTTGAATAAAATTCTGTGAACCTTCCATGAAATTAACCTGAGCTTCTTCCATACCAAAGATTAGTTCAGCTTTTTCTGATCCTAATGATTTAAGACGTTGTTCTTTGAGAATATCGTATCTTTCTCCAAAATCTATATTGGAAGGTAGCTGTAATTGTCTTATATCACTTTCATATTTAAAATAACTAACATAGAGATCTTTAATCTTGTCATGATCCGATCCTTCGTAATTTGCATCGATAAAGGCAAGAATTGTCGCATCACATTGTGAAGGTGAATATTCTTGAGGACATTTACTGCGTAGAGCCCAGACTTCCCATACAAAATTTATTTTACCAGATTTGAGATCAGATAGAATTTCTAAGTAAGATTTCTTATTTTCTTCTCGGAAAGGAGAGAGCGCTTCATCCCAAATATTAGAACCTTGTCCAAGAGGATAAAAATTATCATCAGTAGGTTGAATAGAATACCCTTCTGAATTTTCCATATTAGAATCTTTCGATTGGCTTAAGGAAGAATTCGACCGAAAGATGAAATAGCTTAATCCAACAATTGCTAACACAACTGCAGCGATAATTATTTTTTGATTCATAAAAAGCCTAGGTAAATTTTAAAAGATTAAATAAAAGAAAGGTTACAACTAAGTTATAACCTTTCCAGAAAAGATTGTTATTAGAGTCCAGCTTTAGCGTTTCTTGCGATACTTAAGTACCATCCAGTAACATTAAAGAAGTTTTGTCCTGACCACTGAAAGTTAGTAGCTTGCAAATGATCTATCCCTGTTGCATACCAATAGGAAGAAGGAGTTCCTTTCCAAGTTCCCCATCTTTGAGAAGTGATAGGTACAACTCCATCATTTGAACCTCCAAGACCATAAAATAGACCACCAGCCCAAGTGATTGGATGAGTGAGAGCCATGATTGGATGTTGGATTATATCAGCCCAAGCCATTGAGGATCCATAAGAATAGTATTTCATTCCAGAAACATTTGGTGTAGATGAGTTAAAACTATTTACATAAGTTGTAGTAAGTGATTGACCCATAGCAATAACATTTTGTGGTCTACCATCCATGTAAAAGAGTTGAGCTAGCAAACTTAATGCAGAATTTGCAAAAGGTTGTAACCAACTAGGTATGCTATTCAATACAATATTCGCCATAGGAGCACCTCTATGAAGAGAGTTTACAGTTGTTACAGTTGCTGTCTTACCAGCAAAACCCATGTTAGACACCATGTAACGAACAACTAGACCACCTTGCGAGTGACCAATTAAATGAACCTTGCTGCAACCATTTGCAGGCATCCAAGTATTCAATGCAGTGATTGTCTGGCTTGATCTGGTTTGTAAGCTATTGGCTGCAGAACTCCCTGGAGTAACAACCTTAGCACCTTGGGATCTTAGGTAACCATCTAATCCACCCCAATATTTAACCAATCCACCTGCTAGACCTTGGCGATCATCAAATCCAAGAATTCCATGTACCAATGCAATACAAGTTCCGTCTAACGGGCCTGCGAAGACACCAGCTGGGAAGCTGATGAAGAGTGCGAGAATGAGAGTGAGAAATTTAGCTTTCATATTTTTTCCTTATTGTTTTCGTTTCAAATTCAATGTTTTGATTATTTGATAACATTGTCGAAAATATGTCAAGAAATTGTGAAAAAAAATTGAAATAATGATAATTCTAGAAGATATTTTCAAAATTATTTATTTCCAGACAAAGTGTACACGCTTTAAACAAAAAGAGTATATTTTGCCTAGAATATAAAAACGAATCAAATAGCTTTTAATTCACAAAATCCGACGATCATATCAAGTCTTCCTTCTTTAAATTCTTTAAGAAAGGCTAAGAATTACTATGCTCTAATTGGAAGAATTCTAAAAAAGAGACTTCATTTTTTAATAGAAAAAGGTATGCTTCTAGTTTTTCTGACTTGATTCTTTGCCTAGGTAATCCTAGTATTTAGTTTAAGATGCCATCCAAACGAATCATATCTGGTCTTACCAAGCGAAAATTTGGGAATTATCCTGACACTCCCGAAGTATCTGAGCTTTCTTTTCTTAGAGACGGAATTGATATTCGACTCGAATACGCAAAGATTCTGGTGAGCCTTTGGTCGCATGCCTGCATGGCAGATGGAGCCTTTCACGAAAAAGAAGGGAATCTTGTGGGAGAAATGGTAAAAGCTCTTTTTGAGCCTGGATCTATACTTTCTGATTATAAAGATTCAAAGACTGAAGTAGTTGATGTTCTATCTGAGGTTTTTGATTCACCACTTCCAATGAAGACCATTACAAAAGTTGTTGAGGGTAACGATCAATACGCTTTAAATTTTTATGAAGATGCAGTTTGTATCGTTTCAACGGATGGTAAATTGAAGAAGGATGAAAGAGAATTTTTAGATGAGCTTGCTGTTGAATTTCAATTGAGTCAAATAGATAAACACCAAGTTGAAAAGAGATATGATATTCATTAAATAGAATTAACCATACTCCATGTTTCTAATCTTTATCGTTATTTTAACGATCTTCTTCTTACTTATTTTTCTTACACTCCAATTCTTCTTATCTGGAAAGTTCTTACTTTGGTTCTTGAACCGTATTTCTAAAGGAGCATATACAATTCATTGGGAAGGTGGAGGATTACATTTTCCATTAATGTATTTTGTTATGCGAAGATTTAGGATCTTTTTTCCAGGAATCAATCAATCAGATATTATAGAAATAACTGCAAAAGAAATCAAAGGTAGAGTTTCATTTACTAATCTGTTACGTGGAAAGTTTTTAGTTCGCCATTGCATTGTGAAGGAGCCTAAAGGAAAATATATCAATAGGCAGCCTTCCGAAAAAAAAGTAGAACTTCTTCCCAAAAGAAATCTGTTCATTATCCAAAATACGAATATTGAAGGTGGAGAATTATACATTGAAGATCATAATATGACTCCAATTTATAAAATAACTTTGGGTGAGATCTTTGTTAAAAATTTTAATATGGATTGTGGGGCGCCTATGAGTTTCCTTTTTCAGTCTGAATACGGTAGATGTAAATTAGGCGATAAGGGTAGACTGATGGTTGAAAAAGAAAGCAACACACATGGATTTATTACTCTTACTGGGTCAACTTGGACTGATCTTGCAGGACTAAAAGTTATTCCACTTCCAATTATCAATGATAGAATCGATCTTAGAGCAGAATTTACGAATGACTATAAACATGATCTTGTCCTTGCTAAAGGTACAATGCGTACTTCAGAACAAAAAGATGCCTATGCCCATGAATTGCTAACAAATGTTGAAAGTGAAGAAAGTAAGGATAAGGCTAGTTCCTTCCAATTAGAAATTGATTGGAATACATATGCCTTACCATTTGATCTTGCTCTTAAGAAGTTATTATTAGAAATATTCCAAACAGTTAAAATTAAAGGTGTTGTTGGCTTTACAATACACACAGTTACAAAAGGAATAGTTAATATTTTTACTAGAGGATGAATTAATACCTGTCTTTAATTCCTTCTCACCACTCTTTCATACCTTATCATTTTATGAAGCTCAAATAAAGAATTAAATGAATTATCTGAATTCGATGGAATAGCTATGAAATAAATTATTTTGATTAATTTTACTTGATTTTAGTAAGGCATATCATGAAATATCTTCCTAAGACGAAGAATGAAATTATCAACTTTTAATAGTATAATCTTCTCTATTCTTTTAATTTTTATTTCATTTGGAATTCAATCAGAAGAATCAAAGTCAAAGAATCAATCAAAATCTACTCAAAATCTCAATTCTATTACGAATCCACCAAACGATCATTTGCCTATAGTTAATGTAGGTCTAGATACATACTATACGAATTCATCTATTCGCTTTCCTGAACAAAGCCAACCATATGTAACACAAGCTATCAGAACCAATGAATTTTCAATAAATCATGCAGTGGTTAATATTTCAAAAAATTCTGAATCATATCGTTATGCTTTAGGTCTTCATGCAGGAACCTATGTTCAAGCGAATTATGCTATGGAGCCAGATCAATATCGTCCACTTTACCAAGCTTGGGCGGGGTTGGCATTGACTAAGAATTTATGGATAGATCTTGGAATTTTTCCATCTCATATAGGCGGTGAGACAGCCTTATCGTTTCAAAGTTTTAATTATACAAGATCTCTGGTTGCTGAAAATTCTCCTTACTATGAAACGGGAGCTAGACTCGCATGGAGTCCGTTAGATGATTTAAAAGTTTCCTTATACTTGTTGAATGGCTGGCAAAGAATTAAAGAAACAAATTTAGATAAAGCAATAGGCACAGAGCTTCAATATAATTTAAATAAAAATTGGCTCTTGAATTATAGCACATTTATAGGAAACGAAGCAGAAAATAAGGAACAAAGACAAACAAGATACTTCAATGATTTATATTTAAAAGGTAAATTCTATGATTGGTGGGAATTATATCTTATCTATGATATTGGTATTCAAAGAAAACCTTTAGTCTCATGGGTTGATAATTTAATTACTTTAGAAAGTTTACAAAAGGATATTTCAAAGGAAGCTTATTCTCGTTGGGAAGGATTTGCGATTCAATTCTATTTTCATTTAAATACCTATTGGAAATTAGGATTCAGAGCAGAAGGATTTTATGATCCAAATGAGATCTTAGTAAAAACTTATACAAACAATGGCTACTCATTGGAATCAGGTTCTTTGAATTTAGATTTCCTTCCGAATGAAATGATGAAGTTTCGTATCGAAGGAAAATACAATTCAGCTTGGGATAAAATCTACCGGGACCAAAAGAATTTTGGACATGACAGAGAGAATCTTCTTATTTTTAATTTTTCATTCTATATATGAAAAACCTCTTAGAACCATAAAAACAATTAGAGATATGAGATAATTCAATCTTCAATTTTAAAATGCAAAAGATGATTTTTCATTTGACCTAAGTTATATATACAAAATACTAAGGAATATTTTTAGTTTCCCTATTTTATGAAAGAAAATAACCAATTAATCGATTTTCAGGATAAAATTTTAGAAAGCATCGCAGTTTTATTGAAAACCGACCATGTCTTACTTTACATTTCTCAATCGGATAATGCGCCAGATATTTATACTTTTGGTTTTGAAGATAGTGAACTTAAGAATAGTAAGAACTTTTTACACTTAGTTCAAGTAACTCAAGAATCTAAGGAAGCAATAACTCAAATTAATCAAACTTCACTTCTCGATCTTATTAAAGATCAGAATCATTTTAAGCTATTTGCAGGAATTCCCATACTAAATCATTCTAATGATTTTATTGGAATCGTTTCTGTTTTATTTAAAGATATCAATGAATTAAGCACTGAACAGAAATTGCAATTTGAGTTTTTTGCTAATCAATTAAGCCTTCTTTATGAAAATTATGAAATTAAACAAAATTTAAAAGATAAAGAATTCCAACTACTAAATCAATTCATCGAATCGGATGACTTGTATAATAATTCTCCTATTGGTTATGCATCTGTTGATGCGAAATTTAATGTTGTGAAAGCCAATATTACATTTCTGGATTGGTTAGGCGTCACAAAGAAAAAAATCATTGGTCAATCTTTCGTTGATAATTTCTTAACTGAAGATTCCAAATCCATTATGATGGAATTTTTTAAAAAAGTTCATTCTGGTATCAATTTGAATGAAGTAGAAATTCAGATGATTGGACGCAGTGGTAAGAAAAGAATTTGTTTAGTTTCTGGAAGAAACTACTTTGATAAAGAAACCTTTATACGTCTCTCTTTCTTTGATACAACAGAAAAGGCAATGATCAAGGATCTTTTGGACAAAGAAAATCAGAAACTTATAACTCAAAATGAAATTATGAATCGAGATATGGAAATGGCTGCTAAGATTCAAGCTAGACTACTTCCTTCTCATAGTCTATATTCATTTATAGAATACATTTATAGCCCTTTAGAGCAAATTGGTGGTGATTTCTGTGATATTTTTCCACTGAATGATTCTATAGGCATTTTCATTTCAGACGTTGCAGGACATGGTGTACCTTCTGCTTTCGTAACTGCAATGTTAAAGAGCGGAATTGAAAATGCATCTTTAGATCTCAAGATGAATCCAGGCATGCTACTTAGTTTTCTTAATGAATCAATTATTGATTTTTGTGCAGGACGTTTTGTAACTGCTTTTTATGGAATCTACAATCCAATCAAAAGAGAATTTATATATTCTATAGCAGGGCATCCAAGTCCTTACAAGATTCATCTAGGAAAGGTTGATAACTTAGATTCTTCTAAATCTAGTCGTCCTCTGGGAATTATATCACAGAATTCTAAATTGCTAAAATACAAACCCTATGTGAACCAATCTACTCAATTAGAGCAAGGTTCTAGAATTATGTTGTGCACAGATGGCTTATTGGAAGCAGCAAGATATGAAAATCAAACTAAGGTTTTTTTTGAATCAGTTCTAACTGAGAATTTAATTGAAATTGCGAAGTTACCTATTAAGGAATTTTTACCTGCATTGATGTACAAAATGAACGAATTCATCCAAGACTTTGAGATGGAAGACGATATTTGTATGATAGTTTTAGATGTAAAATGAAATATTCATAAAAAAAGGAGCCAGATTAGCTCCTTTTTTGTGTTATGAAGAGGGAAAGATTTCACTATCCCTTAAACTCAAGCCTAGTTAGATATTAGCCTTTGAGAGCTTGCTCAAGTAGATCTTTCGCAATCACTCGTAAAGCCATAACTTCCTCTGCACCTTCAAAGATGGAGAATACTCTTGCATCCACGAAGTATCTTGATACAGCATATTCTTCCGCATAACCCATACCACCGTGAATTTGCATAGCCTCCCTAGTTACCCACTCAGCAATTTTGGATGCATAGAATTTAATCAAAGTTGCTTCCATTTGGCCTTTGTGTTCATCTAGAAGTTTTGCAACATAATTAGTATATTGACGAGAAGCTTGGATGATCATAGCCATCTTAGCAATTTTATACTTTGTTAGGTTGTAATCATAAATTGGTTTAGAGAATACTTTTCTTTCTTGAGCATAGCGGTAAGCTGCTTCCATAGCTGCTTGCATTACACCATTTGCACGAGCTGCAGTTTGTATACGTCCCCCTGCAAAACCTTCCATTTGGTAATAAAAACCTTTGCCTCGACCTTCTTCACCACCTAAAAGATTTTCTTTCGGTACGAAGAAATCTTCGAAAGATACTTCAAAAGAATGCATTCCACGGTAACCAATCGTTCCAATTGCTTTTCCTTGGATGCTTCCACCATTGTCTTGCTTGAATGAGAATTCATGTCCAGTAAAGGATGGCTTTTCAGCTAAAAGAATAGAAAGACCCTTGTGTTTTAGGTTAGGATCAGATTCAGTTCGGCATAGAATGAGTAGTAGATTTGCATAACCAGCAAATGTACACCATGTCTTAACACCATTGATGACAAAACCTCCATCAACTTCTTTTGCAGTAACAGAAACTCCAGCTACATCTGAACCATAATTTGGTTCTGTAACCATAATTCCACCCATGAGTTCGCCAGATGCGATACGAGGAAGGAAACGGTCTTTTTGTTCTTGGGTTCCACCTTTAAGAAGAGCTTTAGATAAAATTTCTGGACGAGTGATCAGAGATCCTGCAAGACCTAGTGAGCCTCTTGAAAGTTCTTCTGTTACAACTAACATAGAAATGTTGTCAGGTTTATCATTTGGTTGGATTCCACCAAATGATTCTGGTATACAAAGACCGAAGCAACCCATGTCGCGAAGACCTTGGATGATTTCTTCAGGAATCATATCATCATGTCTATGAACATGTTCTGCATGAGGAGCAACCTGATTTTTTGCAAAATCCTCAAAAGCTTCCCTAAAGGATTCATGGTCTTCAGAAAGTCCGTAGACACCAAAATGTCCTTTTTCTTGGATCTTATCAACGATTTCCGAATAATTAGAGATTCCCATTGCTGATTCAATGTAAGAATTTATTTTGTCAGAGAAAAGTGCTGTCTCCATTTCTTCCATGGTGATGAGGTATTCTTTTGGTCTTTGGGAAATTTCACCTCGGATATGAGATACCGTCTCCGCTGCAAAAACAATAGCCATTTTCTGTTCAAGATCAGTGGACCCTACGGAAGAATCCCAAGCGTATTTTACAAAATGCTCTGCGATTTCTTGTTCTGCTTTCATCCATGCAAGTTGGTAGAAGACCAATTGGTTCTCATCCATCTTAGGAACAGATACACGCCCTGCATCAGAACATTTCTGAGCGAGTCGTTTGGTTATTTCTTTGATGATTTTCGATGAAGAAGAAAGAACTTCTTCTGCAAGGGATTTATCGAGTCCGATGGTTGCTGATGTCATGGGCTATCCTTGGAGTCTATTTGATATCTCCAAAATATTAGACAAGGTCTGACTGTCATTTGAAAAAACTTTCCAAAATCTCTGATTTGCAACTAAGGAAAGCGACATAATTCTTTATTTTCGAAAAATGTTTGGAAGGGAAAAGAGTTTAAACAATCTATAAATGGTAAGGTACTTTCTTGAAAAATTTGCAAACAAACATATCCTTTCTTTTGGTAGTATGCCTTATCCTTATCGGAAAGCCCTCCAGTGATTTGCAGGCTAATGCTGTCTGCCTTGGAGTTGAGTGTTCTTTTCTTTCGAATGAGGAATACCTGGCAGCTTATTTGGCAGAGCCACTACTGGGTTCAATTTATGGAAATGGATTTTTGAACAGTATGGCAGATAGTGCTGTACTTCAAAATGTAAATTCAACTTTAATAGGTGGTAGCTTAATTCACAAAAATCGTGTAAGTCTGGGTTACTCAATTGCAAGAAGTAAAATCGAAAATCGTTTTCCATTGATTGACCAAACAGAACTTAGGTCATTACCAACCATTGGTGCCGCTGTTTCACCCAATCTTACTTTTGCTACCAATCTCGGACATTTCTTAGATAAGTCGGGAGAATGGAGAAAGTGGAATGTGCATTTGCAATTTTTTTCTTATTATCCTTCAGAAATAAACTTACTTTTTTTAAATATTCGCAATGTTAATGTCAAAGGTCGAGTAGCTAATTTTAGTGCAAATGTAAGATATTTTCCATTTGCAATAGACTCTACACCTAACAAAGAAATAGATTCAGATTCAAAAATAGAATCTGATTCAGTCGATTGGAAGTCAGGAATATCTTTTGGACTAGGGCTATATAGAACAGATCAATATGTAATTCTGGACACTTATGATAGAAGGCCAACTCAGATTGTATCCAATGGTCAAAGAAGGCGATGGATAGGACTCAATGAGTTACGATATGAATCTGAAATCTATACAGGTTCTGGAGATGTCAGATATGCCTACGGATGGAAAGGATTTTCTTTCTTTGGTGGTATAGGATTGATAGGAAGCCAGGGAAGACTTAGTATTCGTGCAGAAAGATACGCATTGATTTCATCTAGGACTAATAACAATGACTTTGATTCAAATCCCACTGGTGTTGGCATCAATCTAAAGTTAAACGAATTTTACCAAGATATATCTGCTTTGGGTATTCTTGGTCTTCAATTTACCTACCAAGATTTTGGCTTTGGTTTAGAATACATGAAAAGCTTCCAAGCAGAGTCGGTGAATTTTGGAATCCAATACTATTTCTGATTTATTCTATAGTTCGTAATTGATTTAAAATTGAAATATTTTTATATATTTATTAAAATTAGCTGCTTTGAAAAATTATCAATAAGCCATGAAACTATTTATAGAATGATTAGTTTAGATAAACAGCTAGGAGGAACTTTATATAAGAATTTAAGACAAGCTTTTCGAAAAAGACGTAAATCCTAGGCTTCAGGAAAAAATCGAAAGGCTCAATAAAGAATAGAATTAGTATCGACAAGCGCTTTAAAATAGTCGTATTACAAAAACGTAAAGGAGATTTTGAAGTATGTACAATCCTAGGTAAAAACCACAAAGGTTCCATAGTAACCTAAGTTGATTGAAAATCACTCTTTATAAAAATTCAAATACTGCCCTATAGAACTGCTAGCGAAGTCTCTGCAGCTTATTTGCAAATTACTAAAAAACTTTAAACAGAAAGTTTATACTTTATCTTTTGATAACGGAAAAGAATTTGCATATCTTGAACTCATAGCTGAAAAATTGGAAGCTAAGGTATTTTTTGCTAATACTTATTCTTTTGGAGAATGATCTGATTCGTTGTACTTATTGCTTGAATCTGATTATAAATCAATATTGTCTTTTTCATTTCTTTTTTCTCCAAGACACTAGACCATCGGTTTCCTAATTCATAGTCACCATAAAGATAACGAGTGAGTTCTTAGGGTTCATTAGAGTAGTCAAAGATCCATTCTTTTTGTTGCAGTTGATTCATTGGAAGTTCCTCTCGCTTGTCATCATGGTTGTTATCAGGATTTATATTTGGTCTTAACTAAACCTTTGAAGATTTCTCTGCTTTTCTTACATGGATAGGGAGAGGTTCCATAAGATTTCCTTCAATAGAAAAATAGGAAAATTTGTATCTACAATCTCGAAAACTATAAGCATCTAACTAAGCATAACACGAGTAAATCTTTTCGCAATCAGGAATTGTTTTGATAATTGAATTTTCAAGTCAGAATTCTTGGATTATGGAAGAAAGTTCTAGGTCTCTTGAGAATGCATATCATCGCCGTAGGATTGAATCCTACAGTTTGGGTAAAATCCAAAAACACAACCCAAATTCCACATTCGTCCAAAAATTCGATTCAATTGTTCTGTTATTCGGCAGATTTGCATATTAAATGTCTTATTACATCGAAAAATAAAAAGCATGCCTCGTACAGATACCTTTACCCTTTCAACTCAGGCAACTCGTCAATCTCACCTAGCATTATCAAGTAGCTTCCCCAGTCTTTGTGACATATGTTACAACCTTCTTTAATTTTTATTGGTGACATTATAATTTCCATTACCTATTTATGAACTTCCGCATCCATGTTGCTATAGTTTGATCATTTTCAGAATTAGAATATTCTAAATGTCGAATCACTTTCTCCCTTCTTTCTTTGCTATGATTTTGGCTGAGTTTCGCCTTGGCTTCGATTCTTTCAATTTTGATCCGAAAAGGAATGATAGCTTTTGTCATCTTATCAAGGTATTCAGGCTCTAGTTGATCAAAATTATAAACAGAATTCGCTT
The DNA here is from genome assembly GCA_022402465.1 of Leptospiraceae bacterium. Classification (GTDB taxonomy): domain Bacteria; phylum Spirochaetota; class Leptospiria; order Leptospirales; family Leptospiraceae. Next base: position 103,895 of record JAKRSH010000007.1, on the reverse strand, counting down.
CTTCATACGTAGAGATAAGATCCTTCAATGATTGAATGATTTCATCTTGATTGGTAACTCTTTCCCATTTCCCATACACATGGACAGAAAGATAATTCCAAGTTGGAACAGTTGGCATTTCTTCATACCAACTCGAAGAAATATAGGAATGCGCACCTGCAAAAATACAAAGTACAGATTGTCCTTCAATGTTTTTCCATTGTTCGTTGGCGTAGGCAATATGCCCATTGAGAACTTTCAAATTCTCGTCCACAAGCAATGGGATCTGTGTTGCTATAGGCTCTGAGTTTTCTCTAGAAGAATGGGAGATTAAAGTTGCAAAAGAATTTTCTTTGATAATTTGAAGAATTAATTTTTGATCTTGTAATTCAAAGTATTTGGGAATGAACATGATTTGATTTAATAATTTACGACGAGCATGAAGCAAGAATTATAAATAGGTATATCGATTCTTTTTTTAAAGTTCAGACATTTTCTTTAAAAAATCTTTATTAGGTACTTCACCTTTTTCTAAAACCATTCCAGCTAAATTATACACATTATCAAGTGTTCAAGCAAATATTTCGAATCTGAGCGAAATCTGTCAACATAGATGCAACCGTAATTAAGATTTTGACTGAATTGATAGGGAAAGGTAAACACGAATTTAAGTTAATTTTTAGATCAAAAGACACAATGTTGTATACAGTCTGCCTTTACTTTGAAAGGAAGGGAACCTTTGCATCCACCATAATTGAAGTCAAGGCAGTTATTGCTATCAGCATCATAATAAAATCCAGGAATCAAAGCTCGACAAGGGCCTCCATCAGGTAACATTGAACAACGTTCTTTAGTATCAATGGTTTGATTTATAGTCTTATTTTTTGAATTTGTCTTACAAAATTGAAAAGTAGAGTTAACTAATAGTATTGCAATAAAGAGCCTTGCATGAATATATTTATCCATTGTGAGTTTGTATGATATTTTATTTAATTAAATCATCAACAATTTTTTTAATAAATAAAAAAAACTTTTAATGTGGAGTGTAATTTGAAATTATTGTTATATTAATTTGGGGGTTCGAATGAACTTTATCAGGCGGTTTGCAGTTTTAATCGTTTTACTATCTTTTGTTTCATGTACACCTAAAAAGAAAGATCCCTTGGAAGATATATTTCTTTTCTTATTTCTAAGTAATTTATTGAACTCACAAGTTGCACCTTGTAGCACACCTGGACTGCCAGACGATCCATTGTTTAGTCAACAATGGCATTTGAAAAATACGGGTTCGACGAGTGGTTCCATATCTGGTGAGGATGCAAATATAACTTTTGCATCTAACGCAGGTTGTAAAGGTAGCGGAGTGAGTGTTGTTACCGTAGATGATGGAATGGATACGTCTCATGAGGATTTATCTCCCAATTACGATAGGTCACTTGATATGAATTTTGGAGGTTCTTTTTTCAATTCTATTGATTGCTCGACGAATGGAACAGCTGGTTGTCATGGAACTTCCGTGTCTGGGATTATGGCAGCGAGAGATACTAACGGTATTGGTTTATCTGGAATTGCTCCAAGAGCAAAGATAGGTGCAAGGAATATCTTAGCAAATTCAACCGATGCTAACTCAGGGACGGCGATGTCTTCGTTTAGTAATGGTGTTTTTGTTTCCAACAATAGCTGGGGTGCTCCGGATAATACTGGAAGATTTGCACCTAGTGGAAGTATTTGGAAGTCGGGAATAGACTCGGCATTCAGACTTGGAAGAAATAACTTAGGAACCATTTTCTTTTGGGCAGCTGGGAATGGAGGCAATTTTCTTACTAGTGCAAATACCAGTGGGATAGTCACTGCAGGATCAGCACCTCGTGATAACTCCAATCAGGATGGTCAAGCAAATTATCGTTCAGCATTTGCAGTAGCTGCAATAGGCAATGATGGAAGAAAAGCTTCTTATTCGGAAGAAGGAGCTAACTTACTTGTTACTGCTCATTCACAAGGAACTAGTGGTGTTGCTATTTCGACCACAGACATTTCTGGATCAGGTGGATACAATGTGAATGGTGGTGGAACTAATTTTGCAAGCAATAATTATACAAATACATTCAATGGAACTTCAGCCGCAGCTCCTCTTGCGGCAGGTGTGGGTGCTTTGATTCTTGATAGAAATCGCAATCTTACAGCAAGAGATGTTCGAGTATTACTTGCACGTCACTCAAGAAAAAACGATCCAAGCGATCCAGATTGGATAACCAATGGCGCAGGATTGAATTTTAATCATAAGTATGGTTTTGGTGCAGTAGATGCAAGTCTTGCAATTCCTGCAGCTCAATCTTGGACAAATATTGGTCCAGAAATTGTAACAGGTAATTTAGCCGGTTCAACAACTAATTCAACAATCACGAATAATACTCCAGCTGGAGCAGTAAATACAAGGGTAGTATCAGGAAGCGGTATAGGAAAAATAGAATTTGTAGAGATAAATATGACTGTTAATACAGGAGCAAATGATGATTCAGCAGATTTATTTATTGAATTAACATCTCCTTCTGGAACCAAGGCTAGATTGCTTGTGCCTCGGATTTGCACTGTGAATAATGCTTTGGCATTTTGTAACGATATAACGAATTGGACCTTTGGTGCTACAATATTCATGGATGAACCAGCAAATGGAACATGGTCATTGAGGGTAGCGGATGTATGCAACAAAGCAACTTCTGCTGGGGCTAATCCACTCGTATGCACATCTAACACTCTTTATGGCTATTCTCGACCTGATGCCAATTTTACGTATACTAGAGGAGCAACAATCAATAACACCAATCATACTCTTTCATCGTGGAGTATTAACATAAGAGGAAGAGCAAATTGATGAATCAAAATGAAGGAAATAATTCAATGGAATTGCAAAATTTAAATTTTACTAGAAAATATAATTTCTTAAAAATTATACTGATAAGTCTCGTTCTATTCCTTGCTTTTAACTTTTCGGTTTTTGGGCAAGAGTCAGGTTCTGGATTGTATTACTACGATGGGGGGATTAAGATTGATTTGCAGTTGGAGCCAGGAATCATTGCAGAATTCCCAAAGACTAACCATGGAATTAAAAATATCAGAAATTCTGTGGTTTTAAAATCTGATTCTTCAGCTACTCCTTTAAAGCATTATGGCAATACAACAATCTGGAAGTCAAATTCTGGGGGCAGCACAATTAATTTATCTAAAAATTTGAATCAGTTGAACAATTCAAGTTTTTCTCCCATACTGACAACAATTAAAGGAAGCCAATTATTAGCTCTACCAGGCAATATAATCGTGGAATTAAGTTCTGGATTATCAGCTGAGCAATCGCAAACATTTTTTGCAAGGCAAGGCTTAAATATTCATCAGAAATTGGATATTCCTGGCAGAAATATATATGAAGTCATCACTGCTCCAGGAATAGTTTCTTTGGAAGCAGCAAATTCATTGCATGGTAAGGATGGTGTGATTTCTTCTACTCCTAACTTCTGGCGAGAAATGGTTCCTAAATAAGATTATTGTTTTACTTAAAGAAAAAGTAAATAGTCTTCTATTTTAGCATGAAGCAAGAATTATAAATAGGTATATTGATTCTTTTTTAAAGTTCAGACATTTTCTTTAAAAAATCTTTATTAGGTACTTCACCTAATCCACCAATGCTTAATTCGGGCAGAATGGCTAAGACAAAATACATTTCAATGTCGCCCTTGTTCTTGGCTTTGACAAGTCCTCTGTATTCACAAGAGAAGAAATCTTTCACAATTTGATAGGTTGCACCTGAAATATTTACCTTCCCAACTTCACCCGAAGATTCCAAACGAGATGCAGTATTTACAGTATCACCCCAAATATCATAGGCAAATTTTTTCTTTCCAGCAACACCAGCAACTAAAGGTCCAGTATGTATGCCAAGTCTAAGTTCCCAATAATTATCGCCTAGCGAGCGTTTTATCTCTCTAGTTTGTTCCATAAATTTTTGAATTTCTAAGGCAGCCAAAACGGCTTCTACAGGATTTGTGCGATTTGCTATCGGAAGTCCTCCCGCGCACATATACGAATCACCTATGGTTTTGATTTTTTCAAGATTGAATCTTTCGATTACCTCATCGAAATAAGTAAAACATCTATCCAATTCATTGATGAGTTCTTCTGGTTCTAAGTTTTCAGCAACCTTAGTAAAACCTTTCAAATCGGTGAAGAGTACACTAACTGATTCATATCTCTTTGGTGCCGAGAAACCTTTTGCTTTCAGTTCGTCGGCTATTTGAATAGGTAAAATATTCAAGAGAAGTTTATCGGATTGCTTCTTGGCATCATCAAGATCTTTGGTTCTTTCAATGACTCTAGATTCGAGTAGGTCTCTTTCGTTCTGAAGCTCTTCATACGCTTTTGCATTGGCTAGAGAAATTCCAGCAAGGGAGGCAAATGCACCAAGCAGCTGTACATCGTTATCTGAGAAAATACTTCCATCTAATTTATTGAGTACTTGAATGGCACCTATGATTTCAGCTTGAGGATTGTAGACTGGACAACAAAGTATAGTTTTTGTTTTATAGCCAGTCTTCATATCACTGGCAGGATTGAAACGAGGATCATTATATGCATCTGGTATATTTACAACTTGTCCGGTTTCTGCAACAAAACCTGAAATTCCTTCACCCAATCTTATGCGAATTTCTTGAGAGCCTTGTGCAACTCTAGACCAGAGTTCTTTCTTATCACTATCAAGAAGAAATAAAGTTGAACGATCTGCTTCCATAACATTTGTAACAGCTACTAAAATCTTCTCAAGTAGTAAATCAAGATTTCGTTCCGCCATGATGGAACGCGAAGAATCCACAAGCATTCCTAAGTTTTTTGCTTGTCTGGAAAAAGATTCTAATGTGCTAAATAAGACAGCCTTACTGCCATCTTGGCGCACAATAATTTCTTTATAGATATCTGTTTTTCTTCTCTCGAAAGAACCTTCGGCTACCATCCCTTCGATTATCGACATTAGAATAGTCTAATTTCAATAAATTTGGTTCGAAAATTATTCTTCCATAGAAATTTAAAATTCAAATTTTCATTTGATTCTGCGATTTTTATTTGAATTTATCATTTACCTTCGAAATTTGCCTTTCGTTTTTCTTGGAAGGATAGTATTCCTTCTTTTCCATCTTCAGAATCTAATAATTCTAATACTCGTTTTTGGATTTTTGCAAAAGCTTTAGCTTCTTGTTCTCTACGGTAATCCATAGCACTTTCCAAGGATGCAAGGACTGCAAGGGGAGCATTGCTTGCTATTGTTTCAGCTATCGCTTGAGCGCGATTGAGTAACTCTTTGGCGTCAACAATTTCTTGAATAAGTCCAACTCTGTAAGCTTCTTCTCCACCAAACACATCACCGGTGAGTAAGTATCTCATTGCGTTGCCCCAGCCAAATTGTTCTGCCATACGAAAGGTAGCTCCCCCAAATGCCGCAATACCACGAGTAACTTCTGCTTGGGTAAATCTTGCACTTTTGGTAGAGAGTCTTATATCAGAAGCAAGAGCAAGTTCAATTCCAAGTGTAAAACAAAAACCTTGGATAGCAATAATGACAGGTTTCTTACGTATCCTTCCTACAATTCCAAAAGGATCGACTTGGTTATTTGGGTAAAAAATTCCACCCTCCTTACGAATGTACTCAGCTACCTCATCAATTTCTAGACCAACTGTAAAATGCTTACCATGGGCAAAAATAATCGCACAACGACAGCTAGCATTGTCTTCATACAAGGTATAAGCCTCGCTTAATTCCATTACCATTTGCATATTGAATGCATTGCTGTTTTCAGGTCGGTTAAACCCTATTCGAAAGATTCCATTGATAATTTCAGTTGTGATATATTTCATTCTTCCCATTTTCTAAAATTGAAAAATTTCATCATTCAGAAAAATTTTAGTTTGGGATAGGAAATGGACTAGCAGTCTAAAAGATTCAAGTAGGAAACAATGAAAATAGCAATTACAGGAGCAAGTGGCTTTGTAGGACAAAACCTTATCGCAAGTCTTGCAGCAACAAAGCATAAGATTATTGCCTTATCCAGGTCTCCCATAGAAAATCTTCCTTTGAATGCTGAGTGGAGACACTGCGAACTCTTTAGTACAACAAGCACTTTAGAAGCATTGAAAGGTGCTGATGTTGTATTTTACTTAGTTCATTCCATGATGCCATCTTCCCGATTGTTCCAAGGAAATTTTCGAGATACTGATCTTCTTATTGCTGATAATATTTCAAGATCTTGTATGCAAAATAAAATCAAACAGATCGTCTATTTGGGTGGAATTGTTCCGGAAGGTTTTATCAGTAAGCATTTGCAGAGTAGACAAGAAGTGGAAGGTGTTCTTCAAGCTACAAAAATTCCAGTAACTGTATTTCGTTCAGGGATGGTTGTAGGGCAGGGAGGTTCTTCTTTTGAAATTCTCAATTCTCTAGTTAGAAAACTACCTGTGATGGTTCTACCGTCCTGGACTCAATCTAAGACCCAAGCTATTTACATTGATGATGTGATTTCGATCTTAAAAGATTCAGTGAGTAAGAAGAAATATTTTCACCAAACAATAGATATAGTAAATGGAGAAAAATTAACGTATAGGGATCTTATGAGGATAATGGCAGAAAAACTGAAAGTAAGACGTTTCATGTTTCCTGTTCCTATCAATTCCACCGGATTTAGTAAACTTTGGGTGACTTGGTTTGGGAATTCTCATTATGCCTTGGTTTCACCTTTAATTGATAGTTTAGTATGTGATCTTCCCCAAGAGAAACCTCTTCCCTTGATTCAAAAATTTATTTCGTTTAAGACTTTTGCAAGTATGTTGGATGAGGTTTTACAGAAAGAAACTAAACCAGTATCAGCAAGACCCCAAAGAAAAATTTCACATCGCAAAAGTGTTCGATCTATCCAAAGACTTCCGCCTGTACCAAAAAGAAATAGTGAATGGATGGCACGTGAATATATGAATTGGTTACCGAAAGTCTTCCGATCTTTGATCTTGGTAGATGTTGAACCTAGCAAGGATTTGGTTGCGTTTAGAATTTTCTTTTTGAAGAAGCCTATTTTACTTTTGCAATATATCCATGGAAATTTTGAAGAAGACAGACAAAAATTTCATATTATAGGCGGCTTATTAACTCGAACAAGTGATACAGGTTGGCTTGAGTTTCGACAGGTTCAGAATAAGAAATACTCCTTAACTGCAATCCATGAATTTGTTCCTTCCCTTCCTTGGTATATTTATGTGATTACACAAGCACCTATTCACTATTTGGTGATGAATGCTTTCGGAAGACATATCGCTGATGTAAACGGGAATATAGCAGTGAATCAAATTGCAAATGGGAATCTAGAAAAATAAGGTATTGTAAAAGTAATTTTAATCAAATAGACTTAGAAAATAAATTTTTAATCTAATTTAGCTGGAATCCAATCAGGAAGCTGTGGCATAGAATTTTCTTCCCAAGTCCAATCACCTAATATAGACATTATGAGACCATTAGATTTTAAGGCTATTTGCAGACCATGGCTGAGATCTTCTCTGGTTGTGGGACGATAGCCTGTGTCAGGAAATTTCATACCTGATTTTTCATAGGCAAGTTTTAAGGCTTGGATATCTGGCTCTTCAGTTTTCTTAATGAGTCTTTGCAAGACTAAGGAAATACCTCGAACACTCTTAGAGAAAAAAGTTCCAGCCCGCACTATCCTTCAAAATGTATGTCAGATTACAAAGATCCTGGCAAGAAATAAAGCAAAGAGTCTTAATCTGATTTAATTTAACTCAAGATGGTAGCTCTTCTTTACCATTTGCAAATCGAGCAAATCTTCCTTTGTTATGATGAACTGGTTCGTAAGTTTCCCAAGGCCATCCACCAAATTGGGTTCTTTGGTAATCAGTGAAAGCCTGTTGGATTTCGGATTGAGTATTCATTACAAATGGTCCATACTGCGCTACTGGTTCTGCAATAGGTTTTCCTTGCAAAAATAGAATTCTTGCATCCTCTGAACCATTGACAAGTTCTATTAATTCGTCGGATTCCAAAATGGCTCGGTTGTATTCTGGAATCTCTAAGCCATTTGCAGTAAGTCCAGTGCCTTGAAAATAGTAAAGATTTCGATTCAAACCTTTGCTCATGGCAGGAATCGTAAATTTTGCATTAGGTTCTAAGTGTAGAATCCAAATGTTTACTTCATTGGACGGATCTGCTGCCCAGGAATTCGGAGTAGGTTGAGGGGACTTATTCTCCAGATAAGATCCAGATATTAATTTAAGTTTGGTGGTTTTGCCATCAGAATCTTTAAGATCGAGCACTGGAATATTCTCTGACCAAAGCATCTTAAAATGGGGTTCTACAAATTTATTTCGAGCTGGAAGATTCATCCAAATCTGAAAAAGTTCCAAAGTATTTTCTGAATCTTTAGAAAGTAAGGGAAACATTTCTGAGTGTTGGATTCCAGCACCTGCAGTCATCCACTGCACATCACCTCTGCCGTATCTTCCTGCAGCACCTTGGGAATCTGCATGATCCACTAAGCCTCGTTCTACGACTGTGACTGTCTCAAAACCTCTGTGTGGGTGACCTGGAAAGCCAGGGACTTTCTCACCATGGTACATTCTCCAACCATCTTTTGGGGTGAAATCTTGCCCAAGGTCTCTACCAGAAAGTGAGGCATCCGGACCCGAAGCGGAGTTACCCTTAGGATAGAAGTCTTCATGGTGAACACAGAAAAGAAAAGGATCTGCTGTGGGCCATTGGAAGCCGAGTTTTTCTAAATTTAAAATGCCATTTGCCTTCATATTTGAGGTTTCCTTTTCTGAAGTTTCGATTGATTCTTTTGTGGAACTTGGAAATAAAATATTTCTAAGTGCAAATCCACTAAGAGAAAATGCAACCAAGCCCCCAAGGGTTCTTTTGAGAAAACTTCTGCGAGAACTTGCTTCTTCGAACATCTAATACTATAGACATTTGTCAGATGAAAAATGGCAAAAAATAATTTAATATTAAACTATTTTTTCTTTTCGCTCAACCATATATAAAAGAAACCGATTATTCCAATCGCATACAAACTCCATTTGCATAGATTTACTAAGGAAAAGATTATCGCCGATGTTGAATCTATTTCTTGGATGCGAGAAACCATTTCTAGAAACATTCGATTCTCAATTAGATCCAAGATTCCACCTATAAAACCCAGAGCTCCTATGATTTTAAACTTGGAAATCTTTAACTTTGTCGCAAGGAAAAAACCAAGAGTTAAAAAAACCAGACCAAAAGATAAGGCGAACCAATCGTCTAACTTATGTTGAATGGCAATCAAAGGTAGACGCCCAGCTTCTTGCATAATGTTTAGCCAAGCACGAAGCTTATCCTCATCAAAGGAAAGTTGTCTTGCAAAAGTTCCTACAGGAAAATTCATACTCTTGAAAGCAGGTATTACAAAGAACAAACTGGTAATCATAGAGCTAAGCGAAATTAAGAAAGAGTACAAGGCAAGTCTTAAAGTCATAAGAATATTATATTGCATTTGCAAGAAGAATTGTAAATCGAAAAAAGAAAGAAAGATTTGGATCATAAAAATGGTCTAAAAGTTGTATCAAAATTTAGGGAAGTATTTCTATTGAATCGATTTTTGGTTTTTCTTTCTATTTTTACAAGCATTATAGGTGCTGGTTATTTTTATATTGGGACTAAGATGATTTCTGGGTTGGGCTTTGATGGAATCCTATCCATTTTTGCTTGGTGCATTATTGTAGTTCTTGTATTTTCTATTCCTATCTCCTATTGGATCTCGCATACTCTTTCAAGTCCTAGATTGCAATCTGTCTTTTCTTATTTTTCATTTTTGAGCTTAGGTTTTTTTACTGTTTTATTAAGCATTGTTCTGTTTCAAGATATAATGATAATTTGTTTGTCTCTCATTCGATATTCATCACCTAACCTATCAAATTTGCTTGAATCGACTTTTTTAAACAATGTTTTTCCTCTTAGTGGAATGGACACTTTTTATAGCTCTTTAATAGTGTTAGCGATTACCTGCCTGCTTACAGTTTGGGGAATGTTTCAAGCACATGCTAGAATTCGTACTCTTGAGGTTAATATCCCTGTTGAAAATCTTCATTCTGATTTACAAGGATTTACGATCGCACAAATTTCGGATGTTCACATTGGACCAACTATCCAAAGACCATTTCTTCAACATGTTGTCCGAAGAATTCAGAATTTTCAACCAGATCTAGTAGTGATTACAGGTGACTTGGTTGATGGTCCTGCTCATTTGTATGCTCATCATCTAGCTCCTTTAGCAGATTTAAAGACAAAATTTGGAACATTTTTCATTACAGGGAATCATGAATATTATAATGGTGCCTTATCTTGGATCCAAGAAATTAAGAAATTAGGAATAACAGTACTGTTAAATGAAAATAAAATTCTACTTCATAATAAAGCAAAACTAGGATTAGCTGGTGTTACTGATTTAAAGGCAGGTTCCATCTTACCAGCTCATGAAACCAATCCTAAGAAATCTATGCAAGGCTTAGAGAATTCTGATTTCAAAATTCTTCTTGCTCACCAACCAAATTCTATTTATGAAGCAGCGGATGCAGGATTTGATCTTCAACTTTCTGGGCATACCCATGGCGGACAATATTTTCCAGGAAATTTGATTATTTATCTAGCCCAAAAGTTTGTTGCAGGTCTACATAGATACAAAAATACGTTAATCTATGTAAGTCGAGGAACGGGATACTGGGGACCTCCTTTACGGATTGGGGCACCTAGTGAAATTACAAAAATAGTGTTGGTCGATTCAAAGGCAGTAAATGCAAATGCGGTTAAAGATAAAAAAGAGAAAAAAGTAATTTTTAAAAAGTAAGAAACATTGTGCTCAATTTAAAACAAAATAGGGTCAATTCGCACAATGAAGTATTGGTTCAAGAGTCTCTTTAGAAAGAGGTTTGGTTAAATAACCTTTCACATTTTCATACTTTTCTGCTTTCTTTTTATCATTTAAATCAACGGAGGATGTTAGAATGTAAACATCTGATTTTATATTCATTCTTTGCAATTCATCTAAAAAATCCCAACCATTCATTACAGGCATATTTAAATCTAAAAAGATGATCTGAGGATCTTCTGAGATTATTTTATCTAGTGCCTCTTGCGCATTATTGAAAAGGGAAATATTGAATTTTGAATCAATTTTCTGAATTAAAATTTTATTTATCATTATTTGCAATTGGTCATCATCAATTGAGAAAATTGTATGAATTTCTTTTTTGTGGGAGAAATGATCTGAAGAAAGATTCCATTTTTCATCTGATAATAGATCCATAGAATTTTTGATTACTAAATCTAATTCTTCACCTGCTTTTTTTATTTTTGTAATAATAGTATCTTTATTTGCTTCAGAGCTGAGTAAATCCAAGCCTGCAAGAATAGATACTAAAGGTCCTCGAATTTTATGAGAATTTATAAAAGCCAACTCACTCAAAACTAAATTTTGTTTGGATGTATTCTCTGATAACTCTTTAATTTTTCGTAAATATTCTTTCTCTTCTGTGGTTTCGCGAATGATTCCATCGACTCGAATGATTTCATCAAATTCGTTACGGACATACCATGCCTTATCCTTAATCCATTTTACTTTCTTATCTTTGGTGAGAATTCTGTATTCCTCTTCAAAATGATTGGATTCATTCATCTTAGCGAAACATTCAATCACTCTTGCTCTGTCATCCTCAAAGATACATTCACTCCACAGATTAGAGTTTTGGTAAAAATCTTCTGCCTCATAGCCATACAATTCAAAAACATTTTTATTTACAAAAATGACTTCAAAATGAATTGGATCACTCGACCATATAACTTCCTTCATCGAATTTAAGATACTATTCAGCTTACCTTCGTTAATCTTTAATTCATTGAAATAATTAACACGTATTGTCTGATCTATTGACATAATCAATTCAGCTTTTTTTCCTTGGAAATCAATAACCTGACTAGATATATTTACGTACATCATTTCCCCGTTCTTCTTGATGTGTCTCCATATACCTGAATCTATGAAACCTTCATTTTCAAGAGAAACAACTTTAAACAGATTTGGTAAGTCTTCAACAGGACGAATATCCTTAATTGTCATTGAGAGAAACTCTTTACGAGAATAGCCATATACAATTGTAGCTGACTCATTAACTTCTAAAAATTGAAAAGTTTCTAAATCAAAAACCCACATAGGAATAGGGTTTTTCATAAAAAAGGTCTCATTGACTAAATTCATTTTTTCGTTATAGATTTTCATAATATAATATTTTGAGCAAGCTGGTCCCTGTTTTGAATTTAGTCAAAAGCATTTATTTATATTTGTATAAGAAATTAATTTCCAAAATGGATTTAATTCCTTATTTGACGTAACTCTTGAAACCTGAGGTTACAACTTTTTCAAGTACTAGGAGATACTCAATTTTTAAATGTACTATCCACTAGTAGACGTTTATATTTTAAGATTTTAACCAATGAACTGAGACTTTTGGAGGATTAATTAAAAATTCAAAGCTATTTAAATCAGCATATTAGAATGATTCGAAAATCATTTTAATAAATGAAGTTTATTTTGAGCAAGAGATTCCTATCTGATTGTACTGTGGATAATAATGAAATCGATATTTATTCCTTTCTTCATTTTCCTATTTGCTAACCTATCTCTACTCCATAAATGATAAACCATTCTTGGTAGAAGATCTTATTTATAAATGAAACGAAATGCCTTGGAAGTTCCGGAGGGAGGATTGGGAATTTCTTCGAAATTATAACTATCGAATTGGACTTTTTCAAACACATTGTAAGTTACAAGTATATCACCAACTTTTGCAATATCTTCACCTAATTTACTTGCTGTGTTCACTTCAGAACCAAATACATCTGTATCGCCAATTTTCAATACCTTTCCGTAACCCAAACCAACACAGAGTAGAATTTGTTCTTCTGGAATTTTGTCTTTATTATAAATTTTAAGTTCATTTTGCATCCTTACCGCGGCGTCTAATGCCTTGTCTGCATTTCGAAAAATTACCAGCAAGGAATCACCTTCGGCTTTGAGCAAGATTCCATCAAAAGACTCAATAATCGGCACTAAGACCCTTTCAGACTCATGAATGGTTTGTAGAAAATGGATGATTCCAAATTTTTCCACACCACGTGAAAATCCAGAAAGATCAGTGAACATGACGCACCATTCTTCCCCAAAGAGATCCCAAATGCGACGGTCGATTTTGTCCTTATCAACTCCAGGAGTCAGTCTTTCTAAGATTAGATTCTCTAATCTATCTTCCGATGCACCAGTGCCGATTGTTTTTTTAAAAGCCATTTTAGTCTCCTTGCTCTATTTACTGAGTGCAAATCACAGTGGCAGCCTTCTCAGTTAAAAATACAATGATGAACTTTTGGACTAGGAGAATCAAATGAATTTTTTTTAGTTTGACAACAAAGATAGCATACCCCCTATGGTATATAAGGGCATTAAATTAATTAGGATATGGAGTTAAGCTGATGAAAATACCAAACTATCTGAGAAAAGAAGCTGCATTGATTCTTTTACTATTTCTTCTTCTGATTGGAAATCTTTCTGCAAAAGAATCAAACCAACCAGAGGAAAATGAGCGAAAAGGTTCGGGTGCAAAAACCGAATCCCTTCACGAAAAAGACTCATCTATCGTAAAATTTAAAGATCTCTCCCTTAGCATCCAAAAACATTCCTTTCTGATTTCTGCTTTTGAAAATGAATCCAATTCAGCAAAAGCTGGTAAAGAGCGAACTTCAAAGCATTGGCATCCTAAAATTTATTTAGAAGGTAGATCCTACACTACCAATGATCCTGCCTTAAACTTTTTTTCTAAATTGGGCCAAAGAGATGCAAGACAGGCTGACTTTAGCACAAAGTCTTCAAGATCCCAAGTGAGTAATTTTTTGGATACAAACAATCAACCTTATACTAGTTTTAATTCACAGACTGCAAATATTTTTGCACCGGACACTTTGAACTATCCAGGAGCCAATACCTACCAAAAAGGAACTCTTGGAGTTGATCTTGCAATTTATGAAGGTGGCGCCAAGAACAATATCGCAGAAAGCTATGGCCATATCTCCAAAGGGAAAAATTTGGAAAAGCAATCTGTAATCTTATCTGAGTATTCTTCAACGGCTAGCCTTTATGCGCAATTGATTTCTTTAGATGAATATAAAAAGCAAATTTCAGAAGCGGAAAAGCAGTTACAGTCTGTACTTAGAAATTACCAAGTTGGTGGCAAAGGAAATCCGGTTGGATATGCAGGCTTACTTGGCTTGAAGTCATTAAAGAATCGATTGGAAGGAATGAGGTTAGAAGTTGATACACAAGAATCATCTATTCGAAGTTATTTGACAACAATGACAGATGAGTTTGGAAGTGCATGGTCTATTGACTTAGAGCCAATCAATATTTTTCTTGATTCTCATCTTCCTAAGCCAAGTGATAATTCCAATAAACCTTTGGAAGCTTCTACACTTTCTTTCCAGGCTTTAGCAATGAAGGAGTATGCAGAAAGTGCAAGTCTTGCCGCTGAGGCTGAAAAAGCAAAGTTTCTTCCCAAGGTTGGAGCCTTTGGTGAATCCAATCTTTACAATGGTTCCAGAAATACAGCTACCGCATATAATGTTGGGTTCTATGTGCAGATGAATTTATACAATGCAGATGACATCGGCGCTTATGAAGAAGCAAAACTCAAGGCACAGGCTCAAAGAGAAAAAGTCCAAGATACCATTCGAAAAGAGTCAGCTAAGCGTAAGGAATTATTAACTATGGAAAAAACTTTCCAAAAGCAATTGCTACTTCTATCGAATACAAGTAATCTTATGGAAGAACAGATTTCTAATGCGAAGAGAATGTTTGCCAACGGATCTATAAATGCTATGCAACTTGCGGAAATTTTCTCAAGATCTACAGACCTTATCGTTCAAAATGCAAACACAAATCGAGAATATATTTTAGTACGTTCAGAGTTGTACACTTTGTTCAGCAATTCAAGTTCTGGAAATGAAGGAAAATAAAATGAAAGAAATCAAAAATGGTGAGAAAAAAGGATTCGCAGGAAACCTAGCCGAACAGTTCATTCACTCTAAACTAACACCTGTCATCATAGTGGGCAGCTTGTTACTTGGACTCATTTCTGTTTATCTAACTCCTAAGGAAGAAGAACCACAGATATCTGTACCTATGATTGATATCTTTATTCAAGCTCCAGGTTTTGAAGCGGACGAAGTAGAACGAAAAGTTACTGAGCCAATAGAAAGAGCGGTCTGGGGTTTAGATGGTGTTGAGTACGTCTATTCCTCTAGTTCGCCTCACTACAGTTTGATTACTGTTCGCTTTCTAGTTGGTTTGGAGGTTGAGCCTTCTCTCGTGAAAGTCCACCATAAGATTATGGAAATTTATGGTAGTCTTCCTGGAAATGTGCTTCCACCAAAAATTTCCTCTCATACCATCGACGATGTACCTTTTCTAACTTTGAGCTTTAGCTCCGAGCAAAGAGATGATTATTCACTTCGCACTCTGATTGCCCCCTTGGCTAGAGAACTTTCTTCAACTCCTGATCTAAGTAAAATTGAATTACTGGGCGGACGTAAGCGTGCCATCCGAGTGATAGTCAATGGCCAAAGTTCCTCTAATTTAGGTGTGGGCATGGTAGAGATAGCCCAAGCCTTGAAATCAAATGATGTGGGTGTTCCTGCTGGCAAAAATTGGAATTCTACAAATCTCATGGATGTTGAAGTAGAAGGAAGAGTTTCTTCAGCTGAAGATGTCCGCAATATACCTCTAGCGCAAAGAGGCGGACGAATTGTACGATTGCGGGATGTTGCCGATGTAATTGACGGTCCAGAAGAAAGAAACAAAATTTCAGTTCTCTTTGATAAGGCTTTAGGAGGAAAAGAAAGAGCTGCAGTTTCCATAGTCTTTGGGAAAAGAAAAGGAACCAATGTCGTACCACTAGCAGCTGACCTAATTGAAAGAGCCAAATTATTTTCTTCCTCATTACCTGAGGATATCAAACTCTCCGTAGTCCGCGATTATGGTTCTACTGCTGGAGATAAATCCATGGAGTTGATAGAACACTTAATGATCGCCACACTTTCTGTTGCAGCCTTGATTGCACTTTGGATGGGATGGAGAGCATCGGCTGTTGTTTCCATAGCTATCCCTGTTACACTTGCTCTCACTCTTGCCATCTATTATTTCATGGGTTACACCTTGAACCGTGTAACCTTATTTGCTTTGATTTTTTCCATAGGTATACTTGTCGATGATGCTATCGTCGTTGTGGAAAATATTGAACGCCATTTGAAGACCTATCCAAAACGTTCTTTACTCTCATCCACACTAGCAGCTGTAACTGAAGTTGGTAATCCAACCATACTTGCAACCTTCACTGTGATTGCAGCTATTCTTCCTATGGCTTTTGTCAGAGGACTTATGGGTCCTTATATGAAACCCATTCCAGTGGGAGCTTCTCTTGCAATGATTCTTTCCTTGTTCGTAGCCTTTACAGTTACACCTTGGGCAGCTGCAAGACTCTTGCATAAAGAAGGACATGGAAATGAAAAAAACTCTGAATCAAAATCTGAGAGTACCAAAGAAAACGACATAGAAAGAGAAGAAGTAAATAAGGAACTAGAAAGGCATTCATTCTTAGACCAAATTTATATCAAAGTTATCGATAGACTTCTATCAACCAAGATACAAGCCTTTCAATTCTTTCTATTGATAGGATTTCTACTATTAGCATCCTTTGCTTTAGTTGCGACTAAGATTGTTAAGGTGAAAATGCTTCCTTTTGATAACAAAAATGAATTCCAGGTTCTATTGGATTTTCCAACAGAGACAAGCAGGGAAACATCCATTCGATTGGCTAAAAACTTGAGTCTTACAATTCTTGAGAATAAGAACATAGACAAAATTCAAATCCACTCTGGTGAAGCGGCGCCTTATTCTTTTTCAGGAATGGTGAAACATACTTTTCTTAGAGATAGAGAATTTATGGTAGATATGCAGATTGTCATTCTAGATAAATCCGAACGTTCTGAATCGAGTCATGAAATTATTGAATCACTAAGGCCAGCTATTGGAGTATTTTCCAAGAAGCACCAAGCAATTTCTAAGATCTTAGAAATCCCGCCAGGGCCTCCAGTGCTTGCAACCATGGTAGCGGAAGTCTATGGTCCAGATCGAGAGACAAGACGTAAGGTAAGTGAAGAAATCCTCGAAGTCTTTAAGAAGGAACCATCAGTTGTAGATTTAGATAGTTCTCTTCGTAAGGGTCGGGATCGTTTGGTTTATTCCTTTGATCATTCCAAAGGTGGTCAAGTCGGTGCAAGAGCAGATATCGTAAGTTATACGGGAAAATATTTGTTTAGTGAGAATTCTCTTTTTACTTTAAAAGAAGCTTCGCATCCAGAGGAAATATTTGTGGATTTAGCATTTGATCCGAATCGAAGATCGGGCTCTTCCCCTTTCTTAGGACAGAAAATACCTTCCTTTGAATCTGGATTTGTTAATATCGATGGAGTCATAGAGAAACCTAAACGTGAATCCAATGATACACTTTATAGAAAGAATCTAAAACCAGTAGAATACATCTTTAGTGAATTTACAGGCGCCGAAGAAGCTCCTGTCTATGGGATGTTAAAATTAGCACCTAATATAAAATATGAAACTCAAACAGCAGATGTTCCATGGAATACGACTAAGCCAATTGTAAAATGGGATGGAGAGTGGTTTATAACCTATGAAGTGTTCCGAGACTTAGGTGGAGCCTTTGCAGTGGTGATGGTATTGATTTACATTTTAGTTCTCGGATGGTTTCGATCTTATACAGTTCCCTTAATCATCATGATCCCAATTCCAATTTCCTTGATTGGAATTTTGCCAGGTCATGCTATCTTAGGTTCTTACTTCACAGCGACGTCTATGATTGGTTTTATAGCTGGTGCAGGCATCATAGTTAGAAACTCTATCATACTCGTAGATTTCATTGAACAAGAGATCAAGAAAGATATTCCTATCAAAACAGCTGTTGTTAACGCAGGACTCATTCGATTTCGTCCAATGCTACTTACTGCTGCAGCAGTAGTTGCAGGAGCCTTCATTATGCTCTTTGATCCGATATTCAATGGTCTTGCTATTTCTCTTATGTTTGGTGAAGTAGCTGCTACACTTCTCAGTCGATTTGCCGTTCCTGTTTTGTACTACTGGTTTTTAGGAGAGAGTAGATGGAAGGAATTGAATTCTGGGCACTCAGGTAAAATTTGATTGCCGAGAATATTTTTTAAATAATAATATGATAAAGATATAATATATTAAAATGTTTTAATCATTTTTAGGTTAAATTGCTTAATTGTAAATCTTTATGCTATATAATTAAGTTGAATAATCATTTATAGATATCAAATTAATAAATTTGACAAAGATTTTTAGTATTATAAATTTATAATAATCATGATATTGAATATTATATCAGCATTTATATTACTTGGCTTTTGCTTAGGATGTATTCCTTCAAAATTAGATAATCCATGTGATATAGAGAATTCAACCTTTACAGATACCTTGGTTGTAAAATCAATCATTGGTGATTTTTCTTCACACTGCGGGATACGCGTTCCGAAACCTATTTGTAAGAAAAATTATTTTGAGGCTATTCAAGTAGATAGTTCTATGGATTTTTTGACCGAATTGAAAGCGCAAAGTGCTTTAGGTGTTTCTACCACACCAATTGCAGATACTACTACAATCCAGGGACTTACTGGAACCAACAAATGGCAAGGCGCAGTTCTTGCACCTAATGGTAAGATCTACAGTATTCCATTTAATGCAACAAGCGTACTAATATTAGATCCAACAGATAACTCAGTAGATGCTACAACTATTTCAGGACTTAATGGTACCTTGAAATGGGTTGGTGGCGTTCTCGCACCCAACGGTAAGATCTACGGAATTCCTTTTAATGCTACGGAAGTTCTTATTATTGATCCAAGTAACAACACTGTAAATACCACAGCAATAACTGGTCTTACAGGAAATAGCAAATGGGTAGGTGGAGTTCTTGCGCCCAATGGTAAGATCTATGCTATACCTTATGACTCAACCAGCGTCTTGATTATCGATCCAACGAATAATACTGCAGAGACTACAAGCATAGTAGGTCTTACTGGCGCTACTAAATGGACAGGAGGTGTACTTGCTCCTAATGGAAAAATATATGGTATACCTTATGATTCAACAAGTGTACTTATCATTGATCCCACGAACAATACAATTGATACGACAACTATGTCTGGCTTAACAGGGTCTATAAAATGGTACGGAGGAGTTCTTGCGCCTAACGGAAAAATCTATGGTATACCTCGTAATTCTACAAGTGTGCTTATCGTAGATCCTATCAACAATACTACAGACACTACCACACTTGGGGGCTTTATAGGGACAAATAAATGGTATGGTGGGGCACTCGCAGGTAATGGTCTTATTTATGGGATTCCAAATTTTTCCACTAGCGTTTTGATCATTGACCCAACAAAGAATACAGCCGATACATCTTCGATATCTGCTCTCGCAGGAACCGCCAAATGGATAGGAGCTGTACTTGCGAACAATGGAAAGGTATATGGTATACCTTTTGATTCATCTAATGGTTTGCTTATAGATACTAAATCAAATGGAATTCTATGCAAATCTATAACAGAGTCCGCTTATTTGAATAGATACTAATAAACTTCATAGGGAAGGTCCTCTTTCTGATTTATTTGTCAAAGGCTGTCACAAATCCCAATGCCTCATTCGTCTTGGTTGAAGAGGACAAAGAAAATGAAAAAAATTGTTATCCTAGGTGCCGGATATGCAGGGCTAATGGCAGCCAACAGGCTTGCAAAACTTAGTAGAAATTACCAGATTCAGTTGATCAATGAATCTGAAAACTTTATCGAAAGGATTCGAAATCATGAATATTCTGCAGGGAAAGAGCTTAGAACTAATAAAATTCGTGATTTAATTTCTAAAAGAGTGATATTTACTCAAGCAAAAGTAGAATGCTTGGATGCCAAAAACCAAACTATTTCGATTGCTAATCAGAATAAAAAAATCACTTATGATTATTTGATTTATGCTTTGGGGAGTACGGCTAATACAAAATCTGAGAGTAGTTATTCTGTAAATACACTATGGAAGGCTGATGAACTAAAACAGGTCATCCAAGCTAAGAAGGCAGGAAGTCTTTGGATTCTTGGAGCTGGCTTGACTGGAATCGAACTTGCTACAGAATTGAAAGAATCCTATCCAGAATGGAAGATTGGTCTTTTGGATCAAAAGCCTTTTGCTAAGAATTTTTCTCTTAAGGCTAGAAATTATTTCTTAGAAACCTTTTATAAAATGCAGATTGACCTTCTAGAAAATATGGAATACAGAATTCAAGAAAATGGAATCTATCTGAATAAGACTAAGACACTTCTTGAGGCAGATCTTTTTGTTCAGACTTTTGGATTCCAGTGCAGTGATCTAGGACGAAGAAGCGATCTGCAAGTGAATGAGAAGAACCAAATTTTGGTTGAGCCAAGCTTAAGAGCATTAGAGTTTTCTAATATATTTGTAGCAGGTGATTCAGCATTTGTAGAAGGATCCTCCATTCGCATGGGATGTGTTACAGCAATGCCTATGGGAGTTCATGCTGCAGAAATGATTCATCGTTGTGCAAATGATAGGGAGGTTCAAGATTTTTCATTTGGATTTGCTGGAAGGTGTATTAGTTTAGGCAGAAAGTCAGGTGTAATCCAATTAACAAATTCCTTAGATGAACCTCAACCTAGAATGATTGGAGGCAAATTAGCTGCCTTTATCAAAGAGTTAGTATGCAAATACACAGTCTTTTCTATAAGACTGGAAAGAAGTTTTCCTTTTCGAACTTACTTCTGGCCTAAAGAAAAAATCCTCAAAGAACAAGATTTTTCTTTGAACTCAGGAAAATTGACTTCTTTATCTTAATTCAAGAAAATATAAAATAATAAAAGTTAGTGTAAGAAAATGGATCAAGCTAAAGAATTTTTAAATCTCAAACAATATCTCTTTTCAATAGCATATAAAATTACAGGTTCTTATCAAGACTCAGAAGATATCTTGCAAGAAGCTTATTTAAAGTGGATAGAGAGTGATTCGCAAGATATTAAATCGATTAAGGCTTACATAGGAACAATAGTGGCTAGACTCTCCTTAGATCTTTTAAAAAAATCATCCAGGCGTAAAGAAACGTACATTGGTCCCTATTTGCCAGAGCCCATCCCAACTCGAATCGAAGATGAAACGGATGATAGAGTCGAATTTGCATTTTTAGTAATTTTGGAGACTCTCAATCCAATGGAACGTGCAGTTTATATCCTCAGGGAAGCATTCGATTATGAGTATGAAGAAATAGCCAAAGTAGTTGATCGAACGCCCGTTAATTGCAGGAGAATATTTAGCAGAGCCCAAGAAGCTATTAAGTCTCGAAAGAAAAAATTTGAACCCGACACCAAGACTCATAAAAAATTATTTCTAGAGTTCTTACTTGCCTCTCATAAAAAAGATCCTCGCAATTTTAGTAAACTTCTTTGCGAGCAAATCGTAGTTCTTTCGGATGGTGGAGGAAAAGTTCATGCTGCAAGAATTCCTATTCTCGGCAAAGAAAGAGTCATTCAATTTCTTTTGCGAACAATTTCGATAGGTTCTAAGGATACAGAATTTTACCTCTGCCAAGTAAATTCCTCACCAGCTCTTGTAGGTTATAAAAAAGATACTCCTGTTTCTGTTCAAATTCTGGATTATGAGAATAATGGAATAGTTGGTGTTTATAATATTTTAAACCCTGACAAATTGCATGCCTTTTCCAAAATGGAAGCCTTACTTAGATGGAAAGTAATTCAAAAGCTAGATTGGTTCTTGGTTTTGAAAATGAAGTTAGGATTTTATTTTTCATAATCTTCACTTGACTCCAACTCTTGGATTGCCTCTTGCCAAGTTAGAGGTAAATTTTTCCATTGAACTCTCATCCTATGGAAGTTGGATTTCTCTAAGGCATTTGCACCTTCTCGCATAGCACGAGCATGTATTCTGGATTCCACAAAATTTTCCAAGCTTTCTTCATCTAACCAAACAGTCATAGTCCAAGCTTTGGATCCAAATACTTGTCGCCGAATACTGCCACCAAGGTAGCCTTTATTGTTATTTAAATCATTGTTAACATCAGAAACTCTTCTCCAAAAGGTGAATCTTTCGAAGATTGTTCCAGTAGTTGTTGCTTCTGTTATAGCTAAAATTACTTCTTGCTCATCTTTAAGATCCAAGGTTCTAGATTGTTGTGATTTTGTAAAAGGACTTCCTATGACACAATTCGATAATAATAGAGATGTTGTTATTAACACGGACATTATAATTTTATTCATTTAATATTCTATTTATGTTTACTTTCTTCTTTCTTTCTTTTAGATCTACTTTTTTATCATGCCACTCATGATTTGTTTTAATATAAAGGAACGTATACTTCTAGGTAAAATGATTAGAGAATATCCAAGAAACTTAGATAAAAATCCTGGACGAATTGTAGTTTGATTGCCTAGAGCTTTTAAGCATATTCTACCAATGCCTTTGGTTGCTTGTGCTTTTCCCATATTCATATTAGCTCTTTCTCCAAATCCTGATGAAACTGGACCAGGAGCAACACTTAGTACGTCAATATTTTTTGATTTTAATTCTGCTCTAATACCCTCTGCAAAACTTTGAACAAAAGCTTTACTTGCAGAATATGTAGATGACCAAGGTACACCCTGGAAGCCAACCAGAGAACCGAAGAGAATAATTGCACCTTTTTTCTTTATTTTCATCTTATTCGCAAAACTATGTGTTAGATGAACTATACCTCGGCAATTTGTATCGATCATTTGAAGCTCATTCTCTATGTTTAAAGTTGAGAAATCTCCCAAACTTCCAAAACCAGCAGCAAGTACAACTAGTCCTATGTCCAAATCTTTTGTAATTTCAATTAGAGACGAAATGTTCTTCGAAATCGATAGATCCAAAGCGTAGATTGTAACTTGAACTTTATATTGATTCTCGATTTGCGCCTTAACTTCTTTCAGTTTAGATTCATCTCTACCTACTATGATTAAAGATTGTCCATGTGAGGCTAGTTCAAAGGAAAAATTCTTCCCTATACCATCACTTCCTCCTGTTATAAGCGACCATTTTCCATAGCTTGCAATTTTCTCTTTTAAATTCATTTATTTAACCTGACAGCAATTATTTTATTTTCATTCAAGGGAAAAGATGCCTCCTCAAAAGTGGGTGGGCCAAAAGTATGCATAGGTGCATTGTTCGAAACTCCCCAAGGCTCTTTTGGAAAACCAACTAAAGTAGAATCCATAATCCCATTCCCATTAAGATCTTCTAATAAAGAAATTGAATATATTCCTTTCGATAGTTCTTTGAATTTACAAGAAAGTTTGCCTTCTTTATTCATAGATGCAGTTGTACCTTTTAGCTTAAGGTTAGATTCTGTAGGAAAACCTTTCGCATTATTATAAATACCACAATAGATGGTGCTAGTTTCGCTCTTTCGATTAGAAATCAAAACTTCTATATCTAAAGCCAAAAGTAGTGTAGGTTTTAGGATCATGAGCAAAATGAATAGACTAAAATATTTTATCATATATTTTCCTTGAAAGCTATGTTTTATATAGTTACTATCAAATTAATAGTCATATCCTGTCAATAGATTTAAAGATTAATTTGTTAAGAAAAAATTTTTGAGTAATAAATAATTTAGCTTTTGGTGTGCTTTCGTCCCCAGTCGCGCATTCCTGCTATGATAGTGCCTAAATCTTTGCCCCTATCAGTGAGAATGTATTCATTCCTGGGAGGATGTTCTGAATATTGTTTAGTTTGAATAATTTTGTATTCTTCCAGTTTCTTTAATCGATTAGATAGAAGATTAGGTGAGATACCTACCAATGAGTTGAAAAGATCTTGGTATTTGCGAGGTCCAAGCAGCAAGAAGTCACGTAGAATCAATGAAGTCCATCGATCGCCAATGATCTCGGCAGTTCTTGAGACATCGCAGGTATGTCCTTCTAAGTGAATTTTACGATCCATATTAATACATTTAAAAAATTACTTAAATTTACTATCTAATTTCATTTCAAATATTTCAAATTCTCCTACCTCAGTAAATGGATATTCTTAATATTTTAGAATTTTACATTGACTTTAAATTTGAACTAGTTGGAATGATGGTTCAGAATGAACGAGGTACTATATTTTTTCATTTCGAAATACAAAAATTGCATACTTAGCTGCAAGATATCAAATAGGAAATGCTTCCCTTAAGAAGAAACTGGCGAACCATCTCGTTCAGTTAAAGGGCATGCCAACTAAATTTGCGCAAATCAAATCTTTAGTTGAAGATGATAGCCAGGAGCTTTGGAAAGAAGCTATAGCAGATATTGAGCCCTTGGCTATATCAGAAATTAAAGATATTCTGAAACTTGAGAATCCCAACATTTTACAAGATTTTGATTTTGATAATAACCAATCAATCTTGACAGCAAGTATTGGACAGGTTCACAAATTGCTTGGCAAGAGAGGAGGACAATTTGCACTAAAGATCCAATACCCTGGAATCCATTCTCAATTATTACAGGATTCAGAACTTCTTGGTGTCGCTGGGAAATTATTTTCCCTACTGAAAGAAGGTTTTATACTCAAAGACTACCAAGAAACTTTATCTAAAGAATTAGAAAAAGAATTGAGCTTTACGAAAGAAGCAGAATACCAAGAAAAGTTTTATTCTCATTTCTTAAGCCATAAACAAGTAAAGATAGCTAAAGTTTATAAAAAGTATAGTACGAATAGTACAATTTTGCAAGAGTGGATACCTTCCATTCCAGCATTAGATTTTCTCAAGAACTGTGACTTAAAAGAGAAGAAAGAATTTTCTGATATAGTAGCAGAGTTTTATCTTAGTTCATTTTTTGAATTAGGCTTAGTTCATTCTGATCCAAATCCAGGGAATTTTGGAGTCCAGAAAGAAGGACAAGACTTAAATATAGTAGTATATGATTTTGGGTCTGTTTATGAATTATCAGAAATAGAAAAAATTTCAATTTGGGCCTTACTTGAAAATCAAATAGAACCTCATCTAGATAATTTTCAGATACTTGGAAATTTAGGTTTCGAACTAGAAAGTTTACAATCAATCCAAGGTAAGCTCTCGGGATACCTCTCCGTAATTTTAGAACCCTTCTTGAGTAAAACACGTTATCCTTTAAAGATTTGGAATCGAAAAGAAAGATGCTCGGATATTTTGGCAGAACAGAAAATGCAGTTTATGATTTCAGCTCCGTCTCGAATTTTTCCTATACTACGTGCCTTCCAGGGATTATTCTTTTGGTGTGAGAAAAGCTCTGGAGATTTGTGGGTTTATAACAAGCTTGAATCTATAAGATTTAATCTTCGTTATGCTTTGGAAGCTTACGCCAAATCCATTCCTAAGCAAAATTCTAAGCTATCAACCACTCTTTGTATAGAACTTTGGAGGGATGGAATAAAATCTGTGCATTTGAATTTTGCAAGGCAGATGGTTGAGCATATGAAAGAAATTATTGAACCTGACATAATGGAAAAAATTAAGCTGAACAATATCAACCTAGACGAAATCATTCAGAAAGCTCGCAGAAATGCTTATGTCGCTATGGATCTTCTTTCTTGGGAGTATGCAGGTAAAAAAATTAAAATCTACCTAGAATGAGGGCAAAAGTGAAGAAAAAAACTAAAACTCAAATCATTAAATCAAAGTTAGAAGGATTAGAGCTTCCACTCGTAATGAGTGTAGCTAAGAATGCGGACAATTCGTCTGAAAGTTTAATTGAATGGCTCATTCAGAACAATAAACAATTAGAATTAGATTTACAGGAACATGGCGCAATTCTCTTTCGAGGATTTGATTTAAAAGATGAATGGGATTTCGAAAATGTAGTCTTAGCCATTGATAAAAAGTTAGGTGAAACTTATTTAGGAACTTCACCGAGAGATAAGAAAACTAAATACGTTCATACTGCAAGTGAATTACCTTCACATTATCCTATCATGCAACATGCTGAGATGAGTTTTCTTAAATCACCGCCCAAGAAATTATTCTTCTTCTGTAAGATTCCTCCTAGTAAGAATGGTGAGACGCCCATCACTGATCTTAGAAAAGTGTATTTAAAGTTAGATGCTGAATTGCGTTCTAAATTTGAAGAAAAAGAAGTCAAATATCTTCGTAGATATGATGGACCTAATGCATCTCGATTTAGTTTATGGAAGACGAAACGGTGGGACGAAATGTTTTCAACAAAGGATCCTAAGGTCGTTGAAGAAAAATCGAAGCAACAAGGGTTTGAGGTAGAATGGCAGGACAAGCAAAATGTGCGTTTAGTTCATAATATGGTTGCGGTTAGAAAGCATCCAATAACCGGAATGAAAGCTTGGCATAATCATAGTCAAACCTTCCATGTTGATTCACCACGCTTAGAATATTGGAAGATTTTTGCTCGTCAAAAAACGATTCGATCGTTTGCAATTGCAATTTTAATAAGTGTTTTAACATTTTGGAAAAAATTGACAGTTTCTAAAGAAAAACTCGATATTCATACTATGTTCGGCGATGGAACAGAAATATCAAAGAAAGAAATTTCTCATATTATGGAAATCTTCTGGCAGAATATGAATATATTCAGTTGGCAGAAGGGTGATTTACTTTATATAGATAATTATTCAGTTTCGCACGGAAGATTACCTTTTAGAGGACCTAGAGAAATTTTGGTGGCATGGACGGATTAAATGGAAGAATTAGATACAATACAGCTAAACTTTAACCCTAGTAGTTTACTTTTGTTAAATGCAACTTTGGGTTTCATTATGTACGGAATTTCTTTGGATTTAAGATGGCATGATTTTAAATTTTTAAAAAAGGCTCCTCTTGTTTTTATCTTGGGAATGCTCTCTCAATTTGTATTTCTACCACTTGCGACAATGATTTTAATTCAGATTGTTAAACCTCATCCAGGAATAGCTTTAGGTATAATTTTAGTAGCATCTTGTCCTGGTGGAAATATGTCAAATTTCTTAACATACTTAGCAAAAGGGAATTTACCACTCTCAATATCTCTAACGGCAGTCTCAACTCTGCTCGCATGGATTTTGACTCCTTTTAATTTTTATTTTTGGGGAAGTTTCTATGAGCCTTCTTCTCTATTATTAAAGCAGATCAATTTAGATCCAATTTCTTTGGTACTAAGCATTTTTTTGATTATGGTATTACCTATGTTATTAGGTGGACTTACAAATAAATTATTTCCTAATTTTGCAGACAAATCACAGAAATATTTTAAATGGATTTCTGTAGCCTTGCTCTTCGTATTTATTGGCTTAGCATTGAAATCTAATTGGGAATATTTTATTAAATATATTCAATACCTAATATGGTTGGTATTCTTGCACAATGGAATAGCGCTTTTGCTTGGATACTTAGTAGGAATGTTAGCTAGATTACCATTTCACGATAGAAAGACGCTATCTATTGAAACAGGAATTCAAAATTCGGGTTTAGGTCTTATACTAATCTTTACATTCTTTGGTGGGATGGGCTCTATGGCTTTAATTGCTGCTTGGTGGGGAATTTGGCATTTAGTTTCTGGAGGTTTACTTGCCTTATATTGGAGTAAGACTAAGAAATCATGAATCTATTACTTCAGAATGGAGAATTTATCGATAAAGTGGCACATCGCCCTTGGCCAAAACCAAATCAACCTTGGATCATTTATCAGGAGTGGAATGATGTATTGTTTTTACATAGCAGAATAAATCCTGAGATTTTAAGAGAACTGGTTCCATCTACTTTGGATCTTGAACCATTTGAAAATGATTACTGGGTATCAATTGTTGTGTTTCGATTAGAGAAAGCTAGACCAAGATTTTGTCCACATATCCCTTTGGTGTCCAATTTTCATGAAATTAATGTTAGGACATATGTTAGGATGGCTGATAAGCGTGGAGTTTTCTTTTTAGATATCGAAGCGGAAAAATGGATCTCTTGTAAACTTGCAAATATATTTTCAGGTTTGAATTATCGTAAATCTACAATCAAAAGAGAGAAGCTGGATTCTTGCATACAAATCAGGAATTCTAAATCTAAAAAAAATTTCACTTTAGATTTGGAGTATAAAATTACATCTCCAATAGATAACAAATCAACTTTGGATAAAAATTTAACTGAACTCTACTCTGTTTACGTAACCCAAAAGTCTGGAAATTTGACTCGCTTTCAGGTTCATCATAAAGAGTGGGATCTCTATAAAACTTCAAATACTAGAATGAACCTAGATTATACATTAGATAAAATGCATATTGATTCAAGTAAGATTGAATTAGCCCATTATTCACCAGGTGTCCAAGTAATTGCCTGGAACAGAGAGTATGTTTAAGTTTTGCTGGCTAAAGGAGTTGGTATGTCTAGGATAGAGTATGATAAGGTAAAAGTATTAGAAGATAACGAACACTTAACTGTTTTGGAGACATCACTCGCGCATGGAATTTCCCATATGCATGCCTGCGGTGGAAATGCTAGATGCTCTACTTGTAGATTCTTAGTAATTGAACATCCTGAAAATCTTTCTCCTATAACAGAAGCAGAAAGAAAACTGATTCAAGAACGGGGATTTGAAGATAATATCAGACTTGGTTGCCAAGCTAAGATACTTTCAGATGTCAAAATTCGTTTGTTGGTGAATGATAATGCAGACTTTGAAGATGTTAGATTACGAAAGAGTACTACAACAGGTAGGGAAGATAATTTAGCAATACTATTTAGTGATATAAGGAATTTTACAAATTTTTCAGAAAAACATCTTCCTTATGATATTATTCATATTCTAAATCGGTATTTCGAGAAAATGGGACAAATTGTACTTGATAATGGAGGTTATCTGGATAAGTACATTGGTGATGGTCTCATGGCAAATTTTGGTTTAAAGCAATCTGATCCTCTTTCGATTTGCTTAAGAGCTGTTGATGCCGCACTTAAGATGAAGGATGCATTGAAAGAAATTAATTTATATGCAAAGCAACAACTTGATCATGAATTTAAAATTGGAATCGGAATCCACTACGGGGATGTGATCGTAGGTGAACTAGGTCATCATTCCAATGCAGCCTTTACATTGATAGGTGATGCTGTTAACCAAGCTAGTAGGGTCGAGTCAATGACCAAAAAAGCAGGTGTTGAAATACTAATCAGTGAAGCAGTTTATAAACATACAAAGAATCATATAAAAGTTGGAAAGCACTTTAAAGCTCCCTTAAAAGGTAAAACAGGTGAATTTCATCTCTATGAAGTTCTTGGTATTGATCATGAAATAGTAACGAAATTCTTAAATAGTGGAAATGAAATCTCTTTAAAAGAAATTCGTGAAGTATCTAAGGAAACTTTTGCTCTGGTTTTTGATAAACCAAGTACCTTTCATTTTAAACCAGGACAATTTGTTGACCTTACTTTAAAGCTAACTAATTCAGAAGGTACAACTTCGGAAGAGAGTAGAAGTTTCTCAATTTCATCTGCTCCAGAAGAAAATGAATTACGATTTATTACTCGAAATACAAAATCGAATTTCAAAAAGGACTTGTTATCTTTAACAATGGGTTCAAAGCTTCATATTTCTGAACCAACGGGATACCTACTTTTGCGTCCAGAACCAATGAGAAAACATGTATTTCTTGCAAGTGGAATAGGAGTTACTCCATTTTATAGTATCATACGTCATGAATTTGATACAGCAACAGAGAAAAATCTTGTTCTCTATGCTTCTGGTCAAAATTTGGATTCACTAGTTTATCATAAAGAATTTATTGATTTAGATTCCCAAGACACAGGATTTACATACTGTCCTACTTTAACGCGCGAAATACCTGAAGAATGGAATGAAAATTATGAAAGAGGGCATATTGATTCAGATTTTATAAGTAGGAAAATTAAGAATCTCCATGAGTGTATTTTTTATATAGCTGGATCAGAACAATTTGTAAGTTCTGTTAAAGAGAGTTTAAGCTTAATGGGTGTCGTTCCAGCTAGAATTATCAATGAAGTCTTTTATGGTTATTAACAACTTATTTGTCTTGATTTATTAAATTTGATCGAATAGAATATAAAGATAATTCTTTAGGCACAAAAATATATGAATGAATCTATTATAAGAATATTTGTTTCTCAGGGTTTACTTGCATTGATGTTGATTCTTGAATTTTTGATTCCATTAAGAGACACATCTAATGGAAGGATTCAAAGATGGATTCAAAATTTTGGTCTAGGAATTTTGAATACGATACTCATTCGTTTAAGTGTTAAAGCCATTGCTTATACATCTGCAATTTATTTCCAGAGTAGAGGTATAGGTTTATTGAATTTAGAATTTATAAATTCTTCTAACTTTCAATTAGGTTCAATAATTTCAACAATTTTAATTTTAGATTTAGCAATATACTTTCAGCATAGAGTGTCTCATTCACTTCCATTTCTTTGGAGATTTCATAAAGTTCATCATACAGACATAGAATTTGATGCAAGCACTTCAGTTCGATTTCATCCTATCGAAATAATTTTTTCAATGATTTTTAAACTTTTTATAATAATGCTTTTAGGTGCCAATCCAATTGGAGTAGTATTGTTTGAAATAATTTTGAACGCAGGTTCTACTTTCAACCATAGTAATATTAAATTACCGAATTTTTTTGAAAAAGTTCTTAGATACTTTATAGTAACTCCCGATATGCATAGAATTCATCATTCAGTTCTACCGATGGAAACTAATAGTAATTATAGTTTTAGTGTTTCGATTTGGGATAGAATTTTTAATACTTATAGAGAAGATTCTAGCGGTGAACAAGAAAATATGCCAATAGGACTAGAAAAATTTCGTTCACAGTTATCATGGAAGGAAATATTAGCTCTTCCTTTTTTTAGGGAATCCAATAATTCTTAAAGCTCCTTTTTAACATGTGAGATTAAAGTTAAACTTAAATTATATTAGGCGTATAAAAATTTTAGGTTTAAATAGATCATACCTGCCATGGCTGAAACAAATATCCATAGTATCATATTCCATTTTTTGATAGACAGTGCATAAAAAGTGAATGCTATCCAGATAATAGAATAAATATCTATTGAAGTCCAATCATGTAAAATGTCCGAAGATTTAAAACTAACAGACAAAAAGATAGTCAATGCTAATGAAGCAATTAATCCAACTATACTAGCTGAGACAAATTCCATGCCACGTTTGAGGCGCTCTATGTGGAGTAATGATTCAATAAAGGGTGCACCAGCGAAGATGAAAAAGAAGCTAGGTAGAAAAGTGTAGTAAGTTGCAATCAGCATAGCTAGTGAGGCAGATAATATACTTCCACCTAATGTATTAAAACCTGCCATAAATGCTACGAAAGAAAGTACAATCACCAGAGGTCCAGGAGTTGTCTCGCCTAAGGCAAGCCCATCTATCATTTGGGAAGAAGTAAGCCAATAATAGGAATTTACTGATTGATCCGCCACATAAGGAAGTACAGCATAAGCTCCTCCGAAAGTTATGAGAGATGTCTTAGTGAAAAAAGTAATTAATAACTTCCAGAAATCACCATTATTAGTTGTGCTTAATATTAGAAAGGGGCAAATTCCAAGAAATAGAAAAATAAATAAGAGGGAAAAAAAATATTTTAATCTTACTTGGGCTCTAAGATTGAATTGGTAAGGGTCTGTAGTATTTTGTATTTCAAGAGATGATTTATTATTCGGTAATAGGAAGCCAAGCAATAGAATACACAATATTAGATAAGGCATAGGAAATTTAAAAAAACTCATATAAACAAAAGAAAGAATAGCAATGATCAATTTACCTTTTGACTTAAGACTTTTTCTAGCTATATTGATCGTAGCAACAAGAACGATTCCAACAACAGAGATTTTTAATCCATAGAAAAATTGATTCACAATGAGTATTTGATTGAATTGGACATAAAGTACGGAAAGCAAGAGCAATAACAAGGCACCTGGGAGAATGAACAGTATGCCTGCTGTTAATCCGCCTCGAATTCCATGCAATAACCAACCAATATAAGTGGCAAGCTGCTGAGCTTCCGGTCCAGGAAGAAGCATGCAATAATTGAGAGCATTAAGAAACTTTTCCTCAGAAACCCATTTCTGTTTACCAACAACGGTTTCATGCATTATGGAAATCTGGCCTGCTGGTCCACCAAAGCTAATAAAACCAAGCTTAAACCAAAATGAGAAGGTATCAATAAATTTCGGGTGATTTGTAGGTTTAGGATTTACTTTCATATTCGAAGAGACTCTTTTACAATTACAAACTTGATTCCAACATAGGAGGCAAGGTCTATCCTTCAAACTTTTATTCTTGCAAAGATAGATATTCAATATAAATTCATTCAATTGAAACAAATTTGTATTGTTTTTTCTTTAAAGAGGCTCTCCTATGGAAAAATTTAAATTACTTATCTTTATCACTCTGATTCATCCAATATTGCTCTATTCAGAATCCTACACTGTCTCTTCCGTTCCCAATCCTAAATTTGATGATGCTTATATGGTTGATATGGCCAATATAATTCACATTGATGATGAACTTGTATTGAATAATTTATTGAAAGAAATAGAAGACACAACGGAAGTGCAGATAGCTCTTGTTATACTTCCTTCCATTGGAGAAGAAGTTCCTAAAGATTTTGCAGTGAATCTCTTTCAGAAATGGGGGATAGGACATGCTGGTTCAGATAATGGTTTATTGTTTCTTTTCGTAATGGATCAACGTAGATTTGAATTTGAAGTTGGATATGGATTGGAAGGAACTCTACCTGATATTTTGCTAAGAAGAATTTCGGAACAATTCTTGGTTCCTAAATTAAAATCCCAAGATACGACTGTAGGAATTTATGATACCCTGATAGAGATTAAAAGAATTCTAACGGAACAAAAAAATCTATCACCTGAAGAGAAAAAAGCTAGAAATCAACAAATTATTGCTGAGGCTCAAGAGTATATTTCAGAGAATGAGCCTTTTATTCAAGAAGGCTATGAATGGTTGTATTGGTTATTCGGTATAATGTACGTACTAATTAGCATTTTTATATTATTTATGTTTATAGGTCATTATGTTGAGAAGACCGAAGCGGATGCAGATTTTGCAACAAGAAAAGAAAGTCTTAGGAAAGAAAAGTGGAATCCTTATTTCTGGTTACTGGCAATTCCTTTTTTCTTACCAATGATACTTGTAGCATTGTTTCTTCATTTTATGAGGAAAGAATTGGAAGAGGATCTAAAAGATTGCGAAGCATGTAAGAAGCATAGCTTTGAAAGATTATCTAGACATAAATCACTGAGTCATAAAGTAGCGGGTGAATTAAAAGAAGAAAGCATGGGGAATGCTAAAACAGAAGTTTGGCTCTGTTCTAGTTGTGGTCATACTAAAAAAGAAAAAATCATGCTCAAGAGTTATAAGATAAATTATTGTAACAAATGTTATTTTTATACAAATGAAAGTAAATACATAAGAACTAAAGTTTATGCAACAACAACGAGTACAGGCCTTGAAGAATGGAAAGATGTCTGCAAGAATTGTGGCAACGAGTTTAAATATGAGACAATTAAAGCAAAAAGACCAGAACCTTCTTCAAGTTCTTCTTCCTCATCTAGTTATTCATCTTCGAGTATTCGTTCTAGTTCCTACAGCTCCTCATCTTCTTCCAGCTCAAGTTCTAGTTCATGGGGAGGTGGAAGATCTGGAGGTGGTGGTTATGGAGGAAGTTGGTAGACTAAGTTAAGTTAACATCAATTAAGATAAGAGTTAAATCGTCTTCAAGGTATTTTGAATTAGACCATTCAAATATATTTTCCTTAATTGCTAAGATTGCATCGTGAGTTTCTAAATGCATAGTCAACTTTATTTGCTGCATAAATCTTTCAGTAGAATACAATTCTCCACGAGGATTTCTCGCTTCTATGATTCCATCCGTATATAATGCAATTCTTTTGTTGCCAATTAATTGAATCTCTTCTACTTCAAAGGTAGGCTTATGACTTAATCCTATCATCATACCTTTAGGTAAAGATTCATATATGGTTTTGTTTTCTTTATCTAGTATGAGTAATGGTGGATGTCCAGCTCTAGCATGAAGAAGCTTTCTTTCATGAAGATCTAGAATAATGTAGGATGCAGTAATGAAAGAATTTTTCATTTTACCCATTAAGGTTTTATTAATACTATAAAGTAAATCATTAGTGTTCTGAGACTTTTCATATTGAATAGAGGAAGCGATTTTAAACATAGCAGCGATTAAAGCTGCTGGGACACCATGTCCAGAGACATCTGCTATAATGACTCCAATTTTATTCTCTTCAAATTTATGAAAATCAAAGAAATCACCACCAACTTGCTCCATGGGAGTATAGTCATAAGAAAATGTGAGTCCTGCTAAAATTGGTGGATACTCAGGAAGAATAGATTCTTGCAAATTTTTAGCAACAACCAATTCATTTTTATAAGCCATATATCTGGATTCTTCCGTGACGGCTCTTTTTAAGATTAATAGATTCCTAACTCTAGTAATCAATTCTCTCTTATCAAAAGGTTTAGACAAATAATCATTCGCTCCTGCTTCTAGGCCTGTCACAATATCTTGTATTAAGTTTTTAGCAGTTAGAATTAAAACAGGAAGCTTTTGATAAGAATTTGATTTTCGCAATTCCATACAAACTTCATATCCATTCATCATTGGCATCATTACGTCAAGTATAACCAAATCAAAGTTATTGTGTTTTGAAATCAATTCTAGTGCTTCTATACCACTACTTGCTTCTATTAGATTAAATTTTTCTAATTTTAGATGGTTTTTTAAAACTTGTCTATTGATAGGTTCATCATCAACAATCAATATATTCGGAATCTGATTGAGTATTTGAATTTTGCCAGCACTAGGGAAATTTGATTCTAGACTACCAGATTCAAATTGTACAGCAACTGCATCCATTTCTTCAGAAAAGTTTTTGAATATATTTTCATTGGATTGATTTAATTTATAAGTATTAGAACTTCTTCCTGAAGTTTCTTGTGAGAGAGGTAATGTAAAATAAAAACAGGAACCTTTTCCTAATTCAGATTCAGCCCAAATCTTGCCTCTATGGAGTTCAACCAACTTCTTTGATATGGCTAGTCCAAGTCCTGTTCCACCATACATTCTTGTAGTTGAGGAATCTACCTGCTCAAAAGATAAAAATATGTCATCTAATTTATTGCTAGGAATTCCAACTCCTGTATCCTTAATTGAAATCTTCAAGAATTTACTCTCTATCTCAGATGAAATAATTATTTGTCCATGTTCAGTAAACTTAATTGCATTTCCAATTAGGTTGTAGAGGATTTGTTGGATTCGTTCTTCATCTCCGTAAATTTCTGGAGTTGAATTTGTTAATTTGTTGTAAATTTTAATTCCTTTTGATTGGTACAATGGCTTAGAGGTAGCTATCACTAAATCGATAATTGCAGATAGATTGATAGATTTTTCTTTAAGCTGGATTTCTCGATTTTTCATTTTAGAAAAATCTAATATATCATTCACTAAACTTGCAAGACGTTTAGCACTGGAAATTATCATTGATAGATTTAGATTTTGCTCAGATGAAATTTTCCCTGTCGCTCCATCAACCATAGACTCGGCTATTCCTATGATACCATTTAGAGGAGTTCTGAGTTCATGTGAAGTGTTTGCTAAAAATTCATCCTTCATTTTATCTAAAGAAAGCAATTTTTTAGAAAATTTTTCGACGTCATGAAATGCTTTTGAGAATCTCATCGATAGTAAAAATGCTTGTGAGAATATAAATAGGAATAAACCAATTGATATCATTTGAAAAGTCTTAACAATCAGCATAGAGAAGAGTATATCATTAATTGTTGTTAATACGATTGGTATAAGTCCCAGAGCAAATGCTATGGATCCTTTTTCTTTAACTAAGATAGCCCGAATAACAGCATAAATGCCTTGACCTATCATAAATAGAGTTCCTAGATGAAAAAAATTATTTACTAGTGGGTATATAGTCGCTGGTAAAATCAAAATAATAATTGAATAAATAGTAACGAAGGCTATCGAAATATTGATTAAAAGATTACTTGTGAATTTTGGATATACTTCTCTAACAAATAAAATAAAAAATATAGGTGCAAAATAATAGGAATTGTATTCTAAATTCATTCCGATTTCCCATGGTATCCATGGCATAACAACAAATAGAAATCTTCCACCTACAGTTAGTATTCTAACTGTTATTACCAAACAAAATAAGGCAAAGTACAAAGCTGATTTCTCAGTTCTTCGTAAAAAGTAAATACCGAAATGGTACAAAGATATTATGAAAATTGCTCCTGCTAGGAAGATCTCAGATAATAAATCGATAAGATATTCTTCTCTAATGTTCTCCCATTTTCCAAATTTTACTTTCTCCCAAAGCCCACCTTTATAGTGTGAATAATTTGAAATATGAATTATTAGTTCATTCTGTCCGATATTAACATCAACAGGTTCTAGAGAGACAAAATATTTGGGGGCATGTTCTTCTTTCTTGTCCGATATTCGCCCAGCTTCTGCAATTTGATTCCCATTCCAGTACACTTTGTACGCTGTTGAAAAGTCTGGAATACGGATCCCTGCACGAAAGGATCTAGGAGAATCAATAATCAATCGATATGAAGCGAATCCTTGTCCAGTGATTTGATTTCCATCTATATCTAAATCATTCCATAATCCGGGTACACTAAGATGCAGTTTAGATTTTTCTCGATTTAAATCTAGATCTGATGAAATAAATTTCTGCCAATAAAAATCCCAATTTCCCTCTAGGGAGATTACCGAAGAATCAATCATTTCATCCTTTAATTGAATGACTCCATCTTGGGCAAGTACGCTTTCAGAGTAGATTGGTGTAAAAAATAGTATATAACTAAGAGTAAGTAATTCTCCTAACCTTCTCATTTTCCAGATCTGATTCATTAAAGGCAGAATAGATAAATTTTCATGAAATACTACCTAAAAAAAGAGTTTAGACCAAAATACTTTATAAATGGAAACTCGAATGTTAGGTTCTTTGAAAATGACTTCTTTCGTTTTAAAATTAATAAGAATGAGAATCAATATCATTAATTTCGCAGTGTATGGGAAGATTGATTCCAAATCTCTTGGTGATTTAATTCGGATTAAGAGCCATAAACTGATCCTGGAAAATTTGCCGGAGTTTTTACCTTATAATGAAGTAGAATCTTTTTATTTTCTTTAGGTTTAAGATCAGTATCCCATCTTAGAATTCCTCTTGATTCTAAAATGTATCCTTGGCTTGTATCATCCATCATTTCAACTATAACTTCCTCAACCTCTGAAACTGGAATTCGTTCTAAAATAGAAACTTTTTGTACTTTATCTGTACGGTTTGTAATTTCTAGATCAATTGATGTATGAAAACTTAAATTAGTACTTAATGTATTTCCATTCTCTTTAAAAGTCTTTACACTTCTATCAAAATCAACAGATCTATCTATACCAAAGCCAATGATCGATTTCTGACCGGGTGGAGTATATTCTAAGTTAGATTTACCAGTAAAATTATTTCCACGAAATGAATCAATACTACCTGCTAGAAAAGGAAAGTTCTTTAAATTTTGCAATTGTACAGCTAGATGAGCACTAGGGTGTAATGAGCCTACGATTCTATATTTTGATTCTACGGACTTTTCATGGATTTCAGCAATTAAAACTTTATGGGTTTTTTGCAAGGAAGGTATATTTGCTTTTTCTTCAATGACAAATAAAACGGATCCAGACTGAGATTCGATTGTTGGATCAGAATCAGTTAAGCTGTCAACTGAGATCTCTTCCCCAGAAGATTCTTCTTCTGGATTCGATTCGGCTACTGATTCTGATTGAAAATATTCTTGTTTGGTGGAAAATTTATTTCCATATACAAATTGAGATTTCAAAGGAACTCTATTTGCTGCGCGAGAAGGGGATGCTGTAGAAAGTTTTAGAGAAATATTTTCCCAATCTTCACCAGTTTCTTGTTTTATATTTCCAAAATAATCTAATCTTAATGAACCATTAGATTCTAAATGCGCTCCATAAGAAACTGTCCATGATGCACCATAAATTACATAATAAAATCCAATTTCAAAATTCTTTTCAGCCAACACTTGGACATTAAGTTCAACTCTTCGAAATGTTTTATCATTTAAAGATTTGATTTTATCAAGAGCTTCATTTGTTTTAATAATTTCTTTTTTTAAATCTGCTACAATTATTTCTGATTTTTGATTTTCTGTTCGCGCAAGATTTTTCCTTCTATTCAAAAACTGAAAAGCATCTACCCAAGATTGCTCTTTTGAATTTGATTCAGATGCTTTAGAATTTTCAGAAATAGAAAATGATAGAAACTTAGCATATTCATCAATTAATTTTAAATCGTGATTGATTCTTTCTATATTTTTTATTTCAAGATCCTTTTTAAGTTCTAAATCTTGCAGCTTAATTTCTAAATCACGGTATTCTTTAGAATTACTATTTTGTTTTTTATCTAGATGAGTAGATATACCATTTATAATTAAGTCTTTGTCATTTGTGAATCCTCGAAGACTATTGATATCGAGCTGAACAGATGCCGAATCGAAAATAAGAAGATGCTTACCTACTTTTAGGTTCAGTTTGTCCGTTCTAAGAAGCATAGCTCTATCTGGGTAAACAATAACATCTTTTATCGCAGGCTGAAAATTGTATTTTCTTTCTTGAGAGTAAAGAGAGTAATTGAGAACTATAACAATTATAAGTAGTAATTGCTTAGAGAATTGATTTCTACGTTTAATGAATAATAACGAAGAGAAAAGAGTTCTTATATCTAATACTTTCATGGCTACCACTCTTTACCTGCTTCATTAAATGAAGGTTGTACTTCTGTTGAATGATTCAAATTGTATTCAATCTTAATAATTTCTTCTTTATTGGGCGGAAGATTCAATCGGAATTTGTACAAACCGTAATTTTTGTCCACTTCAAGTGGCTGAAGATTCATTTTTCCTATATTTACATTTACAAGATCATTGGATGGCATAGGAATTCGTTCAAAAATATCAATGACTACTGGAATTTTTTTTCGATTTTTAACTTTAATGCTAACATTGAATTTGTTATTGTATGATTTATTAATGATTCCTGTAATCTCTCTAAATTTTTCAATAGATCTTGTAACCTGTATGTCTTCATCTGCACCAAGATTCAATTTAAATGGTTGGTTATTGGATACATTATTGAGAATTGATTCGCCCAAATAATCAAAATTATGAAAGATAGATAAGGGACCTTCGAGAATAGGATTAGAATCTTTATAAGAAACCTGACCTATGAGAAAGCTCAAATTTTGCATTACAGGATTTGCTTCAAAATATAAATCAGTGCTAAGTGATTTTTCAGAAAGGAATATTTTTCGATAAGCAGAGTCTGAAGGTATTGTTTCGCTCGAATTCACTTCATAATAAAAGTCGTATCCTCGCTTAGAAGACTTTGGTTGAATGAGTTTAGATATCAAATCTTTGTTCTCCTGCATTTCAAGGGCTTGTCTTTTTATATTTTCAGAAGCTATTTGTTCTTCTTTAAAATGCTTTTTAAATTTAGGATTTAAAGATTCAATATTTTGCAAAACATCATTACTATACTTGATTGCTTCCTCATATCTTCCTTGCGAAAGATTTTGATCTCTATTCATAATATTCGACTGAAAATTGTCTAGTGCTTCTTGGGTTTGTTCAGATTTCCT
Organism: Leptospiraceae bacterium; assembly: GCA_022402465.1. Lineage (GTDB taxonomy): Bacteria > Spirochaetota > Leptospiria > Leptospirales > Leptospiraceae. The sequence continues at coordinate 63,872 of JAKRSH010000007.1, read as the reverse complement.
ATTTGCTCTTTTGTCTTTAACCTGTGCTAAATTATTTGAATAAAATTCCTGCGATGGTAAAGACTTATTATTTAAAATTTTGGATCGAGGTTTAGCAACTTTTTGGTATTCATCTGCTTCTAGTTCGGGTGTGTCATTATAATTTTGTATAGCTTGGGAAGGAGAAGGTGATTCTGCTCTTTTCTTTAAAGAAGATTTTTCATTTTTAGAAATCAATCTAGTTTCTATCTTCCATTGTTTCAATGTTGGTAAAATAGCGGATTCATTAGGATCTGTAGCTGAAAAGGAAGATTTAATATTGAACCAAGGTTCTCCAGTTTCATTTTTAACCAATGCATAAGATACTAATTTCAAAGTTGGAGAAACTTTATCATCTAAAAGTTTAGCTGTGTAAACAGGATACCAACTTGCTCCTGATGTTCTATAGATAATTGTTAATGGTAGCTGTAGGCTTTCTTTTGAATCTATTTCAATTTTAAGTGATTTTGAAAACTTCGTTCTTCTAGAATTATATTTATTAGATATAAATAATGCTAGGTTTAATTCTGATCTTGCTGTATCAATTTCATCTAATAGTTTAATAGATTTGGAATGGTTTTCTTTAAGTGCATTCTGTACAAAATCTAGATTCGATCCCCATTGATTGAGATTGATATTGGAGATGGAAGAATTTTTGTTTTTACCTTCTGGGATTTTGGCAAATTGAATAGATTTTATTGTTTTTTCTTCTTCTTGAAGACTTAAATATTCATCTGTTAATTTTTTTAATTTAAATTGAGATGATTTTACTAGTTCATCGGATTCTTGAATTTCAACTTCATAATTTTCTTCTGATTGATTGGATTCGACCTCTAGAGAAAGAATTTTAATTTTATCTTCTTGAGATTTGTTCTTCACTAGAATACGAATTGAGCTATCTTCCAACTTGGATGTTAAATTTTTTATCTCTATGGAATTCCGTCCTTTTGAGATTTGAACCACCCCTGATCTTTCAATATCTGCCTGCGAACTATAAAAATGAACCTTTGCTATTGGGAACTCAAAGTTTGAAATTTCTTGCGAATTTACCTGGCATATAAAGAAAGGAGAAAAGAGAAATAATAGAAAATGATTAATACAAAAATGATTTTTCATCATTTGCTCCTAGTAGATAAAATTATAAATTACAGTATATTTTGTACCTATTTCATTATTAAAATATTCGGGAGTACTATTAAATTGAAAGGTTTGACTTCCTTCCAATTGTGTCCCATTGATAATTGCATGAATAAGAGATGCAAGATAAATAATGCTAAAAGCTTGTGCAGAATAATTAAATTGCGATCTTGAGTTTAGTGTAGCATTGTATTTAGTTGTAATATCTTGTTCAAAGAATAAAGCATTTCCCAAAGAAGAGTTGCCTGATAAAGTTGATATCAAGTAATTCCGCGATGCTTCTTCATAAGAATCGCGATTTTTATTATACACTCCGTAACGATTTAATGCATACAATCCAGTTACAATTGAGGAATAGAAATATATTGAAGCTATGTTACGTTTGCCAGCATATTCATGGCCCCAGCCAGGAACTAAAGCAGATCTCCATAGCATTGGAATAACATATTTAGTCTTTTTATTCCCACTTGTATTAATGAAAGGGTTATCACTATTATTGTTTGTTAAATTTGAATCTTCTGAATCACTTTTAACCTCAACCTTAGAAATTTGAGTTGGCACATTAGAATTTAATTGAACCTTTTGTTCAATAGGTTTACCTATAGAATTCTGAATGCTAACTGAATAATTTCCTTCTTCAAGATTCTCAGGCATGATAATTTTAATTCCGGAACCATCTGGTAGAACCTCTTTTTTGGCTTGGATGGTTTTGCCGGATGGAGATTTCAAAGTAACTATTGTTCCTCTATGTAAGTATTCACCTTTAATTTCTAAAGAGTTCCCAGATTCTTTAGGATTAAAAATAGCTGGGCTTTCCTTAATCACAGGAGGTTGCACTGGTTTCACTTCAAGTGTTTGCCAATTATAGACACGTCCAATTTTATTAAATTTATTTAATGCAGAAATTCTAAATCTATATTTACCAACTTCTAATTTAACTTCATAATAATTTTTATCTACATTTTCAGAAACCAAACTCTTTCCGGATGAATCTTCTAATTCAAATCTATAAAATGTTACACCATTCAAAGCTTTCCACTTTATTATTTGTCCTTGATTTTCTGACTCTGCATAAATAGAATCAACGAACAAGCAGATCAACAAAATCAGGAATGTAATATACCTTAGCTTCAAATATTTAGTCCGCATACTGAACCTTGGGTGTTAACAATTCAATTTTCTCAGGTAGTTTGTCTAAACTTATAGAAAAATTAGAAGAAAATTCTACTGTTTTTTCACCAGATGAAGGATTTTCAACAACAATCTGCCAATTGAAGTTTCCTTCATCTAACAATGATAATTCGTCCATAATAAATGAGTTTGTATTAGTTGACTTTTGAAGCAATAATATTTTTTGAGTTCCTTTTAATTGATAAATCTGAATAGTGTAATTTTTTATATTCGATTGAGCACTCCATGAGAAGACTATATTCTCTTTGTTCGACATATTGATAACTTGATCCTTTTGAGGATAGATAGGTCCAGATGAATCGAATATAGATATGGATCTTGATTCAGATATATAGGAAGAATTTCCAGATTCATCAGTTAGTGAAACCCTCCAAAAGAAAGTTCCTAATTGTAGGTCATTGAAGGAGACCTGACTGATGCTAGTTGTTAAAGTTTTTACTACATCTTTAAATTCGGAGTCCTTTCCTATTTCAACCTTATAACTACCTTGGATAGGTAGTTTTTTCCATTTAAGCTGCAATCCTTCCTTTTGCATTTTAACTTTAGAAATTGAACTTACTGATTGTAGAGAAAAGATATTTCCTTCGAGTGCTTTTATGGAAAATGAATTCGGCTTGGAAGGATCTCCTGATTTCCCAGAAGGTGTAATTCCTGTGATACGCCAGAAATAATTTCCTGAGGATATTTTGTCTTTAAACTGATAAGATGTTGAAACTATAGAATTAATTATCTTTGGATCTTTGAAATTTGCATTATTTGCTATTTCCAAATTATAATGTTTATAGCCTTTTATTTCGGTCCATATAAATTTGAGTCCATTGATATTAGCTACTGTCTCTGGGATAGAGTCATTAGACTTAGGATAAAGCAAGTTAGGCGCTCTATCTGGTTCATCATTAGTTATTTCGAATCTTTGAGCTGCTGAATAAATTGGATTCGAATTTGAATTAATAATTGATTTGACTCTCCAATAATAATTGCCTTGGGGCAATTCCATAGAGATTGATTTACCTAAAGTACCTCTTTCTGAAACTAATTTAGAAAATTCTGGATCTGAAGAGACTTCGACTATGGATTGGTTAAATTCATTTTGAGAAACCCAAGAAAAGGCAACTAATGTTTGTTCTTTGGTAGCAAAGTATTTTTTATTATTGTTCGGACTTACGAGTTGTGCAGATTTAATCTGTAGGTTTGAAATTTTACCAGAGGAGCCTGCACTCCCATTCGAGGTAATTCTCCAATAGTAGATACCCTCAGGAAATGATTCTGTTAATTTATTGGAAGTGATGGATCTTTTCTTAAACAATTGGCTAAATTTTCTATCTTTGTAAATTTCCAGAAAATTCTTATCCGCAGAATCTAAACCTTCAAAAGCAAATTCTACATCAGTATTAGCATTCACAGAGGCTAATTTAAGATTGGAAGAAGGGGAAATTACCTTAAGTGGATTCTTTGTTATTTTTGTTTCTTGGTCGCTAAGAACAGCTTTTTCGCCATCGTTGATTACATTTTCTTTACCATTTTGAAATAGGCTTGCAACTCCTGATTTAACATCAAGAATCAATGATTTGTCTTCGTTTTGCTTTAGGCTAACATCTGATTTGTCAAGAGCAACAACTGTTTCACCTGATTTAATTTTGATCGCCTCACCGGAATCGTTCGAGGAGCTATTTGCTGATAAAGTTCCATAAGCAAAATCAATTTCTTTTTCTTCTTTCGTTATATTTAGAACTATGAGGGAATTTTCATCTATTTCAAGTTTGGTGCCATCAGTTAAAGTTATTTCTGCATCCGACAAATCTCCAGTTCGAATGGAGTCGCGATTGTATAATGGAAAACTTGCTTCCATTCCTTCCCATACAACCCTATCACCATATTTTCTTTGGACAGTTTTTTGTTTGAAAGAGATGATACCAATTTGCTCTCTTCCACCTGCATCTAACCTTCTTTGGAAATCAAAAAATAAAATTAGGAACAAGATAGGAATCAAAAAGAGCTCAAATGCTAAAAATAGTTTCTCCCATAATTTCCAGGAAACAACAGCATCAATTTTAGATTGAAAGCCTGTCATTTATGCGTCCTAGTGAAAACTCCATCCCAATCTTTCGGTGGTTGTTCAGTTATAAAATATTCACATCTTTCAATTAACATTTTAGAAGATTTGTCTTTTGTTCCCTTAGCTTTTATAGCATCTTGGAAAAAGACGATAGCATTTTTAAAATCTCGTGAAAGATACTTCTTGAGACCTTGCTCATAAAGAGCTGCACACTCTTTCAAATTACTAGCAATACCGGATTTTGTATCAATCAACTCATACAATTTAACAGGTTCATTTTTCCCTTTAACTCGTACTAGATCCAATTCACGAGTAAACATTTCAGAAATGATTCTTTCATTAACTGTTTCACTCACCAGTATACTTACACCATAATCCTTACCCGCAGCCTCAAGTCTTGCAGCCAAGTTAACTGTATCTCCCATCATTGTATAGGAAGCGAGATCATCAGTTCCCATGAATCCTACTTTTGCGGGACCAGTGTTAAGACCAATTCTTGCATCCATTTCTTGGGCTTCCTTGGAATACAAATTGTTCTTGGTCCAATATTTACGAAGTTCATCTAATTTTCCTACCATCTCTAAGGAAGCTCTTGCTGCCTTAAGTGAGTGATTTTCAATATGAACGGGGGCATTGAAGATAGCAACTATTGCATCCCCTATATATTTATCCAATACACCTTCATGTTGTTTTAGTATGATAGTCATTGAAGAAAGATATTCATTCAATAAGCTCGCTAAGTCAACAGAAGTTAGCTGTTCTGAAATTGTAGAGAAACCAGCAACATCTGAAAAGAATGCAGTAATTTCATCTTCCTTACCACGTTTCAAGGCAGCCATATCCTTCATGGCTTCTTGCACCACCGTAGGATCAATCATGGAACCTAAGATGCTTTTTACTTTTTCCCTTTCTTCTAATCCTTCCGCCATCGAACGGAATGAATGAGTCAAAACCCCAACTTCATCACCTGATACTGGTTTAATGGTTACGTTAAAATTCCCTTGTTCAACTTCCTTAGTGGCCTCTACTAATAATTTAATTGGATTAGAGATGGTTCTTGAAAATATAAAAACAATTACTACAGAAATATTGATAATGATGAAAAGCATTATCAAGTTCCTTCTTTGGATGTTATAAACAGCTTCGAAAACTAAATCAGCCTCCACTACAGAGATAATTCCAAGTCCATAGTTCCAAAGCTTCTTGAAGGAACCTAATATTTCTTTATTCTTGTCGTCATTGTATTTAATTTGCCTATTGTCAATTTTAGACTCTAGCATTGATTTAACGATAGGCACATTAGACAAATTTGAACCTTCAATGACAAGTTTGGTATCTAAGTGGGCGAGTATTTCACCTTCTTCATTTACCAAATAAGTGGTATTAATTCCTTGTCCTTGAAAAGTTTTAATAAATTCAATAGAATCAATGTATACAAGTAAGGAATAATTCTTACCAGCATTTCTCCATGGTATAGCCATTCCTAAGATAGGTGTTACAAACCCCGGGCTAGCATTGAATAAGACAGTTCCCCCTCTAAGTGACTTGAAAAGTTTCTCTTCATAGGATTTGTTAACTGACTGAAAGGATGATGGTTTAATCTCATTTTCTTCAATGTACTTTTTATTAATAAAATACTTAACTGTAGTTATGTTTTCTCCAGATGAACTTAGAATCGCCATATATATAAAGTTGGGATTGTTAGCAAAAAGTTCTTTTTCTTGCTCGGATTTAACTTGAGCACTGGAATTCTGCATTTGAAGATTGGAAAAGCTTTGCAGGGCAAAAGATATTCCTTTAAGATCAGATTCTACCTTCTGACCTATGATATCTACCAGAGCGAGGTTATTGTCTTGAACCCTTTTCTCAGAATCGTCTCTGAAGAAATAGGTAGCAAGAAAAATCATAAGTGCAAGTCCAGAGACTATAATTGCTAGGATGATCCCAAGCAGTTTTGCCCGAATCGTGATTTTGGAGGGAGTGAAATTAGTCTCCATGTAGAGTCATTTTCTAGTAAATTTCTTGCTTAACAATCTTTTTTTCTTTATTTGAACTTCCAAAATAGAAATATGGTCTAATTATTAGTAAATCGGGGACGACATTGGTTTCGACTGTTGTTGACTTGGATTCAGTGGCATGCAGAGGTGAGGGTCCTACTTAATAACCTTCAACTTTAATAACCGCTAACAACGAATTAGCCCTAGCAGCTTAAGAACCTGCTACGAGACTTAACTCTGTTTCCTTTGGTGGACTAAGTCTCGCAACTCTCAAAGGATTCTAATGGAAGTTCATCAGGTTGGTCCATTGGAAAACATCAATCCGAGTAAGGAAGGAATACCCGGTCATTGGTTCCACCTTCCCGACAATTCAGAATGACATAAGCATGTAGAGGCTGTTTTTGAGAATAATAGGACCTGGGTTCGAATCCCAGCGTCTCCATTTTTCTTGAGAAAATTCCTTCCTTGGGAATTCATCTATGTGGAAATAATTTTTTACATATACATACTATCGAAGAGTTTCGCATACTTTTCTGTTACGATATGCCTCTTAACACTAAGTTTTGCGGTGAGTTCGTCACCCATTTCAAAAGCTTTAGGAAGTAAGCGGAAATCTTGAATTTTCTCAAAGGATTTAAATCCATTTTCAGTGCTGATTAACTTTTTAATTTCATCACGAATTTGTTTATTCACATCTTTGTTATGGCTTAGTATTTCTAAACTAGTTCCATAGTTTTTAAATTTATTTAAGTTAGGTACAATCAGTACGGTTAAATATTTTTTATCTTGTCCTACAACGATACACTGATCAATTAATTCCGATTGGAGTAGCTTATTTTCTATAGGATTGGGTTCTACATTTTCTCCGCTAAGAAGTACTATTGTTTCTTTGGAACGACCTACAATTTTAAGGCAGTTATTGTATGTCATGATTCCGAGATCACCCGTGTTGAACCATCCATCTTTCAATACTTTTTCGGTTGCTACTTGGTCTTTGTAGTATCCTTTCATGACTTGCGGTCCTCTAATATGGATTTCTCCTTTAAGACCAAAACCATTTTCCGCTGGATAAATTTGCTTTCCTGTATTTAGATCAAGGAGTTTGATTTCAGTATTGGCATAGGGTGGACCAACTGTACCAATTATCATTTTTTCAAAAGTTCTCACAGCTATCGAAGGAGCGGTTTCGGTTAGTCCATAGCCTTCAAAAACAGGAATACCTATAAAATTGAAAAATTCATCAATGTGTTTAGGCAATGCACCACCACCAGATAGAGTTCCTCGCAGGCAAGCTCCTGTGGCTTCTCGTATTTTTCTTAAAACAATTTTATCCAAAATAAAGTTTGGTAAAAATAATACTAAGACTACTGCAATTTGATAGATACCAATCAATGCAGAACGAAGAGTGCTTCTACCATCTAAGTCAATTTCTTGAAACTTTAAAAAGCGAATTGCTGATTGGAAGTGATTTGAAATAGAATAGGCAAGGAAAAAAAGTCTCTGATTGATTTTAGGAGCTTTCTCTAGGTTAGCCATAATTCCTTGGTAAAGGCTTTCCCATAATCTAGGTGCCGAGGCAAGAAAAGTAGGACGTACGATTTGTAAGTCTTCTTTTAAATTTCGAATGTTCGAATAATAAGTACAACTTCCCTTCGCAATTCCTAACATCTCAAAAGTTCGTTCAAATATATGCCAAACTGGAAGAATCGATAAAAATCTATCTTCTGGGTTAAATTCAACTGGATTATGGTTGATGAGTGACATAACATTATAATGTGTTAGCATGACTCCCTTGGGAGCTCCCGTAGTACCTGATGTATAAATTAAAGTAAACAAATCATCCTTTTTAATATTTTGAATTCTTGATTTAACTCTTTGATCACCTAACTTTCTTAGAGCTTTGCCTTTTTCGATGAGTTCATAGAGATGCAAAATCCCATCCGTTGGTATAGAATCTTTATCCATGAGGATGAGCGTTAGCTTAGGAAGTTTATCTTTATTTTTAAGTATTTTCTGGGCAACTTGGCTATTTTCAACAAAAACAAATTTGACATCAGCATGTGGAAGTATATAGCAAATATCTCCATCCGTCACATCTGTTCCTCTGGGAACATCTGCAGCTCCTGCAAAAAGTACCGCTATATCAGCTAAAATCCATTCTAATCGATTGTCTGCTATGATGCCAACATGGTCTGAAGCATTTACTCCAAGATCAATAAGGGCAGTTGAAAGATTCTCAGCTTGCTCGAACAATTCATGATAAGAGATCTTATCAAATTTTTTATCCTTGTTGCGAGTCGCAAATGCACTTTTGTTTCCATATTTTTTTTTTGTTTCCAAAAACATTTCAGCTAAATTTTCAATCATCATTTTCTCCTAATTACTTTTAGAAGAATTATAGCCAAGATCTTTTAAAATGTCGTCCTAATCTATAACTTGAGACTCGCTTGTATTGGTATCTACGCTATCTATTTGAATCTTATTGCTAAGATGTTTTTTTACTTCTTCAAAGAGACTTGGATTCTTTCTGTATTCGCTGGGAGAATTCGCCATGAATTCTCGAAAGACTCTATTGAAAGCCGATTTAGAATTAAATCCGACAGCAAATGCAATGGAAAGTATGCTTCTTTCTTCTTCTTCCAACATTTTGCAAGCCATTATTATTCTATAGCTATTCACAAAATGGATAAAACTCATTTGGAAATGTGCATTGATTAACTCAGACAATTGGTGAGGACTCATTTTCATCGCCTCGGCTAGGGAAGGTAATCTTAGATCCTCATCTGCATAATAGGCTTCATTTGACATGAGGTGCTTTAGTTTATTAAGTGCAATTTGGTGGTTGATACGATTCAATTTAGATCGAGTATACCTAGCTGATTTGATTGCTCCTGAAATTTCTAGCATGCTATATGGATTTAACTTCGAATAAAGATAAACAAAAATTACTGCAAAAGTATGAGACCAAGCACTGATTCGGTATAAGTATCTTATTCCTGTCACATAACCAATGATATCCGTAAGAATCATAAGCAAAATATAAATCAAAAGAGTTATAGAAAAAACCCTGACTTTTTCAGGTAGCAATGAAATGGCTAAAGCTCCTTCCCCAGATTTCCTTGTTCCTATAAATAGAGCATAAACCAAAATAGAAATCTTGGGTCCTAGGACCCAAAAGGTAAAGATGCTATTCGGGGATTCCCAATGTCCATAGAGAATAGATAGTATGAGATGAAATCTTTGATCTGAACTAATGTAGAACCAATAGAGTAAGGGTAAAAAACTTATTGCTATTGGAACTAAATGTTTATATTTTAAATTCCATTGAATATTCCCACTGAGGGTTTCATAATATAATAAAATAGAAGGACCAACAAAATATAAGAATGGTATAGGCAGGGGATAAATTTCAGGAAAATAAAAAACTGCATTTGAAAGCGTGTATGCCTCCCAGATCAAACGAATACCTGAGATTCCTATAAAAGAAACTGCAACCCATTTGATTTGATTGGGTAATTGTAAGCTTAAACCCGCTGCCCAGACTATACAAAATAATCCACCGAAGCCCAATATAGAAAAATCAAAAAAGGAAAATTCTTGCATGGTAATTTGTTTGGAGTCAAACTAATTTATTTCCAGCCTTTGGTAATTCCATCTATACTTTGTCTAGAGCACTTAAATCGATTTATATCATTTCCACGGATTTTGCTATGTTTGAGGTGTCCTCTTTCATGTGTACGTTTTCTCCAGCGAATGAAAGCTTTCTTGTCTAATTGAGATCTCATGAATTGAATGAACTCGTTAGGTGTTAACCCAAATTGGATTTGAATGGAATCAAAAGTTGTTCTATCCTCCCAACCCATTCTTACCATTCGATTTAAATCTTCTGTTGTGAAATTTTGCCATTTTTCTTTATTTTGAGATGATTTAGCCATGAGAATTACCCTATTGCAAAATTTTCTTGAACAAAAATTAGACTTAGAAAGACAGCAGAAATTTTTGAAATCTTGGATAGACTATTTTTTATAAGAGAAATTTCCAAAAAAAATCTTGATCAAAGTTTGATGAGGCTGCGAACATGGAATCCTTAAGGACTCAGAATCTCTCTATGAAAAAACTTATTTTTGCTTTAATCTTTTTATCGATTTTCCCTCAATCCCTTTTTGCAAACTTTATTGCAGTAACAGATTCCAATTATCAATCCCTTTCGCAGAATAAACCTATACTCGCTATGTTCTCTCTGTCCTGTGACATGGGAGGCTATGCAGAAGGAATGTTCGCCAGAGAATTCAGTGATGTCGATGGTCTGCACTTGGGTGCTATCAATATCAATCAATCTCGAACTTTATATTCTGCTGTATATTCTCTATACCAAAAAACAAATACGAAGTTAGGTGACAAAGGGATTACTCTAGGAACTATTATTTTGATTCACAAAGGTGAGGTGCTTCACACAACGCAGATGGATTATCCTAATCGACCAAATACACAATATGCAGGTGGTCTTGAAGCAAAACGTAGATGGTTGGAATTCGCTTTAAATAAAAATAAGATACCATTTCGTATGAATTATGCATCGATACAGTCTGATCGAGTGAAACCAATAGATCTATCTGGGCCAGTGGATCTTGATTTGGGAAAATTAGCATATTACGATTTTGAAAATCTTAAAGATAAATTAGGCAAGAATAAGGATTTGATTCTTCGTGGGAAGGCAGCATTAAAAACAGGAACCTTATACGCTGATGGCAAGTATGATTCAAATAAGACAACAGCTTATTTCTTATATAAAAATAAGAGTGATGAACCTTATGCGAAAGAATTTTCATTGAGTTTAAATTTTAAAACACTTAGCACTGAATCAGCTATTTTATTTCATGTAGGTTATAAACTTCTAAAAGTGATAGTTGAAAATGGAAAGCTAAATGTTATTGTTGATCCAAGCTACCAAAGAGGAACAGAAGGCGCTATAGGGGCATGGTCTTTTATTTTGGAAGAAACTACGATACCTGCTAATAAATGGCAGAATATACTTATATCATTAGATTCTAAAAAGAGAAGAGTTATGCTTCGATTGAACGGTAAGAGATTAGATGATATTATGATTAGTGATAGATTGGCAGATGAGTTAGGCAAATACAAACCAGGTGCTAATTTTTATGGTGATAGTTTAGGAATAGAATTTTCGGATTTCTCAAGAGGGGATGTTCTTCATGGGTATGTAGATGATTTAATTATTTACAATCGTTTATTGAGTGATGCTGAACAAATTGCACTCTATCGTTCTATTCGTCCACAAGGACAAGCTGATGTAGAGGATACGCCAAGTAATAGTATGCTTGAAGCAAATTGGAACTTATTGAATGCAGCGTTCACAGGCGATACAAAGACAGCCGAGCAAGCAATTCGTGATGGTGCAGATATCAATGCAGATAATAAAAAATGGACAGCTCTAATGTATGCGAGTTACTTCGGACACAAGGAAATCGTTGAATTGCTTATTCAGAATAAGGCAGATGTTTTAAGAACTATGGATGCTTGGACCGCTCAAAAATTTGCAGAGTCAAAGGGCCATGAGAAAATCGTGAAACTTTTAGAGGACGCTAGTAACTCAAGAGAATTCTATTTCAAGAGAAGCTTTCCCATGGTGAATCATAGATCCATGAAGATTCCAGCTGAATTGAAAAAGTTAAAAAACTAGATACCTTTTCTTTATTCTAATAGAATTCCAAGATGAACGACTTACTACTCTGCTTGCAGAATTCTATAGTCTTCTCCCTTATCTGAGAAAGAATTTCTAAGCAGAATCCCAAAGCTTGGATCTGCCATTGAACCTTGGACATTCACAGGACCTTTTGGAAAATATTTTCTGGTAGGTATAACTTTCTTTTGTTTGAAAGTTTTATCATCATAGATATGGATCCCGCTGTTGCGAATCCAGGCAATCTCATTATCTTTCCAATAGCCCATTGCATGACCATAGGTTCCAACTTTTTTGGAAGATAGCACCTTTCCAGTTTCAGAATCATAAATTTTAAATTCACCTGTTTCTGCCGATGCTATAAAGATCCTCTTTCCATCTTGAGAATAGATATCGCCATATGGAACGGAAGGAATTGGAAAACGAATTGCAGATTTGGTTTTGATGTCATAGGAAACTGCATGTGGATTTTCTTTCTTATAGGATTCAGAATACTCTAATATGAGGATTTTCTGATTTTTGTTATCATAAAGAAAATGACTCGGATAAACTTTAGTTTGGAATTTGTGCAAGGATTCAATTTTTTTGGAATTATATTGAAAGATTTCTGTTATAATATCCGCATCTTTCTCTTTTGATATTGTTTGGAAGGTGTAATAATAAAAAGTACTATCAGAATCTAGTCCTAATGGTTTAAAGAAAAGCATAGGCGAAGATTTCGTGTTGGTCTCATCGATAATTTGTATATCAATTAGTTTGTCTTCTTGGATGTCCCAAACAACTAGAAAAGTTTTGGAACCAACAAAATACTTTGATGCCGAATTCTTAACCAAGAACATAGCTTGGTTTAATTTTCGATCAAAATATAATAATTTCTCAAAGTAAACAGAGTTCTTTCTATTTTTATTTAGTTCTGAACCAGGCTTCAGAAGTTCTTTGTTAGTATCAAAATATTCTAATACAGATGGTGTGTACTGAAAGAAATCACCAGATTGGATCTCTACAAAGAATAAATTGACTTTGAATGGATCATTTCCCCTTCCAAGGTATAAAATAGAATTGTCTTCCATAGGATCTGCGGAACTTTCATAGGAAATTTCTTCAGATGTTCCAGGCAAATTCTTGGGTCCAAGGATCTCCCGAACTAATTTCTGAGAAAATAAATTATTATATGATCCACTTATAATAATTAAAACTATAAGTATGAGATAGGGAAAATTTTTCATAGATAGTCCTTAAATCGAGAATGATGTAAATGATCTATTATCTTAGTATTGATTGCAATAAGAAAATTTATTTTATTAGAACTTTAGAAGAATCTATATATTGAAACCATTTTTTATAATAAAGAAGTTTGGGTTGTTTGACTCTTATTTTTTGAGATTTTAATTGCTGTAGGATGTTGATTGTCTGCTTTGCTAATTTTAAATTAGGCTTTCTTGTAGCGTAAATTTCTAATAATCTATTATTATTAAGTTGGATCTTAAATATGAGTTCTTTGTATTCATTGCCTTTTGAATTCTTCTTAGATTCTTCCAATAGGATAAAGGATTTTATATCATAATATTGGAAATAGATATTGGGAAGGATGTAAGAAAAAAACAACACATCTACTGTTGGCAAAAGTCCGCCAATCGAAAATTTTTCCTTAGGTGAAAACTGAGTAAAATTAAATTGGACTCGCCAAATTCCAAAATAGAGAACAGAGTTTGTTAATGCATAGAAAATTGCTGATAAAAGCATAGTTTTTAATTACAATTTTTTAAAATATAATCTTTGTTTTATATAAATTTCTTTACATTAACAGCATGAAATGAATAATGAACAAAAACAAAAATTTCGAGGTACTTATGAAATCTTTTTTTCTTACACTCATCTTATTAACATCAATAAGTTGTGCTAATATTTATTCTCCCACAGGAATAAAAGGAAAGGATGCATTGAAAGAGATTGAAGAATTAAGAGGCACTCTTTCTTTTTCATCAATCGCACTCTTATTATCTACTCCTTCTTCTTCGTTTTCTCCTACAACGTCAAGTTCTGTGGTTTGTTCAACGGATGGTATTCCTTCTATTTCTCCACTTGCTTCTTCAACTTCAGCTAGTAACTTTTCCATTCCAAATGATTCGAATACTTTCGTTGATTTAAGTGCACCTGGTGGGACAGTATACTTTAGGTCACAACCTTTAACATCCTCACCTAACGGATTGTTTATTCAAGTAGCATCTATTAGGACCCCTACAATAACGACTGCTGGAACTTGTTCTTACTCTGTATCTGCAGCTAATTGTGGAACCTCAGATTTATCAGGAATCTCTTATTCTACATCAGCAACCTTCGTGTTTACAAATAATTGCTTAGCAGTAAGATGCACTACTCCTGCATTAGTTCGGATTCGACAAGGAAATAGTTCACTTATTTCTTTCGATTCAACATCATTTTTACTCAATTTAGCAAGTCCTGAAATCTTTACTTCTACAACTGGAATTAAAGATGATACATACTATACGAGGGATTCTTTTGATAAATGCAAACAAGATATAGCATCGATCGGATTACTACAGATTGCTGATGTTTCTAATTCTATTCAAAAGCTTTCAGTAGCAGTGCCATGCAACTTACCATTTAGTTCAGCAGCTCCTAGTTTAAATTCAGCGGGATACAGTGTGCTTGAGGGTAATGCCTGTAAATTAGAACCAGTAAGTTTTATAGGACTTTAGTTCAATTTTTCTTACGATAAAAATCCAAAACAAAATTTGAATGCTCTAAGTTTTCTTGATAATTTAAAGTGCAGGATTCCTAATCTCAGTCTTTTTGAATGGGATCTCAGCTTTGTTATTTAATTTTCTTAAGAGCATTCAAATATTCTAAAATAGCATCTTCACCTCTTTCTTCCGCTAATTCATAAAGACTTTCGCCAGAAACAGTTTTGACATGAATTTCAGCACCTGACTTGCTTAGGATTTGAACCAAGGCTAAGTTACCCCTGAAAACCGCTCTGTACAATGCAGTTTCTCCAGCCAAATTTCGCTGATTGGAATTGGCTCCTTTACCCAAAAGCATTTCTACCATTTCTATATCTTCTGCATCACAAGCTTTTATCAGCGCTGAATTGCCAAGAGAATCTTTCACATGAACTGAAACTCCTTGGTCCAGCCAGTCTCTAGCAGCCAAAAGATCTCCCTTCGCAACTTTTTCCAAGAAAAGAATCTCTGGACTAGGTTGCGTTTTTATAACACTTTCGTCTTCTATACAAGAGGAAAGAAAGGAGAGTTGGATAAGAATAAAAACCCCAAAAATTAAGAACGACGAACTAGGTAGACGAAACCATTGTTTCATGTTCATTAGTCTAATCTTAACTTATGAAAAGTCCAAATCTTTTTACAAAATACCATTTTTCCAAAAAAGTTTTGTATGTTCCTCTCTTTCTTCTTTTGTTTTTTTCCTCTTGCATATCCATCATAGGTCCAGGTGAAGTTGGCTTAATGTGGAGACCTTATGGAACTGGACTAAGCCAAAAACCATTGGAATCAAGAGTTCAATTCTATGCGCCATGGAACAGCGTATTTACCTATTCCATACAGTGGCAATCCTACCAGGAGAAAGTTGAAGTTCTTACTCGAGATGACCTAACAATAACCGTAACTGCGGATATCATTCTACGTCCCAAGACAAATGAATTGTATGAACTTCAGATGGAAATAGGAAGAGATTATTATGTGAAAGTTGTAAAACCACAATTTCGCACTTCCATACGCAACGTACTTTCTGCTTACAACATGGTATCCATATCTAAAGAAACTCCTAATGTAGCTGCTCAAATCAAAAAGAATTTGGATGAAAAATTAAAAGATAAGCATGTTGAAATTGATGATGTCATTGTGGATGATGTGGAATATAGCCCTTCCATATTAAAAGCGATAGAATCCAAACTTACAAAACAACAAGAGCAAGAACAAATGAAATTTGAAATCAATATCGCGAAAAAGGATGCTGAAATTCAAACAATAACTGCAGAGGGAAAAGCTAAGTCGATTTTATTGGAAGCAGAAGCACAGGCCAAAGCCCAGAAATTGATTTCAGAATCCTTAACGCAGAAATACATTCAACTGAAAGCTATGGAAAATCCAAATAACAAATTGATTTTTGTTCCCAATGGAAAAGATGCTTTGCCCATTTTACTCAATTCAGATGGTAAGTAAAAATTCTACAATTGGAGAGATAGTTAAAAGGAATAAACTGTTTTAGAAAATCATCTCATATTTCTGAAAGTACAATTAATTCGTGGCCTAGAAACCTTTTTAGTTGGTGGAAGTCGGTGCAGCCAATAGTCTTGAGTTGTTCCTTGCATGGTTAGTAGACTCCCTGCTTCCAGATTGATGGGTATGACTTGTTTCGTCTTCTTGTGACGGAAGGCAAATTTTCTTTCTGCTCCAAAAGATACCGAGGCTATGATTCCCTGTCTTTCTAGAGATTTTTCATCATCACTGTGCCAAGCCATTCCTTCCTCGCCTGTGTGATAAAGATTCAACAAACATGAATTAAATTTATAGTTTAGGACTTTTTCAATCAAAGACTTAATCTTAATCAAATCCTCTGTCCAGGGAAGGGCGTCTTTGGTAGTTTTGGAATAGGTGTATGAATATCGATAATCACCATACCAAGCTACCTTTCGTTTTGTGATAATATGCTTACCAAATAGGATTGCCTCATCATTTTTCCACTCTATCTTATTCATGAGATTTACAAAGTAATTATCAGCTTCTTCCGAGTGGAAGATAGATCCATAGTAGTATACTTCTCCATCGAAAGGTAGTAAATTCAATGAACGGGTATTGGTATTTTTAAATAAATTCATATTCTAATCTAAATTGTTTATAGATTGGACTGCTTCCCAAGCCAAAATTGCAGTCTTTCGATCAGAGTTCCATCTATACTCTCCTATATTTCCTGAAGATTGTATGACTCTATGGCAAGGGATAAGAAATGCGATAGGGTTGCGAGCAATAGCGGATCCAACTGCTCTTGAAGCAGTTGACATTTGAATCGAAGAAGCTAAAGATCCATAAGTGTACATTTTGCCCATAGGAATCTTTAAAAGTGCTTCCCAAACTTTCATTTGAAATCCAGTTCCTTTTATATGCAGTTTGATTTCAGAAAGATTAGAATTAGGATTAATGAGCTGCTTTAAGGCTAGATCTTGGTAGATATCCGAAGAATTTACAAATTTTGCATGCGGAAAGTCATCTTGCAAATTGCTAAGAGCGGCTATTTTATCTTCAGTGAATTGAATGGAGCAGATACCTTTGTGAGTTGATGCAATCAGTACTTTTCCAAATAAGCTATCTCTGTAACTCGTATTGATTGTAAGATTTTGACCACCGTTCTTATATTCGCCAGGGGTCATTCCTTCCATTTTAACAAAGAGCTCATGCAATCTACCTGTGCCAGAAAGTCCAATATCAACAGAAGCATCGAGAAGGGTCATGGTTTTATCTTGTAAAAGCAATTTAGCTTTGTTGAAGTGAATATGCTGTAGAAATTTCTTAGGGCTAATTCCTGCCCATTCCGTAAAAACTCTTTGGAAGTGGAAGGGACTCAGATTCACGAATTTTGCAATATCTTCAAGACTCGGATTTTGTTCTGACTTAGAATGTATAAATTTAATCGCCTTCTCAATGGTAGCATACTGATTCATAAGGTAAGCTTATCTCATTTAAGGAAAAAACAAAACCCGAATCTTGCTCTTTTTGTATAAAATTATGTAAAATTACGGCCGTATCTTAACGAAAATTGCCTGTCTTAAAGCAGCACCATAATTGTATGTTTTAGAAATAACTCCACCATCCGTTCCATATTGGAAATTGGTATTAGCTCCAAATTGACCAGTGAGATAAAGATTTCCGAAACTATCCATTTTCATAGAATCAAGCGGATATCCCATCTGTTGATTCAACTAACATGCGTGCTGTGATTAAACTTCCATTGTCAGAGTTTACCTCTATTAAAATAGGCATATTCGAGGCCACAGGAATTGAAGAAAGAGGAAGAGAAACTCCAAAGTCAGCGAAGAAATCAATATTTGTTCCTGTAAAATAACCTGTCATAAATACAGACTTTCTTTTGGGATGAATTGCCAACTGATCTAAGAAAATACTCACTGAACCTCGAATCATTTTCCCCCAAGTATAACTTCCGTCCGAGTTGAGTTTTACTAAATAACTTCCTGTGGTTCCAGCTGCAAAGGTCTTAATATCGGAAACCCCATCTACTCCGATTCTAAGATCATAGTTGCCTCCAGTAGAGTAAAACAGAATGAAGTAATACTAAAGTTAAGAAATTCACCTTTATATAATTTCCTTTAAAGAATATATATTATTTATCAATCAAATGTCTAATTCGATAATTAAAAAAAATGAATATACTAAAATATTACTTTAGATTTATATTAGTCAATTAATTTTAATTTTTGTATTAAATACTTTTTTGAAAAAATATATCTTTATCAAAAGAGTCAAATGGATAACAATTTAGCATACAGCGAAATACCCAAAGTCATTTGCCTCTTGGTTCAATTTCATGCCTCATCCAATACCGTGGCAGATTTAAAATTGAAGTAATCCACATTTAATGTAATAAAAAAAGAATCATCCGAAATTATAATTCTGGAATACATTTTTGCTATAGAATAGAATAATTAATTTTCAAAAAGTTTTTGAGTAATCAAGGATTCAGTCTTAATTTTCAGGGTTAAAGCTAGATTTCTCTTGTATAAATATTCTTTTAATTGCATTAGAAAGAAGATTAATAGGATCATTAGATCAAGTAAAAATAAGCTATTAAAAGAATCTTAAATGAAAAATCTTTTCCATTCTAATTTTTGAAGGAAATGTAAATTTTTTTAGCTCGGAGTAATTCATAACATGAAGCAAATGATTAATCTTAATTTTAATTTCTTAGTAAAGCTTAATCTCTACCCTCTAAGAGTTCATATCTTATTCATTGGAATTATTTTATTTATCTTTGTTACCTCTTGTATTCCTTCTGAACTTGAAAATCCTTGTGATGCAAATTCATCTTCTTTCCAAAATACTATGATTGCGAAAAGCTTAATTGGAGATACAACTCCTAATTGTGGTATTAGAATTCTAAATGGATTGGGTGAAAACAACCTTGGAAAAGGTGGATCTGATGGCAGCTCATGGACAGGAAGAACATTACCAAGCTCTGGAAACTGGCGCTCTGTAGCATTTGGAAATGGGGTTTTTATTGCTATTAAAAGTGGTACCTCGATAGTAGCAAGATCTACTGATGGAGTAAACTGGACGGAATACAATCTACCTATTGGTAGCGTAAATTGGTTTGCAATGACATATGGGGGAGGACTTTTTGTTGCTGTTGCAGAAAGTAGCAGTACGACCTCAGTTACTTCCCCTGATGGAATTAATTGGACACAACGTACTATGCCAGCTGGAAATTGGATGTCAGTTACCTATGGAAATGGATTATTCGTAGCGTTGTCAAATGCAAGTACAAATGCAGCTACTTCCTCTGATGGGATTACTTGGACTCCTAGAACCTTACCGAGTAATTCTGATTGGTCATCAGTGAGTTTTGGTAACGGAGTTTTTGTTGCGATCGCATTCTCAGGGGGTAATGCAGCAACTTCCCCTGATGGAATCAATTGGACAGCTCGAACTTTACCTGCAGGAAGTTGGCAGACTGTAACATTTGGAAACGGAACATTTGTCGCACTTTCCTATGGAAGTGGTAATGCTGCAACTTCTTCTGATGGCGTCAATTGGACGCTTCGAACTCTGCCAAATGCTTTTTGGTTTTTTGTAACATTTGGCAATGGCGTCTTTGTTGCAGTTGCTGATAGCACGGATAAAGCGGCAACTTCACCAGATGGCATAACCTGGACACAAAGGACTTTACCAAGTTCTGCACCTTGGCGTTCCATTGTTTATGGGAATGATATTTTCGTTGCAATAGCTTTTGGAAGTAATGTAGCAGCAACCTCGCCCTAGTTAAATGATTGAAGCTTAAGCTTTGAGTTTTTTCCTAAATTCACTAGGGCTCATCCCAGTTTCTAATTTAAAAGCCTCAAAAAAAGAAGATGAAGAGTTAAAACCAGATTCAAAGCCGATTCGAGTTGTATTCCAAGTTAGTTTTTGGGCGAGTAAATGTTTGGCTTCTTCAATTCGAAATTTGCGAATGAAATCAGCATACTTAATTCCTTTAATAATGTTAAAATACGCTGACATTTGGTGAACACTGATTCCACATTCTTTCGCAAATTTAGGAAGATTGATTCCTTCTTGAAGGTAAATTTTTTGATCCAATAAAGATGCAATCTTTTCTTCTAATGCAACTAAATCTAAATTCTGCAAGTTTGATTTTCCATACTTTGGTAGTGAAAATTTTTCATGAACCTTGATTTGAGTTCCTAATTGTAAGATATAGGGAAAGAAGATTAGTCCAATCAAGAAAATAGGAATCGAGATAGAGAAGGCTAAGGGTATGGAAGCATGAAAAATTTTGCTAGGAATTAGCATCCAAGCAGTAAAGGCTAAAATCAAGATAATATAATTGAAATATATGATCCATTTAATCTTTGTTATATGAATTTCATCTTCAGAATGAAACTTATTTATAGTTTTAATCCAAGGCAAAAAATTAGGGAAGAATCTATAAATTAAAATATAATTTGTTAAACTAATATATATGATTGCGATTATAAAGAAAAAGATTTCAGCTGATTTTCCAGCTATTGCTTCAGGGATTAGAATATCTTTCTGATTTAGATAGAGTTGAATTTTGGAGTTATCATCTAGCATTAATTTTGGAAATATGATCCAGAATTGAATGAAGATTATCGGCAAATGATAGAGCGTTTTAAGATTCCAGAAACTTCGGATTTTTAACAGATCTAAGAAAGAGTGGAATAGTGCGATATGTCCAAGTACAATGAATATAGGAAAAATAAAGATGATGTTTGGAAAATGGACTAGGCTGCCTGTGTAATATAGATAATAATAAAAATGAGAAAAAGTAAGCAACAAGAGACTAGCAATTACCAAAAAAATTTGAGGCTTGCGTAGAAAAACAAAGAGAAGGATTGAGATAAAGATTAAAGCAATTCCCAAAAATAAATGAATGCCAACAATTGGTAATAAAATCTCTTGTTCATTCATAGGTAATAAATTTATTCAATAAAATACAATGTGTAATAAAATTTTTCTTTTCAGGATTCAATTGCTTATACATTGTTTGAACTTACAATTTATAAAGATTTTTTTATCGTCAATAGATTCTCTAGCTATTTTTAAAAATTATAACTACCAATAAAAATTACAGACAAATGCAAGGAAAAAAATGAAAGCAATTTTATATAAAAAATCAAAACCAAATTCAATTTTAGAATATACTGAGTCGGATAAACCCGTTCCGAAAGAGAATGAGATCTTGGTTCAAATTCATGCATCCTCTATCAATGCAGCAGATTACCGTTTGTTGAGGATGGGCTTTCCTCCCAAAAGCAAAATCTTTGGAGCGGATATTGCTGGAGTTGTTGAATCTGTTGGCTCAAAAGTCAAAAACTTCAAACCAGGTGATAAGGTACTGGGCGATCTAGCTGATTCAGGATTTGGTGGATTTGCTGAATTTGTAGCCGTACAAGAATCTTTTTTAGTTCACAAACCAGAAAATCTTTCCTTTGAAGAAGCAGCAGCTCTACCACTAGCAGGAGTCACAGCCTTACAAGCAATTCGAGATAAGGGGAATGTCCAAAGAAAGGATTCCATCTTAATCGATGGAGGTGGTGGTGGTGTGGGAACTTTTGCAATTCAAATAGCAAAAGTTTTGGGCTCTCATATAACAGTCATATGCTCTGAAAGAAATATTGAACAAAGTAAAGAACTGGGAGCGGATACGGTCATTGATTATAACAAAGAAGATTTTACAAATACGGAAACAAGATATGATCTCATCCTTGCTGTGAATGGGAATCATTCTTTAGGAGAATACAAAAGTTCTTTGAAGGAGAATGGACGTTTTGTACTAATCGGTGGAAAGTTTTGGCAAATTATTAAAGCCTTATTTCTCGTTAAATTACTATCATTCGGTTCTAAAAAAATGCATGTGCTAATGGCTAAAGTGAATCCAAAAGATTTAAAGATTATTGCTAGACTCGCTCAATCTGGTAAAATAAAGCCCATAATAGAAAGAGTCTATCCTCTGGAGCAAACTTGGGAAGCTATGCAATATGTAGCCCAGGGTCATGCTAAGGGTAAGGTTGTAATTAAAGTTAAATGATGATTAAGAATAAATATTGTTTAATCAAATAGATCTAGGAGATTTAATGGATCCAAACTTTTGGCATAGTCGATGGGAATCTGATCAAATCGGTTTTCATACTAAACAAGCGAATCCTTTGCTTGTAGAATTTTTTCCTACACTTTCTTTAAGGAAATCAAGTAGAGTATTTCTTCCTCTCTGTGGAAAGACTTTAGATATACATTGGCTTCTAGACCAAGGCTTTCAAGTAGTAGGTGTTGAACTTAGCAAAAAGGCAATTACCCAACTTTTCCAAGAGCTCGGAATTGAACCAGAAATAAGAACCTTAGATAAATTGGAACATTTTTCAGCAGAGGGTATAGATATTTTTGTCGGTAATCTATTTGATTTAAGCAAAGCTCATATTGGGAAGATAGATGCTATCTATGATAGAGCAGCCCTAGTTGCGCTGCCTCTGGATATGAGAATTTCATACACAAATCATTTAACTCAAATTGCAGAAAATGCGCCTCAACTTCTGATTTGTTTTGAGTATGATCAATCTGAAATGGAAGGGCCTCCTTTTTCAATCGCGCAGGAAGAAGTTCTATCACATTACAATAAGTATTATAAAATAAATCAATTGAAGAGTATATCTGTGAAAGGTGGGATGAGGAATGGAATTCCCGTTCAAGAAAAAGTCTGGCATTTAGAGAAGAGTTTATAGAATGTTTGTTTAGATTTAAAATTATTTTTTTAAGTTAAGTTGACAATTTTGTTCAGGAAAAATAATACTTTAGTCTGAGTTATTTTCTGACTTGGAGAGTTTCGATTTTGAAAATTTTTAAATGCAAAATATATTTTATACTTCTTTGTAATTCTTTTTTCTTTGTTAATTGTATTATTCATAAAACATATTATAGCCAAAATACAAATGTTAATAATTTCAATCAAAGGAATCAGCAAGATTATTCTCCTGCTGTTCCAGTAAAAATCAAAATCAACTCTATTCCATTCCAAGAATTTAAAAAGAAAATACAATTTGTAAATTATGATGAGTATTATAACATCTCAGCTTATTTGACTGCGGATGAAATTCGTAAATCTCGATCCTTCAAATCCAAACCAGATGCAAATATTGAGTTAGAAGTTACTTCAGAAATTATTGATAAAGAAAACAATGGTTTATCGTTATTGGGATTTTTTTTAACCTTAGGTATAATCCCAGGAAAAGAAGAATCAACGTATCGATTGAATGTTAAATTTCATAACAAAGATAAAAACGAAATTATACTAGAAAAGGACTATTTTGCTCAAGACCATGTATATGTTTCTTTCTTATCAATGATAGTAGGGCCCATTTACCAACTTTTTGATGAAAATGTTAAATATAGTTTAACTCTTGAAAATAAAAAAATAATTCAAGGAATGATTTCTAATTTAGAGAAAGATTTAAGTACAGAATTTCGAAGGAATGAAATTTTAAAGACGAATTTTACCATAAAAAATAAATCCTATGCTGTGGTTCCCTATAGATTTAAAGATGAAAGACTTCGAAGAATTGGAAAATTTTTTACAATATACTTTACTGCTTTATTTAAAACAGATATTGCTCTAAGTAAAGAGAATAGAAATGATATCTTCAATTTAGATAAAAATATTGATAAAATTGAGAATTTAACTTCTCAAGAGTTATTCGAATATTATAAAAGTGATAGATTATTGCTATTCGATAAAATAGAAAATGATTTGGAAATCGATCAAATACGTGTCAAGATATTAGATAAAAATGTTGAAACTCCAATCTATAGTAAAGATTATTTTTTACCTAGAGATATTAATTTTGAAATAGCAGAAAAAGGTAAAAATTTATTTGTTCAAATGTACGACGATCTATATTTAGGAGGTGAGATTTGATGAAGAAAATATATTTATTATTTTTTATTTTTATTTTTTTGTCATGCGCTAAGGAATATAGAAGAGCTTTTATTTATAATTTGCCCGATGCAACAATTTTCGGTATTGTTATTTATGATGATAGTAACTTGTATAACAATATTGAAACTGCAGATTTCAAAAGGATCGAATTAACCGAGTATAGAAAAGAGGGTGAGGAAATTGTTATTGTAGAAAAAGGTATAAAACCTAAAATTCTATCCACAGATTTTGACAAATATGTGGACTTTCCATTGAATAAAAATAACCAAGGTTTTTATTTTTCTTGGAGATCTTTAAAACTAGGGTCTTGCTACTTTATTTCTAAAATAGGTTTTAATGCATACCCCAAACCCTCTAGTAACATAAGTCAGAATAATAATATAAAAAGATCATACGATGTAGAATTTTCATACTCTGAATCAGGTAAGTTCCTTGAATTCTGTCATAAGAAAGGACAAACATTTATTGGAATTCTTGGGTATAATTCCGATGATGGCAAAGCATTTAATTATATAGAAAATCCAAAAAATTTTAATAGTTATATAAACACTTATTTGTATGGTTTGAATAAACCAAATTTTAGAGGGGCAGAACAATTCGTTCTTGAACATTATAATATCAATTATGCAAAATAAGAAATATAATGAAGCGGATTAAAAACCTTGAGATGGATTAATTTTCCTTGTAAAGTATGAACTTAGTATTCGAAGAAATTAGATCATTAGAGGATAATAAATCCTTTTTGTTTTTTAGAAATTACCTAAAGCCTAATTTTCTGAATTGTGAGTTAAAGATAGCATTAATAGTAGATACAATCGATTATTTGGACTTTTATTCAAATCGCTTTGGAATTGCTAGATTTAATTGTGATTCTCGTGATTTTACTGCAAATTCATGGGAAAAGGAAGATTACGTTCAAGGTCTTTCTGAATTAAGTAAGCACTATACTTCAATAAATTTGAATTCTTATGAGGATTCCTATTTTGCTCTTGAAAAAATCATTCCCGATGTGCAATTTTATGCGGATACTGATTTAAAGGACTTTTTAAATAAAGTTTTAAATGAACCTATCAAGTCAATCAACGGATTTACTTTCATACATAAAATACTACAAAAGTAGCGATCCATTTTCAAAATTACTCCAACAAAATTCTTGATCTTGCAAGCCCGCATTAGCTTAAATCGAAATTGCACAATCGAGACATGTTCTAGATTTTTTTGAGATTGTTAAATAGGAAATGGTTTATATTTTAGAAAAATAAGTCATTTCCATGAATATTCTTAATCTAAAATTTCGTATTCTATCACTTACTTTCCTTTTAGCAAGTATGTCTTTGAGTAATTGCAGCAACATTACTGATGAAAGGTCTGCTTGTGAGTACAGGGTCAATCAATTGCTTCAGACTTGTACTGTTGCTTCTTTACTTTGGCCTAATTATTTTTTTGGACAGGAATCTAGTCTTAGCAATGAAAACGTTAGAAATAGTTTAACCTTTTGTACTATCGACTATCTTCAGAAGACACAGTGTCGAGGTCAGAAAGATTATCTCCCAACAAGAAAAGATTTAGATAAATAATAATTTATTTCTTCATTAAATGATTTGATTGGCTTTTCCAAATGAAAATAAAAACAAATGCTCAGATAAAATTAGAACTTTAGCATACAATAATTTTCATAAAAACTAAAAATATTAAATTATGGAATCCAAACTCGTTCTTCTCGGATTACTCTTCCATTTTGAGGGAAGCTAACAAAAGTAGACGATCGAGTTCCATAGCCTGGTAGTTCAATAAAAATACTAGATAGAGCTTTTTCTTTATCTCTGGGAATTCCTGTATCTGGCAATTTGTCTTCTTCTGCCTGTGTTTTATCTTGCAAGTAATTGAAAAATTGATTAGGGTCGAATTGATTTTTGTCGCTCGATTCGATCAAGCTAGAAAATCTTGATTTTGCTTTCTGAAGTTTAGGCCAAGGCTCATCTAGAATTCCATTCGAAACAGAATAGATTCCTGGCGCAAGCTCATGTTCAAGTTTTTTAATATTGTTCCAGTAATGGGCAGAAGTATGATTTCCAACAATAAGATTGAATCCTTCATAGGAAGAAGAGTTCGTGATTCTGGATTCAATAAATGCTTTCGGTGAATCTTCTGAAAGAAGAAAATCGCGGACAAGGTGTCCTCTTGAAATTGGAGATGCTAGAGGTTTCAAACGAAAGTCTCGGTAATTGGTTAAAAATGCAAATCTCCCATCTACTCGAACACCCAGCCAAGCGCCACCATTCTGTAAATCTCGTCCGCCCCAAACTCTTGGATCTTCTTCCCAACTATTGGCAGCTAAGGTCTTCCTATCGTAAAATTCATCTCTATTAGCAGCAAGGACAAAGTGATTGCCTTCCGGAAATTTATATGAGAAAGAAATTAAGCACATGGCAGAGGATTCATCCAATATTTCGGGAATTCCTGGTATGGGAATTCTTTTCTTATCTACTTAAAGTTGAAATTGTTCCATTATATTAAGAAACTATAAGATTTTGACCTATTGATTATTAATAAATCGATTCGTTTTATCGTTTAGAGAATTCATAGCTAAAGTGATTTCTCCATAAGCGCGTGATTGTTCCTTTAAGTTTAAGGCTATTGTTTCTATAGTTTCAGAAACAAATCTAGAAGTTATTGATACTTCTTTGAATTTTGCAGTTGTATAATTTACTATTGTAGATCCTTCATCAACAAATTGTTTGCCTTTTCTACTCAATTGAATTGCTTCTTGGGATGATGACTTAAATTCTAGCAAAATACTTTGTATTCTAGATGCTGAATTTTTGGATTCATCAGCAAGCTTTCGAATTTCTGACGCAACTACTGAGAATCCTTTTCCGAACTCACCAGCTCTTGCAGCTTCTACTGCCGCATTTAGTGCAAGCATATTTGTTTGGTTTGCTAATTCACCTACCAAGCTAACTATCGTAGAAATATCACCTGTTTGTTCAACTAAGAGGTCTATTTTTTGAGCCATTTCATCGACAACTTTCTCTACTTGAGCTTGTACTTGGTTCATTTTGTCCCCCATAATCGCACCATCTTCTGCAATATTGAGTGCAGTCTGAGACTTTTTGACACCTTCTTGTGCATCTTCGGCTGTTCGTCTAGAAGACTTTTCTAACGAAATCATAGTTGTAGTTGTCTGGTTAACTGCAGCAGATTGGTCAGAAATTAAATCTTCCAATTCCAGCATATTTTTTCTAAATGTTTGAGCGGCTTCTAATAAATCAGCAATCTCAATGGCTAGAACACCTGAAATATTTACATCATTGGATTTGTCCCCTGAGGCTAACTTTTTTAAAACTTGTGAAGCTTCTGTTATTCTATCAATTAAAGTTTTTGTTGAATATCTAATAGAAAGAAAACCTATTCCTATAGCAACAATGGTTATAATTAAACTAACAGAGAATTGAATTAATGCATTTCGAACGATTTGTTCTTGTACAGGAACTAACTCTTCCGCAGATGACTGAACTAATTGAACAATAGAATCAAGAGCATCCGATGAATATTGAAAAAAATGTGAAAAAGTTTCATTAAATTCGCGCTTCTTTATTTGACTTTTTAGTTCTTCTTTATTCTTGTAATAATCTGAAAAATATAAAGTATTCATTTTTTTATAATCTTCGATCAAATCTTCAGAATATGTATTAATTGAAAAAAGAGAATCTATCATTCGTTTGGCGTAAAGGGTGTGACTATCTAATGTCTCCATACGACCTAGAATCTCGCTGTCAAATTCAGATCTGTTATACACAGCAATTGCTAAATAAGTTCTTTCTCTTCCTCCGTATTCTCTAGCTTCCCAAGCAAATGCTTGTAGACTCTCAAGAGCTTGTATATCTTTATCTAAATTTATATGCACTCCCTTTAGTAAATTACTTATTGATCTTGCGTCTTCAATTACTTGAGGAAAAAAAGCATGAACATTATTTACGATAGATAAATCTCTTTGACTTAATGGCAAAGCTAAATTTCTGTCTATATCACTTCGAATTTTTTCTAAGCGATTCATGATATCTTTTAATTTTTCTTTTACTAAGGTTTGTTCAGTATTATCAATTACGTTTTGTATTCGAGGATTTGCTAAATCTCTTTGACGGTCTAACAATTTTCTAAATTCTGAATTTACAGGATCTTGAATGTGTAAAGCTGCTTGAGAAACACTTCTTTCTAAAGATAATTCAATAGTCCCTAGCATTAAATCACTTGTTAATTGAATTGTATGAAGCGATTTTTTTTGATCTAAAAAATTGATAAATGATTTTACCGTTATAAAAAGTTCACTAAAAATCAGAAGTATAAGTAAAACTGAAAAAAAGAATAGAAACGAAGATTTGAGACTCTTTCCTCTTTTAAATTGTTGATTGGAATAAATCATACGGTTTTAACTTCCTTTATTAATATCGATTTTTTCATACTTACTTTCTTCTTTCATGTTAGCTTTTTATATAAAGAAACAAATTTATCATTTGGAACTAAACCTTCTTCATCACGAGAAAGCTCTGGGTGTATCCTCTCAACAAAAAACATATCTATAGAACCTTTATTTTTAGCGGGAATTTTCCCTCTGTAATGACAAAGAAAAAAATCTTTTACTCTGTCATAAGTATCTCGTGAAATATTAACCCGACCAACTTCGCCAGATGATTCCATTCTACTAGCGGTATTTACAGTATCACCCCACATATCATAAGCGAACTTTTTGTTTCCTATAACTCCAGCAACTACAGGACCTGTGTGGATACCTATCCTCAATTCCCAATATGGAAGTCCTTGGTCCTTTCTTAGATTTTTAGTCATGTCCATAAATTGTTTAATTTCCATTGCTGCTCTAATAAGATCAACAGGGTGGGTTTGATTTGAAACAGGAATACCACCAGCAGCCATATAAGAATCGCCTATCGTTTTTAATTTTTCAACTCCATACATCTCTACAATAGCATCAAATTGAGCAAAACAAAGATCAAGTTGTTCTACCAATTCGTCTGGGCTCATAAATTCTGCTACATCAGTAAATCCTTTAAAGTCAGTAAAAAGTACAGAAACACTCTCAAAATACTCTGGTTTATCGAAACCTTGAGATTTTAACCTATCAGCAATTTTTTCAGGGAGAATATTGCGAAGCAGTCTTTCGGACTCTTGTAAGCTTTTCTCTAGTTCTTGGGCTTTATGCTGCAAATCAATCTGCGTAATTAAGAGTTCTTTATTTTTCTTTACAGTATTTTCATATATTGATAAAAGAATCTGCATCATATGCATTTTACTTGCGTGGATGGTATATGTTTTACCTGCATATTGAACATCGATAGGATTGTTATCTTCGACATCTTGTTCCATGTTATTCAAGATTGATTCGATTCGATACATCAGAAAGGATTCTTCATATGGTTTTGTGATGTATCCATTAGCGCCACACTCTATCCCACGAATAATATCTTCAGGGTCTGAGAGGCTCGAACACAAAACAACAGGTATGTTTCGAAAATTTAAATCTTTTTTTACTCGGGTGCAGAATTCGTATCCGTCTGAAATTGGCATTTCTACATCTGAGATAATGAGAGAAGGTTGAAAATCTTGAAGAAAGTTCCAGCCTTCTTCACCATTTTTTGCCCATCGAACATCGAATCCTCTTTGAGTTAATAGCTTCTTTAAAATTGTTCCTTGAATAGTACTATCTTCAGCAAATAAAATTTTTGAATCTTTCAAGATACTCCTCCCATCATTAGTAAGCGAGAAGCTATTTTTTCAATTGGTAGTTCTTCTTTAATGCTGCCATTTTCTTTTGCTACACGGGGCATTCCATAAACAATGGAAGTTGCCTCATCTTGTGCAATAGTATATCCTCCAGCTTTGCGTATTTTTTCTAGACCTTCAGCTCCATCAGATCCCATTCCAGTTAATAAGACACCAATTGACTTAGATCCGTAATTTTCAAATATTGTTGTAAATAAATAATCAATAGAGGGTTTGTGTCTATAGTTTCCTTTGTTAGGGTCCAATTGAATTTTTAGCTTATCTACTTTGATATGAAATCCATCTGGTGGAAAATAAATAGTTCCAGGTTTCAAAATTTCTTGATCAGACGCCAAATGGATTTTTAAATTTGAAGTTGAACTTAACCATGAGACCAAGCTATTTGTAAAACCTTCGCTAATATGCTGAGCGCAAACAATGGGTAACTTGAATTTTGGATTTATCTCAGAAAAAATCTTTTGATATGCTTGAGGGCCACCTGTAGATGCACCAATAGCAACTATTTGATATTCATCTTTTTTACCATGATCATTTACTGATGGTGAAAATGATTTTTCTCTATCTGATTTTCTTGAGAAGACAACAACTCGTTTTAGAATATTAATTTTTCTCTCTAAATCACCAGTAAGCCATTCAATATTTCCACCTGACTTTGGTTTTGGTAAAATATCAATAGCGCCCAATTCTAATACCTTATATCTATTTTCATGATCTTCTTCTTGCACAAGATCTGAAACAATAAGTATTGGTTTAGGTTTTTCTATCATTGCTCTTCTTGTAAATTCAAACCCATCCATTACAGGCATATTTAAATCACATAGAATCACATCTGGATCTTTAGAATGAAGAATTGCTAGACCTTCCTGTCCATTACTTGCCATACCGACTAATTCAACAAAGGCTAAATTAGCGATGGCTTTTTCATAAAATTTTCGTACCACTGGATTATCTTCAAGAATTAGAACTTTTGTCTTCATACTTTAACTTCCAGCCACTAATCTTTCAACCGTTTTCATAAGAAGAGATTGATCGAATTGAGATTTAACTAAATAGCTATCTGCGCCTAACATTTTACCCATTTCAATATGTTCATTGGAGCCAAGGCTTGTTAAGACTATAATAGGAATTCTCCTCAATGTTTCGTGTTTTTTTATTTCTCGGATAAATCCAAATCCATCCATTATTGGCATTTCTATATCTGTAAGTATAAGATCAGGCGGAGATATTTGACATTTATTTAGACCTTCTTGGCCATTAGTCGCCGTAATAACAGGATATCCATTTCCTTCAATAATTCTTTGCAATTGTGCTCGAGTTATTAAGCTATCTTCAATTATTAAAATAGATTTATTTTTTTTACTTTGGACAATATCTTCTTTTAAATTATTATATAATGCCTTACCTTTAATCTCTTTAAATAGTTCTGAAATATTTATAATGCAACAGATTTCACCTGATTCTAATATTGTTGTTCCACTTATGTTTCTTATTCCTTCTAATAATCCTAAAAAAGGTTTCAACAAAATTTCTTGCTTTTCATAAATGTAATCAATGATTATTCCATATTTTTCAGAATTATACTCTAAAACAATGCATGTCTCATATCTCTTATTTTTTTTTATTGATTCTTTTCTTTGGTATGTAACTGGAAAAAAATCTGAAAATGATATAATTCTTACAAATTCATTTCCAAAGTGAATAGTTGGTTTAGACTCTACAAATCTAATTTCTTCTTTTCTAACAACTAAACTTTGTTTAACGAATTCGATTGGAATTCCATACTTCCAACCATTTACCCCAACAATAAGTAAATGATTCGTACTAAAGTTGGTCGGAATTTTAATGAAAAATTTAGTTCCAGTACCTTTAGAAGATTCGATTTCAATTGTTCCTTTAAATCTTTCTGCAAAGTTTCTAACAATGTCCATACCGTAACCTCTCCCTGAAAGATTAGTTACTTCGGTTCGAGTAGAAAAACCCTGTTGAAAAATTAAACCAAAAATTTGAGACTCTGTTAAATCACTCAATTCTTGCGCATTATATAATCCGATTGAAATAGCCTTTTCCTTTATTGTCTCTATATCTAAACCTCTTCCATCATCTTCTACAATGAGATTAATGAAATTATCCTTTTGGCTTCCAGATATTCTTATTCGAGCAGGATTTGCTTTTCCATTATTTACTCTTTCTTCTCTAGTTTCAATACCGTGATCAAGAGCATTTCTAACCAAATGCATTAATGAATCTTTGCATTCTTCAATGATTAGTTTGTCGGCAGTAACTTCTCCGCCTTCCAAAGTTAGATAAACTTCTTTTCCTAATTCTCTACTTAAATCTCTAACAACTCGAGGAAAAATTTCGAAAACACTTGAAAGAGGTAATAAACGAACTTTCTGCACACCTTCATCAAGTTTATTTGAAACCAAATCAAGTTTAGTTGCATCTTGTTGACATTTTGCTTTTAATGTAATAATTTTTTTTAAGATATTGTCCCAATTAACCCTTTCTTTAGGTTCAATACCTTTTATGCTTCTCCAAATTTTTGAAAATTCCTCTAACTGCATTAGTAATTCTGATATTTCTAAAGACCTTTTTTGAATTCTGTTCTTTGCTATAATTAGTTCCCCAGTATTTCCTAATAATGCATCGAGTTTTTCTGGATCGACTCGCATAGTTTCAATCCGAAATCCTTTTTTTGAAGAAGATTTTTGGAAACTTGTTTCAGGGATGGGTTTTTTTTCTGAATTGCTAGCTTTTTTACGTTCATCGGTTTGGCTAGTAGTCGATTCAACTACACCATCATTCACTTTAGGAGAAATTGGGATCGAAGGAATCTCACTTGAACTTGGAGCTTGATTTGATTTATTTATAAAAATTGAACTTCTGTTAGAATTAATATCTTTTTGATTGGGTGGAGGCTCTTTTTTAGTTAGGACATCAACTGTTTTTTTTACATCTACTTTTGCCTTTTCACCAGTTATTGCTTGTTTGACTAGTAGTTTGAGTTGATCTAAAACATAAAAAATTCTATCATTATCTTCTGATTTATAATCACCATAACCTTTACTTAATTTCCCTAAATAATCTTCTAAGACATGAGTTATAGATTCTATTTCTTTCAGGCCTAGAATTCCTGCTGACCCTTTTAAACTGTGAGCTTCGCGAAATATCGTCTTGAAACCTTCTTGGGAATTTGGATTTTGTTCTAAATCAAGAATTCCAGATTCAATCTTTTGAATATGGTCTAAACTATCTATTTCAAATATTTCCCTTATTTCTTGGTCTTCTATTTTCATCTATTTGCTCATTCAATCATTCTTTCCATCAATAAGAACTTTCATTTCAGAAGCAGCATCATTTACTTGGGATACTCCTTCTTTGATTTGACTGATGCCTATAGCAGTTTCTTCGGATCCTCTATTTAAAGAATCCATGGCTTGAACGATTTCATTGATCGCTATAGATTGTTGGCGAATATTTAAAGAAATTTGTTCAAGAGACTGAAAGACTGTATCAATCGCTTGGCGAATTCCGTGAAATGAACCTTCAACGCTAATTCCAAAATTAACAGATCTTTCTACCTTTTTAATTCCTTCTTCAGCTGCCATTACTGTGTTATCAGTTGATTTTTTTATTTCCAAAAGAATCTCTTGGATTTTTTCTGAACTTAAATTTGATTCGTCTGCTAGTTTTCTGATTTCAACAGCAACTACTGCAAACCCTTTCCCGTATTCTCCAGCTCTAGCAGCTTCCACAGCTGCATTTAAGGCTAACATATTGGTTTGAATTGCAATATCAGAAACCAAGTTTATAATTTCACTGATTTGATTATTTTTTTCAGATAAATCCAGTATTTGTTTGCTTATGCTATCAACATTGATTCTTAACTCTTGCATTGATTGTACCATTTGCAGAACTAATTCAGCACCTTCTGTAGCTTTAGCTTGGGCTTCTTGGGATTTTTCTGAAACCGTAGCCGTTTGTTCTGCGTTTTGACGAGATGTAGCACCTAATTCTTCCATAGTTGTACTAGTTTGATTTACTGAGGCTGATTGCATTTGAGCAGTTTTCTCTTGTTGCTCGATTGTAGTTGCGATTTCACGAGTAGAGGAGGAGAGCATATTTATAACATTTGTTATAGGACTAGCGATCCACTGAGTTAATGCGAGAGTTATCGATATTACGAATACAAAAATAACTAAGAATGCAATCAATATTTTATTCGTAATTTGTCTTAATGGATACAAAGCAGCCTCAGAATGAAATTCGGATAGAATAGCAAATCTCATTCCATGGATTGTGATTGGCGAGTAGGCTGTATAAACTTCTGTTCCACGATAGTTTTTTTCTAAAATTATTCCTATTGCACCATCTAATGCTTTTTGAACAGATAATGAATTATTCTTTTGATGTAATATAAATTTTTCATTTGGGTATCTATGATCATTAGATCGAAAAAATCGATCATAGCCTACCAAATATATTGATGAGGAATCTGTAAGGTAGTGATTCATCATCAATGAGTTTAATTCTTCAGTAGATATTTGAACTGCCAATACACCGATTTTACTTCCATTAATAAAGATAGGAGTTGCTAAAAAAGCAGCGGGTCTGTGGTTAGATGGTGGATAGGTTCTAAAATCAGAGAAATTTACTATCCCTATTGAACCTTGGTTTTTAGATTCTTGAAATACCTTTGAAAGATTGGAATCCCTATAACTCCCAGTTAAAAGATTTGTTCCAAAATCATCCTCTTTGGAAACGGAATATATTATATTGCCTTCTAAATCAATTAAGAATAAATCATAAAAGGATTTTACATTGATGTATTTTTGAAAGAAAGAATGATACTTCTCATGTTCTTGAGAGTATTTAGTATTATCATCAGCTTTTAGGTATTCATCTTTTCTTTCGCTACTATAAGGATTCTTTTCAATGTAGGATTGTCTGATTTTTAAAGGGATATTGGAAGATTCATTAAAGCCTTTCTTAAATGCTTGAAATGCGATCTTAACATCTGAAGTCGTAGCCAGTATTAAAACATCTTTGTCTTTGTCTTCAAAAAATCGCAGTATGAGTTCTTTCTTAGTCTTACCTATGGATTCAACTTGAGCTTGTACTTCATCCTGTATAGCATTGGAAGCAAAAATCAAAAATAAAATTGTGAGAACAAAAATAATTAATAATGATATACCTGTTACGAATATAATTAAACGAAATTTTAAGCTAAATTTTTCTAGGATACTTTTTATCATTGTAGTACTGACTTTGCTTTACTAAAGATTAATTCTAAACTAATTTGATTTAAGTGATTCCCGTTAAAATCTGGATAAGATGCTTCAATTAAAGAGCCATTAAAAGTTTCTGAGCTAAATTTAGAATTAATGTTAGTTAAAACTTTTTCATTGCTTTTTCTATAAACAACATCTAACAATTCATCGACAAGAATACCTATTGGATAAGAATCTTCCTTTACTAAAATTATTTTTCCTTCGGTAAATGAATATTTTCTATTTTTACCCATTAAAGCAGCCAAGGAGAGAACGGGAATCACTTCTCCTCGCAGGTTCATACATCCATGAAGCTCAGGCAAGGAACTTGGTATAGGTGTGATTTGTCCAGGCTCAGAGAATTCTAAAATTTGATCTATAGGAAGACAGAATATCTCATTCACTGACTCAAGAACGGCAAGAGCTATCATTGAGCCAGAATCCACTATGCTTTCAATACTTTCATAAGCTTGCTTTCTTCTTGATAAAATCTCATTATCTAATTCAGAATAGTTGGAGGTCGAAATTTCAAACCAATTCATTTTTTGTTTGGTTATTTGAGGATCTGTTGAATCTGCTAACTCTGTTGACTCAATGTT
Source organism: Leptospiraceae bacterium (assembly GCA_022402465.1). Classification (GTDB taxonomy): domain Bacteria; phylum Spirochaetota; class Leptospiria; order Leptospirales; family Leptospiraceae. The sequence continues at coordinate 27,888 of JAKRSH010000007.1, read as the reverse complement.
TAAGTTTAACAGTGCTTGAGAATCCAAAAGGGAAACTACAAAATCATTTTCAACAAGTTCAGCTTTTATTAAGTGAACTGACTCTGATCCATCTGTAATAGAATGCGTAAGATTCAAGTCTTTAATTTCTATTATTTCTTGAACCGGTATTGCAATATGATTATCGAGTAACAATAAGTTGTCTTCAATATGATATGGTTTTGGTTGTTCTCCCCAGTAATATCTTAGGTCAAAAGCATAAATTAAACTTCCACGTAGTGGAAAAGATGCAAAGAATCCTGCTCCACCTAAAAAACTAGGATTAAACGGAACGATTGAAAGAATTTCTTTGACAGATCTAGCTTCAATAGCATATTTTCTATCTAAAATGCGAAATACGATCCATTGTTCATCTATAGATCTTCGTTCAAATATGCTTCCCATTCCAGATTCCATTCTTTTGTCTCCTTCCATTTATCGACGACTATTGGATTGTTCTTTACAAGAACTCTAATTCTTGTTTGGTATATTTTTGCCTGTTCTCTCTCTCCAATTTCCCACAACAAAGATGAAAGTTCGTAATAAGAATGAATATCTTCGGGATCTAAATATATAGCTTGTTTGAGCAATCTCATTTTGGATTCTATAGATTCTGGATAGGAAACTGTGGTATCTTGCTCTAAAATTTTAAAAATTTGATTCGATTTTAGATCTCTTTTGGAAGTTTGAGTATCTTTATTAATGATAGTTAAAGGACTTTCTGGAATTTTTCCTAGCTTACTTACGAATAATGCTTCTTGGGTTAAAATATCTATAGCCTCCCTAGAATTTTTACTATCTTTTGACTCATCAAAGAGATAATAGGTAGTCTTTTTAGGAATATGTCTTGTGGAAAAACAATTGGGAAGTTGGCTACCCACTTCAGAATGACCCGTTACCAAAATTCCATTAGGCAATAAAGCATTAGAAAAATGATTTAAAATTTTAACCTTTTGTCTATCGGAAAGATAAATCATCACATTTCTACAAAATATAAGATGGTATTTATCCTGTGTTGGTTCTAATAGATTACTTGAATGAAAGGAAACTAATTTCTGAATCATGGGATGAATGAAATAGTTGCCTTTTTTGAATTCTAAAAACCTTTTAAAATACGATGGTAAATCGGATCTGACGGAATATGGCTCATATTTACCTTGTTTAGCCCATTGAATGGACGGTACCTGGATATCTGTTCCTTTAACACTAAAGTCTAACTCAGGAAAGCGACTTTCTTTAAGGATTTGTAATAAAATTGCTAAAGTATATACTTCCTCTCCTTTGGAACAACCTGCACTCCAAACTCTTAGTTTAGTCTTGGGGCTAGATTGGATTTGGGCAGCTAAAACATCAAAAATAATTGTATCCAATTGCTCTGGATCTCTATAGAAATATGTTTCAGAAATATTTAGAAGCTGATAAGCTTTCTGCCAAAATAATTCAAAAGAATCTGAATTATTTGATAAAGAAAAATTTGATGAAGTTTGCTGAATTCTTTCTAAAAAGGATTCTAATTCTAAAGTTGAATATTTTTTTATCAACTCTTCCCATTTAGCCTGATTCGAGAGAATGAGGCCTGTTTTTTCTTCTAAATAATTTTGAAATTGAAGTGCATAATCCCTTGAACTCATTTGCATCTTATTTCCATTTGGTGGCACATTTACTTTTTCTTATATAAAATCCATCTTTAAGGGCAGCAAGAACAAAGTGATACCTTATTAAAGATTTTTCAGAGTAATAAGAAAAAGAATTCCATTCTAACCACAAAAATTCAAATCGAAACCTAAGTAAATGAACAGCAAAAGGGATTCAGATGGAACCTCAATCCTTCTGATCTGTCACTCTTCATCAGGTATAAAAATTACATCCCGGAGAGTCCCACTCAGTGGTGGGGAGGATACAAAATTGCTTAGGTCTCCTTTCACAGAGTTGAATACGGCTTTCGTATTTCCTGTATCAGAAAGTACAAAATATCCATCCCCGTAGGCGATGCCATTGTAGTTTGAGGAAGGGATGTTGGTTCCTAAATTCCAACTGAGCCCGTCATCGAGGGAGTAAATTAAATTGTTCACAGGAGAGGAATCAAAATCCCTAAATCCAATCACTACTTTTCCCTCTCCAGCTTCCGAGATGGAAAAAGCAATCCCACCTGAGTTAAATCCCGAGGTAGTTGAGATAAGAGCAGACCAGGAACCAGAGCCTAATTCTCCTGAGTAAAGGTAAACTCTCTGGCTATTCGTAAGACCTGTACTCACGGCAATTATTTTATCGTTTTTTGAATTGCTTGTGCAATTTACAAATTCCCCCACTTGAGGAAGAACCAAATCCACAAAGGCAGTAGGGATTGCGTTAGCGGGTTGGGAATACCAGATCTTTTCATTTGAATTAATAAAACAACTTACAAAAACACCTCGTGTAAACAAAAGAGAATCAAAATTTCTATAAACTTCTGTTGAAGGAGGATCTGCGATTATATTCCAGGAAAGAGATGCGGAATCATTGCTTAGATATCTATTATCACTAACAGCATCTCCTCCCGTAAAAAAAACGCTCTGGCCAGATGCGATTTTTTCTAAGCTTTGAGGTATTCCTCCAACAGTGGGCAAAATAGATTCAATCCAAGTGGAAGATGAGGCAAAATTATTTCTAGAAGCATGGTAAACAGCTTGGTTTTGACTAGAAACAACAATTCGGTTTATTCCCAGGGCTAGGCTGAATAAATCCTTTGTTCCTGTTCCATCGATGTTCTCCAATTTGGTCCAATTGCCTAAAGAATTAGACCTACTGAACCAAAGATCCCCTCCTGTTGAGGCAATCAAAAAAGTCCCAGTTGTGGGTTTCATCTTCGGTTCAAGAACTCTTCCGTATCCACAAAAAGGAGAAGAGTTCCCTAGTATCCAATTCAATGCCAATGACTCTAAGAATGCATCCGAGTTTGGATCACAAGGATTGTTGAGCTTTTCTGCCTTGCAGGAGAACAATAGTAGGTAGATAAAAGCCAAACTAAGAAAGATAGGTAGGTCTGAGTATTTAGCTTGGAATCGAAATTTTACCATGCCTATCTTTCGAGTGCTCTCCTAAGGCTTTAGTGTAAATGGTCCAGCTGGTGCCGTCTGAGGATTGTTCGGATTTCCAGAGATGGTAGATGATACCAAGGTATTCGATGCAGGAGATGAGTTAATCGTCGTATTTATTGAAGACGATGTAGTTCCAACAGGAAACGTAGTTGTTAGTATATTGTTGCCTGAATTGTAGGTAACTACCACGGATCTTCCTCCGATTAAATACTGTATCTTCAATCCACTCGGAGCGGATGCTTTTGCTGTGTAAGTTAGATCCTGTACTACGACGGGTGCAGGTCCAGGTGGGGGGTTGGATTGAATGTCCAATTGCGCTGCAATAGTAGTCTTGGCTAAGACAGAAGCTACATCCCCGCAACAGCTTGCAGGAGTATTGCAAGATGTGCTGTCACCATGGTCTAGTTTCATGCGAATATTTTTTGCACCAGCGGCAAGAGGGACAGGGGTAGTTATAGGATAATTTCCTGGGTTTGCATTGTAATAAGCAGGAAGACTTACCCCAGCTGCTGGGACTTTATCTCCCGTGTAGCATTTCGGATTTTTATAAACCAAACCTTTGTTTCGTTGAGCTATATTTGCAGCGATATTACAAGTTGGATTGGAATTTTTCATAAATACAGTTGAATATGGTCTACTTTGATCGGCACCTCCTCGGAAGATACAAACCACCTTAGGTGTGGTAGTAGAAGTTTCAAGATCATTGTAGTAAAGAACGGAAACATGGTTTCCTGAATTCCCCACATCGCCTACGAAGGTGGAGTTGTTTTGAAGTACCGTTAGGCTAGTGGGGATATTTGAGGAACCTGCATTTGTTAAATCAATGGTTCCATCTTCCCAACGGGAAGGATTGTAGAGTTTGGTTGCTTCGATAGGCTGTGGAGTGGCTAAGGCCTCAGTTATGGGGTGCAAAACAAGGCTTAGCAAAATGCTAAAAATAATATGTCTCATAAGTTACCTCTCTGTTTAATTTGGGTTTGGTGCGAAACCCTCAAAGAGACCTAGACTAATTTTTGTTTGTAACTATGCAATTAATTTTGATTAAATATAGAATAAAAAATCATGAATATTTAAAGATGCAGCTAGACTTACAGTAATTCAAATTTAAAATCTTCGCTAAATAAGTAATACGAATGTAATTTTTTTATTCAATTCTTTCCTCAAATATTGTAGATTACTACTTTGTTGGATCCCTTTAAATTAAATTTCCAACCTTTCTAATCCCTAACAAAAAAGCCTTCCTGCTTATTGCAGAAAGGCTGAATGCTTGAAAGATGATCGTTGATTCGAAAGATTATTTTTTTACTTTATCAGCAATTTTCTTTCCATACTCAGGGTCACATTTCTTAAAATGTTCAACATTTGCTTCCACTAAGGACTGAGGTATTCCCTTCATGGTTGATGCAATGATTGAAGTCATTCTTTCATGTTCTTCTGGTTTTAGCATTCTATACAAATCACCAGCTTGGCTATAATCGTTGTTATCCTTGTGGCTATTGTATCTATCAGCGTCTCCAGAAATTTTCAAGGCAGGCTCTGCAACACTTGTATCTTGGACAGGTCCGTCAAAACCATTTGGCTCATAGTTATCATAGTCATAATTATCATCGAAGCGAACGGAATCTCTTTGGTAAGTATTGACCTGACTTCTAGAACGGTTTACAGGAATCATTTGAAAGTTACCACCTAGTCTATATCTTTGGGCATCCGGATAAGCAAATAATCTGCCTTGTAGCATTTTATCTGGAGATGCTGAGATACCAGGTGGCATGTTGGATGGTGAAAATGCAGCCTGCTCGACTTCTGCAAAGTAATTCCTTGGGTTGGTATGTAGTTCCATAATACCCACTTCGATCAATGGATAATCCTTATGTGACCATACCTTTGTTAAATCAAAAGGGTTCACTTTGTATTTTTCAGCATCCTTTTCAGGCATAATCTGCACACAGACCTTCCACTGAGGAAATTCTTTTCTTTGGATAGCTTCAAATAGATCTCTAGTTGCATAATCTGGATCTGTTCCTGCAAGCTCTGCTGCTCTTTCAGGTGAAAGATTTTTGATGCCTTGCTTTGTTTTGAAATGGAACTTTACCCAGAATCTTTCTTGTTTTGCATTCCAAAATCCAAAAGTATGCGATCCGTACCCATTCATAAATCTGTAACCATCAGGAATTCCACGATCACTGAAAAGGATAGTAATTTGGTGCATAGCCTCCGGAGACTTAGACCAGTAGTCCCACATTCTTACTGGATTTTTGTAACCTGTAACTGGATCCCTTTTCTGAGAGTGGATAAAATCAGGAAACTTAGATGGATCTCTCTCAAAGAATACTGGAGTGTTATTTCCTACAACATCCCAGACTCCTTGTTCGGTGTAGAACTTGATAGCAAAGCCTCTTGGATCTCTTTCTGTATCTGCTGATCCTTTTTCGCCAGCAACTGTTGAGAATCGTAAGAATAGATCTGTTTTTTTGCCCACTTCAGAAAACACGGAAGCTATAGTATAATCCTTCAAATCTTTAGTGATTGTTAAAGTTCCATAAGCTCCAGCACCTTTTGCATGAACGACTCTTTCTGGAATTCGCTCTCGATTAAAATGAGCAAGCTTCTCAATCAGATGTGTATCTTGGATTAAGATGGGTCCATTTTTACCAGCTGTTAGGCTGTGTTGGTTTTCTGCTACAGGTTGTCCGCCTGCGGTTGTTAATATTTTTTTGCTCATTTTATTGCCTCCTTATTTGCTTTGAATGAGTCTTCCTTGCGAATGAAGGAAAATAAATACTGAAACCAAGATAGAATTCTATCTTTAGTTCTTGGGTTCTGATCAGGTTGCAAAATTTCGAGAACTTCTTTGCGTCCAAACATGGTTGCCATTTGCAGTGCATTTTGTCCTTTGGGGCTGATATAATTAGGATCTGCACCATAACTGATAAGTAATTTAATCATTTCAGAGTGACCCTTGAAGCTTGCGCCCATAAGTATGGAATTACCAGCTTGGTCAATAGAGTTCGGATCAGCTCCGACATCTAAAAGCAGCTTAGCAATTTCCAATTGGTTGTTGTACGAAGCTATCATCAAAGCAGAATAGCCTTTCTCATTTTTTTGGTAGATGTGGCAGTTCTGCAAAATTGTTAAAACCTTGTGGGTATCTCCAGCCCTGATCGCAGCAAGCATTTCTTCAAATCCGTCTTCCGGGTAGGAAAATGATTTCTTATATACTTCCCAAGCAAGGCTACTTGCTTCCTTATTCTTGGCTTTGTCTGGTTTAGAATTGGAATTGCTCAGTATTTCCATCCCGATCTCCTTTTTTAGAATAAATCCTAATTTATACTTAGTCTAAAATGGGACGATGAAAAGTCAACTTTTTTTAGATTGAGTCTAAAAAAGCTTGTTTCAAGAAAGATGGACTTTCAAATTGGAATCAGTCTAAGATATGAGTTTGTATGAAGTAGGGAGGTTTGGCTTTTGGATCCAAAATATGAAAAAACTTGGAGACGATTGGATGCTGCTGGAATTCGTTCCACTTCACAGCGTTTAGAGATGGCACATCTTCTGCTTTCCAAACCCCAACATTTAACAGCGGATGAAGTTTTTGGACTTATCAATTCTCATTTTCCACATGCTAGCAGAGCGACTATCTTCAATAATTTGAAATTATTTGTTGAAAAGGGCGTCATTGGCACCTTAGAACTCAAGTCTGGCAAAATGTTTTATGATTCCAATCTCGACCACCACCACCATGCCTTGGATGAGGCAACAGGGCAGATCATAGATATCGATTTAGATCCAGAACTAGAACAGAGAGTCCAAGAAAATCTAAGAGAAGATTTCCTCAAGAAAACTGGGAAAGAAATTTCTCAACCTTCTTTGATTGTTACACTCAAAGGAAAGTATTAATCAACAAAAATTCTTGCTAATCTAATTTGCTCTGAATGAATACATTTATGGCGAATGAGATTTCGAATACAACACAGAGTTTAATTAAAGAAGAGCAAGATTTCGGATTAAAGAAAGTCAACCAAATTCGATATTTATTTATTCTTGCACTCAGCTTTCCTATTATCAGCAATACATTTGAAAGAGCGGATTACATCCTACCAAATTTTACTGCCTTATTTCTTTTTATAGCAGTTACTTTGCTTCATACTTATGTAATCTATAGATGCAAGGCATCATTCCTTATTGGTATTTCGAATTATCTCACAATCATTTTTGATTTTATTTTAATTATAGGAATCTCCGTTTACTATTGGAGGATTGAATATCCTGAGAATTTTGCCTTTTTATTAAAGAATCCTTTGCTCTTTTATTTTCTGATACCAGTTTCTCTTGCTTCTCTGGAATTTAAGGTTCGCCCCTTAGTTTTCGCTTTAAGCCTTGCTATAGTAAGTTATCTTGTTTTACTAATTTATGGTTTGAATATAGGAATTCCATTAACTAATAGTTGGAAGGATTATATTACAGGCGATGGATTTATTTTAAATGATTCTACTCAGAAACCAATCATTTTCTTGGTCGTTGGCGGATCTATGGTTTATGCAGTATTTAGAGTTCGCAATCTACTGTCTCGGTCTATTGAAATTGAATCTAAGCGAGCAACTCTAGCCAGATACTTTTCCCCTTCGGTGGTTGATGAACTTACAAATAATTCAGGAGAGTCTGTAATTTCTAACAATCGTAAGTATGCAGTAATCCTTTTTTCGGATATTCGAAAATTCACTAGCTTATCTGAGGAGATGGATACAGAAGAACTAGCAAGGTTTCTTGCTGAATACCGAAGCCTAATGTTAAATAGTATTTTTGCTCATGGTGGAACCTTGGATAAATTTGTAGGGGATGCTGTTATGGCAGTATTTGGTGTTCCACAAAGTCGTGGAAATGAAATTGAAATCGAAAAAGCAGTTCTTTGTGCCCTTGATATGCAGAATAAGTTGAAGATTTTCAACCAAGATAGAATTTCTAAGAATTTAGTTCCTATAGAGATTGGAATTGGACTTCACGCAGGAGTTGTTTTTTCTGGAAATGTTGAATCATCTGGTCAAATGGAATACACTGTCTTAGGTGATGCAGTCAATGTTGCTTCTCGACTTGAATCTCTTACCAAAGAGTACAATGCAAAAGTTATTATATCAGAAGAATTAGAATCTCAGCTCAAGGTCAATATTCAAAGAAAATCTATAGGCGAGGTTATCGTTCGTGGTAGACTCAAGCCCCTAGGAATTTACTCTTTAGAAATTTAAGTTTCAGGAGATTATTATCTTATCTCTTGCAGAATTTGCCTTTTGTCTTGCATCTTCTATAGAGCTACCTAAGGCAAGTGCAACACCCATTCTACGTTTGCCATGAAGATCGGGTTTACCAAAGATTTTGATATCAACTCCAGATACACCTAAAGCATCAGCAAGTCCTTCATATGCAGGCTGGTCTGTATCTGCTTCCAAAAGGATGGCAGAACTTGCAGCAGGAATTTGGAAAATTATTTCAGGAATTGGTAGCTTAAGCAAGGCTCTTGCATGCAGAGAAAATTCAGAGTAATTCTGTGAAATCAAGGTGACCAGTCCGGTATCATGTGGTCTAGGAGATACCTCACTGAAGTACACTTCGTCCGATTGAACAAATAACTCTACACCGAAAAGACCAAAGCCTCCTAATCCACTGGTTACCTTTTCAGCTATCTGCTTTGCTTTAGAGATCGCCAGATCAGACATTGGCTGTGGCATCCAAGATTCCACATAATCACCGTTAACCTGTCTGTGTCCAATCGGGGGTAAGAAGGTAGTCCCACCGGTATGGCGTATAGTTAGAAGAGTTATCTCGAAGTCAAATGTTATGAACTCTTCTATGATCATTCTACCTTTGCCAGATCTTCCACCCGTCTGACCATAGTCCCATGCCTTGGCAATTTCAGTTTCAGAACGAATCAGACTCTGTCCTTTGCCTGAGGAACTCATGATGGGTTTTACTACACAGGGAATTCCAATCTTTTGAACGGCAGACTTAAAAGCCTCAAAATTATCTGCAAACTCATACTTGGATGTCTTTAAGCCTAATTCCTTGCTTGCAAAATTTCGAATGCCTTCCCGATTCATTGTGAGATTCACCGCTTTAGCACTGGGAATAATATTGAATCCTTCCTTCTCCAGTTTCACAAGAGTTTCAGTATGAATTGCTTCGATTTCTGGAACGATATAGTCAGGCTTAGTTTCTCGAATCAGTTTTTCTAATTCTATAGGATCAAGCATATTCAGTATGATAGATTCTTGTGCAACTAACATTGCAGGAGCATTCGCATAACGGTCACATGCTATAACATGAATCCCTAATCGGTTCGCTTCTATAGCAACCTCTTTTCCTAATTCCCCAGAGCCAAGAAGCATTAATTTAGTTGCATTACCTTTGTAAATAGTCCCAATCATATTCACTACTTCGAAATAATACAAAAAGATTTCAACAAGGATTCAGATTTATTACAATTGGAAACTAAGAATATGATATTCGAAGGATTTCCTCATGAATTTAGAAATGAGTCTTCTTTGGTAATTTGTAAATGAAATGTGCTAGAAAAATAATTAATTGCTTTAAAAATTCAGAATAGAATTAAATTGGCAGAAGAGATGAAAAAGAAAAAGTTCAAATCAATTTTTATTTCCGATCTACATTTGGGAACATCTCATTGCAAAGCTGGATTGTTGCTTGATCTTCTAAAAAAGATTAAATTCGAAAATCTTTTCTTGATTGGAGACATTGTCGATCTTTGGGCCTTGAATTCTCACTGGTATTGGGATAAGAATCATAGTAAGGTGATTGAGAAGATTTTGAAGTACAGTCGCAAGAGAAATGTAAAATACATAATAGGGAATCATGATATGGTCTTTAGAGACCTTTTACACAAAAATTACTTTCAATTCGGTGAAATTGAAATTTGTGATTTTCTCATTTACAATTCAGTCAAAGAGAAACAATTTCTTCTCATACATGGAGATCAGTTTGATGGATTTTTAAGAAACCTTGGTTGGTTGTACCACCTCGGTGACAAAACGTACGACTTTGTGGTTTATTTGAATTCCTTACTAAACAAAATTCGCAAATTTTTCGGTAAGGAATATTGGTCGCTTGCTGGATTTTTAAAATCAAAAGTGAAAACAGCCTTATCCAATATCACTAAATTTGAAACCATACTCATTGATTATTCAAAGCAACATAGTGTTGATGGTGTGATTTGTGGTCATACCCACACTCCTGGAATGAAGATGATAGATTCTTGTATTTATATGAATGATGGAGACTGGGTCGATAGTTGTACATTTATTGCAGAGTCTAAGGATGGTGATTTTTATTTAATGGATTACAATCTAAAAGAAATTTCCAGTTTGAAGCTTTAGTATCAAATATTTTATTTCCTTTCATTAGTAAATCATCTGCAAATATAGAAATTTATGCAAATCTTTCTAATCAGCCTTCTAATGGTCTCGATACTATCCTTACTTTATAGTATTGGAGAGATTGTATCTTTCTCTCGAAATAAGTTTAGTTGGATGCTATCTATTGCTTTAGTTTCAATATTTATAATGTCTTTACATGCGTATTTATTGTTTACTGGGATTATACTTGAATTTCCATTCTTACTTGGTTGGTATATTCCATTTAATTTATTTATAGGACCTTTCTTTTCACGTTATGCGGAGCAAAGACTAAAGATTCCATCTACAACAAAACTATTTCCTCATTTAATTCCTGCTATAATTTCAATTTTGAGTTTAATTTTATTTCACCTTGATGGAAGTTTATATGCAAAAGAGAATATACTTGCAACAATGAAATCACCAACATCTTCAAGAGAGTTCCCTTACTTAGGATTTTTAAATTTACATTTTCTAATATATGTATTTATTTCTGGTAGAAAAATTCTAAGTTCTATAGGGTATCGCAAAGGCATTGAAGAAAAATATTCTCGTATAATGCTGTTTATACTTTTAATGGCATTCATGGTATCTTTATTTTCTTTGATTGGATTTCTTTTTCGAAGTATAGTTTTTCTAGAAGTGAGTATTTTTCTGCTTATTATGATTTTAATTGGAATTTATTTTCTAAGAATCAGAACACCCGAATTTTTTGGAGAGTTAGAAAAAATTGTACGCAGAGGTAGATACATTAAATCGCGATTAAAAGATCATGATTTAAAAAATATTCAATCTGAATTAGAACAATTGATGGAAAATGATAAAATTTATTGTGAGGAAGATATTTCGCTTAAAAGTTTCGCAACAGAACTTGGATTGTCCCAACACCAACTTTCTGAGTTTTTCAATGATTTCTTAAAGATAAATTTCGTAAGCTTTATCAACAGATATAGAATTCGAGAAGCCAAAAAACTTCTACTTGAAGAAAGAGAGACCACTGTGTTAGCTATTGCTTACCAAGTAGGATTTAATTCAAAAAGTGCTTTCAACTCATCATTTCAAAAAGAAGTCGGATGCTCGCCTTCTGAATTTAGAAATAAAAATTAAATTACTTAAATTATTCTCAATAATTCCACTTTTTTCGATTTGATTTATAATTCAGGTCGATCCATTTAATTTATTCTTGTATACTTTGTTTAGATTTCATTAGAAAGGAAATAAATAAATGATACAATTCTTTAACAAATTTTTAATATCTATGAATGTTAAAATTGCGATTACAGCTCTTTTTCCCTTGTGTATATTATGGAGTTGTGCAACTCAAAATAATAAAATTGCCCCTTCCATTATCAATACACTCAAAGAATATAAGAATTCTTCTGAATTAGCAGGAACATTGATTTATGAAGGCTCAGTTTATCCATTGGGTCCAACTGAATCTGAGCAAGTCTTTGCCTATGAACGGAGAGTCAAAGTGTCCAATGGTATTACTACTGCAACTCATATCACTCATGATGCAGGTAGAAATTTAGTTGTCATTCAAAGTGCCAGGTATTCTTCGAATTTTGCTTTTCTTGAATTTGAATCAACAAATGGTCAAACTGGCATTAGAACTAAAGTCGTGCAAGATGGTAAAATTTTGAAATACTTAGTAACAGAAAGAAGCGGAAAAATAGTACATACTGAAGAAGGCGTAAGGGATCCTGTTGCAGTAGGGCCCACACTCTTTGGATTAATTAGTAGTCAATGGGATGAGCTTACTAATGGTTCTAGTTTCTATTTGCAATTCGTGGTTGCAGAAATGAAACAATCTTACCGGTTTGAAGTGCGAATGGTAGAGAATACTAAGTTGGTAACTCGATTTGAAATGAAGCCTACAAATAGATTGATAGGTTTGTTTCTTTCACCTTTTATTTTAGATTTTGATACATCTAAGAAAACTATTTTAACATACACAGGTAGAGTTCCACCTATGCGTACAATAGATGGAAAATTCAAAGATTTAGATGCACGAGTTGTGTATACTCATTTAAGTACCTATCGATAATTTATAAGTATTGCACAAATACTACTCGACAATAGATAATTATTACGCAATACCGATTTACCTTATAATCTCAGTGCTAGACATCCTCATAAGAAACTTGCAATGAGATGTTTTTTCAGTAGAAAGTGACTTGATAAGTTTCATAGCTTTGGCTCTTGGTTATTAGATTTTTGGTGAATAGTATTGATACTTTCAAGTTCAGATAGTATCCAGTAAAGCATTTCATAGCTGCTGTCAATATCTTCTGAACTTCCAAAATTTGCTACTATGGTTGTATCAAATTCAGGAATGTAAAACAAATGTGTGCCTAGAATACCAGAATGTCCTTCTAGATTTGCTATATTAGGAATAAGGATAGACATTTCTCCGAATTTCACATTCATCAAGCCATATCCATATTGAATTCCATCTAAAAATTTATAATTTCCCTTCATGGAATTATAGGATTCTTTTGATATGATTTTACCCGAGGTTAAAGCTTTCATAAATTTCAATAGATCTTCGGTAGTAGAAATCAAACCACCTCCTGCCCAATCTGCACTTATACTTTGGAAGTTTGTAACATCTTGGTTCATGAGAAAAATTGGTGAAAGAGAAAGAGAAGTCTTGATCTGTGGCTTTGATCTTAAGTGCATGTAGGTATGCTTGAGATTAAATGGCTGAAAAATCTTCTGTTCCAAAATTTGTTCAAAAGGTTTGCGATTTATTTTTTCTAAAATTAAACCTAATAAAACATAGCCCGTATCTGAGTAATGGAATTCTGTACCTGGCCTCGAAAGTGCTGATTGCTGACTTCTTGTATATTCGATTAAATCTTGTGGTGTCCAGAATCGATTTGGTTCAGAAATAATTTCATGAATCAAACCTTTCTTGCTATCAGAAGTAGATTCAAAATAATCATCAACTCCGGATGTATGATTGAGTAACTGAGCAATGGTTACCTCATGAGAGTAATCGACATTTTTGAATACAAATAAGCCTCTTAATCTCTCTTTACCTAAAATGCTTTCTACTTTGTCGTCTAGTTTGATTTTATTGGATTCAATTTCTTTAAAAATTAAAGCGGCAGTAAATAATTTACCAACACTTGCGATGTGAAAAGGCTGATCGACATTCGTAGCTAAATAGTCATTCTTGTTTTTCACTGCACCTGCAGAAGCCTTGGTGTGTATTTCTAATCTATCAGAGTGAATGAGTAAGACTGCCGATTTGCTTGATCTAGAAGAATCAAAGGTTGAATGAAATATCTGAATAAGTTTGGCTTTTCTTTCTTGCTCAGTCAAGGAAGAACAAGTATTTAGCAATAGTAAACATAGCATTAAACTAATTTCTCTATACAGGAAGGAATTCTTGTTGTAGATTGAATCAATGATATGAATTTTTCTCAATCTAGAATAAACTCTAGTGAAATATTGATGAGATGACATTATGATTTTCTTCCTTTAAATTTTTTCTGTAGAATAATAAGAGTTTCATCTATCCATTGAATGTACATAGACTCATACATTTCACCCATTCTTCTAGTTGCTTCCCAAAGTATCGCATCCTCTTTTATCTTGGGTTCATGCTTAGTCGAATTAGAAATAATTTCTTTAGTGGAAGATTGGTAGGTTTTCAGTTTTTGTAAGTGTAACTTTTTTAGAAGAGATAGTTCTTGGATAAGATCCGATTTGTCTACACTTGCAGAGAAAAAAAGTTTGAGTAAGAGTTCATCCTTGTGCGGATTTATTGTAAGCAATGGTTTATTCAGCCACTCTCGTAAATCCTGCTTTCCTAATTCTGTTATTGAATATCTTTTGCGATCTGGTTTGTCATCTTGGTTCTCGATTTCAGACACAAGTAGTTTATCTGATTCTAAGGATTTCAGTGTCATATAAATCTGGCTTAGCTTAGAATGCCAGAAATGTTGGATGGATCCATCCATACTTTGTTTCAGTTCGTATCCAAACATGGATCTATAATTTAAAAAACCAAGTATGGCATATTTAAGCATAAAAATTGCCAGATTTATACATAAATATACATATATAAATATTTATATATGTAATCAAGAATTTTTTTATTCTTATTCGTAATCTATCTAAAATCAAAATATTAAAATATAAGACGATTGTCTAATGATTGCTATTTGTAAAGAGAATTCGTAATTTGGATTATTTCGTCCGTAAGCAATGAGATTCCTACTCTGGGGTTTTTTCTATGGCAGATTTCGAAACTTCTTTCCATTTCTAATTCAGGTATAGCTAGAGCAGCAAGGCTATTTGGAATGCTGAATTTTGAGAGGAAACCAATTCCTAGTCCTGCCTCAATACTTTTGACAACTGATTCAACACTTCGGAGTTCCATACCAACAGAGGGTTTGAAATTTCTTCTGAGTGATTTAAGTTTCTTGTTAATAATTATTTGCATTGAAGATGCAGGATGATAGAAAATAAAGCTTTCTTTCTCTAAGTATTTGAATACATTCTTACGATTCTGCAAAAGAAAATGATTCCTAGGAACAACAGGAAGTATTTTATCTCTTAAAAAGCCTCTTGCTACTATCCCTGGAATTGATACTGGGGATGTAAGTATAGCTAAATCAACGTCTCCTTGTATTAATGATTCTCTTGTTTCCAAATTATCACCTTCACGGACAGAAAGCTTTACATTCGGAAATTTATTCTTGATTTGAATCAAAATTTTCGGAAGAATCCAAGCTGATACTGTACCACCAGCAGAAATAGAGTAAGAACCAGAAATATTTGAACCGTTTTCATTCATAGCTTCAAGAATTTCCTCCCAAAGATCTTTCAGTCTTTTGGAGTAGATTAGAAGTTTTTCACCTTCTTTCGTTAAACGAATACTCTTAGGGCCACGCATCATCAGTTTAACTTTCAATTCTTTCTCAAGAAGGAAAATCTGTCGTGAGAGAGCAGGTTGCGATAAACCTAGAGACTGTGCTGCCTTCTGAAAGGTACCTGCTTCTGCTATCTCTAAAAAAGTCCTAATTTGCTTGAATTCCATAATTTAAGTACCTTTTGATATCTTTAGTATATTAGAAAAATTAGCTATAAAAAAATGTTATATATTTTATAAAACATATTTATTTGCATTATACTTCTGAATCTGCTATGCTTAGTTAATATAGAATCAAAAGGAGATAAACCAATGAAACCTAAAACTTTATACGATAAAATTTGGGAATCGCATGTAATATTTGAAGAAGGAGATGAAGCTATTCTTTATGTTGACCAACATTTAGTACATGAGGTCACATCACCACAACCATTCCAAGGTTTGCGAGATAAAAATAGAAAGATACATCGACGGGATAAGACTTTTGCTGTGATTGACCATAATATTTCAACTAGATATCGAAGTATTGAATTAGCGGAACCAATTTCAAAGAAGCAAATGGAAATGATGGTAGCAAATACTAGCGAATTTGGAGTAAATTTATTAAATGTTGATCACCCAGACCAAGGAATTGTTCATGTTGTTGGACCAGAGTTAGGCTTAACATTACCTGGAAATATTATTGCATGTGGTGACTCGCATACATCAACGCATGGGGCATTTGGTGCATTAGCATTTGGTGTTGGATCATCTGATGTTGAACACATATTAACAACACAAACTGTTCGTATGAAAAAATCCAAATCAATGTTAATAAATTTGATTGGTCAAGTAGAGGAAAGCGTTTCTTCTAAGGACATTGCTTTGTTTATCATTTCAAAAATTGGAACAGAAGGTGGCCAAGGTTATGTAATCGAATTCCAAGGTGATGTAATCAAAAAAATGGGCATGGAAGCTCGAATGACATTATGTAATTTAAGTGTAGAGGCTGGGGCGAGATCAGGAATGATAGCATCGGACGAAATCACCTATGAATATCTAAAAGGAAGAGATTATGCACCAAAATCTGAGGTATGGTTTAGTTCCTTAAATAAATGGAAAAATTTTAAAACCGATGAAAATGCTAAATTTGACAAGATAGTTGAGATAGACATAAGTAAGTGTTTAAATATGGTTAGTTGGGGAACGAATCCATCTCAAGTAACTTCTATAGATGGACATATCCCAAATCCAGAAGAGATAAAAGATCCTAAATTGAGAGCCTCCGCTAAATCAGCATTAAAATATATGAATTTGGAACCAGGAACTATGATGAAAGAAATTAATGTGGACAAGGTGTTCATAGGTTCCTGTACCAATGGAAGATTGGAAGACATTCGAAGCGTAGCTGGTATAGTAGAAGGGAGAAAAGTTCATCCATCTATTACAGCAATTGTTGTACCAGGATCAGGTAGAGTTAGGCGTCAGGCTGAGAAAGAAGGTTTGGATAAAATTTTATTGAATGCAGGATTTGAATGGAGGCACCCTGGTTGCTCTATGTGTCTTGGAATGAATGATGATCATTTGCAAGAAGGTGAGAGATGCGCTTCCACTTCCAATCGGAATTTTGAAAATCGACAGGGTCGAGGCGGAAGAACGCATTTAGTGAGTCCTGAAGTAGCAGCTGCGACTGCCATTTTAGGAAGATTCGGAAATAAATATGATTTAGAGAAAGGAGAAACAAAATGAACGGATGGACTATTCATAAAGGAAAAGTATTACCATTGATAAAAAAAGATATAGATACAGATCAGATTCTTCCTAAACAGTTTATGAAGAAGATAGATAAAAAAGGATTTGGTAAATTACTCTTCTTCAACTGGAGATATATGGATCAAGAAGGAAATGTAAAGAATCCAAATTTTATCCTAAATGATTCAGCTTACTCAGATGCTAGTATTTTATTAGCAGGGGAAAATTTTGGATGTGGTTCAAGTAGAGAGCATGCCCCTTGGGCCTTGGCTGATTATGGGTTTAAGGTTATTATAGCAGAATCTTTTGCAGATATTTTCTACTCAAATGCCGCTAAGAATGGAATAGCATTAATCCAATTATCAAAGGACAATGTAAACTCCATTACATCTAATCTTGATAGAGACAATTCTCAAGAAATGAGAATCGATTTAAAAGAGTTAAAGATAAACTTTCACAGTGAGCAGTATAGATTTAGTTTATCAAGTTCCAATTTGGATAGGATCACGATGGGTCTTGATGATATAGAAATGACGCTTAAAAATTTTGATAAAATTAAAGAGTATGAAAGGAATTACGTAGATGTTTAAAGTTTAAAACCTGTAATTCGAGATAGATTATTTTGCAAAGATGAATTCCATGATTCTTCATCACAAGCAAGATAGACTTTATTTCGAGCTCGTGTAATTGCAGTATAGAGAATTTGTCTATTCATAAGGGAAGCCTCTTCATCTGAATGGACAGATTTACTAATCGGCGGAAGATATATTAGAAGTTCATCATATTCGGAACCTTGGCTTTTATGAACCGAAAGAAAATAAGCATCTTCATGCTTAGGCAGAGTGTCTATAGCAAAAGAGTTTAATTGATTGTCTATAGCAAAAATTGCTCTTAGTTCGGAATTCTCTTTATCTCCTATGGGAATTATAAGTCCTATATCTCCATTAAAAAGTTTACGACTGGTATCGTTTTCTATAATTAAAATTGGCAAACCAGTGTAGTATAACTTACTGGAAAGACTTTTTCTTTGAATGCTCCAATAGAAATTTGTTTTAGAGCCTTGTCTAGGGTATAGTTCATTCTTTGCCAAAGTTTCAATTCCTTGGTTTAATCCGTGTAATCCGAAATATCCTTTTCTATAGATCGTTAGACAACGAAAATGAGTGATGATTGATTGAAATTTATTGAATAATTCTAACGAATTTAAATCATTAAGATTCTTGAGATTCCACTTAGTTATTTCCTCAATTTGTTTTAGGAATATTTCATTCCATAATTTCTTGAGCATACCATCTCGAAAATTTATGATTTTAGATGTGTCAATTTGGAGTCTTACAATTTGTTCATGGTTTTCTTTATTTTGAACCAATGATTTAGTCTTTTGAAAGCTTTCTAATCTTATTGAATCTGGGATAGGATTGAATTGATTGAATAAAGTTGGACTTTTATCCTTAAGTTCTTCACTCTGTGTATTTGCAAATTTCAAATTGATAATATCTTCAGCTACGGATTGTATTTTGGATTTCTGACCATTCTCTTGAATTTTTTGGCGATTACTCTTCGTTAAATGTGTTACTAGCTTACTATCCTTGTTTAAGGTATCAATAAGATCGTTAATAACAGCTCCTTTTTCAACCGATGGTAATTGATTTGGATCTCCAATTAATACCAAGCGGTAATTTATATCTTCAGGGGGCAATGCATCTAAAATAGACAGCATTAAGTTTAAATCTACCATAGATGTTTCATCAATAAATATTAATCTCTGAGGTAAATATCTTTCTTTTCCATAATAAAATCCATTTAAATATGGTTTGGTGACTAATAGATTATGAATAGTTTTACCTCGCAATTCATTGAGTTGGGTTTGATGCTTCAATAAATTAATTGAATGCGATTCGTCGTTGAGAATTTGAATTGATTTTTGTATAGACTCAGTTAGTCTTTGTGCTGCTCGCCCTGTTGGTGCCGCTAAAGCTATTTGGTCACTTTCTGGTAGCTCTCCAATTTCTTCTAACACTTTAATAATGAATGCAACAATTGTTGTCTTTCCAGTTCCTGGGCCACCTGAAATAATGTGGAAAGGATTGATAACACAAGATTGTATCGCTTTTTTTTGTTCATGATTTAAGATAAAGCTAGGAAATTTCTTTATCATTAATTTTTCTAATCTTACAATTGATTCATTAATTTTGGATAGATCAATAATTGGATTTTTCCATCTAAGGCTAATTATTGATTTAATCTTTTCTTCTAATTGTTCTTTAAGAGTATAAGTCTTTTGGAGATAAACATATTTTATTCCTGAATTTTCTTTAAATACAAGAAATGGAACATTAAGACTAGAAATATCTTTCCAAGAAATTTCAGACTCCAATAGATCATCCCATTCAACTGCTAGATTGCCAGATTGTTGTGATTTTAAAATTTGGTTTAAAAGTTTGGTAAAATTTAGTTCTTGCTTTCTAAGTATATTTTGTTCTTTTAAATCCTCTATAAGAGATTTAGTATAAATATCTAAGTTATTATTTTGTTTCATATTTTTATTTGGTTGATAGATGAAATCCGCATTTGGAGATCTAATTTAATTTTATGAAATCTTTCTTTATTCCAAGAATTAGTATCTAAAGTATTTATATCTGAATAGATCCCGTTATCTTTACCTTCTTCCATATGTCTTATGAAGAAAAAATGAACTCCACCAAATTTAGATAAAGACTCTTCTTCGTTATATATTTTATTTAAATACTCCCACAATACGAAGGCATAAAGATCACGTTGAAGGTAATAACTTGAATTTTCATCTTGTATTTTTAATTGCATTCCTTCGTTAGAAGAATCTTCTAATAGATTTGATTTGTAGTCTGCTATATAAAATTTGTCATTTTTAACAAATATTAAGTCTACATAACCTTTAATCAAGTTACCTTCATGAGATTTGTAATGAAAAAGCATCTCAGAGATATAATCTTTCTTATCTAAAGATGATAATCTAATTGATTCACCATTAACAAGAGGAATCAAAGCATTGGTAGTATTCCATAGGATTTGATATGTTTCGTTGCGATACTTTGAGACTATGAAATCATCTATTGATTTTATACTTTCTCGTGTTGATTGATTATTCTTATACAGTCCAAACCTTGTAAAGTTTTGAAGAAGAATTGAGTCCCATTGGTTCTGTTTATGAGAGAATAAGATATCCTTATTTTTTTCATGAAAATTATTAAATGAAATAATTTCAAATAATTTGTGTAAATACTCACCTGTCTCTTTTCCAATTGGTAAGACAATATCTTTTTGTTCCCGAGGTTCTATACTAAATGAATTTTCTTCTTCATCATTAAGTTTATTTGAATTTTTCTCGGAAAGTAATTCATTCATTTCTAAAGAATATTTAGCTAAACTTGAATAGCTTAATAAGTAATTAGCTTTAGGTGAATTCTTTATTTCAAAAAAGTTGAAACTTAGAGTTGATTTTTGATTTTGTTTAGATTTTTCTATTTTTAAATCAACTAAATTATTTAAATTATTTTCCTGATTGAACCAATCTATAAATTTAAAATATTTATTAGTTCTCGTTTGTTCATAACTGTTGCGAATGGAATTAAGCTTCGTTTGAATTATACTATTATAATATATAGGTTTAGATTTGTATAAATTTAAATCTGGTAAATATAATCTCAATTGAGCTCTTGTGATACCTACATAGTATAATCTTTTATTTTCATTCAAATTTTTAATATAAACTTCATTATTAATCGAATGGAATTTTGACATTTTCCATATTCTTCTTCCTAGTGATTCATCCCAAGTAGGAGCATCAGCAAATTTGTTATTTGTTAGAATTGTTTTCATCGGAAATAAAAAAACGAAAGGCCACTCTAAGCCTTTGGATGCATGAAGAGTTAAAATTTGAACGGCATCCTTTTCTGTTTCTTTATCGTATAAGGGCTGTTCCTCATCGGATTTGACTTCTTGGATCATTTTATCTAATTCGATAGATAGCTCTCTCAAATCAGATCTATTTTTTATTTGGAATTGAAGTAATTTTTGAAAAATCTGTCTATAATTTGTTATTTTTCTTTCCCAGATTATATTATATTCTTTTTGATTCCAAAGAATTTTTGTATCTTGCTCTATACTTCGAAAAAGCTCTGAAAATTTTGCATCCTTGGATAGATTTTTCCATTTATCAATAATTGATTTTTCATAAGACTCAATAGAATGTTCATCAAAAAAAGATAATTGGGAAGGATGAATTTGAAATAAATCACTAATTAAAAGTTTGCGATAAGAAGATGGCTTATTCGGATTCAGCAAGCATTCAAAAATATTTTTGATTTGGTATGCCTCGGGTGATTGATAGATTCCTCTTTCTTTGTAATAAGAGTATGGTATTGAATTTCGCTTAAGGTTTTCTTGAATCAATATTCCTTGGTTCTTATTTTCAACAAGAATTGCAATATCGCTGAATTTAATTTTCTTAATTTCATTATTCTTTTTGTATTGGAATGGATTATTTGAAGCTACTAAATTAATAATTTCATTTGAGATAAAGTCAGCCCATAAATTTTTAAATTCTCCCAGATGCGAAATATTTATGGGATTTATCTTCACAATATGGATAGCTCCATCATTGAATTTTGAATCCAATTGAATCTTAAGATCAGAGGACGGTTTCACCGCTTCGTAATGGATGGTATATTTTTCATGATTTTGATTAGAAGTTGTATTAGGATTCATTTCGTAAATTGGAAAGAAATTATTTTCTTCTTGCGAAATCTCATCACTGAAAATTTGATTGTATGCTTCCACTAATTCTGGAACAGAACGAAAGTTAGTATCTAAAGGGATTTTTCTTTTAAATTCCTTTAGATCTTCTTGTGCTTGAAAATACGTCTCCATATCGGCGCCACGAAATCCATAGATGGACTGCTTAGGATCTCCAATTACTATCAAAGACTTACCGGTTTGATGCGAATCCTCAAAGAATATCTTTCTAAAGATTTCATATTGTTTTTGATCTGTGTCTTGAAACTCATCAACTATACAAGTATCAAATCTTTCTCTAAGCGAAGAAATTAACAAAGGATTCATATGCATAGCTTCATGGATAATTTGAATCATCTGATCATACGAAATCCATTTAGATTCTTTCAGTTCATCTTTAAGAATTTTAATTGTGAGATAGATTGTATAACCTATAAATTTATCTTTTAATTTAGAGATTGAATTATAAAATAATTCTTTTAATTTATTAACTACTTGAATCGTGTCATTTGTTAATGTATCCTCTATTGTATTTTTCCATTTATCTAGCATTTTATCTTTAATAAGGTAGCTAGAAAATTTAAATACATCTAATCCTTTTATTAATATTTTATCTTCCGTTCTTTTTAAGTTTGATTCTTCCAAGGAATTAGAAATTTCTAATAATGAATTTAGATCATTGTGTTTAGAATTTTGTATCTTTAAGTGGAGATCATTCCAAAGTTTTTGAAAACCTTTTGATTTGTTCCCATCTAAAAGTGCGATTTCTTTCAGTTCGGCAATTTTAATTAAGACTTTATCTATGGCAATTTGTAGTTTGGAAAATTCTATTTCTGAAATTTCAATAGAATTGCTTAATTCATTTTCAAATTCTTTAAATTCTTCCCAATGAGGTAAGTATTCCCTACCAGCAAGATATTTTTCTACAGCAAAAGATATAAATGTTTTTCCTTCATTAAAATATTCTGAAGTTTGTAGTAAATGAATGAGATTGTTCTTGCTTATGGTTGTATTTACGAACCACTCTTTGTGTTGAATTTCATATAATGCTTGTTTAATTTTGTCCTGAATTGGAACTAACTTTGATCCTTCGCATGTGAGAGTCTCTAATTCATACTCTCGAATAATCATATTACAAAATCCATGAATCGTTGATATATTGCATAGATCTAAATTTTGAAGATAGATTTTATAGTCCAAATTAGGTATAAATTTTGTCGAACTTAGATTCGATTCTAAGGTTTTCAGTCTTATATCGTTTGAAGCTTGGATTTTCTCTTGAAGCTTTTCGCGGAGTCTTTTTTTTAATTCACCAGTTGCTTTTTCTGTGAAAGTAAGAATTAATATTTTGCTAAGTAAATTTGGGTTGGTTGCTTGATTTAAAATAAAATCTTCTTCAATTAAATTCATCATGATTTCCATGATAGTATATGTCTTTCCTGTACCAGCAGAAGCATTGATGAATTGATGTTTCAATTTAAATTCTTGATTCATTCGATAGGCTTCCAATTTTCAAATATTGGTTGATAGTATTTTTTCGCAAAATCCAATGGATTCGATTCGAGCATAAAATTCATTATATTCGGATATAAGCGACTAAGACTAGATAACTCTTTCACTACTTCTTCTGAATTTTCGATGAGATGTCTTTTCCATGCAAGATCATCATTGATAAAATCTTCAACTGGTAATGATTTTATTTTACCTTCGTAATACTCTTCAAATGCTTTTCTGGAAAAAAGAATCGGATCCTTATTTAGATATTGATTTGTAATGCTGGACAAGTATTGTATTGGATTTAATGAACCTTCTTCTTTGTTTGATAAGGTTGAGAAATCTAACTTCATACAATCTTTTTTGGAATCTTTTGGTCTAGATTTCATTGAGAAAATGCATAAATTTTCTCCTAAATAATTAATTGCTAATGCTGACAAAAAGCTAAAAGCATTTTGTTTAATAAAATTTCCTTCTTTGGTAGATTTAATGGATTCAAGTGTACCAATATTCAACCAATATAATTTATTGTCTTTTTGAATAACGTTATTCCATTCGCCTGCTAGTTGAATCAAAGAATCATATTCAGTTTGTACAACCAGAAGTTTTAGCTTTTTACAATTGGAAAGGGTATCTGAATTTTCTCGTAAACCTGTATCACCGATACTTAGTGTTCGATAATACTGCCCTCCTTGTAATTCAGATTTCCAAGAAGCAAATATTTCGGATGCTGTGATGAGGTAGCCAAGCATAGATTGTCTTTGTAATTCAGAATAAATTGATTGAGGAAATTTAGAATTTCTCTGTTCTTCTTTAATGATTACATCGAGGCATTCTTTAATCTTATTTTCATCCCATGCCCAACTTTCATCTTTAACGATATCTTTAATCATCAATGGATATATTTTTTTGAAAAGGCTAGAATCATCTAAAGCTTGTAATGTGAAAATTTCATAGCCATCTGTATCAATTTTACTTTCATCCATAAACATTCCTAATTGCTTCTTGAGATAGGAATCCAAAGGGTCTGCGAGATATTTAGATAAATCATTTAAATTGATTTTAATTTGTTCAAAAGAATTTTGTTTAGTATTTTCTAAAAGTTTTTCTTCAAATTTAGGTAAAATTTGATTCTTATTTAAATTAACATCATGCAGTAATCTTAAGCTAAAATCAAAACTTTTATAAATAGTATTTTCTAGATATTTATTGCTGTAACTGTGCAATGGTATTTTGTATGGTTCATTGATATTAAATGCGTCCATTAATTCTAGATAATGGGAACACGGATTGAACACTTTTTGTTCTTTGGTATCTTCACCAACATAAGATAGAGTAATAGACGTTAGAGCAGAGTGTAAGGCTTCCCATAGAAGCGATTCTTGAATTTCTATTTTATTAGAATCCCAAGGTTTAGGGTCTTTTTTTCTTAGATCTAATTTAGAATGATCGATTTTTCCAGGAAATTTTCCTTCACCTAGTCCCAAAATATAAACATGCTCAAAAGGGATTGGTCGCATTGGTTGTAATAAAGAAATGCTTACACCTTCGATTAAAAATGAACCATGGCGATAAGGCAATCTGTCAAAAATACTGCTTGTTAATAATTTTAGAACTTCAATACCTTCTTTATAATTCTTAAATTCGAAGTTTTCCCATTCTAAAATTCCATCAAACCATTCCTGTAAGTTACTTGCTTCCCGTTCAAATTCATCCTCAAATTGAAAGATTGATTCTAGAGATAGGAAAATTTGAAAAATAGACTCTTTTGAAAGTTTAGATTCACCTAATGAATATTTAATATTCTTTTTTGTATTTAGTATTTTATACCATAATAAAGATATGCTTTGAATTTCAATATCAGTGTATCCTGATACCGCTTCCATTTCAAGATTTTGCTTGAGATAGTCTCCACTAAAAATCGTATTCATTCTAAGTCGTTTTATAGATTTAGATATTTGAAAAAGGTCATTATCTCTTTGGTCTTCTTCATAATAAGCACCTAGATTTAATAAAATATCTTTAATATCATTAGCATCTAAATTAGAATCTTGATTGAAAAATCCAAAAATAGGATTTGAAATAATTGTTATGATGTCTTCTTGTTTGATCTGTTCGCTTTCACAAATCGAAAATATATCCAATAAGCCCTTGCATAATAACGAATTATCGATTCCCTTTAAATCTGTTAGTGAATACGGTATTTTATAACGTGTAGGAATAGAATCTTCTGACTCCTGCAAATGAATTCCACCATCAAATACCCATTCTATAGCAGGACGATATAAATTAATATCTGTAACCAAAATCGAAATATCTAAAAAGTTAATTTTATGATTGGAATCTTTGCTTTCTTGAATTTTATTTAAAATGTCGTGAGCTACTGCTTCTACTTCCCTATAAATGGAGGGAGCACTCCAAAAACGAAGATGCTCATTAGTCTTCGATTCATTAACAACGGCTTGTATTTGGTCTTTTGATTTTTTCCCGTGGAGAAAATCATGTAATAGACTTAAATTCTTTTTATTATTTAATTCATTTGACACTAATTCATTCGAAAATTCAGCTCTAACAGAAATGCTTTCTATTCTTTCTGCTAAATACTTTTGAGATTTTGCCCATCTAAGTGGAGATGAATTTAAGTTATCTAATTCTAGGTTGGGTAGGTCGGTAAAAAATTGATAAAAATATATATTACCTGGTTCTTTTTGAGAAATTTCTTCTAAGATCTGTACATAAAGTTCGGAAAGATTACTTAAGCAGAATATATGGATTGCTGGAAATGTAGAGGAAGTTTTGAGTTTAAGAGATCGATTTTCTTTTTTTAATAGAAATTGATTCGTTCGAATTTTCTCATTCCCTTCAGTGAGGAAAATCTCTTTGTACATTTGTATTTGAAATTCAGAAGTATCTGAGCCTTGGGGTAATTTATAGCTTGATTTACCTATTGGGGCATAGTCTACATTGCGAAATTCTTTAGCCCATTCAATTATCCAGTTCGGTCGATTGAACTCATATTCATCTAACAAGCTTCTAATTTTACTACTTAAAGAAAATGCTCTAGTAATGTTATCTAAGTACTTAGAAAATGGCAACAAAAGTTTAGATTCTTTTTCTTTAAGTAGATAGTTCAAAATTTTATATTGACTAGAAAGTTTAGACTCGAACATTCCTTGGTCATTCACTAATTCATTTTTTTCCAAAAAGTAATTTACAATCATACTTTCGAAAAATTCAAAAGTTAAATTTAAAGAAACCCCTTGAAGTTTAGCGATTTTTAGTTGCAACCATGTTCTTATATTTGTATTGGGAATTACTATTAGAGAAGAATTGAGTGGATTAGCTGACTTTTGAAAGTCTAAATTAATGTTTATCGATAATTGTTCCGCTAATTGTTCTAAAGATAGACCCTTATAATATTTTATAGGCATAATTCTTTTAGAAAATTAAATCTCTTCTTCCCAGACTTTAAAACTTCTATCTGATTTCATAACATAGGTTTCTATGAATTTATGAGGTGGATTTCCTCCCCATTCAATCGGCGAGACAAAGGAAAAATATTTTGTACCATCATCTTTTTCATAAAGATGGTAGGGTTGGTCAATTTTTTTCTCAAAATTGCATTTTATTGAATGAAGCTCAGCATCGACTGCAGCTTGTTCTAATATCTTGTTCGCTTCTTGCTGTAGATGACGAATTTGTTTTAAAATTAAATCCAACTTCCCATGCGTGTGCGATTTTATCGATTCGTGAGCAAGCTCAATTTCTTTGGCTCTGTCTACAAGTCGAATCGCAGGAGCCAATCGGCTTGTACCATATGTAAGACTTCGTTGGCTTTTATCTGTATTTTCTTCGTTCACTGCTTCAATAATTTATAAGGTACTAAGTTTCGCAAGAACTTAACCTAAAAAATAAAAATGTTAGTCGGGTAATTCTACCCAATTTGCATGGATTGTGTCAAAAAATTCTTTAACCAAAATTATTTTTCCATTTTTAAAAGTAAAAAGAAAATGGTAATGGTTGTTGTATTTTTTTCCATTCTTTTTGTGTACAGCATGTGACTCAGCAATAATAGAAACCCTATCATCCTCGGAGGTCAATTCACCTAGAGTAAATTGAAATCCTTCAAAAGTTCTTGCTAATCCTTTGAGTCCTAAACTAATTTTTCTCTTATCATAAATTCCAGAAACATTGGCAGTTCCCATAATGAGCCATTCTAACGTTTCATCAAACATATCGAAAGCGAAGTTATATTCTTTTTTGTTTATATTTTCAAAAAATTCTTGGGAGATTTCTTTATTTGTTTTATTCATTTTTTTCCTTTATTGACTTTGAATCTATTTTTTTAAAATTGCTAGTAACGCAAGATCATCTTGAATATCTTAATGTTAAAAGAATATTTTAAAAATTTATCTATTAAACATAAATATTTATTCTATTCATTATTTTTAAATCATCCTGGATTCAATGTTCTAGTGCAATTTCAAAAGCTTCAAAAGGAGTAAGAAAG
>JAKRSH010000006.1 GCA_022402465.1 Leptospiraceae bacterium | reverse complement strand
ATGGGAGTACGGAATAAAATTTACTTAGGTTTACACAATTTTTAGATAAAGTCCCCCACTGTTGTAATTGCCGTTATAGCCGTAGACCTAGCAGCATCTGCCTGTGCTTTTTTGTCGGCTTTCTTTTGTTCTCTTCTGCTTAGTTCTCCACGAATGGCAGCGTTTACAATGTCCTTGTCCCAGCCTCCTGCTTCAGCAACTCTTTCTACTAGCATACGTTTGCCGAGTTCTTCTACGAAGCCTTTCTTGTTCTTGAGTGTTGGGATATTAGAAGAGTAGCTGGTTCCCTGTGCCTTCATGCCAAGCATTTGATTTGTATAGGCATTGTTTTGGATTTCAGCTGCGTTATAATTTAAACTACCTGCAAATTGTAATGAATTGGCATCGTTGAGAAATCTCTGCATATCACGTTCTTTTGCACCGAAGGCAACAGCAGCAGTCTTCACTATTCCGCCGACAACTCCTACAACTTGAGAAGCTACATTCATTACTGGATTAGCTGCTACTGCTCTACGAACTTTTTTCGCTGCTTTGGCACCTTGGTAATCGGTAATCATTTGCCCTACCACTTCGCCAGGTAGACCTGTGGTATGTGCTACGGCTCTAGTAACATAGCTCTTAGTAAGTGCTTTTTCGTTTGCCTTAATTTCTGCTAGTTGGCGTTTAGCTCCTGTTGCCTTGTTCATCATGCCGTCATATGCTTTAGGTCCTGCTATTGCTCGTGTTGCAGACAAGGTCAGAGCTGTACTCATTTGAATAACGTTCCCAACTATGGGTATAGAAGAAATACCTGAAATAAGTTTAGGACCTGCTTTTTCTATAAATTTCGCTCCTATAGCATAAGGAGCCGCAAGAATGTTTAATGGATTTGAGAAATCTACAGAAAAATCATTAGCTTGTGCTTTGATTCTTCTTTCTTTCATCTTCCCTTTCATAAAGCCAATTGCATCTGAGAAGAGTTGAACTTGGTCAGGGGAACCACCTGTTGCTTGGATGAATGCCTTAGCAAGCTCCATATTGATCTTGTCTTCAATTTTGCCTCGGATAGCTGATTTGATTCCAGCCATTCCACCAGTAACGTAAGCGAGAACCATATCTTTGAGAAAGGAGTCAGCTTCTTCTTGTGCCTTCTTTCTCTCTTGGAATAGTTTCTCGTTCTTTGATTCAATAGAGCTTATAACTGCTGTGTTCTGAGCAAGCATCTTCGATGTTTGGTCTAGAGTATCTACAAACTTGGAGAATACTTGTTCTTTCTGTTGGTCTACGTCCTGCCAATCATCATCAGTCCACTGGTCGAAGAGGTCTTTTCCTTTAGGAGCCACAACAGGTGCAACACGTGCCAAAGCTATATTACGGGATTCTACCTGGGTTCCACTCTTGTATTCTCCTTCACTGTTTTTCCCATCTATCTTTCCATTGCTTATAATCTTGGAGAGTGTCACCATGGACTTGTCAGAATTGAATTGGATGGTAAAGTCTTGCTTTAATAGATTGCCACAACTAGCTTTTGGGCGCCTGTTCCGGCTCTCCCTCGACGAGGGCGCTCGGTCGATCCGGGGCGCAGGGAATATCATTTAACGGGCGCTTTACCCCTGGTTAAAACCAGGGGCTATAAGCTTGATTTTTCTTCGTTGAATGATAATCTTAGCCTAACAAGCGTAATCGACAATTTTGCATTCTAAATGCAAAATTCAAACTATCATATTATATATTTTGTGAAAGAGCTTCTCTTTAGATTAATTACCTCTATCCCTAGAGAGAATTTTAACCTTATATCTAAATAATATAGTTTATAGAATTCCATTTTCCTTCAATTGAATTTCTGATAATCCAGTGATTTTCATTATCTTCTCAATTGGATCGCCATATTCTCTCATCAACCGTGCATCTTCTATGGCTTTTTTCTCGATGCCTTTCTCGATGCCTTCTTCTTTTATCTTCTCTAGAATCGTCATAAACTCCTCCTCTACTTCTTGGTAGAATTCAACATCCAAGAATTGACAAGCATCCTTTCTTGCACTATCTAAATAATACAGGATTACCTTTAGAATTGCAACCCTTTTCCATTCCAATTTCTCTTGTTTCAAATCTCTGATTGTCTGACGAAGTGCATTAGCAAAAGTTTCTGGATTATCTCGGATATGCTGTAAAATCCTAAGACGCAATTTCAAGGACAACAATTTCGTTGGGAAGTCTGGATCATCCGATTTTAAATGATACAAATGGATCGAGAAGTTGGGGATGTATTCTTGGAGAATTTCTTCCTCGTTTGAGAGTTCGAATGCATCCAAGAATTTTGTTCCTAGCTCCCAACCTTTCTCCCCATGGTAGAATACAAATGGTATCACAGGACTGTATTTCTTGATATTCTTTTTCTGCCATTGGTAGATTTCAGAAAGATAGCTAAGGAGCTGTGTGTATATGTTCGGATCAAGGTAGCTTTTGTGTTCAAAGAGAAGATAGGTATATACATCAGTTCCATTCTTCAATGGAATCCTATACAGCTTATCAGTTCTTGATTCCTTTAGTTCATAGTCTATGAAGCTCTCCTGAATATCTTCCAATTGATCCAAGTCTATGAGCTCTACTATCTTAGGTGGAAGGGTTACCCGAAAGAACTCTTTGCTTTCTTCCAATCCAGCGAAGATACTCCGAACATAGATATCATGGTGGTTAGAACTACTCATCTAATAAGATTATCGGATATTGCTATGTTATAATTCATAGATTAAGCTGCAATTCTGTATTTTGATTTCCGATCATTTCCTATGGATTCCTATTTCTCTTACTTTATTCTACTGCTTGTATATCTAATCATCTTGAATCAACTTTACTCCAAGAACCAAATCATTCTAGAAAACCTCTTTTTAAAGACTCAGCTTACCTCATTTAAACGAAGATACAAAAAATTTTATACATCTCCTATCAAGAGGCTTCAATTATAGGCTTGCTCTCTATTTTTGCAGAACTGGAAAGAATCTTTGATAATAGTAACTCCCGAGACTCTTCTGTTATGGAGAAAGAATTGTTTTAAAAAATTTTGGAAAGCAATTTCAACAAGAAAGAAGTCTGGAAGACCAAGGATTCCATGGGATACCATAAAGCTCATACGAAGAATTGCAAAGGAAAACTCTATCTGGGGAGCTACAAAATTACATGGGCTATTGATGAAGTTAGGTTTTGATCTTTGTGAAAGAACTGTATCAAAGTATATTCCTAAAAGATCACCTGATCCTAAGCGAAGACTATCCTGGAAGAACTTCTACAATCTACATTCTGATTGTATTGTAGTAAAAGATTTCTTCTCTGTTTATTCTGTTAATTTCCAAGAAATATATCGTGTTCTCTTTTACATGCAACTTAGTACAAGAAGAATCCTTCATTATGATATTCAGACTCATCCAACAACTTCTTGGGTTCGAAGAGTTTTGAAGCTATCGATCAGAAAAGCAATTCAATCCGATCTAACAATCAAATTTGTTATTTCTGACAACGATTCTTTGTTCGGAAAAAGAATAACTCGTTTTCTAGGGAAAGTAAAAATCAAACACAAGAAAACTTCAATTCGTTCACCTTGGCAAAATGGATACGCCGAGCGTTTTGTCAAAACTTGTAAAGAGGAATTCCTGGGTTACTTTATCCCGATGAATCAATACCATTTGGAAACTAAGTTAGATGAGTTTATTCAATTTTATAACAACCACCGAACCCACATAGCTTTGTACAAAGAAACACCCATTCCTTCTGTAATCCAAAAGCCACCTGACTCCAAGTTAGT
>JAKRSH010000045.1 GCA_022402465.1 Leptospiraceae bacterium | reverse complement strand
ACCTCTTCTCCTTTTAAGGATTTTTTGGTGTCAACTTTTATGGGATCAGGGCAATTCTTGTCGCATAGTGCTTCTCTACGACGCTAATTAACCACCAACTATTGTTACCCATTTATCGAAAATTTATCCTAATTCTGTACATGTTGATTCAATAAACTTAAGACTTTCCGATGAACAAATCTGGCAAATAGCACTTAAAGAAAATTTGATTATCGTTACAAAGGATAATGACTTTACTAAAATCATAGAAAGAAACGGCTTTCCTCCAAAGATCATTAAAATCAAGCGAGGAAACTGTAAGACTACTACACTTATCGATTTACTCAAGGAAAACTTAAGAGCAATCCATTCTTTCAGTGAAAATGAAGATGCAGGAATATTATTTCTAAAATAAAAATTTCTCTAGATTATCGCTTAGCAATGTTTTTAATTCATCGAACTAACATTAAATTATGTAAAGAAACCTCTATTCCTTCTGTGATTCAAAAGACACCCAATTCCAAGTTAGTTGCTACTCCTGTATTGAATGGTTTGTATCATATCTATTCTTACGAAAAAGTAGCATAAGGCTTCTCAAAGTTTTATAGATTTCCTTCAATTACACCAACAAGAAAGCCATGCCTTCGTATCCTGAGAAATCTAGAAATTCATTGAAATTGATGACTTTTTCGTTATCGTTAGCACAATTTAGGAAATAAATTCATAAGATTATGTCACTTTGAGTAGAGTTTCATCTAATATAACGGACATTTTGTTCGCTTAATTAGTTTTTGTATTATCCAGTCACCCAGCACCATTTTTAAATTAGGTGGAATAAACGCATATAGAATTGATTTATTAAAAAAATGGTGCTGGGTGCTGGGCGAGACTCAAGGTTATTATGTCTGTTGGCGATTATAAACCTATTATATAACAGACAATTCGTTCAATGAATTAGTTTTTTGAGGCACAGTTTATATCTTACTAATTCGGAAATTTTGTGTTTTCTTGTTTTCCAAAGTTTCTCTTAGCGTAGTCCTCATCAGACTCCCAATAACACTGTTTACTCTCCCAATGCTTTATTCGCCATGATTTGTTAGGGAAATGTATCTTTCTTACAATCCGCTCAGAATACATAAGATCACAGAGTGCATCTGTCCAAAATTCTCTCATGTTATAATCATAAACACCAGAGTATCGGTCTAAATCGCCAAACACGTCTTTTCCGATTTCTGGATCATAATATTTATGACTTATTTCATATTCAACAACCTTGCCATTATAGAAATAGAAAGTTAGAAATATTTTTTCATCACTATAGGATACTTTAATATTTCCATAATCTTCCTTTATACCATTAATGAAAGAATATAATATCAATCTCGTAACTATCACTTCTCTGCCAAATAATAATTTGGGCATAGGAGGATCAAATGTTACTCGGTCGTTGTATTTCCTTCCAAATTTCTCCAATATTTCGCTTTCGGTCATACCAATGAAATTAGAGCTTTTTATTTTATCTTTGAGTGTTTGATTTAGCTCATTCGAATTTCTTAGATTGATGTTATCTCCACAGAACTGAATTCCATAAATTAAGTCCCATCCAAGAATCAAATATGTAATAAATGCTTTTATAATTTTCCTACCATTTTCAATTTGGATAATAATATTTTAACAAAGCTCTTTCAACAAAAAATACAATTACAATTCCAACAAATTGAAAGATAAATTTTCTCTTTAGTTGATAATCATAAACGTTACTTTGCGAAATTCATTCTACATTTCCTTCTTACCTTCCCTTTTTCCCATGACCATCCTCTTGGGATGGATAATATTAAGCTCTATTACAACCATAGAATTCATTTAGCTATAAACAAGGAAACTCCCATCCGTAATTTACAAACCTCCTGACTCCAAGTTAATCGCTACTCCTGTTTTAAATGGTCTCTATCATACTTATTCCTACAAGAAAGTAGCTTAGATTATCTTGAATCACCTTCTATTATGTTCAATGTTTTCAACACGGAAGCTATAACCTTAAAAGTTGAGAAATCTGTAAAATAATTGTTTTTAGTAGATTTTTTATCCTTTTAACATTGTGTTTTTCCTGAGATTTAGCTTATTATGTCTGTTAGCAACTGAAATAATCTAATTTAACAGACAGTCCGTTCAATGAATTAGTTTTTGCGAGGCTCACTTTAATTTAATATAACGGACCTTTAATCCAATCGAGTTAGTTTTTTCTCTCATAAACCCAGAGTTAAATAAATCTTTTTAATTATATGTTGTTCTGCACCATTTAGATAACAGGTAGATATCTTATTATCTCGAACTTCACATTCTAATTGGTCAAATATATCTTTTTTTCCACCCCGTACGGGTATCGATAATATTTGAAATTCACTTGTTTCCACTTCATTTGATTCGTAGAATTGGACAGTTAATTTGTTTTCAAGCAAGTTATAAGTTCCATATTTATGCAAGAATGTCATTTCATCAACCCATCTTCCTTTTTTACTTTTTTCGGGGCTTAGCAAATTTGAAGTTAATTTATGAAGAATCAATTCATTTTCGGTATATATATAAATTGAATAATCTGGTCTTCCATCATTATAGTGTTTTTCCCTTCCAACAGGTTTCTTTTTATATAGAAAATAAACCCCGAAAAGCTTTGACTTGTTTTTATCAAAAATTAAATCATCTTTCTTTACCCAGCGACCATAGTCGTCTCCAGCCACTGGAATTTCCTGGACACGATACCAGTTCACTCCATTGATTGTTGTTTCTTTATCTACTACGATTGGATAATCCTTATACAAAATTCCAAGGTATGTATGCTTAATGTTCGAGCCAGGAATGCCCTGGTAAATTCGGGTATTATCTCTGGCAACATAGCCTAATTTAGGGAATTCCTTACCATTACAAAAACAGAGCAAGCAGAACAATGAAATTGAGATATAAGAAGCTTTTTTCATTAAATTCGATTCCTTTGAATATCTTTCATTGCTTTATCCTTTGACTTTTGTATATACATCTGGTAATAGTATTCTATTTCGAACTGTTCAAATGGTCTTTGATAGACCTGTCTTTCAAGTTCTGGTATGTGAGACTGATTATTGAAAGGCGATGCCGTAGTGAGGAAATCTCTTTGATTTATTATCCTAACTAGACTTCTTGTAGGGTCTGCTCCAGTTTCTACTGCCTGGTTTGCCAAAGATTCAATGTAGGATTGTCTTTTATTCCGAACGGCTTCCTGAAAAATCGTATTACTGAAAAAATCGATTACATCTTTTATTCCGCCTATATTTGTTGCATCGCTTGCAGTTTGGGATTTTACATTATAAAAATCGTTATATGTATCCTTAAACTTAGTTTGTGCATCCTCTGTACCATTTGCTATTTGATTTTCAATTTCAGCCAACTTCTCTGCAGTCCAGTCGTTTCCTAACGTGTCGAGAATACTTTTTTTAATCTCATCTCTAATATTGCTCGTTTCAATTCCTTCCGAAATTTCACCATACGACTGCTTTCCAAAATATTTTTGAAGCAAAGTAGCATTCTCTGGGCTCAAAACACTATTTATATTTGAACCTGATGATTTTATTCTCCTAAGCATTTCATCTTTGACTAACTTTACTTGATTTCCTTCAAATCTTTGGATAATTCTAGCATCCAATTTTGAAGATTTTAATTTATCTTTAACCATTATTAGCCCGTCTTCATTAAACTCACTAGCAAGAATTCTTAAAAAATTTTCTTTGGAGGTGATCATAGTATTTCCTTTAGAATCTAAATAGTATACATTACCAGTTTTCGGGTCAACTGAATATCCAAATTCATCAAGTTGATTCTGGAACTCCTTTTCCTCATCCTTAAACAATCCCGCCACATAAGCACCTGCACCCAATGCAACGTCCTTTGCATTTTTTGCCATGCTGGTCATAAATCCGGTGATTGGATCTGAAACATTCCGTGTAAGAAATCCAGTTACAGGATCTCTTACATCTTTATTAAAATCTTGTACAAATTGATTTGAGAATGTGTAATTGAAACTGTTTCCAAAACCTTGGCCATTAGACCAAGTGAGAGATCCAGTATAAGAACCGATAGCATTGTTACCTGTAACCTTGCCACTTACCGAGAAGGAAGCACCGTATTTATTACGACTCTTAAGAATCAATTCAGATGGCAGAATTTTAACTCATTGATTTAATTTTTGTTTTATCCAATCACCACCGCATCACCATTTTCTATGAAAAGTGGTGACGGGCTGCCCGCTCAAATCAATCTTATCTATCCCAAGCGGGGACAGCTTCCCAATAGGGACAATGCATATCGGAAGTATCCCTTAATATAATATTTCTATCTTTTCTTTGTAACCAATAACAATCCATATCTATGCTGGAATCTGGCCATGCTTCCAATTCCTTTTGATTCTTTGGTGTATTATCATAGATTCCCTTTATCCAGTTATTTTTTTCCAAAACTATATGGTCGACAATATATTCTCTTACTATTCCTTTTTCTAGAAAGATTCTTAAATAGACTCTCTCTATACCAAAATATCCTTTGATGTTGGGTCTATCTATTTCCTTATTTGTATATTGTATATATTCTAATATACGATCGAATTGAATTTTTTTATAGCGAATTTGTTTTCTAATTGGTATTTTAAACGATATCCTTCCATTAGGTTCGAATGGGTACATTTTCATTATTTCGTCTTCTCTTGTTATATCTATCTTAGGGAGAATAGCCTCATTAAAAATAAAACTAGTATCCTGATTTACTATATCGTCTTTAAAATCTGGATCGACTCTTTGAAATAATTTCCCACAAGACAAAAATACAATTAGAGCTAAATATACCATATTCTTCATTACTATACCTCCCTTAATCTGATACATTTCTTATTCTTCTATAATCATTTAATGCATCTCTATACCCAGAATCTAGCAAATGAAAATATCCATTTTGCGTATTTCGAATCATATAATTAGGCTTTCCTTTCAAAACAAGCCTTCTTCCTAAGGAACCAAACCATGCAACAGGATCAGATTTAGTATTTTCATAAAATACAGCTGATTTTAAACCAGCTGGTATGCTTGCAAAACCAGCTGGTGATCCGAAGGTAGCTAAGTTAATGTTTGATATCGACTTTGAGCGTTTGTTATCAACTAATTCTTTTAACGCATTGCCGACAATTAAGCTACCTTGACTATGTGCTAGAATTGTATCAACTTTTCCTGATTCAATTAATTTCTTAATTACATTCTGGGACGCTTCGGTATTTTGTCCTAGTCTGCCTGCCGCTGAATGAAAAAGGTCGGGAACAGCTCCTCCAGTAGAGTTATATACAAGATAAATCTCCTTTCCAATTTCTTGGCTAACCAACTTTAGACCACCTAACGCTCCTTTATGATCGTTCATTATGCCATTTACAAATATTGTTGCTCCATTCTCAACTTGATCTGAGTTTACTACTTGCATTTTTCCATCTGATCCTATTTTTACTATACTACTGTTGCCTACCAGCTTTCCATTTACTTTGATTGCACCTATGGAGTAATCGAATAAATTGGTATAGCCATTTTGAACTACATTTCCATTCTCATCTATTGTTGATTTGCCCCAATGTAAGCTCTCTTTTTTAATAATTCCTTTTTTTCCTATTACTTCTATTCGCTGACCATATTTGCCCGTCCCAAGTTCAGCTTCCAACCAGTCCATGTTGTTTATCTCTTCTTGAGTTAGAGGCTCAGAAAAAAATTTATGAGAATAAATTTAATCTAAATTAAAACCTAAAATTTTACATTCGCCCTTAAAATTTGAAAAAATTATTGTATATAAAATAAACTCATTTTGATCATTTTCAATATTTATAGCCCCATTTTTTTCAGAAATTAATACTTTCGAATTCTTATTTAACATTAAATCATAATAAGAAGGATAGTCTTCTGCTCTACCAATGAAATTATTGACTCCTTTTTTTTCGAAAAGTATTTCTAATACTATATTTATGCTTTTTGCATTTTTCTCATATTGGAATCCATCGAAAACTATATCTATAAAGAAATTCTGGTTCAAAAGATTTATAATCGATTCCTTATTTTTAGTTTGTATGCTATTAACTATTACACTTGAACAATTATTTATATACGAATATTTGTATTCTGATTGATCCTTACTTTTATTTAATTCATCAAGATCTATTTCATTGCAATATAAAATTGAGCAAGATAAAACTAGGAAAATGATTTTCATTACCAACCTCCTCGCATATAATATAATATATCTATTGCTTTAGTTGGATTATTTGCTTTCATACTTTCAATATGTAAATGTTTCCCAGTTGAATATCCAATCTTATTACTTGTGGTTCCTAAAAATGTATTTCCTGCAAGCCAGCTTCCGCTTCCTTGAGCATTCCATATTTTCGAATTAATTCCATCGAAGTGTAATAATCTTATTTGCTCTCCGTTGGGAAGCTCAATCTCAATTGTACCTCCCCATCCTGGTTTGACATATGCACTTAGTACTTTAAAATTAGTATTTGGTCCACCCCAAATATCTTGGGTACTAATATCCGCTCTGTGTGGTTGTTCTATAATTCTTCCATCTGAAAGCCTTCTTGAATGTGTGCTACTTATTGTGATATCATCCCAATTTAAATTATTAAAATTTATATCGTCATCAGATAAAATTTTTACTCTTCCATTTTCATCGACTGCAATCCTTCCATCGCTAAGTACGGGTGCCCACTTATCGGCTCCTTTCTTATGTAATATTACATCTCCTGGTTTTAGATTTCTTCTTTCCTTTGCTTCTTTAGCACTTAACAATTCAAATATCTCATTGTAATCAAGGTTCAAATTAATATTGGATAGATTTTTATAGGTTATGTTCCTTGGAGCAACATTCATCATAAGTAAATTTAATTTTTCCTCTTTGGATAAACTTGCCCAATATTTTTTGACCTTATACTCATCAGTATTCCCAAACATATCCTGTAGTAGACTTCCTTCTTCATCATCCCGTCCACCAAACATATAACCAACCCCACTCAATACATCCTTCCAGTTGTTAGTCATAGCTTTTGTCATCCCATCAGCGGCACTTTGGCTCAAAGTATAATTGATGTTGTTACTGAACCCATTTTGGCTGTTCCAGTTGAGAGAAGTATTGAATTTGTTAAAATAAGGATCAGCATTCTGGAAGTCTTGTATGATGGTAGCACTTGCGCCGTAGCTGTTGTCTCTATAATCGTAGTTTAATCCTAAGTCGAGTCTTACATTGTCTCCAGGATTTCCAGTAGTGTATCCAAGATTCATATTTCCATAGGTTCCACTGCTATGTCCAATACCAGATAGTCCAAAACCAGCGTTGAGTCCATTATCGAAACAAAATAAGAGTATTAGCGACTAAATGGCGCTTGGCGCGACTCATGTTTCACTACCTTGCAATAACCAGCACTATGATTATCGATATTTGGGACACTAAAATATCCATTACTTCCTTTTAATATAATTTTTAGTAAATAAAGATTTTCAATACACGAGAAGAAATATTCGTTGTTTCGAAGTATTCCTTTATATGTATCATCTTGAACTATATTTTTACAGCTTTGCATGTTTGTATACTTATTAAAAAAGTCTTGATTTAATTCAATTTCTGCATTAAGGAAATTTTTTTTTAAAATCAGATCAAATTTGAAATCATTATCTTCACAATGATAGGTAAGTTTTGAACATTGAATTAAAAATAGGAGTAATAATAAAATTAAATTTGATTTCCAGATTTTCCCCATGTTGACCTCTTTAAATTAAGAACTTATTACAATCATTTATTTATTTAAATAATAGCTCAGTTATTTTACTTCTACTCCCTGTTTTAATTTATTTTCAAAATTTCAAAAAAACCGCAACCCTCTGAAGACTATCTCTATATTCTTTCTGTTGGTCCTTTATCCAAATATTTACCAAGATATGAAAATCATATGACCAAAGTTAATAATCTAGATAGTTAGGTTTCATGGTCTTTTTAAGGAAATAGATTTTATCTTTTTAGGGAACAATAAACTTACTTAGGTACCGCACTTTCTACTCTATAGATTTCTTGACTTCCTCTACCCAGCGATCGAAAATAGTCTCAGACATCCATTCCTTATGATTGCTATAAAATATTTCATAACTGATTCCAATATCAAATTTGCCGGATTTTGGTTCATATACGAGTTTTAACTGAGTAGGAATTTCTCTTTTATCAGACTTAAAAAGATCATCAATTTGGTTTACGTATTCCATTCCTTCATCTAGCATGGACAAGATTGTATCGTCACTTAAATCTACTTTCTTCTTGGATACATCATTAACTTTACCTTTTGTTACAATCTTTCCGTTGATCTTATAAAAGACATCATATGCTAATGTTTCTTCAATAGACACATAGACATAAACACTTTCTACATTTTTCTCTATAGACTCAACCAATCCAAAGGCAACCTGAACCATAGCTTCGCAAATCTCTTGGAAGTTCTTGTCAAATTCTTGTATTCCCATCTTTTTCTCCTAATTACTATTTTCTCTATCTTTATATGCGGAAATCGGAATCAACAAATTGTATTGTTCCAACCAATCCAATCGCTCTTGAGCAGTGAGATTGAAACATGTTTCCAAATATTCATCCGTAATTATTTGTAATGCTCTCATGATTTATTTCTTTTCCTTCTTATGGGAGGTCAATGCTTGCCTCTTGAAACAGCGGTAAGATTCAAGCCAGGATCATGGACTTATTCAATTCATAGTTAAAGTTTTTGTCAATAAGGATTGTAGAGTATTTTTATTCTATAAACCTGGTCAACTCTTCTAAGCTAATCTTTTACTCTAGCAGTAAATTCCTGCATTGCAGTTTTCTCTGCATTCATAAAATTATGATCTTTAGAATTGAATATTCTTTTTTTCGCAGAGTCGTTGAGTATATCTTTTGAATCGATCAGATTGTAAATTTTTCCATTCTCATCTACCCCAAGGATTCCATAAAATTGGATGCCCATCTTCACACATAAGGGTAATTTTTTATAAGATTCTCTAGGATCGATTCTGGTGTCATAGGAGCTACTATAGGTTCTATAAAATCCATTGCCAATAGGAACTTGACTTGTTATACTATAGCCTATCTGACTGATAGCATAGCATTTAAAATTCTCTAGTGATGACCAGGAAAAGTAAACACCATGAGATAAGCCACTTAATGGTATGTCCAAATATTCTTCTT
Organism: Leptospiraceae bacterium; assembly: GCA_022402465.1. GTDB lineage: Bacteria > Spirochaetota > Leptospiria > Leptospirales > Leptospiraceae. The sequence continues at coordinate 65,974 of JAKRSH010000045.1, read as the reverse complement.
GATCATTCGATTGATTAGAATGTTCATTCGCAGAAATTTCATTTCCTATGACTCGTCCTTTGCTAGAATCCATCACTATGAGCTTTAAGTTATCTATGCTACTGAAATTGATACCATACTTTGCATTCTCTTGGTACACCAACACCGCTCCGAACAGAACAAAATCATTTTCTTGGATGGAGCTCTTGCGAATCGTATAAGGAGAATAGCAGGAATTAAAAAATAAAAATGTTATTAAGATAAATATTTTAAGCAAAGTATATTGTCTTTTGAGATAAATCCCATTGTTAGTTTCCATAGTCATCTGTCGCCTAATGAAATCCATTCTCAAAACCGTAGGATTGAATCCTACAGTTTGAATCCAATTCCAAAAATACAATCAAAATTACGAAAACCTAAGAAAATTCAACCAAAATTTATGTTGATGTAACAATTAAATACCAAAGCTCATTCGAATTTCTTAGATTGATGCTATCTCCACAGAATTGAATTCCATAGATCAAATCCCATCCAAGCCTCCGAAGGTCTAAGCCCAAATAATTTCCTCTATGATTTGAATGGTTTGCATCATAATCATTCCTGAAAAAAAGTAAGCTAAAAGCCTTTACCTTAAGGATTAAATTTTTATCTGTTTACCTCTATGTTTTCCTGAAATTTGGCTTATTATGTCTGTTAGCCACTGACATTATTTAATATAACAGACAATAAGTAGATTGAATTAGTTTTTGCGAGGGTCAGTCAACTTATACTTTTGAGTAGTTTATATTTCCTAAGTGTTTAAAATTCTGAATACTATTTGCCCAGCTCCCTAATTAGTAGACACTATTTTCATATTCAAATCTATCAGGATTAACATAACCTAAATAAGAATGAATTCTTTTACAATTATAAAATTGTCCATGAAACCAACAGTAGGAACTGACGCATTTTCTAGATGATGAAATACATTTTTATTTTAAATGATCAAACTGGAGTAAGATACGATCTCTAACATAGCTAGAACAGTAATTTGGAGAACTATGAAGATATTTTTTAGATGATTAATCTATAGAGCATAAAGAAAAATGATATTGAATGATTCAATTCAGATATCACCATTGAAACTAAGTTTATTAAATAGTTCTTGTACGGCGTTCTGAATCAGCTCATGGTCCTTCAGATCTCCACGACTTGTCGTATAATCAATATTTTGCTTCCAGAATGTTCTGTCATATTTAGAAGCTTTACAGATTGCATCATATTTGATTTGGATGCTTCCTTGTTTACTTATTTCCATTTTTTCAAAACTTAGATTCTCGATAATAATACTGCGGTCGATTTTAGTCATATCCGCATAACCATCACCCACTTCAAAGATTTGAAAGCCTTTGGAAATAAGCGAAGATTCTATAGAGGAAAGGAATAAGGAATTCAATTTATTCTGTTTATGAGGATTCTTAAATTAAACAGAGTAATTAGGTGAATCATTTATATAAAAACTTTCCAACAACTTAGGATCCCGACTCAAATCATAAGTAAGGTCACGATAAAAAGCTTCGTAGGCTCGTCGCATGATACTAAATGTTCTCTCGTTAGTTGAGTGATCTATATAGTCTGAAAATATAGGAATAAAGGGAGACAATAAAAACATGGAGATTCCCTGGTATGCACTATGGCTTATTTCATAAGTATAAACTTTGATTTTTTCATTTTTACCTAAGTCGAAAATTTCAAATGTGATATCTCCATAGGAATTGTATTTATAGGGAATAACACTAAACGAGAATGCTGAAACAAAATCATAAAATATATTATTAGTACTAACTTCTAACTTATTTGGTGTTGATTTAATTACAATGATTACATTCGAATTTGGATTGCTAGTAAACAATTCACCCATTTTAAAGTTTGAAAGAATTTCTTGCGAATAATAATTTTCCAAATAATATTTTAAATTTACATGAGAAATGAGTGAATGATCCTTTTCAATTTGTCCAGATCTAACCACAGTGATTGATTTTGGAACATTGGATCTATCTAATTTTAACTTAATCGGAAGTTGTATCCTGCTTAAGTTATTATCCTTACCGTCATGAATTTGATTAGGTGGAATCTCATTAGTATAGTGCATGAAACAACCCGAAATCATTAAAGCAAAGACAAATATCAATAGAACTTTTAGACTTTTCACCAATAGGAAATTCGGAAGGATCATATATCTCCGCTGGTTTGCAATTGATAAATCATATCACGAGCCGATAGACCAATGTGCCAGTCAATAGAATTGGACTCTGAGTTTGTATATTTGGAGATTTTAGACCAAATGATTTTGCCAGTTTCAATCTCTACACAACGAATGGAATAATTGATTTCTGTTTTATTTGCATTCCTTCCTTCATTGATAACTAAGTCTTCCACCAGGATCACTCTATCAGCCTGGCTTAGTTTACCAAATTCAATTCGATTGGAAGCGGTTAAGCCCGTACTCGAGAATTTAATTTCCTCAAGAAGAACATCTATTTTTTTCCTTTCAACCAAGTTCAGCCCTGATTTAACGAATTGGGACTCGAGGGCTGAGTGAAGCTTCTCTTCGCTTGACTTTATTGAAATTGTTTTACTCTTAATTGGAATGAGCGCATAAACCTTGTCTGTTTCTGAGGTAAATTTAGTTAATAGGGTTTTATCTTTATCTAATTCGTGCATCAAATCATTTTCAAATTGCTGAAAGGCAACTCGCATAATAGCAAAATTTCTCTCATTTGTAGAATGATCAAATCTATCACTGAAAAGTGGTAAGAATGATCCCAGAATAATAGAAGTTGTCCCCTTAAATTCTCTGTGCTGAATTGGGTATTTGAAGATTCGGATACTTTTATTTTTGGAGGAGTCGTAGAGTTCAAACTGAACTCTACCATACGTTCGAGTGATCGCAGGGAAAATTCCCAAGGTTCCAATATTCGCAACCAAAGAAACAACGGGAGCCTTTACTTCTTCGAGGGAAGATGCAACTCGTATCTTCATGTTTGCTGAAGAATTGTGTGTAAAATATTTATAATTTGAAGTAGAATTACTGTAACGATAAATATAAATAGGTAAATCTCCAAAATCTAAGGTAATGAAATATTTTTTTTAACAAATGCATACGCCCACTGATCTTTTGAAATAAACCTCAGTACTTCTTTTCAGTTATGATCTAATAGTATATTTTCTTCATTACTTCTTGTTAAAATATATTTTTCAATGTATTGAAAACCAATAGGTATATATCCATCTCCTAATTCAAATATACCTAACCAATCTCCTTTACTGTTAATTTTTAAAAATACTTTGAGTCCTAGTGTTTCCTTTCATTTTTCCCTAATAGAATCAATCAGTAACTAGAAATTAACTTAGAGTATGGTGCTCCCATTCTTCTCGCCTAGGATACCTTTTTTCTTGTAGAACTCTGACTTATCTGCTTCAAGCCAGAGTATCCCAACAAGCATCTCTGCGTATGCCCTAAGCCAGTAGATTCTGGTTGGAATTCTTTTCTCGTATTGGAAAACTGGAAAATATGCCATCCGCCTACAATCCCGAACGTAAAAAGCAAAGCATCTCTAAGAAAAAAATTTTTACCATCCTTGCTATAGGTCTAGTCTTAGGTGGACTCTTGGCCTTATTGATTCGATCTTTTATCTGGGAACCAGTGGAGATTTCTACAGCAACTATGGAACCCAGTCTGAAAATGGGAGACTCCGCCTTTTTGCAGAAATGGCAGAATCCTAAAGATCTTCCCTTAGGAGAAATCGTTCTAGCCAAGAGAGAATCAGGCTACCTACTTGCTCGCATTCTCGGTCGCCCTGGGGATAGAATCCGTTTAGAAAATAAGACATTGTTCCGAAATGGTGAAGTCATCCCTCCTGAACTTTATCCCATCCAACATACCGACAAACGTCCAGCACTGCCTGCAGAATTTACACCTAGAGACAGCATGGCAGAAATCCGAGTTCCTCAGGGTCACTTTTTCCTACTGGCTGACAATAGGGATGAGGCCATGGATTCTCGTTTTTTGGGAACGATTCCTATGGACCAAATTGTCGGTCGCTTTTCTCCTTGAATCTCAGTTTACAGATAAAGTTTCTCTCTTAGCATGGAAAAAAAACCTCGGAGCAGGATATGATTAGAATTGCCATCAATGGATTTGGTAGAATTGGAAGACTTGTTCTTCGATCTGGAATGAAAGACAAAAATTTGGAGTTCGTAGCAATCAACGATCTCGTTACTCCTGACAATTTAGCCTATCTTTTAAAATATGACTCAACCCATGGTAGATACGATGGAACCGTTGATCACACTGAGGATGCACTCATTGTTGATGGAAAGAAGATCAAGTGTATCTCCGAAAGAGATCCATCTAAGCTTCCATGGAAAGACATGAATGTTGATTTCGTTGTGGAATCTACTGGACTCTTTACAGATGTTTCAGGCGCAAGCAAACACTTGCAAGCTGGTGCTAAGAAAGTTGTTATCTCTGCTCCCGCAAAAGATAAAGAAATTCCTACCTTTGTTATGGGTGTCAACCATGAAAAATACAATCCAGCAAATGATAATATAGTTTCCAATGCATCTTGTACAACCAATTGCCTTGCACCTATCTCTAAAGTTATCTTAGATAATTTTGGTTTTGCAGAGGGACTCATGACTACAGTTCATGCTATGACTGCAACCCAACCAACAGTAGATGGCCCTTCTAAGAAGGACTTCCGTGGAGGAAGAGGCGCTGCTCAAAATATCATCCCCGCTTCTACTGGTGCTGCAAAAGCAGTCACACTTTGTCTACCAGAATTAGCTGGTAAGCTGACTGGTATGTCCTTTAGAGTTCCCACTCCCGATGTATCTGTAGTAGATCTTACAGTTCGTACAGAAAAACCTACTAGCCTAACAGAAATTCGCAAGAAAATGAAAGAAGCAAGCGAAGGTTCTATGAAAGGAATCCTAGGCTATACAGACGAGATGGTTGTTTCCAATGACTTTATTGGGAATACCTTATCTTCTATTTTTGATGCAGATGCATGTATTGAATTGAATGATAGATTCTTTAAATTAGTATCTTGGTATGACAACGAGATGGGTTATTCCAATCGCGTGTTAGATTTAATTAGGTACATGTCATCCAAAGGTTAAAAATGAATCTTCCAAAAATTGAAGACCAAGACATAAGTGGAAAGAGAATCTTCTTAAGAGTTGATTTCAATGTTCCTATAGAGAACGGAATTGCAAAGGACACAACCCGAATTGAAAAGACTCTACCGACCATTGAACTGCTAGCCAAGAAGGGTGCTAAGATCATTATTGCCTCTCACCTAGGTCGTCCTAAGGGCAAGCCCAATCCAGAATTCTCCATGAAGCCTGCATTTGATGCCCTAGAGAAACTTACAAGCTTATCTGTGAAGTTTTCAGACAAGGTTGTTGGAGCTGAGGTGGAATCGGCTTCTAAGGCACTTGGCAATGGAGAAATCCTTCTTTTAGAAAATCTTCGTTTTCATGCGGAAGAAGAGGAGAACGAGAAGAAGTTCTCCGAATCCCTTGCAAAACTTGCTGAGGTATATGTAAATGATGCCTTTGGAGCAGCTCATAGAGCCCATGCTTCCACCGAAGGAATCGCTCATATTCTTCCCTGTTTTGCAGGACTTTTGATGCGCAAAGAAGTTGAGACCCTAACATCGCTTATGTCTAGACCCAAGAAGCCCTTTGTTGCCATCATTGGTGGATCTAAGGTTTCTAGTAAAATTGGAATTATTAAGAACCTCATTGAGAAAGTAGATCACATTCTCATTGGTGGTGGGATGTCCTATACTTTTTTGAAGTCAAGAGCCATTCCCATAGGCAATTCTCTCTTTGAGAAAGACTATGAAGTCCAAGCCTACCAATTGATAGACAGAGCTGGGGTGCAAGGCATAGATCTCCAACTTCCTGTGGATCATATTATCGCGGATTCTTTCTCTGAAAAAGCAAAGACCAAGTCTGTAGACAAGATGGGCATCTTAGATGCTTGGATGGCTATGGACATAGGTTCTAAGACAATCAGCAATTACGAGAAAATCATTAAAGAAGCGAATACCATTCTTTGGAATGGACCTATGGGTGTTTTTGAAATGGATCCTTTTGCAAATGGAACCATACAAATCGCTAAGGCTGTTGCCAAGTCCAAGGCGGTTACAGTTGTTGGCGGAGGTGATTCTATAGCAGCGGTTAATAAAGCTAAGGTTGCAGATAAGATCACACATATTTCTACAGGCGGAGGAGCTTCCCTAGAATTTCTAGAAGGCAAGACTCTACCAGGCGTTAAAGTTTTGTTAAGCGAGGGTAAAGAATGAGACCAGTAATTATTGCAGGCAATTGGAAGATGAATTTAAGCCATGCGGAAGCAACCAAGCTTTCGCGCGGTCTCAAAAATGACAAACCAAAAGATGGCAAGAGAGCTGTATGGGTATTCCCCTCTCATCTACATCTTCCATCTGTAAGTGAAATTTTGGATGGCTCTGGAATTTCTGTTGGACTACAGAATTTTTACCCATCTGAACTCACTGCAATGACGGGTGAGACGTCTCCAGTGCAAGCAGAAGAACTTGGAATCAAACTAGCATTAGTTGGACATTCAGAACGCAGACAATTTTTGGCAGAGACCAATGCTTCTTGCCGTGAAAAGATCAATTTCCTTCTGAACAGAAAATGGACAGTGGTTTATTGTGTAGGTGAATCCTTAGCAGAAAGAGAATCGGGTAGAACCTTCGAAGTATTGAGTTCCCAAATTCACGAAGGTCTCAAAGATATTCCAAGTTCCCTATTTGCAAATCTAGTTCTTGCTTATGAACCTGTTTGGGCTATTGGTACGGGCAAGACGGCAACTCCTCAAATTGCTGAGGAAGCCCATGCCTTCCTTCGCAAAGAAATCGCAGGTCTATTTGTTGGCGGAGAGACAATAGCAGAGGCTATGCCTATACTTTACGGTGGCTCTGTGAAGCCTGACAATATTGCAAGCTTACTTGCCGAAAAGAACATTGATGGTGGTCTTGTGGGAGGTGCTTCGCAAAAGCTTGAGTCCTTCCTAGGTCTATTGTGATTGTCTTGTGACTCAAATAAAATAATTTGGAAATACTATGGGATTTTTAATAACTTCAGTTCTTGTCATTTTTTGTATTACTTGTCTTTTCTTGATATTTCTCGTCATGGTTCAGACTAGTAAGGGTTCCTCTGGCGGAATGCTAACTGGTGGAGGTTCTTCCTCGGTATTTGGGGCATCCAGTGCAGATGTCATGACGAAGATCACACGTTGGACTGGAGTTATTTTTATTATTTTGGCACTTGTTCTTTCCTTTCTTTTTGCAAAAAATGATGACAAACTCATTCCTGAAGCAACAAATGATCCAGCAATGTTTGAAGCTGCACCGGAACTAAAAGTAGATGCCAAAGAAGAAACAAAAGCCCCTATTTCTGAAACTAAGCCAGAATAAATCTAGGAATTTTTCTTTCTTTTGCCTTTTTGATAAATTCTTTCGACAATTCATCATTTCCAAGACTGTATACAAGCTAATACTCATTAGCTTGTTTCAAGCATCCCTCCTTTCTGCAGATCCAATTCCTGATCGAGAAGAACAAAGGTTGGATGAGAGCATACGGTCCCATTATGAGGGACTAAAAAAAGCACGAGAACTTCTAGCTCTTCCTAAAATTCATACCCTTCCTTCAAATACAATAATCCGCTTCCTTGGTGAATACCCCAATCGTACAGGCATCAAGATTATTCGCTATAATGTTATAGAAGATCCATTAGATCGATTGAATATCAAAAGCTCTGAAGAAAAATCCATCTTACTTGAGTTCAATGGTTCTGTTCTTTCTCGAATTGAATACATAGTTAAGATAGAAGAAACAGGATCCACTGCTAGAACTTATACAAAAATTATTGATGAAACTCCTATGGATGAAACCATCAATGATTTGGAGATACATACTCTAGACGGCATTTCTTCCGATCTATATCCACTCTCTGCTATTCCTAACTCTGGTATAAATAAAAGCCGCAATAGTTTTAAGAAGAATTTCTACCTAAAACTACTGCAAGATTCCTTGATCCAGTTGAATTTAATTCTACAACTTCAGAAGCAAACAGAGAATTCAAACCAAAATAAAAGAATCAATTCCCTTAAAAATTCTCTTAATTATTAGAATGGAAGATAATACTGAATACCTAACTTCCGAAATAGAAAATCTAGAGTCAATTCTTGATGGTATAACAGAGCCTATACTACAAATCTCTTCAGATTTTAACATAGCCAAAGCCAATCAAACAGCAATAGATTTCATCAATCTAAGCAGAGAAGAATTAGATTCTAAGAAATGCTACGAAGCAATCTATAAAAGAGATGAAATCTGTCCTTATTGCCCCATCCAGAAAACTCAGGAAGAAATAGATATCAATCTTAGCTTTCCGATTAAACAAAATGGCAAACGAAATTCGATTAGCAGAGAAATCCTCTTTAAGAAAAAAGACAGAACCCAAAATCTTTACTTAGATTTTTTTCCCATATTAAACAAAGACAATACAATAGGCTCTTTCGTAGAGAAAATATCGGACATTACTTCCATCAAAGAAAAGGATGAAGAATCTCTTCGAATGAGAAATCTTGCTTCAATAGGAATATTAGTTTCCGGAGTTGCCCATGAACTAAATAATCCTTTAACGGGAATTAGCCTAACCCTTCAAAATCTCCAGAAAAGTATAAAAACAAGTAGTGTTGAATTTATAGAAAAGCGTTTAGAGATGATGCGAACTGATCTAACGAAGGCAGCGCTTATAGTCAATGAGATTATAAGCTTTGCAAAATCTGATAAACTCAAAGTAAGCCAAGGTGATATTTGCGAAACCATACAAAAAGCATATGAAAATGCCATTCGTTTGTATCCAGTTTTGAGTAAAAATATTGTCTGGGAATTGAATTTTGAAAATAATTACTTTATGCCTTTCAATCCATTTAAGATTGAAAGAGTTTTCTTGAATCTATTTCGAAATTCATTGCAAGCCTTTGATTATCGTTCAGGTAAAATTACAGTTGAAGTTCGTAAGACCAAGAACATGATTCACGTTATTGTAGAAGATAACGCAGGTGGTATGAGTAGCGCAGTGATTAGTAAAATTTTTGATCCTTTCTTTTCAAATAATAAACAAAGCAATGGAACAGGTCTTGGTTTATCGATTGTTTATAGTGTCATAAAGGAACACAATGGTAATATTTCTGTAAAAAGTTATGATGATATAACTCGTTTTACTATATCTCTTCCATATGGAAGTGGAGAATTACTAGCATGAATAAAATTTTAATAGTAGAAGATAATCACTCCATTCGTGAAGGTATTAAAGATTTAATCTCTCTTAATTATGAAGTATATGATGCTGAAGATTATGATCAAGCCATTCAAATATTGAAAGAACATCCCATAGAATTAGTAATCACAGATATTCGAATGCCAGGCAAATCTGGACTGGACTTAGTTAAATACATCCAAGGTAATTATCCTGAAATAATTTACGCACTCATTACAGCCTACAACATAAACGACTACATACATTTTGCTAAAGAACACAATGTTTGGAATATCATTCCGAAATATTCTTTCTTAGATATCCGAGTCATAGAAATTATGATTCATAAACTATTGACAAAGAATATTTTTGGAGTTGAGAAATACTTTCCTGAATCATTTCAAGTTATTGACAATCAACTTAATTCAGGATTCCAAGAGCCTCCCAAATCTGGGATAGTGTATAAAACTATTAAAAGTGATAAGGAAAGAAATATCCTTACAGGCAAGATAGCAAAGTACATGATCCAACAAGGTGCCCCAAATTCTATCCAGCAAGTGTTAGAAGAATTAACTGCTAATGCAATGATTCGTGCGCCCAAAGATAATGATGGACGATACAAATACCAATTTGAAATTCCTTCCAATGATTTAATTGTTCCCTTGGAAAATATAGACCTTCAACAGGAGGATTATTTTACAATTGGATATGGTCACGATAAAAACACCATTATACTTGTGATACAAGATCGATTTGGTTCTCTGAAGAAAGAAGAAATCATCATGAGACTCGATAGACACATAACAAACGATAGCTCAACTGGGTTTCCACCAGGACTTGCTGATTCGCATGGTCGAGGTCTTTACATTTGCAGAGAAATAAGTGATCAATTAATATTCAATATTGAGAAAAATAAAAAAACAGAAATAATATCTTTAATTGACAAAGCAGGTAGATCAGGCTTCAAATCTCTGTCTATTTACGAAGTGTAATTTGTCTAAGGTCTTTAGATGTTTCAATATAAAAATTGTTAATCGTCTTAGAGGGAAGAACTCGAACTGGCCTTAAGTTACTAGGTATAAATAGACTCCGCAATACAATTCCTTTCTTATTTATCAGCTGCAATTCATTGCCCGATTGAAAAAAGAAAATTCCATCTTTGACAAAAACAGTTTGGTAGACTTTCTTAGTATCAGCCTTGTGATGAACAATCTCATCCCCATCCTCATCTAATAAAGTAAATTTATCATTTTCATAGTATAATAAAGAGCCATCATCATCTAAGGCAAGATAGATTTTATTTGGGATTATTGAATTTAAATTCTTTGAGTATATTAATTCATTTTCTAAATCATAAACAGAGATTGTATCAAGCTCACCATTTTGAGCATGAATGGCAAATGCTTTCCCATTGGGAGAAAGTACTACTGACTTAGCAAAGTAGCTTTGATTGTGTTCAATATCCTTTGAATTATGTTTTTGCAACAAGACTCCAGCACCATCTAAAAGAAAATATTCTCCACCGGAGAAGAGTATTATTGTATGATCAGAATAATAGGAATAAGAAATATCCGTTGCAAATCTTCCAGTTACTTGCTTGATCCCTGTTTGATTGCCATTTTTATCAACAAGGAAGACTATGTTACCATCTCCAGAAACAAATGGAATCAAATTTGGATTATAACCTGGTCTTGGATAACTAGAATAGGGTTTCTTCCAGAACAATTCATTATTCGCATCAAAAAAAGAAACCTCATCACCTAACTTTTTATATTGGTAAAAGCCCTCACCAAATATGGAATAATCCAATAAAAACCCTTCTTCCATTTTTATAAATTTTTTAGAAGGAAAGGAATAAAAGGTGCCCTGGGTTTTATATCCTGCCAAATTCGAAGTTGGGTTTTCAGAAATACTGGAAGCCTGGGTTCCGTATCCTCCTTGCTTATCCCAGATCCAAGTATCTATCACATTCATTTGAAAGTCATACTTAGAACTAGGAAAAATGATAAAAACTAAAACAAAAAAAAGAATCGATGCTAAATATATCTTCATTGGCTTATCTCCTTAAAAAGTTGAAATATCGCATTATGAGCGCTAGCTTCTCTTACTATTTCTCGGTTCCCAGGAAATCTATATTCAAGAACTCTAGCAGCTTGTCCTTTTTTCTTTGTTGCAATATATACCAAGCCAACAGGTTTCTCATCCGTTCCTCCATCTGGCCCAGCAATTCCTGTTATACTTAAGGAATAATCTAAATCGAAATGTTTCTCTAAACCATTCGTCATTTGAATTGCAACTTCCGGACTCACTGCACCTTTCTTCAATAGGGTCTCACTATTAACAAAAAGAATATTCTCTTTGGCAATATTATCATAAGTTACAAGCGAAGAAATAAAATACTTAGAAGAACCAGCAAGGTCAGTAAATAATTTACCAACCCAACCTCCCGTACAAGACTCAGCCACTGCTATCTTCTGTTTTCTCTCGGTTAAAATTTTAGGTATTAGACTAAATATATCATCCGAGCAGGAATCAGGAAAAGTATTATCGAGATCACTCAAAATTTTAGCAAGATCAGATTCTTCTGGACTCAGGTATGTTACCTTGACATAGCCACGTTTCGCAGTGACACCCCACTCTACCCTTCCTGATTGTAAGATGGGATGATTTTTAACAAATTTTTCTTGGTAGAGAGATTCACCTTGGTTCCATATAAACTTCTCAGCTCGAAACATTTTCGTGGGAGATATAGAATCTCGAATCTTGGGAAGTAGTCTCTTAGTAAACATTTCCCTCATTTCAGATGGAACGCCAGGCATACAACACAAATTTATATTAGGTGCTAATTCTGAAATAAAACCTGGAGCTATGCCTACTTTATTATCTAGGGGTATTGAATCTGTAGGAATTCTAGTTTGTCTTAGTACAGCGGGAAGAAGATCACCAAGATCCCTGCCCCTAGCACGATAGATTGATTCAAGTTTTAATCTAGCCTTCTCAACTATTTCAGATGGCTTATTCAAAATTTTTAAAACAACATCAACCGTATAATCATCCTCAGTTGGTCCAAGACCGCCTGTTAATATGAACCAAGCAATTTCATCCTTCCTCTGAATGGATTTCTCCCTTAGATTTATAATTTCATCATAAATGATTTCTGGATCATCTGGTAGTGCAAGGAAGTTTCGAACTTTAATCCCCAGTCCTGCTAGCTCATTAGCCATCCACATAGAATTGGTATCCTGAGATTTGCCTCCCGTAATTTCAGATCCTGTTGAAATGATTGTTATAGAATATTTCTTCATAGCTTATTGCTTATCCATCCTATCGGGAGCATTAATTCCAAGAATTCCTAATCCTTGCTGAAGTGCAATCTGAGTTACCTTACATAAGTAAGCCAGATTCTGTCTTGTACTCTCATCACATTCCTTTAATCGATTTAATTTATTACCATAGAATCTGGTAAAATGCTTAGCTAAACTTTGTAAATAAGTTGCAATTCTATGAGGCTCGCGGTTCAATGCAGCGTCATATACTTCTTCTGAAAATCTAGCGACCCAAAATAAAAGTGTAAGTCTATCATCAGTCCATTCAAAATCTTTGTTAAATTTATTAGAATATTCTGAACCTACTTCTCTGAAAATAGAGGAGATTCTCGCATGCGCATATTGCAGATAGAAAACTGGGTTTTTGTCGGATTCGTCTTTCGCTAGATCCAAATCAAAATCTAAAGGAGCTTCCGCTGTTCTTGTAGTAAAAAAATAACGCCCAACATCTTTTGCACTCTTACCAAGATAGTGGATGAGATCTGTCATTCTTTGAAAATTACCAAGCCTTTTACTCATCTTTACTTTCTTCCCATCTTCAATAAGATTCACTTGTTGGCAGATGATAACCTTAAACTTATCATTCCCATATCCTAGAGATTGCATAGCACCAGCAAGTCTCGCTATGTAACCATGGTGATCTGGTCCCCAGATATCAATTATCTCATCATAGCCACGTTCCATTTTATTTATATGATAAGCAATATCAGCAAGCAAATAAGTAGGCCTTCCATCATCTCGAATCACTACTCTATCTTTATCATCACCGTACTTTGTAGATCGAAATATTTTTTTACCATCTTCTTCAAAAATATCCCCCGTTTTAATTAGATTTTCAATAGAATTTAATACTGCACCTGATTCATGTAAGGTTCTCTCAGAAAAAAACCTATCAAACTTTACGCCAAAGTCTTGCAGATCTTTCTTCTGACCGTCTAGATTGCTTTCAATTGCCTTTAATGAATAAAATGAAATCAATTCATCCCAAGATTTATTTTTTATAAGAGTAAGAATTTCATTCCAAATAGTAGCTTGGGATGAGATAGATTCAACTATATCTTTTATATATTCACCTCTGTAGCTTTCTTTAGGAAGAATATTTGCTTCAATCAATTCGTAGATGGAACGTCCATCTTCTTCCTCTTGAAAGCTTATTGATTCACCTAATGCTTCTTTGGTTCTCAAGATACAAGCAACACCAAGTAGATTGACTTGGTTTCCATAATCATTTACATAAAATTCTCGATCAAGACTATGACCCAAAGTTAAAAGTAATTTGGCTAAGGAATCTCCATAAGCACAAGCTCTAGCAGAAACTATATTGAGTGGCCCAGTAGGATTTGCACTTACGAATTCTAAGTTTATTTTTTTAGTTTTATCTAACTTTACAAAAGGATCATTATTAAGAATGAAGTTATTAACAAAACTCAAGAGTTGAGGCTGAGAGACTCGGAAATTTATAAAACCAGGTGCAGTACAAGTAATTTCACTAAAGAAGGAATTCTCTTGGTTTCTTTTCTCAAGGAACTCAGTTAAGGATTTCGCTATTTCAAGGGGAGGCTTACCAAAGAGATTTTTATTCTCCATAGCAAAAGGAGATGAATAATTACCGAATTTCTCATCACGAGAGTATTCGATACGAATCCTACAATCATCAATTTTTATTTCAGTAGCAATGAGAAATTCTAAAATTGATTCTTTTAATTCTGAGAGAACTTTTTCTTTGATTAAATCGTTGACTTGCATGCTTGCTGATAGTTTTCAAAATCTACCCTGAATTGCAATTGAATTTCCTACACCAGTTTTCTTCTAATTCTTGGAAGATGATATTTTTCTTGGAGAATAAAAAATCTCGAAAAGATTCTTTCTTTTTTATTTTCTCGGATTTGTAATTGCTACTTACTGATTTTCCCTTTTTCATTGATAGCGAAATGGAAAATATGGTCAAAGATAAAAGCATGAGAAAGATTAGTGTTTTAATGAATGAGTTCATTTTCTAATAGCCTATAAAATTCCTTAGAAGTTTTCAAGCTTCTTCCAAGATAACTTTCCAAAAAATGATTCAAAATTCTATCTAAATCCTTTATCAATTCCATAGGAATATCCCTAGCAAATAAGTCTGAAAATTTGACTCTGCTACAATCCTTAAATAATTTAAGTGTGTTGATTTTATTTTTAAGTATACTTCTACATTCTCCACAAAACATTTCCAAGGTGGTATCATTGATATCTGCTTCTTTTTTGGTCCAGAGATCCTCACCACAATCAGAACAAAGAAAATCCTCAGGAAATAAACCAAGATAACCCAGTAAACGCACTTTGATGAAGGGAAGTATTCCGAAGTAAAATCCATTTAGATTAACTTCTTCCATTGCCTTTAGGATTAGCACAGCTTCCTTTGTATGATTTTCTCCTTCAGGCAAAAGCAAGGAGCAAATTTCAAAGATATAAGAAAGAAAATACAAGCCAATCACAGATGATTTGATTTCCTCAAATCGATTGATTAAATGAGTTTCTTTAACATCCTTCCAATCTTTTCCTTCTCTATCGTAATAATTTAATTCTATATATGAACCTAGTTCGGCTGCGGGCTTTGATCTAGTTTTGGATTTACGAAGTCCTCTGATAAAGTAATTCTGTCTAGGTCCTTCCTCAGATAAGACGGTGATCAAGCGATCTGCCTCATTCATATCTTTTGCAGAAATAATAATTCCTGAGTCTTTCTTTAATCCCAAGTTGAGTCACCAAAAACTAAATTTAATAATTCGTCTTCTTTAGCTTTCATTTTAAGTTCATCTTCTTGGTTTGTCTCATGATCATATCCAAAAAGATGTAATATACCGTGAACCAACAATCTATAAAATTCATCCTGTACAGAATGTCCGATTTTCTCAGCTTGAGTAATAGTTGTATCCCAGGAAATAATCACTTCACCTATCATCTGATGTGGTATGGGAATATTCATATCTAGCATTGGAAAAGATAAAACATCTGTTGGAGAATCTTTGGATCTCTTTTTTCTATTAATGGTTTGGATTTCTTTATTTGTACAAATAAGAATAGAGATTTCCCAAGATTCCAGCCAAGAAGGTTTTACTTCTCTTATAAATTGCGTAATAATTCTTTCTAAAGAATCTAAGAGAGTATCTTGAATTTTAAGATCAGTGAATTCTACTCTAACTGATTCCATGGATACATACTAAGACTTAATCTTAGATTTAGGCTTTTTAGAACTATTTTCTAATGCCTTTGTATCTTCTGGTTTAGGATACTTAGGTCTTTGGTGTAAGCTAGAAAGCAAGACTTCTTTGAAAGATGACTTAATCACCTCCAAGTCTCCTATGGTAAGTCCAGAATCATCTAGTTGATTCTCAGCTAGTTTTATATTTATGATCTTTTGGATTAAATTATCTAAAGACTCATGAGTAACTTCTTCTAAAGATCTTGATGCTGCTTCCAAGGAATCAGCGATCATAACAATTGCTGTTTCTTTGGATTGGGGAATAGGTCCTGGATATTGGAAATCTGACTTGGATATCTTTCTTCTTTGTTTAACAGAAAGACTAGCAAGTGCTTTGTGATAAAAGAAAGCCATAGTGCTCGTACCATGGTGCTCTGGAATAAAATTAATAACCTCGCGAGGTAGTCTTGCTTTCTTAGCCATCTCGATTCCATCAAGAACATGATCGATTACTACCTTAGCAGCAATGGATGGATTGTCCTTATCAATGTTCTCAGGCTTAGGAATTAAGTGCTGGTTTTCAACAAAAAATCCTGCGTTGGGAATTTTACCTATATCATGGTAGTAGACTCCTACTCGAGTCAACAACCAATCCAAACCAAGATTTTGAGCCGCTCTTTCAGATAAGGCAGCCACAAGGAAGGTATGAGTGTAAGTAGAAGGAGCTTTAGTCAATAAGGATTGAAGCAAGGGATGCCCAGTATCGGCAAGTTCGACTAACTTAAATCTAGTGGGAATATTAAAAATATACTCATAGATAGGAAGTATAAACTGCATAGCAATAGCAGAAAGAAATCCGTTCACAGCACATAGCATATACAAGCGAAAGATATTGGAATTAAAAAAGTCAGTTACAAAATTACCAGTAGGATTCGAAACCCAGTAGTCTCTAGAATCGAATAAGTATCCACTTGTAGATACAACTAATTGGATCAAGGCTAGCAAAAAGGCTGCCTTGATAAAATCGATACGTTTACGAATCTTCATACCATATAAAGAGCCTGCAACGGAAGTAGAGATACATAAGATTAAAGATGTTGAATTATTATGAGATGCAAAATATACAAAAAACGAAAGATAAAAACCCAAAGCGAGTGCCATCTTTTCATCATAGATAAAACTAATTAGAAGACAGACCATACCAATCGGTATAAAGAGTGAGAAATAATAAGTAGTCATAAAATCTGATTCAACATTGAAATAGATTTGTGAAACTATAAAGGTGAAGATTAATATCAACCATATCATAGAAAAAACTACAACATTACTGGAGACATCATTTAATCTTTTATGATTGTATTTTATAAGAAAACTAGCAATGATTACAACAAAAACAATTTGAACCAATAGCATAGAAATGATAGAAGAGAGATTGGCACGTGTTGCGTATTTATTTAGAATTTCTAACCTAGTACTGATTTCTGGCGTGATAATTTCACCACTTCTTACTATCACTTGGTTTGACCCTATTTTACTCTTTACCACTTCAACTATGGATCTTGCTTTCGATCTAGCCTTATCTGTCTCTTCAGAGTTAAATTCACAAGCAGGATAGGAGAAAATGTAAGATTGTCCAATCTTTATAATTGCAGCCAAAACCTCAGAATTGAATCCTTTGATATTTAGTTCGGCTAGCATCTTCATTCTTTCAGCTATGTCTCTATTATTGTACATATCTGAACGAGTGAAAATATATTCAGAAGTAAGAATGGAATCGCTATCCTTCTTACCTTCATTTCGAACTCTGCCACCTACTTTTTCTAAGTTTTTAATATCAAGATTTAAATCTTTTAATACGCAGGTCTTACTGAATACAATATTGGTATATTGTTCAATCGCGCTTTTTAATTTATCTTTCTTAGGATAATCAACCAATAATTTAAGGTCTTCATTACTTCGCCTTTTCCAACGAGGAATATCTGACTTTAATTTATTAAGATTAGTTCTGTTCTCTGATAAGGCAAAACTTTTCAGTAAATCTACATCTTCTTGAATATACTGATCTATTACATTGGTGAGGACAGAATAATCTTTATCAAAATGATATGGTACACTTTGTTCAGCTTTTACCTTTGCGGCAAGAGTCTTTTCTTGGTCATCATAGTAAATTTCCTTACTGCTCACTATAGTTTCAGGTGAAGACTTACCAATTGAATAGAGTCCGTCAGGACTAGTATCAACCTTAGGTTGACCCAAATAGGGTCGAGCAAGTATAAAAGTTACTGCGGCAAGAGTAAGAAAGATAAGTGCAAACTGAAGATTTCGAACAAAATATAGAGATCTAACTTTCGTTAAACTATCTGTGATGCTTGCCATAAAATCTTCAAAGTATTTTGAAATCATAAACCCTTACCAGCAAATCTACGGACTATACGTTCAACAATTGGGTGGCGAGTAATATCCTTTTCTGTAAATTGAATAATATCTATACCCTTAACTCCATCCAAAATTTCAGAAACCTTTTCAAGTCCTGACCTTCCATAATCTAAGTCGATTTGAGATATATCTCCCGATATACTCATTCTTGAATTTTTGCCAAATCTTGTAAGAAACATTTTCAATTGAGGTAGTGTGCAATTCTGTGCTTCGTCAAGGATAATAAATGAATTAGCAAGAGTACGACCCCTCATAAAAGCTATAGGTGCGATTTCAATTTTACCAACTGATATTAGTTCGGTGGTCTTCTCGAATCCAATACATTCGTGTAAGGCGTCATAGATAGGTCTAAGGTAGGGATTTACTTTCTGAACTAAATCACCTGGTAAAAATCCTAAACTCTCTCCTGCTTCTACAGCAGGTCTTGTTAAAACCAAACGATCTATTTCTCCGGCTTGCATCATTCTGCAAGCTGAGGCTATAGAAAGAAAAGTCTTACCTGTTCCTGCAGGGCCTAGACCAAAACTAATAAATGCACTTTTGAGACTATCCGCAAATTTTTCTTGGTTTTCAGATCTCGGATAAATTGGTTTTCCTTTGTAGTTAACAAAGATTTTATTCTTAGGAGACCATGGAGAATCTTCTTCTTCAGAAAAAGAAAGACCATTCTCCCTAGGCTCTTGGAATTTGTGATATTGCTTCTGGAAAAAGCCATCAATATCATATGAATCTAAATTATCTCTATCAGGTCTGGAAATTATTTCGCTTTGAATATTATGAAAAAATTGGACAGCTTGTTCGGCTAGTTCATCTTCACCTTGAATAATTAAGGTAATTCCTCTAGGAATGATTTTAACGCCTAATTGTTTTTGAACAGATTCTAGCTTGGAGTCGCCTATCCCACAGATTTTCTCGTAGAGTTCTTGGTTTTTAAAAACAAAATTCTTACTAGTTGATATCAATCGGTAAGTTATCTCCTAAATAAGAAGAATGCCCCTAAGATAAGAAAAAGCAAGTAAAAAAATCATGGTTCTAAATAGTAATAGCTCTAAGCTTAAGTTCTTCCAATTGCTCTCTTCCTACAGGTGTTGGGCATCCACTCATCATACAGGTTCCTTTCTGTGTTTTTGGAAAAGCAATAACATCCCGTATGGATTGTGCATGCGAGAGAATCATCATAATACGATCTATACCAAAGGCAATCCCACCATGTGGAGGTGCACCATAAGCTAAGGCATCCAAGAGAAATCCAAATTTTTCTTTGGCATCGTCTTCTTGGATTCCTAAAATCTTAAAAACCTTAGATTGAATTCTTTCATCATGGATACGAATAGAACCACCGCCAATTTCATTTCCGTTGAGAACGAGATCATAGGCCTTAGCTCGGATGATTCCTTCCGGATTCGACCCGTCTAACAAGGTATCAATCAAACTTAGATCATCATTCTTTGGTGAAGTAAAGGGATGGTGAAGTGCTATCCATTGATTGCTATCATCATCTTTTTCAAACATAGGAAAATCAACAACCCAGGAAAAATTCAACTCATCTGGATTTGGCGTATCATATTTTTCAGCTAGGCGAAGACGAAGTGCGCCTAAACTTGCATGAACGATCTTAGCTGAATCAGCACCAAAGAAAACCATGTCTCCCTCTTTGCTACCAACTTTTTGTGCAATTGCTTGCAATTCCTCGGCTTTGAAGCGTTTGGTGATAGCTGACTCGAGTCCATTTGCTGCATGCTTCATATAGGCAAGACCCTTGGATCTAAAATCTCTTCCCAGCCAAGAGGTCAAGTCTTCTATTTCTTTCCGAGAGATATTAGCACCACCTGGCACAACGATAGCCTTAACGATACCACCTGATTGCAATGCCTGTGTAAATACTTGAAAATCACAACTCTTTACTTCTTCAGAAACATTCACTAATTTCATTCCGAATCGTAGATCTGGTTTATCCGATCCATATTCCTCCATCGCCTGTTTATATGTCATGCGTGGGAATGGTGCGGAGATTTTTTTGTTAAAAACTTTTGCAAATACATGAGTGAACATAGATTCAATAGATGCTTGAATTTCTTCTTCATCAACAAAAGAGTATTCCATATCCAATTGAGTAAATTCTGGTTGTCTATCTGCTCTAAGATCTTCATCTCTAAAACATTTTACTACCTGGAAATATCTTTCCATCCCACCAACCATCAATATTTGCTTAAAAATTTGAGGCGATTGTGGAAGAGCATAAAATTCTCCAGCATTCATCCTAGAAGGAACCAAGAAATCTCTTGCACCTTCTGGAGTTGATTTATTGAGAATAGGAGTTTCAATTTCTAGAAATTCTTCTTGGTTCAGGTATTCTCGAATTGCGTAAATAAATTTGTGACGAAGAACCATTCTATCCTTAAGCTCATTGGTTCGCATATCAAGATAACGATATTTTAAACGAACTTCTTCACCTGAGGCATCGTATTCATCTAGGGAAAATGGTGGTGTCTTGGAATGATTTAGGATTTCCATAGAAGAAAGAATAATTTCCACATCTCCAGTCTTCATCTTAGGATTGATCGCTTCTGGAGCTCTTGCAACTAACTCACCTTCAATGGCAATTACAAACTCAGATCGAATCTTTTCGGCTAAGTGAAAATCCTCACCCAAGGATTCCTTCCTTGCTACTATTTGAACTATGCCTGATCTATCGCGAAGATCTATAAAGATTACTCCACCTTGGTCACGAAATCGAAACGCCCAACCGCAGAGAAATACTTTCTTGCCTATTTTATCTTTACTTAGTGATTCTGCCGCTACGCGATTTTTAAAATTTGTCTTAACCCAGTCTTTCAATGGTTTATCCTTCTTGGAAAATTTTATACAGCCGCACTTATATTATCGAAGCGACTGTACCTTGGTGTAAAAAATAATTCAAATGTCTTCAGGGCTCCTGCCCTATTTTTAGCTATGATGATTTCAGCCTTGCCTTTCTTCTCTTCTGGAGTCTCAGCCCCTTTGATCATCTCTTCTCTATGAATAAAACATACTATATCCGCATCCTGTTCAATAGCACCTGATTCTCGTAAGTCGGAAAGAACCGGTCTTTGGTCTTTGGTTCTTTTCTCAACATCTCTAGACATCTGAGATAAAGCTAGAATTGGACAATTCGAATCCCTAGTCATTAATTTCAAATTTCTCGATACGGAAGAAACTTCAACCTGTCTACCCTGTCCTTGCACTTTTGGATCACTTACTAATTGGATATAATCAACAACTACCAATCCTATATCTTCTGTTGTTTTCAGTTGTCTAGTTCTTGCCGCAATTTCTTGAATGGTAAAATTTCCAGAATCGTCTATATAAATGGGTGCTGAAGTTATATTAGCAATTGCTGAGAGTAGAAGTGATTTCTGATTGTTTGGAATACTGCCACTTTGCAATTCCCTTGAATCTATACGAGCTTCCGCACAAATCATTTTCACTAACATTTCTCTTCTGCTCATCTCTGCTGTGAAGATAGCAACAGTTTTGTTCTCACGAAGCGCGACATTTGCAGCTATGTTCAGAGCATAGGTGGTTTTTCCATTTCCTGGTCTTGCAGCTAAGACAATTAGCTCATGCTTCTTAAATCCGCCTGTTACCTCATCTAATTCTTTGTAATGGGTTCTTAGACCTTGGATTCCACCTGGATTCTCAAAAAGTAATTTAACATAATCAATCAGATCATTTTGATCATCCTTGACTAACTTAAGACCCTTGGATCTTTCTACACGAGAAATATCCATGAGGTTTTGTTCAATTTGAGAAAAGATAGTGTCATTTTCTCCTGTAGCATCCTGAAGAGTTTCGGATGCTTCCATGAGCGCTTTATAATACTTTCTTCTATCGGAGAGTCTCTTCAGTCGACTGGTGTAGTATTCCATTCCATGGGTAGGAATGGTGTCCCTATAGACGGACATAATGTACTCTACATCTTTATTCTCGTCTTTGATTCTTCCAGTTTCTTTAAGATTATTGATTACAGAGATGGGATCAATGTCGACTCCCATGGCAACTAGATCTTCTATACTAGAGAATATCCTTTGGTGGATCTCAATGTAGAAATCATTGCCCTTAATACCAAGTTCAGACTTGTTCCCTGTTCCTTTCATGAGCAGGGAACCTAAGAGGGACTTTTCCGTCTCTACTTCATGAAGAGAAGAGTTAGGACTCATACCCTCTAGCCTTTAAAAAGAATCAACCTTGACCGATTACGGCAAGATTTATAGTTGCTTGAACATTCTCAGCTAACCTAAGTTTAATCTTAAATTCACCCAATGATTTAATGGGTTGTTCAAGATCAATTTTTCTTTTGTCAACAGAGAATCCTTTTGCAGAAAGCGCATTTGAAATATCACCAGAAGTCACAGAACCGAAAATCTTATCATTTTCTCCCGTCTTCACTTTAATCTCTATGGATTGTCCATCAATCTGAGAAGATAGATTCTTCATTTCCTTTGCTTTCTTTTCTTTCTTAAGATCAGCAAGTCTCTTTTGGTGAAGAGCCATTTTAGTAGATCCTTCACTGGCACGTATCGCTAGTTTCTTTGGGAAAAGAAAATTTCTCGCATAACCGTCAGCAACTTCCTTAACTTCACCAGCATCCCCTAAATTAATTACGTCTTTTTGTAGAATAATTTTCATTTTAGGCTCCTCTTACAACACTTTAAACGGAAGCAATCCGATACTTCTAGATTTACGGATTTCTCTAGCTAGTACACGTTGGTGCTTTGCGCAAGTTCCAGTTATTCTTCTAGGAATGATCTTTCCTCTGTTAGTAATAAATCTTTCTAGGATTTCAGTTCTTTTGTAATCCAAACCGGCTTCCATATCTTTATCCACACAGAATTTGCAGACTTTTTTCTTATATTTTGGATTCTTACGACCTAATTTGTCGCCGTCTTTGCCACGATAACCTTTGTCATCGTCGTCCATGTTCATATTTCTATCTCTTGGAGATCTTTCTTGTTTAATATCTTCACTCATTGTATTTTCCTATCTAAATGTTAAAACGGCATATCATCATCAGTTCCACCAGCATCCTCAATTGGTTCAAAACTAGATGAACCACCTTCTGGATAACTTGTCTCTGAAGAAGAATATGAACCAGCCGAACTTCCACCCGTATTGCCGCCTAATAGCTGCAAGTTCTCAGTAAAAATTCTAATTTTACTCATCTTCTTTCCATCATTGGAATCCCAGGTCTCGAATTTCAAACGTCCTTCCACTAAGACTTGCTTGCCTTTTGTTGCGTATTGACGTATCACATCAGCTAACTTACCCCAAGCTTCACACTCGAAGTAATTGGTTTCTTCTTTTTTGTTTCCTTGAACCATATAGGAGCGATTGTTCGCCAAACTAAAGTTCACTAAAGAATTCCCATTGATATTTTTGTATTCTGGATCTCTGGTTAATCTCCCGATGAGTATAACCTTGTTAAGATCATTAGCCATTTTGTCTAATGACCATAGCTTTGAGGATGTTTAAGTTTAACTTAGCATCATTTTCGATCTTTGCAATAGAGGATGGTTCAGCATTGCATTTGAAGTGGTGGTAGAAACCATTTTCTTCGCCATCAACGTGGTGCCACAATCTTTTGTTGCCCCAATCTTCTTCAGATTGAACAGCAACTCCGTTTTTAGATAGGATGTCCTTAAAGGAATTCCTGGTTTCTTCTACAGCGTTCGTACGATAAACGGCTGTAATTTCGTAGTTTCTCATTTTTTCTCCTATGGGTATATCCCTTCGTGGGATAGAAGACAGTTTTTATCCAGTTTTTTGAAAAATCCCCACCAATCAAATCCTTTTTTTTGAACAGACTTGCCAGAATTTATTGCCAAATTAAAATGAAAAACAAGTGGATAAAAGTTTTAGCAATCATATCACAACCTTGGTCATAGGAGGAATTCTAGGCATTTTGACCCTGATTATGAGTTCTATGACTCCAGTGACACCTGTAAATTCCATCCACAGCGGATATTCTTCTACTTTGATCGCACTTGAACTTGCTTCTGAACCAGAGGACGTATATGGTATTCTAGGTGGACCAGAAGATGAGGAATACATGGATTATGTGGATCGCTTTAAATCACTGATTCTCTATGATCTTGTTTTTATTATACTCTATGTTATTTTTTATCTGCAAATCATAGCTTTTATCTATAGAGACCAGCCTACAGCCTGGGGATTTTACCTAATCTCGATCTTAGTTGCCTTATCTGGTGTGAGCGATTTAGGTGAGAATTTTCAATTGCAAGCTATCCTTGAAGCGAGTTCTCCAGAAAAAATGTCAGAACCTCTTCATCTGCTTGGGATTTTTACTCATGCAAAATGGGGATTGATTTTCTTAATCAATGCTTGGATAGGAATTAAACTTTGGTTATACGAAAGAGGAACGATTCATAAGGCAGTAGCCATTGCTATGTTCACTTCGTTTATGTTTTATGCTGCCGTTTATTTGAAACCAAATTTAATAGAACTAGGAATCCTTTTTCTCGCCATAGGTTTTATTTTATTTTGGATTTATTCACTTCTCATCATTGTCTTATCCAGAAAGACGTAACCCCTTCCTGCTCTAATAATAAGATCTGTTCCCAATTTTTTACAAAGCACAGCATACTCTTTGAGAAAAAGATCAGCAGGTCTAGGGTCCAAAGGATGGTAATCATAATCTTGTTCCTGGAATTTACCGAAGGCTGGTATCAATTCCATGACTACAAGTTTATTAGCCTTAAAATGAAGCATAACAACGATATTGTGGTTTAAATAATTATTCTTACTACCAAAAATAAAATTCCCCAATGAATATAGAATCGGTTTACCCTTATAAATTTCAATTCCCTGGGGAACGTGGGGATGGTGACCAATGAGGATATCAAAACCAGCATCTATCATTTTATGAGCAGATTTCTTCTGACCTATCGTAGGCTCAGGATTGTATTCCCAGCCCCAGTGCAAGGATAAGAGTGCAACTTGTTCGGAACCCTTGGGCTTAGCTTGTTTCACAAGTGATTCCATTTTTGATTCGTAAAAATAAGCAACCCCAGCCTTATTGCCTTTGGCAAAATGTTCCCTTTGCCCAACTTCACTGATACTATAAATCAAAAGATTCGTCTGACCAGAATTAAAGATTCTGGGAGTATAAGCTGATTTTTCGTCGAGTCCTGCTCCAAAGGCTTGGATGGATTTGCCTTCTAGGACTTGGATGGTATTTTGCAAACCCTCTCTTTCAAAATCCATAGCATGATTGTTACCCAAAAATACTCCATCTACTTTCAACAATTTCAAAAGCTTGGTATCCTCTTCTTCTGCATAAAAGACAAAGGATTTTTCTTTGGTTCCCTCTATCTCCGAAGAGAGGATGGGAGTCTCTAAATTGAGAAATCTCAAATCAGCTTCTGCAAAAATAGGAAACCATTCTTCAAAGGGCTTAGAATATCCTTTCGCTTTGATCTTTTCACGAACCATCCAATTGAACATGGTATCACCTGCTATGATTACCTTAGTTGTTCCAGAAAATCGATAGCTCCTTCCTGTCGATGTTTGAATCGAGTATTTCTTTAAATCAGGTTGCAATAATTCTTTTTCAGAAAGTTCTTTGAACTCGGTCTCGCCGAATAGGGAGACGGACTCTAATAGCAAGAATAAGAAACAAAAATAGCAAAGAGTCTTAGAAAATTTATGGGAACTTTCTTTCATCTACAAAACGAATACACTCACAGATGGGTTTTTCTTCTGGATAGATCTAAGTTTTGTCTGAATGATTACCTGCACTTTTTCATTCTCTGAATCTACTTCAGATTCAAGAATTTTAGTGAGAAGTGCTTCTGTTGGAATTGATCTCTTGCCAACTGGTTTGGATACAGCTTTCACAGACTTTTTAGTAGAACTCCATTCTAAAGCGGACAAACCGTCCACATCAAAGAAATATTCGAACAGGTCATCTTGCTTCTTAACTTGAACTCTTCTTGTCTCCGAGCTTACAAAGGAAGGATTTCCTTGAAATTCTTTGCTATATTCTCCAGTAATATAATAATAAATTACAGGAAATGGAATGGTAATTGGTTTCTTACGACCAGGATCATAAACCACCAAGTCTCCCATTCTTTGGGAATGGATTTGTTGGTCTTGAGATGTTTTAACAATGATTTGCTCTGAGTTAGCTACAACTTCTGAGAAAACAAGACCAAAGAAGCTATCCATTAATTGAATCTTAACCTGCCCTGTTTCTTTAAGGAACCAAATCTTTCCATCCGCATTGAAATTATCTTTCTTGGGTGAGATAGTATCTATACGTATAGAGAAATTCGCTATAAAGGATTCATGTTGATTTTGGAAACCTTGGATCTCATCTAGAAATTTTTTATTTCTCTTATCGGAGAATTTCAGGAAGCGAACTTGACCCTTCTCTACGAAATCAATAGCTTGCTCATCTGGTGTCTGTAAGGTCTCACATCCGAAAAAAAAAGCCAGTAATAAGCTTGAATAAAGTATTTTTTTCATTAATTTCCATCGCCTCTTTTTGTTTTTAGAATTTTAGAATCAATTCTTTGGATTTCATCTTTATTCTTCGATAATTGCTTTGCTTTCTTCCAATAATCTTTTGCATTCACCAAATCTTCTTTGGCATTATAGACATCACCTATGTGGTCAAAGACAGTTGGATCATTGATTCCCTGGTCGGTCAACATTTGCTTAGCAAGTGATAGGTGAAATAAAGCCTCATCCAATCTGCCCATTTTAAAATAGATCCAACCTAAACTATCCTGGTAAGCCCCATTATCTGGCTCTAATTCCACAGCCTTAAGGATCATATTGAGTGCTTCTTCCTTATTCTCCCCACGTTCTGCATAGAGAAAGCCTAAATAGTTTAAAGTAACAGGATTCTCTGGATTAAGTTGGATAGCAAGCTTGAGGTCTTTCTCTTGCCCTGGAAAATTCTGGAGTTTCTCATAAACAAGTGCACGTTGGAAAATAGTACCAATATTTTCTGGATCAATTTCTATTGCTTTGTTGATAGAACCAAGACTGGAATTGTAATCTTCTTCTAAATAAAATGCAAAGGATTTCAAATAATATGCTGAAGGATTTTTGGGATTTTCATTGAGCAGAGAATTGGCTATAGCCTTTGCCTCATCTAAGCGTTTGATTTTCTCACTTAATAAAAGATGACCTAAGTGTAGATTGAATTTTGATTTCTCTTCTGGATCTTTACTTAAAGCTATAGCCTTCTTAGAATACAGAATGGCTCTATTGGGAGATTTTAATTCTTCCATACAATTTGCAAGAAACCAATAGGAATAAGGAAGATCTCCTGCTAGCTTCGGCTCTTTTTCTTGAAGGCGAATCCTATCTGAAATCAAATTGGCAGAGATATGAAACTGCTTCATAGTATAGGAAAGTTCAGCAACTGTCTTTAACTCCGCCGCATAATCTTCTTTCGTGTATTTTGCTTCAAGCACATCCAACCATGCGAGTCTTGCGGCAATACGATTTGTATGGTTGGGAAGGAATTCTCTTAAGAAACCATCAGAAAATTTCCAATGGCGAAGCAATACTTCATGAAGGGCAAATGTTAGATGATCTCTGGACAGCTTATTTTCTTTATTGAGCTGTGAAAGATATGGAAACGCAGTTGCTTTTGATTCCACAAAGTTCATTTCAGCAAGAAGTAACTCAACTTCTAGATTAGATGGATTCTTCTGATGGATTTCTTGCAAAATTCTTTTGGATGCACCAAAATCACCTAACAAGTTGAATATTTGAGCGACTTGAAATCTCGCATCCGTATCACGAGGATTTAAGAGCAAATAAGCTTGGTAATTAAGCAGTGATTTTTTTAATTCCTTATTTAAGAAGTAAAGATCACCCAAATTTTTTAAACAATGAACCTTATATTTTCCATTGCCCTCACGTTTATCTATGGAATCAAGCAGAGAGGTGAAATATAGAATAGCTTTGTTATTGCGGTTGAGCTCTCGGTTTAAGGATCCCAGAAGAAAAAGAAAATCCGAATCTTCAGGAAAAAAACTTATTTTACTTTCCAATTGGTTCGCTGCCGCATCTAGTTTCCCTTGGCGAGTAAGAAGTCTTGCTTGGAAAAAAATTGCATCTCTGTATGTAGGATTTTTCTTGAGAGCTTCTGAAGCTTGTAACTCTGCTGATTTATAATCTGCGACTTCAATATAACTATTGGCAAGATTCAGATGAGTGATTGCATTTCGCTGGCTAGAGTCCGTACATTCTATGTACTTTTCAAAAAATCGAATTGCATCTTTGTGGTATTTCTGGCTATCTTCTTTGCTATTGTAAAAATTAGCTTGGTTTGCCTTGGACTGAGCACTCAAGGCAAGGGAAAGCAGGAATTCATTGCTTTTAGGCGAGCAATTTAAAGCATTTACTTCCTTCACGACCTCAGAATCAGAGAAAATATGATCGAAGGGTAGAAAAAGATACGATACTAAGAATAGGTATAGGGGAAATTTTTTGAAGAAGCTCATTCGGGATAATTTGATTTACATTCTCTTTGTTGCAATCCTCTGGGCAATCACTTTCCCCTTGGTTTTTTGGAAGAAAGATTGGATTTTTTCAAAATTTACATACTTTTGGAGTCCGCCTGGTTATAACAGCAGTAGAACCGAAGATTTAATAGGTAAAGGCGATTCCTTTCTTGTGCCTCGCGATAAATCTTGGACTACTCAATTCAAAGAATTTCTCTCTGCCGATACCTCACCAGAGATGCCTGCACTTAGCATTGATCTTATGAAGAAGGCATGTGATTACTATGAAGCAAGAGAGCATAAGGATCCCTTCTTGGATCATCCTAGTTGGTATGAGAAGAAGAGCATGCTTACTGGCAAGGCAGCGATAACAAATAATGAAATTCTATTAACCTTTGATCCGAAAATATATTGGAACGAAAATATTTCCTACGTATTACAAGCCTTAGATTATTATAAAAGAGCTCTAAACTTTTCAGGTCCAGATATTCGAGTTCCTGAACGAATTGAACTCGCGTCCATTGCTTCCTGTCGTCATTCTGAGATACTTCTCGCTTATACTACTCATGTTTATCAAACCGAAGATTTTGTGAAAGAAAAATATCTAAAGGATGAACTAGGCAAAGAGAATCCACTTCGTAAGCCATCCTGGATTCGAAGAACATGGAATTGGATTAGAGGCAAGAAACCAGTTGCAAGAAATTTACCTCTTGCATCCAATTTAAGCCCCAAACAAATTCAACTTCGAGTTTGGGATAAGATACGAAGAGCAGAGATCTATGAAATTACAAAATCAGATTTTACAAAAAGTATTTCCAAAACACTCAGAAATATTGGTAAACCCTTAGATATTTCATCCCCCATAGAAGCCTTGGAAATGTATGAAAGACTTTTATTTTTCGTAAGCAATAATGATTCTCCCATAGAATTTAGAAGGTACAGAAAGTATCGTGGAGAAATTTATTTACGACTAGCAAAAAAAGATCCAAACTTATATGATAAATCTATATTAGAATTTCGTGATGCTACATCTCTCGCCAATATTTCAGAAATACCTCCAGAAATTCTCCCAGCTCTTTTGGTGGAAAATTTTTCTTTAGAACTAGGCCTTGCCAAGGTTTACTTCCAGCAAAAAAAATTCCAAGAATCTCTGCTTGTATTAAACGAGCTACAGTCTAAACTTCGAAACGTAGATGAAAGATCTGTTTCTGGAACCAATCTTGATAAGGTTTCCATATTAAAGGAATACAGATTCATTCGAAAGACTACACTTCGGCAATTGGGTAGATACGAAGAAGCCGACGAAATCCCTGATGAATAAAATCCATTACTTTGATTACAATGCAAGTCATCCGCCTTTAACTCAGTTTATCCAAGAAGCTTGGAATGAATACTCAGAAGAGTTTTACAATCCATCAGGTGCGACTCGTTTTTCATTGGGCAACCAAGGAAAGATTGAGGAAGCTCGAAATTTTTTTGCCAAAGAAACACAATTTCCCTCGGAAGGGATAGTTTTTTCATCTACTGGAACAGAAGCTAACTTTCTTTTGGTGGCATCAATCCGCCAAAGATTCCCAGATGTCAAAGAATTCATAAGCTCATCTTTTGAACACGCAAGCTTTTACTCCGCTCTGGAATTCTTTCATTTTGAACCTAAAATACTAAAGACTGATTCCACAGGAATCATTTCGCTGGCTCATTTGGAAGAAATACTCAAACAAAGTCCACTTCCTACAGGAATCATCTATGCTGGCAACGAAACAGGCGTTATCCAACCTATGGAAGAAATTTCCAATTTAGTAAGATCTTCTGGCATGCCCTTAGTATCCGATTGTATGCAAGCCTTTGGTAAAATTTTTATTAACTACCATCTCTTAGATGGAATGACTTGCTCAGGGCATAAGATAGGTGCAGGTCCTGGCAGTGGACTAACTAGCGTTAGAAATAATTTGATTCATTCTAAATGGCAATTGCCAGGTGGCGGAAACCAAGAAAATGGACATAGGGCAGGAAGTGAAAACCTTCCATCTATTCTCAGCTTTCGCAGGCTGAGCGAATACCAAATAGGCAGACTGGGTTCCCAAATTCTTTCTCGCATTCAGATGAGAACTAGGATAGAATTAAAATTAAAGGAATTAGGCTGCAAAATTGTAGCAGAAAATTCTCCCAGGCTTCCCAATACGATTTTCACTATACTTCCTATAGAAGAATTGGATTTTCTTATGATGGGATTGGAAGAAAAATCCATCTTGATTTCAACTGGATCCTCTTGTAAATCAAGATCAAGAGAACCAGCAAGCTCACTTCTTTCTATGGGCTATACTAAGGATGAGGCACTGCGTGCGATTCGTATTTCTTTTGGTAGCTTAACAACAAATGCTGAGATAGACCATTTGCTTACTAGTTTAGAGACTTTACTAAACCAATTGTAGAATTATGAAGACAGGTCTAGTCTTATTTAGAAATGATTTAAGAATTCATGATAATGAAACCTTGGTTCGTGCCATAGAGTTCTCAGATTTTTTAATTCCTTTATATGTTCTTCCCAAACTAGAAACACATACTTTAATTCCGTATCCAAGAAGATCTAATTTTAGAATTAAATTCTTACTAGAGTCACTTAGAGATTTAGATGATTCGCTAAAAAGAATGGGAACAAAATTAATTCTGAGAACTGGAAAGATCGAACAAATCGTACCAGAACTCTGCTTGGAATATGGTGTAGATATGGTTTTTTTCGCAAATCTTGCCTGCACTGAAGAAGTAGAGCAAGAAAAGAATATTATTCATATTCTCAATAAAATTGGAATTAGCTACAGATCTACTCATACTTCTACACTAATTCATCCTAGTGAGCTGCCTTTTCCTGTGGAGCATCTACCTGAAGTCTTCACAGACTTTCGTAAAATGGTAGAAAAGAAATCTCCTTTGGCTGTCTCTCTTCCCAAAAAAGGAAGGGCCCCAAGCCTTCCCTCTGGTCTTGAACCTGAGTCCCTACCATTAGAATTGATTACTCTTGCTAACTCTGTTGAAGAACATCCATCTCGTGCCATAGATTGGAAGGGGGGTGAACAAGAAGGAATCAAACGTCTGACAGAATATTTATGGCTTACAGATTGCATCCAAACATATAAAGAAACTAGAAACCAGATGCTAGGCAAAAATTATTCATCCAAATTTTCCGCCTATTTATCCTTAGGTTGTCTGTCTGCAAGACTAATCTACCAACAAATCCAGGCATATGAAAAGGAAAGACTTGCCAATGAGTCTACCTATTGGCTTATCTTTGAATTACTTTGGAGAGATTATTTTTTCTTTATAGCCTCTAAGCATGGAAGAAATCTTTTTCTAAGGTCAGGAATCCAAAAGAAAATAACTAAATCCTCTACGAATAAATATTCAGACTCTGAGAAATCTAAAGTTGACCTAGGTACTTTTGAAAAATGGAGACTAGGAGAAACTGAGGATGAGTTCGTAAATAGCAATATGAAAGAACTACTTCTAACCGGATATATGTCGAATCGAGGAAGACAGAATGTTGCTAGTTTTCTAGTCCATAACTTAGAGCTCGATTGGAGGCTGGGAGCAGAATGGTTTGAGACCATGCTCATAGACTATGATCCTGCAAGCAATTATGGGAATTGGAATTATATTGCAGGTATAGGAAATGACCCTAGATCTAGAGTATTCAATACAGAAAAACAAGCTAAGGACTATGATCCGTTAGGTGAATACAGAAGAACTTGGTCAGAATAATTTACGAAAATTGACAATTTCTAAATTCGAAAGGGATCCATTCAATAGAGAAATTCGTCTAATGCTTAAATGCAACTCATAATAAAACAGATTCACTCTTCCTCGAAATTAATCTTAAGTTCCCTCATACAAATGATCTTTGGATCTAGCTTCCGAAGTATTTATTTCACAATTCTTATTTTTCCTTTGGCTTTTAACAATTGCGATCCAAAACAAGTTAATCTTCAAGAGCATTTGGTATCTCTTGGTAATTCTGAAAAGCTTAGCTTAAACCATAAGAGATTCAATGATTCTCTTGCATCCATTAGCAGCGCCTCCCAATTAAGGGAGATTGAAATGAATTATGATGCCATTGATTCAATTCCTGAAGAATGGGGAAACTTGAAAAGACTCAAGAAAATTTCTCTGTATGGCAACCAGCTAAAGGATCTTCCTGTTTCCTTTCAAAATTTCCAAGAATTAGAAATACTTCTACTCGGCATGAATCCTTTAGACAAAATTCCAAATTCAATCAAAGGCTTGCCAAAACTAAAGATACTCTCCCTGGATGAGACTAAGCTAAGGTTGACAGAAGAAGATGTAAGTATCCTAGCAAGCCTACCTAGTTTAGAAATTTTAGATCTTTCCGAGAATGCCTCATTTACCCAAATTCCGGAAAATATATCGGAGCTGAATTTCATAAAATCCATTCTACTCAAGAAGAATAAATTAAGCGAAGATGAGAGGAGAAAAATATTTGCTGCTCTGCCCAAGGTTCATCTTTCGAAATAAAAGAAAGGAAGAGCTCACATAAAATTTTGAATCTGGGGAATCTTTTTTGGTATAGAATAAGCTTTAGATTGCAAAAATATCTATACGTTAAAGTAGACAGCTTCTTTAATTCACATCTAAAACGAGCATGGTAAGATCATCTTTGATATCACCAGAACAAAAATTGAGAATTTTCAAAATTGAATTCTGAATAAATCGAGCTGCGTCTTTGGAATGACTTTCTTTTTTTAGAATTTCAAAGAAGGGATAAAGTCCCAGCAATTGCTTGTCTCTATTGAAAATTTCATAACATCCATCCGAATAAAAAACCAATCTCGAACCTGGTGCTAGGATTAAATCCTTCTCAAAGTATTCAATATTCTCCAGTGTTAGAAGGGGTGTATTCATACCTGGTAGTTCTTCAAAATTGTCTTGGTTTATTAAGACCAAAGGAGGATGACCAGCATAAGAATAGACTAATTTTCTTTCTTTAAAATAATACCTCGCACAAGCTGCAGTGATATGATGATTGAGAACTATAGTTTTTAGATCTCGGTTCATAGATAATAGAATTTGAGCGGGAGACTCATTTAAGCGAGAAGAATTTCGAAACGATAGAATCACCATACCAGAAACCATTGCAGAAGAGATTCCATGTCCCGAAACATCACCAAACATAAGATCAATATAATCAGTATGTAAATGATAGCTAATGATATCTCCTCCAACTTTCTCAAATGGACGAAAATAACTCGTTAATTGGTAGTAGGTAGAAGTTGGGAAATCCAAAGAGACCAAATTCTTTTGAGTTTCCTTAGCAATTTCAAGATCATCATTCATTCTATCATAAAACTCAAGCAAGGATTTGTCTTTTTCTATGAGTTCTTTTTGAAAATTCACATTCAGTAGAGCGAAAGATAAAAGATCAGCAAACAGTTGCAGTAGTGAGATATCTTCTATTGTCCATTCATAAGCTAAACGAACTGCATCGAATCCAACAAATCCCATAAGCTTGTTTTCATTTTTGAGTCCAACTAGCAAGAAAGATTGAATGGACTGAACTTCCATCATTTGAATTTCATCTTTTGTTAGTTTAGAATGATCCTTTTTGAGTGATGCTTGGAAAATATTATCCTTGCTCAAAGCATTCTTAGTACTTGGCATAGATTTTTCAAAATTTAAACCTTGTAAATCATCTTTATGTTTTGAGATACCTTCTCTGCACCACTCATGGGAATTGCTAATCTTATTCCCATATTTACTTAATAGAAAAACATAAGAACGATCGATATGCTTGACCTCACCCAAATCTTTCAGACAGGAGTTAATTATTGCATCTATAGAATCTGGTGTTGCTGAAAGAAAAGATTTTGAAATTCTACCTAACAATTTCTCTAGAAATAGCATTTTCTCTAATTTGATTTGGGAAGATTTAATCTGTGTAATGTCCTTTTGAGAGCCCCAGATACTCAGCAAATGACCAGATTCAACTTCTCCATAAAAATTACATAATAGATACTTGATTGCACTCTTATCGATTCTTAGTTCTGATTCATAATTCTGGAGAGTATAATTATTTTTTAGAAAAGCATGGATCAAAAATCTACTCTCATCCAATGACTTACCAGATAGTGCTTCCAAGGAAGTGCCTATCATTTTTTCCCTGTTTGAGCATCCATAAATCTTAGCCATAGAAATATTGCATTCGCTAATCTTAGCGAAGTTTAGAATATGTTGTGTTTGGTGTTCTAGACTAAGCGTAAGTGGCATAGGTTTCTCCAAAGAAAGACAACAAAAACCATCTTCAGACATTTGCATAAAATGGTAGGCATGTTCTTTCATTCGCTTAATTTCACTTGGAGAAAAGTTCACTATTACCATTAACGGATCTTGAAATAGATTTTTCCATTCTATATCCAAATCAATCTAAGGATTTTCAGAAATATTTTAGCAAAAAATACACCCCGAATACGTATCGCTTAAATAATATGCATAATGCTATCAATTAGAACAATAATTTTATTTTATAAGCATGGCAATTTTTGCAATTGCTAAAAAAATGGTCAAATTGGTTTTTCTCTTGGCTTTTTTCCTGGCATAGATTTTGCTTTATACAATTAGCTAGAAGTTTAAGCGAATAATAACTTCACAAAACAAGGAGATTGTATGTTTAAAACTGCGAAAGAGGCAATTGATTTCGCCAAAAAAGAAGGAGTCGTATTCTATGACTTCCGATTCACAGATATTAAAGGAGCATGGCACCACGTATCCTACCATGTAAACTCGATAAACGAAGATTCCTTTAAAGGAATTCCATTTGATGGTAGTTCTATTGCGGCATGGC
Organism: Leptospiraceae bacterium; assembly: GCA_022402465.1. GTDB lineage: Bacteria > Spirochaetota > Leptospiria > Leptospirales > Leptospiraceae. Next base: position 30,336 of record JAKRSH010000045.1, on the reverse strand, counting down.
AGCCTATTAACCAATCCGATATGCAATTGATTCCAGATCCAGACACGGCGTTTTTGGATCCTTTTACTGCAGATAAGACTTTAGTAGTATTCTGTGATGCCTATGATATTTACAAAAACCAAGCCTATGAAAAATGCCCTAGATCCATTGCCAAAAAAGCATTAAAATACCTAGGTGATTCTGGAATTGGTGATGTTGCCTACTTTGGTCCTGAAAATGAATTCTTTATCTTTGACAGTTTAAAAGTTAGAGACGAAATCAACTGCCAATACTATGAGATTGATTCCAATGAAGGGATCTGGAACTCTCATGCTGAGACCCCAGGAAACACTGGAACAAAAATCAACTTCAACTCAGGACACCGTCCGGGTACAAAAGGTGGTTATTTCCCAGTTGCTCCAATTGACTCCCAAGTTGATATTCGTGCGGAAATTGTAAAAACGCTTCACCAAATTGGAATGGAAACCTTTGTTGTTCACCACGAAGTAGCACAGGGCCAAGGAGAAATTGGTGTTAAATTTGGAACAATGATCGAGGCGGCTGATAATGTTCAGAAGTTAAAATACGTTGTAAAAATGGTTGCTCATAAGCACGGAAAGACTGCTACTTTTATGCCTAAGCCACTTTTTGGTGATAACGGAAATGGTATGCACGTTCACCAATCTATCTGGAAGGGTGGAAAGAACTTGTTTGCAGGATCTGCTTACCAAGGCTTAAGTGATACAGCTCTGAACTATGTAGCTGGAGTTCTTAAATATGCAAGAGGAATTGCTGCATTTACAAATGCATCTACAAACTCTTACAAGAGACTCATCCCTGGATTCGAAGCTCCTTCAATTCTTGCCTACTCAGCACAGAACCGTTCCGCATCTTGTCGTATTCCTTACGTCCAAGGTGATAAAGCAAAGCGTGTTGAATTCCGATTCCCAGATTCCACTGCCAATCCTTATTTAGGTTTTGCAGCTATGCTTATGGCTGGAATAGACGGTATCCAAAACAAACTAGATCCAGGACCACCTAGAGAGGAAGATCTTTTTGAATTGTCCTTGGATGAAATCCGTGAAAAAGGAATCAAACAAATGCCTCACACTCTAAGAGAAGCAGTAGAAGAAATGCTAGTGCTACGTGAAGTATTTAAAAAAGGGAATGTATTTACAGAAGAGTTCCTTCAGACTTATAAATCCTATAAGTTTGAGACAGAAATTTGGGCTTGGGAAGGAAGACCTCACCCATTCGAATTCCTGTCAACTTACTCCTGTTAATTGAACCTTAGAAATATCGAAAGACTTTTCTAAGCCAAACACTATCATTCTGCCATATTTTTACAATAAATATGGCAGAATCTTATTTCCAAATAAACAAAACAGATTTCAGAAAGAGTTTGACCCTACAATTCCATAAAAAAAACTGGATTTGTGGAACTAAACTTCCCAAATTTCCTGTCGAAATAAAACAAGAGGCGATGTAGCTCAGCTGGTTAGAGCGATGGAATCATAATCCACAGGTCCGGGGTTCGAATCCCTGCATCGCTAATAGAGAGGATGTTTATGAAAAAACTTACAATTCTTATAAGTCTACTTTGGACTATCAGCTTCGTTGCAGAACTTACTGCAGCAGATAATTTCCCAAAATGTCCAGCAGCCTGCGATAAATACTACAGCTGTGTTGTAGAAAAAAATCCTAATGCAACCGAAGACCAAAAGAATACACTTAAGAAAGGTTGTGAAGTGAATTGTAATAAGGTTAAATATTACAACCAGATTGCTTCCTGCTATGATAAAGGTGCCAATTCTTGCGTAACCTATTGGAATTGCATTACTAAGGCAGTTCAGAAATAGAAATATTTTCTTAGCCGCTTACCATCTTTAACAAAAAAGGGAACTTGGCAGTTCCCTTTTTTTATTACTAACCAGATAAAAATTTATTGATTGGACGTATTTTAAGATGTTCAAACTATTTTGATAAATTGAAGGAACAAGGTTGCTCATGTCAAATTCTAAACCAATCCTAGCTATCGAGGCAAAATCCGTCGAACCAAGAAAGAAAAAATCCATCTATCCAGAACCTTTTGCATCCCAGATGGAAGGAAGAGAAAAATCCATCTTGGGAGACATCTTTGGATTGAGTAATTTTGGAGTTAACTATACCACTCTTCTTCCTGGTGGTAAATCAGCCTTACGACACAGTCATAATACCCAAGATGAGTTCATCTATATACTAGAAGGTGAACCGACTCTAAGAACAAATGCAGGTGACACAGTTCTATCGCCTGGAATGTGTGCTGGCTTTGCTCATGGGACAGGAGATGCTCATCAATTGGTCAACCTCTCCCAATCAAAGGTTATCTACTTGGAAATAGGAGATCGTTCAGCAAATGACTCGGTATTTTATCCAGATGATGACATTGAAGCGAATTTGAACTCAGAAGGTAAATGGGAATTCACCCATAAGGATGGAAGCAGCTATGAGTGATTTCTTGGAATTAGGACGAACCTTGCCACGCCCTTAAGGACCTGTCTATCATAGATTAAAATCCAACCAAGGATTAATTGAAATCGTAATTAAAAAAAAGTATCTTCTTCTGTGTTTACACCTTTCAGGAAAAACCACCTAGTTGGATGTTTTTCTTCATGGCTTCAATCTCTACATCAAGTGCAAAAGACTGAGCTGAATCGTATTTCACTAAAACCTCATTCGTAGTTTCGTTGATTTTTTTTAGAAGTTCAAGTATCTGAGATCTTCTTGATTGATTATCACCATCCCCTAAAGAATGGGATGAAGAATTAGAACTCAGTTGGTTGTATTGGTTTAGAATCTGAGAAGTTGTGTCAGGGAAATAATTCAAATACTGCTTAATTTGTTTATAAAAGCTAGGCTTTTCTTCTAATTTTGTTTTTAGTTTAGCTAAACGTTCCGAGAATTCCAAAGCTTCTTTCTTCAAGTCAAGATCCTGCCAATTCAGAGTTGATTGGATCGTAAGATTACGAACTTGATCAATCTTTCCGAGCATTGCACTGAATTCTTTAAATTCCTCTTTGCTCCCTAGTTCCGCTTTAGCTAAATCCAATCGGTTTTCCATGGATTTTCGAAAGAGTAAGGGAATAAAACTAAATGGATAGGAATGATTTTTACCTAAGGATGTTTTGACTGTCGCTAAACTAACAAACAATAAGTGAAGAAAAAATAAAAATCCATACGAAAACACTAAAAGAACTCGATCTGGATCTGAGGAAAAAGCGTTATTAAATCCAAGATACCCAAGTCCAAGAATTACTTGCAGATACATTGCCTCTAAGGTCTGCCTTCCTGAGTAAGAATTCTTCTTTCTGGCAAGCCAAATGAATAAGGGAAAAACAATTCCAGCCAAGGCCTCCCAAGGAAATGGAAAGGGAAGCAGGGACAAAGGATATATCAATAAAGTTGTTAGGTGAGATCTTCTTGCCCAGGACTTTTCGGAACTTGGAATTGCTGGATCGGGTGCAAATTTCTTCCAGAACCGTGAACCTAGTTCTTTCAATTCCTGCTTAGGATGAGAAAATGCTTCTTCTCTTTTGCCAGCTTGATTACCACTCTTTGAATAAGTTTGATCTTGGTTGTTATCTGCCATACTCTAAAATCTTATCTCTGGATTAATAGACTAGATTTTACTTCTTTCTCTAGTTTCAATAATTCAGTTTCAGCCTCACGGCGTTTTACCCTTCCCTGTTCTTGAATTTTAAGAGTTTCTTGGATAGTTTCAACTAACAAAGTATTTACTTTCTTGAGAGTTTCAATTTCAACTATGCCTTTTTCTGATTCTTTTGCGATTTCTGTTGTTCCCATTTTAAGAAGTTCAGCATTTTTCTGTAATAAATCATTGGTTGTTTTGGATACTTCTTTCTGGGCTTCTAGTGCTTTTCTTTGGCGAAAAATTCCAAGTGCAATAATAACTTGACTCTTCCAAAGTGGAATCGTATTTAGAATGGAACTTTGGATTTTTTCTACCAATAGTTGATTCCCATTTTGGACTAAGCGGATCTGAGGCCCTGTTTGCAGTGAGAGCATACGGCTCAGCTTTAGATCATGAATTTTTTTCTCAAAACGATCTAGGATCTGAACTGTATCATTATAGACCTGGGAGGAAAGAGGATCCTTATCCGAGTCAGCTTTTGCTTTTAAGTCTGGTAGAACGGTATTTGTGATCTCGCTAATTTTCTTTTCACCGGCTAGAATGTAGATTTGTAAATCCTTAAAATATTCAAGATTCTTTTCATAAAGAGCCTGCAAAAGAGTGATATCTTTGGTTAAGGACTGCCGTGCAGTATGTAGCTCGTCTACAATTTTATCCATCTTGGAATGCACATCTTCAAATTTGCCAATAAGATTTCGAGTTTTGTCAAAAAGTCTGCCAATGAGAGGAATCTTGGAAATTGAGCTTCCACCCTCCCCACTGCTTCCTAAATCAAGATCTTTGATATGAATTAATAAATTATTGAGAAGCTCACCGGCATAACCAGCATCCTTGGTTTTTATTTCAGAAAGAACCTTATCCGCAAACTCGGAAACCTTAGTCTGAGCTTGGGAACCAAAGGAGAGAATTTCATTAGGATCTTTCCATTGAATTTGATTGCTTATTTCAATTACTTTGGTTTCTTCTTCTTTACTAAGATTCGCATCCAATTCGGTTTTTAATTTCTCTTCCATAAACTCTCCTACTGATAATTCTTTTATCACAGATAAGTCAGCTTAAGGCAAGAAATAAAAGTATAGTTAATCGTTATCTATATTTGAAAAAGTGATGGGATCAGGAACTAATCCATCATAGCTAGGATCATTGCTAATTACAGGTAAGAAAATAATTCGATAATTCATATCGCCGTCTAGAATTTCGTCATCTACTCCTCTTACTGAATAGCTAGTATTTGAATTCCAATTGGCAGCTGTTCTGGTGAAACTTCTTACTATAGTTCCTGGTGGAAGACCCAGAGGATACAGAGGGTTGCTTGATACAAGATTTGTCCCTGATAAAGGAATTCCTTCGGACTCTAACTCGCTATAATATCGAAAAGTAACCGTGCTTGCCGGAGGTGAATTTAGATTCAATCGGAAAGAAGAAGTTAAACCCCACTCTCCTGTTTGAGTACTAGGCGGAGTTATTGTAAATCCAGGGCTAACATTTCTCATAAAAATATTTCTATTGGCAAGGACACTAAATTTAGTATCTGTGCTTGTAAAAGGTCCTGCTACCAAATTGTAATTCTGAATGTTCGTAGATCCATTGTCTACCGAGGTAACTGTTACCCATTGGGGAGTATTCCAATTCGTGGCATCAAAAGAGAGATGATTCACATCCAAAATTCCTTGGTTGGTCATACTAGAAACAATGGGAAAGCTAACAGGCGCAATGGGTTGGGCAGAAAGACGAATGCTAAAGGAATAGGATTGGTTGGGACCAGCAACACGACTAGTAATATAAGGACTGCTCGAAGAATTGGTGGCGTTAAGAACTAATCCTGCACTATCGTTATCTGTATTTCTAAATGCGGTTGGTGCAAGCACCAATGCATGAAAAGTTCCATCTGAACTTGACACAGTATATTCTATACTATAATTTATGGTTCCATCAATGGCAGAATCATCTTGTCCAGTAAAAATCACTTCTTGTAGATCCCGCCAATTTACACTAGTAAAGACAAGAGAGGCTTGATTGGGAATTCCTTCTGATGGATTGGTTGATGTGATTGTCAAAGTTACATCATGGCTTGGTGCCTGACCAAGAGAATAGAAAAGACTTACTGTTCCACCTGCTTCTGTTGTTTGGTATGTAGGCGCTCTATTCGCACAGATTGAAATAAGAGATTCAGCATCACAGGCTCTTACAGTTAAAATTCCTCTTGTACCTCCATTTCTATCGGTAAGTGCAAGTGTATCATAATGCGGATCAGAAACAGAAGCTATAGAAAGAGGAAAATACGGACCATTGCTCGCACCCGATTCTACCCCTATACCAAGTCTTGCCGATTTTGTTCCATCTAAGGTAAAATCTTCCACACCCTTTACTTGGATAGGAACAGGGATATTCCAATTGCTTGCATTAAATTCTACTGTAGAACTTGAAATCACACTCATTTCACTCGGATCATAGCTTGTTATTGGAAGTCGAACTATTCCTTCTGGTTTGGAATTTAATCGTATGGTAAAGGAATCTTCTCTTCCTGAATCAGTTACAAATAACAAAGGAGAGCTAGGATTGTAGATATATCCTCTTGTATCAGAATTCCTATTTAAAACAGAGAGAGAATTAACAACAAAATGATTGTACAAAGGATCTGCGCTTATTAGGTTTTGAAAATCAATTGAATAAGTTATATCACCATCTGCCACAAAATCACGAACAGGAGTTATCTTAATAGATCTAGGTACATTCCAATCTGTTGGAGAGAATTCTATGGTACTAAGAGATAGACTGCCCTCATTCGAATTGGATACAGCTACCAAAGGCATTGTTACATTAGATGTAGGTTTGGTCTTAAGCCGTACTTGGAATGTCCAGCCCGTTGAATTACTTTCTGTCGTCAAAATGGATGTTGTATTCAAAAACATCACTCCAGGAGTATCATCATCAAGATTTACTACTGGAATAGAGCCTACGCTTAATGAATCATAATTCGCATCAGTACTGATTACTGATGGAAATTGAATCTCATAATGTTGGTCTCCATCGATCAAAGACTCATTAATTGCTGTGATGGTTACAGTTCTAAATGAATTCCAATTGGTAGGAGTAAAGGTTAAGCTACTTGGACTTACTACACCTTCACTTGTATCTGAACTGAGCACTTGAATGGTAACATTGTCAGTGGGACGGCTTCTTAATTTCATCTGAAAGCTAGCATTCGTTCCATCTTCAGATGTTGATTTGCTAAGATGATTTTGAAAGATAAATCCTGCAGAATCATTATCAATATTTGTAAAACCAAGACTCACCGGCAACAAACTAGAGTAGTCAGTATCAACACTGGAACTCACCGAGATTTGAATTGTGTATGCCTTATCTCCGTCTATATCGAAGTCATCCTGACCTGTCACAACCAAACTTTGATTTGTATTCCAATTCAAACTTGTAAATGTCAAGCTTGCGACAGAAGCTTGCCCTTCGGAAGGACTGAGGCTAAAAATGGACAAGGATACATTTGCCGTAGGCTTAGAACTAAGGCGAATGGTGTAACTGATTGCTCCTCCAGATTCTGAAGTCAAGAAAGGTGCGAGGCTTGCAGTATTTACGATGATTCCAGCTGTATCGTTGTCGAGATTTATTCCATTTATAGTTCCAGAACTCATACCATTATAGATTGGATCTGAACTAGTAGAGGATCCCAATTGGACCAAATAAGAGATATCACCATCTATGGATGAATCATCTACTCCGGTCAATGCGATGACTTGAATGGTATTCCAATTGCTAGGTGTGAAATGAATCACTCCCGTTGAGGCACTCACCTCAGTCGTGTCCGAAATGATAACTGGAAAACTTACATTGGCTGTTGGTTTTGAATTTAGGACAACGGAAATATTTTGAGAACTTCCTGCCTCTGAGGTCACCACTGAACTAAGTGGAGTGACACTAATTCCTGCAATATCAATATCAACATTGAGAACAGAAACTATTCCTCCTTCTAGACCATTGAACAAGGGATCTGCAGATATGGATTGATTGAGTTGAATTTCAACGAATTGGTTTCCATCTTGAATAGAATCAGCAAGACCAGTAACTTCTACCTCTTGGTCAATATTCCAATTTCCAGGTGTGAAAGTTAAACTGCTAGGGCTAATCGAAACCTCACCGATCTGTGACAATACAATACTATTGAATTGAACATTTTGGCTTGGTTGCTCAGAAAGTTTGGCACGGAAGGTAATTTTGGTTCCCGATTCTGATACCATCCAGGAAGTTCTTTGGTCAACGAGCAATTCAGGACTTCCTGGGCTTGGATTGATGGGGATCACTTCTTCACCAGGAGGAATTATATTGGCTGTATTATCCGAATTGCTTGCATTGTCCTGACTTTGGTTGGATCCAGGAAAAAGTAGGATAGGTGGTGAGGAAGAAGCCTTTGATTGGAGCATGGAAAAAACAGCTGTCAAACCTGGCCATGCAACACAAGACTCTAGAAAGAAAAAGTTCAGAAAAAGTAAAAGAAAGGATAAGCGACGACTTTTATTTTTCATGATCTTTTCTGAGTTAGTACTTACTCTATGTCAAGTAGACGTCTTATTTATTTTAATAGCAACCCAATTCTGAAAAATCACTGAATATAAAATAAAATATTTACTAAATAAATTTTTCAAAAATAATTTTTATTAAGTAAATTCTAAAGTTTTAAATATGTACGAATTTTCTATCTTTACCCTTGAGAAATTGCATCAAAAAAAAATACCAGATTTAACGAAATTGAAAAAAAACGATTCTTTAAAGAGACATAATAAAATTAGAAATACTAGCGAAAGTTCTTATAAAAAAATTATTTTTTCATAAGAACCTTGTCTAACAAAAAGAAGGAGTATGATGAATGAAAAAGATTTTAGTATCACTATTACTTGTTGGTAGCTTCCAACTGTTTGCTATAGAAAATATCGAAAGAGTATTGATTGAAAAGGCAGAAACACCTGAACAAAAGCAAGTTGTAAAAGAATATCTTTTAAAGATTGCAAATGAACATGAGGCACTTTCCAAAAGATATTTAAAAATGTCTAAGGCTACCAAGGGAGGTAAAGCTGTTTACCAATCCAATCGTAAAGAAGAAATGGAAGAGATTGCAAAGCAATTTGCAGATGATGCAAAAATGTATAGAGATGAAGCAAATAAATTAAAGTAAGCAGTCTCTTAAAATAAAAGTAGTTCAAATGAAGTTACCCTTCATTGGACTACTTTAATGTATGGAATATGCTCTCCAGCTTGGTAAACAAGAATCAATCTAAGACACCAGATGATGCGATGGCATTTTTAAAAAGCTGAATATCCTTTGAAGACTTGTGCATATTTTCACTCAAGTAACGCCTGAAGATTCTACCACCCTTTTGCCCATAGAAAAAACCCAAAGCATGCCTAAGGACAGTGTGGATTCTACCACCTTGGATTACCCAATCACGCAGATACAGTTCAATTTCATCGTTCAACTTATCCCAGTTAAATGATTCGCTATTCTGGATTCCTTGATTGGTAAAACAAGAATCAGCAAAGCGAAAGATCATAGGATTTTCATAAGCAGCACGACCTATCATGACCGCATCAAGGCCTGAATCGATTTGGAACTTTGCATCATTTAAATCTTTTATGCCGCCATTGATTTCGATTTTCAAATGAGGAAAATCTTTCTTCAATCTATGAACGTCACCGTAGCGAAGCGGAGGTATGCTTCGATTTTCGGATGGACTTAAGCCCTCCAAAATCGCTATACGAGCATGAACAATAAAATGGTTTGTCTTTCCTCTTTCATGGACAATCTGTACAAATCTCGATAGATCGTCATAACTTTCCTGTCCATTTACACCTATTCTATGTTTAACGGAGACAGGAAGCTTGCTACCCTCTGCCATGGCTAACATTAGTTCGGCAACAAGATTCGGCTCCTTCATGAGACAAGCACCGAAACTTCCATTTTGGACTCTTTCGGAAGGACAGCCAACATTCAAATTTAAGGCATCATAGCGAAATTCAGTTCCTATTCTTGCTGCTTGCCTAATTTTCTCAGGACTATCACCTCCCAGTTGCAAGACGCAGGGGCCATCTTCTGATTTTCCCAAAAGCTTTTCTTGGTTCCCACGTAGAATTGCTTCAGCTGTAACCATTTCTGTATAGAGGATTGTTTTCTGGGTTATCTTACGCATAAGGAACCTATAGTGGCGGTCGGTCCACTCCATCATAGGCGCAATAGATAGGGGAAAATCTAAATCAAACATGCATTTCAATAATCTTACAAAGATCTTAGAAATCAAGTCGCTTTCATTCTAATAAGGAAGCGGGATCTGGAAGAGTTCGGTATTTTTTTCGAGTAGTTGCTTGAATGTCATCGATTCCAACTAGGATTTCCTTAACGGAATCAGAAAAGGTATTCGGTTCATATACAAAACCTATGAACCGCAAAGGAAGCTTAGAATTGAGGACTGGATCATTTTGGTTCATCTTATAGGAAAGACTTACTTTTTTATTTTGCCAACCTCTGAAATTTAGATTTGTTAGAAATATTTTCACATTCTCATAATCATGAGTTTGGAGTATGATAGAAATAGAACCTGCTGATTTACTAGAATAGACAGGAAATTCCATTTCTTGAATGGTTTCTTGGAAGGAAATTGGTTCCGGAAGAATGAATTCTAAAGAATAGTTGGTAAACTCGGTAAATCGAAAGAGCAAGGCTCTTCTTGAACCAGGAATGGGAGCAGTGATGTTTTGGCTTAAAAACACCTCTGGCAGAGCATCGTCTTTGTATTTTCGAACTCTCCAGTTCTCTTGGCTAAGTTTTATGGTTTCAAAATCTAAAATTGTATAGGTTTTGAAGATAGCCTTCTTCCATTCTTCATTTGTAGCTTGGGCGCCTAAAGAAAAACAAGCAATTGACCCTAAAAGTGAAAAAAAAACAAATCTAACCATATTTTTCAAAAGTATCGGTTGACAAGAACCTTTCCCAAGGCTGTATTATAAGAAAATTGAGAAAATAATTTTTCATACTAATTATTCCATAGGAGACAAATAGAATGGCGGTATCCGCAATCAAAAGAATATTTGCGTTAGCTTTGGTTTTCGCAGCCTTAACCCTTTCTGCACAAGACAATGAAAATCTTGATGATGGTGCTCAACCAAAAGCTACATCTACAGCAGGAACAGCAACTGGTGAGCCTAAAGAAAGTACTGAACCAGCATTGAAGCCTAAGACGAATACAACTTCAACAAATAGATCAGTAACAACTTCAGAATCAACTTCCACAACTTCTACTTCAAGTAATTCCCAAAGCATAGAAGCTGGGAACGAATTGTACATCAATTCTAAGACTTCTTTTGAACTAAAAGCTCAAGATGACTCTTCCATGGTAGATTACATCGAATACAAAATAAATAATGGCGAATTCATTAAATATTCCAAACCGATTATTATTTCTCAAGAAGGTATAGCTCAGTTGACTTACCGATCTGTAGATAGAGCTGGTAACATAGAACCTTCTAAGCTATTGACTGTAGTGGTAGATAATTCTCCACCTAGTGTTGTAATTGTTCCAACAGAACCCTTGTTCATCACCCAAGGTGCTAACTATACATCCAAGAATAATACTTTTTCTTTCAAAGCAGAAGATTCATTGTCTGGTGTTGGTGCAATTGAATACGCAATCAATGATGCTTCCCCAGCAACCTATGCACAAGATAACCCTATCCGAGTTGAAAAAGATGGATCCAATTTGATTCGTTATTCAGCAACTGATAACTCTGGAAACAAAAGCAGAGAATCTAGCGTAGCTGTAATCATTGATAACAAACCACCTGTAGTAGAAATTATTCCTAATGTTCCTTTGGTGGACATTGATGGTAAGACCTACTCCAAGAAAGGAAATACATTTCAAATCAGAGCATTTGATGGTGAGTCTGGTGTTCGAAGAGTATTGATCAAAGTTGATGGTGAAGCTGATTTCAGACCATACGTGGAAGGCATCATAGTGGACGCTCAAGGCGAACATAAGATTGAAGCGAAGGGAATCGACAACGTTGGGAATGAAAGCGAAGTAAAATCCGTTACTTTCCTAGTAGATGTTAACCCACCTGCATCAGAAATCAAAAAGATTGTAGAAGAAAAGAAATAATTCTCTAAAATCATACTTGGTTTAACAAAAGAGCAGCGAAAGTTGCTCTTTTTTTTTGTTCTTGCCATTGGAAAAATTTTACCTCTCTTACTATGAATTTAAAATTTATTCATAAACTAGAAAGATATGGAAGAAGCCTTCTTCAATTTTTCCTTCCACAGTATTGTGAAATTTGCGGTAAAGAAGATTCTAGTGCGGAAATTACTTCTCTTTGTAAGGACTGCCTAAAAGAGAATTTGGAAAAATACCCCAATGATGATCCTGAATATTGTAAGATTTGCCGTACATTTCTTTCGGGTGAAAAAGACTGCAAATACTGTGAATCTAGAAATGTGTTTTTTGAGACTGCCTATTTTCTGCTCCGACGAAAAGAGATAGAAAAAAACCTCATGAATCAATTGAAATTAAACAACAAAAAGCACTGTTCCGTGTATTTTGCAATGGGGCTTGGTCCAATTTTATTAAAAATACGTGCCCTTAAACCGCTGGGAATTGTTCCTGTGCCATCTCATAAATCATCATGGACAAAGCGTCCGTATTTTGCTACAAATTGTCTTTTATTACGCTTAGCTCGAAAGCTTCAGATTCCCATTTTACCGATATTAGAGAAAGTATCCGATCAGCACCAATCTACGCAAAATAGAAAAGATCGATTTTTTCATGCAAAAGAAGCCTTCCAATTAAAAAAAAATGCTAGAATTATTAATAAACCTACGTTAGTATTGATAGATGATGTATTTACAACGGGAGCTAGTTCGAATGAAATCGCTCGCTTGTTGTTACAAAACGGAGCTGGTTCCGTAGTGGTTATATCAACCACAAGAAAAACAGAAGGGATTGAAATATGAAACTAGACTCACACTCAGATATCCGAATTCTAAAATTCCAAGGCGCAATTTTAAGAAAGGATTCTGAAGTAATGGACCAAGATTTAATTCAATCCAATGCATTTTATGGGAAAAAAGTGATCTTGGACTTTACGAAAGTTCATCATATATGCTCCTCTGCCTTGGGTGTGTTAGTTACCCTGAAAAGAAAACTCAAATCCCAGGATGGGGATGTTTGTATTGTTATTTCAGATGAGGACATTCGACAGGTATTTGAGATTACTATGCTGGATAAGGTTTTTCAAATTTTTGAATCCGTCCCAGATGCCCAAGCTAAATTTTAAAATCCAGTTTAAAGTTACTTGTGATCCCTAAAATCGCTCTTGCTACTGGCAACCTTCATAAAGTTTCAGAATTGAAACAGTTGTTTCAAGGAAATTTGATTAACAATCCACCTCTCATTCTAACACCCCAAGATTGCGGAATTATCTCCTTCTCGCCCATAGAAGATGGTCTAAGTTTTTCTGCAAATGCTTCTATCAAATCAAATGCTCTTTTTCAAGAAACTGGAATTCCAAGTCTAGCTGATGATAGTGGAATTTCTGTAGATGCCTTAGGTGGAAGACCAGGAATTTATTCAGCCAGGTATGGCGGTGAAGGAATCACTGATAGACAAAGAGCTTTGCTTCTTTTAAAAGAAATGCAAGGTATCGAAAATCGATCGGCACATTTTGACTGTGTTCTGTCCTTTACAACAGAAAGTGGAACGATTAGCTTTGCGGGAAGAGTGAGTGGAGAAATTGCCCAGGTCTATAATGAATCAGGGAATGGATTTGGTTACGATCCAATTTTCTACTACCCAGAGTGGGATAAATGTTTTTCCGAAATCAGCCCAGAGCAGAAAAACACTATCTCACATAGAGCAATTGCACTTCAGAAATTTATTGCTTATTTAGTTGAAAGCACAGGTCCACCAGTAAGTCGTTTATAGAATTCAGCTCCCTCTCTTTCTAGGAACTCTTCATAAGTTCCTTTAAAATCTAAAATCTGACCTGGTGAAACTTCAATGATTCTCGTACAAAGCGAAGAAATAAATTCTCTATCATGAGAGACTAAAATTACAGTACCTTCAAAGATAGATAATGCATAGTTCAATGATTCAATAGATTCTAAATCTAAGTGATTGGTTGGTTCATCTAAGGCAATTACATTGTCCCCTGCAATAATCATACGCCCTATGATCATTCTTGACTTCTCACCACCAGAAAGAACAGCAGTGGATTTGGTTGCCATATCACCACTGAACAACATTCGTCCAAGTATTGCTCTAATATCTTGCACCTCGGTACCAGGCTCCGCATAACGAAGCAACCATTCTACTAAGGTGTCTGCATCCTTTTCTATTCCGTCTCTATGATCTTGAGGGAAGTAAGAAGCTTCAACAGAATCACCCCATTTGACTGTTCCAGAATCTGGTTCCAATCTTTTGAGTAGCATTTTCAATAGAGTTGTCTTACCAACGCCATTGGTTCCAACAATGCCTACCTTCTCACCCTTGCCTATATTTATAGTAAGATTCTCAATTACAGGATTGTCATAAGATTTTGAAATTCCTATGGCATCAATCACATCCTTTCCAAGAACTTTTTTAGCCTTGAATCGAATGTAGGGAGAAACCCTAGAGGATGGTTTGATATCTGAAAAATCTGCTTTAATTTTATCTATTTGCTTAGCTCGAGATGTTGCTTGTTTGGATTTAGAAGCGTTCGCTGAGAATCGGCTCACAAATTCTTGCAATTCTGCTATCTTTTCTTTCTTACGTTTATTATCATTTAACATCTGCTCACGCAGTTGTTCAGATGCCATCATGAAATCATCATAATTTCCAGGATAAACACGAATAGTGCTGTAATCTAAATCCGCAACATGGGTGGAAACTGAATTAATAAAATGTCTATCGTGAGAAATAACAATTACAACACCGTCATAATTCTTTAAAATACTTTCGAGCCAGTAGATGGTCTTTATATCTAAGTGGTTAGTTGGTTCATCTAATAGAAGAACATCTGGTTTCTGAAAAAGAACCTGGGCAAGTAGTACTCTTAATTTGAAACCACCAGTTAAGGTAGAAAGACTTTGTGAATGAACTGAAGTAGGAATGCCTAAGCCTTCTAATAATTCACCAGCTCTGGATTCAGCTTCGTATCCATCTAAATCTGCAAACAGTTCTTCTAATTCACTAACGCGAATTCCTTCTTCATCTGTCATGCTTTCTTTGGAATACAACAAATCTCTTTCTTGGGATATCTTCCAAAGCTCTGGATTACCCATCATAACTGTATTGATTACAGTTTCATTTTCGTATTCATAATGGTCTTGTTTAAGATAACCTACAATTTTCCCTTTATCAACTGCTACCGCTCCCGCAGATGGTTGGTAGAGACCGGCTAGTATCTTCATAAAGGTAGATTTACCAGAGCCATTTGCTCCAATTAAACCGTATCTACAACCTGGTTTGAAATTGATAGAAACCCCATCAAATAAGGTTTTCTTGCCATAATTCATTGTAATTCCAGTTGCACTTATCATAGAGCCATTTTCTAAAACGAAGCTGTCCTGCCAAATGGTTTCTATCAAGCAAATTCTTAAAAATACCGAAAATCCTATTATGAAGGCCTTCTATTTACTTGCGCTAGGGATCATCATTTTTTCAACAAATCAGATTTCAGCAAATGAGAATAAATACATAGCAAAAGGTACACTTCTTAATTCTGGTCTTATGCTTAGAACTGCTGATGGAATTCTTGAACTTTCAACGCATGGATTTTCAAGAGAATTTTCGGAACTAAGCAATACTAGGGTAAGAATTCTATGTGAGCGAATTGGAAAAAAATGTAAGCCTCTTAGATATGATCCAGAACCTTTTCTAGATGAAACAAACATTCCAGATTGGACATTTAAAAGAATACCAAGATATGTTTATAAGAATGAGTTCTCGTTTAATCCGCAAGTTACACCTGATGGAAATAAATTATTTTGGACAACTTTAACAAAACCAACTGCATCGGCAAGATCTTCTCAGAAAATTTGGTCTAGTGAAAAAGACGAATTAGGTTTCTGGAAACCAGGCTGGCAGATGGAAGCCCCCTTAAATAATAATATGCCATCTGCTGTCATCTCTGCGCTACCAGGTGGAAATGAATTATTTATTTTTGGAAATTTTGGTGAAGATGAAATTGTTGATTCAATCAAAAAAGAAATGGTGGAAAAATCAGAATCCTTGATCAAATCATCGGAAAGCCGAAAAGAATATGAGTATAAGATGGATAAGCTTCAAAAGTCTTACAAGGATAAGATGGATAAAGTATTTAATCGTGCTCCACTTTATAAAAGTCAAAAGGATAGCAATTACTGGACCAATCCAAGGCCAATATCCTTTCCTAGTTTTTATAACACCTACCGTAAAGCAGAAAATCCCAACCAGCAAATATTTGGAGGTTCGGCACTTTCTTCTTCTGGAAAAATTATAATCTTCAGTGCTCAACAAGCAGTGAACTTTGGTAAGCTGGATCTCTATGTTAGTTTTTTGGATTCAAACGGTGAATTCGGACCAGCTGTAAATCTTGGCGCAACCTTGAACACTAAAGATGAGGAGATGGCTCCCTTTCTAGCTCCAGATGATAGGACTTTATATTTTTCATCCAATGGCTACGGTGATGAATTGAGCATATTTGTCACTAAACGAATCGGGAATGGATGGGACAATTGGACAGCACCAATAGAAATATCAAATAAACTAAGGGGAGTTAACTTTTTCTCTATACCAGCAAGCTCTGCCTGGGCTTATGTTTCCAAAGAAGGTGAGTTGTATCTTGCAAAAATCCCAAAAGATTTTCGACCAGAGTCCGTCTTTGTGGTACTAGGAAAGGTTACGGATGATAACGACAATCCGCTTTCTACAACCATAAGATATGAATCTTTAACTTCAAAGAAATCTTTGGGAGTCGGAATCTCTGATCCTAAGACAGGAATGTTTTCCATAGTGCTTCCTTATGGAGATAATTATGGATTTTATGCTGAAAAAATTGGCTACCTTCCAGTATCAAAAAATATCAATTTAGAGAATAAAGAAGTTGTGAATGCAGATTCTCCTTCTATCAATCAAAGCAATGTACTTTTTAAATTACCGAAACTAGAAGCTGGAAAAGAAATTACACTCAATAATTTATTCTTTGAAACGGGAAGTGCAGAAATTCAAAAAGAATCTGAAGGTGAGTTATTCAGATTAATTGAAATACTTCAGAAATCTGCTCAAATCGAAATATTACTTGAAGGTCACACAGATGATATTGGTAAAAGCCAAAGCAATATGGAACTAAGTCTAGCAAGGGCTAATGCAGTAAGAGACTTTCTTATCAATAAGGGTAAAATCGCGGACTCACGAATTGCAAGTATAGGATTTGGACAAGATAAACCTATTGTAGCCAATGACTCAGATGAAAATAGAGCAAGAAATAGAAGAGTTGTCTTTCGAATTAAAAAGTAAATTATGGATAAGAAAAGGTCTTAATTAAATATGAAAATAGATCCTAAAGGAATTGATCCAACTAAGGCGCTAGGAGCACTTGATTCTCTTGCAAATAAGATTCCAGATGATATTGCAAGATTATTAAAAAGAATTGCGGTCGCTCTATTTGCATTTTTCTTGTTGGTAGCTGCATATTATGGTTGGACTATAGGTTACGGCGACACACAAGCTGAGGGTTTGAAGCTCGCCGAAGACACCAAATCTATGTTTTACGAAGATCTTGAAAGGGACTACAATCGTCGAAGAAAAAATATCAATCTTTCTGATATAGATATTGATATCAGCAGAAAAGTGGATGAACAAATGATACGAGATAGTCTTCGTTACAATAATCCAAGTTCAGACTCCAGGATTCTTGATTCTAACAAAGAACCATTGACTGATTCATCTGATCTAAATTCTCAAAGAAAAGACTACGGAGTTCCTCCAATTATGAATGTACCTGATTCACCTTCAAGAGAATGGATACCGGGTAAAGATGTTTCCGAAGAATCCAACTCCCCTGTTCTTGAACGAATCGAAAAACAAATCAAAGAAACAGATTCTGCCACATCAAGATTAGAGAAAACCTTAGATAGATTGGAAGCAGTTGAGAAAAAAGTAAATAGCAATTCTAATTTCAATACAAACTCCGATTCAAATAATTCTTCTACTACGAACTCAAACTTTGCACCACAATCGAATAGCAAAGAAGAAAAAAGAGAACTCATACGTGCACCTAAGTCCAGATAAAGTTAAGTATCCAATTTACTTTTATAGTGCTTTTCTTTTTTTGAATCTAGTTGTATTTGAATCCATCATAGCAGTTGAGAAACCTGAACCAGAGATAGAAGGAATCTTTCTTCCTTTTCCAGATTTCAAAGAAACCCTTCCAGAAATTAAAGAAAGCAATTCCAATAGGATTATGCCAGATGATTCTTCAAAAAATAAAAAGCTTCTTGGCTTAGATAAACCAAAAGAGATGAAATCTGATTTATCTGTAAAAGCTAAAGAATCCAAATCTGTGATTAAATATTCGAAATCACCTAACAGTCCTTTAGAAAAATCCAAATCCTCCAACAAATCAAAACCTAACCAATTAAACTCAATCCCTGAATCTATCTCTTCAACTGATAAAAATCCAGAATCTGGTCTAGTGCTTGATATGGATTTAACAGAATTCAATAAGAGCATAGAAAAAATTCGTTCGATAGAAACTAAAGATCCAGAGAAAGCTATCCAAGATTATAAGACATTGCTTACTAAATATACCAATGCACCCATTCTTGCTCAACTCAATCTTTATATAGCATGGAATTTCTTTCATAGAAATAAAAATTCGGAATGTTTGGAGCATGTTGTTGCTATTTTAGATGATCCAGAAAACTTAGATTTACACGAATACCCGACAGCTTTGTATCTAGCTGGAAGAGTCCATGAAAGAAATTGGAAAGGAAGCAATAGAGATTTTGCAGTTCGATATTATGAAATTTTTCTTCAATATTATAAATCAGGAAAAGAGAATTTCATTAAAAGTTTCTATTACCCCAAAGTCCAAGAACAACTCAAATCCCTTAAATCAAATAGCATTTAAATACTTCCGTCTTCTCATAGTTCTTTGTAATTCCTTAGTCCTAAGCTCTTGCATCAACGACAATATAGTCTCCTCCTGGGAGATAACTACAAGAATCCAACCCATTATAGATTTCAAAGCTGAACAATGTGGTACAAGACCAGCGAATCCTTTATGGTTTACAGCTGATCGACAAGAAAATGAAGTGAAGGCTTGTGAAGATTCTATGCTAGCACAGTCTTGTCCATTTCGATCCTATCCTTGGGCCTGTTTAAGAATTTTTTAATCTTATGAAACGTTTAGAAAATTGCTTAATCAATTTGATTCCTAAGACTTCAAAATTTTTATTATCACAATTAAGTTTCTCTACAAATTTTTTAATATATTTTTTAACTTCTGTTTTCTTTCTATCAGGCAATCAAAA
Source organism: Leptospiraceae bacterium (assembly GCA_022402465.1). Classification (GTDB taxonomy): domain Bacteria; phylum Spirochaetota; class Leptospiria; order Leptospirales; family Leptospiraceae. The sequence continues at coordinate 11,116 of JAKRSH010000045.1, read as the reverse complement.
CCTATTTTCCCAAACCAATGCTGTAAGTTCTTCAATTGAGATTGAAATAAAAATCATTGATAAAATTGGTAATGAATCCTTAGATAATACGGAAGTTATTCTAATAGAAACAGGAAAGCGTTATACCACTGATGGTAATGGTAAAATTTATCCTACAGTTCCTAAATTAGGTAATTACAATATTCGAATACTTGGCTCAGATACTATTGACAAACGTAAAATTGAAGTAAGGTATGCTAAACAAAAATTCAATTTATTTGCAAGCAGCGAAAGTAAAGGAATCCAAGTCAAAGGACAGAAAGATAAATCCAACCTTTCTAGTTATAATTTAAGCCAACAAGAAATCAAAAGACTCCCCGGTGCTCAAGGAGATTCTTTGAAAGCAATCCAAACCTTACCAGGAATCTTACCAGCAGTACCAGTCGGTTTAACTCCAACACCCCAGTTCAATATTAATATCACGGGCCAACCTTATAGAAATAGCGATAGAGGGGATTTTGTCTTACGCGGAGCAGGACCTAGAGCAAACCAAACCTACTTAGATGGAATGCCTGTTAGTTACCCCTTCCACTTAGGTGGACAAGCCTCTGTGTTTAATAATAATTTAATTTCAGATTTAGAGATTCTAACAGGAGCTTACTCAGTACGTTATGGTTTTGCAACAGGAGGCATTATCAATGTAAGCTCGAAATCAGATATAAAGAAAAAAGCCACTGTAATTAATCTAAATACTTTCTTAACGGATGCCTATATAGAATCTCCCTTCTGGGAAGGTTCCTATATGATAGCTGGAGCAAGAAAATCCTATCCAAATATTTTCTTATTGAGAGCCTATCCTCAAGGAATTCCCGAAGATGCCAAATATGCTGATTACCAAGATTACCAATGGAAATTTGCAACCAAGCTACCTGGCAATCAAACTTTAAATCTATATTCTTTTGCAGCTAGAGACATCCAAGGATATACAAGAACACAAGCTGAATTTGAAGCAAGTAGTGGAAGTGGCGAGAATCGTCCACCTGTAGGCTTAGATAGACGTTTTGTAACAAATGGTATATCTCATGAATGGAAGATAAGCGATAAAATCAAACATACATTACGTGCATCTAAAAACACATTCAAGGAATTTTATGAAATAAAATTCACAAGCCCTGCTACTGCTGAAAATGTCTTCGGATTAAATAATACAACTACCCAAGATTTATATTTTGTAGAAAATTCTCTTCTTATACAAATTTTCCAACCACTCTCATTGGATTTAGGTGGGAATTATAGAGAACGAAGAATAGGATTAAAGGCAGAAAATATCACCTCTCAAAGTAGTCTTTTTGCTGATGTCTTTAATAATTTGGTTAACTCAAGTCCCACATTTAGAGCACTCATAGACGGAGATGGAATTTTAACCAGAGAACAAGCTGGATTTGGAGAATTAAAATTTGCTGCTTATAATTTTCTAATCCTAGCTGGACTTAGATATGATGAATACAATCGTTCTCGTGATCGCAAGGTTTCACCTAGGGGCACGATTTCTTATAAATTTGAATCCACGAATACTAGCATCCAAGCAGGTTCTGGTATTTTTAGAAATGCACCTATAGGGATAGAACAGTTCTCTTTGAAATCTGGGAATCCGAATTTAGGAATGGAATCTGCCGAACACAATGTATTAGGTATCAACCAAGAAATTGGAAGTAGCTGGACAGTTAAGCTTGAGGGCTTCAGAAATATATACCGTGATATAGTTGTTAATGATAGCTTTATACAGAATCCCTATACTTTAAACAATAATCCAAGAGATTATATAGAAAGACCAGATTCAGTGATCAACAATCCCATCCAATCTCGTCAACTTTTTTACTCTAATCGTGGTTATGGATACAGCAACGGCTTTGAAGTTTTTATTCGTAAAAATCCCGATACATCTAGAAGCTCTGGTTGGTTTGGTTGGTTTTCTTACTCACAATCGATAACTAAGAGGAATAACAACCAACCTCGGCTCAGTGATGATGATGAAACTAAAAGAGCAAGAGATAATTTCGGGAAAAAACTACGATACCAATCCTCCCTTCAAGAGGGCTACCTTAATGTGTATGATGATAACTCTTATGAATTCCTTTTCAATAATGATAAATCAGAAATGTATGATTTAGATAGAACTCATATTCTCAGCATAGTTTTTGGATGGAAAATAAATCCTTCTTGGCAATTGGGAGGAAGATTCAGGTATGCTACTGGACTTCCTGTAACACAAATTAATGGATCTTCTAGAGTTGGGCAAGCATCCACATTCGGATTAAATCTTTATCTTCCAGAGTATTCCAATCTTTTCAACTCTTATCGTCTACCATCCATCCACCAACTGGATATAAGATTAGATAGGTTCTTTAATTACTCCTGGGGTTATATGAATTGGTATCTTGATCTTATTAATATTTATGGGCGTAGAAATGCATCTGAAGAATTTTTTGACAATACAAGACCATTCTCAAATGGAAATCCAAGCTTTTCTTATGATACCCTTAATTCTCCCTATATTCAAAGTCCTCTTTCAGGAGGTCGGGTAATCTACCTACCCATGATCAATTTTGGAATAGAGGTTCGATTTTAAAATTATCTATTGAAAGCAAAATATATTTTAAACTAGGTCTACCTAGGAGATTCAATTGACTTTGTAGAGAAAAATCAAAATGTAGGTGTAAGTATGAAACTTTTTATTACCTATGTTCTCTTTATTTCTAATTTACTTTGGTTAATTCCAATCATTTATCCTATGCTTGTCTTCAAATTTTTTCCCATAAAAGCAATTCGAAATATAGCAGATGGTATACTTGTTTTCGTTGCAGAAATATGGATTCAAAATGATTACCGAATTTCCAAGTTAATGTACGGTATTTCTTTTGATGTGGAAGGATTAGACAATCCAGAAATATCTTATAATAAATCTTACCTGATTGTAAGTAACCACCAATCCTGGGCTGATATATATGTAATTCAATCCGTACTCAATCGCAAAGTTCCTTTTATTAGATTTTTTATCAAAGATTCGTTAAAGTATGTTCCTATTTTAGGACAAGCTTGGGTGGCATTGGATTTTCCCTTTGTTCGCAGATCAAAAAAAGAAGATTTAATTAAAAATCCCGATCTAGCCAACCAAGATTTACAAAATGTTCGAAATGTTGTTTCAAAATTTAAAAACAAACCATTCTGTATTTTGAATTTTGTGGAAGGCCACAGGAGAACTCCTGAACGAATGAAAAAACTTAAGAAAAAGAATCCATACCAATACTTACTTCGTGCTCATAGCAGTGGCATATCAGTTGTAGCAACTGAATTAAAAGAAAGTCTTCATGGTATTTTAGACTTAACTTTGATTTATCCCGATGACCAATCAACCTTTTTAGATTTAATGAGTGGTGATGTCAGAAAGATAAAAGTTAAAGTGGATTTTATCCCTATCTCAGCAGTCCCTATAGAAGAAAATAAAGACCATGCTCCTATTTCTCGTAAGATGAAAAGATGGATTGATGATAGATGGCAGACCAAAGATGAAAGATTGATCCAAGAATTTGGATCTAAAGCTACCGAAATCGAAGAAATTTAGATTTAAGAATGAAAGTTAATAATTTATTTCAATTGAATTCTTTTTGACCTTTTTTATCAGAATTACGAATCTTTTGAATCTAAGAGGAAATCAAATTATGAAAATATTCATAAAGTCAGGTCTAGGATTATTATTGTATTTTACTTTGGGAATTGGAATATTTGCAGAATCAAAATTTATTCTTGGTGATAGAGTCGAAGTCTATGATGACAAAACAAAGAAATCCTACAGCGCAAGAATTCTAAAAATTCAGCCCGAGGGATATTTAGTTCATTATGATGGTTATGCGGATAGTTACGATGAAGTAGTGCCTCTCACTAGATTGAAAGAAATGGCACAAATAAAAGGTGTTTCATTTCTTAAGTCGGAGAAAAAGAAAATTATTACTGTCTCTGGTAATTTAAAAGCAGGAAATATTTTAGAAGATTTAGAATGGGCTGAGTCCAGCAGTATGGCTTGTTGGCCAGGTATCCGAAATGTTGAATTTGAAGGGAATCAAGTATATTACTGGACAGACCTACCAAAGAAAAGCACAATGATAATTACTGTTAAACCAAAAAGTAATAAAACAAGAATTAATTTATTTGCCTTTAGTGGATTTGATCCTAAATATATTCCACCCAATGTATATGGAGCTGTTAGTTGCGAAGCATCCCATCCTTCTTGGATAGGAGAGCCTGATCTAACAAAACCAAGTGAACCGCAATCTGTGGAGCTTAGAGCTATAGGGAATCCTTATCGAGTTTTCATAGGTGTCTCTGGGGCAAGAGATGTTCTTGAAGGCGATTACGAGTTAACAATAGAAATAAAATAATTCCCTGGTTTAGAACTACCAATCTTAAAAAAAAGGAACCAAGCTGTTGTCAAATTCTGAGAGACTGGACAAAGTTCTATCGAATCTAGGCTATGGATCAAGAACTGAAATCAAACGAGATATTTCCAAAGGCAAAGTTTTGGTCAATGGAAGTATTTGTAAAGACCCCTCAACCAAGGTAAGCCTTTCCGATACTATCCAACACGATGATGAAGTTCTAATCCGTAAGCAACATTATTATTTCATGATGAATAAGGCTCCCGATTGCATAACAGCTACGGAAGACCCACGAGAGAAAACAGTAATGGACTATCTCAAAGGACGCCACAGGAATATGAATCTATTCCCAGTCGGACGTCTAGATAAAGAAACAGAAGGACTTTTGATTTTTACTACTGATGGGAAATTTGCACACCACTACACATCACCCAAGCATTTGATTGACAAAGAATATTATGTGGAAGTTGAAGGAATCTTATCAGCCTCGGATGTACAAGCTTTTAGGGAAGGAGTTATTTTAGATGATGGGTATAAGACCTTACCTGGTAAGTTGATTCTACTCGGACAAAAAGATGAAAGTTCCCCAACTCAAGGCTCTGATTTAATTAAAGAAGATTTAGTTATAGAAGAAAAAAAAGATCTTCAGCAAACATCCATTAATTTAATAAATTTAGATCAAGATATCAATATCTTAATAAATTCATCCAAGACTTCTTACGCTAAGGTAATCATACGAGAAGGAAAATATAGACAGATTCGGCGAATGTTCCAAGCCTTGGGCAAGCATGTAATCTATCTTAGACGAGATAAGATGGGAACAGTTGTTTTGGATCCGAATTTGCAAGTTGGATCATATAGAGAGCTGACTGAATTAGAAGTTAAGGATTTGATTATAGGTTGATTAGATCTAAACAAATATATTCCTTTTGTTTGAATTGAAACTATGCTTTCCTCTATGGTAATTATGAAAGGCCTCTGTATTATTAGTTATGATTTTCTATTTTAAAATTAATTTCTTAAATATGATTTCGCTTATTGGAGAAATGATATTAGATTCTGATATACTACTTTATGATCTTCTAAATATGCAAAAGACAGTTATTAATACAAAAAATCGAATTGAAATCTAAAGTTTGAATTTCTGCTAGAATGCAAATGCTCCATGCTGAATCTAACAAATTCTCAGTAAATTAATTATTCTAAGTATTTGTTTTGTAACGTGAAAAAGCCTCTGTAATTTCCTTGGATATCTCAGTAAGTTTTTCAGAATTAATTGAGAGAAGATTACCGCCAAGTTTTATTCCCTGTGAATTCGAAGACAATTGGTTCACTTGTGAATAAACAATTCCTGAAGTTTCTTTTTGATTTTTCATGGAGTCATCGATTCGTTCCGAGTGACCTTGAATAATTTCTAAATTATTCTGAATTGATTCAAATGCAGTTTTTTGTGCTTTTACGACATTAGATAAATTTGTACTAGTGTCTCGTATTGAAGATACATCTGTATAAACCTGTGCGTAATATTCTCTAGCAGTCATAAACACACGTGACCCGTGATCAATATTTTTACGGGATTCTTTAATTTGATTTGTTACTTCCTTAACACTTACTAGTGTCTTTTCTGCAAGTTTGGATATTTCTTGGGCAACTACAGCAAATCCTCTACCATGCTCTCCTGCACGTGCTGCTTCAATTGAAGCATTCAAGCTAAGTAGATTTGTTTGGTCAGATATCTCAGTGATTATTGATACAACCTCTTGAATTTTGTTAGAACTAGTTCGGATCTCAGACATTGCCTCTTCTGCACTTTGGAGATTTATTGACACTGTCTCCGCACCTTCGGAAGTCTTTTTCGCATGGTCAGAAAAATCTAGTATAGCCTGATAAACTTCTTCATTGTTGGTATTCACTTTGCGAATGAGCTGATTCGAGGATTGAATTTCTCTAGATATATTTTTGATTAACTGTTCTACATCCACCATAGCATCATTCAAATCTTGGATAGCATCGGAAGTCAATTTTGATGAATCGGAGACATCGATTGATGATGAAGCAAAATTTCCAGCCTCAACATAAAATTCCTGCGAAATAATTGTCAAATTATCCACCGATTCACGAATTTTATTTATACTTTTTTGTAAGTGAGAACGCATTTCCTCAATTACTCGAACCATTTCTCCCATTTCATCATTGGTAGTCTGCTTCATTTCAAACGTTAGATCACCTTTACGAATATTTTCCACAAGATTAACAATGATATTAAGAGGCTTTGTAACTGAATGAATTACCTTTTTGGAAAGAAAATAACCTAAAGCAAAAAACATTAAAAGTAGAATACTTACCACGATTACGGCATAGTTCAATTGAGTTAAAACAGAGTTAGTTGTAGCAATTGTAATTTGCTTTTCAAGGAGTAAGAGCGAATTGATACTAGTTAAAAATTCTATTGATGCAGGTTCAATTCCTCTTACATAAAGAATATTTGCTGAAGCATTTTGATTTCGAGATTGCAAATCTAGAAAAGATTCAAGCAGTTCGCTCCATTTAGTATTGTTCGAATTTATTTTTGTAAGAAGATCTGATTCATCTTTTTTAATTTGGAACTCTTTAATGGACAGAAGCACTTGGCTAAATTTTATTATATTTTCACGAATACGTTCCTGATTTTGGCTAATAAGATACTCATCTTCTGTTAATAAGGACGTTGTTAAATTTACTTTGGTTTCATTGATCAATGTTGCAAGCTTTTCAATATGAGCAATTTTTGCAACCTGCTCATTTGCTACAAAACTTAAGGAATATCCAGCAATTGTACTAACGACAATTGCTGAGACGGAAGTCATAAAAAAAAATAAAGACAAAATACCAAAGCCTAAAATCATTTTTGACCTAAGGCTAAAAGATTCAAAATATCCTCGTTTGAAATTACTCATTTAGTATATTTTAAATTAATTTTTTTGATTGTCTCTAGATAAACAATAAGATCGTCCACTTGCTTTTCCGTGAATTCTTGTCCCCATGGAGGCATAAAGGGTGACCTGCCTACTGCCTCACCACCCTTAATAATGATTTCTCTTTTTGCAAAATCAGGAAGACCAGTCAATGTCAAATTTGCAGGAGCAGGCATCTTTCCAATTGCAAGTTTACCTTTTCCGTCACCATTTTCCCCATGACAAAGTGCACAGTAAGTCAAGTAGGTTTCTTTACCAGATTGAATTGCCAATTCCTTCTCTGTAGGTCCACAAGAAGCGAAGAAAATTGAAACTGCTAAAATAAAAGAGGCTAGAAAAGAATTAATATATTGATTCATAATTTTTTTCATCATTTAACAGTAATTATCATTTTCATATCAGGATGGATCGCACATTTAACTTCAACTACTCCAGCTTTGTCAAAAATAACTTTCTTTGATTCACCTTTTTTATAGGAACCTAGATCGAATATTTTTGCTGGAGAGAGTGAATAAACATTGTGAAAGAACTCGTCTTGATTTGGGAAATCAACAGAATCCCCGACAGCAATCGAGAGTTCAGACACAGTGAATTTTCTATCCTTTTGACCGACAGTGTGAATTTTTGCTGCGTATATTGCAGAGCTTACAAGTATCAAAGTTACAAAAAATATACCTATTTTTTTTCTCATGGTTTGTTTCCTTTTTTTTAATTTTTATTTAATTTTGTGGTAAATTTGGTAAAACAACCTGAATTTGTTCACCTGTTAGTGTTTTAAGGAAAGATACTAAATCTTTTTTCTCTTCTGATGTTAGCTTAAGTTTTATCATATTTGGGTCCAAATATTCCAAATCATCTCCTCCACGGTCATAGTGGTCGACAACCTCTTCTAAAGTTTTGTACATACCATTATGCATATAAGGAGCTGTTAATGCAACATCACGAAGAGTAGGAGTTTTAAAAGCACCAACTAAAGCACGAATTTTTATAGGTGCATCTTTACCGATAGCTCCCCAACGCCCCTCGTCAATATTTCCATTAGGATCTTTTAATCCTATGTTGTGAAATCCATTGTCAGAAAAATTAAAACCCGAGTGGCATTTGGAACACTGCGCTTTATTTTCAAAGAGAACAAATCCTCTTTTGGCTGAAACATCTATTTCATCTAAATTACCTTTTAAGTATCGATCAAAAGGAGATTCACCCGAGACAATTGTTCTTTCATATGCAGCTAATGCTTTTGCTATATTAACTCTAGTTAGCCCTTCCTTAGGAAATGCAATATCGAACAAGTTTTTGTATACAGATAATTCTTCTAACTCCCCTATCATAACTGTTATATCCTGTGACATTTCTGCAGAGGATTCTACTGGACCGAGTGCTTGTTCTTCTAAAGTTTCCGCACGACCATCCCAGAATTGATGTGTTTGATAAGCAGTATTCAATATTGTAGGAGTGTTACGACTTAAAGGTTTCATATCATGACCAAAACCAAGCGAAAGCCCATCACTCCAACCTAAGGCTGGATTATGACATGTTGCACAGCTGATCCAATTTGATCCACTCATTCGAGGATCAAAAAATAACATTTTTCCAAGCTCTATTTTTTCTTTTGTGGTTGGGTTATCCAAAGGTGCAGGAACTACAACTGGACGTAAATATTCTTTTGCTTTATCATTTAAAGTTTGTTGGCAATTGATTAATCCACCAAAAAGAAGACAAAAAACAAATATAGAAATAATTTTTCTCATAGAAATTAAGACGAAAAAAAATAAATATTTCAAGTAAATAATTTATTTCTATAGAATTTTTTTATTGATCTTTTAAAAAAATATATTTCAAAACCTATTTTTATAAATACCAATGGATAGTCAAATTTTTTCGATAATAAGAAATTCTATTATAAAAATTTATTTATTTGTAAATAAGGTAAGCCTGATAATTCATAAAAAGAACTTCTTACTTTGATTCTATAAATAAATAATTAACTAAATCATATTAAAACAAACTCTATACATAAAACCATACCCAAATCATAACTCCAACAAAGGCAATAATAGGACCGGTTATTATAAAGAAAACTCCTCCTAAACGAAAATCCTTTTGAGCTATCATTCCTGTCGCATAAGCAATTGCATTCGAAGGTGTAGAAACTGGCAATAATAAGGCACAGGAACAAGCTATAGCAACCAGAATTGGTGTGGCAATTGCAAATTCACTTGGTAAGGCAAGTGCAAGCGGAATTAAAATAGATGCAGCTGCGGTATTACTCATAACATTAGATAGCAAAACTGCTATAAAACTAAAAATAATTGCTAACACAAAAATTGGAACTGGAAGTTGATTCACTTGATCCATAATTATATTTGCAAGACCGACATCTACTATTGCAATTCCCAATGCAAGTCCTCCAGCAACTAACATGAGAGTATCCCATGGCAAAGATCGAACCTGTTCAGATTTTATAACTTGAGTCATGGTTAAAAGTAAAATAGGAACAGCAGAAGTAGCTGCGACAGGAATACCATGAAGTGGTTCCGTTGCCCATAAGAATATCGTAAGAAAAAGTGTGAAGTAAACTGAAATTTTCTTAAATTTTTCAATTTGTCTCTCATTGCTTGTCAAAAGAGATAGATCCAAAACTATCTGGTCTAATTTGAGTGATCGGATTAAAAGCAAATAAAAAGAATAAATCAAAACTATGGACACTGGAAATCCAACTAACATCCAATCTATGAAGGTTATATAAATTCCTTTTTCTTGCAAGGCACCAACTGCTATAGCATTGGGAGTTGAACCGATAATCGTTCCAATACCACCAATGGTCGCTGCACTTGGTATTCCGATAAGAAGCGCCTTGGAAAATTTTGATCCGCTTCCCAAAATACGAACCAAAGGTGTGATAGAAGAAATCATCATTGCCGTTGTAGCTGTGTTAGACATGATCATACTACTAAAAGAGGTCACAAGCATTATTCCCAATAATAGCTTCTCAGGCTTACTGCCAAATTTCTCAATGGTAAAATCAAATAATTTACGATCTAGACCAACTTCCTTCATAGCTTCTGCAAGAAAAAATCCACCAAGCAATAGCCAAATGACATTACTTGTCCAAGTTCCTGTATACATCTCAATGGGAGAAGACTCATCAAAAAGAAAGTCAGTTCCAAATCCAAAAAGCATCATACATACTATAAAAATTCCAACAGCAAAAGGTGGAACCGCTTCAGTTACCCAAAGCCCTATGGAAAGTATTGTTATAAGGAAAACGAAATCAACCGGATCACCATACCCAAATTTTCTAAAAAAGTAAGTTATAGTTCCAGCGATGATTAAATTTCCCAAAAAAGTGGAAGTGTTAAATAACCAACCTAGATTGATCTTACGGTACAATCTAAATGCAGCATATCTGGAATCATTACTTGCCATACTTATAATTTAAATATTACTATTTTCCTCGTTAACAATTTTTTTAAGCAAAATTACATATTAATTTATAAAAATCAAATCTCGTTAAAAGAAAGAAATTTAGATTTGAAACATCTAACAAGTAAGGACCAACCAAATCTTTCCCATTTCCAATCTGAAGAAATCTAGGTTTAAAAACAAAAAAGCCCAAGGAAAATCCTTAGGCTTAAATTAGAAGAATATCTTTCTCTAATAACAATTAAAGTAACGTGACTCACAGCGAATCGAACTTGGTTCCTTTATAAAAGGAGGTGATCCAGCCGCACCTTCCGATACGGCTAC
>JAKRSH010000044.1 GCA_022402465.1 Leptospiraceae bacterium | reverse complement strand
GTAGCCGTATCGGAAGGTGCGGCTGGATCACCTCCTTTTATAAAGGAACCAAGTTATTACGCTGTGAGTCACGTTACTTTAATTGTTTTTAGAGAAGGATCTTCTCACCAAAGCTTAAGGATTATTCCTTAGGCTTTTTTATTTTATGTTTAATCTGTGATAGTTATCTAAGAAACTATTATACTAGCATAAGAATTAAGAAGTTGGGAATATCTATATTATCAAGTTACATGCTAGTTATTAATTAGGAAGTATTTCTAGAATTAAAAATTTTATTTTATTATTTAAATAATTTATTGTTAATGCTAACTGCGCATTTAGGTGGAATATACGAACTTTCTTGATTGTTTTTTGTTTTTTTATAAGCTTAGTACAAATTCATAAAGTCAAATCTTTAATGAATAACAAGATATATACTGTTTTTAGAATTTTATTAGCTTTAATTTTTATTCCAAGTGCTTTCATTTCCTTTTTTATACAACCAGCTCAAATGGGTTTAAGTCCAGAAGCCACAGAAGTAATTAGTAATCTTTGGGCGACAGGATATATTATGCACTTAGTAAAAATTATAGAATTACTAGTTGGTTTAATGTTTTTAACAAACCGTTATGTTAAACTCGCATGTGTATTGATAGCTCCTATAATGATAAATATTTTACTGCTAGCAGTATTTAAAGATGCCAGAGGTTTAATATCTAGTATTCCTATGTTATGTATGATTCTATACATAGCCAAGAACGACTGGGACTATTATAAGAAATTATTTGTATAAATTTTATTTCTATTTAGGTAAAATTTTAATTTTGTTTGATTTGAACATAAACTTGCCAGTTAATTTTTATCTAATATTTTTGACCAATGAGCAAAAAAACTGTTAACGCATGGGCAATCAAAGAAAAGGGGAAAGCCTTAGAGCCTTTTTCCTACGAACTTCCTCCTATAGGTTTGGAACAAGTTGATTTGAAGGTTATGTATTGTGGAATATGCCATTCTGATTTGAGCATGATTCAAAATGATTGGGGCAACACAACCTATCCATTAGTTCCAGGTCATGAAATTGTTGGTGAAGTCATTGAGTTAGGTAGCCAAGTTAAAAATTTGAAAGTCGGTGATAAGGTTGGGCTAGGTTGGATGTCTGCTTCTTGTATGCATTGTGATCAGTGTATGAGAGGATCACATAATATATGTTCATCGGTAGAGCAAACCATAGTTGGAAGACATGGTGGTTTTGCTGACATGGTTCGTTGCCATTGGTCCTGGGCAATCCCGGTTCCAAAGAAGTTAGATCTATCTAAAGCAGGACCTTTATTTTGCGGTGGGATAACAGTATTCAATCCTATTGATATGGTGAATGTAAAACCAACAGCAAAAGTCGGGGTTATAGGAATTGGAGGTCTTGGACATCTAGCTTTAAAATTTTTAAAAAGCTGGGGTTGTGAGGTAACTGCTTTTAGTTCCAATGCTGGTAAATCAGAAGAAATCAAAGAAATGGGTGCTCATCATATTGTGGATTCTCGTGATTCGAAAGGCATGGTTCAAATCAAAGGAAGCCTGGATTTTATTTTAAATACTACTAATGTCTCATTAGATTGGAATTCCTATATCCAAGCCTTAGCTCCTAAAGGCACTTTGCATCATGTAGGAGCTGTATTGGAACCTATGCCAATTGGCGCATTTAGTCTGATAGGTGGTGAGAAAAAAATATCGGGTAGTCCACTAGGAAGTCCTGCACTGAATCGATTGATGCTAGATTTTTGTGAAAGGCATAATATTTTGCCAACGGTAGAAGAATTCCCTATGGAAGATGTGAATAAAGCAATTGAGCACTTACATTCAGGAAAGGCTAGGTATAGAGTAGTGTTGAAGAATTCGTAATATTTTTTTTAAGAATTCAAAAATCATTTGAGTTGGAAAATAAAAAAAGGTGCATATAAAAATGCACCTTTTTGAATAAAATTCACAGAGATTTTTATAAAGCTTCTATCTCTTTCAAAAGCTTTTCCATCTCTTCATCGGCATTGTCTTCAGTTATTATAACTGAAGTTGCATCATTTTCATTAGGTTCTTCTTTGGAACATTGTGTTATCCCTAAGCCTAATATAAAAATAATCAAAAATATTTGAATTCTATCCAGCATCTTTTTCTCCTTCGTCTTCATCCTTATCATCTGAAGATTCATCTGATGAAATGATTTCTTTTTCTTCTTTCTCAATTTCTGTTTTCTTTTTGGATAATTTTTCTTCAGCTTCAACAATCCTTTCACGGATTTTTTTAGCTTGCTCTTTCTTTCCTTTTGATTCTAATTTTTCAGCGACTGATTTTAGGTTTTCAATTTTACGCTCAAGGCCTTTAACTTTTTCTTTCTTGGAGTCTAAATCCTTCTTCTTTGATTTATCTTTGTCTGCTTTCTTGTCTTTTTTATTCTCTTTATCTTTTTTAGATCCTTTTTCAGAATCTTTTTCTTTCTCTTTACTTTCTTTGGACTTTTTTTCTTTTTTTGCTTCTTCGGATTTATCTTTCTTACCTGATTGCGGATCTGCAAAAATGGAAGTTGATACTGTGCTTAGTCCAAAACTTAGTGCCAATAAGGTCACTAGAAATATCTTGTAGTATATTTTCATATTTTTTCCTTTAAATTGTAATTCTTGATTATTCTAAAGTCCTACTAAAGATTTACAAGTTAAAAAACTAGTAAATATTTTATTTCTGGGAAATAATAAGTAATATTTGTTATGCTAAATTTTAAGGAATATTTTAGAAAAAGAAATATCAAAATAATTGATCGATTATAAACATATGTTTAAATTTGCATTTAGTGAATAGGTTTGTTCCATCTGAGTCTAATTTATACTTGTTTACCAGAATTTAGTTTCGAATATGGAGATTATTGGGACTAATTTATGTCTACCGAAAAAGTTAGCAAAGACGATTTACAGCGTTTCGATTTTACCCAGGAAATCATTGATTCTTTTCATGAGAACAAATCCATTCCTGTAGACTTTTATAATAAAGATGGTCAGATTCTAATCCATAAAAGATTGGACGCAAAGCCTGAGGATTTTACTAAACTACTAAAGTTTGAATTTCAGGGAGTTTTCTTTAAGAAATCTGACATGGACAAGCTCTATGCTGTAGAGAAAGTTCCAACTCATGTTAACGGAAAGGCAGTATCCTTTACAAATATTTTAGATGAAGAAAAAACCAAGGCTCAAGCTAGACTCGCTGAAGACCTTCTTTTGGATTTAAAGAAAACCTCTTTTAGTAATAATCATGTGCGTTCAGTACAGAAATCAATGGACTCTATGTTAAATGATTTTACTGGTTCAGATGAATATGAAAATGGATTAATAAATATACTTGATGTTCTGAGTGGTGCTGGAGTTTCCAAGCAATCTGAATTGATGACTAAGCGTACTGTTGTAGCAATGGGTCTTAAGATCAGAAGCAAGAAAGCACTTTCTAAGATGGATGAGAAAAAAGAAAAGAAAGAACATCTAAACCTAATGACTGCTAGTTATCTTGCTGATGTAGGTTATACTAAAATTAATGTTGCAAGTAGCATTGATCTCACTCCAGCGGAATATGAAATTATTAAAACGCATCCTATAATTTCTTACCTTATGGTTGCTAATTCTTCAGAGATGGATTATGAAGTTAAGAAGTTGATTCTCCACCACCATAGACCTCATAGAGGTGGAGGTATTAACAATAATTTTCCTGCGGATAAGTTCTTAGTTGAGAAATTAACAGGATTCAAGAATAAATATTTAAATGAATCCGATAAGGAAGTAGCTATTCGCGATATCGATAAACAAATTCACGAGATCATGAATCATTCCTTTACTTCAAATACGGAAGATGATATCGCCTACCTTTCTTTAGCAAGTGAATATGCATCTTTGACATCTGACCAATCTTGGCGTAATGCTATGGATTCTAAAACTGCATTAAAGATAATTTTGAATAATTCATTTTTTTCTTATTCTGATAAAAATATAAGAGATCTTTTTGATTACGTAGGTTTGAGTTTAACAAATAATAAATCTGTAATTAATCCTGGAGATTTAGTGATTACTGCTTCTTGGGATTCTGAAAAAAAGATACATTTTGAGATTTGTTTAATTAAAGATATTGATCGCTTCCAGACTAGACCACTTCTTGAGAGAGTTGGTAGTATAGCTCCTATGATTTTAAAAGAAAATAAATTCATAATTAAAGATTTTGATATGAATACATTTAAATTAGATCGACGTAGAGCTACTTACAATTTAATGAACTCAGTGGATCCAAGAAGAGTCATTTATTTAATAGATCCAGAATTGAATCCTAAATTACATGAAGGAATTTTAAAAAAATTAGCAGGATAATATGATACAAAATAATTATTTCAGTAAAAACGATGACATTCTTTTTCATTTTAACAATCTCATAGATTGGAAGGAAATTGTTTCTTCTTATGAGGGAGATTTCGAAGATGCCAAGCTTTATAAAGAAAAAGGATTGGAAGCCTATGCTATGGCTCCTAATAATCTTGAAGAAGCTTTAGAATATTATAAATCATTATTGGAGTCCTTAGGAGAGTTAGTAGGTATGGAAATCTCGCCTATCGTGAAGGAAATGGATGAGATAGGACTGAAATATGACAATGGAAAAGTTATATTTCCAAAGTTAATGGAAGAAGCGATACAAAAGATCAACCAGGCAGGACTTCTTCCTTATTCCATTAGCAGACAACATGGTGGACTTGGTATTCCTGTTATCGTGCAAACGATTATGTCTGAGATTGTTTCACGGGCTGATGGCGCCTTGGGAATAACCTTGGGCTGTATGAATCTAGCTGAAACTGTTGAGAAATTTGGTTCAACTGAAATGGTAGAAGAATATGTACCAAAGATGGCAGCTGGTGAACTCTGTGGAGCCATGGCTTTAACAGAGCCCAATTATGGATCTGATTTACCAAACATTCAGACCAAGGCTGTAAAAGATAAAGATGGGAATTGGAAGCTAACAGGAACTAAACGATTTATTACACATGGTTGCGGTTTTGGAAATATTCCATCTATTATTCTAACACTTGCACGAACAGGTTCACCTACTTCTGGAGCTAGGGGACTCTCTTTTTTCTTAGTGAAATCCCAGGATGTTCACATAGCAGCAATCGAAAAGAAAATGGGACTTCACCTATCACCTACTTGTGAAGTTGTATATGAAAATAGCCCAGGAATTTTAATTGGGAATGAGGGTTATGGTCTTGTTAAATATTCTATGGCTATGATGAATACTGCAAGATTAAATATTGCGGCTCAGGCTATGGGTATTGCTCAGGCAGCTTACGAAGAAGCAAGAAAATACGCATCTGAAAGAGAGCAGTTTGGTAAAACGATCCAAAATATTCCTGCTGTCAACAAAATGCTTAAGTTCATGGATAGAGAAATTTCAGGAATGCGATCCGTACTTTATGAAGCATCAAGATCTATAGATCTTTATCTTTGGCGTGCAGAAAAGTTGAAACATAAGGGAATAGAAGAAAAAGAAATTAAAAAAGATGAGCAGATTCGTAGATGGGAAAAGCTTGCTTCGCTTTTTACACCTGTAACAAAATACTATATAACAGAAGTTGCAAATAAAATCGCTTATGATGCCTTGCAAATACATGGTGGCTCTGGGTATACAGAAGACTATGATATAGCTAAAATTTACCGAGATGTTCGAATCACAAATATCTATGAGGGAACAACTCAGCTTCAAGTTGTTGGTGCTATCGGAGGAATCATTAGTGGTATGAGTTCTTCGGGCGCTGTTCGAAA
Organism: Leptospiraceae bacterium; assembly: GCA_022402465.1. Lineage (GTDB taxonomy): Bacteria > Spirochaetota > Leptospiria > Leptospirales > Leptospiraceae. The sequence goes on along the minus strand of JAKRSH010000044.1, from coordinate 74,025 downwards.
TTACTTAGAAGAAGAAGCAAATAAAATCTCCGTATCAGGAGAGTGGAGTAAATTGTATAAAATCCTTCAGGAAATTATACAAAATTATACGAATACAAAAGATGCATTCTTTAAAGATTCCATAGCCTTTGAAGTGGTTGAATCATTTGCAAGAGTTTGGATAGGACTGCTTATGGAGCGGAATGCAAACATTGCTCAAGGTTCAGCAAGAGAGAGCTTAAAGGTTTTATCTGTAGATTACAATAAAGAAAGCCTTGCTATTCTATCATCAAACCTAGTTCGAGTTGCTGCCTGACCTTCGAAAAATTTTATTGAGTCTAGCAGGACTTAGATATAAGTCGGAATCTATCTATCAATAAAGTTGAGGGGTAGTCGGATCCCATAGGTAAGATAATTAGATCCACAACCAGGAGGAAAATCGCAGTACAAACCGAATACTCCTGATCGGTGGTGGATACGAAGAAAGATTCTTGGATATGAACTCTCATAAGATCCAAACTCAAATTCCATCATTAGATAATTCAATAAAGGTCTTGTTTCAATTTCAAAAGTATAATTAGTTCTTCGTCTCAAAAGATCATAACCCTTGGATGCATTTTCAAGAGTGGGAGTTTTGGAAGCATACGAAATTCCTTCGCCCATAGAAAAATGAAAGGGTAGGTCTCCAATATTTTTAATTTTTGCAACAAAGAGTAAATCAGCTTCCCAATGATTCATAATACCATAGTGCTTTCCAAGATCTGCTTCCAAGGCAAAATTTAAAAATCTCATTTTGTAGTCTAATTCTCTTGTTGCACCTAACATTATTATTCTAGAATTGTAGAATCTGGTATTGGAATTAAAAACATTACCAAGATTCCAAAAAGAATTCGGACTCATTGCATAATAATTTGTCTGATCTAGGGTATTACCACCAAACAAATGTATTTCGTAAGGTGCATCTTGTTTGAAGAAGTATGTTTTCTTGGCATGCAGAGGAAATAAAAGAAGATTACTTATTAAAAAAATCAAAAGTATGATCTTGGAAGCTTGCTTTAAATTGGAATATATATTCATATTATGGAATTAATTTATCAAGAGGGTAGCGAATTCCATAGGATACAAAATTCGATCCACAAGCTGGGTCAGGTGGGCAATAAAAACCAAATACTCCGGATCTATGATGAATGCGAAGAAACATTCTTGGAAGATCCCAATCCCTTTTACCAACTTCCATTTCTACCATGACGTAGTTTAAGATGTTCCTTGATTGAATGCTATCTCTCTGAAATTCTAAGGTCAATGGATTGAAAAATACATCCTTATTTTCTAATTTTGGATTTTGTGAAGCAATTGACAATCCTTCTCCTAAAGAAAAGCTAAGAGGCAGTGCAAATACTTCATTTATCTTCGCGATATAGAAATTATTCCATTCCCAATGCTTCATGATTCCATCATGTTTTACTAAGTTTGATTCAAATTCAAAATTTAAAAATCTCCACTTATAATCCAAAGGTTTGCTTAGAGAAACAGCATAAATATAAGATTTTTTATAATTGGTATCTTGCCTAAGTAGAATTGGAAGCAGGTCAGTTTCCGAGAAAAGTCCATAGTAAAGACTCAATTCCCAGGATTTTTTATCATCAAAGAAAATTGATTCATTATTCTTAGTATCTTTTGCTAAATTAAGAAAAATCGGAGAAACAAAGATGAGTAAAAAAGTAAATTCAAACTTATTCAAAGGATTATTTCCGTTTAGAATTACTATTTAGATCAGACTCAACTTGAGATTCTATGGATTGCCATGCAATTGTTAGCAGACGTTTGTATTCCTTGCAGTATTCCTCTCTACTAGCTTCCCAGGTCTCTCTAGTTCCACTTACTTCTTTCTGGAAACAATACTCTCTTAAATGTTCTGGCTTCTTATAACGATCTGTTATTCCCAAAACAAGAGTGGTCGCAAGACCAATGTAAGGTGGCATAATCGTTCTTACTCGGTATTCAGTATAACTGGTATATTTTTCTTGATGATTCTCAAAGTCATTGAGGTAGTGGATTTCAAAATCATACTGAGTTCTAATTTCATGAAACATACCAAAGGATAAGGTAGAGAGAGAATGGAAAATGGAGCTAGCATAAGGAATTTCAGATTCTATGTTGATAAGTTCAATACTTGCTATGTTTGATAAATCTGTAAAATCTTCGATTAAGCCTGGACGATCAAATTTGTCAGCTAGGATTTCTTTCAGAACAGGATCTTCTGAAATCCATATCCACTTGGGAAGTTGAGATGAGTCTTTGGATTTTGAGGATTTTGCAGGAAATGAATTATAGCTAACACAATGGTTAACTATAAGAACTAGAATCGTTAGTAAAAAACGAAGTCTATTAGAATCTAAATTTGATTTAGCCAAGATAAATCCAAAATAGAAAAGCTTGGCTCTATTGCATCAAATTCTATTCATCACCCCAAACTTTTTTCTTATACTCTACTCGACCAGAGCCTATGCTGTATCGCTTGTAGTGATCTGGTTTCTTTTTATAATACTTTTGGTGGTAGTCTTCCGCAGGATAAAAGACAGAAGCCTTGGTTATTTCGGTTGCAATGGGTTCTTTGAATTTACCTGTCTTTTCAAGTTTTTTCTTGGATTCTTCTGCTATCTTTTTTTGTTCATCAGAGTGGTAGAAAATTCCCGTTCTATACTGGGAACCCATATCATAGAATTGGCCATTGGATTGTGTTGGGTTGATATTCTTCCAGAAGACCTCAACCAATTTTTCAAACGAAATTAAATCAGGATCATACTCCAATTGTATGGCTTCCGTATGACCAGTTGAACCTGAAGAAACTTCTTCATAACTTGGGTTCACCTTCGTTCCGCCAATATAACCAACAGTTATCTTCTCAACCCCGGGTAATTTATCATAAGGAGGTTCCATACACCAAAAGCATCCACCAGCAAAAGTAGCTATTTCCAATTTCTTGACTCCTTTTCCCTTTTTAGACTCTGCTTGAAGCGTAGAATCCAAAGAAAATAAAAGAAAGCTAGAGAATACGAATAAGGGTAGTGATTTTGATAAAAACTTTAAGTTTTTCATAGTATATGCTTCGAAATGTCTTCTAAAATGTTACTTCTTGCTAGATGTCTGCATGCTTTTTTGGAATTCTTCTTGGTTTCCTATAAATTCGATAGAAATAATTTTCTTATTTTTTAGTTTAATGAAAGTTATTTTTTCAGCCTCTTTAGGAAAAATCTTTCCAGTGTTCTCATCAGTGATCAAAAGTAGGGGGTAAGAATAGGAACGCATTTTAGGAAGGGCGATCATACTTGTGATTATAGAAGGCATTTTATGAATGTCTGAGAAGACTACAGCAGATTTTGAGCTTAGGTAGTCTTTTTCTTTTTTCTCCAATTCTGCATGCAGGATCTTGCTTGCTGTCATATCGGATAAGAAATAGACTCTTTCTGTGGTCTCTGTAATTTTTTGAACTTCTTCAAATTGATTTTGCCAAGAATCTATCGAAAAAATACTTCCAACTACCAAAGGATTAGCTTTCAATATACTTATACTAAGAAAAAATAGAAAAATAAAACGTGTCATATACTCTTAGACCGTCTCACTAGCAAAATAGAAAATAAGGATGTTTCATTGAACGAAGATTTAGAAAATTCTGAGGAAACCTATCTACCTCCTGATCTTATAGCATTAGATGATTTATTGCCTGAGCAGGCTTATCTGCTTCCGATTAAATCTAGACCAGTTTTTCCAGGAATAATAACCCCCCTAGTTGTGCCCAATGGGAAGTTTGTTGCCTCCGTAGAAGCTTCCTTGCTCAAAGACCATTTTCTCGGACTCGTTTTACTTAAGAAAGATAATTCTCCAGATGATGAGATTGAGAATATGGTTGAGGTGGGAATTCTTTGCAGGATTCTTAAGAAAATCAATCTTCCTGATGGTGGAATCAATATTTTAGTAAATACCATCGGTAGATTTAAAACTGAACAAATTGTACAATCTAAGCCTCTTTTGATGGCTAAAATTTCCTATCCCGAGGAACCTCTCGCAACATCCAAAAATACAATTAAGGCAATGATGCGTTCCCTTTTAATTCTCACAAAAGAGCTAGCACAAAACAATCCCTTATTCACGGAAGACATGAAATTGACCATGATGAATGTGGATGAACCGGGTAAGATGGCTGATTTTGTCTGTTCCATTCTAAATCTTGAAAAAGAAGAATACCAATCTGTGATTGAATCTTTCAAAGTCGTTGATCGTTTGGAAAAAGTTCTATTCTATCTAAAGAAAGAAATCGAGCTTATCAATCTCCAAAGAAAGATCCAAGACAATATCAATGAAAAAATAGATAAACAACAAAGGCAGTATTTCTTGCGGGAGCAGCTCAAGGCTATACAAACTGAACTGGGAATGGATGAGGGCGTCTTTGCTAAGAAATATACAAAGTTAATCGAAACTTTGAAAAATAACAATATAGATCCAAGCATACAACAGGAGATTCATAGAGAGATTGAAAAATTCCACTCTACAGATCCAAATTCTGCCGAATACAATGTAATACGAAATTATTTAGATGTTCTGGAAGCCTTGCCTTGGGAAGAACCTAAGACTAAAGAAATTGATATCGCTAAGGCTAGGAAAATCTTGGACCAAGATCATTACAAGCTTGAAGATGTAAAAGAAAGGATATTAGAATTTCTTGCTGTCATGAAATTAAATCCTAAGAGTAGAGGTATGATTCTATGTTTGGTGGGCCCGCCTGGAGTTGGAAAAACTTCTATAGCTAAGTCTATTGCTAAGGCAACAGGGCGAAAGTTTTACCGTCTATCGGTTGGTGGCATGAGAGATGAGGCAGAAATTAAAGGACATAGAAGAACTTATGTAGGAGCCATGCCTGGCAAAATCATCAATGCTCTTCGTATAACAAAAGAAAAAGATACTATTATTCTTCTCGATGAGTTGGATAAGCTTGCAGCAGGCTACCAAGGTGATCCTGGCTCCGCCTTACTGGAAGTACTGGATCCCGAACAAAACTATACTTTCAGAGATCATTATTTGGACTTAGCCTTTGATTTATCTAAAGTGTTCTTTCTTGCCACAGCGAATACAGTGGATACGATTCCAAGAGTCCTCTTAGATCGTATGGAAATTATTAATATCTCTGGATATATCACAGATGAAAAAGTTCAGATTCTTAAGAAATACCTTTGGAAGAAATCAATGCTTCGAAATGGACTAGAAGGAAAATCCATAGAAATAGAACCAAAGTCCATCGCTGATTTTATCAATTCCTACTCAAGAGAATCCGGACTTAGGGGTCTTGAGAAAATGACAGATAAAATCGCAAGAAAACTTGCTATCCAATTTGTAGAAAAGAAGAAGATTCCCAAAATTCTGGAAATGAAAAAGATTCGTGAACTACTTGGTCCTGCTCCTTTTGTAGATGATAGAATGACAGAGCCAAGGGTTCCTGGTACAGCACTCGGTCTTGCATGGACACAAGCAGGTGGCAGCACCCTACTTATGGAAGCACTATTCCTCAAAGGAGATGGATCGCTCCAACTTACTGGTCAACTTGGTAAGATGATGGAAGAATCAGCCAAGTTAGCATATAGCTATATAAAAAATATTCTTTCGAATACTGAACTTTTTAAAGATAAATCGGTTCACCTTCATGTTCCAGATGGAGCAACACCCAAAGATGGACCTTCAGCTGGAATAACTATGGCTTCCGCTATACTTTCCCTTGCTTTAGGAAAATTAATTAAGAAAGGTTATGCGATGACAGGTGAAATGACACTCACAGGTGAAGTCTTGGCTATTGGTGGACTTCGTGAGAAAATTGTAGCAGCAAAACGAGCAAATATCAAAAAGATCATACTGCCCAAAGATAATAGTAATGATTTGGATGAAATTCCTGATTATGTAAAAAAAGGTTTAGAGTTCATTTTAGTTTCTCACTTCAAAGAAGTCGCAAAAATTTTATTAGGATACAATGTAAATGAAAAGTAAATTAGAAAAAATCTATCTATTCTTGATTCATTTAATGAAAGCTAGTCTTTTATTGATAAAGGAGCATCATAAAAGAATCATTAAGATAAGTTCTATTCTTTGTTTATTGCTTATTTCTTTTTTTATTGGTGGATCTTATGTATCCTGGACTTCTGAAAAACCAAGAGTAGAGAAAAATCTTAATAAATTTGCAACTGAAATCAATCGTGTATTTGATCCCTCAACAAGTAGCCCAATCTTCATAAAAGATAAGAATGGGATTGTCATTGGTGAATTTTATAGAAACAATTTGAAACCAATTCGTGTGGATAATCTGGATGATCATAAAATTATTGTTTGGTCCTTATTATCAGCTGAAGACAGGGAATTTTACAATCATTCAGGTATAAATTACATCGCTATTTTTCGAGCTATTCTTGTGAATCTTTCTCGATTTAGGCTGAGTCAGGGTGGTAGCACAATTACCCAACAATTAGCTAAGCTTACTTTGAATTTAGGGGAAAGAAATTTATTTAATAAACTAACGGAAGTCTATGCTACTTATTATATCGAAAATAGATTTTCAAAACAAGAAATACTTTCAATGTATTTGAATCAAATTTATTTAGGACAAGATAACACAGGTGTAGAATCCGCTTCTAGGTATTATTTTGACAAATCTGCAAGTGATTTAAGTCCTACAGAAGCAGCAATGATTATAGGTATCATTCCAGCGCCCTCTGTATACAATCCTATAGAAAATTTAAGGTATGCCTTGTTAAAACAATCTATTGTTCTTAAAGAAATGGCAAAAACCCATGACTCTAAAATACGTCCTTCCAATCAATTGATTGGATCCAAATTTGATGTTCTTCTTGACGATTCCATTCGTAAATTTAAGAAAACTTATGCGGTTGCAGAATTAAAAACGAATGATCAAATAGATAAAGATTCAAATGAAAATAATGAGGAAGATAAAAAGAAATTACTTAAAACAAAATATACATCTATTATTGGATCTAAGGGATATGATAGAAATTTTAAAGTTAATCTAGCACCAGATTTCAACGCAGACATCCGAAAGTATATTTTAGATGAGTATACGGATGAAGAATTAGAAAATAAGAATATAATAGTCCATACTACTCTTGATTATGAAAAACAGAAAATAGCAGAAGTTGCCTTGAAAGAAGGTATGCAAACTATCAAGAATGAAATTCTGCAATTGGCTAATCCTGGTAAATCTAAGAAAAAATCAAAAACCAAACCACCAAGCCAAGAAATGGTTCAAGAGATAGCTTCTGGAATGCGTGGTGGATTTGTGTCATTAAATTCCAAAACGGGTGATGTGGAAGTTTTTATCAACAGTGTAAAGATTTCAAATTCATATAGACCCAATCGTTTAGAATATTCTTACCGACAACCTGGATCAACTATAAAGGCATTGGTTTATGCACTCGCTTTTGAAAAAAGAATAGTTACTCCTTCTTCAATCATTAAAGATGAAGCCATTTCTTATAATGGATATTCACCTAAGAACTGGTATGCGGGATATAAGGGTGATGTTACCGTTAGAAGAGCTTTTGCACAATCTATGAACACAGTTTCCGTTAAACTTCTAAAACAAGTAGGTGTTTCATATTTCATTGAACGGATTGCACAAATTTTAGGTTTGGATATAACTACCGCTAAAGAAAGATTTTCCTCAAATCTATCTTTAGCTCTTGGTTCTGGAGAACTTACTCCTATGGAACTTTCGATCATCTATGCAACCATTCAAAATGGTGGAAAGAAAGTGACCCCAAGAAAGATTCGTAAGATTGCTGATAGTTCCTCCTTGGAAGATTTTTCCAGTCCTGAACCGGATAGCTACCAAATCCTTGACCCCATAGCCTGTGCTATGGCCTTAGATACTTTGCAATCTGTACTTACAGAAGAAGGAACTATGCCAATTCGGATGCCTGTAGAAGATCGTTTTCCAATGGGTGGAAAAACAGGAACTGTGCAAAGTCCCAAAGAAGCTCGTAAGAAATGGAGTGGTATTGAAGGAGTTCGGGATACATGGTTTGCAGGTTTGGTTCCCGAAATGGCGACAGTAGTTTGGATAGGCAATGATTGGGGAGCTCCATTCCCTGGATCAGGTTCTGGAACAACTGGCAAAATTTGGTGGAAATTTTCCCAAGCAGTTGCTAGTCGAAGTTCTACAGGTAGGCAACTTCTTTCTGAAGAAATCCAAGGAAGCTACATGAAACTAGATATTTGCGCTGATGACGGAACCTTGCTTGAACCTAATTTTGAAAAAGAATTCTTGGATCCTATTTCTGTTACCGAAGTAAATCCTTCCGCTGAGCAAGTTCCACTTGATACAGATAAAGCTAAAAAAATAACAAGCACAGATAAATCCGGTAAGAAAATCAAAACTCCGGAAGCACCTAAACTTAAAAACTTTGCCTATTGTAAATTTCCATTGATGAACCAATATTATTATATTGGAGATAGTATAGCAAGAAGGGACAAACCTATGGAAATTCTACCTCCAGAGGAACTTGCTACTAGAAATGGAAATTCAGAAATTCAGAAAATGGAAACAGAAAAGAATAAACAAAATAAAGAAGCAGCCGAACCTTTCGTGGAAGGTGGTGTTGAGCTGGAGGAATCCTTTATAAATATTCCTCAATACCCCGAAACCGAATGAGCTTGGGAGCAATTAAATAATTTTCTTGTATAGACCAAAGAAAGATCCATGGTTTTTCTTTAGTGAGAATTTCTATGGATGAGAGTACATCACCTTTAAGTATGAGTTTATCTAGTTCAAGATTTTTATAAAATGCTCTATTGCCTGCATTGCCAAGTCGTGTCGAATCAAACAAAGGGAATAAGAATGCACTTGCTGAGTTGTAATCAGCATACCATGTCAAGAAGGTAAAATCTCCCAGACCTAAACCGTTTTCTTTGTATAAGGAAGATTTCTCCATCGCTCTTAGTTTTACTTTCAGTCCAAGCGATCGAATGCTCTCAAGGACAGCACGTCCCTTGGACTGATTTTCATCATCTGCTCTCATACGAAAGTCTAGTTCTACATGCATAATTTTGGGATAGCAGAATGATTTGGTAAGATTTTCTTTGGCAAGAGAGAAGTTGGTTTTAGGAAGAAACTTTGATTTGTGTTTGCTAAGAAAGTCTTGATCAAATTTAGAAAGCGGTACCGACCCAAGAGTTAATTCAGCTTGGTTGTCAAGAATTTGAGAAATTATCTTATCTCTGGGAATAACTAAATTTAATGCTTCACGAAAATATTTATCATAACACGGATTTGTATTATTTATCGCTACATACTGGACAGACCGTCCTTTCTTGCTGTAGATTTTATTTATTTTGGTTACCGGATGATTCAACAAAAAGTCTGATAGCTTGAGTGAATGCAATTGACCTTTAGTAAATAAAAAAATTCCAGATGTAGACTGAGGAATAATTAATATTTCTAATTTATCTGGTAAAAAATTTTCATAATTGATATTCGGAAATAATAATTTATAGCGAGGGTTAAAAACTAAGGAGAGAGAATTTCCTCTCTTCCATGATTTTAATAGGTAGGGGCCAGTATCACTTGAAATAAAAGAAGCAGGGAGAGAAAGAAGTCTAAGTGCATCTTGGTAATTATGATTTCCTTTAAGATGCAGTAGAATTTTAGACGAGGATTTAGATTCTAAAATTTCTATATCTTTATAGGCTTCTTTTCTCGGTCCTTTGGTTTCCAATAGTCTAGAAAGAGAGATTTTTATTTCTTCCGATGAAATTCCTGGTATAAGTTCTATTTCCAAATTTTTTGTTCGAAAATTCCAATTCCAAGATTTGGCGATTTTGCCAGAAATTTTTCCTTTATCATCCATATCGAATAAACTGGAATGGAGCAATTTAACAAGTTTTTCAGAAACCAAATCCGTTGTTTGTATTGGGTCAAGAGTGCTTGGATCTGTAGCATAGGAGATTTTAACAAGATTGGGGTCATCTGAGGTATTTTGTTCCGAGCAAAAAAGAAGGGACAAAAGTATAAGAATAAGGGATAAGGTTTTCATAGATGATTGTTTATAAGAGACTACTTAAATACGTATTGAAATATAAATTCAGTCTATTTTTTGGTATATTTTTATCATTTCTAGTATCCATTTTTAATGGTGCAAGCCTTACTACTTTGATTCCCATATTTGATTCTTTGGGCACTGGTGAGAACTACAAATTCCAATTTACGATCACAAAAAAAGATTTAGCAAATTTAAAAAGACTCGAATCTCCCCAAAAAATTACTAAATTTCAATCTCTAGAAATTAAATTTTCTCAGATTAAAACAGAATTGAATGATTATTTCAGCAAGCAGTCTACAGATGAGCTGGTTTATTTATTCTGTTTAATTGTTTTTCCCATCTATGTGATGAAATTAATTTGTCTCACTGGCACTGTTTATTTCATCAATTCCGCAGGTCTATTGGCAATACGAGATATTCGACATGAATTGTATCTTAAGCTACAACTTCTTCCTATAAATTACTTTGTCCAAGAAAAGACAGGAATCCTTATGAGTCGAGTGATCAATGAAGTTGAAACTACTGGTAAGATCATTTCAACTGATATGAAAGATGCTGTGAATGATTTTTTTTATATCATTACTCATTTAGCTATTTTATTATTCTTGAGCTGGAAGCTAACATTGGTTGTATTCATAATTATTCCTTTGATCATGGGGCCAGTATCTGCTCTTTCCGATAAGATACGTAAAGCTACGAAAAACCAACAAGAAAGACTCTCCTCCTTGAATGGCGATTTGCAAGAAGTTATTTCGGGGATTCGAGTGATCCGTGCTTTTTCTAAAGAGGAAGAGGAGTCTGCAAGATTTTATAAAGTAAATGATGATTTGAATCACAAAACATTTAAGGGTCACTTCTACCACCAAATAGGACCTACCTTAATCGACTTTACAGGTGCCCTGATGACAGTTTTATTTTTGGGAGTGGGAGCCTATCTTATGCAAGAGCCTGGTTTTTCCAGGGGAATTTTTTTGACATTTTTCATCACTCTTATCTTTTTGATGAGACCATTGAAACAAATGAGCATTCTTTTTAATCTTGCTCAAAGTTCCCTTGCGGCAGGGCAAAGAGTCTTCGAGACCTTAGATGAAAAAGTTGATATTCTACCCGTCAAAAATCCTGTTCAGCTTAAGACTGTTAAACAAGGCTTGGTTTTAAAAGATGTATACTACCATTATCCAAATTCAGAGCATCCCGCGCTAAAGAATATTAACCTCACTATCAATCGAGAAGAGACTATAGCCTTAGTTGGTCAAAGTGGTTCTGGCAAATCAACACTTGTAGATCTAATTCCTAGATTGATAGATCCTGGTTATGGGGAAGTGAGTTTGGACGGGATTAATTTGAAGGAGTATGATTTATCTAGTCTTAGACGAAAGATAGGAATTGTTTCTCAAAATGTGTTCCTCTTCAATGGAAGCATCCGAGAGAACATTGCCTACGGTACACCCAATGTTACCGAACAAGAATTTAGAGATGCTTGTGAAAAAGCATTTGCTTCTGAGTTTATAGAGGCTTTTGAATTCGGCTATGATACCATGGTCGGAGAAAGGGGAGTTATGCTTTCAGGAGGACAAAAGCAGAGAATCTCTATAGCAAGAGCCTTACTTAGAAATCCGGAAATACTTATTTTAGACGAGGCAACTTCAGCTCTGGACACAGAATCTGAACGATTGATCCAAATTGCATTTCAAACGCTCTATAAGAATCGAACAGTTATCATAATTGCTCATAGACTTTCAACGGTTAAAATCGCCAATCAAATCTATTATATGGAGAAAGGGGAAATCTTAGAACAGGGATCTCATGCAGAACTCCTAGACAGAGATTCTTATTATAAGAGACTCTATGAATTGGAATTTGCTTCTCAGCTTGTTAGTTTATAACCACAAGAATGGCAGAATTTTGCAGCTGGAAGAAGTTGAGACCCACACTGAGGGCAGAAATTAAATTCAACTTTTCCTCTATTTTCTAGAGCTGAAGTTTGGTATTCTTTTGAATCTGATTTTTCAAGAGGATAATCCCTGACTTTCGTTAAGCGATCATCTATGCTAGATAATGATACAAGAATGTCTTTAGAAAGATCTTGGAACTCACCATGTTTTAATTTGCCAGTTTCTTCTTCTGCCTTAAGATCAGCTAAATTAGAAAGTAAAATCAATCTTTCTTCCTTAAGATTGCTCGTAAATTCGTCTGGGGATTCACCAAAGAGAGAAGTATTTTTATCTTTATATTTAAAGAATACAAAACCAGTAGGAGCAATGAGGATAAAAAGGAAGAGTAAGCAATAAAAAATTAAAAGAATATCCATAGTTTATATCTATTTGGTCACGGTTGTTGTTGAACCAAATAATTGGCTCCTAAAGGCATCTAATACATCTTGGGTACCGGAAAGCATGAGATCCACTTGGTCCTTATCTATATCATATACAACATTTGCCTTGAGAAATTCAGTGAACTCTTCTGCGGATATCTTTCCATTATCAAAAGCTTCCTTAAGAAAATGGTACCAAGCAGCGAGAATAATTTTCTGGTGAGAAAGCTCTTTGGTGGGAACTGTAATTGCTTTTTGTGCCATGCGTATCTAATTCTTAGAAGAATTTTTCTAAACCGTCAATAAGAAAAACGAAGCATTGTAGAAAAATACAGAGATGAATAACTAGAACTCATATCTAAGGATCTCGCGAATTGATTTGTGAGGATGATAGTATCCGTTACTCTAGATTCTGAAAGTGGAGTAGTTCTTCCATCTTCCCTTATTGTAAATGTAGAACTTGCTCCATTCCATGAGCCGTTAAAGGAAGGAACAGTGTGAAGTCCCCAAAGAATTCCAATTTGCAAAACGATTAAATCATTGGGTCTAAAGTTGAAACTAGACTCCATGCGATAAGAGATTCCATTTCCACTTAAACGTCCTCTCTGTTCAAAAGATTCTCTAATAGAATAAGTTGTTCCACCAGAATTCCAGAGTGTTTCATTAGCACCTAATCCAAGTCCTGCCTCCAAGGACCATTGTTTATTCAATTGCCAGAGGTAGTGGTAGGTGAAAAGCAGATAGGTCGTATTAATATCAAAACTTAATCTGGTATAAAAACCATCATTGGTTACTTCTGTTAAGGTTGCTCTCGAATAGTCAACATTACCTACGGTAAATCCAAACCTTTGGTTATTGTCGATTCCCATTCTTAGGAAGACTTCTCCCATATTCAAATTTCGAAATCCAGTCACATTGGATCTTGAAAAAACTCCAGGTTGGAAGGTAGATGTGAAATTTTCTAAATCGGATTCAAATCTATCCTTAGCTCTATAACCAAGCCCTGCTCGAACTCCGACTTCAATGATATTAGAGTCGGAGTCATTATTGGAAAATCTTCTAGAAGACTCAGCCCCAAGAGAACTTAGGAAGAATAGAAAGAAAATGATCGGAATTAGAAAGACTCTTGACACGTGGATGCTCTAGACCAGTTTAAGAAATTGAGTAAAATTAACCATGAAAAATAATATTTTTGAACTAACTGATTTTGGATTTTTGGGGCAAGATATCCTCAACCCGTATTTCTACCTTATTTTCTTTGCAGGTCTTGTAATCTCCATTAGATTGGGTTTTCCTCAGTTTCGTTTCTTCTTCCTTGGTTTGAAAATTCTAACAGGGAATATGGATGAGAAAGGTTCCAAAGGGCAAATTGTACATTCTCAATCCTTTTTTGCTGGTGTTGGTTCTTCTTTATTACTAGGTTCCTTTTTGGGGACCGCCTTAGCACTTATGATAGGTGGTATAGGAGCCTTATTTTGGATTTGGGTTGCGGCAATTTTTATTATGCCTGTTAGGTTTGTTTCGTCTACTTTATCAATTCGATTTCGTCAAAAATTACCATCAGGTAGATACCTTTCTGGCCCAGTATATTTTATAGAAAAAGCACTCAAAGCTAAATGGTTATCTTTAAGTTTTGGTATAGGTTCTTTATTTACAATATTGTTTTTTGGTGCTACTTATCCTATGGTTGCTATAACCTACATCGCACAAAAAGGTTTGTTAATCAAAGGTATGGCATTTCCTATCATTGCCTCTGTAATTCTCGTCTTTATTGTGCTAGGTGGTATTAGAAGAGTTGGTAAGACTGCAGGATACCTTGCAATTTCTGGAATTGTGTTATTTATAGTTTCTTATTTTCTATTATTTTATGGAAAAAATTCAGGTCTTGGTTTTTTCTCAGCAGTATTCAGTGAAGCATTTCGAATTGAATCTCTTACCGCTGGGGGATTCTTCATTTTAATGAAGAGTATGGCTAGTTCAACTGGTTTATTTTTTCTTTCAACAGAAACAGGAATTGGAAAATCTGCCGGAGTTTCTGGATCTGTTCGAACGGATTATCCTGCAAAGCATGGTCTGGTAAGTATGCTTTCCACTTTCTTTGAAGCATTTCTTGTATCTCCCTTATTTGCATATATACTATTCTCTAATGGAGCAATTGGTATGGAAGACCAGTTGGCATTCTATTCTAGCTTACTTTCTAATCCCTTAACGATTGGATCAATGTGTTTATATATTTCTTTGCTTGCCTTTGGAATTCTATCCTTGACAGGTTGGTTTTATACGGGTGAACAGAATTCATATTATATCTTAGGTGATCGCCTTTCTAATATTTATAGAATACTTTTTGTCATCACAATTTTAACAACAGCATTCCTTATAGATAAATTTGGTGGTTTGATGCTTCCTTATCTATTTAATTATAGTTTTACTTTAGCGGTCATTACATCAATTCCGCTTTTAGTTTCATTGATTCTATTGTCTAAAACTGCAAGAGTAGAATTGAAAAAGTTTATTTCGGAATCTGGAATGAAATATGAAATAATCCAAGATTTTTATTTAGTCTTATTATCTATTCTACCTAAGAATTTAATATCCAAAATATTTGGAATTATCTCTATGTTGAGACTTCCTAGATTTTTGATGATACCGATATTGAAGGCTTTTGCAAAAACTTATAAGGTCAACTTAGACGAAGCAGAATTGGAAATCCAAGAATACAACTCTTTGAATCAGTTTTTTACAAGGGCTCTTCGTGCTGAGGCAAGAATTATTGATTCTGCTGCGAATGCTCTTGTCAGTCCAGTTGATGCAAGAATTTCAGCATTTGGAGATATTAAAGAGAAATCTGTAATACAAGCAAAGGGAATAGATTACTCTGTTTCTGAGTTGATAGGGGTGGAACGATATGCCAAAGATTTTATAAACGGTAAGTTTATAACCTTCTATCTTTCACCACAAGATTATCATAGAATTCATAGTCCATTTTATGGAAAAGTATTGGGATATTATTACGAACCAGGAAAATTATTTCCAGTAAATGAATTAGCAGTCTTGAATATACAAAGTTTATTTCCAAAGAATGAAAGATTGATAACTTTTCTGCAGACGGAATATGGAAAGGTTGCAGTTGTCAAGGTGGGAGCCTCTAACGTAGGGAAGATACGAGTTACTTATGACAATAATATAGTAACGAATTCTTGGATCCGTTTTTCTAAAGAACATGATTACAAGGACATTTCTATTTTAATTGATAAAGGGGCAGAGCTTGGTCGTTTCGAAATGGGTTCAACTGTAATTTTAATCTTTGAAAAGGATACTATGGATCTCTCTCCTAAATTAACTTTAAATGAAAAAACTCAGTATGGGAATGAAATAGGATTTTTCAGAAAGAAAATAATTAATTTACCTAAGAACTAGTTTTGATTTTTGGAATGGTATATTGGTAAGTAGTTAAATTTATTTTAGCATCTTCATTCACTTTTACTTTAAATTCTTTATCTATTTTATAAATTGAGTTAAGAATTGAATCTTGAGAATTTTCAATTAATTCTTGGGGTTCAATTTCTTTATTTCGTTCTGATTTAAAAATTTTATTATCTATAGTTAATTTGATACCTACATTGTTAACTTTGAATTTAATCTTTATTTCTAGCAAAGAAGTTTCAATTCGTAGCATATAATTTTCAATAATCATTTCGAGTATTGGTTGAATGCTAAGAGGTTTAATAGATAGATTCATTGATATTTTGGGCATATGGATAAAGACGGAGAGTTTGTCTTTATGTTTCAATTCAGTTAAATATAGAAAATTCTCTGTAAATTGTATTTCGTCTTCGAATTGTACATAGCTTAAAGAAGATTTGTCAAGTATATATCTATAACTCTCCGAAAGAGAAAGTATTGCTTTACCAACTTTTTCATTATTGTTATATAAAAGTTTCTTTATTATTCGTAATGATGAGAACAAATAATCTGGATTCATCTTTTCTTTAAGTGAGGGTAATTGTAATTCCTCTAATTCCAACCGAATGGAATTTAAATTTTTTTCATAAAGCTCCAGTTCTTGGTTGTTCTTTTTGAATTCTTTATCTAGAATTAAACTTTGTGCTAAAATTGAAAAGAAGATACTCCAATGATTGTACCAAACGATATTATCATCTAAAAAGATTCCTCTTAGTATATCTAACAATAATAATCCTATGTTTAAGAAGAATGCAAAACCTAAGAAAACAGAAACATAATCTTTTGATTTCCATTTCATTAAAGAAAGAGTTCCTAAACTTAAGTTCTCGATAACATAAAAGAATAATAAATAAGCTGAAGGAATTATGAAGAAGGGTAGAGTCTTGTTGGTAAATATTATATAAATATATGTTACTATTAAGAAGAGCCCAGAAAGGATAAGTGCAAAGTATAAATATTTTAAATAGTTCCAATATTCGAAATTAGTAACATACGCATATATTCTAAGCATAAATATAGCTGCTAAGGGGAAAGGGATTATATTTAAAAAGAAAGAAAATGTTGGCATGTTAAGAAAAATTTGAGGTAATAAGCAAGTCGAGAATAAGGCTGTGCCCATTGATACCATGAATAAGGAATAATCTAAAAGGAGTTTATATTTCTCATTCCAACGAAAAAAATAAAGGAGTAGAGAATAAAAACCAATTAAGAAGGTCAGTAAACTAAAGGATAGAGGGATTATTTCTTGTTGCAAAATTAATTGAAGCAAAGAAAATTTTGAACCTATAGAAATAAATCTTCCTCCAAAACCAAGATTGTATTTATCCTTAAATCGAATTCTTGCATAGAGATATTCCGTAGGTACAGGTTTAAGTGGAAGGATTTCTATATTTGTTCCATTGAATTTAATGGATTCTAAATCATTGATATTTCCGTAGCTATAAATTTTCTCTTTATCTTGGAAAATTTCTATAGCTATATAAAAATGTTCAAATAAGAAAACGCTATCATTGGATAATTCTTCCTGACTCAAACTAGTTCTCAACCATGCATAACTAGAATCTGATTCTGGTATAAAAGTAGGTGATCCTTTTAACCATTTTACATCATCTGATTTTTCTATGTATTGGAAGCTTGCAGTATCTTTATTGTAAGGAGAATCACCTTCAATAAATTGATAATCTTTGATTATTAACTTTGGTCTTGAAATACTATCGAAAAAGGTTGAGTTTAATTTAATTTTTGAATTGATCCAAATATCATTTGTAAAAGCTAAAAATAGAAATATACCTAAAATCGCAAATAATTTGTATTCAAAATTACTTTTCATAGATTCTCAAACCATTTTGATTCCAAAATGGTTCCATACTATACGAGTTAGAATAAATTCTTACTCTAAGGTTGAATACAATAAGTAGAGTTCTATTCTCGGACTAGTTGCTACAGGGCTACCAGTAAGTTGAAAACAGGACTGAATACATCTCTGGAGGCCTCTGTCTTGGATAGAGTTGCTCCATAAATCTGAAAATGTATTTTCGGAACAAGCTGTTAGGTTGTTCGATGATAAAGTTCTCCAATACGAACTTTGGCAATTGAAATTGCATGCAAAAGCTTGGTCAGTATAATTGCGAAATGTCTGTGAAACTTTCGTTTGATTGCATAGATCCGTATAATTTTCAACGGAACCATTGCTAAAGACTGCGGAGATAGTTTGTTCATTTGCTACTGCCAAAGGAAAAGACCTAGATTCACTTAAGCAGACTTCTGCTTCTACATATGCGGTTCTGCAACTTTGTATAGGTTCAAATCTTGGGAGAACTAAGAATGTAAGAATAGATTCTCTTTGGAATTTTTCATCAGCATTCACATTCTCATCTCTACAGGAGTTCTGAGTTAAACTAGTAATCACTAAAATTAGGATCAATGAAATATTTGTTAAGAATTTTTTCATTAGAATTTAACCTCCATTCCAACATTGAAGAAAGGTACGACTAAACCACTTGGTGTTTCCAGTGTACCGAATGTTTGACTTGGTGAGGGGTTATTGATTGAATATGGTTTAAGATTATTGAAACTTTCACCATTTACATTTTTTCGTAAGTAAACATTGATGATTTCCAAATACCAGTTGATATATCCCCATTCAAAATTGTAGAATTTATCAAATCGAATATCCAACCTATGGTAATCAGTCAAACGTTTTGTATTTCCATATTCGGCTGAAAATGGATTATTGGAAAAGATAGGCCCAAAGTAGGTCTGATTGTTAGCTGGATTTCGAAAGCGTCCTCCATCATCCCCTATGGCTGGCGTCACTGGAGTAGAGGTGAGATAAGCCCATCTAAGACCGATTTGTTTGTCTTCTTCAAATCTCCATCCATAGACAATATTGGCAATGTGAGTTCTATCGAAACTTGCGTATTCTTCCTTGGAGTTGTTGTAAATGGAATACAAGAGCCTTGCTTCATCTGCTGTACGAACTGTAGTATCAAAGTCATAGACTTTAAAGATATTATTATTTCTAAAAGACTGAGACCAGGTGTAAGAAATCCATCCAAACCAATCCCTTGATCCTGGGCGGTTGGATTTCTTCAATAAAACCTCAAAGCCATGTGACCAACCATCTCCTCTATTGGAAAAGTTCTTTGCTTGGTTAAACTGTATAGGATCTGTGAGCCAAAGTCTTCGATCGGGATTTAATCCAAAAGGTCTAGATATATAATTATCCCTTTGGACAAGGCTACTAAATTCGTTTTTAAAACCTTCGAATTTAACAAGATATGTTTCATTGATTTTTTGTTCTATACCTGCCGATGTTTTGACTGCTTTTTCAAAACGTAGATCAGGATTTCCAGTGTCTTCGTTATAAAAAGAAGATGAGCCAGTTCCGTTGGAATACCTGTAGTATTCTCCTGAACCACCAAACAGAGTTAAACCCTTTCCCACATCAGGAAAAAGATAAGAGATAGTTCCCCTAGGTCCCAGTTTCCCTTCTTGTGAAATTTCCAAATAATCATATCTTGCCCCAGGGGTAATTGTCAAATTTCCCATTTTAATGTGTAAGGTAGTATATGCATTGGCATATTTTGATTTAGTATTGAGATTGATTGGTTGAGTAATAAAGTCAGGATTTGTAGTTCTGAAAGGGTTAGGGGACAGATTGTTCGGATCTGCTTGCAAAACTTGTTCCCCAAAATTTCGAAAACTCAATTCCCTAATTTCCGTTCCAAAATCTATATCTAAAAATTTGAAGGCATTGAAGACAGCATCTTGTCTAATTCCTGTATAAGGAACTAATTCCTTAGCTCTTCCACGTATTGCACCTAGTCCCACATTTATATTTGCAGAAGGGTCATAATTGATAAGTGTAAGTCGATTGGTAAATTTATCTGTTGGATTCCATGTATGCCTAACTGCCGATGTACGAAATCTTTGTCCTACGGAAAAATTTCCTCCAGCAAAAACAGCAGATTCATCGGTAGGATCTGTCAATCGATATTGACTAAAGGCAGCAGCGAAGCTATCTTCTGCTGTGATATTATAAACGGATATTTGTTGGGTGTTGGATATGTCGTATACGAATTTTATTTGAGAGTCTGTATACCGAGGAAGACGAATTCCATCTGGAACCAAATTTAAGGCACCTATAGACCTGTCCAAATATCCAAGTTTGCCTCCAACAATCAAATAACCTTTTCCATTTGCAATTTGCTTTTGCACCATTGCTGTTGTATTCCATAGAGAAATTTGGAAGGTTCCATTGTCTCTATCTACTTTATCAACAGTTTCTATTTCAATAATACCACCAGTTGCATTGGCATAATTTGCAGGGTAGGCACCAGTATAGACATCAATAGACTTAATCATGTCGTTGTGAACAACGGAAGTTAAACCATCGTAATGGAAAGGATAATTGATAGGAAGATCATCATAAAGGTAGGTATTCCATTCAGCATCAGCACCCCGAATAATGATACCATTTGCTCCTCCACCGAAACCTATATTGGGAGTGATCCCTGGTAAGGTTTCTAATCCGCGAAGGGCTTCCCCAAAAGAGCCTGGCATACGTTTGATTTCATCATACCTAACTTTATAGCGTGAAACAACTGTTTTGTCTTTTTCAGCAGTTACATTGATTGCACCTTTCGGTAGATCTTTTTTATCAGTGTAAATTGTATTTGTATTTTCACCAGATTGAAGACTTGCTTTGATTTCTTGGGTTCCAGTTGCCCGCAAAATTCGAATTGTATAGGTTCCCGATTGTGGAATATCACCAACAAAAATCCCATCTTCATCGGTTTGATAGAGCTTCTTTGTCTCAAAAATTAAAACACCAGTATTTGCTTCTGGTTTTTCCTTGACCCTACTGTAAATCTTGACACGTACTGGTTCGGCTATGAGTGAACTTAAGCATAAAAAAAAGATTGTGATTCCTAGATATAATCGTTTCATAAATTCACTCTTACCTTGGATAAGTTGGTGAAGTTGGCATACCAGGGTATGTCTCCTTGGTCATCTGAGAAATATAATAAAAGACAAGGTAAGGGATAATCAATAGATGAACAGCTAGCGGTTGTTATTGCAATCGTACAAAGGTCGAGATTCCTTCTAGACACTTCTTCTGCTACTAAAATTGGCAATCTAGGAATTTCTACACCGCATTCATTGGCTTTGGCCCTTAAGGCAAAATAAATTTCATTGTAAGCTTCATTTCGCGGAACTAAAACTTGGTTCCCACAATTGCCCAGAAAGAGTAAGAACAAGAGCAATATGATAATTAATCTAATTTGTCCTCTTAGATTTTTTGATGAAGCAGTATAAGTATTTTGAAAAGTCATTTCACTTCCGCCTTTTTTCCGATAACATCGCCTTTTACTTTTAGAACACTTACTGTTCCAAGAGGATAAAAATATCTGGTCTCGTGCCAGACCTTTAAATTTACCATAGTTTGTCCGTTAGGGATTTTTTGAACTGCCTGACTCAAAGCATAATCCATACTAATTTCCGTTGTGATAGGAATGAATCCTAAAATATAAAAAGTAGAGCTTTCACCTATAGATGAACCTAGTATCTCATAATTGGTGCTTAAGATTCGAGTAGCCTCAGGCTGTATGGAAATATCTCTTACCTTACCATCACCCACACAGGAGATGATAAATATACAGAAGCATAGTAATAAAGTGATCTTAGTTTTCATTTCTTGGCTTTAGGATTCGTAATCACTGGAATTTCTTCCCATTTGATTGCTTCAGCATTTAAGCCAAAAGTATTTTTAGTTATAAATAGATAAACTGACTTTTCATTCCAGTATCTAATATTAATTAAAGCATCTGCATTATTTTGTGTTATAAGATTTTGAGTAAACTCTTCTATAGGCGGCTCTTCAAGAGGGATACCTATGAAACCTATATCTAAAGAATACCAAGATATTTTATCTTTTACGGGACCTACAATAGTAAATTTTCTATCGCCTATAGCAGTATTACTTGTTACCAAACCTGCTGTGCTTGTTGCACAAGAAACAAGGATTAGGAAAACTAAGGCAACAGCTACCTTTTTACTATGTTTAGTGGGATACTTTTTATTTTCTTTGGATTTGATCGAAGTGGATAGTTTCTTATTTAAAGAGAGAAAAAATAAAATCATAGAATGCTCCTGAGATTTCCTAATCTACTGTCAATAAACTTTTCCTAAAACTGTAGGTCAAGTTTGAAACCATCGAATCCTGCCTTTTCCTCCTAAATTAGAATAAGTGTTACTCATTTAGGAATGATCGCTACTTAGATCTTGAGAACTTCTTTCAAATCGCTAGCAAAAGAACGTCCAATTGCTAATTCTGTTTCGTCTTCATCCTTTAAATAGGCAATATAAGAGCCACCTTGGTTGTACTGAATATGAGAAATAAAATTAATGTTAACGATAATCTGTTTGTGTATTCTTATGAAAATTTGTGTTGGAATTTTATTTTCAACTTCTTTGAGTAATTTATTGATTTCATAATCTTTTGTTATTGTATGGATTACAGTTTTCTTGCCATGGGAAGAAATATATATAATTTCCTTATACGGGATGATATAGTAGTTATTTTTTTCATAAATTGTAAATGCTAAATCTGTTGATTTGTTTTGCTCATACTTTTTATTTTGTGAAAATTGTATTACTCTATCAATGGCTGCATGAAATCTTTCTTCTGAATAAGGTTTAAGCAGATAATCAATAGCACCCAAATCATAGGCTGATATAGCATGCTCTTTAAGTGCTGTGGCAAAAATTAGATAAGAATTCTTTTTGCAAAATTTAGATAATTCCATTCCTGAATAGTGGGGTAGATTTATATCAAGTATTGCTAGATCATATTCATGTTTTTGTAACATTTCAGCAGCATCCATCCCATTGTCTGCAAAGCTAACCAAATGTAAATGTTCATTATTGTTGATGAATTTTAATAAAAGTTCCCTTGCAGGATATTCATCTTCCGCTATACAAACTTTAATCTTCTTTTCAATCATGACTATGAGATTTAAGAATTGGGCTATATTGAATTTGAATACTTGCACCACCCATATGTAAATTCGAAATTTTCATTGAATTTGATTCAAAGAAATAATTGATTCGAAATTGAATATTACCTAAAGATCTTTTGAAGTAATCTTCTTTGTGATCTAATCCTGAACCATTATCATTTACAGAAATATTAATTTGATTATTTATAATATCTGCTTCAATATTTAATTTCCAAATTCTTTCTGAGGAATTTTGAAATCCATGTTTGAAGGCATTCTCTATCAGTGGTTGTAAGGAGAGCGGTGGAATTAAAATATTAGAAAAATCACCTGACTTCTTAAATTTAACTTTTAATCTATCTAAATATCTTACTTTCTGTAAGCGGCAATATACTTTTGTAAATTCCCATTCTTTTTCAAATGGAACCAAATTAGAGTCTACATGCTCTTCCAAGAAATTATAATTCTCTATCATAGAATCAATGGAAATTTTAGCTAGTTTAGAATTCAAATTTGCGTAGGCATGTAAGGTATTTAAAGAGTTGAAGAAAAAATGGGGACTTAATTTTTCTTTCAATCGACTTAGTTGAGCTAGGTGAAATGTTTTTTGTTGGATTTCATATTCTTTTTTGATTAGAACTAATTTTTGTCTTTTTAATCGAAAATCTCTTTCCAATGCAACGCCCATTGATATTAGAAAGAGTAGACAACCCCACATAGGTAATTTAGTTGATTCATAGAATATAAAAAGATATAAGATAAATGAAATAATAAAACTTAGCAGGAAGAAGATTCCTATTGAAAAAATCCTAGCCTCAATGCTATCTTTTCCCAATTTTATTGATTTGAATAAAATATAAGAGAATTCTATAAAATAAAAAGTCTGCAATAAACGATTTATAACTGCTGATATAAAGTATGTTTCGGGATTTAAAATAAAATAATAGTTTATGAAATATATAAATAATAAACATAGATTGATTCTTTGAAAAACATTTGTTGTTTTAAGTAAATTCTTTCCCAGTGTATGGGAAAAGAATCCAATTACGCCTATTGGAATTAAGAGACTTGTAATATTCAAGATAGAAAAATAAAGACTAGGATGATTGTATATAATATAAATTAATTCATTTTGTGAAAGAATTGCAAGTCCTATAGAAATATTCATAATGCTGAAATACAACAGAGGTTTATAAGAATTTTTTAAATTTAAAATAAATAAAAAAAATGCGATAAGCCCAATAGAAATAATAACAAAGGATAAGAGAAGAGGTACTACTGCTTTCTGAATATTATATTCGAGTAAATCTCCCAACTTGCCTATCCAAGTAAAATTTTCAAATGCATAATCAAACTTAACTAAAAAGTCCGTTCGAATATAAAGGTATTCTCCTTCTTCAGCAATAGGAAGAATGAAATAATCTAACTTTTCATAAATTGGAAGAAATTGATTATTTTCAAATTCTCTATAGGTATGGATTTTTTCCTTACGAAAGTAAACATCATAAAATGTGGAAAGAAATAATTTTCTCATGTAGAAAGTATTGGATTCGGATATGTGAGGTAATTTAACTCTTGTCCAAAGGATGGGAGGAACCATATTTTTTGATGAGTAAATTGGGTCTCTTAATTCGTTGAGACTTTTCCATTCAACAAGATCTGGATTGTCCCAAAGTGTTCCTCTTTGGTAAAGATATTCTGCTTTGATACTCGATTCCCAGCTCATAAGAGGGATGGTTTTAATTTTTTCATCCATAGCATCCGCACTAATGGAAGCAGTTAAACCCAAAAGAAGTAGAAGTAAGGAAGACGGAATCGACTTTAACTTTTGTCCCATATCCCTCCATCAGCTTCTTCTTCTTTTAAATCATAAAAACCATATACAAAATCAGCGGATGCAACGACTTCGATTGCATAAAATAATTCTTTAATTCTAACTTGCTTGATGACCTTTAATTTATAATCTTCTGCTAAGAATACCATCTTATCTTGGGAAACCTTGTCGTTGATCCTTGGTCCAAAATTGTATTCGTGCTTGTTCCAATCGACTATGATCAATCTGCCCCCTGGATTCATAGAGCGAATTAATCCATCCATAGCAAGACCAGGATTGGGAAAGGTGGAAAGACAGAGACTTGTAAAAATCAGATCAGGAGTTGGAATCCACTCTGGTAGAAGAGGATGATCGGATCTATCCATATAAAAGGGAGTTAAGTTATGAATGGATTCGTCAATTTTTCTTTTGAGAATAAAATCTATCAAATCATGTTGGCATTCGCAGGGCCAAATCCAAGATTCCTTTCTGAGTATTCTTCTAAAGTCCTGAAGGTAAAATCCTTTGCCACATCCAAAGTCCACTAAGTTCTCAACCTCAGATATTTTGAAATTTTCAAAAATGAGTTCCGGTGGGCAGATTTCTCTACGTTGGCTTGATAATAAAAAATTCTGGTAATCTTCACTTTCAAAGTATTCTGTTTCAGCCATACTTGTCTAGGTTGCGGAGAAAACTTACAAAATCAAGGAAAAGACCTGAGCTGAACTCAATATTCTCTACATTTACATCCGATAATAGAAGAGCATGAAGAATCATTTTTACACCTTGCCAATTCTTCTTTGGCTTACAACTTCCCCGATTTTGGGGCAGGGATTGTTTTCTTCCAATTTTGATAAGAAGGAAACCTCAAGTATTCGTGCAAGCATGCTACCAGACAATAAATCCATTTACATCCTCTGGGAACCGCCTTCTGAAGATGGTGAAATAATTATTGCAAGATCAAACTCTATAATCGATACTCCCGAAAAATTATATGTTGCTGATTCCTTGGGTAGATTTCCCATACAAGGAAAAAATACAGCCTCGAATTATTATGATTATAACTTAAAACCAGGCACTTACTACTATGCAATAGTTACTGTTGAGGCTGTTAAGAAAAGAACAGTAGTTATGCTAGCAGATCAAAATTATACAACAAAACCAATATCTATAGAAGAAACTTCAGCAATTGCTACAACTTCCCCCTTAGTAAGTTTGAATTCAAATGCGAGTAATAAAACCAAAACTATAGGAAATCTTCTAATCAAGGCAGAGGGTTCTCATATCCGAGTTAGCTGGACTCCTCCCTGGAATGCAGTCGCCAAACAAACTGTATATTCTTTATATAGATCAAATTCTCCAATGAATACTATGGAAAATATGAGGAAAGCTGATAAACTTGTGGAACTTTCTCATCCAATCAATACTTATCTAGACTTAGATCTATCAAGATCACAAACCTTATACTATGGGGTTTCTGTCAAGGAAGATGACCAAGCCGAAAGTCTACCTTTGGAAAAAAATGTATCTTATAGAAGAATTTTCTTTATTTTAGATAAAAAAGGAAATGCAGAAGTTGTTAAGGACAACCAAATCAATCAGCCTGCCTCCGAAGATTCCGCTAAACCACAAACAAGTAGTAAAGAAGAAAGTTCTAGTTTTACAGTGAGAGGTTTTGGTTACGATAGAAAGGGTAAGGGTGCAACTCTGAAATGGAATCCACCTACTGGAGCAGATGACACAACTCAGTATACAATCTATGCATCAACTCGATCTTTTGATGAAGGAGTCAATTCCTTTGTAGGAGGAACAGTTTTAAAAGTTGGGGTTATATCTCATCCTAAGACGTCGATTAGCATTAAAGAAATTAAACAAGTTGAAGCTCTATACTTTGCTGTTACTGCAAAGAAGGCTGATATTGCTGAAGATTTTAATCTAAGCGATGGGAATTCTTTTTTTAAATATGAATTTGATAAAGATTTAGTTCCTGAAGAAAAAAAAGAAGAAATCACTTCAGCTACAACGGCAAATCCTGAAATTACCAAAACAAATCCTAGTGATCTTCCTAAGCTAAGTTCAAATCTAGATGCACCTAAAGATGATAAGGTAGCTCAGGAAAATCTGGAAAATGAAACTGCTGAAAATGTAGAACCTACTGTAATTTATAATTCGGATTCAAGTATTTTAGATGAAATACTTAGATCAACATATAAGAAAAAAGAATACTCCTTAGCTATTTATAAACTCACCCAATATGCTAAGGTAGAAAATGACACTATCCTCAAAGGAAAGGCAATGTTCTTTATGGGTATATGTTATTTTCATTTAGGTGAATTCAAGAAATCCTTAAAATTATTCAATCGAATTGAGACTGTTCAATACAATGCAGAACGAGCTCAGTTTTGGAAGAATCGAAGTTTAGATCGTATTGCTAGAGGTGGAAAATGAATCGTTCAATTATTGTTTTAACTGGCTTCTTACTTATTTCTGCAGGTTTAATGACTGCTGCCTACCAAACCTTATTTCAAAAAGACCTTTATGCTCAAGAGGGGATCTTAGAAAAAATTCTAGAAGGAGAAGAATACCTCCAACAAACAGGAGATAGTTCTAAATCAAAGGCAGTTTCAATTTTTTCTGAATTAGTTGCTAAAAATAATCCACAATACGAATTTAGAATCAAATATAATTTAGCTAAGGCCTTAGAAAATTCTGGTGACAAATACAGAGCTTTAGAAATTTACCAGAGTATCAATAGAACCAATGATATATCAATTACAGAACAAGAAAAATTAAGTTTATCACTAGGTGATCTTTTGCTTAGAATGAACCGGGAAAATGAAGGTCGTGTTCATCTAGATAATGTTTTGCGAACTAGTACTGATAGAAAGATTCGTTCTAAGGTTTTTAAATCCTTGGCAGATTATAATTATAATCTAAGCCAATGGGAAACCGCGAGAAAGAACTATGTACTTGCTATCCAAGAAGATGGTAATTATACAGAAGCAAGGATAGGACTGGGACGTGTCCTGAAAAAACAAGGTAAGGACTATGCAGCCTTTGATTTATTTGATGGCTACCT
This sequence comes from Leptospiraceae bacterium, assembly GCA_022402465.1. Classification (GTDB taxonomy): domain Bacteria; phylum Spirochaetota; class Leptospiria; order Leptospirales; family Leptospiraceae. The sequence goes on along the minus strand of JAKRSH010000044.1, from coordinate 46,280 downwards.
CGAAGAATCTTCCAGGATGGATGGAACAGATCCTAAGATTGAAAGTGAATACAAGTCTGGTGTATATGAAAAAGCTAAAACTTTTTTTGTAAGTAAGCAATATTATAAAGCAATCGAGTATTTTCAAAAATCAATAGAACTTGGACAAAATGAAGAAGGGTCTCTGTATTATATTGCATCAAGTTATGATGCCTTAGGAAAATACACCGAAGCAATTCAAACCATTAACAAACTTCTCAATAATAGTGTATATTCCCTAGACCAAGATGCCTTGTTTAAGAAGGGAACAATCTATTTTAAACAAGCGAAATATGAAAATGCTGCCGCTATCTTTCAAGTTGTTATAGATAAATATAATAAAAATCATATTACTGAAAAGGCTATAGCCTGGAAGAAAGAATGCTTAGACCAATTACAAGAAAAATCCAGTATTGCAAGTCCAAGTGATAGTTCCAAACCATTGGATTCTAGGAATGATGAGGACTTTGATTTTTAGATAGTTTCGATTCTATGAGAGTGGAAGTCAGAGCTTTGCCAGACTTCGTAAGCTTCTTTGAGATTTAACATTGTATAAATACTGGGTGGAATATCGGCTAGATTTTTAATCGATTTCTCTAATTCATTGGCATACTTACCGGAAAGCATGGTTGGGACAGGATTTTTCGTATGTGTTCCTATTGATAAGTCTTCCATGTTACCATGATCTGAGGTAAGAATGAGAGTGTCTTCCAAAGGATTCATAGCATCTAAGAAACCTAAAATAAAACTTTCCAAATCTCTAATGCTTTTTTCAGCGAGCTCCCAGTTTTGATCATGACCGATTTTATCAGTCAAAAAATATTCATAAATACAAAGTCCATAATGACTGAACTTTGAAGGTATAGATTTTCCAACCTCGTAAGGGTCTCGTAGAAACATAACAGGATCAGTTTCTGGAATTGAATCAAAATTCATTTTTCTTAGGAATTCATGCGTTATATCCATATAAATTCCATTTCCTTCTCTTAGATCCTCTATGCTTTTTAAAGGGCGGTCGGAAGCCATTTGAATTAGAGTGGATGCGGAGAGGTGTTTTGAAGTTGGGCCAAATTTTTTAAAAAAGGCTTGTGTATAGCAATTGATCAAATCACTTTTCACTCCATTTGCATTTAAAATTTTTATCATGGAATGCTTAGCGATTATCTTTTTTAATGTAAAACTCGGAAAACCACTCAAATGCCGACCTAAGATTAAAGGTGCTTTAAAACCTGTCCACAATGCAGTCTGTCCAGTTGCGCTCTGAGGTAGGCCAGGGATTCCCATTGTTGCATCTGTTTCTAGATAGCGTATTCTACTTTCCGTAGATGGATTTCCTGAGAGCGGTCGAAAGATATGAGTTGAGAATCTTTGGAAGGGGTTTTTGTCTGAGTTTTTCTCTCCAAATCCAATTCCGTCCAAAAATACATAAAAAATCATACAATTTAGACTATCTTCTTACGTTATATTAGAATACAACTAATTCTAGAAAAGAAATTCGCTTGCGAGTTTCGGTTCTAAGGAAATAAAGTAGGAAACAGTCGATGAAACCCACTTCTTTTCAAATAATTCCTCCTAAGAGAATCCGTGAATTCTTTCAAGATTCTAAGGTAGACCCAGAATTAGAAGCAAAAAGGTCATCCATATTCAATCCAGAACTCAAGGACTTAGTTCAAAAGGTAACTAGCCCTACAAGTTCAGATGCAGTACAAATTGTTCAAGAGCAATCTTCTATTGAGCAGTATTCTTCTTCAAAATCAATTCCATCCAGGATGAGAAGCATTTATTCCGATCTAGTTGAACCATCTAAAGAAGAAGAGTTCAAGACTCTTTTGTCCTTGTACAGTGATGCTTCTACGATTCAAGAATCATCCATTATGAAATACAGTAGTTTTTTATTGAATCGTATCGGTGTTGAGCATTTTGGTTGGTATTTCTTATCTTACGATTCGCAAGCTTACTTTTGTGAAATGTCTACAGGTCTGGATTCTGTTACTCGAACTAACTTTTTATTTCTTAAGAATGATCCATTTGTAAAATTAGGAGAAGATAATTTTTTTGAATTAGAAATCACTCCTAATCTAATAATGGATCCGTTTTTTTCTAAGAAATTTTCCTTAGAATCTATTAACCTTTATGGAAAGATTCTATTTTTCTTTTTAAATCAACCAGGTATAGATGCCTGTCTTGTCGCATTTGTGCCTAAACATGATTTATTAAAGAAAACAAATGAAGAAGACGAGATTGATACGAATATGATTTCCCCAAGATGGATTCAAATGATTCATTCTAAATTAAATAATTTAATTCCTGGCTTAGCAAATTATAGAGATAAAAGAGTCAATAGTAAGGCTGTAACAAATGATATGTTAACACATAGTATTTACTTGTTCAAATCATTTGTTGGAGAGAGATTCCATACTTCTTATTCCCATGTTATTAAAATTGAAAAATATCTTGAAACAGAAAATATTTATTTTATAAAAAGACAATTTATCAGTAAATTAATGAAAACTTTAAACTCTAGGGAAAAGTTAATGGAGTTAAATATAGATACATTTTTGTTAATTGGAGATAAAGATCATTCAGACTTCATAGTCGACCAAGCAGAATTGGATAGTCTAAATGTAAAAATTAATACAAAGATATACCCTACATATGGCGAAAATATTCTTCTATATATTTAGCATCTTTTTAATTGTAGCACCTTTGTATTCATCTGAAAAAGGTCGCCTAACAAAAGAATTGAGAGCTAAGACTTATGAACTATTCAAGCAAGGAAGATATTCTGAGTCTATTCCTTATTTAGAAAAGTACTTAGAAATTCAGCCAGCTGAAATTTATATGAGATTAGTTTATGCTCAGGCACTACTCATGAAAGAAGATCTGCCCATACCATCCCGTGAGGAAGATAATTATACCAGGGCGGAAAAATGGAAAACAATCAAGAGGAATTATGGAAATAGTGCAAAATTATTTGAGGAAAATATTCAAGTCTTTGAAAGTGTAAGACCTAGAGATCCTAGTTTAGGCAAGTGGTATTTTCACTGGGCTACAGCCGAATGGTTCTCAGGAAATAAAGAAAAGGCAATTACTCTCTTTCGAAAATCCGTAGAAAAAGATTTTACCATCACTGATGCATATTATAACATAGGTGCTATCTATGATTCTATGGGCCAAGCAGTAGATGCCCAAAATTCTTGGCGAAGGTATTACCAAGCAGAAAAAGAACTCAATGTGGAAGATTAAACAAACTATTTTATGTCTAAAGTAGATAAAAGGTTTACAATTTTATTCTCTGATGAGGAACTTATGCTGCTTAAAGCGAACGCAAATCTAAGAGGTATGTCTGTAGGCGAGTTGGTTCGTGTTTCTGTCCAAAACGAAATAACCCAGAAATCTGTTGCAGATAAACTCAGAGCCTTACACAAAATTTATAATTTAGGAAAACAATCTTCAATCTTATGAAACATTTAATTTCTGTATCAATATTGAAGACCCTTATTTCCTCAAACACTGACTCGAATGCTCTGTATAAAAAGCTAGAGTCTTACATTCAGAACAATCACAAATTATATTCTACTGCCTTGTCTATATTTGAAATCATCCAAGGAAAGACATTTGGAAATGAAAAAGATCAGAAAGAATATCTAAATCAATCTGGAATCCTATATGATGAAATTTTTCCTGTGACGAATGATGATCTAAAGCTCTACTCTCAAATTTCCCAAGACTTGGGAGCAGAGGGTTTAGAGGGAATTGAGATTTGTGTGGCAATCAATAAGAATATGGATTCCTTAATCACTTGGAAAGGGCAAACAAAACCAAGTAAATGGATGAAGGTTATTGACCTTTCGTTGGAATTGTAACAGAAATAGGTTTAGATTTAGGGCTTATTTGATCTTTACCAGGTCCGTTCTCTGACCAGAATGAATTTGTAGCAGATACCCAGAAATAAGTTGTTATCCCTGGTCTCAGGAATGGAAGATTTTTTTCAGGTTCAATTGATTCTGCATTTTTAAGTAAAATTCCATTATCAACACAAGATGAAATTATGCTCACTCGAGTCGATTTTGCATCATCCTTTAAATTGAATTTCTCAGCACTTGGAAGTAGATCTTTTTTTCTATTATTTGCATTATGGTAGTGTATAGTTCCTGCCACTTCCTTTTCTTTGAAGCCATAATACAAAATGTAACCTCCACCATTCCACACATTTTCTTCCTCACTTGCAACCCAGGTCATGCAGATTTTAGGTTCATCCAGATTAGAGGCACTTTCATGGAATTTCAATCCAGTGATTTGCTTAGGTGGAAGATTATGATTTACTCTATACTTGAAATTAGAAACGGAGGGAGAATTAAATCCATCGGGATCAGAACGCAGTACAAACTTCCACTGGTAATACGTGAAACATGGATTTGAACTTTCGGATTTTACTGTTTCAGAATTACAAATAGCATCTAGTTCATTTTCTTTAAGGCGTTTCCAGGAAAGACCTTTTTTGTATTCAGATTCATAAGCTCCAAATGGAGAAAGTGAAGATCGAAACCAAACTTCTAGTATGGAATTATTAGGCAGTTTGGAATCCAAACTAAATTTGGATAGATAGGCATGGCTAATATCGCTTTTGTAAACTGGGGATAATCCAATTCCCAAGGCTTGGGATACAAATTTTGAATCAAGATTTAGGTCTACTTCCATATATTCTGCATACAAATGGCTTGCATTCGGTGTTCCTGAAGCTATCAAAAATTCATCCATATTTCCATAGAAATTTTTACCAAGATACAAGGGCGTTGTATCATCTGGATGAAAACTAAATCCTGTTACTCGATCTTTAACTATCGCTAGTCCATCATAGCGAGCTGTTTCAAGACCATTGATATAGAGAAGAATCAAATTCTTAGCAGGTGCAAATTCTAAAATAATATGGGACCACTTTCTCTGTGGAATGCTATGTTGGGAATTTAATTTAGTAGAAAGTAGAATACTAGATTCAGTTTGTATCATTCTATCTATCCGAAGTTCTAATTTACTTTGTTCTAGACTTAAGCGGAAACCAAATTCTTGGCCAGATCGGAAAATAGATTTATTCAAAAGTATAGCTGAACCTGATTGAGAGGATGGGTTCACGAAAAAAGAAATAAAGAAAGGCTCCCGGATTTCTGGTTCAAGAAATAGACTCGATTTACCCCTAGGTATTTCTATAATATCTGATTTTCCATTGAATCTAGCAGACTGCTTTCCTCGAAAATAATTACCTGAGTCTAAATTGCCTGGGCTTTTTTTATTTTCAAAATCTAAAGTTAGTAAGGTGGAATCTATACTTCTAGGATTCAATGAAAGGATTTTATGATTTTTATTATCTTGTTCTATTTTTAAATTTATTAATTTTAGATCATCCCAAGAAAGATTCTCATCCACAAAAGGAAGTAATTTATTTGATGGACTTGAACTTAAATACTTAGTTCCTATTAAAACAACTAAGAAAATAAATGCACAAAAAACCTTTTTCATAAGAGCTTCCTTTTCACTTCGAAGATGGCTTACTAATTTCATCTATCATGATGATTCTTTTCTCATGGCGGCCACCTTCAAATTCTGTATGCAACCATTTTTCTAGAATACGTATAGCTAGATCCTTTCCTAAAATTCTTCCACCTAAAACTAAAACATTGGAATTATTATGGCGACGTGACATTTCAGCTGTGAACTCGTCGTGGCAGAGTGCAGCTCGAATTCCTTGGTAACGATTGGCTATAATAGATGCACCGATTCCTGTTCCACATAAAACTACCAACCTATCTACTTTGCCTTGCAAGAGACTCTGGCAGGCAGCTCCAATTACTTGGGGGTAGTCAACTGATTCCTGGGAATGTGTTCCCAAATCTATAGTTTCAGAGTGTTTTTTTAATTCCTCTTTCAAGATTTCTTTTAATTCAAAACCACCATGATCACTTGCGATCCCTATTTTTTCTTTCATTGTTTTCTTCCTTCCTTAACTTGAAAATATCTTTCCCTTACACTGGGATCTAAACCATAAATTGTATCAAAATTAGAACGGTGGACAGATTGGTACAAATTAGAAAAATCTTCCTCTATTTCAGCTTGATTTGGTGATTTGTCCAAATTAAGAATCGTTATTGATTTGGTTTGAATTAAAATCATAAGATCATATCTACTTTGGAAATAACTTTCTAAATTTTTCGCATCTAATCCAAGCCCAGCCTGCAGCCACTTTAGGTAGCTTTGGTAAAGCTGGATTTCAACATCAAAGAGATCCTGCATGGCAGCTGAAACCATCTTTTTTTCTTGGGCATTGAGATTCATTTTTGTAATGCAAAGAAGAGAGGCTGTTCTGACTTTTCCTTCCAATTTGGATCTTTGAGAAATTTTGGATAGTGTTTGCCTTAGAGCTTCTTGGTAAAAATCAGATTCCTTAAATTCAAATTTAACAATTGGTTTTGAAATACAAACATCGATTTTGCTACGAAGAGCGGCTTCCATTTTGCCAGGGAAGTAGATAGTTTGGGATAGAATAGGCTGGGAGAAAGATACACCTAAGGTTAGAAAAAGAAAAATTATCCCCATTTCTTTTCGAAATCCTTTAGAAAATTTATTAAACTTTCCACACCCTCTAAAGGCATAGCATTGTAGATAGATGCACGCATTCCTCCCACATCTCTATAGCCTTTTAAGCCTACCAAACCATAGGATTCTGATTCTTCAACAAATTTGGAATCTAATTTGGTATCTTTAAGATGAAAGACAACATTCATCATAGATCGGTTCGCCTTTGGAACAAAGGTTTGGTAAAAATCTGTCTCATCTAAAGTCTCATAGAGTATGCTTGCTTTCTTTTCATTTATTTTCTCTATCGCACTCAAGCCACCTAAATCCAACAACCACTCAAATACGAGTCCTGCCATATAAATTGAGTAAGTTGGTGGTGTATTGTATAAGGATCCAGCTTTTGCAGTTACTTGCCAATCCAGAATAACTGGAGTCGGTGACTTTCTATTTTGTAGGAGATCCTTTCGTATGATACAAATATTCAATCCAGAGGGACCTATATTTTTCTGAGCTCCAGCAAAAATCACTCCAAATTTACCCACATCTAATTCTCTAGATAGAATATCGGATGTCATATCAGCAATGAGTGGAGTCTTTAAATTAGGGAATTGAGAATACCTAGTTCCATAAATTGTATTGTTCGAGGTAATGTAGATGTACTTTGCATCGGAAGGTATATCACTGTCCCTAAGATTTGGTATTTCAGAAAAATTACTTTCTTTTCCATCAAATATAGATACAACCCTAGGATAGAATTTTTTGGCCTCTTGGTAAGCTTTTACTGACCAAACACCCGTTAGTGAATAAGCTGCAGAATCATCTTCATCTAGAAGATTAAGAGGGATAGAAGAAAACTGAGCTGTAGCACCTCCCGAACAGAAAATTACCTCATAAGATTCGGGGATCTGAAGTAATTTTCGAATATTCACCAATGCTTTATCGAGTATTTCCTGGAAGTGTCCACCTCTATGACTCATTTCCATTACAGACATTCCAGAATTCTTATAATTGAGAAATTCTTCTTGAGCGGTCTGCATCACTGTGCTAGGGAGCATGGCAGGTCCAGCGTTGAAATTGAAAATTTGATTGCTTGAAACTTTCATCTTATTTATACAATGGGAAAAAGACCTAAAAAGGCAATTGAAATCATTTTTTTTTGCTTTTCAGATTCAATTTATCGTGAAAATGTTAACAGTTTGAGGATAAAATGTTCACTAAAAAACCTAGCTTCTACGCCATTCTAATAGTTTCTTTTTTAAGTCTGCCCCTGCTTTCTCAATCGAAGGCACCACTCGGCACAAAAGAAATCCAATCATCTAAGAAAATCCAATTCCAGAACAAATCTTTGAAAAAAGCCACAGCTGAGATCATTCAAGAGAATACGGACAAAGGAAAGAAGCTTTCAGAACAAATTACCAAAAATCCCTCTGCCGTTTCCGAAATAGATGGATTCAGTATCATAAGAGTTTTACCTGGCAAGGACAACAAATTTGGAGCCGATATACTAACAATATCAGAAGACCAAAGTTTTGATCATATCAACTCAATTGCTCGAATTTTAGCTTCTTATATAGAAAGATCCTTCCAATATTCAGAGGCTAATTCTGAAACACTTGCACTTTATGTATTGTATTACAACGCAGCGCATAGAAAAGATGCTAGTTTTTTTAATAAAAAATACACCACTGAATTAAATTCAAAATTAGATAAAAATAAAATTGGTATTGATACTAGCTATCGCAATTGGCCTGGCAAGACCCAAATTATTATTCCTATAGTTTCTAATATTCTAAAAGACAGTGGTTCGGATGTTACTACTGATGAATTAGAAGACGAAGTAGGTAATCTCCTTAAGAAAGAAAAAGATCCAGATACTAAGGAGAAAATGAATACTGAAAAAGATAAAATGGATCAGCTTCAAAAGAATAAACTTGTCGAAGAAAAAAAACAAGTAGCCGTAAAGAAAGATGAACTTGCTAAAAAAGAACAAGACCTCAAGAACCAAGAAAATGCAAACAAACAAGCTCTGTCAAAAGCAGAGGCTGAATTGCAGGAATTAAAAAAAGATCCTGTAAAAAATGCAACAAAGATTGAAGAAAAACAAAAAGAAGTAGCAAAAGTTCAGGAAGCACAAAAGAAAGTAGAAGAAGAAAAGAAAAAAGTTGCAGATACTAAGGAACAGTTAGATAAAAAAGAAGAAAGCTTAACCAAGAAAGAAGAAGCTAAATCTTCTGGAGATACTACTCCAAGCAGCTCTACTTCCTCTACTGCTAGCAATGAAAAACCTGCTTCCAACACAACTGCTAAAGAAGAAGTAGCAGCAGTAAAAGAAGAGCTTGCCAAGGTTAAAGAAGAGCTACAAAAGAAAGAAGAGAAAAGTGAAAATGTGATTGGTGACAAAATTATTTTCATGAAGTTTATCAAATACGATACAGATGGTCATTACTCCAATGAACTCTGGGCGATTGATCCTATTAAAGATGATGCTCTTTTCAAGAGTCCTTATTCAAATATTTGTTCCAAAGAATTTGTAGAGGTTAAGAACCAAGGAATATTAGTTCTTGGATATGAAGGGGATAAGGTTGATGATAGAAAACATAAACTCATCCTTTTGGATACAAATACTTTAAAAGTAATCAAACAATCTGATGCCTCCGACGTATTCTGGAGAACTCCTATGATTTATACAGAAGATAAAATTCATGTAATCGAAAAGTTTGAAGGGAATTACCATCTTTCTAGATTTAAACCTGATCTTGTATTAGATGTTCGATCCTCAGATCCTGTCGAAGAAAATTCGGAAGTTACTTTTTTCAAAGATAAGATTTATGTAACAGGTAAGGGCAAAGGAAGCGCTAAGACAACAATCAAAGTTTTCAAAAGAGCTGATTTAACTCTGATTAAGACTATTACACCAAATTAATACTTCAAAAACTAAAGGGAAATGACCATTGGTTGTTTCCCTTTTCCTTTTATTCACAATAAACTAAATAAAATCCATGCATTTATCAATGAAATATATTATTTCAAAGTAAGATTCTATAGCCGCTAATCCATGGCAAACCTGTTCCATCACATCTCCTGCCTCATTAACAGGGACAGTTCCTGATGCAGGTATTGTAGCTAAAAATACCAAAACTGTAGGATGTAGAGTTGGATTTGTTGGTTCAAGGACTCTTTTCGGATTTAAAGATGGTCCAATTTCTTCTGCACTATTTACTGAACCTCATGGTTTAACAACAAATGGAAGAAATATTTATTTGGTAGAACTAGGTTCATCAAATCGAGTACGAGTAATTAATCTAAGAACCAATCGAGTTTATACAATTGCTTGTGTAAGTTTATCTGGAACAACGAGCGATATGGGAGCAAATGCTCAATTGCTAAATTCTACCTCATTGGCTATTGATGGTAAAAACCTCTTTTTGACGAAAGAACACAGAATTCGTAGAATGAGTAATATTGGTTTAAATGCAAGATATCCATAAGCAGGCAGCTCCTTAGATTATTCCTCAGAAGATCCCGTAGTGAATAATGGAGTATGGACAGGAACTGTAAGGTATGGAACGGATAGATTAGCCGAAGTGAACTCAGCCGCTGTTTTAAATGGAACTCAGTATAGGCTACCAAGGACATGTTCTTTGACCAAACAACAGCTGTTCCTACACGAAATACTGTTGGGCCAATTTTTATAGTTGGGAATGTCTATAAATTTACGCCTAATTTACAAGGATCTATTTCTGAGCTAATTTATTTTAACAATATGCTAAACACCAATGATCGTAGAATTGTGGAATGTTATTTATCCTCAAAATATAGTATTTCTTTAAACCAGCTATCTTCTGCGTGCAATTAAATTATAATTGTTCGATAGAAGATCAGTTAGGTTCTTTAAAACTTTTACCATTCCATTTAAAGATTTGTTGCGACCATTCATGTTCATTATCATCATCTGATGAAAAACTATGATAAATTATAACTATTTCATTTTTATTTGCTTTAAAAATATTTTTACGTTTTAGATCAGCATCAGGTTTGAGTTCATCTTCTGGAAATAGAACAAACTGTTCTCCACAAGCTGGAGGGTCACAACTAGCAGGCACCAATCCAAATTCTTTGTTTAACTGTCCTTTCCTAGATAAAGTAAAGAATTGATTGTAAGTGTATCCATATTCAATTTCGGAATATACAAAATATTCAATTTTAAAAAATAATTCGGGTGGATTCGAATAGTTCTTTGTTTGTAAAAATTCTACCTTGGGTTTGGTATTAAAATCATCGAGTCCAATAGGGCCAGTATTCCATATTAAGGATGTTAGTATTTTATTATTCTTGAGGATTCTAATCTCACTTAAACCAGACTTAGTTCCTAGTGAACGAAAAAGAATTAAGTAACTATTCTTCCATGTAAAAGTATCTGCTAATAAGCCACCCCAAACATAACCTTGTTTCTTATTAATTTCTACTTTATACCAGTATTCTGAATCATCATCAATTGTTGTTAAAGTATTCTCTTGGCTAATGATTGTTACTAAATCACCAGGCTGTAATTTCATAACTACCTCCGATTTAGTATTCGCTTCTTTTCTGATATTTACATTTTCTCCAAAAATAGCAACCATGCTTTGGATTTTTTTTATATGAATGGTTCCTTCCCAATGTCCCTGTGCTTGAAGAGTAAAGCCCGTAAGAAAAATAACAATCATTGTTTGTGCATAAAAGAATTTATAATAAATTCTTTTCTTGGAAAATTTTCTCTGGCTTCCTAAGGAACTATTGATAGAAATTTCAGTACTCGTCATTTGTCTTTCCTTGTTTTCACAGGGAATAAGGTTGAAAAATAGCATCAAGCAATAATTTTATCTAAGCAAACATCCAAAAATTTGATTTAGAAGATTTAGGAAATTTTTAAATTTATAGATAAAATTCTTGAGAATTAACAGCTTCTAAAGAAAATTGAACTTCAGTTATGGGTGATGATTCTAAAAAGGCAATCCTATGTGTAGATGATGAGAAGATTATTCTCCAAAGTTTAAATGGCCAATTAAAATCCTATTTTAAGCAGCTCTACCGTCTAGAATTCGCTGAAAGTGCGGATGAGGCTTTGGAATTAATCGAAGAATTTTCAGACGATGGTATCCAAGTATTGTTAATACTATCAGATTGGCTAATGCCAGGAATGAAAGGGGATGAATTTTTAATTAAAGTTCACGAAAAATACCCCAACATAAAGAAAATCATGCTTACTGGCCAAGCAGATCCATCTGCAATTCAGAATGCTAGAGAAAATGCTAGCTTAACTGATTTAGTTTCTAAGCCTTGGGATGAAGAAGAATTGATCTCCAAGATCAATCAATGCTTAGCTTAGTATAGCTAGCATGAATTTTTAAATTTATGGAAACAAAGATAAAAATGAATTGAGCTGTTCAATTCCTCTAAGATCCTTTCAGAATGACTCTAACAAGTTCATCTTTTTTAATTTTAGTATCAACCATAATTATTGGTCTTTATACATTATACAAAAATCAAAATCTCATGAATCATTTTATTCTCCATCCTTTTAAAATGAACCGAGACCATAGCTACTATAGATTGATCACAAGTGGATTTTTGCATGCTGATTTGAATCATTTAATTTTCAATATGCTTTCATTTTATTTCTTTGCTTTGCCTTTAGAAAGAATTGTGGGATCTTTTGTATTCTTAATCTTCTATTTATCTGCTATAGTTATAGCCAATCTTGATTCATTTATTAAGAATAAAGACAATCCTATGTACCGCAGTCTTGGAGCAAGCGGAGGTGTTGCTGCGGTAATATTTAGTTTTATAATATTCAATCCTTCTGTTACTTTGTATTTATTTTTTGCAATTCCCATTCCAGGACCAATATTTGCGATTGGATACTTGGTTTATAGCAATTATGCATCTAAGGCTATGAATGACAATATCAATCATGATGCTCATATCTGGGGTTCCTTAACAGGAATCGCGTTTGCATTAATCTACGACCCAAGTACAATTCATAGAATGATTGACTTCATCTTAGAATTTTTCTAATCTAAGTCATTCAATTCTTTAACTGCTATCTCTTTAGGTATTTGATTTTAAAAAGTAGCCTAGGTCGCATACTTTAAAAAAGCTCTTGTATGAGTATTATCTCCGATTTTTTATTTAAAATGTTTATAGAATTAGAAACTTTAAAAAATAAGGTGTAAAATATGAGGAGTTACAAATTTTATGAGACCATTTAAAGTACTAGGAGTACAACAAATTGCAATTGGTGGTGAAGATAAATCCAAGTTAGAAAAGTTCTGGGTTGAGATTATGGGTTTAAGCAAAATTTCTAGCTTTCGAAGTGAAAAGGAAAACGTTGATGAGGATATACTTTCTATAGGGAAGGGGGCATTTGCAGTGGAAGTGGATATTATGCAGCCTATTGATCCAAGCAAAAGTCCTAAAGTTCATGAGCCTAAACTCAATCATATTGGTCTTTGGATTGATGATCTTGCTAAAGCAGTAGAGTGGTTAACAGAGCAAGGTGTTCGATTTACTCCTGGAGGAATTCGAAAAGGAGCGGCTGGTTATGACGTTTGTTTTATCCATCCTAAAGGAAATGAGCAATTTCCCCTTTCTTCTGAAGGAGTGCTTCTTGAACTCGTACAGGCTCCACAGGATGTTATCGAGAAGCTTAGTTAATTGGTAGAAATAGAATGAATATGAATCTATAAAAAAACTCAGAAACTGTTTTTAATTAACTAGCTTCTGAGTTTTGGATTGCTTTATTTCTTATAAAGACGAACAAGTATTGAGATAAGTTCTTTATACTTGGGATCTTTTAGAGAGTAAAATACTTGGTTAGACTTTTTCCTTGATTCTAGAATTCCATTATTTTTCATTTTGCTAAGGTGCTGAGAGGCAGCAGATTGGCTAGTTCCTAATAAATCAACAAGGTCGCCTACAGACATTTCTTCCTTAGAAAGGGCAAACATAATCATAAAACGAATAGGGTGTGCTATTCCTTGAAGCCCTTTAACAGCAAGTTCGGTCTGTGTTTTAGAAAGTTCCGATTTTAATTTCATAGATATAATAATACTTCTTAGGTATTCTCCATTTACCACTTAAATAGTTGGTAGTTGAAATATATATCTTTCCTTAGGGCTTACGGCTTCAAGAAAAAAATTAACAAATCAAAAAAAATTAGATTCGAACTCCACCAGATATCTCTAAAACCACACCAGTGATTAAATCATTTTCAATGATAAACTGAGCGGTAGAGGCTATTTCATCTGGTTCACCAAGGCGTCCAACAGGAATGATTTTCTTCCATTTTTCCAATGCTTCATTATTCATATCTTTTAGAACCATTTCTGTTCCTATAAAACCTGGGGCAATACCTGCAACACGAATCCCATACCGAGAAAGTTCCTTGGACCAAGTAACAGTCATAGCCGCAACTCCGGCTTTTGCAGCGGAGTAGTTAGTCTGCCCAGAATTACCATGCATAGCTATGGAAGCAATCGGAATGATGATTCCTGATTTTTGAACAGCCATTATACTTGCCGCTTCTCTAGCCGTTAAAAAAACACCAGTTAAATTTACATCAATTACCGATTGCCACTGTTCAATGGACATTTTGCTTTTAATTTCGCCTGTTTCTTTGTCCGTTCGAATTAATAATCCATCTCTTAGAATTCCTGCATTTAAAATAGCAACATCTAAACTACCAAATTCTTTTTTGGCACCTTCCATAAGTTTTGTGGCATCTTCTTCCTTGGAAACATTGGCTTGGATACCTATGGTATTTATTCCTTCTTTCTTGAATTCTTCGACTGTTTCTTGTAATTTTTCATCTTGAATATCAGAAAGGACAATGTTTGCACCTTGTTTTCCTAAACGATGTGCCATTGCCTTTCCAAGACCACCGGCGGAGCCAGTGATTACTATAGTTTTATCTTTTAAAATCATGCTACTTCTTTTTCCCTTTCACTATTTTCTACACTTCGTATGCTTATATATTTCTCGTTAAATGGTATCTCGACTCTAGCTATTGTATGCGTATCTGTGGTAATAATTCTGAATAAATTTGGATCAATTCCCTCATTTTTCATTAGGATCATAATGAGTGCGATTCCAAGACCAGCTCCTTCCGTATTATCCATATTATCCATATAGAATTCAGCAATGTCATTGTATCCCATAGCTTTTTTCATTTTTTCCCGCATTCTAGTTTCTTCATCTTTGATTACAGGAGTATTGTTTTTAACTTCCACATAGAGTCCATCTTTGCAGTAGTGGAAGCGTATATTAACAAAAACTCCTCGGGCTAGGCAGCGCTTCCCATATTCCTCAGCCATTTTTTCGGAGAACTTTTTCTTATAATTTTCGAGACCTTTTTCATAATCTTTTGGATCAGTGATATCCAAACCTTCATCTTCAAAGAAAACTCGTTTTTGGTTAGCTTTAACCCCATTGATGGCAAGCTCTTTGGTAATTGTATAAAGCATTTCAACAAAGTTTTCATACTCAAGATGTTTACACATTTCGGTTATGATCTTCAGGACATACTTTTCTAAATTAGAATTCATTCGGGAGGATCTTATGGTAAACTTATTAGATCTTTTAATTAAATCAGGGATTTCATCTTCTAATTTCTGAAAACTTTTTGCCATAATCATTCATCCTACTTTAAATGTAATACTAGAGAGTTCTTTTGGAAAATCAATATATTTATTTGGACATTGGTGATACTGTTTTGCATCTTAAGAAGTCGCCAGGTGAAATATATCTAGATCTTATAGATAGTTTCGGCATAGATGTGGGTGGTATTGAATCAAGCACTGCTAACAAGGCATTTTATGAAGCTTGGAACTTTTTAGACCAGAAATACCAAAGGAAGGATTTTAAAGATCGTTATTCTTATCATCCAGAAGGATCCAGAGGATTTTGGATGGATCTCATAAAGCGCTTTTTAAGTTCACTTGATTTACCCGAATCGGATTCCCTAAAGGTTTCTATTTTTGAATCTTTTGAGACAGGTCAGCATTGGATGCTTGAGCCAAGTTTCATGGATCTAGTGAAAGTATCTCATTTGCTCGGGATTCGCATGGGAGTTCTATCGAATTGGGACAATAGGCTTCGAAGCTTACTGAAAAAGATAGGAATCCATGACTATTTTGATGATTTTATCATTTCAGGGGAAATCGGCTACGAAAAACCTTCCAAAGAAATTTTTAAGGCGGCTGAGAAGAAAGTAGGGCTATCTGGAGGAAGCATACTCTATGTTGGGGATAAGTTAGCCCTAGATTGGCTTCCTGCCTCAGAGCTTGGCTGGAAGGCATTTTTGTTCGTACCAGAGTGGAAAAGCAAGAACCCCCAATTCAAGAAGAATTGGGAGGAAAATCTTCCCGAAGGATGCGACATAATCTCAAAATTGAACACAATACTCGGAAACCAATTGAATTCAATTGACGCAAAAGCGCCTTAAAAAATATTGTATATTTCTAGCCTTTTCAAAGAAGGGAAAGTCGTATTTTGCCCTCTTAGCTCAGTGGTAGAGCACTTCCATGGTAAGGAAGGGGTCACCAGTTCAAGCCTGGTAGAGGGCTTGAAAATAGGGCCGTAGTTTAGTGGTAGAACAAGGATCTCCAAAGTCCTTGGTGGTGGTTCGATTCCATCCGGCCCTGCCAAAATTTTTGGAGATGAGCGAAGTAGAGCTAGATTGAAGGAAAATAAATGAAAGCACAGACATTCATACAAGAATGCAAGGCAGAATTGGAGAAAGTCCAATGGCCGACAAGAGAAGAAGTAGTGAGCTCAACGATTGTTGTATTGATAACAGTTGCTGTATTTTCTATATTCTTATCTTTTGCAGATCAGTTTTTTATTCGTGCTCTAAAATGGTTTTGGAGTCTGGGAGCTTAATTCATCTATATGGCATCTGTTGAGAAAAAATGGTATGTACTTCAAACTTACTCTGGTCATGAGAACAAAGTCAAGACTAGCATAGAGAAGTTAATCATCCAAAAGAAGTTGGAAGAAACTGTTGCACAGGTAAAAATTCCTACTATGGATGTTGCCGAAATGAAAAACGGCAAGAAGAAAGTCACTAAGAAGAAACTGATGCCAGGTTATGTTCTCGTTGAAATGGCTATGGATGATGACATTCGTTTTTTATTAACGAGTCTTCCTTCTGTTTCAACCTTCGTAGGTTCCAAGGATGGTCCTCAACCTTTGGAATTAGAAGAGATTAAGAATATTTTTGCTGATGTGGAAAATGTAGAATCGGAAGAAACACCAACTCGACCAAGATTCTTTTACAAAGTTGGTGAGACTTTGAAAATTGTAGACGGTCCATTTGCAAATTTTAGCGGGGTCGTTGATGAAATCTTCCCAGACAAGGGAAGGCTTCGTGTAAAAGTGGAGATATTCGGTAGGTCAACTCCAGTTGAACTAGATTATCTTCAGGTTAAATCTGAGAATTAATTTTAAATAAAGAAGTTATAGGTAAGGAAAGAATCTAATGGCGGCTAAAAAAGTAGTCAAACAAATTAAACTTCAAGTTGAAGCTGGAAAAGCAAATCCAGCTCCTCCCGTTGGTCCTGCGTTAGGACAAGCTGGATTGAATATTATGGAATTCTGTAAGCAATTCAATGAGAAGACCAAAGCTCAAATCGGTTTGAAGCTTCCTGTTGTAATTACTGTATTTTCTGATAGAAGCTTTACTTTTATCACAAAATCTCCCCCAGCCGCATTGCTTGTGAAAAAGGCACTTGGGCTGACTACTGCTTCCGCTACTCCTCATACCGTGAAAGTTGGGACCATCAACCGTAAGCAGTTGGAAGAGATCGCTAAAACTAAGATGAATGATTTAAATGCGAATGATCTAGATATGGCAGTGAACATTATCGCTGGAACATGCAGATCCATGGGCGTTGTGGTAGAAGGTTAAGCTATGAAACACGGTAAAAAATATAGAGCTCACGAAGGTAAGATTGATAGAACAAAAGTTTATGTTCTGGACAACGCTATTCAATTAGCGAAAGATACTTCTTATACAAAATTTGACGGAACTATTGAAGTCACTGCAAAAGTGAATTATAAATCTTTGCAAAACATTCGTGGAACTGTAAGCCTTCCTCACGGAACTGGAAAACAAGTTCGTGTTCTAGTTTTCTGTAAAGGCGATAAGCAGCAAGAGGCTCGTGATGCTGGAGCTGATTTTGTTGGTGACATGGATATGATAGAGAAAGTCCAAGGTGGTTGGACTGATTTTGACGCTTGTATTTCTACACCTGACATGATGAAGGAAGTAGGTAAGCTTGGACCAATTCTTGGTAGAAAAGGTCTTATGCCTAAGCCGAAAGCAGGGACAGTAACTCAAGATGTTGCTAAAGCTGTCAATGAAGTTAAGAGTGGTAGATTGGAATACAGACCAGACAAGGGTGGTGTAATCCACTTGGGTATAGGTAAATCATCTTTTTCTAATGAGCAATTATTAGAAAATATCAAGGCTGTAATAGGTGGTTTAATGAAAGATAAGCCATCGGATGCGAAAGGGGAGTACATTAAAGGTATTTCCGTGTCAGCTACTATGGGTCATGGTGTAAAAGTGGATGTAAAAGAACTCGTAAATTCGGTTATTTGATAGGATAAGACATGGCAAAACAAGTTAAGATCGATGCAGTATTAGAATTAAAGACAAGATTGGAGAAAAGATCCAATTTTATCCTAGCTTCTTATAGCGGACTCACAGTGGAAGATATGAGCAATCTTAGAGCTAAACTTCGTGCGGAAAACTCTGAGATGAAAGTTGTTAAGAATAATTTGTTCCTAAGAGCTCTTAAAGAATCGGATCGTCACAAGGATAGCGGAATTGATTTCGGCGAAGCATACAAAGGTCCTATGGCTGCGATTTTTGCCGAAGAAACTCTTCCGGCAGTTGCTAAGATTTGTAAAGAATTTGCTAAGGATAAGACTTCACTAGAAGTTAAGCTTGGTTATTTAGATGGTCAAGTCCTTGATAAGAAAAATGTAGAAGCTATTGCTGGTCTTCCTTCGAAGCCAGAACTTTTGGCAAAAATTTTGGGAAGCATGAATACACCTGCAAGTTCGATTGCAAGTGGTATGAATCAAATCATGGCAAGTCTCGCTCGTGCCATTCAGAAAGTTGGCGAGAAAAACGGTTAATACCCGTTGAATGTTTTGGACTTATAATACTTGTAAGTTAAAGTTTAAGGAGATAAGAAGATGTCTGTAGATGCATTATTAGAGCAAATTGGGAACCTTACACTGGTTCAAGCGTCTGAGCTAGTTAAAAAAATGGAAGACAAGTTCGGAATTTCTGCTGCTGCACCTGTTGCTGCTGTAGCGGTTGCTGGACCTGCTGGCGGAGCTGCGGGAGCAGAAGAGCCTGCTACTGTAAATGTAGTCCTAAAAGCTCATGGCGATAAAAAAATCGACGTGATTAAACTAGTTCGTGAGATCACTGGTCTTGGCTTGAAAGAAGCTAAGGATCTAGTTGAAGCTGGTGGAAAGACTGTTAAAGAAGATGTTTCAAAAGATGAAGCGGCTGAACTCAAGAAAAAACTCGAGGCAGCAGGAGCAGTTGTCGAGCTCGTTTAAGGTTTCTCTGAATAAGCACCTTCAACTCACACCAACCAAAGATCCCGGTAGGGGAAGGTTATACCCTTCCTTTACCGAGTTTTTTATCTATTCATCCACCTATTCAGCGTTTAACTAGGGAGAATAAGTTATGTACGGCCTAACAGAAAGAAAAAAGGTAAATTTCGGCAAGATCACAGATTTAAATCTATTGCCCAATCTCATCTACGTTCAGAAAAAATCATTTGATTGGTTTCTTCAAAGGGATACTGATCCACACAAAAGAGCGAACCAAGGTTTAGAAGCCGTATTTCTCGAATCCTTTCCTATAGAAAGTCCTAATAATGATATGGTAATGGAATTCGATCATTATATATTAGGTGAACCAAAAAGAACACCTCAGGAATGCAAAGAAACAGATACTTCGTATGCATTGCCTCTAAAAGCCGTTATTCGACTTGTTAAAAAAGAAAATTATGAAGTTATAGAAAATATAGTTTATATGGGAGATATCCCCATTATGACTGAGCAAGGCACTTTTGTAATCAATGGTGCAGAACGTGTTGTTGTTTCTCAGTTGCACAGATCTCCAGGTATCTTTTTCTCCTATGATGATGCTAGGTCTACTTATTCTGCTCGAGTGATTCCATACCGAGGATCTTGGTTGGAATTCGAAATGGACAACAAGGGTATCCTCGTAGCCAAGATTGATCGTAAGAAAAAATTCCCAGCGACTCTTTTAATTAAATCCTTGGGACTTGGAACCAATGAAGAAGTTCTTAGATTGTTCTACGCTTCTACTAGCTTACGTATTGCAGGTGCTTCTCCGAAAGAATTAAAAAAATTGATAGGTCGTAGAACAATATCTGACATCATCAATTTTGAGACAGGCGAAGTCATGTTAGAAGCCGGTGCTAAAATCAATGAAGATAACATAACAATTCTTAAAGAAATGAAAGTGAAAGAAGTTGAGACCATAGATTTTCCAAAAGGAAAAGATAACTCAACCATCATCAACTGTCTCGAAAAAGACGGAGTGAATGATTACGAAGATGCAATCAAAAAATTCCATTCCATCATGAGACCAGGTGAACCATCCACTCTGGAGAATGCGGAAACTGAAATCAATCGCTTGTTCTTTTCACCTAAGACTTTCGATTTGGGCAATGTAGGTCGTTACAAAATTAATTCTAAATTTGAATACCATAACCCTCAAGATTTTGCAAACTGCGAAGATAGAACTCTACGAAAAGAAGATATCATAGCAACTGTAAAATACCTGGTTATGCTCATGAGCGAAGTAGAGAACTATTTTCCAGATGATATTGACCACCTAGGCAATAGGCGAGTTCGTTCAGTGGGAGAACTGATTGCCAATCAATTAAAATTAGGTTTTTCTAGAGTGGAAAGAGTTATCAAAGAAAGGATGACAGTTCAAGAACCTGAACAACAAACTCCTCAGCTATTAATTTCTATTAAGCCAATCACTGCCGTGATTAATGAATTTTTTGGATCATCCCAACTCTCTCAATACATGGACCAGACCAATCCACTTGCAGAGTTAACGCATAAGAGAAGGTTAAACGCTCTTGGCCCTGGTGGACTTTCCAGGGATAGAGCTGGCTTTGAAGTACGTGACGTTCATTATTCTCACTATGGTCGTATGTGTCCGATTGAGACTCCTGAGGGTCCAAACATTGGTTTAATACTATCTATGTCTTCTTTTGCAAGAGTGAATGACTATGGTTTCTTGGAGACACCTTACAAAGTTGTAAAGAATGGAAAAGTAACTAAGCAAGTTGAATACCTAACCGCTGATAAAGAAGAATACCACTATGTGGCTCAATCTTCCTCTGTTGTAGATGATAAGGGCGATTTTAAAAATAAACTGATATCCACACGACATAGATCTGATTTCCCATTTAGAAGTCCAAACGAAATCCAGTATATGGATCTAGCTCCACTTCAAGTTGTATCCGTTTCCACTGCATTAATTCCTTTCTTAGAGCATGATGATGCGAACAGAGCCTTGATGGGTTCAAACATGCAGAGACAGGCTGTTCCTCTTTTGAAAGAAGAAGCACCTTATGTAGGAACTGGAATGGAAGGGCGCTCTGCCTATGATTCTGGAATCTGTATTGTTGCCAAGAAAAGTGGTGTGGTGATCAAAGTTGATGCTGATTCCGTTGTTGTTAAAGAAGACGGAGTTAAAGAGCCTTATGAATATAGTTTAACTAAATTTAAAAAAACCAACCAAGGCACCTGCTTTACCCAAAAACCTTCTGTATCTGTTTTATACAGCGAAGGTTCGGGAAAAGTTTCTAAGCTTACTAAAGAATCTATCGAAGTTCAATACAATACAAAAGGTTCTGTTTCGTATCCTTTAAAAACTCAAAACCGTGAATTCACAGCATTAATAAAAGATGGGGACTCCATAGAACCAGGAACCATACTTGCTGGTCAAACTGTGATAGGTGAGAAGATTGATTCTATGGGAACCATACTTCAACAAGGAACAATACTTGCTGATGGGCCATCTGTTGACAAGGGCACACTTGCATTAGGAAAAAATGTACTTGTAGGCTTTATGCCTTGGGAAGGTTTCAATTTTGAAGATGCGATTCTACTTTCTGAACGTATCATTAAGGATGATGTTTTTACCTCCATTCACATTGAAGAATTCCAAATCCAAGCCCGTGAAACAAAGCTTGGGCCAGAGCAAATCACCCGTGATATTCCTAATCTCTCAGACAAGGCATTTAGAGATCTAGATGAAACAGGAATTATTCGAGTGGGTGCTGAAGTGAAACCGGGAGACATTCTAGTTGGTATGGTGACTCCAAAAGGGGAAACTGACCTAACTCCTGAATATAAATTATTGCATTCAATCTTTGGTGAAAAAGCGAAAGAAGTAAGAGATTCATCTCTTCGCATCCCGAATGGCATGGAAGGAACTGTTGTTGATGTGAAGCGTTTTTCACGTGATAATGGTGATGAGCTATCTGCTGGTGTAGAAGAAATGGTTAAGGTCTATGTTGCGCGTAAGAGAAAACTTCTCGTGGGTGACAAAATGGCAGGTCGTCATGGCAACAAGGGAGTTGTCGCAAGAATTATGGCAGAAGAAGATATGCCATATATGGAAGACGGAACTCCTATGGACATCGTACTCAACCCCTTAGGTGTTCCATCTCGTATGAACTTGGGACAGATTTTCGAAACCCAATTGGGTTTTGCAGCAAGCAAGCTTGGTATTAATTTTGAGACACCTGTATTTGATGGTGCATCAGAAGATGATATCCTTGATTTCTGTAAGCAAGCAGAACTTCCTGAGAATTCAAAATTCCAACTCTACGATGGTAGAACTGGCGAGCCTTTCTTGAATAGAGTATTTTGTGGTTACATCTACATGTTGAAGCTTGCTCACTTAGTGGATGATAAAATTCACGCAAGATCTACTGGACCATACTCTTTAGTTACTCAACAACCTCTTGGCGGTAAGGCTCAGTTTGGTGGTCAAAGACTAGGGGAAATGGAAGTGTGGGCTTTGGAAGCATATGGTGCATCTCATACACTCCAAGAATTACTAACAATAAAATCAGATGATATGTTGGGTAGAGCAAGAATCTATGAGGCGATTGTAAAGGGAATCCATTCTATAAAACCAGGAATTCCAGAATCTTTCAACGTTCTTGTTCAAGAATTACGAGGATTAGCTCTTGATATAATCATACAAGATGTTGAAGGCAACAATGTAGATATATCAGACTACGAAGACGAATTTTCCAGGCCAAACAAAGCCATTAAATTCGAATCCATTGAGAATAACTAAAGAGGATCTATGAGAAATTACAATAGCTTCGATTCAATTACAATTCGACTCGCATCTCCTGAAAGAATCAAGGAATGGTCTTTTGGTGAAGTAAAGAAACCTGAGACCATCAATTACAGAACTTTAAAACCAGAAAGAGATGGTTTGTTCTGTGAGAAAATTTTCGGAACAACAAAAGACTGGGAGTGTTATTGCGGTAAGTTCAAATCTATCCGTTATAAGGGTGTGGTTTGCGATAAATGTGGTGTTGAGGTAACTCACTCTAAAGTTCGTCGTGAAAGAATGGGGCATATAGAACTAGCTGCTCCTGTTTCTCATATTTGGTATTATAGATCCGTTCCGTCTCGTATGGGACTACTTTTGGATATGACCATCAATCAATTGAAGTCAGTTCTTTATTTTGAGAAATATGTGATCATAGATCCCGCTGATTCAGGAAGAAGCAGAGGGGAACTCATTGATGAAGACGAATTCCATAACTTTCTCGATGAATATGGTGATAAATTCGTAGCAGGAATTGGTGGTGATGCCATTAAAGAATTGCTATCTCGGATTGATGTGGATGCGGAAGCGAGAGCGATTCGACAAAAGATCCAAGACAAAGCAAAGATTACAGACAAGAGAATCTTAAAAAGATTAGAAGTTCTAGAAGCTTTCCGAGATTCAGGAAACCGTCCTGAGTGGATGGTTCTAGATGTAGTGCCGGTAATCCCACCCGAGCTTAGACCTATGGTTCAATTGGAAGGTGGACGATTTGCAACTTCTGATTTAAATGATTTGTATAGAAGAGTGATCAACCGTAACAATCGATTGAAACGACTTCTTGCTCTCAAGGCACCTGAAATTATTGTAAGAAACGAAAAGAGAATGCTGCAAGAAGCAGTGGATGCACTATTCGACAACTCTCGCCGAAAAAGAACTGTTAAAGGGAAGGGGAACCGACCACTTAAATCAATCTCTGATATGTTAAAGGGTAAGCAAGGTCGATTCAGACAGAACTTACTTGGTAAGAGGGTAGATTATTCTGGTAGATCGGTTATCGTTGTAGGTCCTGATCTGAAATACCACCAAATGGGTCTTCCAAGAAAGATGGCTTTGGAACTATTTAAGCCGTTTATCATGAAAAGGCTAGTGGATCTAGATCTAGCTCCTAATATCAAATCTGCCAAGAAGAAAATTGAAGCAGAAGAAAAAGAAGTATATGATGTTTTAGAAACTGTTGTAAGAGAACATCCTGTTATGTTGAACAGAGCTCCTACACTTCATAGACTTGGAATCCAGGCATTCATACCTAAATTGGTAGATGGAAAAGCAATCAAACTCCATCCTCTCGTATGTCACGCGTTTAACGCTGACTTCGACGGGGATCAGATGGCGATTCACGTACCTCTCTCACCTAAGGCTCAATTAGAGACTTGGATGTTGATGCTATCTCCTCATAATATTTTGAATCCTGCTAATGGTCATCCAATCTGTGGGCCTACCCAAGATATCGTTCTTGGAATTTACTATTTAACTTCTGAGATCAAAGGTGGTAAGGGGGAAGGTAAATTTTTCTCTTCTTTGGAAGAGGTTGAATATGCAGTTGATAGAGGAACAGTAGATCTTAGAACAAAAATTTCTGTTCTCTACCAAGGAAAAATCATCGAGACAACTCCAGGTCGTTTGATTTTCAACACAGCCTTTCCAAAAAATTATGATTATGTAAATCGAACTCTAGGAGACAAAGAAACCAATAAAATCATAGCAGATGTTTATGATAAATTTGGTCCTGGTGCAACTGTTGTAATGTTAGACGAGATAAAAAAACTTGGTTACCATTATGCAACCATCTTCTCTCCAACTATCTCCATTGAAGATATTCGTGTATCTCCAGCCAAAGAATCATTGGTAAATGATGCGAATAAGGAAGTTGAGAAAGCGGATAATGAATACCGAAAAGGTATCATTACCAACGAAGAAAGATATAAAAAAGTAATCGAAATCTGGACCAAAACAAATGATGTCATCACTGATGGGATGTTCAAGGAACTAGAAAAAGATAAAAATGGTTTCAATCCTGTTTATGTGATGGCAGTTTCAGGAGCCCGTGGTTCCAAGCAACAGATTCGTCAGTTGGCTGGGATGCGTGGTTTAATGGCTAAGCCTTCTGGTGAAATCATTGAACTTGCCATTCGATCCAACTTTCGCGAAGGTCTAGGAGTTCTAGAATTCTTTATTTCTACACATGGTGCTAGAAAAGGTTTAGCCGACACTGCCTTGAAAACTGCTGATGCTGGATACTTGACAAGACGATTGGTTGATATCTCCCAAGATGTAATTGTTTCTGAACCTGATTGTGGCACTACTGATTCAATACTACTTGGTGTTGTGAAAGAAGGGGAAAATGTAATCGTTTCTCTATCGGACAGATTGTTCGGAAGATACATTGCTGAAGACGTACTTGACCCTGTTTCCAATGAAGTTGTTCTTCCTAAGAATACCTTAGTTACAAAAGCTGTGGGACAGAAAATTGAAAACCTGGGTTATGAAAAAGTTCGGGTTCGATCACCATTGACTTGTCGCTCTAGACATGGTATATGTATACGTTGTTACGGTATGGATATGGCAAGACTCGTTCCGGTTGAGATCGGAGAGGCAGTTGGAACAATTGCAGCTCAGTCTATTGGACAACCTGGAACTCAGCTAACCATGAGAACCTTTCACATTGGTGGAGCTGCATCCGCTACTATCCAAGAAAAAGAACACAAACTACCATTCCGTTCTATTGTTCAAAGCGTAAATGGAAGATTCGTTACCAATTCTCTTGGTAATTATGTAACTATTAGTCGTGGTTCCATTTACCTAAAAAGATTGATCCAAATTTTTCCATTGAATGAAATTTCCAACCTTCGTGTGGAAGATGGAGATAGAGTTGAGAAAGGAGAGGTTTTCGCTTCTAATCTTGCTGGCGACCAATTGATTACGGCGGATATGCCTGGGAATGTATTGATTACAGGAGATACTCTAAAAGTTCTAGGTGATGAAATAGTTATCCCATTGAAAGCGGGAACCATCATTAAGAGCAAAGAAGGGGACACTCTCGATGCAAATATGCCAATGGCTGAATTCGATCCTTACAATGAACTTGGTTTAGCTGAAAAGTCAGGAAATGTAACTTGGGTTGATTTAGAGATAGGAAAGAATGTTAGAAGAGACGTTGATCCTAAAACTTCAAATATTATTTTAAAAGTAATCGAGCAGAAAAAGGAAAGATTGAATCCTAGATTATTGATCAACGGACCAGATGGTTCTGCAGAAATTACTATACCAGTTGATGCTCTTTTAGGTTTCCAAAATGGAGACAAAGTAGTTGCTGGAGACATTCTTTTTAAGATTCCTACAGTAGCAGAAAAGACACGAGATATCACAGGTGGTCTGCCTAGAGTAGATGAGCTTTTTGAAGCGAGAAGACCTAAAGATGCTTGTATCCTTGCTGAAGAAGATGGAAAGATTGAGGATCGTGGTGAAATCGTTAAAGAAAAACGTGTTCTCTATATCGTTCCAGATTCTCCAGATTTGGAAAAAGTAAAGGTCACTATTCCTATCGGTAAACAAATCCGTGTTAGAAACGGGGATTATGTGAAGCGAGGAGATCAGCTAGACGATGGAAATCTAGATCCACATGACATTCTAGCAATTAAAGGAACCAATGCGCTTCATAATTATTTAGTGCAAGAAGTCCAAGAAGTATATCGTCTGCAAGGAGTGCATATCAATGATAAGCATATTGAGGTTGTTATACGACAAATGCTTCGAAAAGTTACTATTACTGACCCAGGCGATACTATTTTTGTAAACCAACAGCAGGTCGATAAATTTCAATTTGACGAAGAAAATAGAAGAGTTGAATTGGAAGGGGGAAGTCCAGCGACTTGCCAACCGATTTTACTTGGTTTAACGAAAGCTTCTTTGAATACAGAATCCTTTTTCTCAGCAGCATCTTTTCAAGAGACAACAAAAGTCTTAACTGATGCAGCTATTAAAGGCAAGACGGATAATCTTATGGGCCTCAAAGAGAATGTGATCATTGGTCATATGATTCCTGCTGGAACTGGTATGAAGAATTACCGTGATATTGATGTTTTCAAAGATATTCCTGGGGATCTCGACTGGGATTTGATAGAAAACGAGGATGAAGACGATACGGATCATTTAGATTCAGAGTCTTCCTCTGTAGCATCAGCTTCCTCAGTCTTTGAAGAAGATGGAGATGAAGATGATGATGACGATTTAGGGGAAGAATTAGAATCTGATTACAACGTTGACGAATTAGTAAAAGGTTCTGATAAATCAGACGACGAAGAAGAAGATGAAAAAGAAGAGGATTCGGATGAAGATGAGGAAGAAGAAGATTAGTCTTCTTTTTTCCCTTTACTTTATCCCTTTCCTTTAAAATTTGGTTATAAGGATCCAAAAAAGGTAATATAGAAGATGCCAACAATTAATCAACTCATTCGCCACGGGCGAAAATTGCAAAAAAAGAGGACTAAATCACCTGCTTTAAAGAGCTCACCTCAAAGAAGGGGGGTTTGTACGAGAGTAATGACTTTTACACCTAAGAAACCAAACTCAGCTTTGAGAAAGGTAGCAAGGGTAAGACTCACTACTGGCATCGAAGTAACTGCCTATATTCCTGGCGAAGGCCATAATCTTCAAGAACACAACGTGGTTTTGATCCGTGGTGGTAGGGTAAAGGATTTACCTGGGGTTAGATATCATATTATCAGAGGAACACTTGATACACTTGGTGTAGACAAGAGAAGAAAGTCACGATCTAAATACGGAGCTAAAAGGCCTAAGGCTTAAGAGAAGAGGAATCTATGTCTAGAAGAAGAGGAAAAGTTGAACCAAGAGCCATTGAGGGCGATCCAAAATACGGAGACCAAACTATCTCTAAATTTATCAATTGTTTAATGGTTGATGGAAAGAAAAGTACCGCAGAAAAAGTTTTCTATGATGCTCTTGAAATAATCAATAAAAAAACTGGTTTGGATCCACACCAAGTTTTCACAGAAGCTTTAGAAAATGTTAAGCCTCAAGTTGAAGTTAAATCTCGTAGAGTTGGTGGTGTTACTTACCAAGTACCTATTGAAGTTCGACCTGAAAGAAGATTGGCACTTGGGATTCGTTGGCTGATTAAGTATTCAAGATCTAGAAATGAAAAATCTATGAAGAATAAACTAGCCAGTGAATTTATTGAAGCACAGAAAAATACTGGTTCTTCTATTAAGAAAAAAGAAGATATCAGAAAAATGGCAGAAGCAAACAAAGCTTTTAGTCACTATCGTTGGTAAATTTTTCTTCTTAAATAACAGTTTCACTTATTGGGAATTGTTACCTTTAATGGATGGATCAGTGGGAACACTGGTCCTTTCTTTTTTATACAGCTATGAAGATTATTAACTTAGGTATATTTGCGCATATCGATGCTGGAAAAACAACTCTTACTGAGCAAATACTTCATCTAGCAGGCGCTATTCGCTCAGTAGGAAGCATTGAAGACGGGACGACCGAATCAGATTCATTGGATATAGAAGCTGAAAGAGGAATTTCCATTCTCTCTAGTTTAATGCAATTTGAACTTCAGACAAATGATTCCAAAATAAAAATCAATCTTCTAGATACACCTGGTCACCTAGATTTTAGGAACCAAGTTGAATCTGTTTTAGATTCTATAGATGTTGCAATAGTAGTTTTAGATGGAAGTAGGGGTGTTGAAAGCCAAACTGTATTGATTCATAAGGAACTACAAGATAAGAAGATTTCTGAAATATTTTTTATAAATAAGCTAGATCGAAATCCTGAAAATCTATCAGAAGCAATCATTAGCATAGAAGATATCTTAGGAAAGTCACCTTGCGTTTTATTTCATGAAGATGAGAACTATGTAATCTGGCAAAATCCAGAAAAATTTTCAGATAGAGAGCATTTGGATCTTTTTGAATGGAATGATGAGCTTAGCACGGAATATTTGGAGCACCCTAGTAAAATCTATGATATCTCCCAAAGAGGATTGTTCCAAGGTATAGTGACTCAAAAGCTCACTCCAGTTTTAGGAGGTTCAGCCTACTTTGGTAAAGGTGTTATTGAAATAATGAATCTAATCTCGCAATTGGATTTTCCTATTCCAATTGCACTAGATGGTAATGAGTTGATTGTATCAAAAAGAATGATTCATTCAGAGCTGGGTAAATTGACATTTGCTAGAGCCCTCAAACCTTTTAGAAAAAATAGCCTTGCACATATTAAAAACAAGAGCATTCCTATAAACCAAATTTATAATTTATTCGGAGATAAGGCTAAAGAGGTGCTAAGTGTAGAAGTGGGAGATATGTTTGCCTCCCCTGATTTGAATATCCTTGAGCCAGCTCGACCTATAATAGATTCTCCTTTTGCAGTGATCGTTGAACCAGATTTAAGTGAGGATAGAAATGAATTATGGGAAAGTATGTCCTCTATTGTTTGGGAGGATCCTTCTTACAGAATGGATCTAGACCCAGAAAGCGGTAGCTTCTGCCTATGGGGGCAGGGTGAACTTCATTTAGAAATTTTCAGAGATCGCTTATTGAAAAAATTCCATAAAAAATTTACCTATGGTGAATTGAAGGTTGCAAGATATGAGCGCAGTAAAATCATGGAAAAACAGATTGTTTTTGAGCACACTGCCTTTGGAAATAAACATTCCAGTGGCAAAATCAGTGCAACTCTGAGAGATACTGCCGGATTTTCGAAGCTAATTGCCTTTGAGGTAAGTCTCCCAGAAAAGATACAAAATGTAGTTACAACAGGTTTTCATGAGGCTCTGTCTCGTGGGAATTATCATTTAGAAGTATTAGGACTGGAATGCCTTGTGCACTCCTTCGAACCGCCTGAAGCCGATTCGGATCAATCCATAATTCTTCTTAAGATAGCTGTTGTGAGTGGAATTAGAAGTGCTTTGAGTGAGAAAACGGACATAATAGGTCCAATTTCTGATTTGGAGATCCTAGTGGATGACATTCATTTGGGGTCTACATTGTCTCTGCTTCAGAAGAGGAATGCACAAATAATCGAGATTCTTAAGAAGAACTCATCTAATTCCATGGTATTAGCCAGAGCAGGCACTGAAAACTTGCTTGGCTTTTCGGGTGCCCTTAGAAATATGACCAAAGGGACTGGTATTTCTTACCAAAGAAACTCCTTTAACCCCGAAAAATACAACGTTCTAAATGAAAGACAGGCCCGTTAGGGACCGCATAATATTTGAGGAGATTGAATAGAGCATGGCTAAAGCAAAATTCGACAGAACAAAACCACACTTAAACATTGGTACGATTGGTCACGTTGACCACGGCAAAACTACCCTAACGGCTGCTATTACAACAACCCTAGCGAAAAAGCTAGGCGGATCTAATAAAGCCATAGCTTACGATCAGATCGACAACGCTCCTGAAGAAAAAGCTCGTGGGATTACTATTGCTACATCGCACCAAGAATACGAAACTGAACAACGTCATTACGCACACGTAGATTGTCCAGGCCACGCTGACTATGTTAAGAACATGATCACTGGTGCTGCGCAAATGGATGCGGCTATATTAGTTGTATCTGCTACCGATGGTGCTATGCCTCAGACCAAAGAACATATCTTACTTGCTCGCCAAGTTGGTGTTCCTTATATCGTTGTTTATCTTAACAAAGCTGACATGCTTGCTGCTGATGAAAGAGAAGACATGGTTGAAATGGTAAAGGAAGAGATAAAAGATCTTTTAAATAAATACAACTTTCCTGGTGACAAGACTCCTTTCGTTTCTGGTTCTGCCTTGAAGGCTCTAGAAGGGGAAGATTCTGAGTTAGGTATGACTTCAATTATTAAATTGATGGAAGCAGTTGACACTTACATTCCAGACCCTACAAGAATAATTGACAAGCCTTTCTTGATGCCTGTTGAGGACGTTTTCTCTATAACTGGTCGAGGAACTGTAGCAACTGGTAGAGTTGAGCAAGGAATTCTAAAGATCAACGATGAAATCGAAATTATCGGAATCAGAGATACATCAAAAACAGTAGTTACTGGAATTGAAATGTTCCGTAAATTGCTAGATGAAGCAAGAGCTGGTGATAACGTTGGTGTGCTTCTTCGTGGAACTAAAAAAGAAGATATCGAAAGAGGCCAAGTTCTTGCGAAGCCAGGATCCATTACTCCTCACAAGAAGTTTAAGTCTGAAGTTTACGTTTTAACTAAAGACGAAGGTGGAAGACACACTCCTTTCTTCAATGACTACAGACCACAGTTCTATTTTAGAACTACGGACATTACGGGAGTCATTAAGCTTCCTGATGGTGCAGAAATGGTAATGCCTGGTGATAACATCACTATGACTATTGAACTCATTCACCCGATTGCTATGGACCAAGGTTTGAAGTTTGCAATTCGTGAAGGTGGAAGAACGATCGGTTCCGGGGTTGTTGCCTCGATAATCGAGTAAGAGTAGAGCATGACAGGCCAACGAATCAGAGTTAAATTAAAAGCTTTTGATCATAGGTTGATTGACCAATCAACCTATGAAATCGTAGCCACTGCGAAAAGGACTGGAGCTACTGTCTCTGGTCCAATTCCTTTGCCTACTAAGAAGGAAATTTATACAGTTTTACGTTCTCCTCACGTGAATAAAAAAGCGAGAGAACAATTCGAAATGAGAACACACAAAAGGCTAATTGATATCCTCAATACAAATGAAGATACTGTTGAAGCCCTTATGAAACTTCAGCTTCCCGCTGGTGTTTCAGTTGATATTAAGTCGTAAGGATTAAAGAAAATGGCGAAAGGACTCATCGCAGAAAAAATCGGTATGGCTCAAGTCTTTGATGCAGAAGGTCAAGTTATTCCAGTGACTATCCTTCGAGTCGGTCCTTGTGCCGTTTCCCAAATAAAGACAGTTTCCAATGATGGATATGACGCTGTTCAATTGTCATTTTATGACATTAAAGAAAAATCTGTATCTAAGGCAGCTAAAGGACACTTATCCAAAGCTGGTATTTCGACACCTAAACGCCATTTGAAAGAATTTAGAGAATTTGGAATAGAAGTTTCTGCTGGTTCTGAGATAGGAATTTCTGATGTATTTGCTTTGAATGATATTGTAAAAGTAACTGGAACATCAAAAGGAAAAGGATTCCAAGGTGTTATTAAACGCCATAATTTTGCAGGCGGACCTAAAACTCATGGTTCTAGATTCCAAAGACACCCTGGTTCTATCGGTGCCGGTTCTACTCCTTCAAGAGTATTTAAAGGCATGAAAATGGGTGGAAGAACTGGTGCGGACAAGTCTACTGTACGCAATTTAAAAATTGTTAAAATTAATGTTGAAGAGAATCTTCTATTTATTTCCGGGAATGTTCCTGGAAGTGATACTTCGATTGTTACCATCGAGAAGATATAAGGACTAAATCTAACATGAAAGCGCAAAAATATTCCAAAGATGGAAAATTGATCGGAGAAGTAGAACTACCTGCTGATATATTTGGTAAAGGAGTTTCTACTGGTGCGATCTATGATGCAATAAAGGCTGAGAATGCTAACTTGCGACAAGGAACTCATTCTACTAAGGACAAGTCCGAAGTAAGAGGTGGTGGTAAGAAGCCATGGGCTCAGAAGGGAACCGGTAGAGCAAGACAAGGTTCTTCTAGAGCTCCTCATTGGGTAGGTGGTGGTATTATCCATGGACCAAAACCAAGAGATTATTCCTCTTCACTTTCTAGAAATGTTAAGAAGAGAGCTGTTCTTTCTATTTTGAACAAAAAAGCTGAAGAATCCAGAATAAAAATCATAGAAGATATCAATCCTGAATCTTATTCTACAAAAGCCATCTTTGGTATTTTAAAAAATATGGAAGTTTCTGATAAAGGAAATGTTGGTATTGTGGTAACTGGAGAGAATCAATTTCTTAAAAGATCAACCAGAAACATTCCTTTTCTGAAGTATGTGAATTCAAAAAGAATCGTATGTAGAGATATTCTTTACAATAACAATTTAATTATTTCTGAAAGTGCAATACAAGAAATGTTGCAACAGTATGGCAAAGGAGAAGGTAAATAATGAACCCGAACCAAGTTATCCTAGCTCCTATGATTACTGAAAAATCTCAGGATCTTGAAGTGATCCATGAAAGAATAGAAGCAAAAAGAAAAACATCTAGAAGATCCTCTAACGGTAAAAAGATTACAAAATATACTTTTAGAGTTCATCCTGACGCGAACAAAGTGCAAGTTAAAGAAGCTATTAAAAAAATCTTTAATGCAAGTCCTGCCTCTGTAAACATGCAAGTTTATCGTGGTAAAATTAAAAAGTTTCGTTCTCTCCCAGCTCAAAAAGCTCATTGGAAGAAGGCCATTGTTACTTTTAACGATGGAACAACTTTAGATATAGTTAAGGTATAATTATGGGTATCAAGAAACTAAAACCTTATACAGCAACGACAAGATATACTTCTAAATTAGATTATTCTGAAGTTACTGTAGATAAACCTAAAAAAAGTCTTACTTCTAAAGGCAATTACAAAGCTGGTCGTGGTGATGGCGGTAAGATTTCAGTTCGACACAAAGGTGGTCGTGTAAAAAGAAAATACCGAATCATAGATTTCAAAAGAAGAAAATTTGGGATTCCAGCAACTGTAAAAACCATTGAATATGATCCAAACCGTTCTTCCTTTATTGCTTTAATATGCTATGCGGATGGAGAATATACATACATTCTTTCACCGAGTGGTTTAAAGGTTGGGGACAAAATAGTTAGTGGTCCCGATGCTGAAATAAAACTTGGAAATACTTTACCACTAGAAAAGATCCCTCCTGGCACAAACGTTCATTGCGTTGAAATGCAACCAGGCCGTGGAGCACAAATCGTTAGAACAGCTGGTACTTTTGCAGTAATCGCTGCTAAAGATGGAGATTATGTAAGTTTAAAACTTCCGTCTTCTGAAGTTAGAAAGATTCGTAAGGATTGTTTAGCAACAGTTGGTGAACTCAGCAATAAAGACCACAATTTAGTTTCTATCGGTAAGGCTGGACGAAGCAGATGGTTAGGAAAGAGACCTTCTGTTCGTGGAGTTGTGATGAATCCTGTCGATCACCCTCATGGTGGTGGTGAAGGAAGAACTTCTGGAGGACGTCATCCAGTTTCTCCTTGGGGTCAACCTACTAAGGGTTATAAAACAAGAACTAATAAGACTACCGATAAATTCATCGTACAGAAAAAGAAAAGGAACCGTAATAGATAGGTAAGCATCATGGCAAGAAGTTTAAAAAAAGGACCTTTTATCGATGACCACCTGATGAAAAAAATAACCAAAATGAATTCAGAAGGACAAAAAAAACCATTCAAGACTTGGTCTCGTCGTAGCACCATCTACCCTGATATGATCGGTCACACAGTAATGGTTCATAATGGTAAGCAATTTATTCCAGTATTTGTAAATGATAATATGATCGGTCACAAACTTGGTGAATTTGCACCTTCAAGAACATTCAGAGGTCACTCTGGTGATAAAAAGGCAGTAAAAAAGTAGGAAAATATGGAAGCCAAAGCAGTTGCAAAACACGTAAGAATTTCTGCTAGAAAAGCAAGATTGGTTGCCAACGAAGTTCGTGGTTATGGATACCAAGAAGCTATGGATATTCTTAAATTTACAAACAAAAAAGCATCAGATATGATTATCGATCTTTTGAATTCAGCAGTATCCAATGCTATTCAAGTAAATGAAAATGTAAATCCTCAAGACCTATTTATCAGCAAAATTTATGTAGATGATGGACCAATCATGAAGAGATACCGTCCCAGAGCGAGAGGAAGAGCATCTCGTATTCGTAAAAGACTTAGCCATATAACCTTGGTTCTGTCTGACAAAGCTAAGGAAACGGAAGGAAAATAGTATGGGACAGAAAGTCAATCCAATTGGACTCAGACTAGGAATTACTCGAACTTGGGATTCTATTTGGTATTCCAAGATGGATTATAGAAAGAACCTACATGAAGATCTTAAAATCAAGAAGTTTTTACTTAAAAAATTGAAAACTGCTGGTGTAGTTAAGATCATCATTGAGCGTTTTCCTGAAAAAATAAATGTAAATATTCATACTTCCAAACCTGGAATGGTCATTGGCCAGAAGGGAAATAATATAGAAATGATAAAAACTCAACTCAAGGGTATGGCTGAAAAACCAATTAGCTTAAATATCATTGAAGTTAAAAAGCCTGAAATAGTAGCTCAAGCTGTTGCTGAAACAATTGCAGTTCAAATTGAACAACGTATGCCATTTCGAAGAGTTATGAAACAAGAACTCAGAAGAGCAATGAGAGGCGGTGTAGAAGGAATTAAGATTCAAATTTCCGGTAGGCTTAACGGTGCAGATATGGCACGTGTTGAAAAATACATGGAAGGACGAGTTCCTCTACACACTCTAAGAGCAAAGATTGATTACGGTTTTAAAGAAGCATTAACAACTTATGGTCAAATTGGTGTTAAGGTTTGGACTTATACAGGCGATCACTTCCCAACCAAAGAAGAATCGGATGATGATAAATACGCTGTCAAGAGAAGGACGAGTTAATAGGAGTTCTTAATGTTATCCCCCAAAAGAGTTAAATTTAGAAAAAGACAAAGAGGCAGACTCAAGGGCAAGGACGAAAGAGGTTCAAAAGTTTCTTTCGGAGAGTTTGGTTTAAAAGCCATAACCTCAGGCCGTTTGACTGCTCGTCAAATTGAAGCAGCTAGGATTACTATAAACCGCCAAGTGAAACGTGGTGGTAAGTTATGGATCCGTATTTTTCCACATGTTCCTATTACTAAAAAACCTGCTGAAACCAGGATGGGTAAGGGAAAAGGAAATCCAGAATTCTGGATTGCTGAGATTCGCCCAGGAAGAGTTCTTTTTGAGATGGCTGGTGTTGATGAAGCTACTGCAAAAAAAGCCTTAGAACTTGCATCATTCAAACTTCCACTTCAAACTACTTTTGTTAAAAGGAGCTTATTGTGAAAAATAAACTACACGAATTATCCGATAAGGATTTAAACTCTCAGTTGGATGAAGCAAGAGAAGAAATTCGAGGTCAAAGATTTAAATTTGCTGTCGAAAAGAATTTAGAGAACCCAAAGAAAATTAGAGATACAAAAAGAAAAATAGCCAGAATACTTACAATCCAAAGAGAGCGTGAGTTAGCTAAAGGCGCTGGCAGGTAAATCGAATGGAACACGCAGAACAAAGAAAATCTCTTACAGTAACAGGGAAGGTTGTTTCTAATGCAATGGATAAAACTGTTGTTATTGAAGCAATCACAAAGAAAATGCATCCTTTATTCAAAAAGATTACTACGAATACATCTAGGATTAAAATCCATGATGAGAAAAATCAATGCAATGTGGGTGATATCATCCTAGCAGTTGAAACCAGACCATTATCCAGCCAAAAGCACCATAAATTGGTAAAGATTCTTGAGAAGGCTAAACTAATATGATCCAGCAAGAAACAATTTTACAAGTAGCTGACAACTCTGGTATCAAGAAGGTTATGTGTATCAAAGTGCTTGGCGGTTCTAAAAAAAGATACGCTACCATTGGCGACGAAATTATAGTAGCTGTGAAATCTTCACAACCTGGTTACGGTCTTAGAGATGGCCAAGGTAAAAAAGTTCATGGTAAGGCTGTTCAAAGAGCAGTAGTTGTAAGAACAAAAAAAGAAATTAGAAGACCTGATGGAACTTATATTCGTTTTGATGATAATGCTGTAGCTATCATCGACGATAAGGGAAATCCTAAAGGTACTCGTATTTTTGGACCAGTAGCGAGAGAGCTTCGTGATAAAAAATACATGAAGATCGTTTCCTTAGCTCCGGAGGTATTATAATGCCCGCAAAGTTAACGTATAGAGGATCAGACTATACTAAATTTAAGAAAGTTAAATTACAAAAGGATGATGAAGTCCTTGTAATTGCCGGTAAAGACAAAGGCAAAAAAGGGAAAATCCTAGCAATTGATAAGAAAAGAGATCGTGTCTTCGTGGAAGGTGTGAACAAAAAAAGAAGATTTGTTCGCCCAACCCAAGAAAATCCTCAAGGTGGTCAGATTGAAATAGAATTTGCTATCCATATATCTAATGTTATGTTCTTTGATTCAAAGAAAAAAACGGGCGTTAGATTAGGAATAGGTGAATCTAAAGGCAATAAGATCAGGATTTCTAGACCGGAAGGAAAGGAGATTTAATCCATGCAAGTTCCTCGTTTAAAAGAGAAATATTTAAAAAATATTCGTCCTGAACTCCAGAAAAAATTCGGACACAAATCCGTAATGAGAGTTCCTAAATTAGAAAAAATCGTATTGAATGTTGGTATGGGCGAGGCTCATGCAAATCCTAAAATGATGGAAGCTGCTTTAGATGAATTAGGTTTAATTACTGGCCAAAAAGCAGTTAAGACTATTGCAAAGAAATCTATCGCTGGTTTCAAAGTTAGAGAAGGCATGGTGCTAGGTTGTAAAGTTACATTACGTGGCAACTACATGTATGAGTTTCTAGATCGATTTATCAATGTAGCTCTTCCTCGGGTTCGAGACTTTAAGGGTGTAAATCCAAAAGGTTTTGATGGACGTGGAAATTACAATATCTCAATCAAAGAGCAGATTATTTTTCCAGAAATTCAGTTTGATAAGATTAATAACATTTATGGAATTAATATCACTTTTGTCACTTCAACGGAAGTGGATGCAGAGGCTTTCGACCTATTCAGTGGGTTTGGAATGCCATACAAGAACAAGAACTAATAGGAGAAGAACATGGCTAAAAAATCAATGATTGAAAGACATGCAAAGAAGAAGAAATTTCAAGTAAGAGAATATACTAGATGCCCACTTTGCGGTCGTGTTCGAGGTTATATTAGAAGATTTGATATGTGTAGAATTTGCTTTCGTGATTTAGCAAGTAAAGGTCAAATACCTGGCGTAGTGAAAGCTTCCTGGTAAACAAAATTAAGAGGTTATTATGAGTCTATCAGATCCAATCGCAGATATGCTAACAAGAATCAGAAACGCACAACGTGCTAAACACGAATCCTGCGTAATTCCAGGTTCTAAAATTAAGAAAAATATTTTAGAACTTTTGAAAGATGAAGGTTACATTGCAGAAATCAATACAGTAAAAACAGGAAGTTTTGATGATTTTCAGGTAAAATTGAAATATGATTCAGAGAAAAAACCTGTGATTAAAATAATTGAAAAAGTATCTAAACCAGGAAGAAGAATCTATATTCAATCTTCTGAAATTCGCCCTTTCCGAAATAACTTAGGAACCCTAATTATTTCCACATCACAAGGTGTAATGACAGGAAAGAAAGCAAAACAACTCAAAATTGGAGGGGAAGTAATCTGTAAGGTATTCTAACCATACAGAAGAACTAATCATGTCCAGAGTAGGAAAAGCAATCGTAAAACTTCCACCAAAAGTAGAAGTAAAAAATAATGGAAATTCTATTTTAGTAAAAGGTCCTCTCGGGGAAATTTCTACTCCAATATTTGAAGGAATTTCTTTGAATCATGAAAATGACACTGTCACTTTTGTAAGATCTAATGAAGCGAAAAAAGTAATCGCACTCCACGGTTTGGTTCGAGCACTTTTTAACAATTCAGTGAAAGGTGTGACAGAAGGTTGGACTAGGAATCTTGAGATTACTGGGGTAGGTTATAGAGCACAAGTGAGAGGAAAAGATTTAGTTATGAGTCTTGGTTACTCTCATGAAGTAGTTTTTCCAACCCCCGAAGGAATTAAGATCGAAGTTGCTGACCAGTTAAAGATTAAAATTTCTGGTATCAATCGACAATTAGTTGGCCAAGTGGCGGCTGATATTCGATCAAAACGTCCACCTGAACCTTACAAAGGAAAGGGAATTCGTTATTCTGATGAAGTTATCAAGCGAAAGGCTGGAAAGACAGGTAAAAAATAAGCCATGATCAACAAAACTAAGAAGAATATTAATAAAAAAAGAAGAGCTGATAGAGTTCGTTTTACCCTAAAGAAAAACGGAACTCGACCTAGATTGGTTTTTAATAAATCAAACAAATACCTTTCAGCACAAATCATTGATGATTCTAAGGGTGTTACCTTAGCATATGCTACAACCCTAGAGAAATCCTTTCCTAGTCATGAAAATAGCAAAAAAAGTAAAAGTGCTGCGACCGCACTTGGCAAAGTAATTGCTGAACGTGCTTCTAAGGCTGGAGTTAAAGTTGTAATGTTGGATAGATCAGGAATGCTCTATCATGGTGCTATATCTGCATTTGCAGATTCTGCTAGAGAAGGCGGTTTGGAGTTCTAATATGATAGTTGAAGAAGAACAAAAAGAATTTACAGAGAAAGTTGTAAAAATCGATAGAGTTGCCAAAGTAGTAAAAGGTGGAAGAAGATTTTCTTTCAATGCCTTATCTGTTGTTGGTGATGGTAAAGGAAAAGTAGGAATTGGATTTGGTAAAGCAAATGAAGTTCCCGATGCAATTCGTAAGTCAATTGAAAGTGCTAAGAAAAACCTTCAAAGCATAGATTTCATAGGGCATACTATTCCTCACGAAGTTATAGGACAATTTAAATCGGCTAGAGTGCTTTTGAAGCCAGCTTCTGCGGGAACTGGAATCATAGCAGGTGCTCATGTTCGATCTGTTGTAGAGCGAATTGGTGTTCAAGATATGCTTTCCAAGACTTATGGTTCTGGCAATGCAATGAATATCGTTAAAGCTACCTTGGATGCACTCACGCAATTGCAAACTCCATCCTCAGCTCTTAAGAGAAGAGGGATTTCTTTTAAGAAATTATTTGGTAGGGATTAATTATGGAAGAAGTATTAGTAACTCAATCGAAAAGCTCTATCGGATCTATTCCAGCTCACAGAAAAACTTTGATTGCTCTAGGTCTTAAGAAAAAGGGTGCTCAAAGAAAACACCAATTGACTGCTCAGATCAAAGGTATGCTTAGATCTGTTACTCATTTGGTAACGGTAGAAAAGGTAAAATAAAATGACTGAATCAAAATCCCAGAGAATAGCTCCATCCAAAGCATTTGGCTCTTCCAGAGTTAAGAAATCAACATCTCTAGGCAATAAAAACACCGTACCACTTCCAAAAGGAGCTAAGACTTCTAAGAAAAGAGTAGGACAAGGTCCTGGTTCTGGAATTGGTAAGACTTCTGCAAGAGGTCAAAAAGGTCAGAAAGCTAGAGCTTCATCCATGAGAAGAGGTTTTGAGGGTGGTCAAATGCCACTTCACAGAAGACTTCCTAAGCGTGGATTTACTAGTAAAAACCACAAATTGTATCAATCTGTTAATATAGGTTTACTCAGCAAACTAGGAATTAGTGGTGCAATCACACCAGAAATTTTGAAGCAAAAGAATGTAATTCAAGATGAAAATCTTTTGATCAAAATACTAGGTGATGGTGAAATCACTGTTTCAATTCAAATTACTGCTGATGCGTTTTCTGAAACTGCAAAAACAAAAATTGAAAAAGCGGGCGGAACTGTAACAATCAGAACCCAAGCTAAAACGAATAAGGATTAAAGGTAAGTTCCATTGTTGAGTACTATTGCGAATATTTTCAAGATTCCTGAACTTAGAGGGAAAATTTTATTTACCCTATTCATGCTTCTACTCTTTCGTATGGGTACTCATGTTACTATTCCTGGTATCAATTCCTTAATTGTTTCTGGAATTACTTCAGATCCAGGAGAAGGTTTCTTAAATATGGTCGATCTTTTTGCTGGTGGAGCCCTTTTAAAGTTTTCCATTTTTGCACTTGGAATCATGCCTTATATTTCTTCCTCTATCATTATGCAGTTGGTTATGGTCTTAATTCCATCCCTACAAAAGCTTCAGAAAGAGGGGGATGAGGGAAGAAAGAAGATACAACAGTATACCAAATACGGAACCATTATTCTTTGTGCAGTTCAGTCACTTGCCGTCCTTCATCTTGCAAAATCTTGGTCCACGGGCACTGAATTAGCTCCTGCTAAATATCCTGGACTTATCAATCCATCTGTGGAGCCTTTTTTCTTTTTTCTAGGACTTTTATCGATAACAACGGGAACTATTCTATTAATATGGATGGGTGAACAAATCACAGAAAGAGGGATTGGAAATGGTATTTCCCTTCTTATCTTTGCAGGAATCATTGGAAGAATGCCAGAAGCTATGATTTCTATGTTCACTACGGATACTTCGGATGCATTATCGATTCTTATACTACTACTTATCTTCGTAGTTCTTATTTCTCTTACAGTGATACTCACCCAAGGTGTAAGGAAAGTACCCTTGCAGTATGGGAAGCAAATGGTAGGAAGAAGAATGGTTCAAGCAAAAAGCCAATCTATTCCTTTCAAAGTGAATGGTGCTAATGTTATGCCCATTATCTTTGCTTCATCCTTGATACTTTTTCCCCAGACAATTATTCAGTATTTTTCCTCAAACTTCCAAAGTTGGAATGGTTGGGCAGTTGTAATGGATTTTTTTAACCCATTTTCACAAATCTGGTATCGCGCTGGTTTTTATTATTTAATTTACACCGCTCTAATCGTATTCTTTGCATATTTCTATACTGCGATTCAATTCAATCCCCAAGAACTTTCTGATAATTTGAAGAAATTTGGTGGATCTATTCCTGGAATTCGCCAAGGAACCCCAACCAAAGAGTATATAGAAAAAGTATTGAACCGAATTACTCTTCCTGGAGCTATATTTTTAGCTGGACTTGCTCTTGCGCCCTATCTTATCATAAAGTTCTTGAATCTTGGAAACAATACTGGGGGCGGAGCTCTTGTGTATACTTTCGGAGGAACTTCTCTATTGATTATGGTAGGAGTAGCTTTAGAAACTTTAAAGCAAATCGAAGCTCAGCTACTAATGAGAAACTACGAAGGATTTATGAAAAAATCCAGGATCAAAGGTAGGTAGGGCTTATGAATCGACTTATTTTTATGGGGCCACCAGGTGCTGGTAAAGGTACTCAGGCGGAAATTTTTAAAAACCGTTTTTCCATTCCTCAAATATCAACTGGTGAAATTTTGAGAGAAGCTGTGAAAAATTCTACGAGTATGGGCTTAGAAGCTAAAAAATTTATGGACGCGGGAGACCTCGTTCCAGATGTTGTAGTAATAGGTATTATCAAAGACCGGCTTGCTCAAAAAGACTGTGGAAATGGCTTTATATTGGATGGATTTCCAAGAACAGTAGAACAAGCAGATGCATTATCTAAAATCCTTAAAGAAACAAAGATGGATTTGGATGCAGTCATTAACCTTGCAGTTCCGGATGATGAGCTAGTTCAGAGACTTCTGAGTAGAGCAGAGAAAGAAGGGCGAGCTGATGACAACGAAGAAACGATTAAGAATCGTCTTCAGACTTATAATTCAAAGACACTGCCACTTATAGATTTCTATAGGAAAGCAGGAATACTTCGAGAAATCAACGGAGTAGGATCTATGGAAGAAATTACAAATGAAATACAGAGGGCACTGGGGTAAATTTTGGCAAAAGAAGAAGCTATTGTAATCGATGGAATCGTTTTAGAGCCGCTTCCCAATGCTATGTTTAAGGTAGAATTAGAAAATGGGCATAAGGTTCTCGCTCATATCTCTGGCAAGATGAGAATGCATTACATTCGGATTCTTCCAGGAGATAAGGTTACTGTAGAACTTTCTCCTTATGATTTAACAAAAGGCCGTATTACTTACAGGAAAAAATAAGGGATTAAAATGAAAGTAAGAAGTTCAGTAAAGAAAATTTGTTCCGATTGCAAGGTGATTCGCAGAAAAGGCGTTATTCGTGTAATTTGTACTAACCCAAAGCATAAACAGAGGCAACGTTAGAATATGGCTAGGATATCAGGGGTAGATTTACCCAAAGACAAAAGAATTATTGTAGGTCTAACCTATGTTTATGGAATAGGTCCTTCTTCTTCGAAAAAAATACTAGCACAGGCTGGAATCGACGAGAAAATCCGAGTAAAAGATCTTTCTGACGACCAAGAAGCTGCAATTCGTAAAGTGATTGAAGAAAGCTTTCGAGTAGAAGGAGATCTTCGCGGAGAAATCAATCTTAATATTAAAAGATTAATGGATATCGGTTGTTATAGAGGTTTGAGACACAGAAAAGGTCTTCCTGTTCGTGGTCAAAAAACCAAAACTAACGCTAGAACGCGTAAAGGCGGCAAGAAAACTGTTGCTAACAAGAAAAAGGCAACCAAGTAATAGGAACTGATGAATAATGGAAAAAGATAGTAAAAATAAAAAAGAAAAGAAACAAAAGAAAAAAGAAAAGAAAAATGTTCCCAAAGGGAAGGTTTATATCCAAGCTTCTTTCAATAATACTATAGTTTCTGTAACTGACATGGCTGGAAATGTTTTATCTTGGGCATCTTCCGGTATGATGGGTTTTCGTGGATCTAAAAAATCAACTCCTTATGCTGCGCAAATTGCAGCTTCGACTGCTGCGGACAAGGCTATTGAAATAGCTGGTCTTGCGGAAATCGATGTATTGGTTTCAGGTCCTGGAATTGGTCGTGAGTCTGCAATTCGGTCCCTGTCTGCAAAAGGTTTGAATGTGAAATTTATTAAAGATGTAACCCCACTTCCGCACAACGGATGTAGACCGAGAAAGAGAAGAAGAGTTTAAGGAAGCAGTATGGCAAGATATCGCGGACCAGTAGTTAAATTAAGTAGAAGAGAGGGAGTTAACCTCCTACTCAAATCCAGTCATAATTTCAATAAAGAGAAATCTAGTTTTGAGAAGAGGAAATATCCTCCTGGTCTACCTCCTAAAAGAAAGGGAAAAATCTCTGAATATGGTTCTCAGTTACGTGAGAAACAAAAAGTGAAACGTGTTTATGGAGTTCTAGAAAAACAATTCCGTAGATACTTCGAAGAGGCAAACCGAGTTCCTGGCATTACTGGTGAGACCTTACTCCAATTCCTTGAAAGAAGATTGGATTCAGTAGTCTATAGAATGGGTTATGCGGTTACTCGTAGACAAGCTAGAAATTTTATTGCTCATAGACATATTTTAGTCAATGGTACAAGAGTGGATATTCCTTCTTACCGAGTTAGCATTGGTGACAAAATTGAAATCCGTGATAAATTCAAGAGCTCATTGTTTCTTGAAGAAAATATCAAATTGGCTCAATCATTGAATCGTGCACCTGCTTGGTTGAAAGTTGATTTCTCCACATTTTCGGGAGAAGTTATCGGAATGCCAGCTAGAGAGGATATTGAGATCCCAGTGAAAGAACAAGTTATTGTGGAATTGTATTCTAAATAACCAAATTTAGGAAGTAAGGAAAAGACATTGTCTCCCAAAAATTTACTAAAAGGTTTCAAAAGACCAAAAAAAATCGACTTCGTAACAGAAGTAAACAACCCGAATTATGGGAAATTTGTAGCTGAACCTTTT
Source organism: Leptospiraceae bacterium (assembly GCA_022402465.1). Classification (GTDB taxonomy): domain Bacteria; phylum Spirochaetota; class Leptospiria; order Leptospirales; family Leptospiraceae. Next base: position 1,766 of record JAKRSH010000044.1, on the reverse strand, counting down.
GAAAGAGGTTTTGGAACTACTTTAGGCAACTCTTTAAGAAGAACATTAATGTCTTCTATAGAAGGTGCTGCCATTTCTGCCATAAGAATCGAAGGCGTGAATCATGAATTCTCTTACATAGAGGGAGTTGTTGAGGATGTTACTCGAATTATATTGAATCTTAAACAAGTAAGAATCAAGTATGAGCCAGAAGATAAGGATGCTAGTAAAGTCATTCATTTTGAAATGAATGGTGGTGGCTACTTCAAAGCTGGTGATCTTGCAGTCGACTCTTCCATAGAGGTCATGAATCCAGATCTTCATATTGCAACCTGTAATGAGGATGCAAATCTAGTGATTGACTTAGAGATTCAAAGAGGCAAAGGTTTTATTCCTGCTGAAGATAAGAAAAAAGATATAGAAGTTCTTGGAACGATTCCTTTGGACTCTATATTTTCTCCAGTTAAGAGAGTTGTCTTTGATGTTAGTGAAGCACGAATTGGACAACGTTCCGATTTTGAGAAGCTTACTATGGAAATTTGGACAGATGGATCTATTTCTCCAGAGGACGCACTTGCCCAAGCCGCTAAAATTCTCAAAGAACATTTAACTGTATTCATTAACTTTGAAGAAGAAGTAGAAGAAGAAGTCGATGAACTTGATGAAGCCGATGAGAAACTTAAAGCCTCTTTATCTAAACACGTTGAAGAATTGGAATTGTCTGTAAGATCTTTAAATGTTCTAAGAAGCTTGGAGATTGATTTCGTAGGGGAGTTGGTAAAACGAACCGAAGAAGAGATGACTAAATCCAAACATTATAGTGACCAATCACTTGATGAAATGAAAGCAAAACTATCCACTATTGGATTGGGTTTTGGAATGAGAGATTTCTAAAATGAATAAAAGAAATAAAGTTAAATCACTGAATAGAAGCAATAAGCATAGAAATGCTATGTTAAATAACATGGTGACAAGTTTATTTATGCATGAGAGAATCGAATCTACTTCGGCAAAGTTAAAGGTAGCTAGAACCTTCGCTGAAAAATTGATTACTCGTGCTAAAAAGAATCTTGCTCCTGATGCTAAACCAGAATCTAAACTTCACAACCGCAGAGAAGTTATGAAAACTATCACAAACAGTATGGTTGTTGATAAACTTTTTGAAGATTTAGCAGTTCGATACCAAGAAAGAAAGGGTGGTTATACTCGAATTTTAAAATTAGTTAATCGACCATCTGATAACTCTGATATGGCTTTGCTCGAATTGGTTGATAAAAAAGAACAAGTTGAGTTGAAGGAAGCGGCTATTGCTAAGAGAAATGTCGGTAAATCTGCTTCGAAAGAAGGAAAACCTGCTAAAACTCCCAAAGCACCTAAAGAGCCAAAAGTAAAAGCTGAAAAGAAAGCAGCAAGTAAACCAAAGGCTAAGAAAGCAGCTAAGTAAATATCTCTTTTAAAAGCGTTTGTTTTCAAAAAAGGATCTGTTTATCAGATCCTTTTTAATTTTGGAGACTATCTTCTTTTGAGATCTTTATCATAATGCCGTTAAATACCAATTCATCTCCAAGGGTTGAGGGTATCGATTTTCCTAAAAACCAATTTGCTTCTCCGGACATTGAATGAATTCTTCCTTCGAATTCCCATTTAGATTTTTCTAACACGGCTTTTTCGACTGAATTTAAAAACCTTTCTCTATCTTCCTCATGTATGTATCTACCTAGTTCCCAATATTTAGATACTGTATAAATTCTTTCGCAAAATGGAACTAACATCTCTTATATTAGCCA
>JAKRSH010000043.1 GCA_022402465.1 Leptospiraceae bacterium | reverse complement strand
CATAGAGAGGGGAGTCTATCAAGTCTCCCAAAGAATCTCCGTAGAAGGTGATCATTGTAGAGTTGGGATCAAAATCGGTTTGGCATTCATCAGGTTCTCCATTTGCGGGCTTAACGGATGTACGATCACTTGATATATTAAAGAAGGGAAAAATGAGTAAAAAAACAAAACAATTTTTAAGTTAGATTTCATATTAAATACCTCTATATAAATTATTAAAAAAGAACATAACTGATTGTGACATTTGGATCCCCAGCATTAAGTATTAAAGTATTAAATACATTACTAGAGTTTATTGTGAGTTCATAAATAGATTGATTAGCAGTTGATAGCTTTGGAACAATTCCTGAACTTGACTCATTTATCGGGGAAGAGCAACTTATTCCATTTAATTTGAAAGTTGTTCCTAATGTATAATTAACTGTTAGCCTAATTTTTTTATTAATAAGACCTACGGTGTCAGTATTTGCTGAAAATTTAAACCAAAACCTCTTCCCAGCTTCCAAAGTTATATTATACGTTTGTCCTTCTTCTAGTATGAGTTGGGGCGGTTCACAGTAGTTGGGGCGATACAGAGCAAGAGCAGCGAAATAGAAGAATTGTTCTTGTCCTCTTTTGATTTCATCTCGGTCAGCGTTATGGCATTCAAACAGTGCAAGAGAAAATAGAATTATTATTGTTATTCGTTTCATAGAGTTGTTACTCCTCTGGAAATGAGTTCGTTAGTGATCTTTTGGCGGAGAGCGACATTTTTAGTTCGAACCATGATGAGGAATTCTTCTGGAATTCCTTTCTCATCATCTCCAAAATCAATTTGGAGACGGATGAGGACTAAGGCAACAGTGAGTTGAATCCTTATATCAATCAGTTCTTCATTGCTAAGTTCAGGAAAAGAATCAGATATTGAATTGAAGAACTCATCTGCGGAATTCGATTCTTTTGCAAGTAGTTCCGCATTCGTTCCTGCTACTTTATCTGGTATGATCTCTCCCTTCATCTCACGAAAGATCTTATCATTCAATTCAAAGTCAGTCATTTCAGCGAATTGAATGGTTTTCCATGCTTCTATGGACTGTTGCTTTAAAGCTACATCCGTCATCTGATTTAGATCTTGCAAGCCTTGGAGAAACTTCTCCATAGCAATAACTTCATTTTCAGATATAACAGGAAGACTTGCTCTTGTAGGATTGGTTTCTTCTGGAGGTAGACCTAGGCTTTCTGGTGTATAGGCTTGGATACCTTGTGCTATGATTGGTAGGGTATTGCTATTATTGGGTATAATACAACCTAACGTGAAATATATGCTAGTGAAGCAAATGAATAAAAAGATTATCGTTTTTATTCTTGTTTTGAGTTCATACATGCCGTCTATCTCCTTAAAACGATCTTTCAAATGTTAAGATAAGATTATTTTTATAAATGTATTGAGAGCTACCTTGTCTGTTGAAAAATTCTTCTAGATTCATTAGGTTGCGATTTGGTATATCTAATGATTCCATATTCTCATTGGTTCCGAAACGTATGTAGGCTCTATAGGTTGTATAGGAGAATGTCAATAGGCTTAGCAATCCAAAGGCTTGATAGTTGGTATAATTTCTATTAAAATTAGCATTTGCTTCATTCGAATTTATACCAGTGTAAGATCTCTGCAATTGTTGATTCGCAAGGTTTGATTGGTAATAAAAGAAACCAGTTAGCAATAAGAGACTTATCTTGACAATTCTGAAACTCAAATCTTCGAATTCTGATGTTTTCTGATCCTGCCATTGGTAAGATGCAGATTAATTGAAGTATATTAAGGAATCTATACTGCTCTTCCATGGGTTTGATTTTTTAATTTTAGAATAGTATTCTTCTGAAACAATTGCATCAATCTCATCCGATCGAAATGATTTCCCTTTTTTCTCATTTCGAAGAAAATAAGTATCTTTATCATTTGTGTATTCTGAAATAATCGCTTTTCCATCCTTCAACAAGATTACACCTTGTTTGTATTTATCCTGTGAATAGACAGGATGTAATCCAATGCATAGTAAAGTCATAATTGCTTGGGTTTTAAAAGAATAAAATTTATTCATAGTTATTTCCAGCGAACTGCTTCACTATCGACCTCTGTTGCCTGCCATTTATTCCCAATTTTCTCTTGGAAGATAATTTTACTTATGCCAGAACTTTCAATTATAGAATATTCTCGAAAATAGAGTCTTCGACCTTCTAGAAAATTAGGAGGATGTGGCATGATATAAACAGAAAGCAGATCCTTCTTCTTGGTAGGCTCATTTCCAATAATTGTATCTGAAAGGATTTCACTTTTTCTCTGAGATACTGAAATAAGATCATCTTTCTTGTATAGATAGAAATTGATGCCAAATGAGGCTACTAATGCACAGTATAAGATTATTAAATGTAATTTCTGTTTCATGTTCAAATACAAAAAAATGTTATTTTAATGTCGCATTTACATAGTTTGTAGTTGTTTTTTTTTTTTTTTCAACTCAATTAATGGATTTTAGGTGGAAATAATGAAAAAAAAGCTAACAAGACCAATTTTTATCCAATTTACAGGGATTCTTTTTATTCTATTGCCTTTTCTTAACATAATTCAAGCCTATTGGATTCATAATTCTGCTTTTCCATTTTTTCGATTAACAACTTTACTGCATTATTTTCCACCTTATGTCTCTTTAACCTTGTTTATCTGCGCACCAATTATAGGATTTGGAATTTTAAAGGTTAAAAAATGGGCCTATTATGGTTTTTTTATTTATTGTTCTTTTCTTATTCTGAATAATTTTTTCCAAATTATAAAGTCTCCGAGAATTTTTGAAATAAGTTCGCTTCATTCTTTCCATTTATTATTGAGGAATGAAAGATTTAGAGTGGAAGGTGTAATGCTGAGAAAGATAGGTGAAAAGCAATTAGGAATTCAATTTTCTGCGTTATTGCCCAAGAAATTGTTTCATTAATTTTAAGCCACCTCCTTAAGGGGGTGGCTTTTTTTATTTCCAAAAATCAAAATCCTTATCGAAATGTATAGAATTTATTTCATTTAGTTTTTCTGACTTTAAGCCAATTGAACTACATGAACAGCCACTTAAAGCTAAATTTTGAACATTTCACCTTTTGGGCGTAAGGCGAAAGCTAATTCACACCAATCCTTCCATTCTCATGGGCAGCTCTAAGATAATTTTATTTCTTTCATCTTCCGAAAAGCTAGACCATAAACCAATTTCCTGGATAGTTCTACCACAACCCATACAAAACCCTGAGTTTGGGTCCATAGTACAGACCTTAGTGCAGGGCGACGAAATCTTATTCATTTTATTTTTGTAATAAACTCTTTGGTTTCTTTAAGAATAGTTTCTTTATCAGAACTTACAAATTCAGACAGAAGAACATGAGCTCCATCTGTGATTTGTACTTTTTTATTCAATGGATTGGGCTGGCTTGCTCTACCAAATTGTTCAAATACTTCCAGCATCTTTGCAACATCCGCACTTGTATCTTGGTCTTCAGCAGATTTGTAGTAGTAAAACATGAGAACGGGGACAGAAACTTTTTCATAAACATCTGGATTTGCGATGGTTCTTTTTAGATCACTGAGGTTCTGAACAGAAGCATAGTATTGGTTTCTGTACCAGTACTTAAAAGCTGGGTCATTTGGGTCTTGGTTTTTATTTTTACGAAGATCTCCATAAGCTGCATCAACCAAATGCTTGCCCCAATTGAAGGCATAGATGTTTCCACTTTTGTCTTTAAATTCATAGAAGGGAGAAGCAAGAATAATTCCTGTTATTTTATCTGGGTATTTGGAAGCTAGATACGTAGAAAGAAGTCCACCCATGCTAGTTCCTACTACGATTACCTTATCTCCCAAAGTCTCCATCATGAGTAAGGTATCCTCTGCCGTTTTTAAGTAGTTCTCAAAATGTGTGTCCCGTTGGTCTTCAATGTTTGTTCCATGACCAGGTAGTCTGAGGTAGTAGGTATTGGCTTTGAAATCAGCTGCGATTCTATCGATTACATATTCACCCTCAGCACGAGATGCACCAAAGCCATGAATGTAAAGGATTGCTATAGGAGTCTTTCCCTTAGAATAGCGAATGAGTTTTTCTTCATTGTAAGAGGGTGCGCCCTTAGCCTTGGATTCTGCTAATTTTCCCTGATAAAAATCCTCAAAGGATTTAGGTAGGGCAGTTTGTTCATAGCTATAGGATGGATAATCAATATAATATGTAGTACTCAGTGTAATGATGATTAAAGCAAAAATACTTCCTAAAATTTTTCCGAACTTTTTCATGATTGATTCTCCTATCTAATCCTTTTCGACTTCCTGTTTTATTTCGCATTCTGCTTCTTCTTGCAATGAAAGTTGAAATCTATTATAAATTGTAAATATGGCAAATATGACAAGAAAAATTCCAATTGCTACTCGTACGGATCGATTTTGGAGGAATTGAAACATTTTGCGTCCACCCAATCCCAGAGTATAGAGCATGGGATAGGTTCCCAGGCTAAAGACTATCATTACGAGAGCTGAATGGAGAGGATCTCCGGCTAGAAGGGCTAAGGAATAGGCAGGATAAAGCAATCCACAAGGCAAAAGCCCCGAAACTATCCCCATTAGAAATCCAAGTAGCTTGGTGCTTGTCGTATTCTTGAGAAAATGAACAGAAGATTTTACCAACCACTGAGGAGCTGTAGATTGAAAAATCTTAGGAAAGATGGGAAAAATCATACTCAATCCATAAATTAGAATGATACTAGATCCAAGATACAAGGCAATATCAGCAAATAAAAATCGGTTGGCTCCCCAGCCCAATATTCCCAGTAAACATCCTATACTAGCATACGATAGAGTGCGCCCTAGGTTGTACAGGAAGTTGCTTGCAAATTTTGCATCAGGTCTTGCATTTAACAAGCCTACAAAAGGTCCACACATTCCTATGCAATGGGTAGAACCTAAAAATCCCTGCATAAAAGCGGTAGCTAAAATCGCAATGCCCATGCCTCCATAGTCTTAAAAAGTCTAGGCAAGGCGAGTGTTTTTCCAAAACTAGGATTATGAATAGAAGTACTCGAATGTCAATTTTTTCTCTTCACCTACCTCTTCTAATCTTATGCTTATTCATAAATCTGAATCAATGCAAAGCCTCTACTATACCCCAAGAGGTTTCTTTTGAGAATGCTTGGATCCGACTTGTTCCACCCTCTTCTCAAATAACAGGAGCCTATGTAAAGATTGTAAATGCCAATATAGATGATCGGTTAATTTCTGCTAAATCATCTATATCTGAATCTGTAGAAATTCATTCTATGTTTGAAAAAGACGGAATGATGATGATGCGGCAGTTGGAAAATGGGATTGTTCTCCAAGCAGGGGAGATTTCGATTCTTAGACCTGGTGGAAATCATCTTATGCTGATAGGTCTTCAAAAAAGTCTATCACTTAATGATAAAGTTCCAATAGAGTTAGAATTTGAGAAGCAAGGAAAAAAACAAATTACCTTTGAAGTCAAGGAAGCTTCTGGAATGAATCCATGAAAATCAAGAATCGGACAAGGAAAATTTTGTTCGCTTTTCTTGTCTGTGTTTGCAGCCTAGAATTTTTATCCTGCTATTCAAAACCAAAGTTTGATTCTGTGGGTGTAGGTGGTGACTTCAGCTTGCAAGGGCCAGGCAATAAAACTTGGCAGCTCTCGCAAAATTCTAAGAAAATAAACCTGATTTTCTTCGGCTATACATCTTGTCCAGATTTCTGCCCTATGACTCTTGATAAATATAAAAAAGTAAATGAATTACTAGGATCAGCTAACAAAGATTTACAGATTGTCTTCATTTCTGTTGATTCAGAGAGAGATTCTGTTGATAAATTGCAATCTTATGTTCATTTCTATACTCTAAATGGTTTAGGACTCATTGGTACTAAGGAAGAGATTGATAAGGTTGTAAAATTATTTGCAGCCTCCTACCAAAAAAATGCTAATTCAATAGATCATTCCACCTATACCTATTTAGTTGATGATCAAATGCAAACACGCTACTTGTTTCGGCATTCGGATCCTCCAGAAAAAATCGTAGAAATTATTAAATTGCTTCTCTGAAATTTCTGTCCAAGTCTGAATACTATTAGATTTTGGAAATATGAATCCAAGTTTAGTAGGAATACTCTTTGTTTTTATAGGTTCTATCCTTTTTTCTGCGAAAGCAGTTCTAGTTAAACTCGTTTATAAGGAAGGATTAGATAGCATTGAAGCATTAACCTTACGTCTTATTTTTGCACTTCCATTTTTCTTACTCTCCCTTACTTGGATTCTTGCTAAAAAGAAGATTCCCAAAGACACCAAGGGTTCTCAGCTTGCATCTGCTGTCTTCTTTGGGTTTTTAGGATATTACTTAGCCAGTATATTCGATTTTATAGGTTTAGAATATATTACAGCGGGATTAGAGCGCTTGGTTCTTTTCATCTATCCTACCTTGGTTGTAATTTTAAATTTTCTTATCTTTAAGAAAAAACTTCATAAGTTGGATTTTGTAGCTCTTTTAATAACTTACTCTGGAATATTATTCGCCTACCTTCATGATGTACAAGTTGGTGGTGAGAATGTAAATATAGGAGTCTTATGCGTCTTAATCTCGGCTATCAGTTATGCTGTGTATTTGATTGGCTCAGGTCATCTAATTCCTAAGCTTGGGACTCAGCTTTTTACAAATATTGCAATGATTACCTCCTGCATTTTGGTATTTATCCAATTTTCAATCACTTCAAATTGGAATCGTATTTTAGAATACAATTCGTACGTTTTATTCTTAGGATTTCTTTTGGGAATATTTACAACAGTTGTTCCAAGCTATTTAATTTCAGCAGGAATTCACAGAATTGGTTCTAGTAAGTCATCTATCCTTTCTTCTATAGGCCCTGTTTCTACTCTTATTCTTGCAAATATCATCTTGGATGAAGAATTAGGAATTTACCAAATAATTGGAACAGCTTTGGTTCTTGGTGGTGTCTTTATCATTAGCCGAAAAAAGGAAGTTCTTAATCAATAAAGAGAAATGAAAATACATTCCGCACATAATAATTTATTTTTAGAATTCAAATATACATTGTTATTTGTTATTCGATGGAGTATACTTTCCTTATTTATTGGATTTCTTTCTGGCTCAGCCTCTGCTTTCTTTTTACTTGCACTTGAGTATGCTACAAATACTCGATTGGCTTATCCTTATTTAATATTCTTTCTTCCCATTGCAGGGCTCTTGATTGGTTTTGTCTACCATACTTGGGGGGTCTCTGTGGTCAAAGGCAACAACCAATTGATTGAGCAAATCCACAATCCCAGGAAGGTAATCCCACTCAGGATGACACCCTTTGTTTTAATTGGAACTATTTTAACTCATCTATTTGGTGGATCGGCTGGTCGTGAAGGAACAGCAGTTCAAATGGGTGCCTCTCTTTCAGATCAACTAACACATATAAATCGAATAAAGATTTTCAGGAGAATGCTAGGGAGAATTCGACCCATAGATAGAAAGATGCTTCTTATTGCAGGAATAAGTGGAGGTTTTGCTTCTGTTTTTGGAACTCCCATTGCAGGAGCTATATTCGGATTAGAAGTCTTTCTTCTCGGCAGGTTGCAATTTGAGGCTATCCTTCCCAGTATGCTAACAGCAATAATTGCTGATTGGGTAACTCAAAGTTTTTGGTCTATTGGACACACAGAGTATCTTGTACCTTTTGTACCAAATCTTGATTCTATTGGTTTATGCATTTCAATTTTGTGCGGTATAGGTTTTGGTCTGGCTGCTAGATTCTTTTCTGCTTCGACTCACTACATGAGTCGACTTTTTTCTAAGTGGATATCCTATCCGCCTTTTCGCCCCTTAGTCGGTGGTTTCCTATTTGCGGCAATTGTGAGTCTAACGGATACCTTCAGATACATAGGATTAGGAATTCCCGAAATAGTTGAAAGCTTCGAGAAGCAGCAGTCTATTTTTTCTTTTCTGATAAAATCTCTGTACACTTCGTTCACCTTAGCCTCTGGATTCAAAGGCGGAGAGGTAACACCCTTATTCTACATAGGCTCCCATCTAGGAAATGCATTTTCCCAATTTCTTCCTTTGCCTCTTCCTTTACTAGCTAGTATGGGTTTTGTGGCAGTATTTGCAGGAGCAGCTAACACACCCTTAGCCTGTACTATTATGGCTATTGAATTATTTGGTATTCAGGTCGGAGTGTACGCAAGTATTGCCTGCGTTTTTGCTTATCTGTCTTCTGGGCATAGTGGTATATATTCTTCTCAACTACTGGGTTCCAATTCTAAAATTAGAAGATTCAAATAAAGAATAACAACTAAAATCTCTAAGATTTCATAACTAGATTGTTAAAATAATTTATTTATTAAAAAAAAATATAAAATTTCTTACAATTTTCAAAAAGGAATTGATTCTTTCAGGAAAAAGAATTACTATTGGTCGATGCTCTTTAGTGGAATGAAAAATTATTATAAAGAACCTTGTTCATATAAGATTCGTATATTTCTTAGTTTGCTATTTTTTTTAGTGAATTGTAGATTCCCCACTTTAGATAAACTTTTCCTTCAGGATTTAATAACCCTTAGGGGATTGGCTTGTACATCAAATAATTCAGATACAATTTGTAATTCTCAATCTTCTCAAGCAACAGGTACAGATAGTGGAACAGATGCAGCGGCTACGACACCAGACACAACACAGCCGAGTATTTTTTCTACCAATCCAACAAACGCAGCAATAAATGTGCCAATTTGTACGGGAACACCCTGTAGAGCGAGAGTTGTGTTTCAATTTTCCGAATCTATGGATACAAGCATTACGCCCATGGGAGACTTCTTTACATGGAATAGCCTCAGTTTTGAAGCTACGCCTGTCCAAATTAGTTATGTCTGGTCGACCACAACTTTCCCTAATGATACTTTTACAATGTCATTTTCATGGATATGGTTTCCTGAAAATCAACAAATTCGAATTACGAGTGATGCGGTTCATTGGCAAGATCTTGCAGGAAATACTTTGAATGCGAACATAAATCTAGAATTTACAACGGGATATCTCAACCAGTCCTATGCAATTTCTGATACAGAACAAATAAATTGTTACGACGATACAAATCTTTCTACCTGTGCAGCAATAACTGCTACATTTCCTAGGCAAGATGGTATTATGATTAATACACCCCTTGCACGAAACTATACAGCAGCAACCTTGGTGAATGCGAGTGATTATATTACAACAGATTCTGTGAGTGGGCTAGTATGGACAAGTTGTAATGTTGGACAGACTGGACCAACTTGTGCAGGGGCACCAACTCTCTTTAGTTGGGCAAATGCTATGAATGCATGTGCATCCTATAACTCAGCTAATGCAGGTTCTGGATACGCAAATCGAACAGATTGGAGACTTCCCACAAGATGGGAGGCACACAGTCTTCCGAATTTTGTAACTTTTGGGCCCTCAATGAATCTTACTGCATTTCCCAATCCAACAACGAATGGTGTATTAACGCTTTCAGGAACTTCCTCCTTTACATCAGTTTATCTGTTGCAGGGAAATGTTGGCATAATGACGACAGCTCTCAAATCTGCTGCTTCTTTTATTGTTCGATGCGTCTCTTCACCAACTCCGATAGTGACTAAGAACTACCAAGATCTAGGTGATGGGACGATTCGAGACATGAATTCCAACCTAAGATGGGATAAATGTACTGTAGGACTTTCTGGTCCAACTTGTAGTATAGGTACTGGAACTCTATTGACTTGGGGAGCAGCATTGAATGCTTGTTCTGCGATAGGTCCCGAATGGAGATTGCCTAATTACAATGAATTAGGTAGTCTCATCGACAATAGGTTTTCCCTTCCTGCTCTAGATCCCACATTTTTCCCAACGACAGTTTCTGCTGCTTATTGGACCTCAACGACTGCACCTGGCACAACTGCTAATGCTTGGAGCATCAATATGACCAATGGAACTGCCTCAGGTACACCCAAGAGTGGAGCAAGTGCTAGGGCGCGTTGTGTTAGAAACCATCCGTAAAGATGGAAAAAGGATTCTATTTTAAATTCAAAGCATCTGAATCAGGAATAAGATTGAGTAAGGATTGCAAATAACTTACTTGAGCCAAAGAATCAAGAAAGCTGCAACTACTGCACCTGTTAGGGGAGCGACTACAGGAATCCAAGCGTATTGCCAATTGGATTTACCTTTACCTGGAATCGGAAGAATGGAATGCATAATTCTAGGACCAAGGTCTCTTGCTGGATTGATCGCATAACCAGTTGTACCCCCCAGTGATAATCCTATAGCCCAGACAAGAACTCCCACTAAAAAAGCTCCCATATGTACAGTCAGTCCTATCATAGATGGATGAAAGATGGAATAAATCCCAAGTATTAGCAAGAAGGTTCCTAGAAACTCACTAAAGAAATTAGATGGTCTATGTGATATGGCTGGCTCTGTTGAAAAAATAGCAAGTATCGCTGATTTTTCGTTAGTTTCTTTCCAATGAGGAAAATAATGTAAATAAACAAAGAAGGCACCCAAAGCAGCACCTAAGATCTGAGCTGGAATAAAACTGAATAGCTTGGAATAGTCATTGTCTAAAATCGCAAAACCAAGTGTAACTGCTGGATTTAAATGTGCTGATGGAGAGCCAAATGCCTTTGCTACGAAGACTCCCATTATAACAGCGAGTGCCCAAGCTGTAGTGATTACTATCCACCCTGAGCCTTCTGCCTTAGATTTCTTCAAAAGCACTCCAGCAACAACCCCGTTACCTAAAAGTATCAATACAAAGGTTCCCAAAAATTCTCCAATCATTTCCACTGGGTTCATATCCTATCCTATGAGAGAGATTCGTTCATTAAAGTTCTGATTGCTTTCTATTTCAAGAATAAAACAGAAATATTTTCTTTGCTAGAAGAGAAACTGCTTTCAAATGGATTTTAATCTATCGTTTAAATGATTAGAATCATGCGAAGAAAAGAGGCTTTTGATGTTTCACAGACCACGTATACTAAGAAATAGCAATTCAATTCGAGAAATGGTTTCTGAAACGAGATTACAGCCTAGTAATTTTATTCTTCCTTTATTTGTAGAAGAAGGAACTCAAATCAAAACTGCTATCCCCTCTATGCCTGGAACCTACCGATGGAGTTTAGATCTATTAGAAAAGGAACTGGAGTCCATTCTAAATTTAGGAATACGTTCTGTCCTTTTATTTGCAAAAGTTCCTGACAATCTAAAGGAAGATACCTGTAGAGAAGCACTGAATCCAGATGGTCTATTGCCAAGGGCTATACGTTTCGCCAAAGAAAAATTCCCTGAGCTTGTAGTAATGAGCGATATTGCATTAGATCCTTACTCTCCCTATGGTCATGATGGACTTGTAAAGAATGGGAGAATCATCAATGATGAAACTGTGATTGCTCTAGCACAAATGAGCCTGGTTCATGCCCAAGCTGGTGCGGATTTTGTAGCACCCTCTGATATGATGGATGGAAGAATAATTGCTATACGAAATGAATTGGAAAAAAACCAACTCACAGAGACTGGAATTCTTTCTTACTCTGCAAAATATGCATCCTGTCTCTATGGACCATTTCGAGATGCCTTAGATTCAGCCCCAGGCTTTGGTGATAAGAAAACTTACCAAATGAATCCAGCCAATCGCAGAGAGGCTATCAAAGAAGTCCAAGCAGATATACAAGAAGGTGCCGACATCATCATGGTAAAGCCTGCTGGATACTACCTGGATATCATTCGAGAGGTTAAAAATTCAGTAAGCATACCACTTGCTGCCTACCAAGTCAGTGGAGAGTATGCTATGATCAAGGCTTCTGCCGCAAGAGGTTGGTTAAATGAAAACGAAGCTATTTTAGAGAGCTTACTCGCCATTAAGAGGGCTGGGGCCGATCTCATAGCAACGTATTTTGCAAAAGAAGCATGCAACTTACTCGAATAAAATTATCAGCAATTTCAGGAAAATGAAATTCAGAATGATGAATATACAACAAGAGGAGATATAAATCTAAATCTATGAAAAACCTAATAAAAAACAAAAAGATAACTAAACATAAAATCATTAACTCTACCACTAGCTCGAAATCGAACCAATCAAATAAAATGATTAGATCTAAAAAGTTGAATACTCCTAAAGAAACTGTACAAAATGTCCAAATTTTCCGAGAGATGAGAGCAAAGGAAAGAAATACAAGAGAAGAAGCCTTTCGATTGTATGATGCATTGGAACCTGTCTCAATTGAGTTTATGTTTGGATCGTGGAAGGGCTCAGGATTTCTGACAGGTCATACCATGGATGGTGCCTTAGAGACCTTCTTTTGGTATGGAAAAAGTTTTGAGGATGCTGAGAATGTTCATCCACTTGTGTTTCAGTCCTTAACAAAGAAAAAATTTAAAGTCAATCCAGGAATAATGCCCGTTCGTTTAGCGACCTTGATTCCTAGCCGCAATTTAAAGTTTTTAGGATATATTTTTCTAATGATACGATTTTTGTTTCAGACATCTAAATCAAAAGCTCGTCTTAGAATGACTGAATTTCGCGGCAAACTTTCAGCGACTATGACCTATGACCAACTGCCCATCCATGATGTCTTTCGCAAGGTTGATGACAATACTGTGTTAGGCTGCATGGATTATAAAGGTATGAAAGAATTTTTTTTCTTTGTATTGGAAAGAGATCTAAATTAACTACCCCTCAAGTATCTCTTCTGTCCTAAAAGTGATCTTTAGCATAAAAGCGCTAGGGATCGAAAGGGGTCAATAAATTGCAGCCTCATCGCAATTTATTGACCAAAGTGAGAGCCCGCCCGAGCGCCCAAATGATTAGAAGCTTCCTAGGATTAAAACATTTGCAGAGAAAAAGCTGTTAAGAAAAAATGCTTGGATTTGGTTTAAGTGGAAATACCTCCTTAAGGGGGTGGCTAGAATTTCTCATAAGTTAAAATTCTAAGATAGCACGCATAGCCAAGATGGGAAAGTAAGCATTCGCATCCAGTTCACGGTTCATACCTAAGCCAAGGTGAAAGCTACTATGTTTAGAGAAATGGTATTTACTATTAGGAAGTATGATTATTTCTTTTTCATTTTTGAAATTAGTTCTAAAATTAATTTCTAATCCGAAAATCCAAGTCTCGCTCATATCATAGAAAAAATTTCCATTCCATAAATATCGATTGGACATTATACTCTTCGGAATTTTAGAATCCACAAGACTTTCATCGCTTTGGTCTAAGGCTCCTGAGCTAAGATAGCTTTTACCAGAAAAAGTTTGAAATCCATTCATCATAAGAAAGCTGATAGTATCGTTCAATTTGAATCCTGAAAGATACAAAGCTGTATATGTTTGCCCGAGTCCACGAGTAGAATACTGTGCTATGGTTTGGATTCCATGCTGATAAAATCCATGCGTACCTATGGTCCATTGGTAGGCAAATTTGCCTTCTGATATATGGGATTCTTCAAATGCCACTTCTAACTCTACCGCATGATCGTCTAAAAACGCATACTCGATTTCTGGCGAATAAACAGGTGTATGATCTTTGCCAAACTTGGTGAGTACGTTCCCTTCAATTTCTCCCTTCCTTGCTCCAAGATTTCGTATCAAATCAAAATACAAGGGCTCTGGAACAAAATAGTCACGTTTGTAGTTCTTAGTTTGCGCAACTAAGGAGGAGACTGAGATAATGGAAGCTACAAAATTTATAAATAAAACAATTCTAACTGAACGACAAAAATGCATAAATAATAGAAATTACCTTTGTTATTTTGTATAAGGATAATGGAACTCCTTAGTGCAATAGCGACCGTTTTGCGGAGTTAATGTTCCCATCAGCTTAGTGTTTATCTCTCGTTCTCTTGGATTGGGTTCTAGCTCTTTGAGTTTTTCGTTGGCGAGAAGTTTGGATGCATCACAAGAGGAGGTTGCCATCATAAGTCCGTTGTTCTTTTCTATGGATGAACTGGATGCCTTGGCAGTAGATGTGACTCTGTAGAATTTTTTGCCATCTTTCATTATTGTATCTACCATGACACCTGTTTGTATTTCAGGTGTGGTTTCGACCATGGAACAGGCTGAGAAATAAAGTATACCCCAAGATAGGATGGAAATGCTTGTAAATGTGAATGTTTTCATACTTGTTTTCTTCCTTGCTTAAACATTGCAGATTGTAGCCTATTCGTAAAGGATTTTTCCAAGTAAACTCACTAGACTTAGGAAGCTTAAGTAAAGATCCTTCCTGGGTCTACAAGCCAATGGATGCAAAAAATCACTTTACAGCGATTTCTAGAGAGATTTCCTTTCTCTATGTCCTCAAGAATGTTTGATGTAATTGTAATTGGTTCTGGCCCAGCAGGTGAAGGCGCTGCAATGAAATGTTCTAAATTCGGCAAAAAAGTAGCAATTGTAGAATCCTATCGTTTGATTGGAGGAAATTGCACTCACAGAGGAACTATACCAAGTAAGGCGATGCGCCAACCCATACAGAATTTCGTAGAACTCAAACACAACTCACTGCTAAGAGATGAGCTTGCTAATGTTCATTTACACCTACCACATCTTTTGAAGAACGCAGAGTCTGTGATTCGTAGCCAAGTAAGCATGAAGGATCAATTCTATAGGCGGAATGATGTAATTGTTCTGAATGGAGATGCCAAAATAATAAATGCTAACGAAGTAATGGTGGAAGATCCTAGCAATGGCTCACAAAAAATTTATTCCGCTGACTCTATTGTCATTGCAACAGGTTCTAGGCCCTACCATCCTCCCGAAGTAGATTTCAATCATCCAAGAGTTGTTGATTCTGATACTGTTTTACAACTTCCCGTTACGCCCCATTCCATTACAATTTATGGTGCTGGGGTGATTGGTTGTGAGTATGCATCTATCTTTCGTGGGCTTGGTTGCAAGGTGAATCTAATCAATACAAGAGATAAATTACTTTCATTTCTTGATGATGAGATCATTGATGCTCTTGCTTACCACCTTAGAGAGCAGGGCACTATCATTCGTCACAATGAAGAAATGGAAAGTATAGAGACAACAGATGATGGAGTTATTCTGCATCTCAAAAGTGGCAAAAAGCTTAAGACGGAGTATTTACTTTGGGCGAATGGACGAACTGGAAATACCGACAAACTGGGATTAGACTCTATAGGTATAGCCACTGACAGTCGAGGAAATATATCTGTAAATGAATCCTTCCAAACAAATATTCCAAATGTTTTTGCTGTAGGAGATGTGATCGGTCCACCGGGGCTTGCGAGTGCATCTTACGACCAGGGACGTTATGCAGGGGCTTTTATCTGTGAAGGAAAGAATGAAACTAGCCTAACACAAAACATTCCGACGGGTATTTATACTAGCCCAGAAATTAGCTCCCTCGGTTTTACAGAAAAAGAATTAACCGAACAAAAAGTACCTTACGAAGTAGGTCATGCCTTTTTCAAAAGTCTTGCTCGTGCACAAATTACTGGCAATACGACAGGTATGTTGAAGTTACTCTTTCATAGAGAGACTTTTGCTATCTTAGGAATCCACTGTTTTGGATACCAAGCTTCCGAAATCATACATATTGGTCAGGCAATCATGGTGCAAGAAGGGAAGGCTAATTCGATTAAATATTTTGTCGAAGCAACATTTAACTACCCAACTATGGCTGAGGCGTACCGTGTTGCGGCCTTGAATGGATTGAATCGAGTTTTTTAAGTAACTTCATTCCATCTTTTTCATACATAACCTTATAGCCACTTCTAAGCCAATTTCGTTCCCAGCCTTCAATTTGGCTGAGGGAAACATAGGGAGAGAAGCCTCGATTCGTATCGATCCATATATAATCTATATTTGGTGATTGATTTGATACTATCTCTTTATTCACAGCCTCTAAGGGAAAGATGGCAACTTCATTCGAAAGAAAAACTCCCAAGTCAAATTGAACGGCTACAGAGGACTGAACTGGTATTTTAGTCGCAATAGTTTCTGCTAGTTCTAGTCTTGAAGGATCTACTTTTGGTAGTGCAAAAGGAAAATTAGTATCCCAAGAATTTCTATAAAAGTTAAGAGCCAATGTAAGTAAAAGAAGTGGTATAATAAACTGGCGAGTACTGCTCTGTTTCAAAAAGTCCAAGCCTCTGAGCATAGATACAATTAGTACAGGTAGTATAGGATAGATATAGTAATTGTAGAAACTATTGTGCCAAATTCTAGAAGAAAGAAAATGAATTCCAAACAAACAAAGAAGATAGAACCAATAGCGTGGCGCAAAGATTACCAAGAAACCTGTGCTCAGTGCAATTTCCACAACAGTGTTCGAACTTAGACTGATTTCCTTGAGAACTCTAGGAAGATCAGAAATTATCCCTTTTAGAATTCCAAGCCCACTATTCCCCCAATTGGACCAGATCTGCCACCAGTTTTCTTCTGGGCTTACTTGAAGAAATTTCCTCAAACTGGGAATTCCAATTAGAAAGAGAAAGACTGAGAGAAAAAATAAAATAACATTGAATTGCAAGAAACTTTGCTTAAATTCAAAAGCTTCTGATTTTTCTAAACTAAGTTTGGTGGCAAAAATGGATTTGATTCTTCCAAGAATAGCAGATATTCCAAGAGTATTCTTTGCGGACATCCAGAATATATTTCCTAGAAAGTAGATGCTTAGGTAGATTGCCGCATCCTCTTTCACAAGAGATGTACAAATTGTCCAAAAAAATATCTTAGCTAAAGACTTATCATTTTCAATAGAACGAATTAAAAGCAAGAAAAATAAAACAAAAAGTATTTCAAAATGATAAGAAGTAAGCAATCTGTAAAGATAGATATTGCTAAGAAAAAGAAGAAAGATGAGGTATGTTTCTTCTCTATTTAATTCACGACTTCGGATCATATTCCAAATAACTGTTAGGATAAGGCAGAAGTACAATAACTGAGCCCAAGCTAAGAAGAGGCGACTTGAACTTACATAGGAGAAAGGCAAGAAGATTACCAATAGGGGTGCGAAGTGGTGCGCTAAATACGAAGTTGTCTGCTCATTGTGAAAAGCAGTATAAAAGCCCAATCCTCTACCTATGTTCAATATCACTTCCGCCATAGAGGTAAAATCTCTTTCGCCAAGAAAGAAACTATTTCGAAAAGCATAACTTATTTGAACATAATGAATTAGATAACTGATTAAAATGAAAATTCCTATGAGTATTAGAAATACATTTGTAAGCTTGGTATTCGTAGTTGAATATTCTTCCGATCTATTCGATTTCTTAGAATCAGCTTCTTCGAATAAAGAAGTGCTACTCTTTGCATATCGAATCGAGCTAAGCAAAAATCCTATTCCAAAGATCAAACAATACCAAAAGAGAATTCTCTGAAATTTTCTTGGGTCGAAATTTGTTGAGCTGTTTTGCAGGAAGAGTCCATGCAAGATGGAATCACTAAAAGAATCTGAAGCAGTAGAATGGATAAAGCTTGGAATAATGCCAGGAAGTAGAAATAGAAGCCCAAGTAAAAAACCTAATAGAAGCAGTACAATGGGAATAAACCGAGAAGGTAGTGCAAAATAATACCAAATCGGTTTTGTAAAAAATTTCATCTCAGGAAATAAAGTATTTTCCTTTCTCCAATTCTTTCTCTATTGGTTTCGATTCTATTTTTATAATAAAAGGCTTTTTCAGGAAATGCCTTTGCAAAGATTTCATAAAGTTCCATTTCCATAGAGAGCATGGATTCGGCCATTTCTTCACCTGAAATCTTTCCCATCTTGGATACATCCACCATAATGTGGCGGGAGTTGATAAAATCAGGTTGTATCTCTTCTCGAATCATATCAAAATTCATTTTTGTAATTGTTCCACCAACACCAGTCTTGATGTTTTTAGATTTGGCTAGAGAAACAATATTTCGTGTTATACGAGTAACTTCTTTGTCATCGGGATTTAAGTTCATGGAAGAAGATAGATCTGATCTGGCTGCTGTTATCTGGTCTAATTCAGAGGTAAAAGCAGTATCAAGAATTTCCAAAAGATTCCTGTAACCTGTGATGGTTTCTAGGTTGATTGCCTTTCGAAGAGTTTTGTAATATAAGGGTGAGACTACATTTTTTAAGGATGTGATGAAATTCTTAAAAGCATACTCCGACTCTATCATGGGAGCAGAGATTCCGGCTACACCTATTCTTTGGCAGATTCGCATATCGTTTCTCGCCTCAGGACCACCTATCTTAACATAGACGGGAAGTAGATTGTGGAAAATTTTCTGAAGAAGAGCTATCTCTTCCTCGCCCATGTCTTCGGTTTCAGTTCCGGTTTTGATTGCAATAATTGGGTAACGCTGTATGTAATCTGAAAATTGAGACATGTTTTCCCCTCTGGGAGACCTTCGGAAGATTTCCAAAGGTGTACAAGCATTTTTTGCAAATTTTTTCCCTTTCTTGACAGAAAAGACAAGTATTTTCAACCTTATCTCGACATGTCATTTTGGAATAAAAATCAGCCTGAGCCCAAGGAAGAAGAAAAGCAAAATTTCTTCTCTTCGGTTACATCCTTTATTGGAATCATTGTTTTAGTCTTTGCTTTCAAATCATCCATCTTAGATGCAAATAATATTCCCTCGGGTTCTATGATTCCCACCTTGAAGATAGGAGATTTTCTTTTTGTCAATAAGATGAGATACTCCTTTCGGCTTCCTTTTTCTGAAAAAGAATTATTTCGTATTGATAACCCAAAACGCGGAGACATAGTCACTTTCATTCCACCCGAAAAGGCATTTGATTACCCGGAAACAAGAGAAGGACTTTTCTCCAAACGATTTGTAAAACGAGTTATCGGTATGCCAGGGGATACAATTCGTATCACAAGAAAATACAAGGATACTAAGAAGGGCAGAGTTTTCTTTGCAGTTGTTGAATACAAGCCCAAGGATAGTCAAGAATTTCTTTCCTACGAACCAAGAGAAGTCGACCAAAATAGAGAGCTTGCTGACATTGATAATACAAGAGCATCCTCTAGAGCACTTTTCTTAGAGACCAAAAGGGAATTTGATCATTTTATCTTAGAGGGACCAGAGGATGACAGGATGTCTCCGACACGTTTCTATTGTGATTTTGCAAATGGATGCAAAATACCAGAGGCTCACTACATGGTCATGGGAGATAACCGAGATGATTCTTCGGACTCTAGAGTATGGGGCTTTGTTCCCAGAGAGGATATTTTAGGAAAGGCCTTAGTTATTTATTTTTCTATAAATTGGAAGGATAATACCTGCCAATTCAAAGATGGCTTGGAGCTTTCCGAACTTGGGCCAGACAATGCCCAGCGTTGGAGCATGGATGAGATCCAACAGCACTGTGATTCTTCCGAATGGGATCACTACCAATATGGATCGAATTATTTTGAATCTGAACCTAGACTTGCTTGGCTGAAGAGAACCTTGCTCTACCGACTTTGGAGGATGGAGGTTCGATGGGATCGAATCGGAAGGATTCTACAATAAGTTCCATTTGGAATCTTGCCGGTTTAGGTGCTGAATTTGCAGGAATCATCCTCTTTCATCTGTTTCTCTTTTCTTGGCTAGACGAAAAGCTTGAGACGAAACCTTGGTTCTTGCTCTTTGGGATGGTTTTGGGTTTTATTACTGGAATCTATCATCTTATTAAGAGAACCAAATCCATGAACAAATGAAGCAAGCTATAGATCTTTCGCTCTTACAAAAGAGAAGGTTCCACTTCTTGCTAACAATCGTTAGTCTATTAGTTAATTTAGGCTTTTGGATGTTTTTTCCAGAATACCGCTTGGGTTTTATAGTCTCTTATCTCTTCCAGTGGAGCATTCTAGAATTTCGCTTGATTCTATTTTGGCGTAATCCCCTGCGATCTGCCTATGATTCAGTGATTCTTGGAATATTTTCTCTATTGGGAAATGCTGTTCTTCTTGCACTTGGACTGCAAAAGCTTGGATCAAATTTTATTTTGGGATTTTTTCTTGCGTATTTTGGCTTTCTTACAATCTTTGTTTTTGTAGCTCTGAATTCAAGAGGTTCAAGACTTCCGAAATAGAAATGGAAGGATCTCTTATTTTCGTAGACAAATAACAATCTTCTATGAACTTAATACACTATATGAGAACAAGCTGGCTGGCCTTAGGGGCTCTGACCTTATATCTTTTCTTTGGAAGTCCCGTATTTTCATCAGAATCGACTACTGAGGATTTTAACTTAAATGAAGTAATCGTTCATCACTTGAGCGATGCACCTATTTTTCCTTTGAACATAGGCGGCAAGAAAGTCTTCGAAGGTGACTCTGAATTTCATAAAGACCATTCTGCAATTTTTCACGATCATTCTGGATCTAACTACCATTATGTGGGCGGAATTGATCTGCACATCACTAAGCGTGTTACTATGATGTGGATTGGTTGTCTTATACTTCTCTTAATTTTTATTCCAGCAGCAAGAATGATAGCCTCCAATCCTATGAAGGTTCAGAGCCGTTTTACTTCAGCTGTGGAAGCTATTGTTGGATATGTAAAGGACGATGTAGTGGAAGCATCTATGCACGGTCATGGACATGCTTACTACCACTATATGTTGACTTTATTTTTCTTCATTCTCTCTGGAAATTTAATGGGTATCATTCCTCCTATAGGAGAAATTTTTGCAACTGCATCTTCAACCATTACGGGTGCAGACGCTCATCATAGTATGGCTGCCTTGGTTTGGAGTGGAATCACTACAACTGGTGATGTAAGTGTAACTGTATCCTTAGCTATCCTTACGTTCGTTTTGATTATGGGAACTGGTTTTGCTTACCAGGGATTTAAATTTATTCCTCATTCCGTTCCCAATGGCGTACCCATTGCACTCTGGCCTTTGATGTGGCCTCTTGAATTTATCATTTCTCCACTTGCAAAATGCTTTGCGCTTACAGTGCGACTTCTAGCTAACATGACTGCGGGACACGTAATCATCTTGGCACTTCTTGGATTCATTTTTAAATTTCAGAGTTACTGGATAGTTCCCATCTCAATACTCGGTGCGGGAGCGATCTATGTTTTAGAAATTTTTGTAGCTTTCTTGCAGGCATACATCTTTGTATTGCTTACTTCGATCTTTGTTGGATCAGTAATGCATAGGCACTAAAATGAATTATGGTATCAGTTTAAAATATTAACAGGAGTTAACTTAATATGGAATTTGGTTTAGGATATATTGGAATTGGAATCGGAGCTGGTTTGGCTATTCTTGGTGCTGGACTAGGTATTGGAAGAATCGGTGGTTCAGCTGTAGAAGGAATTAGCCGTCAACCAGACGCTGCAGGTTCTATTCAAACAGGTATGATTATTGCTGCTGCCTTGATCGAAGGTGCTGCACTTTTCGCTCTTGTAATCATGTTCTCTGCTGGTGGAGTTATCAACGACGAACTAGTAAAATCAAACGCTAAACCTGCTACGACTCAAGTAGAGCAGAAATAAGGGTTTCCAACCTTGTTTTTCTTAGGAAGTGGCGGAGGTTTAAACCTGCTGAATGTAAATCCGGGTCTTGTTGTATGGACCCTGGTTACATTTCTAGTTGTTGTATTCATTCTCAAGAAATTCGCTTGGGATTTGATTCTAAAGGCAATTGATGATAGAACAGCGGGAATTGAAGGTGAGATCACTAAGGCATCTACTCTAAGAGCAGAGGCTGAAAAAGTTCTCAAAGACTACCAAGACAAAGTTAATCATTCGAAAGATGAAGCACTTGGAATTATCAATGAAGCTAAATCAGATGCTTCCGTCATCAAGAACAAGATGGTGGATGATGCAAATGATGAGATTCGTAAGATGAGAGAGCAATCGCTGAGAGAAATTGAGTTAGCCAAAACCAAGGCTGTTCATGAAATGCAGATCAAGATTGCTGAACTTTCTGTGCAAATCGCAGGTGAGATTCTTGAGAAACAATTGAAGAAAGAAGATTATTCTGCCTTCATTGATAAAGAACTCAGTAAATTGGAGAGGATCTAAAACATGAGCCAAAGCGCCGTCGCACATTCTTACGCAACAGCTTTGCTAGAGATCATCGTTAAAGACACGGATTTAGACCAAGTTGCGCAAGATCTTTTTGAAATAAAGAAGGCATTGTTCGATGATAAACAGGTCCGTGAATTTATTATTTCTCCAATAGTTAACAAAGATATAAAAAGCAATGCTATAGCTAAGGCATTGAACGGACAGACTCGAGAAGAAGTCACTTCTTTCATGGGAATTTTGATCCAGAAAGATAGATTGGAATATTTTCCAGAAATTACAGAAGTTTTCTCAAGCTTGGTTGAGAAGAGAAGAGGCAGAAGTAAAGTTTCTATTGTGTCCAAAGAAGCCTTGCCAGAAGCAGCTCTAGAAAGAATTAAGAAAGTTATAGAAAAGAAATTTAAAACACAAGCAATCATTCATAACACAATTTCGGATGATGTGATTGGTGGATTTTTAATCCGTATAGAGGATTTTTTGATAGATGCCACCATGAAGAATAAATTGAAAAGTATTAGTGAATCCTTACTATCTCAGAAAATAACCGCCGGAGTATTATATGAAAATTAAGATAGACGAAGTTACGTCGGTTTTAAAGAAAGAAATCCAAAGTTTTAACAAAAATTTAAATGTAGATGAAGTTGGAACTGTCCTCGAAGTAGGGGATGGGATCGCTCGTATCTACGGACTTGCCAATGTTATGGCAGGTGAATTGATAGAATTCCAAAATGGAGTAAAGGGCCAAGTTCTTAACTTGGAAGAAACTTCCGTTGGGGTTGTAATCCTGGGTGATTATGTTTCCATTGAAGAGGGATTCACTGCAAAGAGAACTGGAGAGATAGTATCTGTTCCAGTTGGTCCTGAACTTCTAGGTCGAGTAGTGAACCCCTTAGGTGAGCCACTAGATGGGAAGGGTCCGATTCTTGCTAAGAAAACAAGACCCGTTGAATCACCAGCTCCTGGTATTTCCATGAGACAACCAGTAAGCGAACCTATGCAGACAGGAATTATGTCTGTAGATGCAATGATTCCAATTGGTCGTGGCCAAAGAGAACTCATCATCGGTGACCGTGGAACAGGAAAGACAGCGATAGCTATTGATACCATCATCAACCAAAAAGACACGGGAGTAATCTGTGTGTATGTTGCGATTGGACAAAAGGCATCTACTGTTGCAGGGCTAGTTGAAAAGCTTAAAGCTAAAGGCGCTATGAGTTATACCATTGTAGTAGCTGCCAATGCTTCTGATCCTGCTCCTTTGCAATTTATCGCTCCTTATGCGGGTGCGAGTATGGCTGAATACTTTATGTATGACGAAAAGAAGCCTACCCTAGTTGTCTATGATGACTTATCCAAGCAAGCTGTTGCATACCGCCAAATGTCCTTGCTTCTCAAGAGACCACCAGGTCGTGAAGCCTATCCAGGGGACGTCTTTTACCTTCACTCTCGACTTCTTGAAAGAGCTGCAAAGCTAGATGATCAATATGGTGCAGGTTCCATGACAGCACTTCCTATTATTGAGACACAAGAAGGTGAGGTCTCCGCATATATTCCTACAAACGTAATTTCGATTACAGATGGTCAGATTTATTTGCAGTCCAACCTATTTGCCTCAGGTGTTCGACCTGCCGTAGATGTGGGAACATCAGTATCCAGGGTTGGTTCAGCAGCGCAAATCAAAGCTATGAAAAAAGTTGCGGGAACCATGAAGCTTGAACTAGCTCAGTTTAGAGAATTGGAAGCATTTGCTCAATTAGGAACAGAACTAGATTCAACCACTCAATCCCAGTTGGATAGAGGATTTAGAATTGTTGAAGTACTAAAGCAAAATGACAACAATCCGTATCCTATCGAAGAACAGGTTATTATTATATTTGCAGTAACAAAAGGTTTTATGGATAAAATTCCAGTTCCTGAAGTGAAGGCATTCAAAGATTTCCTTATCAATAATTTTAGAGACCAATACCCTGAAATTTTGAAAGAAATTCGTGAGAAGAGAGAAATGATCAGCGAAGACAAGGTTAGACAATACTGTACTGACTTAGGTGAAACATTTCTTAGAAATAGGAAACAAGGATAAGGTTCATTCGTGGCTTCTCCCAGAGAAATAAAGAAAAGAATCGTATCAGTTAAGAATACGCGAAAGATCACACGCACTATGGAGATGGTATCAACTGCCAAATCCAAGAAAGCGAGTAATAAAGTAGCAGCTTCTCAGCCATATGCAAGAAAGATCCAAGAGCTAATTAGTTCCTTGTCATCTTTGTCTCAACAAGTAGAGAGTCCTTATCTAAGAAATCCAGATAAGATCCGTAAGGTTGCAATCATAGCTATCACGGCAAACCGAGGTTTGTGTGGTGGTTACAATGGAAATATCAATCGTATGACACTCGCTAGGGTTAGAGAGCTCAATTCCCAAGGAGTTGAGGTTGATCTTCATATGGTAGGAAAGAAGGGAATCGCTTTCTTTCGTTATCTGAAAGTTCCTATGGCTGGCTCATACACTCATATTGATGACAAGTCTGGTTACAAAGAAGCCTCTGAATTTGCGGATATGGTAATGAGCAAATTTGCCAAAGAAGAATTGGATGCGGTCGAGATCATTTCTACTGTTTACAAATCTTCGGCTCACCAATACCCAGAAATCACACCAGTGCTTCCTATTCGTTCTACGGATGCAAAGAAAGCTGATGGTGCGAAAGCTGTGAATGCTAGTGTAATTTATGAACCGAATCCACAATCCATCCTTGAAAGCTTGCTGCCTATGGTTGTTAAAGTTTCCTTTCAAAGAGCGATCTTGGAAGCTATTTGTTCTGAACACATTGCACGAAGAATTGCAATGAAATCAGCAACAGATGCAGCAGGTGATATGATCAAGTCCTTGAATCGTGGTTATAACAGAGCGAGACAATCTAAGATTACCCAAGAAATATCTGAAATCGTCAGTGGAGCGAATTCCATTAATTAATTTGAAGTTTGTAAATATCGGAGAAAGAGAAATAGTATGAATAAAGGTAAAATCAATCAAATCATTGGATCGGTATTGGACGTAAGTTTCGAAGGCGGTAAGTTGCCAGAAATTTTCAATGCCTTAGAGATCAACACAACCATAGAAGGGAAACCTACAAGAATCATCTCCGAAGTTCAAATGCATATCGGTGGAAATGTTGTGAGAGCTATTGCTCTTTCTTCCACAGATGGTCTTGTTCGTGGACTAGAAGTTGTAGATACTGGCGCGCCTATCAGTGTACCAGTTGGTGACAAAACCCTAGGACGAATCTTTAATGTATTAGGCGAGACTGTAGATGAGGGTGGTCCTGTGAATGCAGAGAGCCGATTGCCTATTCACAGAAATGCTCCCTTATATGAAGAACTTTCTCCAAAAACGGAAGTTTTTGAAACTGGTATCAAGGTTATCGATTTACTTGCTCCTTACATTAAAGGTGGAAAGACAGGTTTATTCGGTGGAGCTGGAGTTGGTAAAACAGTACTAATCCAAGAACTAATCAATAATATCGCTAAGCAACACGGAGGATTTTCTGTATTTGCTGGAGTAGGAGAGAGAACGAGAGAGGGGAATGACCTTTGGCGTGAGATGAAAGAATCGGGCGTAATCGATAAGACCGTTCTTTGCTACGGTCAGATGAATGAGCCTCCTGGTGCACGTCTTAGAGTTGCACTTTCTGCCTTAACTATGGCGGAACATTTTCGTGATACAGTTGGAACTGACGTTTTACTTTTCGTAGATAATATCTTCCGATTCTCTCAAGCAGGATCTGAAGTATCGGCTCTCTTGGGAAGGATGCCTTCTGCTGTGGGATACCAGCCAACTCTTTCTACAGAAATGGGTGGTCTTCAAGAAAGAATCACTTCAACACAAAAGGGTTCCATCACTTCTGTTCAAGCGATCTATGTTCCTGCGGACGATTTGACTGACCCTGCTCCTGCTACTGCATTTACCCACTTAGATGCTACTACAGTTCTCTCTAGAGCCATTTCAGATAAGGGGATTTACCCTGCTGTGGATCCGCTTGATTCTACTTCTAGAGTTATGAACCCAGATATTCTTGGAGAAGAGCATTATACAGTAGCTCGTGAAGTTCAAAGGATTTTACAGAGATACAAAGACTTACAAGATATCATTGCTATCTTAGGTATGGATGAGTTGTCTGAGGATGATAAGATCCTGGTTGCTCGTGCAAGAAAGATTGAGAAATTTTTATCCCAACCATTCTTTGTGGCGGAAATTTTTACAGGTTCTCCTGGAAAATATGTGAAGCTAGAAGATACGATTCGTTCTTTCAAAGAATTGATTAGTGGAAAATACGATGATCTTCCAGAGCAGGCATTCTACATGGTTGGCTCCATTGATGATGCTATCGAAAAAGCTAAGAAACTAAGAGGATAATCGAAAAATGTCGGAAGCAAGCAACGCAAAAACCTTAAAGCTTTCCATTCTTTCTCCAGAGCGTAACCTTTTCACGGGAGAGGCTACTTCCGTGATTGTTCCTGGAGAGGTTGGTTCTTTTGGCATTTATCCTAACCACGCTGCTTTGATTGCCTCTATGGATGTTGGTATCATACAAATTCGCCTTTTGGATGGAGAGACCATGAAAATGGTTGTGGATGGCGGATTTGTGGAAGTGAAGAACGGGTATGTGAACATTTTAGCGGATAGTGCTGATACCCTTGATACTATCGATTCAAAAGCAGTGGAAGCAAAATTAGCTGAGATTTCAAAAGAACCAGCGTCCTCTTCTAAAGTAAAAGAAATAAAAAAAGCCAAAACGCGCATTTTACTAAAACAAAATTAATTTTTTTACCTACATCTTTCCGAAAATACTAAGGAGAGGTGCATTCTATTCCAAAATCTTGGTTGTATTTCGTTCTAGTTTTACTAGTTTTAGTGGTGGGTGGATTTTTCTTAAAAGAAAACCGTCCCATATTAGATAAGCTTAGTAAGAATGAACTTATTTATGTACAAATTAAGAATGGAGTCAATCGTCCTGGAATTTACGAAATGAGAAAAGGTGATACACTTAAATATCTAATCGAAAAGGCCGGTGGTTTTGACAAGGAATCCCATAGTTTAGAATATGATTTGAATGGCGAGATCTTTGATGGTCAGGTCATTATTTTGGGAGATAGGTAATAATTTAAAATGGCTGACAAAGCTGGCAAATTAAATCCAGATGAATTTTCGGATCTCGAACCCGTGTTAGATGATGATTCTTTCGCGTTTGATTTCGAAGATGATGATTCATTATCAGCAAGTAATAATGATGAACTTGATTTTGGTTTAGATCCTGGTATGGAACCTCCCGATCTTGATGAAATAAATACTTTAGATACAAGTGAAAATAACGATGATTTTGACTTCGGAACTGATTCCCTGGATTTAGGTGATTCAAATTCTTCCGAAGATGGTGATGACTCTGAATTCAATATGAATAGCGACGATATCGGACTCGATTCTATGGTATCTAGTGCTGGAGATGAATACCCTGATGATACATCTAGCCTCGATTTGGATTTAGATAGTGGCTTGGATTTAATTGATGAAGAGCTTCCTGAAGAAGAACAGTTGAGTTCTAAAGAAGTTAAAAAATCTAATAATGATTTTACTGATGAGGAAGAAGAAATTTTACTTGATGCTCCTGATCTTTTTAATGATATCGAAGAACCCCAAAAATCCTCTAAATCAATTCCAAACATTTCATCTGAATCAGAAAATATAGAAAGTGAATTTAGCCTTGATTTAGAAATTGATGATGATGATCCTTTGATAGATGAAAAAATCGATCAAATTGTGAATGAGGAAGATGATTCCTCACCCATTAAATTCGAATCCAAAGAATCTCACTCTGAATTTAATTTTGATGATTTAGATGCAGAAGATGAACCTATTACTCTCTCCTTGGATGAGCTTGAAAATATTGTAAATGCTCCTATGACTAAAATCGATGAGGAATCTCTTGATTCTTCCCCTGAAATCGATACTGAATTTTCTTCATTAACAGAAGACTCAAACTCAACTGATAAGAATTATACTGATGATGAATTGGATCAAATACTTGGAACGGATATCTATGAGGAAGATGAAAAGGAAGCAGGTCTTCTTGATTTAGGCTCCACAGATCTAGATATTGCTTTTGATGAAACAATAGATCCACTGAGCTCCTCGAAAGAATTAGAATCCTCTGATTCGTCTCTATTAGATGAAGAAGATATGTCCGACGAACCAATTGCCCTATCTATGGATGAGCTACAAAATATTATGGCTGAGGGTGAAGTCGGTAGCGAGAGTGAGAACTTAGCATTAGATTTGGATCTTGAGACTCCACCCACTAATGTTGCAGATGATATAGATTTTACGGATTTTGAAGAAAACGCTGAAATAAATACTGAGGTCGAAGGTGAAGACCTTGAAGAAGTTGAAGGTTCGATTTTTTCTGAAGAGGAATTAGCCGACGAACCCATCACACTTTCCATGGACGAACTGGAAAATATTGCTACTTTTGATGATGCTAGTCCTAACGAAGATTCTTCTGAATATCAAGATTTATCAGAGGAAGAAAGTGTATTTACAGTTGATGATGATGCTGAAGATGAACCAATTACTCTTTCCATGGATGAACTCTCTAACATTACCGGAGATGAAGAAGTCCTTGGTTCTGCCTTTGATGATACACTTCCTGATACAAGTTTAGATGACTCAGAAATTGCTTGGTCTGATGAGGATAAATCCGAACCAGAGTTAGATGATGAATTTTCTGATTTGGCAAGTGGTATCGATCTAACAGATGATGAAGCTTCTGCCGATGAACCTATAACTCTTTCGATAGATGAATTATCTGCAATTACTTCAGAACCTGAGGATTCTGCTGATATCTTTAGTGCTGAAGATTTAGAGGATCACTCTTCACTTGCTCAATCAGACAAAAAACAAGATGATTTTGGATTTGATGAAGATTTTTCTTCAGCCTTCGATGAGGAAGATAGCAGCTCTGCTGAGCTTAAAGAAGAATCTAAAGTTGAGTCAGGTGCTGATTTAGATGATTTCAGCACTCTACCTGAACCTGATGATTCAGTTGATTTCGATGAGTTTACTTTAGAAGACGGTGACGTCTCATCTGAGGATGTAGATAAATTATCTGAACCTAGTGAAGAAGAAAATTCTGATTTTGGTTTCGATGAATCATCAGATGAAGAAGATGAAAGTATTACACTTTCTGATGATGAGCTTGGAAATATTCTTGGTGGTGAGGACGAACTTCCTGCTATTGCAGATTTTGGTGAATCAGTTGATCTTACCGATGAAAGCAATGAAGAGGTTGATGAGCTAGATTCAGATTTTGCGGAAGCTATTTCTTCAGATGAAGAAGAAGCACCAAATTTCGGTATTGATGAAAATGAAGATGAGCCAATAGCACTTACCTCTGAAGAACTAACAGATATTATTGGTGATCTTCCACCTGGAGAAGATCTAGAAGATATAGATTCTCTTTCCTTTGATGATAATCGTGAGCCTGTTCTAGAATCCAATCTCAAAGCTTCCTTAGATCCTAATGATTTGGAAGATGAGAGTATGATAGATCTTGATGAGTATTCCGTAGATGGAGGTTTATCCCCTCTAGAAGAAATGAGATCTACTCCATCAGAAAGTGCGGAAGAATTGGATACTTCTGATCTCAGTAAAGATGAGCAGTCTGAATCATTCAAAGATTCTCAAGGGAATGAACTTTCCAATGAGGATAAGAAAAAAGTTCTTACTTACTTAGATAATTTACTTGGAAATCTCCCTGATGATATGATTCGAGAGTTTTCAAAATCAAATTATTTCGATCTTTATAAAAAATTGATGAAAGAAATTGGTCTTTAATAATGGGCCTCTTAGAGAAGGCAAGTGATAGCACAAGCTCCAAAGGACAGAATGTACAATCTTCTACGTCCTCTGGAAGTAGTTTACTTGCAAAAGCAGAATCTTTTATCGATGAAAATTTATCCACTAAGATAGAACCCATTCAAAGAAAAGGCTTACTTGCAAAGGCTGAAAAATTAATTGAATCGGATGAACAGCTTAAGGATGAATACCTTAATGAACCACCCGTACTTGATGAATTTGAAGTTTGGGAAGATGAAGCACGTGAATCTTCTATAAAAACACCTATTAAGGAAGATTCTACAGAGGAACATCTTGATAAACAAGAATATCTATTTGACGATGAATCTGATTTCACAACAGCACCTATAGAATATCATTTAGCATCTAAGAAAAAAATTGAAAATTACCAATCTATTTTTGAAATAACCAAAGAAATAGGTGCCTCTTCAAATTTTGATGATTTCTTTTCTAACTTGAATTATTCGATAATGGGGCAAATTGGCGCTGAAACTCTAGCCATTTTTTCAACCACGAAGAATGATTATTCAAAATTCTTTTTAATTGAATCACAAGGTTTTGAACCTACTGAAGATTGGCTTATATCGAATGAAGATCCTATCTACTCTATTCTTAAACAACAAGAATCAGTTATTTATGCCCAAGAATTGATGGGAATGGGACTAGGATCTAATGAGAAGGCAATTCTCCAAGCTATGCAAGCGGAAGTGATTGTGCCAATAAAAACTTTAACTCAATTTTATGGAATTATAATATTAGGTAAGTTGATATCGGAAGAAGAATATATTTCTGATGATCTCGAATTTGTAAAGGTAATGGCTGATATTGCTGCCTCTGTTTTTGAAAGAGTAAGCGATTACGAAGCACGAAGCAAAGAAATAAAATATCTTAATAAGATTATATCCCTCAACGATGGTATATTAAATGTTTCAAGAGAATTTGCTAGTGTTAGAAAAATTGACCAAGCTTATGACATCTTAATCCAAGTTCTTAAAACAAATTATCAAATCGAACGATTTACTTTTATGTTATTCGACCCTAAAGAAAAGGATACTTATAAAGTTTTTACATCTAATCAATTTTCTCCAGAAACTTCAGCTAAATTGATTATGGGAAGAAATTCTGACATCGTTGGTATGGTATCCAATGTAATGGGCATTTATAAACTTGAAGATTTTAAATCTAATATGGAATTGCAATCATTGATTTCCAATGATGAATTAGGAATAATTGAAGAGTTTACAATTATTCCTATGATAAATCTAAATTGGCTTGTTGGTTTATTTATCATCCATAAATCTAAAGAAAAACTCACAGAAGATTATAAGATATCATTAGTAAGTTTATTTGAATTAGCTTCACCAGTTTTTGCAAATATACTTATTCTTGAGGAGAAAGAAAATTCTTTTAGCAATCCATTTAGCCCTATTGAGGATAGAATTGATTCTGAAATTTCAAAATCGAAATCTTTGAATATATCTTTTACTGTGATTGTATTTAAGGTGCAGAATATTCCAAGAATGATACAAATGCTCGGTCAGAATGTATTCTCAGAATATTGCGACAATTTACGTAAAAGTATCCAAGAGCACCTTGGAGAGAATGATCATTACGTGAGAGCTGGTCAAGGCAAATTTACAGCTATTCTTCATTCCAAAGATAAAGAAGAATCGGAAATTGTTATTAGGAAAATCAAGAATCACTTCCAACCGACAGTTGATTCTATAAAGGGTTCATTTAAACCAAGTTATCGAATACTTAGTTTAGAATATCCTAAAGATACAAAAATTAAAGAACAGATTATTGAAATGATTGAAGAGGCTTAATTGCTTTTTAATTCATTAGCTTTCATTGTTTTTTATTCAATTGTCCTAATCATATATTTTAGATTAAATACTAAACAACAAAATATACTTCTCCTGCTTGCTGGTTTCTTTTTTTATTCATTTTGGAATCTTAGTATGGGCTTCTTATTACTCTTTGTAATATTTTTAAATTTTCAGTTAGGAAAATTAATTTATTTAAATAGAGATACTAAGATAGGTTCAAATTATTTTAAACTTGGTCTAGTAGGGAATTTACTTTTATTAGCATATTTTAAATATACAATATTTTTCTTAACATCATCAAATGATATTTTTTATTATTTAGATATAGATTTTTCAATTCCATTGCCGAAGATTCTATTGCCGGTTGGTATCTCATTTTATACTTTTCATAACATAAGTTATATAACTGATATAAAGAGAAAGCTTATAGAGCCTTCTAAATCCTTATTAGAATTTTCTGTGTATGATTTATTCTTTCCATTGCTTCTAGCTGGTCCCATAGAAAGGCCTAAATCACTTCTACCTCAAATAAGCAACAAACGAATTATAAATAAAGATGAATTCAATCATGGTATTTTATTATTTCTATGGGGACTATTTAAAAAAGTTGTTATAGCTGATAATTTAAGTGGCTTTGTTGATTACGCTTTTCGATCAAGTCTAGAACCTGGTATGATTTCCTGGGTAGCATTTTGTTTTGCCTTTCAAGTTTACGCAGATTTTAGTGGTTATTCTGATGCGGCAAGAGGTATGGCGAAGATGATGGGTTTCAAATTAATGTTGAATTTTAATTTACCTTTCATTGCAAGTTCTGTATCCGACTTTTGGAAAAGGTGGCATATTTCTTTATCATCCTGGTTAAGAGATTATGTTTATATTCCGTTAGGTGGAAATAAGCATGGCTTCTTTCGTCAAAATATAAATATACTAATTGTTTGGACCCTGGGTGGACTTTGGCATGGTGCAACCTATGGATATTTTATTTGGGGCTTGTATTGCGGATTCTGTATTGTGTTGTATAATATTTTTAATCGATATTTATTATCTAATTTAAATTCCTTTTCCTATTTATTTTCTAATATCTTGAAATTTTTAGGAGTTTTCTTTACTTTTTGGAGTTTTGCTTTTGGTTTATTGCTATTTAGTGTAAAAGATTTTGACCATCTATTGAATTTGGCAAGTGGATCACTTGGACTTTATTATCATTCAAATTTATTTCTTAAAATTCTAATTTTATTGATTCCGCTAATTATTATAGAAGCAGAACAGTTCTGGAATAAAAAAGAGGAAGCTTTTCTTTGGTATAAGGATCATCCTATCTTGCTTGGATTAACGATGATTATAGGGATGTTCTTTTTTTCTTTCTTAGGTATATATGAGAAAATGGAGTTCTTTTACTTTCAATTTTAATTATGAAACGAGTAATCTTCATTTCAATTGTAATTTTTGGTGTTTTAGCTCACTATCTTGCACCTTTTATTTCTCCTTATCTAGAAGAATCATCTTATTTTTGGTATTCGACTTCTTCCAGGAATCTTAAGCCAAAGAAATACAAATATATTATATTAGGCGATAGCCAATGGATCAGTGGAATTCATTTGCCTACATTTTCCAAAGCATTAAATATCTCGGAAGAAAATGTACTTATTTACGCTAAGCCTAGCCAACAATTAGAAGGAATTGAGTTAGATTTGAAGTATCTTCAATCCAAAGGAATTTCTGCAGAATATTATTTAATCAATTTATCCTCAACCTCAACAACGATAAATAAAGTTTTCTTCACATTCAAATCTCTTCAACTTTCATTTGGTATAGATTCTTGGATGATTTTAATGAGTCCCAAGTTTTGGAATATTTTTTATAAAGATATAGGTTCTTATTTATATCATTTTCTATCAGAAATATTTATTCCTTTAAAATACAATGGAAACAGCACTTCCTTTCTGAAAATTTTACCTTCCGTTGATGCTGATTTTATTTCTAGCCAAGACTTAAACAATCGTATCGGTCCACCTCTCTTCGAACTTTTGGCATCTGCAAAGAATAAAAATAGAATCATGGAATCAAAAATCCACAAGCATGGTTTATGGGAGTGGAAGAATTATTCTGAAGCTGATTCAAATGTAAATTGCGATAAAGAAATAGATTTACCAAATTTAGATCCCAATCTAAAGCTTGCATTTGCTAAAGAAAGGAAGGAAGCGCAAGATTCATTGGCAAGAATTGCAAAAGTATACAACACTCACCATGATAGTTTTATCTTGGTAAATATTCCTTTCACCAAACAGATGAGAGAAATAGAATCAGTCTTTCCAATCGTTTGGAATAATTTAGCTCAATCAAATACATTTTATAGAATGCTTGAAATTCCTGCTGATAGATTTGACCTTAGACATTACAATGATTACACTCACTTCAATAAATGTGGTTCCATCTTATTTTCTGAAATTCTAGCAGATAAACTAAGTAAGAAAATAAATAACTAGGTAATTTAATTTTATTGATTGTGAAATTTTTTAATTAAGTTGATAAGACCTGGGAATTTTTTGTTTAGATCCTTGGTGCGAATAGTATTTAATACTTCAATGCCTTTTTTTTCAGAGTGAACCAAACCAGCTTCTCTAAGAATTTTATAATGAAAAGAGAGAGTAGAAGGAGCTAGGCCCTCTCCACTCTTATTGCAAGACATAGCTTTGCAGCCTTCCAAATTAAAGAAAATTTCTCTACGTATGGGATCGCTCATGGCATGAAGAATCCCATCCAAGGTTATATGATCTAAAATCGGATGCTGAAGGGGACGAACCATCTATATAAAATGGTAGAATTTTTCTTTAGGTTTACGAACTTTCTTTGCTTTAGCAAGCGTATCATTTGCCTCATCTCTGTAACCTAAGGCGAGCATAACCACTGATTTCAAATTCTTTTCAGCTAAACCTAAAATACCATCGACCTTTTCTGGTGAAAAACCTTCCATAGGAGTAGCATCAACTTCTTCCAGGGCCGCAGCCACCAAGCCTGTTCCTAGTGCGATGTAAGCCTGCCTTGATGTCCAAATATGCAAAGCTTCTTTTCCTTTGGTATCAACAGTGGTCTGCATAGTTTTGCGAAAAGCTTCCAGAGAATCAATACTTACACCTCTAGTTGAGGCAATATTATCAATATACTCGTTTACATGTGTTGAACTTAGATTATCATAATATGCGAAAATTAAAATCTCTGATGCCTCATCAAATTGTGGTTGGTTGAATGCTGCAGGTTTCAGTTTCTTACGTGTTTCCATATTCTTAATGACAAATACTTCAAAGGGTTGTAGACCAAAGGAAGAAGCCGAAAGACGAATCGCTTCTAGTATTCTATCAAGCTTATCTTGTGGAACTTGCTGTCCGTTCATCCTTTTTGTAGCATAGCGCCAATTTAATTGATTTAGATAATTCATTTTAACCTCTAAGCATTAGACAGTTCAATATTTCAAGAATATTGAAATATTGAACTAATAGATCATAATTTGAGAATATTTACTATTTTTTCCCAGTTACTCGACCATAGACAGAAAATACTGCAGGAATGAAAAGTAAGGATCCAAATGATCCAAAACCAAGCCCCCAAGCTAAGGAAAGCGTCATAGGAATCAAAATTGGATCAGATCCTCCTATTGCATAGGCAGTTGGTATCATTCCCGCCATAGTGGTAAAAGTGGTTACAAGAATAGGACGGAACCGATCTGTACTCGCTTGCACCAAACAATCGTAAAATGGTAAACCTTTCTTTTCATATTCCTGGATAGTATCAACAATTACTATAGAAGCATTTACTATAACGCCAGCTAAGCCAATTATTCCTACCATAGCAAGGAAAGATAGAGTCTTGCCAGAAGTAATAAATCCAATGACGACTCCTATAAAACCCAAGGGAATGCAAGCTAAGATCACCAAAGGCTTCAATGCGGAATTGAAAATGATAGCTAGGATTGCATAAATTCCAAAAATAGCTAAAATTGTCGCTTTTCCTAAGGATACCATGGATTTGTTTGTTTCTTCCTGCTCTCCTCTGAATTTTATTGAATATCCTGGATAACGAAGACCAACATCCTTAAATACCTCAGAAATTTTTCCGTTCACATCTCCTGCACTAGTAATATCTTCTCGGATATCGGCTGTTACTGTTATTGCTTTCTCAAAGTCATTATGAAAATAAGCTTCTATACCTTGGTAAACTGTTCTGTCAGATATAGCTTGAATAGGAGTTAATAATCCATATCTATTTACAATTTTTATATTATCCAGATCTGTTATATCATTTCTATAGATATCTTGATTTAATAAAACAATTTTTACTTCATCTTTTCCTTTTCGAATATTTGCAGCCTCTACACCTTCTATAGCGGTTCTAACATAATTCGCAACTGTTGAGGTATCAATGCCTGTTAAGGAGGAATTACTATCCTTTACTCGAATTTGAATTTCTTCTCTACCGAGATTGTAATCGTCGTTAACGTTAATTACTCCCTCTGTCTTTTTAAGCAGAGATTTTAATTCCTCAGCAATGACCTGTATTGTCTTATAATTTTTACCTTCGATAGCAACTGTAACTGCAGCTCCTACAGGTGGACCATTCACAACTAAATCAACAAAGACTGAATTTGCCTCGGGTATTTTTTTTATTTCTGCGTCTAAGTCATTAAAAATTTCTTGAGCTGTTCTCTCACGCTCTGTTTCAGGAGTTAAAATAATCTGCATCATACCAATATTCTCACCAATTCTAGTGAGTGGATCAGTTGGATCAGTTTGTTGAATTCCAATTTTTAAAATGGAAGATTGAATCTCATCCTTAGGAATTTTAGCTATGATTGGCTCTAGGTAAGAGAGTTTCTTTGCCGTTTCTTGAGCGCTATAATTTGGTGCAAAATCTGCTCGAATCAAGATATAATCTATACCTTCTTTGGGAAATAAATTGAAATTCATAATAGTCAGAACCAAGACAGAGCTAATCAGTATTGAAAAAATTATGAATAAGGTCTTAATCGGATTGAACACTATAAGTTGAATTAACGATTGAAATTTATTTTTTAATACTTCGAAGAAGGTTTCTAAGTTTCGTCTAAATCCAGATCTAAGCTTAGACTTATTCTTCTTAGCTTGTAATTCTTTACTATAGCGTGCATATCTACCAGGTAATAAAAAGAAAGACTCGAACAGACTAATGGTCAAAGCAACAATTACCATAAATGGAATTTGCCAAATAAATTTGCCCATGATTCCGCTCATTAACGCTAAAGGAAGAAATGCAGCTACAGTGGTTAGATATGACCCTATAATAGGTACAAAAAGTTCGCTAGCACCATTTACTGCTGCTTCCTTCTTATCTAATCCAGCTTGGATGTATTTGAAAATATTTTCAGAGATGATAATACTATTATCAACAAGCATTCCAAGTGAAATAATAATTCCTAGCATAGATATTAAATTAAACGAAATATCAAAGAGAGGAAATGCTGTAATAGTTCCAAGTAAGGTGAGAGGGAGAGACATAGAAGTAATGACTGCATCTCGAAAAGAAAAAAAGACTATAAGAGTAAAGAATACCAAAACCAAACCTTGGATGGAATTGTTTATTACTACATCAATTCTCTTACTTGCTCTAAGACCTTCATCATTCAAATCTACAAGAACTAAGTTAGGTGGAAATTGAGGTTTGAGTTCTTCAATTCGCATCTTTACTTGCTTAACTGTATCAATGATATCACCACTGTCTTTTTTAATAATTTGAAGAGTTACAGCATCCTTGCCATTGCTATAAGCATAAGCTCTAGGTCTCTCATAAGTAGCCTCTAAATCAGCAACCTGAGAAAGAACCACTGAACGTCCACTTTCATTCGATCGAATGGGCAAGTATTTCAGTTCTTCGATAGTATCCACTTCACCGGTAATTCTGATGTCTTTGGTTAAAGAGGAAAGAAAGGAACCTCCAGGAATACTTACAATTCTTTTATTGATTGCATCAAAGATATCAAGAAAATTAATCACATATTGAGATTTGAGATTTGGATTAACCAAGATTCGCCATTCTTCTTTTCGCTTTCCAAAAAGATCTACTCTTGATACTCCAGAAACTTTTCTAAGCTCATCATCTAAAAACCGAGCAGTGTCTTGTAATTCTCGTTCTGTTAGGTCTCCTGTTAATGCGATCTCAATTACGGGAAAGCTAGAACTCTTAAGCTCAGTAACAACTGGACGGTCTCTAACCTGGGTTGGGAGATTTGTTACTCTATCTATTGATCTTCGCACATCATTTACTACTTGATCAGGATTAGGGTGTTCTAAATCAATTTTGATACTGATATCAGATTCTGAATTTCTTGATATAGAACGGACGGAAGATAAGCCCTCAACCTCTCTCAGCTTTTCTTCAATTGGAATTGTAATTTTCTTCTCAACATCTATAGGGCTTGCACCAGGAAATACAGTTAGTATTTTCAGTTGTCGCAGATTAACCCTTGGAAAGGCTTCTTGTTTCATGGAAAATACACCTATGATGCCTACAAGAAGCAAAAAGATCAATAGTAAATTAGATGTGAGAGGGTTGTATACGAAGTAACGTATTAAAGATTTCATAATGCAAAATACCTTTCCGAGCTAATATTTATTTCTCCACAAATCGAAGCGATCTATATTTAATCTAAGAAACTATACTTAAGTCTACGATTCATGATTTTAGGAAGAATAGATAAGATGAAATGATTAGAGGAATGTTAAAAAAAACAAAGGGATGATTTGTATTAAAGTAAAGAAGGATAGGGTAAAGGAAAATGAATTTGTCTATCCTAGGACTTACAAGCCCTAGGATTGCTTGGCTTTAGCTTAAAATAGACCTATTTTCTTAGCAATTGCATGAAGGTTGATCCCATAGCCTAAGCCAAAGAATTTCTTGGGAACAAAGATTTCATTCGTTGTTGGATCCCAAGAATCGTGTATAAATGCTTCTAAAGTTACATCGGTTCCGTAAGGAATACCCCAAAAGTTTTTGTCATCATCTCTTTGCATAGTTAACTCCTTTATGCCTTAGATTTTTTCACCATATCATAGAATTCTTGAAATAAGTATCCTGAATCATGAGGACCAGGTGAACTCTCTGGATGGTATTGAATTGCCATTACAGGTTTATCGGTTGAGCGGATACCTGCAATCGTGTTATCAAATAAATTCATGTGAGAAATTTTCGCATCTTTAGAATCGTCTCCAATTACAACAAAACCATGGTTTTGTGCTGTGATCTCAACTTTTCCAGTATCTTTGTTGAGCACAGGATGATTCCCACCTCTATGACCAAATTTTAATTTAGTTGTCTTCTTCCCCAGTGCTTGGCCAATGATCTGGTGACCAAGGCAAATTCCAAACAAGGGAACACCTGCATCAATAATGTTCTTAGCCGAATCAATTGCGTATTTCAATGGTTCAGGATCACCAGGACCATTGGACATGAAGAATGCATCGTAACCTTCTTTTAGTAAATCTTTGGAATTAGTTGTAGCGGGAAATACTGTAACATTAAAGCCATGAGAATCTAGAAGATTCAAAATGTTTTGCTTCACTCCATAATCATAGACTGCAAGATTGAATTTATCTTTGGTATGATTCCCAAATGTATACATTTTGTCCGTAGTTACTTCTTTAGCTAAGTCAGCACCTACTAGTCCAGGGAATTTTTTGATTTCTTCCAGGAACCTTGGTTCAAAATTTTCTGCAACAAAGATACCACCATTCGTTGCACCTTTATCTCGCAATATACGTGTTAACTTTCTTGTGTCAAGTCCTTGTATGGCTGGAATATTAAATCTTTTGAGAAAATCTCCTAAGGATTCCTTACTGCGAAAATTTGAAGGAAAATCAACATACTCTTTTACGATTAAACCTGATACTTGGATCTTACCACTTTCCATATCTTCAGGGCTAATTCCATAATTCCCAATCATGGGATAGGTGAGTGTTACAATTTGGTCTCGGTAGGATGGGTCAGTTAGGATTTCTTGGTAACCAGACATAGAAGTATTGAATACAACTTCTCCGGTTCGACTTGTCTCGCTTCCAAAAGATTCGCCTTCGAACACTTCACCTGATTCAAGAACTAGGAATGCTTTCATACTTCCTCAATATTTTTCTTTAGGCCTTTAGGGTCAACGGAAAGATGAGCTTGTTCCTACAAAATACCCCTTGTTTCTATCGAAGACAAAAGTATCATCTATATTTTGCATTTCCATCTGCGAGAGCTTACCATGAATTGATTCAGCTGCTTGGGGAGAAACTTTTAAGTAGGTCTTTCTTTGCGCTGTTTGAATGGTTAGAAGTCCAGAGCTTGGATCTGCCTCTAATATTTGCCCAATTACCCTTCTAGAATTCATGGGTGTAGAATGCCTTGGTGAATAAGTATGATCCTTAGTCAAATGGTTGATTGGTTCTTGGGCTTTATCAGAACCTCCTCTTAACATAGGCTTATTCACACATTCCATTAAAGGGCTTCCCAAGGCATAATTTTTAGCCTTGAGATGAATATGAATGCCATTTTTTCTTTGGGATGCTACTTCTTGGATTGTATCTCTGTCACAGATAACATGTTGGATTTTTCCAGAGGTTTCGTTGCGTAAAGAAAGAAAATACCTTCCTTGGGTCTGTCCTGTCTCCAAAAGTTCGCCCGAAAGCCAGGTCATCTTAGGCTCAATAGAGAAAATGAAAATAGGAGAGCTTAACAAAGTAAATATGAGAAAAAAAATTCGACTCATAGAATCAGTATCGGAAATAAAAATATAGAATCAAGGAACTATCTTTCCATTTTCATACTTGGGCAATTTATCTATAATTTAAACGTAATGTTTAAATTATAAGCAAATGGTTGTTGCTAAAGGATTCCCTTACTTGTCAATTTGCTTAAAATTAAAGCATTATCTTAGTAAAAATAAACAAATATTCTATTTGGTACGTAAGTTGCACAAAAAAGACTAAGTTTCCTCAATGGATAGGTAGAAAAATATGATTGAAAAATTTTTGAAAAAAGTGGGCATTGCTAAGATTTCGTCAAGAATCTTCCTGCTCCTAATACTAATGGCTCCTGGATTCTTGTTTGCTCAAGATGCAGCAGCTCCAGCAGAAGCTGGGGATGTTTTAGATAAAGCTGATACTGCTTGGATGATAGTTGCATCCAGTTTTGTATTCTTTATGATCCCTGGTCTTGCTTTGTTTTATGGTGGAATCGTTCGCTCTAAGAACGTTCTTTCTACAATGATGCATAGTTTTGTTGCTATTCTAGTGCTCACACTTCAGTGGACTATCATTGGCTATAGTTTTGCTACAACAGGTGATAATCCTTTCTTTGGTGGGTTCGACAAACTATTCTTAAATGGTGTAACAATAGATTCAATGCAGGGAAGCATTCCTGAATTTGTTTTCTTTGTCTTCCAAGGTACTTTTGCATTGATTACTCCAGCTCTTATTTCAGGAGCAGTTGCAGAAAGAGTAAAGCTTTCAGGATACATAGTGTTCATTTTGCTATGGTCCACTTTGGTATACGATCCAGTCTGGCATTGGGTTTGGGGTGGTGGTTGGTTAGCTGCTGATGGCGCTATCGACTTCGCTGGTGGAACTGTGGTTCACTTAATTTCTGGTATTGCAGGACTAGCAGCTGTACTGGTTATAGGTAAACGAAAAGGTGATGCAAGCACTATTATGAAACCAAATAACCTAACATATACTTTGATAGGTTCTGGTCTACTTTGGTTTGGTTGGTTTGGGTTCAACGCAGGATCTGGACTAGCCTCTGATGGAACAGCAGGTAGAGCACTTGCAGTGACCTTGATTGCTCCTGCAGCAGCCGGTTCAGCTTGGATGCTTTTAGAGTGGTTGCATACAAAGAAAGCAACAGCACTTGGTGCTGCCTCTGGTATAGTTGCAGGTTTGGTTGTTATTACTCCAGCAGCTGGAACTACAGAACCAATGGGCGCTATCATCATGGGATTGATTGTATCCCCTATTTGTTATGGAGCAATCTTAATGAAAAATAAATTGGGTTACGATGATTCACTGGATGCTTTCGGTATCCATGGTGTGGGTGGAGCTCTTGGCGCTATCCTCACTGGTGTTTTTGCTGTAGAATTAGCAGAAGGCATCACATCTCGTGGAGCACAGGTTTGGGTTCAAACAGTTTCCGTACTTGCAACTGGGGCTTATTCTTTTGGTGTTTCCTACATTATCGCATTTGTGATAGAAAAAACCATAGGTCTAAGAATTTCAGAAG
This sequence comes from Leptospiraceae bacterium, assembly GCA_022402465.1. Lineage (GTDB taxonomy): Bacteria > Spirochaetota > Leptospiria > Leptospirales > Leptospiraceae. Next base: position 336,061 of record JAKRSH010000043.1, on the reverse strand, counting down.
AAAAAGAAATTGCAGGTCTAGACTCAGAGATCCATGGTGAGAGTGGATACAGCATTTAATTATTTTAATAGGAGAATAATATGAAATTAATCGTAGCAATCATCCAGCCACATAAGCTGGAAGAAGTAAAAGCAGAATTAACTAAATCCGAAATTTACAGATTAACTGTAAGTGATGTGCAAGGTTATGGCCAACAAAAAGGGAAGACTGAAGTTTTTAGAGGACATGAATACACTGTGAACCTTCTAAGAAAAGTTCGTCTAGAAATTGCAGTGAATGATGAATTTGTTAAGCCTACAGTGGATGCAATTCTCAAATCTGCAAAGAATGGTGATGGAGCAGTTGGTGATGGTAAAATCATGATTATGCCTCTAGAAGAAGTCATTCGAATCAGAACTGGAGAAAGAGGTAAGGCAGCGGTTTAATCCGTACTTTGCATTCAGTGTAGAAATTATTCTGCACTGGTTGTGAATCTTTCCGCTTTGAGGGCATTCGCCCAAGGCAGACAGCTTAATCCTAGGTAAATCTAGAGCTTAGGCTGTCTTTTTTGTTTTCTACTGGAAAATTCTCTAGCTTTTCACAGTCTAGCTATAGATATCATGTCAGTTAGCAATCCTATAAAAACTATAGAAATCCAACTTCCCGATGGTTCTTCCAAACCATGGAGTACGGACCAATCCTTCCAGGAATTCATTTTAGAATTCCTTCCCTTCTTAAAGTCCAAGGCCTTGGGAGTTGAGTTGGATGGTGACACATTAGTTGATTTAAGTTATAAACCACAAAGGACTTGTAAGGTTAAATTTCTCACCTTTCAAGACAAAGATGGCAAAGAAATCTTCCACCATTCTACGGCCCATTTACTCGGGCAAGCTGTCCAAAGACTTTGGAAAGATGCAAAGCTAACTGTGGGCCCAGTCATAGAAACTGGACCTGGATTTTTTTATTATGATATTGATTTTGCTGAGGCAGTGATTACAACCGAAGATCTCCCCAAGATAGAAGCAGAAATGGCTAAGATAGTGAAGGAAGGTCTTGATGTTCATAGATCTGTTCTCACTAGAAAAGACGCTATCGCAAAATTTGAAAAGGAAGGTGAGATCTATAAGGCGGAACTAATAGCTGGATTCACTGATGATACTGTTTCTCTCTATGGGCAGGGTGAATGGTATGATCTTTGTCGTGGTCCTCATGTCCCTAACACGTCCTTACTGAAAGCATTTAAATTAACTGCTATTAGTGGAGCTTATTGGAAGGCAAACAAAGACAATAAGATGTTAACTCGCATCTACGGTGTCTCTTTTCCTTCTAAGAAAGAACTGGATGATTATATCTTCCAAGTTGAAGAAGCAAAGAAAAGGGATCACAGAAAGTTAGGAAAGGAAATGGATTTATTTTCTTTCCAAGATGAGGCACCTGGATTTCCCTTTTGGCATCCTAAGGGAACTATACTTTGGAATACTTTAGCGGAGTACATACGATCTGAGTGCTTCCAGAGAGGTTATCAAGAAATTAAAACTCCCGCAATTTTAAATTCTACTCTATGGAAGAGATCTGGGCACTGGGATAATTTTCACGAGAATATGTACTTCACACAAATTGACGAAGAGGATTTTGCAGTGAAGCCTATGAACTGTCCTGGCTGCTCTCTAGTCTTCAAGCACCATATGCACTCCTATCGAGAATTACCAATTCGTTATATGGAGCTTGGAACGGTTCACAGGCATGAGCTTTCAGGTGTCCTTCATGGTTTATTCCGCGTTAGAGCATTTACACAAGATGATGCTCATATCTTTTGTTCCCAAGAAACCTTGCAAGCAGAAGTGAAGGCAATCATAGATTTTACTTTTGATGTTTATCGTAAGTTTGGTTTTACTGAATTTTTGACCTTTGTTGCTACTAGACCTGAGAAGAGCCAAGGCTCCGATGAGGATTGGGAGCTTGCAACTAACTCTCTTAAGACCTCTCTCCAGGATAATGGTTTGGAATTTGGAATCAAAGAAGGCGAGGGCGCTTTTTATGGACCAAAGATTGAATTCAACATCAAAGATAGCCTAGGACGTTTGTGGCAATGTGGAACGATTCAGGTAGACTTTTCCATGCCGAATCGTTTTGAGTTGGAATACACAGCTAATGATGGCAAGAAGCATCGCCCTGTTATGCTTCATAGAGCGATTTATGGATCTTTAGAAAGATTTATAGGAATATTGATAGAGCATTTTGAAGGTAAATTTCCTCTTTGGCTTTCTCCCGTTCAAATGCGAATTCTTACTGTTGCAGAGCCCCATTCTGATTATGCGTCTAACTTGGCTTCAGAATTAATTTCCCAAGGTTACAGGATAGAGACAGATCTTCGCAATGAGAAAATTGGAGCCAAGATTCGTGAGGCAATCTTACGCAAGGTGAATTATTTAGTGATCATTGGAGACAAGGAAGTTGCTGGAAATACAGTATCAATCCGAAAAAGAGGGGAAGAGACAACAGAAAGTATGGATAAAAATGCATTTTTCCAATTACTTTCCAGTGATTTATGAAAAATCGATTGTCTTGGGGATTTCCTCTAAAATTATGGAAATTTATAGCTGGAGAATGAATGCAGAAGAGGTCAACGAATCAAAAACAGGCAAACGATAGATTTTCGAATACAAGAATCAATGAACAGATCAAGGGCGTTGAAAAGGTTCGATTGGTTACGGATGAGGGTCCACTCATTGTAACGATTGAAGAAGCACTTGCAAAAGCTCGTGAGGCAGAACTGGATCTCGTAGAGGTTTCAGCTGACCAGGATTTACACGTTTGTAAACTGATTGATTACGGTAAGTACCGATTCGAACAGCTCAAGAAGACAAAAGAAGCGAAGAAGAAGCAGCATGTTGTTACGATTAAGGAAATTAAAATCCGACCTCGTATTGAAAGCAACGACTATGAAATCAAGAAGAAACATGCAATTGAGTTTCTTCAGAAAGGAGATAAGGTTAAACTTACTCTACGTTTTCGGGGAAGAGAGATGCTTCATGCAGATTTAGGAATGAATGTTGTGAACAGGATGTTGGAAGATTTAAAAGATCATGCCAATCCAGAGAAGCAACCTGCCCAAGATGGAAGAACTATAGTAGTAGTTCTGAACCCTAAAGGCTAACAAACAATACTTATTAATTTTGAGAAAGAAAAGGACGTTGGAGAATGGCTGGTTATAAATTAAAGACGAATCGTGCAGCTAAGAAAAGATTTCGCGCTACTAAAAATGGTAAATTTCTAAGAGGTGGAGCTAAAACTAGACACATCTTGGAAAAGAAATCCCCAAAAGCGAAGAGAAGATTGGGTGGAACCCATGTAGTGAAAGAATGTGATGCAGGTCACATTAGAAAACTACTTCCCTACGGAGAATAAGAAATGGCACGAGCAATCAACGGAACAATACATAAGAATAGAAGAAAGAAAATCCTAAGAGCTGCAAGAGGCTTTAGAGGTGGTAGATCCAAGCTTTTTAGAACTGCAAAGTCTGCAGTAATGAAAGCGGGTCAATGGGCATACCGAGACAGAAGAAAGAAAAAATCTGAATTTCGCAAGCTTTGGATTATTCGTATCAATGCAGCTTCTCGTGAAAATGGGATGAGCTATTCTAGATTTATGAATGGTTTGAAGAAGCTTGGAATCGAATTGGATCGCAAAGCTCTAGCGGAACTTGCTTTTAGAAACAAAGAAGTTTTTACTGCAATCGTAGAAAAAGTCAAGACAGCAAATTAGTCTTGATTTAAGATAGACTTCTTTGTAAAATGTTGTTATAGAAGGCGGATAGAGAATGCTTACAGTTCAAACCATAGAAGACCTTGAGTCTAAGGTAATCAAAGCTCTAGAACTCATAGGAGATTTACGTTCTGAGAATAGTAGACTAGAATCAGAAAACGAAACTCTCAGAGCAGAGAATGACCAGATGAAACTGGCTATGGAAGAGAAAGAAAGAGAGCTAAATTCTCTTCGTAAGCAATTAGAAGTTTCTGAAAAGGAACTTGCCGACCTCAAATCACGAGAAGAACTTTTGGAAACAAAGATCAATCGACTCATGGGTCGATTGGATGGAATTCCAAGTTCAGGTTCTAGCTCAAGCAATCTAGCTTCCAAGCCAGCTCCTTCCGCACAAGAAAGTTCTTCATCTTTTACCCAAGCCGCTGGCAGTTCTTCAGCTGCTCCTGCAACTTTGAGCCCAAGCGATCTAGAAGACGACGACGAGATTATCTTACTAGATGATGACGAGGACGAAATTCTTTCGGAAGAGGAAATTTCATCTGCTCCATCTCCAGGTTTTGCTTCTGAGAAGGTCAGTGTTCCAGCCCAGACCCAATCAGCACCTCCAGAAATGATAGAATTGGATGACGAAGATGATATTATAATCGAAGATGATGACGATACCATCAATGTCTTTGATGCGGATGATGATGACGATTTCCTTATCATAGAGGAAGAGCCTACCTAAATCCCTATGGAGACTTCTCCATCTCGTGTAAAAGTTCGGATACTCGAAGAAGACTATACGATCTTAGGCGAGACAGACCAAACCACTATAGTTGAAATTGCAAGAATGGTTGATGAGAGATGCAAAGAGTTGCAAGCCTCTCTCCCATCTGCTTCTAAGACTCGAATTGCAATCCTCTGTGCTCTAAATATAGCGGACGAATTGCACCAAGCAAAAAATCTCAATGAGGGTTCTGAACCAAGTAATCCTTTAATAGAAGAAAAGACGAAGAAGATTATCTCTCTTCTAGAAGAGGGAATCATCGGTGACATTTACCCCTGAACTTAATACGAAATCAGAGTTTCGATCCTATGCAAAGAAGATCATTTCAGATCTTGATCCAAAACTCAAAGACCAAATTGCTTTAATAGTTCAAGATGAGATTCGAAAAATTTTGTACGCAAAAGCTCCTAAAAAAGTCATTTCCTATCGGAGTGATAGATGGGAGATAGATATTTTTCCATTGGTGGATGAATTTCCAGAGATTGCGTTTTATTTTCCTAGAATAAATACATCTAATAAAAGACCGACGTTAAAATTTCTATCTACAGACTCCGGTTGGGAAAGAGGAAATTTTGGAATTTGGGAACCCAAGGAAAATTCTGCAACAAAAGAAATTCATCCAAGCATTGCTGATTTAATCTTTTTACCAGGATTGGCTTTTCATGAGAAAGGATATCGTTTAGGTAGAGGAATTGGATACTACGACCAGAATCTTCAAGAGGTAGCTAGAAAATCTATCTATGCAGTGATTTGGGAAGTATGCAATGGAATGCCATTTCCTTATGAAGCTCATGATATTAGAGCTGGGTTTACTATTTCTGAAAATGGACTGAATGGTTTTTTAGATTGATGGATAATTTGTCGATATTACTATATAGAAATAAGGGAAAATATTGTGTCTGCGATAGATTTAAGAGAAGATAACCAAGAAAACGAAGAAGAATATCTTGCTGAAGAAGTTGAACAGTTTCTAACTTTTTTAGTGAATCATGAATCTTTTGGATTAGAACTCTTAACTGTTCATGAAATCCTCAAGCCAGTTCCTATCACAAGAATTCCAAATGTTGACGATTATGTATTGGGAGTCATCAATCTACGTGGAGAAATTATCCCTATTATCGATTTAAAAAAACGCTTTGATATGGATTTTACTGAACTGAAACCCAGTTCAAGATTCATAGTAATCATGAAAGAAGAAAAACGATTTGGAATTTTCGTAGATGAAGTGAAACAAGTCATCAAAGTTCCAATTTCTCAACTTAATTATACAACCGATGATCTTGCTCTGAGCTATGGAAAGTTAATCGATAGTGTTTCTAGAGTAAATGATCATTTGATTCTAAATTTAGGAGTTAACCAAATGGTTGATTTCCTACAGATTTCCTAGGAGAGGGCAGTGGCAGGAATATTAGGCGAATACACAGAACTCTTTTTAGAAGAATCGGAAGATCAAATTGAAGAATTAAATTCTAACCTTTTACTCTTAGAAAATGATCACCATAATCAAAATCTAATTGATGATATTTTTCGCGCAGCACATTCACTAAAAAGTTCTGCAGCCTTTGTTGGACTTTATCATCTTTCAGATCTTTCTCATAAAATGGAAAATCTTCTCCAGAAGATACGAGAAGGTTCTCTAGAAGTTAATACTCGTTTGGTTACCTTGCTTTTCAAATGCTTTGATCTTATTAAAAATTCTATAAACAAAGTATCGGATGGGATCAAGGTAGATGAGCCATTTTCAGATATGATAGCCTTGCTAGATGATTATGAGAAAAATCCTGATGTAGCAGATAGTTCAAATGATAATAATAAACCATCAAACAATAAATCTAATCCTAATATGAATTCAAAACAAGGTTCTCAAGCCAAGCAAGGTTCAGAAATTAAAAGTAAATCTTCACAAGCTAAGACAAATTCAGATGCTCTGGTAATTTCACTGGATGATGTCCATGAGTTGCACCAAGAAATTTCTGCTGATCCAAGTTTAAATCTGTATAAAATTCGTATCATACTGAAAGCAGATACACCCATGAAAGGATTAAGATTCACTCTCATCCTTCAGAATCTAAAAACCTACGGAATTATTTTTAAATCTAAGCCAACTGAAGAAGAACTAGAGTCAGGATATATTGGAACTAGCTTGTATTTTGTCTTTTTATCAAAGAAGAGAGAAGCCGAAATTCATGAATCAGCTAATATTGATATGGTGGAAACTATCCATGTCAATCGTCTTAAGCTTCCAGAACTTCCTAAAAAGAAAGAAGGATCCTCTCAAGCAACGAAAAATTCAACTGAATCTCAAGATAAGACATCGACTATCATCCAAAATGCTGTTGATGCTGCTACTCAGGACAATGACACACCGCAGGGAGATAAGGCAATTAGCGATTCTAAAATCGTTTTAAAAAGCATAAAGGTTTCCTCTGATAAACTAGACCAACTGATGAATAATGTGGGAGAATTGGTTATTACCAACTCTGGATTTCAGAAAATTTATGATGATTTGATTGCTTTGTTTGGTGATGATACTCTTTTCAATGATCTAAAACTCAAGGTCGACCAAATCAATCGAATTTCTAAAGACCTACAAACGGGAATCATGAACATACGTATGGTTCCAATAGGATCTGTCTTCAATCGATTTACTAGGCTAGTCAGAGATCTTTCGCTTGAAACGAATAAAAAAGTGAACCTCATTTTAAAAGGGGAGAACACCGAACTAGATAAAAAAGTAATCGATGCTATTGGTGAACCATTGATCCATTTGATCCGTAATTCGATAGATCATGGAATTGAACTTCCAAATGAAAGGATGAAGCGTGGCAAGGATGAATACGGAACTGTAGAATTAAATGCTTACCAAGGCGGATCCAATATCATGGTAGAGATACGTGATGATGGAAAAGGACTAAGTCGTTCCAAGATTTTGGAAAAGGCTATCTCGAGCGGACTTGTGACTAAGGAAGAAGCAAGTTCACTTTCTGATAACGATGTATACCAATTTATCTTTAATGCGGGTTTCTCCACAGCAGAAAAGATTACAGACATTTCTGGTCGTGGCGTGGGAATGAATGTCGTTAACAAATTGGTTCAAGAATTCAAAGGAAAGATCATTATCAATTCCCAAGAAGGAATTGGAACTTCTTTTACTTTGAGCTTTCCTCAAGCACTTGCAATTATACCTTCCATTTTGGTCATCATGGAAGAAGAAGTATACGCATTTCCTTTGTCTGAAGTATCCGAAACAATTAAAGTAAATCTTGAACAAATCACCACTTTGGAAGGTCATGAAATTATCAATCTTAGAGGAGAAGTACTTCCTATTTATAGATTGAATCGTATCATTGGACTTGCCAATCGAAATGATTTAACAGAACTCCCTGTTATTATTGTGAATTATAAAAGTCGCAAATTAGGATTCATAGTAGATGATTTAATTGGCAAACATGAAACAGTGATAAAATCACTAGCTAAGAATTACAAAAATGTCCCAGGTTTAACAGGTGCTACCATAATGGGCGATGGAACAATTATTCTTGTTCTGGATATTCCAGGTCTTATTGAATTAGCATCTTCTGATGACCTCACGGACACTTCCACTCTAGGCTTCAAAGAAATGTTTCGAACTAGTTCAGTTAGAAGTTTAGAGACAAGTGATTCTGAGAAACTTCTAAAGACATCTCATGCAACTAATATTTTTAATGAGCAGTTATATGATTTACGATCTAAAGACAAATCCAAGAATAAGCGTGATAGGAATCGCAATGATAGTCAAAATGGACGAACAGCGGCTAGTGCAAGGAAGCAATTAGAAAAAACCAACCAAGCTATTCTTGATAAGGCTGAATCTAGAGAACAAGACTATCTTATTATGGATGAGGCTGCTCAGTCCAAATTACAGAAGAATGAAACCCTTCAAACTCCGCAATCTGCTTCTGCCCCTTTAACAATAGAAGGATTTAGTCTAGGAGAAATTCCACCTGGAGTAGATGTCCAATCTCCACCTGATGAATTGTATTCTCACTTAGAATCTAAGGTAAGCTCAGAAGATGAAGAGCATAAAAGAAAAGCCTCAGAAATTATTAAAGGCTTTATTGAACAGAAAAATGAGCGCATAAAGGCGGTTCAACCAAGCCAAGCCTCGGAAGTCTCAGCAATTTTGAACCAAGATCAGTTAAGAAAATTAGAGTCTATAATGAATACAGGAATGATGAATGCTGCTATGGTATTATCTCAGCTTGTAGGCAAGGAAGTGGAACTATTTGTCCCAGATATTTCATTAACTGACAAAGAAGGTCTTGCAAGAGATATAAGATACTCTGATGAGAAATTCTTTGGTATGAAGATTCGAATGAATGGTGATTTAAATGGAAATCTTCTGATGATGTTCTCTGAAGAAAATGGCAGGAATGTAGCAAAAGAATTACTTAGATCCAAAGATGAGAATACAAATAGTATTTTATCAGATGATTCTATTTCTGTATTGGGAGAAATTTCTAATATAGTATGCGCAGGTGTAATTAATTCCCTTTCCAATAAAACCAAAACAGAAATTCTTCCTTCCGTTCCAGAATTTATTACCGGAAGTTTTATTGAAGTATTAGATATCGTCAAACCTGAAAGGACTAAATTTTTATCAATGCACACTGAATTCAATCAAGAAGGAAACAATTTATTAGGTCTTCTCTTGTTTTTACCAGACTTTGATGAGTTAGTGGAATTAATTTCAAAAATTAAATAATGTCTATAAATCCCAAGATTAAAGTTATTATTGTCGATGATTCTCTTTTGGTGAGGAATATTATAGCGGATATTCTTTCTGCTGAAACTGACATAGAGGTTGTCGCAACAGGCAAGACAGGTGTTGATTGTATAGAATTAGCAAAGAAGCTATCTCCAGATTTTATTGTCCTTGACATAGAGATGCCAATTATGGATGGCCTTAGTGCTCTAGCTGAACTAAAAAAGTCTAGAATCAATATCCCAGTAATCATGTTATCTGTATTAACCCAACATGGTGCAGAGGCGACTTTTAAGGCACTTGAACTAGGTGCGATAGATTTTATTCCTAAGCCATCTGCACAAATGCAAATGGATACCAAGGAAATTGGAAAAATTCTGATTTCTAAGATACGAGGAACTTGGGAAAGTAACAATCAGAAGTCTACAAAACTTGAATCTCCAAAATTAGCGAAAACTATTTCTAATACTTCTACTGATAAAGAGAAAAATAAAGGTTTTCAAAAATCAATACCCTTAGAAGCTATTTGCATTGGAACTTCAACAGGTGGTCCGAAAGCGTTACAAACTGTATTCCAAGGATTTCCCGAAGGATTTAAACTCCCAGTATTTGTAGTTCAGCATATGCCTGCTGGATTTACAAAAGCATTTGCAGAAAGAATGAATACTTTCAGTAAATTGCATGTTAAAGAGGCTGAAAATGGTGAAGAAGTTATTCCTGGTTATGCGTATATTGCTCCAGGCGACCTCCAAATGAAAATTACTTCCAAATCCGGAAATAAGTTTATAGAACTGCAAAAGACGGAAGCAGTGAATGGACATCGTCCTTCCATAGAAGTGTTATTTGATAGTGCTAGAACCTCGTATTCAGCACCAAAGTTAGTAGCTGTTATTATGACAGGAATGGGAAAGGATGGGTCAGAGGCGATTAAGCGGATTCGAGAAGAAAATGGATTTACAATTGCTCAGGATGAGCAATCTTCTGTAATCTTTGGAATGAATAGAGTCGCGATTGAGTTAGGCGGAATTGAACGTATAACTCCTGTAGAGAATATTACTAAATTAGTTATTGATGTTGTTAAAGAGAGAGGATAGAATATGGCAAGGATATTAGTTGTTGATGATGCAAAATTTATGCGAACCCTTGTAAAGGATGCATTAACATCTGCCGGACATGAAATTGTAGGTGAAGCAGAGAATGGAAATATGGCAGTTGAACAATTTAAGGCTCTTAAACCTGACCTTGTTACTATGGATATTACCATGAGAGAGAAAGATGGAATAGAAGCTACTAAAGAGATTATGAAAATCGATAGTACTGCTAGAGTTATTATGGTAACTGCATTGGGTCAAGAAGATTTACTAGCTAAGGCAATTAAGATGGGAGTTAAAGACTTTGTTGTTAAGCCTTTTCCTCCAGAAAGATTGCAACAAGCAGCCGCTAAAGCTTTAGGTATTTGATGGCAGAACAGCCAGAAGCTTTTGTTGTCCGGTGGAATAATTCGGACGGAGGAGTTTCAGAAGGGCCACTGAGTGTTCTTTGGAGTTTGATTGATAGTTACAGAATTGATATTTTTGATGTCTCTTTAACACGAATTACTAACGATTTTATCCAGTTTCTTAAAACAGCCGAATCAATCTCACTTGAGCTAAGCTCAGAGTTCGCTTTAATGGCGGCGAATTTAGTGTATCTTAAGTCACGTGCACTTTTACCTGATCCAGGCTTTGAAGAAGAAAATTACAATCCTCCTTTGCCAAAGGAATTAGTCGATAGATTGCTTGAGCATAAGAAATTCCAGATGGCAGCTGGACGTTTGGGAGAAATTGAAAAGATAACATCTGCTATGTTTACTCGTGATTCAAATGTTGTCCTTGCTGATGAGGACCGTTGGTTGGATCTAAGTTTGGTAGATCTCATTGCAGCCTTTAATTCAATTCTCAACAAAGAACCTGAAAATGAAGAAGAGCCTAGGTATTTCGATGGAGTTGTTAAAAATTACTCAATTGAAGATAAGATGTTTTTCATAGAGGGAATTCTCAAAGAGAAAGGGGAAATATTTTTTCCAGATATTTTTGAATCTAAGTATCCTGAGAAACAGGAGATCGTTGCAGCTTTCATGGCTGTCCTAGAAATTGTAAAAATCAAAGTTGCTCGTGTTGTTCAACATGAGATTTTTGATACTATAAAATTAATTGCGGTGAATCAAGATTGGACGCGGACAGAAAATACTTAAAAGGATTATTAGAAGCTTTAGTTTTTCTTTCATCGGAACCAATCAAGCTATCTAGCCTTGCTAAGACCGTTGATATAGAAAAAACTTTGGCAAGAGAATTATTGGATGAAATGATTCTTGACTACCAAGAGAGGGAAGGCGGTTTCCTTCTTAGAGAAATTGCAGGACAATATCAATTCATAACCTCAGATGTTTACCATGAGAGACTCGGTGTTATCTTCAAAGAAAAAAAGAAAGAGACTCTTTCTAGAAGCAATTTAGACACACTTGCAATTATTGCATACAAACAACCATTAACTCTGGCTGAAATTGATGAAATCCGTGGTGTATCTTCTCGTGCCATGGTTGCAAATCTTATTTCCAAGAAACTTGTTAAACCTATAGGTCAGAAAGAAGTTCCTGGTCGTCCGACTCTTTATGGAACAACAAATGATTTTCTGATTCATTTTGGCCTAAGTAAGTTAACTGACCTTCCATCGCCTGTTGATGTTAAAGAATTGCAATTTGATGAATTAAATATAGTATTAGAAGATGAGACAGAATTTACTAGACCTGCTGATTTAGAACTTCCTGAAGAATTAGAGGAAGACTATATAGAAGAACCTGCATTGAATATCGAGAAAGAAAATGACTGATACTGAGGCAAAGTTAAAAGAACTGCGTAATAAAATAGACTCCTTGGATTCATCTATTATTCAGATGATACAAGACAGAGCAAAGGTTGGTTCTGAAATAGGTGAAATCAAACGCAGCTCAGGTGATCCAATTTATCGTCCAGACCGAGAGCGAGAAGTATATAGAAAGGTTAAAGAAAGAAACCCTGGTCCACTTCCAGACTCAGTAATGATAGCTATTTATAGAGAAATCATGTCAGGAACAATAGCCTTAGAAAAATCCGTACAAGTTGGTTTCTTAGGGCCACTGGGATCTTTTTCCTATGAAGCTGTTCGCAAAAAATTTGGCTCTATAGTTGAGTCTCATCCCTTTCCAACTATTACAGATGTTTTTAAAGAAGTTGAATCAGGAAAAATGGATTATGGTTTAGTTCCTGTTGAAAACTCCACAGAAGGCTCAGTTGGAACAACCTTGGATGCTCTCATCTCAAGTGATATTAAAATTTATTCTGAATTGTATATGCAGATTTCTTTTCATCTATTAGGTTATGAAAGGGATCTTTCCAAAGTTAAGCGAATTTATGGGATTCGAATTGGGAATGAGCAGTGTAGGAATTGGGTGCATGCTAATTTACCGAATGTTGAAATAATAGAAACTTCCTCTACAGCCCAAGCAGCCAAGATAGTATCTGAAACAAAAGATGGAGTTGCTATAGCCTCTAAGTCTGCTGGGGAATACTATGGTTTGGACATTTTGCACTCAGGAATAGAAGATTTAAGTGGTAACACTACAAGGTTTTTTGTTATAGGAAAAGATGTATGTCCCCCTTCTGGAAATGATAAGACTTCTATCGTTTTTTCTATTCCTGATAAGCCTGGTTCTTTAATAGAAGTCTTAAAGAACTTCGAAGACTTTGGATTAAATCTTTCTAAATTAGAATCTAGGCCATCACGTCGTAATTTATGGGATTATAATTTTTTTACAGATTTTTCTGGACATAGTTCAGATCCTAAAATCCAAGAACTTCTTTCAAAATTAAAAAAGATTTGTTTACATCTAAAAGTTTTAGGCTCATATCCAGCATCTACTGAGAAGGTATGAGTCAAGCATTTTCAAAGATTTTAATCTATGGCGTTGGTCTAATGGGATCATCCTTAGCTCTCGCTTTACGGAAGTTAGATAAAAATGCTCAATTATATGGTGTTGTCAGATCTACTAAATCTAAAGATGTTATTGCCCGAATGGGAATCTTTCATTCTGTTTATATTGAAAATGAATTTCTATCTAAACCAAATTGGAGTGATCTAGATCTAATCATTTTTGGAACTCCCGTTGATACTATTGAAGCTTTAATCTCCAATCTGCCACATGATCTGAATGCAGTTTTAACTGATATGGGTTCGACTAAATACGCAATAGATGTTTCTGTCAAAAAATTATTGGGCAGTAAGCACAAATATATTTCTTCCCACCCCATGTGCGGTTCGGAACTCTCTGGACCTGAGAATGCCATAGAGAATTTATATAGCAATAAGCTTTGTATCTTAACTCCAATAGAGGGATCGGATGAAGAATCCTTACTTAAAATTGAAAATTTCTGGAAATCCATAGGCATGCTATGTTACCAGATGGATTCAAAAACACATGATGAAACTCTTTCTTATCTCTCACATTCTCCTCATATCCTCTCTTCCTTAATGGTAATTTGGGCAGAGCGAATGGCAGGAGAAGTGAATATACAATCCCCTATGCCTATTATGGGAGGAGGATTTCGAGATATGGCACGTATAGCAGGATCCAATCCAGAAATGTGGAAGGCAATACTTTCTGAAAATCGCAAGCCTATACTCAACTCCTTAATTGAATTTCAAAATGAATTAAATTTGGCTATTGAGCTTTTGAAATCTGGAGAGCAGAAAGACTTTCAGAAATTTTTCGAATTAGCAGCTATTAAAAAGAAATCTTTACTAAAAAATTAACTTATGAAATTCATATCGAATTTAGAAAACTTTCATCATGCAAAAACTGGAATTCTCACCAACCACACAGGTTATGATCTCAAGGAGGGTTACCATTTTGTCAGTCTAGCCAAACAGCTAAATATTGTTAGAGTATTCATACCCGAACACGGATTGTTTGCAGAACTTCAAGATCAAGTATCTGGATCTGATTTAAAGTATTTCGGAAAGGATTTAGATTTTTGCAATTTGTATGGAGACAATGAAACTAGCCTAGTTCCGCCTGATGAAAAATTACTTGACCTTGAACTTTTCATCATTGATATTCGCGATGTTGGTTCTAGGTATTATACCTTTTTAACTACTGCTTATTACATTTTAGAAAAGCTCTCTAAACTTAAGAAAACAAAAATCATTCCTCAAATAATTATCTTTGATTCTATGAATCCCATAGGTAGAAAAGTGGAAGGTAGTCCCTTACTGAAAGATTACACTTCCTTTGTAGGTGTAGAGTCAGTTCTTCATAGGCACGGCTTATCTCCAGCTGGATTGATGTTGTATTATAATGAAGAAATGAAACTTTCTTTAGAATTAAATATTATTAAGCCTGGCAAGTATCATCCCCAAGAGTATTATCATCTAACATGGATTCCTCCTTCTCCAAATATTCCATCTCTAACATCTTGTCTTGTTTATCCTGGTCAATGTCTATTGGAAGGTACAAATCTTTCGGAAGGAAGAGGGACAACTCGCCCGTTTGAAATATTTGGTGCACCATTTTTGAAGTTAGACGACTCTAGGATTTTGAAAGAACTAGAAGCTATAAATAAAGGAAGCTTTCATCTGCGCCCCCTTCGTTTTGTTCCTACATTCCATAAGCACAAAGATTTAATTTGTAATGGATACCACCTCATGGTTTTAGATGCGGCTCATTTTCATAGTTTACTATTCACGCTTAGTTTTCTTAGGGCAGTTTCGCAATTTTATCCCAAAGAATTTCAGTTTCTTGATGGTGTGTATGAATTTCGCTCAGATAGACCTGCTATTGAACTTTTAGTTGGTGATTCTAAACTTTTAGATTATATTCAGGGAAAAGAATCCTATCAAAATACAAAAGATTATTTACTATCTGAAGAGAAGATGTGGCTTACTAAAATTTCTAAATTTCTATATGAATAAGTTTTAGCTAGATTGTTTTTCGGAAAAAAATGATTTCTTCAATTCCATAGGAGTTTTGCCCGTAATCTTTTTGAAAGCTGTATTAAACGCAGATTTAGATTGAAAACCAACTTCAAAACCTATAGTTAGTAAATTTTTATCTTCGTTCAATTTAATTCTTTCAATAGCTTCTTGAATTCTATATTCTTGTATCATCTTATGGTAATGAGTATCTAATACTTGACTTAGCAATTGAGAAAGTTGATGTGGTGTTAGAGCTAACATGGCAGCCAAATCACCAGAATGAAGATCTTCATTTAAGAAAACTTTTTCATGCTCCATAAGTTTATTTAGTTCCAAAATTTTTTTCTCAATATTGATTCCAAGAATGTGAGATTTTTTATAAACAGGCTTAGAACTAAGAGCTAAACTTTTAATATCATTATTACTGCTTGGTTCCATAGCATTTCTTACAACTTCAACTTTCTTTATTAGAGGGTAAGCTATAATTGCAAAATGTATAGCTAAAACTAAAATCAGTAAGTAAGAAGGAAAACCACTTGGAATAATTTGAAAAGCATATAAGATATATAGAAATCCTGGTAAGAGTAGAATTACAAGTGAATAAAAGAAAAGATCAGCTGGAGGATAATCTTCTTTTATAAATCGAATACAAAGATAGATATAAAAGCAATATAGGAGAAATGCAATTGTACAGATTAATATTCTGATATCGATAGGTACTATATCTATACTATAACCAGCAAAGATACAAACGGTTAAAGCTAAGAATATTTTTAGAATTAAAGTCATTCGAGATGGATAGTCGTCATTATTGAAGACAACAATTGTATAAGCTTGGTGGAAGATGATCAATACAAAAAAATAAATGTAATTTGAAACTGGACTTCTAGTATGATGAAATACATTTGAAACTGAATAAAAATTTATTTCTGATAAGCTAAACAACATCATACATAAACAGAATGAAAATAGAATGACATAAGATATTTGGAAATTATTATAAAACCGCAAAACAATCACAAAAAGTGACGAGCTATAAAATAAAAAAGTTATAATCCCTAAAGTATTCTGAAGGTTAGAAAGATTCAGAAAAGTATTGAGAGGATAAATAGTAATTTGGGTATTTATTGAATATTCAGAGAATAATTTTAAGTAGAATCTATGAGTAGACCTTGGAGGTATGAATATTTGGAAGTCTGGATAATTTGAATCTATAATCTTGCTTTCTGAAGGAATGAGCTCTCCACTGAGAGATTCTGTCCATTCATCGTTTATTTCTGTGCATAAAAGGATTTCAGAATATTTTCCTATAAAGAATGGTAAGAAATAAATTAATTCCTTATCTAAATCATTCGTAATTTGAAAAGAGATCCAAATCTCTTTCGTATGGGAATCAGTCTCTAAAAATGACTTCTGGTTTCTTGTCCAGTGATCCTTAAGTGCATATTGTTCATTTATTTCTGAGCACGAAGTGATTTTATGGGAGTCTCCTGTATAAAGTTCTAATGATTTGGATAGCTGGATTGTAGAAGCTTGGATAGTAATTTCTTCTGAAAGCAAGCTTATACTTATTATCAAAGAAAGAAAAGCTACCAGCCATAATTTCAATCGCATACTTCTCCAGGTTTCTTTGATTTAGCTATTTAGGTAGTAAAAAAAAGGTGCAGGTTTCTAAGTCAGGTCGACTCAAATCGATATGTTGAGTATAATTCATAGATACCATAGGAGGAAAATATGGATATTAAAGTGATTTTAGAAAATTTTCTAAATCCACCAGTTCTGTTTTTTTTTCTTGGGATGCTTGCCATATTTGTTAAATCGAATCTGCACATTCCAGATCAACTTTCTAAATTCTTTTCCATGTATCTTTTATTCTCGATCGGCTTTAAAGGAGGTCATGAACTAAACATTACAGGATTCACACAAAATAGTTTAATAACTCTACTTGCCTGTATGGTCATGGCAGTAATTGTGCCCTTTTATTCATTTTATTTCTTTAGAATGAAATTAGATGTACACAATTCAGCAGCCCTAGCTGGATCCTTTGGGTCTATATCTGCCGTAACTTTTGTAACTGCTGGTTCTTTCCTTCACAATATTGGAATTACCTATGGTGGTTTTATAGTAGCAGGTATGGCTTTAATGGAGTCACCAGCTATTGTAGTAGCAGTATTCTTAGATCGCCTGAAGAGGCGTCACAAGGATACAGATAGACCTGATACATTTTCATGGAGAGAACTCTTGCATGAAGCGTTTCTTGGAGAGTCAGTTTTCTTAATTCTGGGTGCACTAGTAGTCGGATATATTACTGGTGAAGCAGGCTGGAAGGCGGAGAAACCTTTTACCGAAGAGCTATTTAAGGGATTTCTAACTTTCTTTCTTTTAGATATGGGAATATCTGCAGCCAAGCGTTTCAAAGAGATTAAAAATGTAGGAATTTTTCTTGTATTCATCAGTTTCTTCTTAATAACTATAAATGCTATCATTGCTATAATATTAGTTAAAGTATTGCAAATGCCTTTAGGTGATGGTTTGATGTTTACAGTTTTATGTGCCTCAGCTTCCTATATAGCAGTTCCTGCTGCAATGAGAATGTCTATCCCCCAAGCAAATCCGAGTATCTATCTAACCGTGGCTCTCTCGATTGTATTTCCGTTCAATATTATAGTAGGGATACCTCTATATTATTATATCTTATCATATATCGTATAAGGAGTATTATATGTTAAAAGCAAAAAAATTAGATCTTATAGTGGCAAATGTGGTTTTGGAAAAAACATTAGAAATTCTTGATAAACTAGATGCTAATTACACTGTGTTCAAGGATATTATGGGTAAAGGCATTCTAGGATCGAAATCAGCAGAAAATGTCTTAACCATACTTTCTAATACTTTTATTATTGTAGTAAGCAATGAAAAAAAGATTCATGAAATAATTGAAACTATGGAACCTATTCTTGAATCATTTGGAGGAACGTATTTCCTTCAGGATATTGAAGCTTGGGACAAAGCAAGTTTATAAGGTCGTAAAATGAAAAAACTTACTATTATTTTCTGTATACTATACTCTAGTTATTTCTTATTTGCTCAAGGCAATGATCCTGTATCTAAGAAGGAAGATAAGGACTTGGAGAACAGAATTAGAAGTATTGAAGAGGATCTTAAGAATGAAAAGAAAAAGATCGATGATACAGAGAAGTCTCTGGCTCGTTTGAAGAAAGAAAATAATATTAAAACTTCTGATGCAGATCAACATCAGGAGTCTTATGTTTCTCCTATGAAAGAGAATGGCTTATCAGCAGACTTCACGCGTTCTATGTTTTTAGATCCTGAGCATGCCAAGGAATTGAGAGAAAGTAAAAAACTTTGGGTAAATGATATTCTTAGAGTAGGATTTTGGCTGAGACCAAGATTAGAAGGTAGAAGTAATTTAGATTTTAACTCTAGAACAGATGATTACCAAAACCGTGCCTTGCAAGCATCTCAATTGTTCTTCATATTAGATCCCAATCCCTATCTTAGTATGAAGTTCACAATCCAAGATGCACGAGTTTGGGGAGGGTCTACTCCAGCAGGTTCTGGTGACAGAAGATTCTTTTTTACAAATTCAGGAAATGAAGTTAGTCCTACCCAAGTTAATCCACAAACAATTCCGAATGCAACTGATATAAGAGAGGCATTTTTTATATTGAAGTATCCAAATTTTCCTGTAAAAGCGATTATCGGAAGACAGGTGTTTGCTTTTGGTGATCAGAGAATGATAGGAGGAGCGAATTGGAATACAAATGGTCTTTCATTCGATGGCATGCGAATTGCTTATGAATCAAAATCTTTTGATAGCCATCTATTTGGTGCAAAAATGACAGCCTCGGCTAACGGACCTAATGGTGTTCTAACAGCAAATGGACGTCAAAATGGGAGCATTGATGATTCATATTTAGTAGGTAATTATAATACTTTTAAATTTACTGATTTTTTAATTGATCTTTATGCTTTCGGTGTATTGAAAAAGTGGATTCCAAAAACTCCAGGATTTCCAGGTGAAATAGTCAGAGATCAAGATTTTTTCTCACCTAACAGATCTAGACAAAATGATCAAGTAATTACTGCTGGTACTAGAATTACAAATCGTACGGCTGGAAATTTTTTGCCTACCAACAAGAGTTGGGATTGGACTATAGAGTCTGCTTTTCAAGCTGGATTCACAGGTGAAAGATTGTATGCATCTTGGGACCAAGCGAGAGACCCAATCACAGGTAAGAGTAATTATTCAGAGAGAAATAAATATACAGGTCAACTTCATGTATTTCAAACAGGATATACTTTTGAAGAAAAGACTAGGATAGGTGTTCAGTATAGCTACTCTACTGGCGATCCCAACCGAAGAGATGGGTCTGTTTCAACTTTTCAGCTTCTTCCCAATCCTAGGTTTGGAATTTTTCCATACTTTGATTCAGTAGCTGGACTTTCTGAAAACATTGGCTTGAAAAATTTAAAATCTTATAATCTAAATATTTCTTATAAATCGGATGCATGGGGAAGTTTTATTTTAAGCGGATTCATTCATCGAAAAGCAATTAGACAAGATGCTTGGTATAGTATCTCAGGAGATCCAAAGACTGGTGCTCTCGGAAGTTGCAGTGTGAATGGGAATGCTGCTTCTACTTCCACCGAAAATTGCAGTGGAAATTCTTTTTCGAACAATACCTATTTGGGGTCTGGAATTTACAATGAGGTTAATTTGGCATGGGTTTACCATTGGGTGGAAGGTGTCTCAGTTTGGTTAGGTGCTGGGTATCTAAAAGCTGGAGATTCTATTCGAAATGTAAGGACAGATATCAACAACCCCAATCCTTCCAACCGATATACTTTTAAGCCAGATGCCTATATGAGTTATTTCATGGTGAATGTAGCAATGTAGTTCCAAAAATTTGGAAATTTTGCTTGAATCTTGCTTTTTAAAAAAGTCTATAGTGTGTATGAATCAAAAATTTTATCATCTACCTTTCCTCATTGCCTTAAGCTTCCTAATGAATTGTGGGTACAATCAGATTCAAGTTCTAGATGAGCAGGTGAACGCATCTGCTGCTGAAGTTTTGAACCAATACCAAAGAAGAGCAGATTTGATCCCGAATCTTGTTCAAGTAGTGAAAGGCTATGCCAACAAAGAAGAAGACATACTTGTGAAGGTAACAGAAGCAAGATCTAGAGTTGGCTCTATGCAGATGACACCTGAAATGATGAACAATCCAGAAGCCTTAGGTAAATTCCAAAAGGCACAAGGTGAGCTGGGTGGATTCTTGTCAAGATTGATGGTTGTCCAAGAGAACTATCCAAACTTAAAATCAGACGCAAGATTTGCCGATCTTCAAGCTCAATTGGAAGGTACTGAAAATCGAATCACAGTTGCAAGAAATAGGCATATACAAGCCGTCCAAGCTTTTAATACTATGATACGACAATTCCCAGAAGTGCTTACAGCAAAAATGTTTGGATATCAAACTAAACCAAGCTTTACTGTCGAAAATGAAAGTGAAATTAAGACAGCGCCTAAGGTAAACTTCGAGTAATACTTTTTCTATATTATGTTAAGGTAGAATTCTTTATTTGGAATTCTACCTTCGCCTTTCACAGAATATTTGGGTTTCAATCCCTCTAGGAAATACATTCCCATTTCACCCTTATTCTTTACCTTCACACTTCCCCTAGGAATGCATTCAAAGACCTCATTAACTAAATTATAAGTAGCCTCAGAAATATTGATCCTACCAACTTCTCCAGCAGTTTCCATTCGCGAAGCAATATTTACAGTATCGCCCCAGATATCATATGCAAATTTTTTCTTTCCTATAACGCCCGCTATAACCGAACCTGTATGAATCCCAATTCGTAATTCCCAAGTAGGTAAGCCTAATTTATTACGCATAAATTTGACTTGGTCCATGAAAGAACGAATCTCCAATGCCGCCAAACATACATCAAACGGATGAGACGTATTCGAAATAGGAATTCCGCCAGCACACATATAAGAATCACCTATTGTTTTTAATTTCTCTAGGTTGAATCTTTCAGAAATTTCATCAAATTGAAGAAATGCTCCATCAAGTTGTGCTATCAATTCATTGGGAGTCATTTGCTCCGCAATTTGAGTGAAACCTTTAAAGTCGGTAAACAAGATTGTAGCTGACTCATATTGAACTGGATTCACTTGACCAGTCTCTTTAAGTTCATCAGCAACATCTTTTGGAAGTATGTTCATTAGAAGTTCGTTAGATTTTTTTCTTTCACTTTCCGCAACATTTAGTAGATCGGAACCATAAATTGCACCACCAATCTGGGATGCAAAACGTAACACGCGCTTCAATTCCTTACCAGATAATTTTACATTATCATTGAAGTTAGTCATTGTTAAGATTCCTTCAACCTTATCCTTTATGATAATTGGTATTTGCAGAAGAGATTTCAGTGCCATATCTTCAATGATTGTTTTATCATAACCTGTAATTCCTTTAGTTGGTATTTTAGGCAGAAAGAATGGTTTCTTTCTTGTGAAGGTCGCAAAGAGAGATCCTGATTCACTTACAATAGGGATACGTATTTTCAAATACTTCTCCCTTATATTATTTGCGGTAAAACCATTATCATTAAAAATTCTAGTATACAATTCATTTGATTTACTATCCACCAAGAGCAACCAGTGATAGTTTAAATTGAATTCAGATTTTAAATAATCGGCAATCTTATCAAAAACCTTTTCTAGATTGGTATCTGAGGAAATTTCTTTTGAGATTTCTGCGAGTTTCTCAGCTTCTCGACTCGCAATCTCTGCTTCTTTCTTCGCTTCTAAAGTTTTCTGTAGCAGTAAGGAATTATTAACAGCTCCTGCAATCTGATCTGCAATGGATGAAAGAATCGATATTTCTTGTTTAGTTAGGCGAAGTGCATCATCGTAGGAAGTTGCACAAAGAACTGCTACAACTTCCCCTTGCAAGACAAGAGGAATCTGAAGTAAGGAATCTAAATTCAAGAGTTCAATGATTACTTTATCTAGACCTTGGGTATTTTCTCTATTGATTCTAGGTAAATAAAAAATTTTCTTTTTGTTGAATGTTCTAAACAAAGTTCCACTTTCTGGAATTAAAGGAATGGTTAATTCATGGAAAACTTTCTTTTGCTCTGCGGTTAAAAATTCAAAACCAACCCATTGCGTAGTCCTAAGAAGATTTTCATTCTTTTCTACAGATAGCATCCATACAGATTCGATACCAAATTCTTCTCTCACATAATTATAAACATTTTTCAATATTGAATTTAAATCAAAGGCTGAGTTTACTTCTTTATTTAAGGAATTGAGAAATGAAATATCTTTGATACGTTCACTAATGATTTTCTCAAGATTTGTTTTATAATTGGAAAGTTCATCTGAGAGATCCTCTGATGCTTTAAATGCTTTAGAAAACTTGCTTGATAAGATCAAAGATTGCGAAAAGATAAAAGCTATAAATCCATAAGCCGAAATATATACGGAGCGAATATTTAATATATCTATAGTAATATCATAACTCACAGAAGCTGCAAGAATAATCCAACCAAACAAAAACATTCTTGCTCCATGGTATTTCTTATAGGTTGCCTTAATTATAATCCAGAGAATATATAAAACTCCAAAAAGAGTTATGATCTGAAAATATCGAACAGTCTTAGTAAAAAAATTAACTGGGAAGAAAACAGTAGGAACAAAGGCTAAAGAAATCAATACATAGAACCTGCTAATATGGCGATTCATTATTTCTTTATATAAACTTCTAACAAACATAAAGAAAGGAGCAGGAGCTGCATAAAATGAAAGATATTCTAGACGATAAAAATTCTCCCAGGAAATATATGGAAAGAATTCCAAAAATACACGATTGCCAGTTACAATTGTACGAACTGCAATTAAAAAACAAAATATACTAAAATAGAGAATTGATTTTTCAGATCTTCGGAAGAAATAGAATCCAATATGATATAAACACATTATCATAATTGATCCAAAAAGAAAAACTTCTTTGCTACTAGAGAGAAACTGCTCTCTTTGAACCTGCTCTTCAAATCCTATTTCTATAGGACTCCAAAAGCCACCATCATTATAAGCATAATTGGAAATATGGAAGATAATTTCTTGACTTTCTTTTCCAATAATTCCAAGGATTCTTGGTTTTATTCTTGCACGGGTATTTCTATAGATTTCTGAAATTTCACCTTGTTCAATGACTAATTCCCCATTTATATACATTTTGTACGCAGAAGCGATTTCAGGAATCTTAATATTCAAATTCTTTTGTATAGTATTAGGTGGTAATAGTAGTTTTAATCTATAGGAAGCAAAGCCATGACGAGTATAATATTGATTGTTATTATCTTTGTATGAATTCCAAGAGCTAGGTATATTTTGAAAGGAGGTGATTTCCTCTTGATTAGGATTGTCAACAGGGATAAATTTATTCCAATAGAATTCCCATTTTCCATTTAAAGGAATTAAATCTTGGGTTTCGAAAGGAGTAATGCGTAGATCTAAAACTCCATTTTTCGCAAGAGGAGCAGGATCAGCCTTGGATTCGCAATTGTATAACACGAATAAAAAGAAAAGTAATAAAGTAGAAGTTAAAGCTTTTTTGCATGTACCATTCATGATTTTTGCTTATTGTTTCTAATGAATAACAAGGGTCAAATATTAATTTATATAAATATTTATTCCATAGAATTCGATAAAAAAACATATTGTTGACTTAATTTAGAATCTAAAAGTATGATTGGAGGTAGACACTAGGATGCATTCCAAGAAAGAATCCTTAGGTATTGTTAAAAATTAGGCGTACATTTTGAATAGATTAACTAAATCAAACATACCGAGAATACTAACAGTCTTTTGGGGAATTATAGCCTTCTTCTTTCTGATAGAAGTGACTCTAAGGATACCATACTTCTGGCAAAAGTTTCCAATCTACCAATATAAAGTGCAAGAAAAAAAAGTCCACTGCTTTGATGAGATTTTGAATGCTATTCTACTATGTCCCTATGTAAATACAGTTATTCGCCATCCTCAAGGCTTTCATTTTAAACTATCAACCAACTCCTATGGCGAGAGAATTACTGCGGATAAATCGAAAGAAGATATGCTGAAACAGAAATCCATTTGGGCTATCGGTGACTCATTAACTATGGGTTGGGGAATAAGTGACAAGGAAAGCTTTCCCTATTTGCTTTCTAAAGATGATTGGATAGTTCGTAATCTAGCATCAGATTCGTTAGGATCTAGAGACATTAAAAATATACTCCAATATAAAATTAAATTATCTAAAAGCTATGATTTAAATTTGCCCTCTAAAATTGTATGGATGTTCTCTCGTTCCGATTTTGTTGATGATGCTTCTCAAAAATCTAACAAGTTCAAATTTTGGTTAGGTAAAAATATTTATTCTTTGATAGCTTTACGATCAATACTTGAAGCAAACAAATATACCAAAGATAGGAATGATTACAAAGATGCTTTATTAGAAAATTTTCAAGAGCCAGATAGTAGGCATCCTACGCTAATTGCCTTACAAGAAATAAGTTTACTTAGTAAAAAATACAAAATTCCAATTCTAATTGTTCTTACTCCTGATTGGAAATATCCCAATGGACCACCTAATTATAGTTCTGTTTATTTAAATTACATGGATCAATATTTTCGAAGCTTGGATTTTCAAGTTTTGAATCTTACTGCTAAGTATAAAGAAGATTCCACTCAGGATTTTTATCTTTTAGATGACGGGCATCCGAATGCAAGAGCACATTCCTTGATTGCTGATCAGATAATTATTACTTTAAGAAAATGAAAATCTAATTTATAGAAATATTTGGTATTTTCTTAATATTTATTATAACTCTAGACTTAACTAAAAAGGTTAAAATTGAAAATATACAAATGGTTGGGATATGGAAACGGAATAAATCAAAAAACATATTCCTAAGACGAATCCACTGAGCAACCAAGAATACAATCTATGTGAATGGAATTTTTCAAAGAAATCTTCTTTTCTCTCTTGGAAAAGATCAACCAAGAATAAAACTCCCAAAAGAATCCAAATTGGTAGTGTTAGATTAATTGTTAAACCTTGGTTGAATGAGAACGCTCTTTCTATCATAAATAAGGCAACTTCCATTCCCGTCATACCTTGTGTTGGCTTAGCTCGAAAGAAAAATAAGGCAAAGGTAAATATAAAGAATGGATAGATCCATATGATATACTGAGGTATGGATTCCATGAATTTCTTAATTTTCTTAAAGGAGAAAAGATATCTTTCAATCACTATCAAGACTGAATGAAAGGTTCCCCAAGCGAGAACTGCCCAATCTGCTCCATGCCACAAACCACTTAGAAAGAAAGTGATGAAAACATTGAAATAACCACGAGCAGGGTTTACTCTATTACCACCTAGCGATATATAAACGTAATCACGTAGCCAACTCGATAATGAAATATGCCATCTTGCCCAAAGATCAGAAAGATTGATTGCAAAGAATGGTCTGTTGAAGTTTTTCGGAATATGAAAGCCTAAGATTCTACCAAGTCCAATTGCAATATCACTGTATCCTGAAAAATCACAATACAATTGAATCGCATGAAGAAAGGCAGCAAGCCACATCATAGTCCAATCATATTGACCTGGATTGCCATAAATAATATCAACAACATTTGCCACTGGGTCAGCCAGGATAGTTTTCTTAAAGAAACCCCAAGAAAGTTGGCGCATACCTAGATAAAAGTTTTCTGAATGAAAATCTTTAAATCCTTCAAACTGCGGAAGTATATCCTTGGCTCTTAGGATAGGTCCTGCGACTAACTGTGGGAAAAAAGAAATAAACAATGCAAATTCAGAAAGGCTCTTATGAATAGGAATGATTTTGCGATGTACATCTACAGTATAGGATATAGCTTGTAAGGTGAAAAAAGATATTCCCATGGGAAGTATGATGCCCCATTTTTGGATATAACCTGGGTCACATGAGTTCAGACCCAAAAGTGTGTTCCATGCAACAAAAGAGAAATCAATATATTTAAAAAAATAGAGTATGCTTAAATTTCCTAAAATGGAACTTGAAAGATAAAGCTTCTTGAGCCTTGGATTCTCTGTTCCTACAAGTAGTCTCGTGAAATAATAAGTGATAAAAATCGAAACTAAGAGTAAAAGTATAAATGGTACTTTAAAAACAGCATAGAAGTATAAGGATGATATCAATAGCCAAGTTTTTTGCGTCTTTTTAGGAAGATAAAAATAGGCTAGAATAACAATAGTTGCAAAAATTGAAAAATGAATAGAGTTAAAAAGCACTTGCGCTCCTTAACTTTTGTAGTTTAGGGACTAAAGAATCCTTCACCCAAAGATTTCCTTTCTGTGTAAGATGTCCATCACCTGGAATAAAATAATCACTTATTGGACAAATCGTACTTGAATCCTCGAGTAGTTCGATAGATTCGATTCCACGTTCTGCAAAAAATGCTTTAGAGCGAATCACATAATTATAAAGGCTAGAATGTTGCTTAGATTGATTGCAATAAATATCTTCATTTTGCATGGGAATGTAGACAATGATTAAATTAAATCCATATTTCTTAGATGCAGCTAACAATTTATTGTAAGCATAGATAGTTTCTTCTGGTAAAGGATCTAATTCTTTCGCAGTAGGCGTAGTAACCTCACATTGGATGTGAGTTGGAATAGTTTCTGGACATTTCGTTTTGACATCTGTAGAGGATGTATTGCAATTCTTAGGCTCTGGAAAAGTATAAAAGGAGGAGCGTAGATAATGGAAAGGTTGCTTAGCTTCTTGCCATTCATAGAGGACTTCTTTATTAGCGAGGTGCCTTTTTATTGCAAGTTGCTCTAAGGCAAGTTTACTTGCTTGTAGAAGATAGGAATATCTAGTAAGTTCGAATTGTATTTGAAATTTTCGTCTATAATCCTCATCATTTTCTCTAGCTTTCTCAACAATGTCATCGGCTTTCACACCTTGTTCCACTAAGCCTGGCGGTACAGTAAAATCATTAGGTGACACAAAAAAGAGAACGGTGTCAAAATCTACCTTAGTTAAGGATTCCTCAAGACGTTTTGCAGAACCTAAGGAACCATATGCATCTACCGCTAGATTTTGAGTTTGAAATTTTTCTCCATTGATCTCAATGCCATCAAGTAAGTTACAAAATGTATCCTTATCACTAACACCAAAGCCCATCACTAAGCTATCGCCCAGACAGGCAATTTTTTTGGAGCTGGGATTGGGTTCATCAGATGCTCTAAAGCCAAGTGAATTCGTTGTGAATCTACCTTCCCATAGACCTGCATAATGCTTAATTGTTATATCAATATTTTTACCTAAAGTAACATAGTAATCAGGATGAAATCGGTGTAATAATTTTATATTTCTATAGTAAGAAAGAGAAGGGGGATCAATGAATCTGAGACCAATTTCTAAAGAAAACAATATACCAACAAGAACACAAAGAAAAATAATAAATTTCTTAAATTTATTTTGTAACATTATAATTAAGAGAAATAAGAAAAAATCTGATCTAAACCTTTTTTCGTATCTCTAAAAGCTTTCAAACCTTTCTCAATCCCATGGTTGATTGCTCGGTTCAACATTTCCTTGTTAGTGGAAACTAACCCTATTAAGGGATAAGTCGGATAGATTGCTTTGATTTTCACACCTTGGGGAGGATGTACGATAAGTTCCTTAGCAGATGAATAACGGTATTCATTTTCTTTGGTTAAAATTTTGGCAAGCTTTCCATAGAAAGGAAAAGAGATCAATGAAAGTAGTCGGTTGTATTTTTTAGTAGATTGAGTAAATGGGTTATTCATAACAACAGTTATATCTTTGTACCCAGCTTCAATTGCTGCTCGAATTGGTAGGGGATCAAGAACTGCTCCATCGGTATACAGATTACCATCTAATTTATGTTCGCCACGAGTTGCTATTGGCAGAGAAGTTGCAGCATGTAATAAACCAAAGATGTTCTCTTCCGTGGCTCTTATATATTCTGGTTTTAACTTCTTAATATTGGAGACAACAATATGAAAGGAGGGGAATTTGGGCATGGAAAGATTCTTAAAAGGAAGAGGATATTTTTCTTTCATTAAATAATCTATAAGATACTTCTGATTTAACATAGGCTTCCCTATAAAAAATTTCAGTCTATTGATTAATTTTCTACCGTCTAGTTCGTTTCTCCAAATGTTCACTATATTCTTTATCTGAGCATCTAAATGATTCTTAGCTGTCGCATAATAGGCGGCAGAACAAGAACCGGAAGAAACAGCTAAAATGGTATCAAAATTACGTGCCGGATAGTATTCCGCCATTACAGAAAGTACACCACCAGAGAAGGAACCTTTCATTCCTCCTCCTTCTATAATCAATATCTTGGATTGGCTATTGGGAGCTAATGGAAGAGTTTCTGCCATTACATGTCCTTAAATCCAGATTTTAGTTTTTCCATTTCACTTTTTGCATCATTTTGTATTTTTTCTTTTTCGGATGCTGTCCCTTCTTTGACTTCTGTTGCTTTATCAGTTGTTCCAGTTTTAACTGAATTCATTTGATCTTTGTTTTTGTCGATTTGTTCATTGATGAGCACTTTATTTTCTTCTTTCTTATCTTCGATTAGTTTAGAATTATCAGATTTTTTTTCTTCCATAGTTTTTAGGATTTTAGCCTTTTCTTCTTGGAAGTTTTGAAGAATATTTTGTATTTCTGCTCTTCCATCTGATACAATAGAAGCTACGCTTTGGCTTTCTTCTTTAAAGCTATCTAATTCTTCTCGACTCATAGGTGTTACATTGGCATTGCTTTCAACGACATCTAGCTTCTGGCCAGCACTAACAACTTTTGCTTCTCCGTTGACAGCGCCACCTTCCACTGCTCCTTCTCCCACTAAGACAGTTGATTGGTTCTCTGTTTCCTCAATTGTAAATTCTGTTCCACGTACACCTGCAACAGTGGTTGGAGTAGTCACTATAATACTTCTTTCTTTGTTAATTTTACCTTCCGTTTTAACAAACAACTTCCCTGTAGTTAAGACGACCTTCGACTCATCAAGGCCATTATCTGAAAGTATAGATTGAATTTGAAGTTTCGTATTTTGGTAGATACGAATGATAGAAGCATCAGAAAGTAAAATATCCGCATAAGATGATTTAGATGTTTCGATGGTATGCTCACTGGCAATTCTTGTGACTTTTGGCTCTATGGGAATCACTTTCCCAGATGCATCTTTCAAGGTTACAGAGCCTTTTAAAAGAAACACAATTGCTTGGGTTGAGCCTAATGTAGATTGATTTTCAGATGATTTTTTGCAGGTCAAAAAAGGAGAAATCAGTAATAAAGCAGGCAAAAAGTATTTTACATTCATGGAGATAATCTGCACTTTCCTAGCCCAAAGTCAAGATATTGTTCATTCTACCCAGACAATTTTAGAAGGTTTTCTGAAAATTTTCCAGAAACTTGGTTTTTTTGAATGAAATGTTCCTTTTTTCCTCAGAATTCTTAATATGAGACATAATTCTATTGACAGAGCAGGCTTTCCTCATGATAAAAGAATATTTAGGTGAAGAAATCATTCCTTATATCCCTTTTTATCGGTGCGCTTTATCTTCAATGCGGATTTCTCACTTCTTCGGAACAAGCTATAGTAGAAGTCCATGGATTGGAAGGATTAAGGTATTCCGAAGTTTTGGACATTTTGAACACAGAATCATCCGTTCGACTCAGTCAAGTTGATTTACGTTCTTGGCATAATACTTTAGAAAAGCATCCGAGAATATCTAAGGTCTCTATTAAAAAACAATCAGGTATACTTCAGATACACATAGAAGAAAAGAAAATCGAATGGTTGGTTCAGTCTTCGGGCAAATTGTACGAATTAGATTCTAATTTAAAAATTATCTCCATTGATGATGTGAGGTCAAAATGGATTCCCATTCTTAGTGGAGTTTTTAAGACGAATAAAGATGAAATACAAGGCAGTTCATTTCTTGCTTTAATTCAACAAGTGAACAATTTGTTCGCTTTGTTTCCTGAGCTCAAAGAGAGAATCTCAGAGGTGCATCTTTCAAAGGATGGAAATATATACATCTACCTACATTATCCTTCAAGAATGGTAATCGAAATGGGAGTGTATCTTTCCAATCTTCAGTCAAAGAAATTATATTCAAGCATTGCCTATTTAGAAAATTCTAATTCAAAAGCACAATTTATGGATTTAAGCGGAGAGGACGCATTTTTCTACTGATGGAAGAATTTCAAACAGTTGCATCATTGGACCTTGGTTCAGCTATGACTAAGGTAGTCATTGGAAGGTTATTAGGTGAAGGAGAAATTGAAATTATTGGAATGGGCTCCTATCCTTCTACTGGAATAAAAAATGGAACTATTATTAATATAGAAACTACAAGTAAGGGTATAATTGAAGCAGTTAGTGATGCTGAGTTAATGGCTGGTCAAGAGATTGACTCAGTCATAGTAAACGTAACAGGCAAGACATTAAAGTCTCAAAATGAAAAAGGGATAATAGCAATCACGAATAAAAATCGTGAAGTCACCGAAGCTGATATCATACGCGTCGTAGAAGCTGCCCAAAGTATACATATTCCAGCAGATATGGAATTGCTTCATGTTCTCTCAAGAGAGTTTAAGGTAGATGATCAGACCAATATACGCGATCCAATAGGCATGACAGGCGTTAGGCTTGAGACAGAGGTTCATATTGTAACTGCGGGAACTACCATGTTAAATAATATTGAAAGATGTTTGCAGTTAGCAAATCTATATCAAATTGATAGAGTTCTTTCTTGTTTAGCAAGTTCAGAAGCAGTATTAACTGTTGGAGAAAAAGACCTAGGTACCCTAGTTATAGATATTGGAGCAGGTATTTGTGATTTAGCAATTTATGTTGAAGGTGGAATCGGTTATACATCTACAATTCCTTTGGGGAGCAATCATATAACGAGTGATATATCCATAGGACTTAAGACTACCATAGAGATTGCTGAAACACTAAAAAAGCGATATGGTCATACGCAGATTGAAACTATAGATCCTACCTCGAAGATAGATATTCCTGCGATAAGCGGAAGACCTTCTAGAAGTATTTTCCATCAAGAATTGGTAGAAATTATTGAGCCAAGAACTAGAGAAATATTTGAACACATTGAATCTGAGCTTATGAAATCAGGTTTCAAGCAATCTTTGTCAGGTGGTGTTGTTCTTACTGGTGGAGGAAGTTATCTTGCTGGAATTGATGTTCTTGCTGAAGAAGTTCTTGGACTTTCCGTATCCAAAGCTAAGCCAGCGGGTTTATCTGGATTATCGGATAAGGTATCCAGCCCTGAGTTTTCAACGGCGGTAGGTTTGATTAAATATGCGTCAAAGTTACATATGTTAGATGAAAGAAATGCAAGAATTGGATCTGACCGAGAAGGTTGGACCACAAAAGTAAAACGTTGGATGCAAGATAATTTATAGAATTTTGGGAGAGCCTTATGCTTTATATGGAAGATGAAAAAACAAGCCCCGCAATAATCAAAGTGATTGGTGTTGGTGGAGGTGGAATGAATGCCGTAACAAGAATGATAGACGCTAATATGAAAGGCGTCGATTTCTTGGTTATGAATACGGATGAACAAGTTCTATTAAAATCTCCTATTGAATCAAAAATACAATTAGGCTCTAAGATTACTAGAGGTATGGGGGCTGGAGGCGATCCTGACCTTGGTCAGAAAGCGGCACAAGAGGATAAGGATAGAGTCATGGCAGCACTTAAGGGAGCTGATATGGTCTTTATTACTGCCGGCATGGGTGGCGGAACGGGAACTGGAGCTGCTCCTGTAGTAGCTAGCATAGCCAAAGAAATGAAATGTTTGGTTGTTGGTGTTGTTACCTTGCCTTTTTCTTTTGAAGGAAAACGTCGTATGGACAATGCACTCGCTGGTATGGAACAACTTAGAAAATATGTAGATACATTAATTACTATTCGAAATGATTCAATCTTTCAAGTGGTTGATAGAAAGACCCCTATAGATCAGGCTTTTCGTGTAATAGATGATATACTCTTGAATGGAGTTCGTGGAATATCTGATATCATTAATAATCCTGGAATAATCAATGTAGATTTTGCTGATGTAAAAGCTATCATGAAAGACACTGGTGATGCAGTTCTAGGAGTAGGTGAAGGCTTTGGCGAAGGTCGAGTGATACAAGCTGTTGAACAAGCAATCAACAATGCCTTGTTAGATGATTCATCTATCAATGGAGCAAAATCTCTTCTTGTAAATGTAACAGGTGGTTCTGATCTTACCATTCATGATTGGAATGAGGTTTCGCAAATCATCACTTCTCAAGTTGATAAAGATGCAAATATTATTATTGGTCTAAACGAAGATACTGAGATAGAAGATACAATACGCGTAACTGTGATTGCAACTGGATTCTATAAGTCGAGTTCTTCCGAGCAAACTATCCAAAATTCTAGAGTTGTAGGTTTAGAGAATAATTATATTGATTCATCATCTGCAAAATCAAATTTTACTTCAAATCAAAATCCTAATTTAAAAGTGAATATGAATGAAAGCCAAGCAAACCTTCGAGAACGATCTCAACTTGGAAAACTTGCAGAAAAAAATGAGCTAGGGAATGAATCCAATACAATTCATCCAAGTAATCATTCTAACTCTCAGCTAGGTGGAAGATCTTTAAAAGCTCAGTCTAACAATAAATCAAATAGTAATACTTGGGAAGAAGATTTAGAGATTCCAGCTTTTATTAGAAGAAGAAATTGATTTAATTTTTCCAATCTAGGACTATCATTGTTGCATCATCAGAAAAATCTTTTTCCTTGTTGAAAGAAATTACATTATCTATGATGCTATGGACAGCCTCTTGAATAGATTGTTTAGAATTACTCATAAGGATTTCTTTTAAGCCATCTTCACCTAGTAAACCATTGCTATTATCTTTAACTTCAATTAGTCCATCAGTAACCATAAAAATCCTATCCCCTTTTTGTAAGGGTAGGGATATGAATTTATAATCTGCATCTTTTGTAATTCCTAGAGCTCGTCCTTTGGACTCTATAATTTGTATGGATTTATTTCTCGAATGATAGATCCCTGGATGTCCAGCACTAG
This sequence comes from Leptospiraceae bacterium, assembly GCA_022402465.1. Lineage (GTDB taxonomy): Bacteria > Spirochaetota > Leptospiria > Leptospirales > Leptospiraceae. Next base: position 302,604 of record JAKRSH010000043.1, on the reverse strand, counting down.
CAAGAGATAGAGTTGAAGATTCCAAATTTAAATCAATTACTTGACTTGTAATAAAATGACCTCCCATATTTCCGCATAAATCGTTGTTAGCTGATTTTAAGAACTCTGATATTGTGAGATTCTTTGATTTCTGAAATAAAATCTTTAAGGTAGAGGCAATTAAGGCAGAAGGTAGACCATGACCCGATACATCGGCTATGATAAAGCGAATAAGCTTAGGATTTACCTCTATGATATCATAGAAGTCTCCACCAATTTTATCATAACTTTTTAAGAAAAACTCACAATCAAACTCTTTGTATTTCTTGTTAAATTTAGGAAGAAGGGATTCTTGGATTTTCTGTGCCTTCCCCATTTCGTGCAATAAATGCTTTTCCATTTGTTTTAATTGCAATAAATTTTTGATAACGGCTAAAAGTTCATCGCTATTGAAAGGTTTGGATAAATATGCATCAGCTCCCGCAAGACGAACTTCTTTCCTTGTTTCGACTTCAGCCTTAGCTGTAAGTAGGATAACTGGAATTGTTTTGCTGAGTTGATTCTTCTTAAATATTTGAATCATATCCGATCCAGAAAGTTTGGGCATCATCAAATCTGTAAGAATAATATCTGGTTGTATGGAATAGATTTTCGCTAATCCATCTTCTCCATCTATTGCTTTATAAGTTGTATAGCCTTTGCTCTCTAGAATTCCAGAAATGAATTCGCGCAAATCTTCATTATCTTCTACAACAAGAACTTTTGCTCCAGATTGCACTGGTGCTAGATTGAGTTCTTCTTTGTTTTCTTTAACATTACTACTAAGCTGGTTCAAATTCTGAGAAAGATTGTACGATGAGGCACTTAAATTGGAAAGAGGAATAGTAAACCAAAATTCTGAGCCCAATCCCTCTTCGGAATGAAAGCCAACTTCGCCATTGTGTAATTCTATGATTTCTCTAACCAGCGATAAGCCAAGTCCTGTACCTTCTTGCTCTTTGGTAAGACTAGGTTCAGAGTAACCAAATCTTTTAAATAAAAATTGTTTTTTATTCTCAGGAATTCCTCTTCCTGAATCTTGGATCAGAAATTGTAAGTAATTTGCTTGAGCAGCATTCTGAATTATAATTTTTATTCTACCATCTTCAGGAGTAAATTTCATAGCATTGGAAAGATAATTAGAAATGCATTTTTCAATTTGACTTGGATCTGCGAGAACTACAGCGCTCTCAACTTTATTAGAAAATTCTAATTTTATTTTTTTGTGTTCAATCGCATAAGAAAAATTTTCTAAAATCTCTTCTGTCATTTTGGAAATATCAAGTGATTTCAATTGCAATTGAAATTTTCCTGCTGCTATTTTTTGTAGATCAAGCAATTGATTTACCAGGGAGAGTAATTTTTTCGCATTATTATAAATAATATTTATTTGCTTTTCAGTGAGTTGTTCCTTACTAGAAATAGAAGCTTCAATTGGCCATAGAATCAGAGTTAGTGGAGTGCGTAGTTCATGTGAAATATTTGCAAAGAAGGAAGACTTTTGCTCATCGGCAATTTGTAAGGCGGTTGTCTTCGCTTCAACTTCTGATTTCAGATTCAAAGTGAGATGTTCGGCGGTTCGGAATGCATTGGAAAAAATTCTAGCAAGTATGGATGACTGAGAGACTAGGAAAACAAAAAAACCTATAGGAGCAATGTGTATTCCATAAATCAATCTATGAGATATAAACAAATCATGTAGAATCGTTAAAATAAGAAATAAGTATCCAACTATCATGATTCTTGCACCAGGCCTATCCCAATAGAAGGCTTTTATTATTCCATAAGATATGATTATAATCGATACCAATGTAATGAGTTGGAGGTAAGTTAAATAGGATGTATAAACCAATGCAGGAAAAAGTAAAGTTTGGATAAAGAAGATTCCACCTAAAAAAGTATTTATCCAAATATAGTATCTGCTGATTTCCAAAGGAAAGAGAATTCTGCAAAGCCAAGGAAAACTAACTAATAAACCAATAAATCCTATATATTCTAATTTATTAAATAATTCATAAAGATTTGCACTAGGGAAATAGTATTCTATGGTTTTGCCAGTTCCTAGAATTCGAACCATAAATAGAAAACAGACAATGGAAAAAACCAGACTCCTTCTATCCTTCCTTCTAAAAAACCAGAGAACAAAATGGTAAACACACATGATTAGAGTTACACCGAGAAAAAATAAATCCTGTGCGAGATGATTCGAATACTCTCTTAGGATTGCATCAGGCTTACCAATCAATGGTGCTATCCAAGGGCCACCTTTGAATTCATGAAAATTACTAATATGCCAAATGATTTCATTATAGGAACTACAAGATTCAGGAATGCTTCCAATGGAATTACTGAGATTTGGAATTGCATCCTTCATTTTGCTTGCAACTTTTCCAGAGCTTGAAATTAATTCTGGGCCACAATAGATTTCATGAGAGGTAGGGATGGATGTGATATACATCATTAACTTTTGCTTAGGCAAACTATTGAGTCGCAGCCTGAGTGTTCCATATCCTACACCGTTCGCATTAGTTTTGTTAGGAAGATTTCCATTCCAAACCAAAGGAACTTTTTGTAATAAGCTCGTTGTTTCAGGGAATTCTCCATAGGCAAGAATTTGAAAGGGGTAGAATTCCCAATCTCCCTTCAGTTCTAAGGTTTGCTTTTTATCAATACTCCAAGTCGATAGATCAATCCATCCCTTTTGGGCAATAATTTCAGAATCAAGGATCTCATTTTCTGGCTTGCAGTGTAGTAGGAATACGAGTATGCATAAATAGTAAGTTAATTTTTGCATTTTACGTTAAATTATTGTTAGGTATCGCTATAGATACTTTTGATGGCTAGTTGGTTGGTGAGATCGATTTTTTTGTAGAATTCAATTCCAGAAAGATGTGTAATTTCGTTATTTGACTTTTGAACCTTGTACCAAACAACTTTTCCATCAAAGGGAATTTTCTCTTTATGATCTTTTGATAGAATGATTCCTGAGATTTCATTGCCAATTTCATCTAATAAGGAATTATCATTCATTATGATACATAATCCTGTTTCAGACACATTTCCCATTCTGCCTTCCAGAGTAAGCTCATCCAATTCTAATAAGATTCGATAATCTTCGAATTCTTTGGGTGTTATTCTATTTACTTTTCTGTGGGAACTCATAGGAATCTATTCAGAGCCTCTCCCATAGGAGCAGATTCCAAGCTGAGGTCAACTAAATTTAAAACTGAAAATAAACAAAAGGGATCACAATATCTGGAGTGAATAAAGAAAATAGAAGAATTAACAAAGGATAAGAAACAAATTCTAGCCTTGGATTGATGTGAACTTTCCAATTTTTTTCATAAATAAAATGTCCTATCCAATGAGTAATATAGACAATAGCAAGCACAGGTAGTCCAGTCTTGAGCATATAAGGTCTAAGGATTCCATCTTGGTTGGAGAACATTTTACCAAGAATAATCCATTCTGTCTCTAAAGAGTCAGCTCGAAAGCAAGTTGTAAATAAGGCTGTTAGAATTGCAGTATAGAACCAACGAAATACATTCATACTTGGCTTCAAGAAATCATAATTGAATTTAATAAACTTAATTCTAAAATCTTTTAAAAGGCTTTCGATAAATAAGAGAATTCCCTGGGATAAACCCCAGACCGCAAAGGTCCAATTCGCACCATGCCATATTCCACCAACAAACATAGTAAACATGAGATTAAATCTATGCCTCAACATTCCTGCGCGAGAGCCACCCATGGAAATATACACATAATCACGCAACCATGTAGATAGTGTAATATGCCATCTTCGCCAATGCTCTGTTATGCTTAACGAAGTGAAAGGCATTCTGAAATTTTCGGGAAGTTCATATCCAAATAAAAGAGCAACTGAATATGCCATATCAGTATATCCACTGAAGTCACAATAGATTTGGATACAAAATAAAAAAGCAGCAAGCCAAACAGCTATAGAGCTGTACGATTCTGGATTATTAAAAATTAGATCAACTATGGGAGAAACATTATCAGATAAGACAACCTTTTTAAAATATCCCATAAAGAAGTAACGAAAGGCTTTTCGAAAAGGTATGTCTTCTAGTTTTTTTAAAGAACTGAGTTGGGGAATAAATGTCTTAGCAGTTACTATAGGACCTGCCACTAATTGAGGAAAGAAAGATACAAAGAGAGCAAATTTGATAAAACTTTTTTCAGAGGGAATGATTTTCCTATAAATATCAATCGTATAACTCATAGATTGAAAGGTGTAGAAAGATACACCCACTGGAAGAACTATATCTAGGATAGGAAGAGAATTTGGAAAGCCAAGTCCTTCTTGCATGAGACGATTGAAAGAGGATGAAAAGAAATTGTAGTATTTAAAAAATCCTAAGATAAAAACAAGATTGACCGTCAAGCTGATCCAAAGAGCAGTCTTTCGAACTTTTTCAGAAGTTGAGTCAAAGATGATTAAACCTGCGTAGTAATCAATTGCTGTGCTGATAAATATTAGAAAACCAAATCGCCAATCCCAATTCATGTAAAAAAGATAACTGCATATGAGAAGAAGGATATGAATTGCCTTAATTTGTTTGGCAGCATCCTTATAAAGAAATGGAATAAGATACCAATGAAGGAAAAAAACGATAACAAGAAATAAGAAAAATTCAAAATTAGAAAAGATCATAGTTTGGAGTTGTCAATACGTCATTTTACGAAAAAAAAGAATACTTGCAAGGAAATTATGATTCTGCTTATACTATCAATCAACCAACATACTCAAGGAGAAATTTTTGTATGCCTCAGATAAAAAATTTTAAAAAAGCAATCACAGTCCTTTGCATTGCCGTCGTAGGAATGTTTTCCACTGTGAATTGTTTCGGAAGTTTCGGAATTGTTAAAGCGGTTTATGGTGCTCATAAAGGCTTAAATATCGGAAGTGGTCTTCTTAATAAGTTCATCAAAACCATTTTAATGTACTTTCCGTTCAGCATTCTTTACGGAATTGGATTTCTTGCGGATGTTCTCTTATTCAATCTTGTTGAATTTTGGACTGGTTCCAATCCAGTAGCTATGAATGAATTTAATTCAGATGGTACTTTAGTGCGTGAATTTCAAAATGGAAATGAAAAAGTAAAACTTAGCTATTCTGATTTTGGAAAAAAATTAAAAATTTCCGTAAGTACTGAAAGCAAGTCCCAAGATTTCTATGCCTTCCAAGATCAAGAAGGAAAGTTGTATACTCTTGAAGGTGACAAATTCCAAGAAATTCTTGTTTCTTCGCAAGAAATTGGTTCTTCAACAATCTTGAAACTTTCTCAAAATGGAAAGCTCAACTCTACAAAAGTAATCAAAACTGAAGATTTAAAAAAGTTAGAAGATTCTTACTCTGACACACTTTAATTTGATTTAAAATGAGTTGACGAAACTGAATTCATCGACCCAAGATTAGAGATGGTACAAATTAGAATCCCATCTCTAATCTTAATTTCCACTTCTTTATTTTTTCTATCCATTCTAAATTGTAAGACTTCCGGGAACTATATTCCCCGCACTAACGAGAGTATAGATCTATCTTCTGTATTGATCCAAGCCCAAGATGCTTCTACTTCCTTAGAATTAAAATTAGATCAATCTGGTAATTCCTATATTGATTTAGAGATCACAACAAATAACTCAGGCTTGAATCTCTTGCAGATGATTCAGAGTGGTGAAATAGTCTTCCACAAACTGGTTCTACTGGATTCAACAGGTAAGGAAATTGCGCGACAGAATTTGCTTGCTTCTAAGTCAGCTAAGCCAGATTCCAAATTCAGCCAAAGACTTATAATACCCACTGCAATTCAGGATGGGCCTTACTCAGCTCATTTGGAATTATTATTGATAGATCCTATCGTCCAAGAGCTCTGTCTCAATTCAGGATCTGATTGCCCTAGAATCAAATCAGAAATTCTGAAAGACTTAAAGAAGAATAATCTGCTCGCTGAGGATGGCTGCTCCTCAGTAAGCAATTGCCAATCCCAATACAAATCATCTATCAATCGTTTGAATAAAGAAAAAGATACCTATCCCTATGATTCAGTTACCTTAAATGGCAACCTCATTCAATATAGAGAATGGAATTTGGTATCGAGAAGTTCTTACTTTTCCATCAAAGTGAGACCAGAAGTGAAATCTAAAAAATTCGATGACTCTGATTTTAAAGAAGCTCCTCCTAGAACTCCTGAAAAGAAAATTGATTCCATCCAGGAACAAAATATCTTTCGAAAGAAAAAAGGTTTTTAAAAATAGAATTCTTATAGTCTATTACCAGAGCAGGGCATATTTCAGATTATGAACAAGGAATCAATTCTAGTAAATGTTTTGGATACAGTTCAATCGGGAATTATGGCATTTGAATCGATTCGAGATAACCAGAACCAAATTATTGATTTTCGTTGGATACTTGTTAATAAATCAGCCGAAGAAATAATAGGTATGGAGGCTGAGCACTTAATCGGCAAAAGCCTTTTAACCATCATGCCTGGTAATAAAAATGATCGATTGTTTGATCGTTATAAGTCTGTTGTGGAAACAGGCAAAAAAATTGAATTCGAACACCATTACCGTCATGAAGGCGTGGATCTATGGTTTCAAATCATCGCTTCTAAGTTAGATGATGGTTTTATAGTAACTTTTTTAGATATAACGCAAATCAAAGTCTCTGAAAAGTTCTCAAAAAATCTTGCGGTTGAATATGAAATTGTATTCAATGGAACCCAAGATTTACTCGCTTTGATTCATGTAGAATCTCCAGATAATTTTGTCTATCTTAGAGCTAACTCTAGCTTTTTGAATAAATTTGGATTACGAGCAGATAAACTTATCAATAAAACAGCTCTTGAAATTTTTGGAGATACAAGTGGAAGATTAGTTGAGGATACATTCAAGAGATGTCTAAATGAGGGGATGATCACAGTTGAAAAAGAAATAACTTTAAATGGAAATTCTTATTTTTTTAAGACAACCCTCTCTCCCATTATAGAAGATGAGAAGATACGTTACATTGTTACATCTACTATAGATTATACGGAACAAAGGAAAACTGAATCTCAATTAGTTTTATACAGAAGTAATTTAGAATCAAGCAATATCGAGTTAAAATCAGTACTTAGAGAAGCTGAAGAGGCAAGCCGAATTAAATCTCAATTTCTTGCCAATATGAGTCATGAGGTTAGAACTCCTTTGAATGGGATTATTGGAATTAGTGAGTTGTTAGAAGAAACTGATTTGAATGATGAACAGGCCAGTTTTCTTGCTATCATTAAGTCCTCAGGCAAAATTTTGCTCCGATTGATCAATGACATTCTAGATTTTTCCAAGATTGAATCAGGCAATCTTCGTTTGGAAAATGAAATCTTTTCTCTATCAGAAATATTAAATTCCGCAATCAATATATTTCATTCTCGTGCCAAAGAAAAATCATTATTTTGTGATTTGGTCATTGAAGAATCTATCCCCGACCAGCTTTATGGGGATCCAGGACGTTTAATCCAAGTTCTTGTAAATATAATAGGCAATGCAATTAAATTTTCTCATGATAACTCAAGAATTGATATTCATGTAACTAAGGAAGCAGCTAGGACTTCGAATAAGATTCTATTAAAATTCAGTATTATTGATTATGGAATAGGAATTCCTCCTGAAAAAGTCCAGCTTCTATTCAAACCCTTCCAACAAATTGATGGGTCTTATACAAGGAAATATGAAGGAGCAGGTTTGGGTTTATCTATTTGTAAGCGCCTAGTTTCCTTTATGAATGGAGAAATTGGATACAAATCAAAAACCGAGGGATCAGAGTTTTGGTTTACTATAGAATTTGAGTCTCGAGATTCTAAGCATGACTCTAAGCTTGAAAGTGCAAAATTTTTTCCAAGCCTAGACAATACTGTCATTAAGGTCTTAATCGTTGAGGATAATGAGGTGAACCAAAAAGTTCTTCAATCTATGCTGAAGAACTATAATTTTGAAATCATTGTTGTATCGAATGGTAAAGAAGCCTATGAATATTTAAAGTCTTCTAGGGTAGATCTAGTATTCATGGATATACAAATGCCTGTTATGGATGGTATGGAAGCAACTCAATTGATTCGAGAATATGAAGAAGAAAATAAACTTCAAGCTGTAAATATTATCGCAGTAACAGCACATTCTCTAGATGGTGATAAGGAAAAATTTATGCATTCTGGAATGAATGATTATATCTCCAAGCCAATTGATCGCAATAGGCTTGGAGATGTTTTGGGAAATTGGTTACCTACGAAATCTAGTATTTTGTCTTAGTGCTTTTAGTCTTAACATTAAGAATTATATCTACCTTACTAACTTCTCCTGGCTTGACCACTATCATTGAATTCTCTAGTTTCATTTCTTCTGCAAAACTTGCTCGAATTTCATAAGTCCCAGGCTTTAAGTTTGTAAACCAGAAGTTACCATCCTTATCGGTAAATACTTTCTGTACTCCACGTGTTGATACTATCGTTGGCATATAAATAGGTTGGTTAGAAACGGGGTTATCTAGAGTCTTAAAGAATACTTTACCTTGGATTGCTCCATATCCACCGATACTTGAAGATACATCTAGAATATTATCTTGGTTGGGAAGGACCCCAATTGCAGATTCAAATTGTGGGTATTCATCAGCTAAGACTGTAACCTTATGAACGCCAGTTGTGATTCCTTCAACTTTTACATGGTAGACTTCTCCAGGAATCAATCTACCTTGAACCATAGAAGCTCCCCAAAGATTTGATTTAACGGCTATTACCTTAGACGGATATTCTTGTCCATCTATCAAGACCTTGATTGTTCTACTTTCTGATTTAGAATCAGAAGCATTTTTGGTATTCATAGGTAGCTTTTGTTTTTTGAGTAACTGATAAGGATCATTTCCCTTATTAGAGCTAAGCTCTTTTGCTTTGATTATAGTTGTTCGAATGAGAATTGTTCCTACATTCGGTGTTACAGGAGGAGCTACAGGTTCTTCCGGTGTAACCACAGTGGGGGGACTAACAGGAGTAGCAACGGGAGCAATAGGTTCTGGAGTAGGTGTTTCTTGAATAGGTGGAAGTGGTTGCGCTACGTTTGTAGGTGGCTTAGCGGGAGGTGTGGGTGGAGTAGGGGACGCCTTGCCAGCAAGAAATACACCAGATGCATCTCCCGATATCTGGGGAGTTTGTTCATGATTGAATCTTTTAGCCATCTTTTCCGTTTCTGAACGAGAAACAAAGAAGGCCTCTAAGGCAGTGATCACCTTATCTCCGTTAAGATCAGCATTCTCAATGGCTCTACCGAAATTATACGTGAAGATTCCGTGATTGATGGATCCACCAACTTCTATGGCAGTTTGGTTATCATCGGCTGAGGAGATGATGGTTTTATTTTGGAAATAATAGTCTTCCGCATTTTGCTTCACCACTCCATTGGTGCCCTCAGGAATTGGGACAGGAGATGAGCCTCTTGTGTTCTTTCCTTTTTTGGCAATACCACCTGAGTAACAACAATCTAACATCATCAAGGTTTTGGGAGATTTAATTGTAGATAAATACTTATTTAATTCATCATCGGAAATATGGGGTCTATCATAACAGACAAGATAGTTCCTCATCCCATTAGGAGCCTTGGCATCATTTTGGTAGGTTCCATGACCTGAAAAATATAAAAAGACAGTGTCTTCTTTCTTGGCTTTCTTAGCTAGTATGTCAATTTCTTTCTGAACATTCGCCTTGGTAACTTGGGCACCCAAAAGAACTCTTACATCTTTGAATTCTCCAAATTTTTGAACTTGGTTCTTTAGATACTCAGCATCTCTCTCGCACAAAGCAAGTTCAGGAATCTTGGCAGTATTTCCTTTGTAATTGGTACCTATGATTAGGCCATAACGATCTTGGGAAAATAGATAGACAGGAAAACAAAGGATCAAAAGGACTAGGATATTTATTTTTTTCAAGTTCATACTCCAGATGAGTAGACTGGTAGATTTCACTGAAAGAATCAAGAATTTTTTGTGAAAAACTCTGCTTGACATATGTAGGGGTTTTCTTGGATATTTAGGCAATGTCAAAATCTAAGTCCAAATTCCAAGAAACCATACTTCAATCCTATGCATCTAAAGGTGATACCATTTTATTGGGAACTGCAATCTTGGATGGTGAAGCACTTCCTTCCACTCACGTTACAGCTCCACTCAAAACTTTCAATCGACATGGTCTTATTGCAGGTGCAACAGGAACCGGTAAGACCAAGACTTTACAAATTATAGCCGAGAGGCTTTCGGAAAAAGGTGTACCCTGTTTGGTGATGGATGTTAAGGGTGACTTAAGTGGTATAGCTGCTGCTGGAGAGAGCAATGAAAAGATAGAGGAACGCCAGAAGAAAATCGGAGATGAATACAAACCCTCAGCTAGTCCGGTTGAATTCTTAAGTCTATCCAAGGAGCCAGGTGTCAGGCTGCGTGCTACTGTTTCCGAATTTGGTCCCATTTTATTTTCCAAGATTCTAGAATTGAATGATACCCAAGCAAGCTTAGTGACTATTTTATTTAAATACTGCGATGATCATAAATACGCCTTGCTTGATCTTAAAGACATGAAGAAGATCATTCAATTTGCTACCGAAGAAGGGAAGAAAGAACTAGAAGCGGATTATGGCAAGATTTCAGAATCTAGCTTAAGTATTATTCTTAGAAAGATTGTAGAGCTTGAATCCCAGGGAGCTGAGGAATTTTTTGGTGAGCCATCTTTCGAAGTGGAAGATCTCGTTCGCGTGAATGAGAAAGGGCAGGGTGTGGTTTCTATAATTCGCCTAACAGATATACAGGATAAGCCTAAGCTTTTTTCCACTTTTATGCTTTGTTTACTTGCAGAAGTCTATGCGAACTTTCCAGAAGCAGGTGACATGGATAAACCTAAGCTTGTAATTTTCATAGATGAGGCACATTTGATTTTTCAAGAAGCTTCTAAGGCACTTCTCAATCAAATTGAAACTATTATTAAATTAATTCGATCTAAGGGTGTTGGAATTTTTTTCTGTACTCAATCTCCTGGTGATGTTCCAGATGCTGTGCTAGGTCAATTAGGTATGAAAGTACAACATGCATTGAGAGCATTCACTGCAAAAGACCGCAAAGAAATTAAACTTACCGCACAGAATTATCCACTTTCAGAATACTATGATACCGAAGATGCTCTTACTTCTTTGGGTATGGGAGAAGCATTGATCACCGTCCTCAATGAGAAAGGAAGTCCAACAGCACTTGCAGCAACTCTTTTGGTTGCACCTAAGTCTCGTATGGATGTGTTAAGGGATGATGAGATTTCAAAATTGATTTCCAAAAGTGATTTGATTGAAGATTACTCAGAAACCGTAGACCGAGATTCAGCCTATGAAATTCTCAACGAGAAATTAAAGAATCTAGAAGAGGAAAGAGCGGAAGCAGAAGAGAAAACTTCCAATCAAAAATCTTCAGGTTCAGGGAGAAGCCTCAAAGAAGAAAAATCTACCTTTGAAAAAGTAACCGAATCGGCAGCTGGCAAAATTGTAATCAAAGAAGTGACAAGAGGTTTGCTCGGAGTATTAGGTCTCAAGCCAACCACTAGAAGGCGCACCACACGCAAGAAGAAAGGTTTATTCTTTTAGGCATTCATTACTTAGCCAATTTAGTATGACTACAACGAATGTTCCAATTTCATTGGATGCAAGCTTAAGGAAAGTATTTGGTTTTGAGACTTTTCGAAGTGGGCAGAGAGAGGCTGTCCAATCTATTTTAAATGGACAAGATACCTTTGCCGTTCTTCCAACAGGTGCAGGAAAATCATTAATCTACCAGCTAGCATCTGTTCTTATGCCAAGTGGTATCACACTTGTAGTATCTCCTTTGATAGCTCTTATGAAGGACCAGGCAGATTCCTTGAATGGGCTTGGTATTCTTGCTGAGACTTGTAACTCAAGCCAAGATGAGCTAACACAAATGAAGGTACTGAGCCAAGCTGTCCAAGGGAAATTGAAGATCCTCTTTGTGTCTCCTGAGCGCATTACTTCTGATTCTTTCGATAGAATATTCCAGAAAATGAATATAAATCTTCTGGTAGTGGATGAGGCACATTGTGTCTCACAATGGGGTCATGATTTCAGACCGAGCTATCGTTCTCTTGCAAAATTAAGAGAATCTTATAAATCAGGAACCTTTCCTATAGTTGCCTTAACAGCAACTGCTACAGAACAAGTTGTAACAGATACTATCAAAAATCTTGGTATGAGAGATGCAGTTCGTATCCAATCTAGTTTCTATCGTAAGAATTTAAGATTCCAAGTGGAATATCCAGAACGCGTTTTAGACAAGAAGGAATTGCTATTGAGGTATTTAGATTCTTGGAAGAATAAATTACAAACTGGAAGATGTATAATCTATTGTGCTACAAGAGCCCAAGTAGATGAGGTATATGATTTCCTAAAGAATGGTGGATTCAATATTGGAAAATACCACGCAGGTAGAACGGATGGAATCAGAGAGAGAACACAAAATGCTTATGCTTCCGGTAAAGTAAAGATTTTGATTGCCACAAATGCTTTTGGTATGGGAATAGATCATCCAGATGTACGTTTAGTACTCCACTACCAAGCACCTGCATCTATGGAGGCTTATTACCAAGAAGCAGGACGTGCTGGTAGAGATGGACTTGATTCTCGTTGTGTTCTATTCTTCCATAATGCAGATTTATCTGTTCAGCAATTTATAATTTCTAAGGAGACCAATCGCAAGAGCGGAGAAACTCTTTTAGGGTATATGCGTTCTTATGGGAGAAGTATTGAGTGTAGACAGCGTACGATTTGTTCATATTTTGGAGAAAATCTAGAGTCTTGTGGAATATGTGATAACTGCCAGAAGAAACACGGAACAAGAGATTCTTACATCCAAAGAGAAATCAAGAAATCAGAAGCCAAAGAAACCAAGGCAAGCTATGAATTTAATTCTGATGAAGAAACAATGATTTACAATACAATTCAATCCTTGGATGGCAAATTTGGGAAAACCTCTGTGGCTAGTTTGTTAAAAGGTTCTAAATCTAAAGATGCCCTGCGTAAGAAATTAGATCGTATACCTGAGTATGGTAAATTAAGCCATATACCAGAATCAGCCTTAATTCGTTTTATGGAAAATGCTCTAGAGAAGAAAATACTTTCTCAGAAAGGCGATAAATATCCTAAAATATTTATCACATCCAAGCCTCCCATTCGAACAAGAAAGCTTAAAGATTCTAACGAAATCCGTCCAAAACGTAACTTAACTACGAATTCCATCATACTTACGAAGCTGAAGAACTATAGAGACACGAAAGCACGCAAATTAAAATGGAAAAAGTTTATGGTTCTTCAAAATCCCGTATTAAAGCGTATTGCTGAAGATTTACCAAGAACCAAAGAAGATTTGATTCGTATCAAAGGAATGGGTGAATCCAAGGTTGAAAAATATGGTGATGAGATTTTAAAGATTCTTTCCAATTTTTAAAGTATTTCTTTTTCCTTGATTCTATTCTACACTACAAAATTCTGGAAGTATAGACAACTCGGCCAACAATCACTTATTTAAACTATTAGAAACTACTAAAGAGTATCCTGATAGCTTAATGGAATTTAATCTGAAAGGGGAGATCATCCGTGCCTCTGCGCAATTTTGCAAGATATCAGATTATAGCGAAGAAGAATTACTCAATCGAGATTTAATAAATATTATTGATCCTCGTGATACTGCTTCTTCCTTAGAAGCATTATCTGGTTTGGTGACTGGTAATGTTCTAACTAATTTTGAGAATCGGATACTCACCAAACAAGGTAAGGTAGAATGGATTTCTTGGCTTGCTATTCCTAATTTAGAACAAGAAAAAATCATAGGCATCTTCCAGGTTATCACAAATCAAAAAGAAATAGAAAATGAATTAAGCAACCAAGAGAAAAAGTATAAGAATATCTTTGATAATCTTCCTATTGGCATTGCTGTAACGGATGAAGTTGGGAATATTTTAGAATACAACCAAGCGACTAAAGAAATTTTTGAAATAGAAGACGGAACTCATTTAAAGAGATCTTTAAATTATCGCAAATGGCCTATAGTTTCACCCAATGGAACATCCATACTCCCTAGAAATTTTACCCTCTTGCAAGCATTGAAGAAAAAAGAAAGTCTACGTGGCTTAGAATTTGGTCTTATGAAGAAATCAGGTATTCTTTGGTTGGAAGTAATGGCAACTCCTTTGCTTATTGACGGTTATGGAATGGCAATAGCATTTCGAGACATCTCTGAAAGAAAAAGTGCAGAAGCTAGAATTTCATATTTAGCATATTATGATGAAATAACAGGTTTGCCTCGTAAGAAATTTTTTATAGAAAAACTTTCCATTATGTTAGAGGAAGCTCTTCGTCACCACAAAAAGGTTGGAATACTTTCTATAGATATTGATAATTTCAAATATATGAACGACTCCTACGGGCACAATTTTGGCGATAGCTTTCTTCAGGTTGTCTCTGAAAAATTAACGAACGCTATTCGAAATTACGATATAATTTCCAGAGAAGGTGGAGATGAGTTTTTAATAGCCTTACCTGATTTAGAAAATGAAGCTGACGCAGCTATAGTTTGTGAGTCTATCAAAGACAGTTTTGTCAATGCTATTATGGTGGAAAACCATTCAATTTTTACTAGTATGAGTATAGGGATTTCCATTTTCCCCAACGATGGAAAAGAGCCTGAATCTTTAATAAAGAATGCTGATAATGCTCTTCACCTAGCAAAGAAACGTGGAAAGAATACTTTTTCCTTCTACACTCCATTTCTTCAGTCTACCGTCATGCATAGACTTGAGATGGAGAATTTAATTCGAGTGGCTCTTCGTGAGAATCAATTCGAGCTTTACTACCAACCTAAGATTTTAATCCATAATATGAAGGTAGCAGGTTTTGAGGCATTGATTCGATGGAAGCATCCTGTAAAAGGATACATTCCTCCTGTTAGTTTCATCGCTCTTGCAGAAGAGACTGGACTAATTGTACCTATCGGTGAGTGGGTGATGCGCACAGCTATTGATAAGATAGCAGAATTTCAAAAGCTAGGAATCGATTTAGATGTTTCTATCAATCTTTCGACTAAGCAATTTAAGCATGAATTTTTAGTCGGAAATCTAACGAATTTTATGGAAGAGGCAAGGATACCTTCTCATCTTCTAGAATTAGAAATCACAGAAAGTTCCTTGATCGATAATTCTGATCATGCTATTGATATTATGGAACAAGTTCGTAATCTTGGTATTCGAATTTCTATAGATGATTTTGGAACTGGATATTCTTCTTTGGGATATTTAAAGAAATTCCCTGTGCAAACCTTAAAGATAGATAGAAGCTTCATTCTTGATCTGGAATCGGATGTAGATAGCCAAGTGATTGTTAAAGCAGTCATCAACCTTGGACACAATTTAGGTCTCAAGGTTGTTGCCGAAGGTGCTGAGACTGCGGATCAGTGCAATATTTTAAGATTGTTAGAAGTCGATATGATACAGGGATATTATTACTCTAGGCCGCTCCCAGCAAGTAAACTTTTAGATTTTATAGATAATTTCAAATCCAGTTGACTGCCTAGCTTCCTTTTATGAAATAACCAGTGGGAGACAAATTTGAAACTTTCACTCAATTGGATTCAAGATTTTATTGATCTTTCTGATCTAAGTCTTGAGGATATTCTTCACAAAGTAAACGCATCGATCTGTGAGACAGAAGAAGCTGTTCCTTATCTGCCTCACCTAAAAACCATCATCCCTGTAAAAATTCTAACTCTAGATCCTCATCCACAAGCGGATAAATTGCAAGTAGCTAAGGTAACAGATGGTTCAAAGGAAATACAAATTGTTACTGGAGCTAAGAATGTTGCTGTAGGGGATATAGTTCCTTTAGCAACACCTGGCACACTATTAGGTGATAAGTTGATTGAGAAGTCACTGCTTCGTTCCGTTGAAAGTTCGGGTATGCTTTGTTCTCAGAAAGAAATTTCTATAGGGGAAGATGACAGTGGTGTATTTGTCCTAGATTCTAGTTTTCCTTTAGGTAAGCCTTTTTCTGAGATACTTCAGACCGAAGATACAATTATAGATATTGATAATAAATCAATCACACATCGTCCAGATTTGTGGAGTCACTTTGGATTTGCAAGAGAGCTAGCTTCTCAATTTGGTAAAAAGTTAAAATTCAATCCCTTACTTGATGAATCCTGGGATTCTAAAATTTTTACAACAATACAATCTTCTCATACAATTAAGCAAAATGAAAATGTTCATGGATACTATGTAAGTTCTATCCATGGTGTAAATGTGAATAAATCTTCTTGGATATTCCAATCTCGCTTGCAACGTTGTGGATTGAAATCTATTTCAAATGTAGTAGATGTATCCAACTATTTGTTGTTAGAATGCGGTCAGCCCACACATTTCTTTGATCTAGATAAATTGCCAGGTGCAGAGTTCGAAGCTTCTTTTGCCAATGATAAAGAAAGCTTTCCTTTGTTAGATGATACGAGTCCAAGTTTAGAATCATCTGTTCTTTTGATTCGATCAGGCGGACAGGCTGTAGCGATAGCTGGTGTGATGGGAGGCAAAGATTCTTCTGTTACGAATACGACAAAAAACTTAGTTCTTGAATCCGCTGTCTTCAAACGGGAAGATGTTCGAAAATCAATTCGTAAATCGGGAATTCGTTCTGATTCAGCCATTCGTTACGAAAAAGGTTTAGATTCTTCAACATGTCTACCTATCATTAGGCGAGCAGTGCAATTGCTTAGAGAAAATGGGAATCCAGATTGTACAGCTGATCTACCTTTTGGATTTGATCATAACCAGACAAAACAAATTATCATAGATACCAATGTGGAATTCATCCAAAAAAAATTGGGAAAATCAATCTCTGAAGAATCCATAGTTGAAATACTAACGCGTCTTAATTTTAATGTTGAGCAATTGGGGAAAGCGGAACTCAAAGTCAAAGTCCCATGGTTTCGTCACAATTATGATGTCACGATTCAGGAAGATTTAGTTGAAGAAGTAGGACGAACCATTGGATATGCTTCTATTGAAACCAAATCATTGGAACTTGCACTTGAGACACCTTTGAAGAATGCGATTCGAAGTTTGGAACGTAAATGTAAGTCTATCTTTTCTTTAAGATTTGCTTATAACGAAGTATTCAATTATAGTTTTGCTTCTTTAGAGGATGCATCCTTTGAGGAAGAATTTACTGAAGAGAATATCGTTCGTCTCTTAAATGAAATGCCTGCCGAACATTCTGTCCTTAGAACTTCTATGTATCCTTCCATTCTTAGAAATGCTAAAGCCAACCAAGATCGCTACGATTCATTTGGGATCTTTGAGGTTGGTAGAACTTATGACAATAGAAGTAAGGACAAAGATGGACTTCCTTTAGAAAATAGATATCTATCTTTTCTTAAGATGGATGAGGGGCGTTTGCAGAACGAAGATACTAAGAGGCTACAAGAAGGCTTTCTTATTCTACGTGAACAATTGACTCAATTATTCCACCAACTGGGTATTAAGGAATTGGAATGGAAGATTGCAACACGAAAGCATTTCCATCCCAATGCTTGTTTACTTGCCTATACTAAAGATCAAGAAATCGCAGAGTTTGGAATCTTACACAATCGTGAAGTTGATAGATTTGATCTTCGCAAAAGAGTTGTACTGGGCAAAATACATATTACAACTCTAGAGAGTATTTTATCCTCTATGAAAGAATCTGCTAAGTTCATTCCACCCTCCCAATTTCCCCAAGGCCAACTGGATATATCCTTGGTTTTAGATCAAAAGTCATCTACTTATGATTATGCGAAATCCTTGCAGGCTGCGGGAATAGAAGAGTTAGATAAAGTTTGGGTTCATGATACTTTTTCTGGTGGTAACCTGGACGAAGGAAAAGTATCAGTAACCTATAGGGTGAGTCTATTACCCTATGAAAAAACTTTTACCCAAGAGAGATTGAAAGAAATTTCAGATAGAATGATTGCAATTGCCAATGATATGGGATACAGTCTTCGCTAGGCGAAAAACAAGATGAACTCGATACCATTTTTTGAATCAGCCTATATTCATGAACAAGCAACTGTTATAGGAAATGTGAAATTTGCATCCTCTTGTTCTATATGGCCTGGAGCTGTTCTTCGTGCTGATATGAATTCTATAAATCTGGGACTTGCTGTAAATATCCAAGACAATACAAGTCTGCATACTGATTCTAGAGGATCGATATCTATAGGTGATTGGACACTGGTAGGACACAATGCAATGCTACATGGTTGCAAGATTGGGAAAGCCTGTCTTATAGGTATAGGCTCAATTCTTTTAGATGATTGTGAAATAGGAGACGGGGCTCAGATTACTGCGGGATGTATGATTAGAGGTGGAAAAAAAATTCCACCTAGGTCATTAGTCGTTAGTGATGGTAAAGATATTAAAATCTACCCTGGTAAGGCTAAGCCTGAATTGACCATAGCCGGTTGCATTGAATACATTCATCTTGCTCATAGAATCCAGAAATCTGTCTTTGGCCCATTCAGTGAAGATGAAGAAAGGCTTTTCATCACTCAGGCTAAAGAAATTCTTCTCTCTTTAAATATTTAAATCAATAGTAAAAAATGATAAAATGAGCATCTGAATCTCGAATGAAATTTATTTCCTTTACAAATTATATACCCTACCTAGTATAGTATTATAAGTCTTATGGAATGTGCAATCTGCTGTCTAGGCTTGCTTGCATTCTCAGCTAAAGATTGTCTGCAAGGAGAAAATATGTTCATAGCAAACACAAAATCATGGTATTTGGAACGAGTCATTTGGTTGGTAGCAGGAATTTTTATTTTAGCTAGCTTAGTGCTATCCAGAATTCATTCTGAGTATTGGTTGATTTTGACAGCACTGGTAGGAATTAATCTAACAATTCTTAGTCTAACAGGATTCTGTCCTATGACAGTTATTCTTGATAAATTGGGCGTTAAGTCTAAGGTGGAGATTCCCTAAGGCCACTCGAACAACTTCCAATCTACTCTATCATTTTCTTGGAAAACGATTCCTTCTGATTCGAGAAGTTTCCTTTGGAGAATTGCTCTGCTTGTATCCGATTTGAAGCTAATAGCTCCTGATGCATTGATGACTCTTTGCCAAGGAACTTCTTGTTCCTTGTCTTTCTTAAGTGCATTCAGTGCGTAGCCCACTGCTCGTGCTGCTCTTGGATTTCCTGAGAGTACAGCTATTCTTCCATAGCTTGTGACTTTTCCTTTTGGAATAGATTTCGTGATTTGGTATACAATTTCATAAAAGTTTGGCTTATCGGATTTCATTTTTGAACTTTGTCCTTATTAAAAAAAACTAGATCAATTTCTTGAATCGAATATCCTATCCATAGTGAAAGGATTACATTCTTATTGCAAGATGATCTTGGGATCTCCCTATCTTAAAGATAAATTATTACCATTCACGGACTGGGCAGACTTGGATCTAAGTAATGAAGAAGAAGAAAGCAAGGAAGAAGACTCCAATCATTTTCTAGCAGGTAACATTCCTGCTCGTGAGCAAGGCATCATCATGTCAGATGCAAAATCTAAGATTCCCCGTTTAGAACATTTGAATGAACCTAGAAACATAGGTATCAGTCTTCATCATTTTGCAAATCATGAATTAATGGCTATTGAATTATTTGCTTGGGGTATATTGAAATTTCCTAATGCTGGTAGAGGAATTATTCGTGGATTTCTTAAGTCCATGCAAGAAGAACAAGATCATTTTCGATTGTACAATTCACGTATGAATGAGTTAGGCGTTCAATTTGGAGATAAACCCTTGAATCGTCTTTTCTGGAAGCAGATTGAAAAGATGCAGACCTTAGAGAAGTTCACTGCTATACTTTCTCTGTCTTTTGAAGGAGCTAATCTAGATTATACGAGAATCTACAAGAAGGCTCTCGAATTCCATGGTGATTTTGTAACAGCAGGGCTAATAGAAAAAGTTTACCAAGATGAGATCAAGCATGTCAAGCGAGGTCTTGCAGTCTTCAAGCACTATCTTCCAGAAGGCTTGGATGATTGGAGTTATTTTCGTTCTCTGCTTGAATATCCTTTTACTCCTAGACGTGCCAAGGCTTATATGTTCTATCCTGAGACTAGAATCAAAGTTGGTTTTAGTGGGCATTTTGTCCAGATGCTGGGTGACTTTACAGATGAATATTCTGGTAGAGTGAATATGAGTTCTCTTGAAAAAGTAGGAATCTAATCTAATGAATGAATTCTAAACGAAACGAAACTAATGAAGTTATATCTATTCAAATACGTCTAAAAGAAGAGGAATTTATGAAACAAAAGTATTTTGCAACCGCGCTTCTCACTCTATCCCTTGCTCTCTTTGCCCAAGGAAAATCTAAGGAAGATACTGCAACTAGTCAACAAAAATCAAAGAATCCATCCTCTGAAAAGTCAAAACCATCTAACAAATCTGAGATGGAAGTCACCAACCTGCATGATTTTATGGAAGACTATACAAAACCAGCTATGAAGTATTTTAAGAAGACAGGAGATAAATCCTATCTTACCAGAATTCTGAAAGAAGTTCCTTCCCTTGCCATTGAAGCAGAGAAGGAAGATTGGCAGAAAATAGTGGATGAATCTTTGGCCAAAGATATGCCAGAGAATTCTTGTAAGTCCTGTCATGATCTCTACAAAAAGTCCTACAAGAAGAACTACCGCAAGAGAGAAATCAAGGTCCCAATGAGTTTAGCTGGACTGGACCAAGAGATTCGTAAGAAAAAGTAATGTTCCAACAAAACTAACTTATTTAATATTTGAATATTTAAATCATCTATCTTTGACTCTTTCAAACTATGACTTATCTATCTAGTGAGCTTTAGTAGCTAAGTACCAATTGAGGTATGGAAAGTAGCTATGCTAGATAGATTTAGGTTCAAAATAATTTGCCAGGATTCAAGATTCCATTTGGATCAAATATAGCCTTGATAGCCTTCATGGAATCAATCTCTGATTGAGATCTAGAGAATCCAAGAAAGTCTTTCTTTAGTAAACCTATTCCATGTTCGGCGGAAATGGAGCCATGGTATTTCTGAATAAGTTCAAACATATCTGGATCTACTGATTTGCATTTAATAAAAAATGTTTCCTTATCCATTCCCTCAGGCATTAGAATATTCAGATGAAGATTTCCATCTCCTACGTGTCCAAAGAGAGCAATCTGAAAGCCAGGGTATTTGCCATTCAATAGACTTTCCATTTCTTGGATGAAGGCTTCCATATTGCGAAGCGGAAGAGAGATATCATTTTTATGTACTGTATTATGAAGAGATAGGCTTTCCGAAATTCCTTCTCTGTATTTCCAGAAGGTTTCATTCTGTCTTGAGTTCTGAGCAATACTCCCGTCGGTAATGTATTCTTCATTGGTAATTGTTTCTAGAATTGAAAATAATTTTTCTTCATCATTCTCACCGCTAACCTCATATTCCATCAATACATAGTAAGGCGATGGTGAAGAAAAGGGAGAAGGGACACCTAGGTGTTCCTTTACTTTCTCAAGACAGAATTCTGTAAAGAATTCAAATGCAAGCAGAGGAAGGGGAGACTCATGTGTTTTCTTGAAAATTTCTAATATGGATTTAAAATCTGGAACTGCAACAAGGATGACTCGAATATCCTTGGGAGAAGCTGTAAGCTTAAGAGTACATTCTGTAATAATTCCCAAGGTTCCTTCTGAGCCAATAAACAAATGCTTGAGATCATAGCCTGTATTGTTCTTCAATATCTCACCGTTGAATCTTAGGATTTCGCCCTTGCCAGTAACGACAGTTAGACCCAAGACCCAGTCTCGAACAAGGCCATATCGGACAACACGTACGCCACCTGCATTGGTAGCTATATTTCCACCTATATGGGAAGACCCAGTCGCAGCGAAATCTACAGGGTAGTAGAATCCTCTTTCTTCTGCTTCCTTATGCAGATTCTTGGTAACCATACCAGCTTGCACTGTAATAGAGCCAAGAAATGGATCCGCTTCAATGACTTTGTTCATTTTGTTCAATGAGATTACTATTTCTGAATTTTTGGCAACTGCTCCCCCAGCATAACCAGTTCGACCACCTGATGGGACAACAGGAATTTTATTGAAATTAGCATATTCAATGATGGCTGCCACATCTTCTGTTGTTTCAGGAAAGACTAAAATCTTATATTCAGGTTTGTAAGTTTTGGTTCTATCCAAACCAAATGAATCGAAGGTCGCCTCATCCATCTTTCCATCTTCTTTCCATATGACCTTTGATTCTCCGATTTTGGCTGATAGCTCTTTCTTGGTGGTTTCGAAATTCATAAAATGGTATTCCTGTTTATTCGTTTAATATTTTAATAAGCTTAAAGATTTACCATATCAACTTGAGCATTGATTGCTTGCTTACCTTTGGGTGGATACAATCGAATATAGGATCCATCCGATTGCAAGACTCTCGCTGATGTGTTATCTTTCAATTGAAGGTTGATGATCTTCTGGATTTTATCTTTGTTCTTATCATCAAGAATGGGGAACATAACTTCGATTCGACGAAGAAAATTTCTTGGCATACAGTCTGCAGAAGCGAGAAAATATTTAGGATTTCCACCATTCGAGAAGTAGTATATTCTAGAATGCTCAAGGTATCTACCTATAATGGAACGAACATTGATGTTTTCCGAGATTCCTGGAATCCCAGGCTTAAGGCAGCAGATTCCTCTAATGATAAGATCAATTCGCACACCTGCTTGGCTTGCTTTGTAAAGTGCTATAATGACATCTGGATCTACTAAAGAGTTCATCTTGAACATAATAAAAGATGGTTTGCCTTTCTTAGCGAAATTTATTTCCTCATTGATTAGTTCCAAGAAGGTTTCTTTGAGATAAACTGGTGCTGCAAAAATTTTGTTCATCTTTGGCATCTTAGCATTGGAGGTTATAACATTGAATAGAAGAGCTACATCTTCTGTGATTTCGATATTATTAGTGAAGAGGCTAAGGTCAGTATAGAATCTAGCTGTAGTAGAATTGTAATTGCCCGTTCCTAAGTGAGCGTATCGATTGAGGATATCATCTTCCTTTCTAACGATCAGTAGCATCTTACAATGTATCTTCAAGCCAACTATCCCATAGACGACATGAACGCCAGAGTCTTCTAGCTTCTTTGCCCAACGGATATTTCTCTCTTCATCAAAGCGTGCCTTGAGCTCTACGAGAACTGTAACTTGCTTTCCATTTTCTGCCGCCTCAGAAAGATATTGTATGATAGGGCTGTCTCCGCTGGTTCTGTACAGGGTCATCTTAATAGCAAGTACTTTCGAATCTCCACTTGCTTTCTTAAGCATATCTTCGATTGATTTGAAACTTTCGTAAGGGTGATGGAGAAGTTTATCACTCTTACGTATATTTTGGAAAATGTTGTCTAAACTTTTGCCATAAAAACCTGGTTTGGCGGTAGGAAAAGTAAATTTCAAGTGGGAGGTAGATGCCTTTTCTATCCCATAAAAATACATAAGATCTCCAAGATTCAAGAGTCCATCCACTTCATAGAGTTGGTGTTCTTCAATTCCAAGAAGTCCCTTTAGTAATTCTCGAATTCTACCAGAACCAGTCATTACATCTAGACGAATAGCATCACCCCACATTCTATTCTTGAGTTCAGTCTTCATAACTGAGATTAGATCACTGGCATTTTCTTCTTCGTTGATTGCAATATCTGCATCTCGTATGATACGAAATGGATGGATCTCTCTTACTTTCATTCCATAGAAAAGATCGCCTAAGTGAAGTTTAATGATCTCTTCTAATGGGAAGAATCTCTTTTCCTCACCTTGGTCTGGTAGCTTGAGAAATCTTGGGAGTACAGAAGGTACTTGAACGATGGCAAAAAGATCATTCTTGCTTTTGTCATCATTCGAATTTAGAATAATCGCTAGATTTAATGTACGATTTAAGATATGAGGAAAGGGGTGAGAGGTATCAATGGCAAGCGGAGTCAGAATGGAAGAAACATCTTTCTTATAATATTCCTTTATAATTTTGATTTCATCTTGGCTCAATTCATCTGGATTCTGAATTATATTGATGTTTTCTAGTTTAAGTAATTTGATGAGTTCTGTTAAGGTTTTGTATTGAGCAAAAACAAAATCAGAGACTTTCTTAGAAAGTGACATGATGATTTCTGTTGTGCTTAATCCGTTTAAGGATCTTTCTTCGGCTCCAGAACTTTGGATGTTCAATAAGCCTGCAACCCTAACCATGAAGAATTCATCCAAGTTGGATTCGGTTATGCAAAGAAATTTCAGTCTTTCTAGGATGGGATTCGTTTCGCTCTGTGCTTCTTCTAGCACTCTAAAGTTAAAATCAACCCAAGAAAGCTCTCTATCAAAGAAAATTTCCGGGTTGGACAAGTCAATCGTACTCATGTTTACTAGTTTTAAGGTCAAAAAAAACCTGTAAATCCCTAATATTTTTTCTAGACTCGACGAAGATTAAAAGGAGAAAACTAAAAAGGAGAACGGTATGCCAGCTTTTACAATGCCAGGGATGGCTTCAGGCCAAGATACAAATTCGATCGTTAAACAATTAGTCGAATTAGAAAAAAAGCCAATAAAACGATGGGAAACCGAGAACCTATACACCAGGGCTCAGATTGAGGTTTGGAATGAGATGAAACTCAGATCCAATGATTTCCAGCTCAAAACACGAAATCTCACAAGTTTTACCACTCCCCTAGCCACAAAAAAAATCATTCCTTCTGTTGAAGGCGTGCTAAGTGGGGAAGCTACCCGAGGCGCTAAGGCAGGGAAGAAATCAATTGAAATTATTGAACTCGCCGCAAAACACCAAATAAGTGGCAATAAGGTCGACCTAGAAACCAAGCTTCCATCGGGCAAATTTTCTATAGTATCTGGTAAAGAAAAAATTGAATTGGAATTCCCAGGTGGGAATCTATCTGAGTTGAATAATCTACTGAAGAATTCAGCTGCGACTATCGCCAATACTCATCTAGTAAAGGTTACTCCCGAAGAGGGCATTCTGAGTTTAACATCCGTTAAATCTGGTAAAAAATCTGAATTGAAGTTTATGGATCCAAATGGTATACTATTTGCTGCAGGACTCGTAGGTGAATACACTGCTCCACCCGAACCAAGTACAAGTACCTTAACCTTGGGTATCCTCTCAGCATCCGCTTTCCAATCAGAAAAATATGAGAACAATTTGCAACCGGATTGGAAACCTGTTATCTTGGAATCAGGTGTAAAATTAAAATCTGATACTGCATATAGTTTTCCTATTTCAACAACAAA
The DNA here is from genome assembly GCA_022402465.1 of Leptospiraceae bacterium. Taxonomy (GTDB): domain Bacteria; phylum Spirochaetota; class Leptospiria; order Leptospirales; family Leptospiraceae. The sequence goes on along the minus strand of JAKRSH010000043.1, from coordinate 277,160 downwards.
GGTAAAAGAAAATGATTACCTTAGATTTCAAGTTCAATCTGAAACGACTGTTCCAAGACTAGATGTAGGAGTTTATATTAAAGTTGGGGAAGAAGAAAGATACAAATCTTCCTCTCTCTATCCATCGGACGAAGGTTATACTTGGAAGTCAGATGAATTGATTGGAAAAGATATTATTAAAATTGTTATTTTAAATGCAAATGATGCAGATCTTTCCATCTCTCAAGTAGAATTGGTTTCTGTCCCAGAATGGAAGGGAGCAGCTCCTGCAAATGTAATCGCTGAATCCAAAGATGCTAAATTCAAGATAGATGGTGTGGAGATTACCAGAGATAAAAATGAAAATCTGAATGATATCCTTGAATCTGTTTCTCTTAACTTTCATAAGGTGACAGAAGGTCCTATTACTTTTGATATTAAGCCAGAAACTGAAAAAGGGCAAGACCTTATTAAAGAATTTGTTCTTTCCTATAATAATTTAATGACCTTTGCAAAAGAAGCAACAGCAGTTGACAGAGATGGTAAGCTCGCTGATAAGGATTTTACCTCCGACCAAGACAGAGCAGCTGATATTTCTAAGGACTATTTCAAGGCAAAAGAAAAGACAGGTCTTCTTGCTGGCGATAATGCTGTTCTAAGATTATCATCTGGTCTCAAAACGATTATTAGTGGAGCTTATCCAAATCGTAAAGAGACAGGATTTAGAACCCTTGCAGAGATAGGAATCTCAACTGGGCAAATTGGATCTAGTTGGGAGAAGATCCAAGAAGGTATTCTTCAAATTGATGAAGAGATGCTTACTAAGGCTTTGAATGAAAATCCGGAAGCTGTGAAAGAACTTTTTGCAACAGATATCAACCAAGATGCAATTACAGATGAAGGTGTTGGTTATAGAATATTAGAGCATATGAAGCCTTATACTCAATTCACTGGTGGTATAGTGAATAGTAAGATTAAGCTATTAGAAGATAATATCTCCGATAATAAGAAGAAGATTAAGAACCATGAGACTCATATGCTTGCTTATGAGTCCAAGTTGAAGCAAAGATTTTTGTATATGGAACAAGGAGTAGGTAAGAACAAATCAGTTGGTAATTACCTACAAAACAATTTACGTGGAGCCCAAAGAGGAGAATAAAGAGAATGGAAATATTTGTTAACAACCATAAGTTGGATGTGAATTTAGAAACCGAAAAAACGATAGGCGACATTGTAAAAGGTGTAAATCATTGGGTAGAAGCAAATCATAAATACGTAGTCTCCTGCTTTGTTGATGGAGTCGACTATGATCTTGAGAAAATGGAAGAAGTGGATTTTGTGAAAATCCAGAGAATTGATTTTATCATAGGGGAAGAGTTGGATGTCCTTGTATCTGGCTTAGAAGAATTAGATCGTTATGTAGATACAATTGGTTCAACTTTGATTGGAAGAGATAGCCTGACGGAAAAAGAATCCAATGATCTTTCAGAAGGAATCATCTGGGTTGACTCTATCATTACCTCAGCTAAGAAATTACTCAAACTCAATCTAGATTCCATTCGACCCATGGGCAAGGGAAAAAATGTTCAAGAGATTCTAGAGCATTTGCATAAAACTGTTTCCCATCTTGAATCCGTAGAAGCAATTGAAGTGTTTCTAGAAGACTTAAGAGACCTCAAACTCTTCATCTTAGATCTTCGCAATCGAACTGCGATCTTGGATTTGGACAATGATAAATTATTAGAAATTGTGAAACAATATTCAGAGAATTTGGATTCTATCAAAAATGAATTTGTAAAGATCAATGAGAGTTTCCAATCAGGTAAAGATCAAATTGCCTCATCAATACTAACAGAGAGTATAGGAAAAATGAATACCTTACTTACTGCTTTGATCTCACTTAGAAATTCTTATCCAAAATTAGAATTAGAAAAGATAGTTGTAGGAGAGAGCGATCTCGCATCTTACAACCAAAGCTTGAATGAATGTCTTTCCCAAATCGCAATGGGTTTAGAGAGAAATGATTTGGTTGAAGCTGGGGATTTGATCGAATACGAATTGCCAGAACTTCTGGACGGATTGAAACCTTATTTGGATAAAATCATTGAGAAGTTAGAAGCAGTAGCCATTTAACTAGAAAGGATTTTTCTAGTGATCTGCTCATCTTTTTTAAGTTGATCCATGAGAGCTTCTAGGCTTGGGAATTTAGTAACCTCGCGAACCTTCTCTATGAATTCAAGTTGGATGCTTTTGCCATAGAGGTCCTCATCAAAATCCAGGATATGAGTTTCGATGGTGATAGTATTGTCACCAAATGTGGGTTTGGTTCCCACATTGGTCATAGATGGTCTTCCATTTGCTAAGCATGCATACACCGCTAAACCAGGGATTACTATATCTTGGGGAATCTTGAGATTAGCAGTAGGGAATCCAAGTTTTCTTCCTTCTTTTCTTCCTTCCACCACTTCCCCCGTTATTTCGTAATTGCGCCCCAAACACAAATTTGTGTTGGCAAGGTCCCCATTTTTCAGGAAGTCACGAATTAAGGAAGAAGAGATCTTCCACTCACCAGCAAACACAGGTTCCACTTGGCTTACTTGGTAGTCGTATTCTTTGGAGAGGGATTGCAGTAAGTCAAAGTTGCCTCTGCGATTTTTACCAAAGCAATGGTTGTATCCTATGATAAGGTGTTTCGCCTGGAATTTCTTGAGAAGTATTTCTCTAAGAAAATCTTCTGCTTCCATTTCTGAAAGTTCTTTGGTAAAAGGTAGAATTTCTACTTCTTGGATTCCATAAGAACGGATATGTTGAATTCTGGATTCAAGGGTCTGCAAATAGGTAAAATCTGATTTCTTACCAAGGACTATAGCTGGGTTAGGATGGTAGCTTAGAGCCAGAGAACGGAGTGATTTCGATTCAGCGATAGCCTGGGTTTTCTGAAGAAGTGCAATGTGTCCCAAATGAACACCGTCAAAATTCCCTAATGTAATGGCTCTACCTGTCAATTTATTCTTTCCTTGCGCAATTTGAAACAATTCCCTAAGTATCCGAATTCTTGGATATGTCCATTGAAGTGGACTAGTGAGGAATGAAAAATCAAATTTTGTAGACAAGACAGCTTAGAATACCGATCTTAAGAATACTATGTTTCGTATGATTTCTATGCTCACCATCTTGCTTTTCGGGATTCAAATATTCGCTGAGGGCAATACACAGTCTGGACACTTTAAAGACTTTGGACTGGGTTCTGGAACAGGAAATTTTATGACCTACCCTGAGCTAGAAATTTGGGCGACTTACCAAGGTTGGAAGGTGGAGCCTGACCAAAATTTTGCAGGAATAAGAAACCAAGTCTGCCAAATGATAGGTGAAGATGGAATCGAGTTTGATTTACAAAAAGAAAACCTAGAAAAAAGAGCAGTTTATCTCTATTTGGAACTTGTTCGTTATAGAGATTCCAAATACAGCCCGCTTCCCTCCCGAATCTTGAAAGTCTATGTAAATGGAAATTGGAAAGAAACTGTGGAAATAGCAAAGGGGAAAAATTTCCGAAATCCCATCATGATTCGTTTGGACCCATCTGAATTTACAGATACTAAGATCAAAGTGAGATTAGAACCTTTCGGTCCTATTCAGAAGGGAAACTTTTGGGGTATTTGGGATGCTTTTCTCTCGAATACGAAAATGGATTCTTAGGAAAATTGGCTTTTGAAATCTTCTTCGCTGATTGTATGGAAATAGGAAGTTAAGCCAGCAACCTTGAAGACTTTTTCTATGGCAGGTTTCATGTTCGCTATAGAAAACTTTCCCTTAAGGTCTTGGACGTAATTCAATTGTTTGATTAACATTCCAATTCCAGATGAATCGATATAATTTAACTTCTCTAAGTTAATCACTACATGTGCTTGGGATGCATCCTTTCCTAAATTGTTCTCAATAAAGTTCTTGAAATCCAAGGATGTATAGATGTCTAATGAACCAGTAAGGCTGATAACGATGTGATTAGCTGCTTTCTTAAGATCGATTTCCATTTCTGCTATTAGCTCGCTATGGGTCATATTGTGGTTTATAAACTAGTTTTACTAGTAAAATTTCTCTATTTGCACTAAAATTTGAGAAATAGGATCCTAGTCTTTTAATTTTGATTTGCTACTTGTCGAAAATATAGATGAGTCCAAGGAGAATTATATGCATTTTAGAATATTCCTCATATCCCTCATTTTAGGTACAACGGGAGTATTCTCTCAGGAACTGGTAGACATAGACCCTACTTATGGTGGTCTGAAGCCTCTTCCAGAATTGAGCCAGGGACAGGTCAAGGCTATGGAAGGTCTCAAGTTAGATGTCAAAGGATTGCATGAAGAGATTCAAAAGCGCCTCAACTTCCTCGCCCAAGAGAAAAAGTTCAATGATGGAAAGTACATCCAGTCTTCCATTGCCCGAGAGCAGTTCCAATACCCAACCAAGAAAAGATCTATAGTAAACCACCAATTCACCTTGAATGTAACAGGGGGAGACAGATCTCAATCCTTAAAAGATATTGAAATCTGGACTCGAAAATCAAGCACTACCAAACATGTTGAATATATAGACACCAAGATCATGAGAGTCAATAAACCTGTAGCAGATGATGAATGGAAGAGCATGAAGATCTCTATCAAGAAGATCACTTCCTCGGGTACTACTAACGAAGAATTTGCCATCACAGAAATTTATGAACCTGACCAAAGAGTTTTAATTGCTACCATGTATAGAAATAAACTGAGAGAGATCATCTCATCTATAGATAGATACATCAATGCCAAGGGAAGAGGTCTAACAGATGATATTCGATTCATCAATAATGAGATGAATACATCAGGACAATACCAAGAACTCGAATGAAACCAAAAGCTGAGTTCCCAGACTACTACACCTGTCTGGGGATTCGATTTGGTGCAAGTCTTGATGAGATCAAGAAAAATTTTAGAGCTCTCGCAAAAGAGCTGCATCCTGATAATCCTGAAACTGGATCCAAAACAGCATTCCAGAAAATTCTAAAAGCCTACCAGATTTTATGCTCAGAAAGAGATAGAAAAATCTACGATTATGCCTATTCGAACTTTATCAATAGCCAAATTGAATCCACTCGCCAATCTTTACTTCATAAAGAATGGGTAAATGAGGTTCAAAATCAAAACACCTATTCTATTCCACATTCGCGCATTGTCTTCGCACACTCAGTAACAGAATATGCTAAAATTGGTCTAATGCGCAAAGGCTATAGAATGAAGGATAGAAGAAAATGGACTGGTATCAATTATGATGTAGAAATTCGTATTGAGCCAAATGAGGTGTCAAAGATACTAAGAGCCAATATCCCACTAACAGTTCGTAAACTCTGTCCCATCTGTTTGGGCTCTGATATTCATTGCAGTTCTTGTGGAGGCAATGGATCCTATAAGTCTTCTAAGAATCTAATTATAGATTTGTTACCAGATAGATGGAAGAATGGCCAGATCCTAGAGTTGGAATTGAGTCGTTATCGTCCTGATAAGCTAACTCATTTCAAAAAGAAGAAACTCAAGATAAAACTATCAATCCTCTGATTCTGAAGAAAATCTCTCTAAGAGTTCCAATGGCACTATTTCTAAGGCTCGTTTGTGGGTGGCTCTTAGATTTACTAAAGGAGGAACTCCTGCACGGTAAGCTTCTAACCAGCGTGATGCGCAAAGGCACCAAGTGTCACCAGGCTTGAGTCCTTCAAATCCCCATTGCGGTCTAGGTGTGACAAGGTCATTGCCAGCAGAAACCGAAAAATTCAGAAAATCAATTGTCATTAGCGTGCAAACTGTATGGGAACCTAGGTCTTCATCAGAAGTATCACAACATCCATTTCTAAAAAATCCTGTAACAGGATCAAAAGAACAAGGTTCTAATGGTTCACCGAAAACATTTAAGGATTCATCCATAACTAAGTATTCCTTTTATAATTCAGATAGATATTTTTTAGTGAGTGCATCTTGCTTGGCGCTATCATTCTCTAGCTTAGAAATTGGGTTAACATCTGCTTTTCTTTCGGGATCTGATCCAGAATGATTTGCTATAATAAGCGGAGAGGCTTTCTTTCTTTGAACCAAATAGCTTCCAATACCTATAAGTCCAAGTATGCCGATGAAGGCAAGAGAGAGGTTGATCCAAGTGGAGTCTGGTTTTGCTTGGATATTCGGGCCAAACCCTTGCACTAGATTTTGGATCATTCTTTCATTTCCTTGCTCTCGGAATTGTTGAATGACTGCATCTTTGAGAATGGTATCTCCAAAACCATTTTCAAATTTAAAAACAATTTCATCAGCACTAAGGCCCAACTTGATCTGATTCTCTATGAAAGTCTTGAGATAGCTTGAAACGATACACATATTATAGGAGCAACTTTGGATGGCAAGAGATGGAAGGCAGATACATCGCAAGCGAGAAGTAGCATCTAGAAACTCTTCAATTTGCTTAGGATCAGTAAGGCTTGTTGTAGTGGTGGTTGTCTGGGCACTGAGAGAGAAGGTAAAATACAGAGAGGTAAAGAGGATTATGGATAAAATTTTTTTCATGAATTCAAAAAGCCTTGGTCTATATTCTACAAGATCCCAAGATTCTCTTATCTTGCCAAGAAAAACCTCTTGTATTCCCTGATTTAAAGAAAAATTTAGAGCTTGGCGATAGCTAAGAAGCAATTTTAATATCTTTACACTCATAGGCTAAGAATAAGGAAATGAAAGAAGAAGATGATTTTAAAATACTATAACTCACAACGTTTAGTTTACTTGGTTTTTGTTATGGCATTTACGATGGTTTTTCCTATATCCATCCTGGCTACAGATTGTTACTACAAGCTTAAGGACTCTGAATCAACGCAGAGTTACACGAAACAAACAATTTGTGGTAAAATTTTAAAAGATAAATTCATACCTGACAAACAATTACTTGCTAGAATACATTTTGATAGCTATGGATTAGCTGGATTACTGTTTAACAACAAAGCATATTATACAAATTTATCTGGTAAAACAATAGAAGTTTTAGTCGTTCAAAATGAACCTGATAAGTTCATCGAAGGATTTGTGAGGTTTAGTCAAAAGGATAAATATGGATATATAAATGAGAATCTTGACATAGCCATTCCTGCAATCTATGACTATGCTTTTTCCTTTGAAGGAACCTCTGCCTTAGTATGCAATCAATGTAAGAAAGAATTACTCGACAATAAAGAAACGGTTCTAGGTGGCTTCTGGGGTATGGTTAATGCCCAAGGTGAAGAGATTATTCCTGTGCAATATGATAGAAGAAAAGCAGATAAGGACAGAAAAGAAAAAGAAGAGTTGGATGCTCAATACAAACGAATCGCAGAATTTGAACTTATGCTTAAACAAAAAGAGGAGCAGAGAAGGTTAAAAGCAGAAGAGGAAGTTACTTCCAATCAAAAGAAAGAAATTAGCCCCAAGAAAGGATTTTTTGAAACAATGTACGATTGGTTTTCAGAAGATTAATTCAATTTGGGAATGAGTAATTTATGCAAAAGCTTTCGAATTAGAAAAATTATTCTAGTTCTAATTCTATTCATTCTATCTTGCAATTATTATCCAAATTCATCCCAAGTTAAAAAAGGAAGTCTAATCTTGCCAGAAGATTGGGAAGGAGAAGCGATCTATCTTAAAGGAGAATGGCAGGCCTTAGCAGGAATTAGACCTTACGAAGATTTTTTGGATTATCCTGATGAAATATTTACGATTCCCATTCCTTCATCTGGCAAAAAATTTGCAGGAGATGAAAATCGAAAAACTGTTACCTTACTTCTTCATGTAGAACTTCCTTATTCCTCGTATGATATCGAAACCTTGAGTATCATGACTAGAAAAGTGTGGACTGCTCATAATGTTTTTATTAACGGAAATAAAATTCTTGAGAATGGATTGGTGAGTGAAATAGAGATTGAGCATTTTCCAAGAGTTAAACCAAAATTAGGTGTTTTCCCCTATGTGAGAGTAATGGATGTTGTGATTCAAATATCCAACTTCTCATTTGTGGAGCAAGGTATGATAGAAGCTCCCATCTTAGGAAAATCAGATGAAGTATATTCTTTGTTATATGGCAAAAAGTTCTATGATTTAATTGTAATGCTAGTGCTTTTGCTCTTTATGCTAGTGAATCTTGGAACTTACATCTCAAATGCAAAAGATAAGGGATCTGCCTTATATGCCCTTCTATTGCTAAATACAATTCTATTAATTCCATTTAGTTCCTCTGGAGATAGGCTTATCTTAGATATATTTCCAGGTATGAGTTATTATGTTGTAGTTAGAATTGAGGTCATATTTGTTTCCTTGATGGTTCCTATATATCTAACTTTTTTAAGATATATATTTCCTAAGGAAATGAATCATAAATTTTATTGGTTTTATGTTAGCTTAAGAACCGCTTCTATAATTTTCACCTTACCCTTTTTAAGTCTTATGTTTAAGACCATTCTAATCTTCGTTGTCTTTGACATCCTAGTTACATTTTATACTTATTGGGTAATGTCATTAGCAGTTTATAGGAAAAGACCTCAGGCTAAGGTAATTTTAATTGGATTTACTTTCGTTACACTTAGTATCGTTAACGATTCTATGGTTGAGTTGGGCTTTATGAACTCTTACCATCTAACTTTATACGGTATTGTTATTATGTTCTTCTTTCATTCTACTGCTATGGTTTTACGTCTTAGAACAATTTATAATGAGAACAATTCCTATTCCATTCAACTTTCAAAATCTAAGGAAGAACTAGAGCTTAGAGTGGAAGAAAGAACTCGCGCATATCGTGATGCTATGGAGCAGGTTAAAGACACCAACAAATTGAAAGATAGATTTCTATCTATAGTATCCCATGATATACGATCTCCACTATCTGGAGTAAGCGGTGCTATGGATTTATTGCTCAATGATTCAGAAATAGAAGATATAGATAGGTTGGAGATTTTGAAGAAATCCAAACGAGCTGTTGATGGTCTCATCTTAATGACCTCAGAGATCTTGAATTATGCAAAGAATGCAGCCATCCGTATATTACCTAATTATGAAATAGTAAATTTATCAGAATTGATTTCAGAAAATACTATGAAGATTGCTGGTCTTGTGCTTGAAAAGAGATTAGTTGTAGAAGAAAAGATACCTTCTAATATTCTAATTAAAACAGATCCTAATTTACTTGGTATTGTTCTGACAAATATTTTCTCCAATTCTATCAAGTTCACACAAAATGGTGGAAGGATCTCGATTCAAGTTGAAGAAGAAAAGGATTATACGAAAATTATCTTCGAGGACAATGGCCTGGGGATAGATAGCCAAAGATTGAATAGTATCTTTGACTATGAATTAAATCATTCGACCCAAGGAACGAAAGGGGAATCTGGAACAGGATTTGGTTTGCCCTTCTCAAAAGAAATCTTAGATTCCCTAAACTATCCTATTCAAATCCATTCTAAATTAGGTAAGGGAACAACTATTGAAATCAAAATTCCTCTTACCCAACATTCAATTTTAATTGTAGACGATAATGTAAACTTTAGAGAGAAGATGAAGGTTATTTTAAATTCATTCGATTTACCATTATTAATTATAGAGAAAGAAGATGTCAAATCAGCTTTAATGCAAATTGAAAACTTGAAGATGGATTTAATTTTTTCTGACTATGCCATGCCTGGTATGACAGGTTTAGATTTTGCTTACGAATTAAAAGAAAGATATCCCGAACAAAAAATTCCTTTGGTAATTGTAACATCCTGGTCGGAAAGAGAAGCGCATATTTACAAGGATATAGAAACTAAGGGTAGGGAATTAGGAGTCTTACGTATTCTTCCCAAAGACTTGGAACAAGGTAAACTCCAAAATACTATCTTAGAGTTCATTAGAATGTTATAAAATTCAATAATTTAGTAATTTAGTAATTCTATAATTTAGTAATAAATTTTCTTGGTTTGCCTCTTCTCTCTTGTTTATCTTTGAGATAATAAACTCTTTTCTCTAATTCTTCTGTGAGTTCCTTGGCTGCCTTCTTGTCGTTGGATTTGGGAAAATCTTCAGGAGGAATAGGTTGTCCAATATTATAAACAATCTTAGCCTTGAAAGCAGCTCCAGACAAAAAAGCCTCCGGCTTGGACATATTGTGCGCTCCAGAGATGCCAGATGGAATAATGGGAACGCCAGCGCGCATGGCAACTTTTGCCGCCAAGGCTTTGAAAGGGCCCATGATACCTGTTTCTGACCTTGTGCCCTCTGGATAGATGCTAAGCAGCTCACCAGACTTTAAGATACTAACCATGTAATCTTCCAATTGAGCATAGTAGTCCATTGCTGCCTTCTTATCCATACTCTCTCCATAGTGGTTTCGTATGATAGGCATACCTCCCCAGTGCTGAAGATTTTTGGAAAAAGAATCTCCCATTCTATTGAGCAGCAATCGTATCATAGGCTTGGTTAAACTAAGAGGAGGTTTTGAAAAGGGAGACTTGGGACTTTCTATGTAAGCCATGATATCTTCTTGGGGATGAAACAATTCATATTTAGCTAGGTATACTATCTTTCTATCTATGTACACACCTTGAACGGGTACATCAAGATAGTCAGTATGGTTGCAAATAATAACAGCACCACCTGTTTTGGGTATAAAATGAGAACCAGTAATCTCAATATCATAAACCAATTCGAGGATTTGTTTGAGAAGAAATTTAGGGATTTCCCGAGGGATGAGGAAAAGTTCTTCTAAGCTATCAGTGGAAGTTTCGTTCACGTGTGTTTTTTCCTTATCGATCATGGTTTCTGTCTTTCCAAACAAAATCAAGGAAAAATCAGTTGATTTCCCAGGAATTGGCTTTGTCTTAGATGAATATGGAATTTTCCGTTCTCTTTCCTAGCGAAATCTTCTTCGGCAATCCACCTTTGGAAATTTTACACAGTCTGGATGCTTCTTTTGGGAGTTTTTTTCTGACTCTGTCTTTGCTTGCTAATAATTTGGGGTCTAGTATATTCTTTTTAAGTCTTCTAGCTATGGTTTATCTATGCTTTTCACCTCAATTAGGCTCTAAGCTTGCATTAGGTTTATTGCCTGCTGGAATCCTCAATTCTTTGGTTAAGTTTCTTGTTGAAAGCCCTAGGCCTATGAATCTCTCGGATAATCTTACTCATATGCAATCTAAGGCAGCTGAATTTTCATTCGGATTTCCCTCTGGTCATGTTCACACTAGCATTGTTATATGGGGTTTGATCTTCTTGTCTATTAAGAACAAGTTGGTACAAACTTGTTCCTTAATTGTAATTTTCATAATGCCATTATCGCGCTTGTACCTTGGTGTTCATTATCTTGGTGATGTCATAGGTAGTTTAATTTTGGGAATCATCAATCTAATCGTACTATTATGGTTTATACGCAAGTTCCCTGATTTTCCAAGTTTGGATATGTTAGATGAATCCAATTTTTCCATCCAAAGAAAAATTCGCTCTATGGTTCTAATGATTATCGCCATCACCTTAAGCCCGACCTTGCTTTATCATCCTGGACTTTTGACACCACATTTGGCTTCCTTGGATATAATGGTTTCAGCGAGTGCCGCCTTGGGCGGATTTTTAGTAGGAAGTATTTTTATGAAGGCATTTGTCTTGCCTACAAGAGAAATTTGGTCTTCTTATTTAGAATCAGATTCACCAACTTTAACCTTACTAATTCGCCTTTCTACCCTTGTGGTGATGATCTTTCTTTTCTATTTGCTTCCATCTTTAGTTTTGAAAGGCTTCGATTTTTACAATCATATTCTGGTTCGATACCTAAGATATTTTATAGCTGGTTTAACCATTGTTTATCTTACACCACTTATTCTCTTTCATTGGAAGAATGGGCTCTATTTGAGAAAATCTTTGAATGCTTAGAATCTTTACTAAATTCAAAGAACTTAAGATAGAGTTATCGCGTGCAAATGTCTTTAAGAATTCTATCTATGTAACTATTTCTAAGGTCATCTCTTCCCTTATGAATCTTGTGTTCATGGTGTACGCTGTGAATCTTCTTTCCAAGGCTGAGAATGGGCAATTTCAATATTACCTAGGTTTCTTTCCTGTAATACTTGCTCTTGCAGAATTCGGTCTGCCTTCTGCCTTAGTAAAGTATATGGCTCCCTCCACAGACCATCCTGAGCAAGTTGGGAAACTATTGATTTCTTCCTTGGTTCTCAAAATCTATGCCCTCATCATCCTTTTAATTTTAGGTATAGCCTTTTTCTTGTTCGTTCATGAAAATATTTTGATTATCGTCTTGCTAATATTAGGTGGTTTTATCGCATCTTTTGCTTCTTATTTTGAGAGTATATTAGTTTCTTTTCGAAATTATTCTGCCTTGGCGGTTTGGAATCCCCTGCCGAATTTCATAAGATTGTGTTGTTTGATAGGTTTTTCAAATATGGGTGAGGATGCTATTGGGTACATAGATATTTTAGGTATCTACTGCATAGCGCCCTTGTATGTGATTGGTATTTTTTTCTTTATTAGTTATAAAGAGAAGCTCCAGTGGAGATCTAACTTTAAAGATACCTTACTCGACCAGAAGAAATTGGCAATATTCAATTCTTGGTCTTTGCTTGCTTCTATCTTTGCCATTATCTCGGATCGTTTAGAAATTTTCTTTTTAAAATACTACCACGGCTCGGAGGCCGTAGCGGAATACGGGACAACCTTGCAGTTGTTTAGTGGTTTTGTTATCATACTTTCTGTATTGAATTCATTAATCTATCCAAAGCTTTCAAGGATTGTAGATAGTCCCGAATTCAAAGGATTTTTAATCAAAAGTATTCTTGCTGGTTCTTTGCTTGCACTGGTCTTCTCACCTGGATTTTTCTTAGGTAGAGTGATAATGGATTTATTATTTAAAGGGAATTATTCAAATTCGGTTCCCATCTTTCATCTTTTGTATCCAAATTATATGCTTCAATTGGTATTTGCTCCTTTGGGAATGGCTTTGTTTGCAATGGGACTGCCCAGGTTACTTTCGATTCTAGCCTTACTTAGGTTAGTATTCGGTATCGTTTTAGATAATTTATTGATTCCAGAATTTTCTACTAAGGGAGCGGCCATTTCCCTATTTCTTGGGCAATTGGTATCTTGGTTATTGCTTGTTGGTTATTTTCTTGCTTACTTTCGAAATAAAGAATCCAATTAATCCAGTGGCAGATTTTCCTTGTTTCGAAAGATATCTAAGAAAGAGAGAAAGGAGATCTAAGGCAAGTTTCCAATTCACCTTTCTCCTTCTTTCAATAAGTATAGGAATATTCTCTATCCCATTTGCCTTGCAAGCAGAATCTTATTCCTCTCATCGATTGGATGATGGACTTTATAGCCAAGGAGGAGGTAGGAATAACATATCCGCTCCACGTATTCAAGAATTCCTCAAGGAAAAGGAAGGATCAGCTAACAATTGGAAGTTGGATTTATATTCTCAGTCTAGGTTTCGAAGTCAAAAAGGAGGAAGAACCCAAGATCAACAATCCCGATATGAAGCTTATGGTGCTCTTGAACCTGAGCTACAGTGGGTGAATCCCAGTTACTTTCAGCCTTTCTTAGTGCTTGCTCCCAAAATAGGTGCTGTCCAGTCTCAGATAGTACATAATGAAAAATCTACAATCTATGATTTCGAAGGTATAGCAGGTCTTAAACTTCCTTTCCTCCCAGGAAATTCTTTCCTCCAAGCTGGACGTGGATTTCAAAGGTTGGATCGCTATGGCTTTGTCTTCAATGATAGAATGAACTTTGTTGAGTTGGGCCTAAGTCAAGAGTGGATGGATATGAGCCTGGGATTTTCTCTGGTCTCGGGCAATTACTCCTCAGATAATCTGAGCCTCACACCTAGAGATTGGAAGGAAGATAGAAGGAATCTATGGGGAGGTCATATGTTTATCCAAAAGAGCAATGGCAGCCTTGCCTATGGAAATCTCTACTTCTATCGTTCTCTAACCAATAAACAAATTCCAACTTACCAAGATTCTTTTGTTCCCTCAGAATCCCTTTCTTATCTCGGTGCAGATTTAGGTTCTAATATTTTTGACACAAAATACTTCCTAGAGTTAGGTGGCAACTCTATGAAAAACTACCAAAATCTCTATCTTCCAGACTCTTACCAGGCAAGCACAGAACTTTCAAATACTTTCTTCACAACATATGCAAAGTTAGGCTGGAAAGATGAAAATTGGAGATTGGAAGCAACGGGACTGCTTCAATCTAAGCAAGGCTATTTTGCAATGTCTGGCCCTCTAAGAATTATGGGAGGTGAGACCTCTATACTACTGGGTTGGAATACTTATGCAGAAAGGTGGAATGAGCTAAATCGTGGATTTCAGATGGGTGGAATTTTCATTGATAGGAGTTATGAAATATTTGGATATTCTGACTGGCACACATCTTTGTTTATCAATTCAGCAAATCTGGAACTAGGACGTGCTTATGAAGGAATTCTCCATCTAACCAAGAAGAGTTTATTTAAGCAAGAACAGCATCGTAATTTCTTTCTTGCCTCTGTTGCTTATGCGAGAGTGCTTCCTAGAGAAAAAGAATCCTTTATCATTGATGAGATTCAAATCCAACAAAATCCTAGAGAGTTCTTGAAGTTCTATTTTAGTTTAGGCTTAAACTTTTAGAGTTCAATTAGAAGTTAAAAGACGCGAAACGCGGACAAGATTGCCCTTTTCATTGTAATTGATGCTGTCTACATTCATCTTTGTTAGAAATATTCCTCGACCTGAGTACAAATTGTACGATGGATTTTTGATTGGATCAGGAATTTTGTCCAAATCAAATCCTGTTCCTTCATCTTCAACTTCAATTTCGATACTATTGATCTTATAAAAAGTACTTACACGAACTTTTTTAGTCGTTTCCAAACATTTTGCATCAACAAGATTGAAGTAGTCACCGCTGTTTTCTAGAAATTCCTTCTTCTGAGAATAATCTATACCTGCCGTGCCATGCTCTATAGCATTGGAAATGAGTTCATAAAGAGATACCTTAATTGCAATGAGATCTTCATTTCCTACATTGGGCAGGGAATCCAATCTGCCCGCAATGTAAGCTACATATTGATTGATTTCTCTAATTTTCGGATTTAGAATGTAGATGCTATTCTCAGATTCATGAACAAAGTCATTTGATGGAACATGGGCTCTCTTATCAAAATGAACCATCTTTGCTTTTTCGATTACTTCTCGCAAAGTATCTATACGAAAAGGCTTTAGAAAAAAGTCAATAGCACCCATACGGAAGGTATCTATGGCGAGATCAATGTTGCTATTTCCAGTAATTATAATGAATGGAATGTATTTCTGAAATTCTTTCAGTTTACGAATAAACTCAACACCACTTAGTTTAGGTAGGCTGATATCTGTTATGATGAGATCTATCGACTCCCGCATACAAATATCGAAGGCTATTTGACCATTTTCTGCAAAAACTAACTCATAGGATTCACCAAAAGAAATTTGAAATAGCTCTCGTATTGATGGTTCATCATCAACGAATAAGATACGCATAGGTAATATCTTTATATTCTAAAGACCTAGATTGTCTAGATATTTTAATTTATAGTTATTCAAAATGTTTGTATCAATTTCTCGGATTGTATCCGTTCTAAGTATGATGATTTTGCCACCAGACAACTCTATGGTAACATATTCACTCTTATTCGCTTGGATCGCTTTTTTTAGCTCTTTGAGATTGAAGATATTGGAGCCATTTACTTTCTGAACAATGAGATCTTGAAACTCTTGGTAGCCCAGATTGCGTTCGTCGGGTAGAACCCTTGAAAGCAATACTATCCTTTCTCTGTGTGGGTGAACCTTAGAGAAATAAGATTCCGAAAGATAAAGAAGTTTCTTTTCTGAATTCTTTCTATAATTTTCACCAAACTCTTTTAGATAGCTACCTGTTAACTCTGTAAAAAATAGTCCGCCACTGATATAGTAGTAAGGCGTATCAGCAGGATGTGTTTCTGGAACTAAAAATTCTTCTTCCGAATACTTTTGTAGATTGTAATTGATAATGAGTGGCTTTCCGTTTCGCAGAATGTGAAGGGAGACCTTATCACCGATTCCTTTGAGCGTAGAGCCAGATCTCAGAATTAAATCCAATGCCTTGTCGCCTATTTCGATTCTATTGAATTGATTCAATTCTTGTCCATTGATTGCATAGATGGCATCGCCTGGAAATAATTGAAAGGCTGGGCCTACACCAGGATAAACCTGAGAAACCAAAATTCCTTTGCTCTTACTTGGAAAATAAAATTCCAATTCAGAATTCGTTAAAGCAGATTCAAATTGAAAACCTGGGTGTGGAGCTTCAAATTGATTCCCATCGTTTAAGAATTTTTCAACATAAAGAGTAGGGATGATAGAATTTTGGATTTGGTATCCACAAAGGAATCCATTTTTTATGATAAATTGAGCCTGGTCCACATAAGTATCAGATCTATAGGCTAACAGAGGAACATTCGAAAAGGAAAATGTAATATAGTCAGACGATTTATAATTGCAAATTTTTTGGGCTGTCTTAGAATCCACTTTAACAATGGGAAGAGCAAAGATTTCATCAGCTGTTAGATGGATGAAACCTATAGAGTTATCATATCTTTCCACCTTAAGCTTGCTATTAGAATGATTGCTTCTTTCTAATTCTGCAAACAAGGGCTTTTCATTGGGTAGGGTTATAGTAAAATATGAATTCTTACCTACACGAATACCAGGTGTAATCTTACGGATGGGCTCTTTCACTAACCATGGATTTTGGTGGGATGCTTTCTTAAAAATTACTTCAATATCAGAAATATTTTGAGCTCTAAGTTCACTCATTCCTAGAGTAAGTACAAAAAGTATGGATAAGAATTTAATTGGTTTCATTATCAACTCCATATCGCTTTTTAATTCTTATATTAATCTTATCTACATTCTTAGGAGTTAAAATGATAGGGAGGTCTATTCCTCGAAATTTAATCTGTATTGCTTGTTTATCAAATTTTCTCCAAAGTCTTGAGAAATCGCTGAGATCCTTAGCAGTATAACCATTGATAGTCTCAACTATTTTGAGGCGATAGTCCTTATACCTTAGATTTTCAGGATCATCGAAAATATATCCAAGCACAATGTCCCTATCATTAAACCTGTACAATTTGTCTTGAATATAATAGCTGTAGTGGTATTTAGATGAGCTGTCTAAACTTGCAATTTCTTGGTTGGAGAAGAATGCTCTAGAAACAGGCTGGAAAACCAAACCTGCATTTACAAAATAAGAAGAAGATTCGTCTCTGTACAAATCCAATGAATCTGTTTTCTTGAGCTTAGCGCTTGCTTTGTATTTTTCACCATTTCTGTAGAAATAGATAGTTACGCTATCTCCTATGAATTTATTCTCTAAATAATCAATCATGCTCTGGGGTTTGTCTGAGACCAATTCTCCTTCGTTGTTCAAAGGGTAATCATCGATACGAAAGATGAAATCCTTCTCTCTTAAATATTCATAGAAGGAAGATTGAGGATAGATAGCATTGATGAGAATTCCTTTCGTATCAGGAGGAACTTTGTAATAATTTTTCAGACTATTGGAATAGCCTGTTTGGAAATTGAATCCAAGATTGGGGAAGCCGTCGTATTTTCCATCTTTAACATCTTGCAGAAAATGATTGATCACAGGTGTAGGAATTAGATAGGTTATATCTCTTTCTATCTGAGAAATTTGAAAGACAAGCCCAACAACCTTGTTGCCCTGGATTGCAGGACCGCCAGAGTTCCCTGGGTAAATGGATGCTTTTGCTTTCAGTACAGATCTAAAGTCAAGTCCTGTGAATGAATACCGCATTTTTTCAAAACTTAGAATGCTTCCTTTTTCTACTGTTAGGTTCTCTGTTCCATTCGGATATCCAAGAATCAATAGATCCGATCCAAGCACAGGGATGGTATCTGAGAAAGGAAAGATCGTTGTATCTCTGCTAAATTCTGGATCATCCACTTCAATGATTGCAAGGTCGCAATCGATTCCTATATACTTCACTTTGGCAACATAGGGTTTTAGTTTATTATAGATTCGAACTGTAAGAAATTTGGAATCTATCACAACATGAGCATTGGTTAAGATTTCAGTTGGAGAAATGACAAGACCAGAACCAAGTCCAGTAGTAAATGATTCCTTCATCCAAGGTTTACTTGCAGATTCTGTTATAAAGCTTTCATTTTTTATAAGGACCACAGATCCAAATACCTGTTTAAAACTCTTAGGATTTTCTTCTTGGGCTTGGATAGCGTTTGTTACCAATGCAAGGAGAAAGTAGAATAGGTAGCTTAGTTTATTAATTTTCATATGGATAAATTTTAAATTCTCCCCAAAGAATTCTATCATCTTGCCACTCTTTCAATACTATAGATGCAAGGAATTTTTCTCCCTTCTTAATATCTTTACGAAGTAGATTTCCAATTTGGATTTCTCCAAGCTTTGTTCCTTCCAATCGAATTAAGGAGACAAGAGAATCTTGGACACAAGTGATATAAAAGTCATGATAAATTTTGTCATCCCAATAGAAATCATGGTTCTCCCCCAAATACTCTAAAGGACAAGAATGATCAAAGAAGATGGCTAAGTTAGGTGAGGATTGGATGTAATTTTTTCGAAACAAGGCTGTCTCAACAAAATATTTGAGATTGGGATTGTCTTGTAAGCTTTGATTCTCTTTTGATTTTTGAGCATCTTTCCTTTCTACTTTATTTGCAGTATCCTTCTCTTGGTGATTAAGAGAAGCAGTTTCCATAAATTGGATTTCTATATATTTTTTATTTCCAAACGTATGAGTCTTCTTCAATTTCCAAGGCTTACTTGTGTCATAGCTTTGATTTTGGAAGTTAATGAATGCATTCAAAGATTTGGATTTGCAATCCAATTGGAAGTATTTTGCTGATTGATAGCTCGTTGTTTCTTTCAATCCACAATTTCTTGTGTTGGTCAAAACCTTATTTTCTAAGAATCTATTCCAATGGCTTGTCTGGGTTTGTCCTTGTAAACGATTCCAAGCTAAGAGTTCATCGATTTTTTCCCAAGCTCCGAGAGGCTCTGCCACACTGATTGATGGAATCAACAATAGGACGGCAAAAGCTGCAATTCTTTGAAAATAGGGTACCATTCCTTTCTATCATCGGCTAGGGAAGCAGGAAATTTGAGAAAGGATTCTCTAAGAAAGGCTTATGTCTTTTTAAAATGAAAAGTTTTTTTTCGGTTTCATACTTTTAAATTTTTACCTAGGATAGAAACATGGAACAATAGACATAAATATTATTTAGGGCTTTCATATTGAATTGGAATTTTATAACTAAGGAAATTAAACCAGGGGATTATTGCATAGACTGTAGGAATGTTACCTCCTACGATGAAGAGGCTATTGAAGGCTCTTACTGCTATCCTTTCATAAAGAAAGCTTTTGGCTCTGATACAGAGTCCTACAAGAAGCTATCTAGTCCCGTATACTATATATTAGATGATGCTAAAGAAAAGAATAAGAATAGGATAGTGGTTTATGACGAAGGTATGGGCATGTTCTCAGCGAGAATGGTTTTCTTACTACGCTCTGCTGGATTCAAAGAAACCTATCTTCTTGCATCGAAATGGCCCTTAGACGGAAAGAAAGTACCTGGAAACCTCAAGATAGAGCCACCCATACAAGATAAACTCAAGACCATAGAATGGGTTGTTGATAAGGCTTTCATGGAGAAGAACTTAACAAGGTTGCAGATTTTTGATACTAGAACCCTTGAAGAATACGAAGGCTTACTTCCAAGACTTGCAGGACCAGAAGAAGGAACTCTTTGTGGAAGACTGCCTGGATCCTTTCTTTGGGATTGGCGCAGTCTATACAACGCAGATGGAAATCTCATCGATAGAGCTAGCTTCAAGAAAAGAATGGCAGGTTTTCCTTTTATGCCTGAGCGACCCACAGTTCTTTATGATTACAATGGTGCAAGATCTTGCCTTCTCGCCTTAATGCTCAAAGAGTTTGGCTACCAAGAAGTTTATACTTACCAAGGATCTTGGTTTGAATATAGAAAGTCGAATCTACCTAAGCAGGCTACATCTGTATATGGTTCTAAGACTTCAGCTCCTGCTGCTCCTAGACTTGGAGGAATGGATAAGAAGAAATAATATATTTCCTATACATGATAAGAAATTAAATTTAATTCTCACTTTTTTAGGTAACAATTGATTTGCAATAAATTGATTATATTTTTAAATTATTCTAAGTTAGCTATAATTAAAGATAGCTTGCTGAATTTAAAATAAAAGAGAAAATATATGCTTACACTTTTAACTAAAACCCAGCAAAAGTCTATACTAGGATGGATGAAAGAATGGAAGGTGGCTATCATTCTCGTTTCTAATTCTATCATCTTCTTGTTTCTTTTTTATTTCGATGTGAACAAAACTACAGAATTTGGGAACCGTGAGATAATCGGTGATATAAATTTCAAATACAATACCGTTAAGAGAAAATTCGAACACAATGTAGTGTGGAGTGATTTAGATTTAAATTCTATCATCTCTCTAAGAGATTCTATCCTTACAGAAGCGAATTCAAATGCAGTAATCCATCTCAAGGATGGAACAGAAATTCATTTGGAACCAGAGTCTATGGTCATTCTGGATATTTCCGATGCCTTGAAGAGAATAGAATTTAGCAATGGTTCTATGAATATTCTCAAGAAAAACAATTCAGACTCAGATGAGGATGCGTTAACCATACGAACTGATTCGGGAAGTATTGAATTCAAAAATGCTGATGTGAAACTCTCGAAATCAGTGAATCAAAATCTGAATGTCGGAGTTGCAAGAGGCGATGTGAAAGCAACCGTAGGCGATGAAGAATACAATCTCAAAGAAAACGATAATTTAAATTTTGAAGGAAATACGGCAAAGATCACTTCCAAAAAAGTTTCTATACTTGATCCTATTCAATCCGTAAGAACGAAAGAATTAGCTAGCTTGAAAAGTATAGAAAGCCAAATGCAAGTACCTACACAGAACTTAGATGGGCAGAATTCAGAAGTTTCAAATGTGAATTCTAAAAGTAGTGCTTTAGCTCCATCAAATGCCATACCTACAACGAGTACTATCGCAGCACCAGCAACTAATACGTCTTCAACTAAGGCAATTGCAAGTCCTAACTCCAATCCAAGCATTAAACAAAATGTGAATTCTGTCCCAAGCAACAATTCCAATCCACCAACTGTTACCAATGCAAGCAATGGCAATTCTAATACTACTCCTGTCTCGAATACACTCCCAAGCCCTGAGCCTAAGAAAGTGAAAACTCTAAACGTAAGAAAAGGAAAGTATGACGCTCTAGATGAACGCTGATGAGATTATTTCATTTTTACAAAGTCTTGCGGAGGATCCTTCTCAAATTGCAAAATTATCCAATGAACAGCGTATTCTCTTATTAAAATATACGGGAATCATATCTCGTCCAAACCGAGATGAAATCCGTAAGAGAAACCGGGGCGTACGAAAAGTTCAGAAAGAAATCATCCGAGACCAAGAAAAACAAATCCGATCTCTCACAGGAATTCGGGAAGCAAGAAAATCAACTATCTTCACAGCTCCTCCTAAACTACTGAGCCAGAGTCCTATCCAAGAATTAGGTGTGATTGGAGAACTGCACTCTCCTAGAAATTGCTATATTTGTAAGAAAGAATATACCAAGATTCATTTCTTTTATGATACAATGTGTCCTGACTGTGCATCTTATAACTATGACAAAAGATTCCAGACATCCGATTTAACAGGACAAGTTGTTCTCATTACAGGTTCTAGGCTAAAGATTGGATACCATGCAACACTGATGCTCTTGCGAGCAGGAGCCAAGGTAATTGCAACTACAAGATTTCCAATTGACTCAGCGCTACGATTCAGCAAAGAAAAAGACTATAATTATTGGAGCGATCGCCTCCAGATCTTTGGCTTAGATTTGCGACATACACCCAGTGTAGAAATATTTTGCAGTTATCTAGAAGATACCTTAGATAGATTGGACCACCTGATCAATAATGCAGCGCAAACTGTTCGCAGGCCGCCTGGGTTTTACAGCCATCTGATGCAGAATGAATCACTCTCGGTTGATAGCTTGGATCCAAAAATACAAAAATTATTTGTTATGTATGAAGATTGCAAATCAAGATTGAATAATGGTTATACGAACTCATCTACCAAAGACATAGCCTTGTCTTGGCAGAATCGAAAACCTGCCATGGGCATCTTATCTGCCGCCGAACTTTCTCAAATCCCCTATACCCAAGATGAGGAATTGGAAAGCCAGGAAATTTTCCCAGTGGGTCGCTTAGATGCTGATCTCCAACAAGTGGATCTTCGCAAGACGAACAGTTGGAGACTTAAGTTAGGTGAGATTCCAACATCAGAAATGCTAGAAGTCCAATTGGTGAATATCATAGCTCCTTTTGTTCTATGCAATCGACTCATCTCTATCATGAAGCGAGAGAATACTGGAGTGAAGCACATAGTAAATGTGTCTGCCATGGAAGGCAAATTCCACCGCTTTAAGAAAGAAGACAGGCACCCTCATACAAATATAGCCAAAGCCGCCTTAAATATGTTAACCCATACCTCAGCAAGTGATTTAGAGAAATACGGTATCTACACCAATGCCGTAGATACAGGTTGGGTGACCGACGAAGATCCGCTGGAGTTGTCCAAACACAAACAAGATGTCCATGACTTCCAACCACCTCTTGATATAGTCGACGGAGCAGCAAGGGTTCTAGATCCTATCTTCGATGGTATCAACTCAGGCAAGCATTGGTGTGGCAAATTCCTCAAAGATTACTTCCCTATCGATTGGTAAGTTAGCTCGTACATTGCGTACACAAGTTCAGGGCGATCCCCTGCACCCAGAGCCATTTTTAACGCTCACCTTTGGCTCGCTAAATGGTGCTGGGTGCTGGACCAAATTCATCGAGTATTTCTTAGCACTATGCAAGCTAGCATAGCCTATAGAGTGAAACAAGCTAACTAAGCAAGAATGCAAATGAAGAACAAGATTCTAAAAAAAAACAAAACCCCAAGAAAAAGTTACGAATAGTCCCGAAATTTGTCCGCTACTCAAATAAATAGTGTTATTTCTGCTAGTTTATTATTTTCGCCTGTTAGTGGAAAACCCTTGAGTTCTAATTCAGATTCTATATTGTTGGTGAAATGTTGGAAGCAAGAGAGAGAAGAGGAAGGGTTTGAAATGGGAAAGGAATTGGTTTGGAATTAGGTAATCAGACATTTTTGGCACATGATTAAAGAATGATGATATTTATTGGCTTTTGTGGATCTTTTTAAGCAAATCCATGGATAAGTTTAATCATTTAAAACTCTGGGGAAAGGCTGATCGAGACGAAAAAGACAATTTCGTCTGGCATCCTCTTGCCTACCATATGCTGGATGTTGGGGCTGTCGCGGAGGTTTGGCTTAGAGAAGATCTAAAGCTACTCGGATTATTTCCAGAATTAGCAGTGACAGATACAAAAATGTTAATTCCTATTCTTGCTCTCTCTACAGCCTTTCATGATGTAGGAAAAGCAACCATTGGATTTCAGAATAAAATTCCTGAATTGGCTAAAGAATTTGGATTAGAATATCTTCCTTCACAAAATACTCAATTCGATCATGGAAAATTTGGTGTTCATTGGATTGAAGATATACGAGAAAGTGAATCTGAATTTATCTCGCTCCAAGAAAAATATTCATTTATTAGAGATGACATTTTTTTATCTCTATGGAAGGCAGCTTGTTGGCATCATGGGAATTTAATTAAATATAGCGATTCGGATCAATATTCAAAAGGCTTCAAAGAAAAGGATTCTAAAAAATATCCAATATTCCAACTAAGTACAAAATATCGAAATGAAACACTTGAATTTATTGCCAAAGGAATTTTCCAAGATTTTAATATTAATAACGGTTTATTAAAATTATCCCCTTCAGCTATCAGACTATTTGCAGGTTTTGTTTCCGTTTGCGATTGGATAGGCTCTGATACAGAGTATTTTGAATATACTCGAGAGCCTTTTCTTCCAAAAGACTATTATCAGCGAGCAAAATCAATAGCACTTCGAGCTTTAAATGATTTAGGAATTCTTTCTAAGATGCCTAATGACTTTACAAATTTTATAGATTTATTTCCTCAAATAAAAACACCACGACCTATTCAGCACAAATTAGATGAGTTAGAAGGATCAGCAGAGCCATATTTAATAATTATAGAAGCACCTACTGGAGAGGGAAAGACCGAATCAGCTCTCTTTTCATTTAGCAGAAATATTGGTCGAGGCTTTTATTTTGGTTTACCAACAAAAGCCTCTGCAAATCAAATTTCCAAAAGAATAGCAAAATTTTTAAAAGAAAATTTGCGAACTATAGAACCTGCAATTCTAGCACATGGGACTGCTTGGCTTCAAAGAGAGAAAGGGTTAGCAGATGAAAAGTCGTATGAAGCTAATACTTCCACAGGATTAGATAAAGATGCAGAATCAGAACTAAACGATTGGTTCTTTTCTAAAAAGAGAACATTACTTGCTCACTATGGAGTAGGAACGGTTGACCAAGTAATGTTAGCCGCACTAAATGTAAAGCATGGTTTTGTTAAACTTTTTGGACTTTCTGGGAAGACCTTAATCATTGATGAAGTCCATGCCTATGATTCATTCATGTTACCGATTCTAGAGCGTTTAATTGCTTGGTGTGGATTTCTGAAAACAAATGTAGTATTACTTTCAGCCACCTTACCAAATTTTATGAAAGAGCAACTAGTCTCAGCTTATTTAGGTAAACCAATAAATACAAAAATTTCATCTGATTATCCTTTAATTACTCTATTGAATAAAAATGAATCGATAAAACAAATCGGTGAAATAGAGACTAGAAAAAAAGAAAGCATACAAATTGAATTCTCTACTCATGAAAAAGATGATATTGAGGTAATTGTAAACAATGCCTTAAAGCGAATTGAGAAAACTGGAAATATTCTTTGGATTTGCAATACGATTGCAAAAGCACAAAAAGTATATGGCTATTTTAATAAATACAAAGAAAAGAATAAAGATAACTTCTATTTAAAACTTTTTCATGCAAGATTTACCGTATCTGATCGTTTAAATATTGAAGAAGAGATTGAAAATTATTTCGGTACGGAAGAAAAATCTAAAGTCAGACCCGTCAGAGGAATATTGATTTCTACACAGGTTGCCGAACAAAGTCTTGATATAGATTTTGATTATCTAATCACAGATATTGCGCCTATCGATTTACTTTTACAAAGGATGGGACGAGTTCATCGGCATATTCGAAGTAACCGTTCTTCCGAATTTACAAATCCTTCGACAATGTTATTAGTTCCCGAATCATCCAAACAAATTAAAGATTTTGCAAGTATGTATGACTCTTTTACAATTTGTAAAACTATGTTAGCACTCTCAAAGATGACCGACAATACAATTCAACTTCCATCCATGTATAGAAATCTCGTTGAAGAAGTATATAATGACTCTTTAACCATTACGAATAGTATAGAATTGAAAAATATTTCATTTGAATTGGAAGATAATGATTTGTCAGAGTTTAGAAAACAATCAAAAGAAAAACGAGAAAGTTCTACCTATAAAGGAGTTCAAGGTTGTATTCCAAGGCCTGAAACAGAAATAGAAAATATTTCAGACGCAGCCTTACTCTCAGAAGAGGAAAATAGTTATTTTGCGGCAAAGACGAGAGACGGCGATGAAAATTTAGAACTAGTTCCTGTTTATTGTTTGGATAATCAATATTATATTGGAAATCTTATCTTATCAGAATCTATACCAGAGAAACTTTCTATGAAAATTCTCAAAACAATTGCCGAGAATACGATTCCAGTTGGAAGTCCTAAATCGTTTGTGATTGCGATAATGAAAACTAAGAACATTGGCATTGAATCAAATAAACTATTAAAGAACTGGCAAGAAAAAATGAATAAAACTTCAATATTAAAAAACAAGAAAATAATTCTATTAGATAAAAATCAGGAAACAATTTTAAAAACTTCCAAATCTGAATTTAGCATTTACTACAGCCAAGAATTTGGAATGAAAATTCATAAAATTAGCAAGGAGATATAAATGGTCGCAAAGAAAAAGGATAGTAAGACCAGCACAAAAATGGAAAAGGTAGAAGCTGAACACAATTTTAGTTTTAATCTTTTGGATAATCCGTGGCTACCTGTTGTTACTCTCAAAGGAGAGAAAGAATTTCTTTCCGTTAATGAGTTTTTGAATAAAGCTCATGAATTAGAACGATTTGATTTTCCTTTACCTGGATTAGAAACAGCAGTCATTCGGTTTTTTGTTGCACTTGTTCATATTATTGGTGCTCCTGAAACTTTAAAAGATTGGGAAAACTCTTTATTAGCCGGAAAGTTTGATAAAAAATTTAGCAAAGACTTAAATGAACAATACTATGATAAATTTGATTTATTTAGTAAGACTGATCCGTTTATGCAGGAGAAGAAGATTGATGAAAAATTTATTAAACCTTTATCTAAGCTGATAGATGAATTTCCCTCTGGCAATAATTCCGTTCATTTCGGAACTAAAGAACTGAAAGCGAATATAACTAAAAATGACATAGGAGTTGACCCAGCAATAGCAGCTGCTCTTCTTTTGTATTGCCAGATGACTCCTCGATCAGGCTTAGGAGGATTTTTATCTGGAGTTATCAATGCGAAGACACCTTATTACATTCTCTTAAAAGGTAAAAATTTATTTGAAAGTATAACACTTAATGTTTTGCATAATCAAGCTTTGCAATCTATTGCAGATAATTCAACTATTGGAATTCCAAAAGATGGTTGGTATAAAATTTTTAAAGGGGATGTGCTACCTAATAAAATAAGAATACAAGACGGTCTTTTATGGAGTTCGCGCATAATAAAGCTTATACCGCATGAAGTTGCCGGTTTAGAATGTTCAATATCAGCAAGAAAAAGTAGCATCTTAATAAGAAAAATATTCTATTCGCCCCAACAAGCACAGGTAAAAGCAAGATGGGAAGATCCGTTTAACGGTTTGAATCAAATAAAAAATGAAGTAAAAAAAATATCGCCAAACGGCAAAAATTTACCGGCGTGGAAAGATTATCCTGCATTTATTTTTTCGGAACGGAACGAGGAAAAAAAATCAAGTATATTAAGACCAAAAATACTTGAGCGGGCTTTGAATAGCAAGCAAATCCAAAAATTTTCTATAAAACTATTTGTCTTTGGTGTTTCGACTAAACAAGACAAAGTATTTCAAACATCCGAATATACATTTCCATTTAACCCCGATTTTATTGAGTCTGAGGATATTAAAACTGTTATCAAATATTTTGTTTTTGAAACAAGCCAATTTGAGTCAGCTTTAAAGACAGCACTAATAAAATCCTTAATCAAAAAAAGTGATAACTTAAATGGAGATCGAAAAAGAAAAGCTATCTCAAATATAACTAATTTATTTCAATCAGCCTACTGGCATGAAATCGGCTCTAACTTTGAAGAGTCTTTAAATCGTTTGTCTGATGAAGAAGATTCTAATCTAATTTTAATCGAATGGCGAGAGATGCTTGCCGAGCATGTTCGCAAAACATTTCGTAACCACACAGAAAAACTAATCGCTAATCCGAAAAATTTAAAACAATATGAGAACGGTAGAAAATATTTAGAAAGAATGATTTATGCAAAATTACTTTTTCACAAAAAGAATAAGGAGAACAAATGACAACTTTTACAAAAAATACATTTCAAGAGGACATTGATAAAATTTCGAAACTAGGATCCGGTGACTTGGCAATATTAAGAAGATGCAATAAGAATCCATTGGAAGATACAAAATTATTTCCGGTTCTCGGCAGATTGGGATTTATTAACTCGTATGAAAAATCTTTGGTTGCTTGTTTGTATGCAACGTATCATAGGAAAGAGGATAATCCCTATTATTCAGATTCTTTTAATTTTGGAAAAGCTTTTCAAGAAGCATATAACCCAGAACAAAAAGAGGATAAAGATATTCGATTTAGAGCATTGCTAACGGCAAGCGACAAAGAGCAATTAAGCTACAGATTACGACAAGCTATTAAATTGCTTAAATCTCAGAATATAAAAATAGATTTTTCTATTTTATTGAAAAATCTATATAACTGGAATGGGGACAAGCAATGGGTACAGAGAAAATGGGCAGAGGGTTATTATAAATCTATTTCTGATAAAAATACCAATGCACAAGATGGTGACCTCAGTACAGAAGAATCAGAGGATTCTGATTTAGATAATGAATAAAGGATTTTTTTAAAATAAAAGGAGAATTAAAATGCTAATAGAAATTCACATACTACAAAACCACGCCCCTTCCAATTTGAATAGAGATGATACAGGCTCAGTAAAAGACTGCGTATTCGGAGGAGTAACTAGGACTAGAATATCTAGTCAGTGCCTAAAGAGAAGTATCCGCAAGTCCAGTTTTTTCGAAGATTCTTTGACTACAAGTTTAGGTGGTAGAACTAAGTTTCTACCAGAAGAAGTTAAGAAAAGATTAATTGAAAAGGGAGTTACTGCAGAAGTAGCACAAATTTGGGCAGAGAAACTTACTACGATTGGAAAAAGTGACAAGAAAAAATCGGAAGGCGAAGAGAAAACAAAAGACAAAAAGAAAGAATTGGATGCTAAGCAAGAAGCATTTCTTGAAACAGCACAACTAATGTTTTACGGTGAAAATGAATTGAATAAAATTATTGATTATGTTATTTCAGAAAAAGATATAGATATAAAAAAAATAGACAATAAGGGTTTAATCACAATTATCCAGAAAGCCTTAAAGGATTTAAAAGCAAAACCTGTCGATGTAGCCTTATTTGGTAGAATGACAACTATGGAAGCATTTGAAGATGTGAGCGCCGCTTGTCAAGTTGCTCATGCAATTTCTGTTAATAAACACTCAGTTGATTTTGATTATTTTACTGCTGTAGATGATTTGAGTAATACTTATAGGGAAGACTCTGGCTCTGCGCATTTGGGGGAAACAGAATTTACAAGTGCTTGTTTTTATAAATACATAGCCATTGACTATGATGCATTTGTGAAGTCTATTGGAGAAGATAAAAAGCTTGCTCAAATTGCAATATCTGCTTTAGTCAATTCGGCAGCTTTATCAAATCCAACTGGTAAACAAAATTCTTTTGCGGCACACAATCCTCCGCATTTTATAGGAATAGAAATTAAGAACAAAAAGATTCCAGTCAATCTTGCGAATGCATTTATCAAACCTGTTACTCCAGATAATAAATTATCTTTGAATGATAAGTCGATAGAAGTTTTTGCAAAATATGCAAGGAAGAATAGAGATGCATTTTCCCTACCAATGAAAGACCAAGCTCATTTTATTTTTACTAATGAAGATAAACTTGGTAATGAATTTTCAGATAATAGTTTTGTAAAACTGTCTGAATTAATTACTTGGCTCGAAACACATACCGGAGCATAATATGCGTTATCTTGTATTAAGATTGCAAGCACCGCTAATGTCATTCGGGGAAGGCGATTACTGGGACGTGCGCGGGACTGGCGCATTTCCAACCAAGAGCGCCATACTTGGGATTCTGTCTTGCTGTTTAGGTTGGAACCAAAATGAATCAGATAAAATCGTAGAATTAGGAGAATCAATTTCTGTTTCGGCAAGAGAGGACATTAAATGTTCGATTCAAAGAGATTATCATACCATTATGAATACATTAAAAGCAGATGGGAAAGTAAATGATAATGCAGTGCAATCGTATCGCAATTATTTAATGGATGGAGCTTTTAGTGTTCTTATAAGTTCTAAGTCAAATTCAGTTCTTGACAAAGTAAAAAATGCACTTGGAAGTCCTGTTTGGATTCCATTTCTCGGAAGAAAAGCCTGCTCACCAACCTTGCCCTTGTACTTGAATGAAGAGGTTAATTCAAGTAATGCAAAGGATGCGTTCGAAAAATTAAAAACTATTCCTGAAATTCTCAGACAATTACAATCTGAATCTAATAGTGAAGGCAAAGAGAATAATAGATTTGCTTGTGTTACAGAGGAAAAATTAGACATTAATATGAAAAAAAGTTTAGTACGTGACACAGTTGTAAATCCTAACTTGCGAGTATTTGCGCAAAGAGAAGTTTATAAATTTTATGTTGAGGTTAAACAAAATATACCTATCAAATCTTGAAATAGATCCTAAGAGTAGTAAAGCGGCTAACTGGATAACAAATCCTTATAAAATCCATCAGAGATTATGGATGGGTTTTGAAAAACAGAAATCAGAAACTACCAAACCAGATTTCTTATATCGAATTGAAGAAGACTTCAAACAAGCTGGAGAGGCTAAACCAAGAATATTAGTATTATCTAATATATCTCCCCTTTGGGAAAATGCCTTTCATTCAGAAGAATTTTTAAAAGGGAAACCGCAAATTTTAAATTTGAATCTGGATAATATTATAGAAGAAGATCGTTCTTTTCGCTTCTCCTTAAAAGCGAATCCAACTAAAAAAATAAAAGATTACAGAAGACTTTTTAAGGAAGATTTAAAGAACTATCCAGAAAAAGAATCCAGAGACAATCGGGAAAAATATTTAGAAGGAAAAAATAAATTAGAAAAGTTGATTCAAACTGTTTCCAAAGAACAAAGAGAGTCCTTGCCTTCGAAAAGAGTGGGAATTTACAAAGAGCATGAACAAGTAGAATGGCTAACTCGAAAGGGTGAACAATCTGGATTTGAAATCTTGAACTTACAATTCGATAAAGGGGAAAAAGAAAGAATTCCTAAGAAAAAAGATGGAAGTGTTATCCATGAACTAGATCTGTTACAAGTCCATTTCACCGGTATTCTCCGAGTAACCAATACCGAAGCTTTCAAAAACGCATACGTTAGTGGAATCGGTTCAGGCAAAGCCTTTGGTTGTGGGATGTTGCTGCTTGCGAGAGTCTAAATGAATAGGAAAAAGGTGAAATGCTATGGAGATTCTAAGGTTATCGAAAGAAGTCGACTCGGAAGGAAGGTTATTACTTTCATTGGATGTTGGTATGCAATACAAGAATAAATCAATGGAATTAGTAGTTTTCGATAAGGCAGAGGATATGCCGGAGAAGAAAGCGAAACCTGAAATAGATAAATACTTTGGGAAATTGAAATGGGAGGGAGACCCATTGGAGGAACAAAGGAAGTTAAGAAATGAATGGGATTAGTTACCTCTTTGATACGAATGCAATCATTTATTTTCTCAAGGGTGACCTTGATTTGTATCGATTTTACAATGAAAGCGAAACAATAAGCATAAGCATAATATCCTGTATTGAGTTTTTATCATATCCTAATCTTAATATAGATGAATTAGCCTTATTTGAAAATTTTGCACAAGAAGTGAATGTGTTTAATATTGAATTTGAAAATAAAAAATTAATCAATAAAATCGTCGAGCTGCGCTCAATGAAGCTTTTAAAAATTCCAGATACGATAATCGCCGCTCAAGCAATTGATAATAACTTAACTCTTCTTACACGAGATAAGCAATTTGAAAGAATCCCTGAGTTAAGTGTAATTTCGTTTTAATTGACTTTTCGATAAATTAAAATATAAAAGAATTCGAAAAATTAACATTTAATATTTTTTAAAATTAAATATCTAATATTATTTAACCGAAATTAAATATATTATGACTAACAGAAATTTGCAAGAAATTCCAAAATTTGAAGACAACTGGTCTTACTTATATTTTGAGAAAGGTGAGATCGACCAATATCAGAAATCTGTTGCCTTTCATTATTTAGATAAATGCATAGCAATTCCGATAGAGACTGTTTGTCTTGTTATGTTAGGCCCTGGAACTACGATAACTCATGAAGCTGTCAAGAGAATATCAGAATCAAGGTGTCTGCTTGCTTGGACAGGCGAAATGGGTGTTAGGTATTATTCTGCTGGATATACAGGTACTTACTCTAGTAGAAATTTACTAAGACAAGTAGAGGCCTATGCAAATGTAATTGAAAGGGATCGAATTGTTAGGTTCATGTATCAGATGCGATTTGATGAATCGATAAAGGAAGGAGCATCTATCGAACAGATTCGAGGTATGGAAGGTGCCAGAGTAAGAAAATTTTATAAACAATATTCTGAAGAAACAAGCGTAGAGTGGAAAGGACGAAGCTACGATCAATCTAATTGGGATTACAGTGATCCTTTAAATAGAGCCTTATCATCTGCAAATTCTTGTTTGTATGGAGTTGTTCATGCCGCGATTTTAAGCTCAGGTTTCTCTCCAGCTATTGGCTTTGTTCACACAGGAAAGCAAATGTCTTTTGTTTATGACATAGCAGATTTATACAAGACTGAAATTACCATTCCAATTGCTTTTCAAGTAGTTAAAGAAAGTCCTTTTGATGTGGAAAGGAGAGTTCGATTTGCCTGTCGTGATGCATTTCGGTCAAGTAAACTAATGAAAAGAATTATTCCAGATATTAAGGAGATTGTTTATGGTCGTGATCATGTTGGAGAAGCCGAAGACATCTCAGAAGGGCGAGATGTCGCGGTTAGCTATTGAAATTAAACCAGGTGTTTTCGTCGCTACAATAGGCGCGAGAGTCAGGGATAAACTTTGGCAGAAAATTTGTGATGAATGGAGACTATCTGCGATTATGTTACATAGCTCCAATACAGAACAAGGATATATATTGAAGTCATTTGGTGATCCAGATCGTGAAGTTATTGATTTTGATGGAATTCAGCTTTTATCGAAACCTAAAAAGATGAATAAAAATAGTTCCGATGAGGATCAAAAATCCTTGTAAAATTTTAAAAATTTTATTAGAATACTATACAAACTTTTAGACATTTCCCCACATGCGTGGGGTTGAACCGAGATCAAGCATTTGAAGAAAACCATAGAGATGCATTTCCCCACATGCGTGGGGTTGAACCGTGACACACATAAGCAAGATTGTGAAAAATCATCATTTCCCCACATGCGTGGGGTTGAACCGTATTCTTTTACATATTTTCCTATGATTGGATACATTTCCCCACATGCGTGGGGTTGAACCGCTGGTAATATTCATTTTTGTCTGTTAGCTGTTCATTTCCCCACATGCGTGGGGTTGAACCGCAACTTTCTTGTATTCCCCAAATGCATTATAACATTTCCCCACATGCGTGGGGTTGAACCGCAATAAAAACGGCTGTTATGGAAGCACTTGACCATTTCCCCACATGCGTGGGGTTGAACCGACAGAATGAATGAAGCTCCTGGACTATATAATCATTTCCCCACATGCGTGGGGTTGAACCGTCAGACGAGTATCCTTTTTTGGTTGCTCATGCCATTTCCCCACATGCGTGGGGTTGAACCGGACGTAATGACAATGACAAAGTATCATATCGGGCATTTCCCCACATGCGTGGGGTTGAACCGTCATAAAAGCATCAATTCGAGAAAGCTTATCTCATTTCCCCACATGCGTGGGGTTGAACCGTTAGGGCTTATTTATATTCACGTCGCCCAAGACATTTCCCCACATGCGTGGGGTTGAACCGCATTCCCGGTAAATACATATCCTTCGCCAAACATTTCCCCACATGCGTGGGGTTGAACCGAAAACAGGCTTCTGAAGTTTGCAGCGATATTCCATTTCCCCACATGCGTGGGGTTGAACCGAGGACTAGCTTCTCTATGGGCTTCAACTAACCCATTTCCCCACATGCGTGGGGTTGAACCGGCAATCACACACCTTGATCTTTCAAAGAAAGCCATTTCCCCACATGCGTGGGGTTGAACCGTTTATGAACAGAATCCTGGATGGACATCTGGACATTTCCCCACATGCGTGGGGTTGAACCGTTCTGGGGTTTCGCATATATTGCCTAGTTTGTCATTTCCCCACATGCGTGGGGTTGAACCGGAATTAGAATTAAGATATTCTGTGCTAGTCTTCATTTCCCCACATGCGTGGGGTTGAACCGATTTGGATAGAGGCAAGAAATGACACCGATGCCATTTCCCCACATGCGTGGGGTTGAACCGTCGATGTGAACCAAGCCCAAGCACTAGCACAACATTTCCCCACATGCGTGGGGTTGAACCGCAGTTTTCCAGGAAATATACGTTTGAGCCAGACATTTCCCCACATGCGTGGGGTTGAACCGACACCGTTTTAAAAGATAAGGTCGCTTTCCGCCATTTCCCCACATGCGTGGGGTTGAACCGTTTAAAGCATGAGTCATATAAGTCTCACTACTCATTTCCCCACATGCGTGGGGTTGAACCGTTATTCCATTTTATAAAAGAACGGATTGTTAACATTTCCCCACATGCGTGGGGTTGAACCGCTCAAATCGCAGAAGCTATGTTCAACGGGACACATTTCCCCACATGCGTGGGGTTGAACCAATATCAGTTAAAGATAAACCAACTGCTTGCAACATTTCCCCACATGCGTGGGGTTGAACCGTATCTTCTCTAGTACTGCATGATCATATTTTTCATTTCCCCACATGCGTGGGGTTGAACCGTAAAGCCTTGTCAGGTGAAACCGAAAATAAAACATTTCCCCACATGCGTGGGGTTGAACCAATATCAGTTAAAGATAAACCAACTGCTTGCAACATTTCCCCACATGCGTGGGGTTGAACCGCCGATGCGCCTATTACTCCATGGATTTTTTCCCTTTGATTAAAATCTTCTGCATCTTCCATCATGTTCAGTCTTGAGATTCGATCAACTGAAACGAACTTATGCGCTTCTGTTGGTTTTTACTGTTGTAGATATTCTATATTTTGCGATTGCCAGTTCTCTAAGAGAGGATATAAATTTCTACTGTTGTAGAGAATGGATTGAAACTTAACTTAGCCGTTTTGCTTTTCTCCAGACTTGCTCTAATCGAACCAAGTTAGAGCTGATATTTTAAATTAATTGATAATAAGATCCATATATTATATAAAAGACTAAGCTATGAAAGATAAATCCACTCACGTTAAAGTAATACCTAGCAAATCAGAAAGCAAGAAGCTGAGAAAGGTGATTGAAGACATCGAAAAGAATGGTGGCGAATTCGATTTAAGGATATATTTATTAATTTAGCCTTTTCGATAAGTCTCTTATCTTCTGTCGATCGGTCGACACTTTCAATACATTCCGCAGCACGAACATTCCAACCAAGAATTTTTACTGGATCTGATAATCTTAACCCAGTTTCTCTAGCTCTGAATACTTTTCATGAAATAGTTTATTCGGAACTCTTTTTTCTTCATTTAAGGAAAGTTCTTTTTTAATTCCATTTACAAAATACATATCTATCAATCCTTTATTTTTGGCAGGGAGTTTTCCTCTATATTCACAATCAAAAAATTCATGAACAAATTCATAAGTATTTTTCGATATATTAATCTTTCCAACTATTCCAGTAGATTCCATTCTACTTGCCGTGTTTACTGTATCACCAAATACATCATAAGAAAATTTCATTTCTCCTATAACGCCAGCAATTAAAGGTCCTGTATTAACACCCAATCTAAGCTCCCAATAGGGAATATTCTGGGCTTGTTTGATTTCTTTCATTTGATTCATAAAGGACTGTATTTCCATAGCAGCAAGTATGGAATCAACAGGATGGGTTTTATTTTCTAGTGGGATACCTGCACAAATCATATAAGAGTCCCCAATTGTTTTTATTTTTTCTAATTTATATTTTTTTGTAACAGAATCAAAATAAGAAAAACATTTATCCAACTCTTCGACTAGTTTATCTGCTTCTAATTCGTTTACAATTTTAGTAAATCCTGAAAAATCTGTAAACATAACAGTAACAGATTTATACGATTTCGGTATTGATGAACCAGTCTTTGTTAATTCATCAGCAATTTCCTTGGGAAGTATATTTTGTAGAAGTTTTTCAGAAATGGCTTTTTCTTTCGCAATTGTATTTCGAGATTTTTTCTCGATTGCCTTAGATCTCTGAATGCCATTATTTACAAAACTAATGTAGCTAGATATTTTCAATAAGGCTTGTGCTAATATAACTAAAATAATAATATTAATTGCATTAATGTAAATAAACGATAAGGATACATTTTCATGAAAGATAAATAAAAAGAAACAATAAGATATTATAAACGAGAGCGTAAAGTAATTCACAAAGTGTTTGGATACACCAACCGACATTAAGGGTATAAACCCACCTAATATAACAAAGAAAGCGATTGAAAATAAATCTGGGTGATTAGCAATAAAATAGGAATAGAAAAAGGAAGCGGGGATTCCAAGAAAAAACAAAATGTAAATTTGCCATTTCTTAGTTCCGATTTTCCCTTTGAAGTACAAAGTGTTAATCGATAGTATGGAAATCACATACAATACTGTATAAGTAGATATGAAAATTATATTTATATATGATATACTTTCTAAGATTAAATAAGATGTGAGATAAATAGGTGCAAAAACAGCAGGACCGAGTAAGTAACTTTTCGTTGCATCTTTCTTTAAAATTTTCTTTAAATTATCTATCATTTTTACATCCTTGCATCTAATTTTACCTAAATATGAGAGATGAGTTTTCTCAATTTATTGCTTGGACTTACCCAAGCTCGATAAGCACCATACAGAACTACAATCCACAGCTCTTATTGGTAGATGTTAGATTGTATTTAAGACGTAAATAGCAGAAAACTTTATCAATTTCATTTTGCGATAGGGCTGTATTGAAAAACAGTAACTCAGCTATATCTGCATCTAGATTTCCATTGGATATGTAAGCGCTTCCACTTGAAACGTAACCAAGGACTCCTACCGTTTGCGTTCCTTTCAAATCACCATTCCAAATTTCATTTTGACTCGTAAGCAGGTTTTGTATGCTTCCGATCGCAATGTAGGATGAAAGTGGAATAAGAAGTCCAGAAGTCACTATAGATCCGATACCGTTTCTACCAGGTGTAAAGACAACATTAGGGGAATTGCTTATATCAAATTGCCTTCCGTTAACGCCAGAAAGGTTCAGAATAGTTACAGCCCCAATGTGCTGATTGAATTTTAACACAATAAAGAAAGATCCACTATCATTGATTCCATAAAATCCGGTCCCTGTGGAAGTCTCAAGTGCTGAGGATGCAACTTGTGTGAATCGAAGACTTGGAAGCCCGTTGATTTGATTTCTTATGTAAATCGGTTGCTGCGCAGGAATCGCTTGCGCAAAATCATTGGAAAAACCACTTAAATCATTCCATGTTGCCACTGGAGCGCCATCCGTCAGATTCAAACTATCAGCTCTTAACCAAATCCTTAGAGAACCTGATCCATAAGTTCTCGGCGCAGTTAGAGTTACTGTATAATCTTGAGAGGATCCGTCTCTAGCTGTGACTTTATAAATTAAATTCGTATTATAGGAATTCACACTCACTCCGCTTTGTTGCTCTACTCCCGAAACAGTAATTGAGCTTCCAGTTGTGGTGAAATTGGCAATTAGAGGAGAGAAACTTGACAGAGTATCAGAAGCCAAACTGATTTGATTTCCCGAAATAATACCTGTTAAGCCTAAGGCAGGGATAGAATAGGAGTTGATTTCTTTTCTTGATAAATTTAGGTCTGTTCCACAAGGAGGGCTATTTAGTCCCAGGGCTATTTTTATAGCAAAAGCATTTAAATAAGTGCTGGAACTTGGATCGCAGGGATTCTTAATATCAGGGAAGGAGCAAGCATAAGCTAAGAAAAAAGTTAACAAAATAAATAATTTCATAATAGATAACTTTTTAGGCTTAGTTAAGCTATAATTTAACAGATTATAAAAAAGTAAATATAAATTAAAACTTATTTAAATACGCAGATTCTAAAATTGTTGGACAAAGAGACCCTCTCGATTTTGGATCAATGATTAAAACCGAATTTAAGGTTGTAGAAAAAGGAATTCCATAAATTTTTCCATTGGGTCAATTTACTCTAAGGGAAAATTTACATCCGTCCAAAGCACTACAATCAAATCCAAAGATCCCAATGGCTATTTGTTGTCCTGCAGCAATAGAGTAAGTTATAGTTTCTGCATTGGTGCCGTCATTGTGTACACAATTCTCCCAGCTAAAATTAGTACATTCAGCACCAGTCCCAGTCCAAAAATTAGTAGGTTTATTTCCACCTACAGAAGTAGAACGACTTGCAGCCAGATCTGAATTAAACGGCAAATTATCACTATTTGAGCTTGGTGTCAAAGTAATCGTATAATTACTAGTAGTTGCTGGAATGAATGAAAAATAGCAAAGATCCTTATTTTTAATTGTGTTTAATACAGATATATTTTGAGTCAATTGAATTGGAGATGATTTTTCTATACTGCAAGATGTAACTGGAACTCGATTTTGTGAATTTGAAGTAGAATTTCCAAACAAAGATGGATTAGCAGCTATTATTAATGAATATAATTTTAAATTTTCTTCATTAGTATTTTTATTTTTGGGATTGCAAAAATAAAAATAAAAAAATTGTATTTTTTAAGAATTTTTCAAAATTTAATTTAGATTTTATAAATTGTTTCATATTTATTCTTTAGAGTAACTTTCAAGATTTAGTTCATTTTGTCAAGGCTAAAGTATCTATTTACTGCCAATAATCATATTATCAATAAATTATTTTAATTGTAGAATAATAGACAGTTTTATCAAATGAAATCTAGACATAGATTTTAATTTGATTTCAAATATTTGTTACATTTCGTACTAATTTTTCCCTTCAAGGATCATCGATATGGATTTAGATTTTCAATCTGATATAAAATTAAAAATTTTGCTAGTAGAAGATGAACCCCTTATAGCTATTTATGAGAAAAATGAATTACAGAATCGAGGCTACTTAGTAGAGCATGCATTAAGTGGGGAAGAAGCAATTGAATTAATTCAGAATGAGCCATCTTATTTCGATCTAATCCTCATGGATATTGATTTAGGACAGGGACTCGATGGTACTGAATCAGCGGAAAAGATTTTAGAAATTTCAGATATACCTATAGTTTTTTTATCTTCTCATACAGAGCCTGAGATTATCAATAAGACGGAAAAAATAACCTATTATGGTTACGTAGTTAAAAATTCTGGAATGGTGATTATTGAAGCCTCCATAAAGATGGCGATGAAGCTTTATAGAGCTAAAGTCGAATTGACTGAAACAAAAATCAAAGTAGAAGAAAATGAAGCTCGCTTACTAGAAGCCCAATTAGCGGCAAAAGTGGGAAGCTGGCAAACCAACCTATTGAATTTGGAAGTTATTTGGTCAGAAGAAACATTCCAGATCTTTGAATTAGATTCCAAAACATTCCAAGCATCACACCAAGCTTTTCTAAATTATGTCTATCCCGAAGATCGTTCTAAGGTTGATGAGGCTTTCAAAAAATCATATAACACCGCTTCGTATTGCACTATAGAGCATAGAATCCTCACTTCAAAAGGCAACCTCAAATATGTGGAAGAACGCTGGCGTATTATCCGTGATATAGAGAATATACCGATCTTTGCTATTGGAACATGCCAAGATATTACAAAGAGAAAGAAGGATGAAGATGAGATCAAAAGACAATTAAATGAGAAGGAAATTCTTCTAAAAGAAGTCCACCATCGAATCAAAAACAATATACTTTCTATAGAAGCCCTCTTAACTCTACATTCGAGTTCAACAAATATTCCAGAAGTAAGGAATGCATTAAATGAATCCATTACACAGGTGCAAAGTATTCGAGTTCTATATGATAAATTATTAATGAACAATGGATATCAAGAAGTTTCCATTAAGCTTTATATGGATAGTTTAATAGAATCCTTACTTTTAGTTTTTCCTGAAAGTAAGAATATTAAACTAGAAAAATCAATTAGCGATTTTAATCTTCCTTCTAAGGTAGTTACTAATATTGGCATTATCTTCAACGAATTAATGACAAATATTTTTAAATATGCCTTTCATAGTATCAAAGAACCGCATATATTTATTCAACTTATCAAATCAGATAATACTATAAGACTTACAATTGAGGATAATGGCATAGGGATCAATGAAGAAAAAGAAAAGAATAAATCTCCTGGATTTGGATTAACAATTGTTAGAATGCTTACTGAGCAACTCAAAGGTTCTTATATTTCAGAAAATGATCATGGCAATAGATCGATCTTAACATTTACAATTTAACTAGACAAATAAATTACGGTATTTCATTTTTATCCATAGATGCATTCTTTATTCCACCACCTTAAGAGACTTTTTTTTAGATTAGGAAGGGGAGGTTTTGCACAGACTATCCTTTCTGGAGTGGGTTATATTGCACCTAGATTGATTGATTTACATAATAGATCAATGCTATTTGAATTTGATACAACTGATAAGAATAAATTTCGCGGATATTTTAATAAATCTAAACTAGAAAGTTCTAAGGCCTTAGTAATATTATTGCATGGATGGGAAGGTTCTTCTCAATCTAGTTACATACTAAAGACTGCGTACAATTTACATGATAATGGATTTGACGTTTTCCGATTGGATTTTCTTGATCATGGCGATACCCACTCTTGGAATGAACAAATTTTTCATGGAAATTTATTACAAGAACACTTTAAAGCAATTGAATGGATCAGCCAAACTTTTGCCAAATTCCAAAAGGTTCATATCATAGGATTTTCTTTAGGCGGAAATTATTCTGTTCGAATTGCACTAAGCAACCTAGGCAGAAAGATCCCTAATCTTCATCACACGATTGCTATCTCACCTGCTCTTAATCCTGAGAAGGCTACTATCAAGATGGATCAATCTAAAATACTTGGTAGATATTTTCTGAACAAATGGATGAATTCAATTGATAAGAAAGTAAAAGCTTATCCTGGATTATTTAATTTCGAAGAAAGAAGAAAATTCAAAACAGTTATGGATCTTACAGACTATGTCGTTAGAAGAACGGGTAGGTTTGATACTGCGAAATCCTATTTCGATGCTTATACGGTTTATCCAAATGACTTCAATAAAATATCTTCTCCCATAACATTGATTACGGCTAAGGATGATCCTATTATACCTGTAGAAGATTTTGAGAATTTATCTCTTGATAAGAAGAATCCTTTATTAAATATTATTATTTTGCCAAGGGGAGGGCATAATGGTTTTTTTACTGAATCTTTATCCAAGCCAGTTTATCTCAAATACATTCAGAAGATACTTTCGAGCTGAAAGTATTTATGAGTATTAAGAAATTATTTATTTTCAATAATTCTTTCATTTATGCAACCAATGCAACTTTAAAGAATGATTTGCATTCACATTATGCAAGTTCTCTTTTGATTTCCTGGCCGAATTCATTTACAATTATAGATGAAGCTGGTCTCATACAAAGAAGTCAATTTGCTATAATCGGATCCAACACCAAGCATAGGATAGAATCAGAAAATTCGAATTTAATAGTAGCACAGTGGGATCCACATGAGTTGGAATTTATAAATCAATTATCATGGATTAAACGAAATCATATTCATATTCTTTCTTGGGATAGACTTGAGCATCTGCGAGATGAATTAGATTCAGTCATACAAAATGAACTATCTTGTATTCAAATTTATAACCTTTACCAAAGAATCCACGCAATTTTGGGTACAAGCAAAAGAAAGTCTTCTAATCTTGATACTAGAATACGCTTGGTTTGTAATTACATACAAGCGAATTTGCTCGAACCTTTGCATGTTAGAATTCTAGCGAATCTTGTGGAATTATCAGAAACTCATTTCATGCATCTCTTTAAAGAAGAAATTGGTATACCGCTTAGGCGATATGTATTATGGCAAAGACTCTTCGGTGCAGCTAAGGGTATGCAGAAAGGAAAGAGTCTTGCGGAAGCAGCATATGAAGTAGGTTTTTCAGACCAAGCACATCTAAGTAGGACTTTTAAAGATATGCTTGGTGTACAGCCATCCTTATTCTTAGGAGCTAGTTCTGGTGTTTCGATTCAATTATGCAACTGACTTTGTGAATGTTTTGTAAACGCCACGTTCTTTAAGAATGGATTTTACTTCTTCTTCTAAGTCTTTGCGAAAACCAAGTTCAAAGAAAACATCAGCTACCACAAATAAAGGAGCAGAAACAAGTGCTTGGAAAAGATTATCCAAAAATGCAGGTCGACTTTTCTCGAATACATAATGTCCATAAATTTGAGTTCCCCATCCCAAGATCTGGCCGCATGCAAAAATTGCCCAAACATAGTTTGGGTCCAAACTTGCGGAAAGCGAATTAGCAAAATACAATATTGTTCCAAAAAGTAAAGTAGCAACTGAGCTAAAAATAATATCTAAGGTAAAGTAATAAGCAAGTACCAAGGCGGAAGCAACCATTGCAAGGGTAACTTGAAATCCTTCGATTGTAAATAAATTTACCCAACTAAGTACAAGTAGTAGACTGAATGAAATGGTTGGAACACCAATCACATGGATCCAGATATTTCTTTTTTCTTGGTGGTAGGCAGAATAGAACGCCATTTCTCGTGCAAATCTCATAAGGTTTCTCCTAGGAAAGTTTCATTCAGTTTAACAAGATTATTCTTGATTGTCTTGAATGATTCTGCTATTTCCCAAAAAAAATGGAAAGATTCCAAAAAAAAAGGAAGCCTTCCACTTTTTAACCATGCTAAAGATTACTAAAATTGGTGCTTAGATATCATCTGCGGGATTGGCAACATTGCTTGCCTTAGCAACTCCAACTAGAATACTTGAGAATTCGCTGACCTTCCATACGCCCTTAGAATTTCGACTTACAGTCACTGGTCTTGCTGAACTTGCACCAGAAGAAGGTATAAATAGTTTAATTTTTCCTTTTGCTGCTTCACCACTGTATCTATTCGCAGTTAAAGTAAATGTATATGGTGGTTCAGTAATTGAATAGCCGTTAGATGGAGATGAACCTGGTAGATAAGAATTAATGAGAAGAAGATTTTGTTGCAATTGTCTTTCTACCAAACCCAAGGTTGATTTATTAACAATAAAACCTTTGTAGCCCTTACCGGTTGAATCAGCCTGAAGACTGGAAGGATCCAAGACCAAAACCAAACCTTTGGCACCCTCAACAGGATCCTTAGTAAATAAATCCAATGCAGCAATCAAAGAAACTACAGCGCCTTCAGGTGTTGAACCATTTTGTGTACGAAATGCATCCAACTCATCGAAAGTACTTGGCCAGGAATTTGTGATCACAGGATAACTTCCTTCTTGGGCAGCAATTCCATTTGCAAAAACTAATGTACTTAATGCTACCAAAATGACAGCAATTTTAGAATTAAATTTCATATTCCTCTCCTTAGGACACTATAAGAAAAATCTATTATATTGGTTTTCAATATACTTGTCAATAAATTTATGCAGCTATGCCTAGTAAGCGCATCAGCGGTTCAATTTCAGGTTCCCTTCCATAGAAATTTTTAAATAATTCCATAGCAGATTTTGATCCACCTTTTGAAATTATTTTCTCTATATAATCTTCACTTAGTTTGGGATCAAATATTCCATTATCTATAAATTTATAGAAAGCATTCGCACTTAGCAGCTCTGCCCATTTATAAGAATAATATCCTGCAGCATAACCACCTGCGAATATATGGGAGAAACTATTTTGAAACTTATTATAGTCTGGAGGTATATTAACTGCGATTTCTTTTCTAACACCATCAAGTATGGTTTGAACTCCGACTTCATCAGGACATTCTGTATGAATTTTTAAATCGAAAATGGCAAACTCCAATTGGCGTAGAACACCCATAGCTGATTGGAAATTTTTTGTATCAACTAATTTCTGAATCATATCTTCAGGTAGAGCTTCGCCTGTTTTGTAATGGACTGCAAAGAATTCTAATGCTTCTTTTTCATATGCAAAATTTTCTAAAAATTGAGATGGAAATTCTACCGCATCCCATTCAACACCATTGATTCCACTTAAAAATGGTTCCTCGATTTCAGTTAATAAATGGTGGAGAGCATGACCCATTTCGTGAAAAAGCGTAACAACATCATCTGGCTTCAAGAGTGAAGGACTTAAACCATTGGAAGGTGGAAAGTTCCCAACAATGAAAGCCGAAGGAAGGATGGTCTTAGAATCTAGTTTATGTCTAGAGATCCAATTGTGCATCCAAGCTCCGCCTTTTTTATCTTTGCGTGCCTCTAAGTCAGAATACAATCTAGCAATTGTAAGATGATTTTTCTGAATATCAAAAACTTGTACCTTAGGATCCCATACTTCAGTTTTAATTTCTTTAAATTGTATACCAAAAAGTTTACCAATAAATTCAAAGGATCCGTGAACCGTTCGTTCTTTTTCTAAGTACGGTCTGTACGCTTCCTCATCAAAGTTCAGTGATTCCTTCTTTAAGAGTTCTGAATAAAAAGCTACATCACTAGCCTTGAAATCTATTTTCCCTTTTTGTTGTGCAAAGCCCTTAAGTGTTTCAAATTCCTTTTGAGCTACTGGTTTTGCAGAATCTGCTATCTTATATAGAAAATCCAAAACTTGTTCTGTACTT
Organism: Leptospiraceae bacterium; assembly: GCA_022402465.1. Classification (GTDB taxonomy): domain Bacteria; phylum Spirochaetota; class Leptospiria; order Leptospirales; family Leptospiraceae. The sequence goes on along the minus strand of JAKRSH010000043.1, from coordinate 232,525 downwards.
TCTGCCATTTTAAATGCTAAAGAATATTCTGAATAATTCGGAAAGCCTAATAAAGAAGACATTTCCTTTCTTAGATTGAGAATCTCTTCGAGAACCTTTCCATTATTAGGTGCCCGACTTACATAGGCTTTGTATAATTCTTCTCTAAGTTGTGCATTTTGTCCATAGGTCATATAAGCCATATAACTTGGAATTTGAAGACTGAACTTATAAGTTCCATCTTCTTGTTTGGCTGTTTCAATATCAGATTCTGGAAGACCTTCCACATCTTTGGGATTGCTTATAATCAATTCATATGCATTGGTTGCATCCAGAACATTTTGAGAAAATTGATTGGATAGATCGGAAAGTTTGATTTGGATTTCTTTAAGGCGTTCTTTTGTATCGCTAGGAAGATCTACACCACTGAGTTTAAAATCTCTAATGCCATCTTGGATAACTTTGGATTGGACAGCTTGCAACTGAGCCTTTTCCTTTTCCCAAATTTCTTCATAGGCTGATAGAATTCTTTTATCTTGGCTTAGATTTGTATAGTATTCTGTAATTTTGGGAAGAAGTTCTGAATAAATGGATTTGGTTTCTTCACTATTTTTAACTGAATGCAGATGAGATATCTCTGTAAAAATGGAATCTAAGTCATGATTCATGATCTGGTAGGGTGTTAAGAAGTTGGCGTAGGTTTTATCTGAAATTGCTAGCAATTCTTCCAATTGTTTGGTATTGGAGAGAAGTTTAGAACTAAAGTCCTCACTTTTTGCTTTTAAATTGTCTACTTTAAATTCTGTAAATGCCAATGAAATTACCTCTTACTGTTAGACTTTCTTATACTATCTTCTAGGTAAAATGGAAACTTCTTTCTAGATAAATTAAAGGTCTAATTTGTATGAATTCATCAGAAGAAAAGTATAAAAATCAAGCTATCATATTCTTTGATGGAAACTGCAATCTTTGCAATAGCTTTATCAATTATTGCATTGATCATGACCCAAAGAAAATTTTCTTATTTTCTGCCTTGGATTCTAAATTATCTCAAGAATTAATTCCATCCAATTTGTTGTTGCAGTATAAATCGAATCCTCTGCAAGGAAGTGTTTATCTCTGGGAATCTGGTCAACTCTACTCTAGATCTGAGGCAGCATTTCGAATTTTTGGCAACTTAGATTCAAGCCTAAGATTTATTTCCTACTTTCATAATCTTCCTAAGTTCCTAACAGATGGTATCTATAAATGGATAGCGAAAAATAGGTACAAAATGTTCGGTAGATCAGAATTCTGTAAGATGCCTACAGAAGAACTCAAATCTAGATTTTTGGATTAATGTCCCTTATTAAAAATACAAAGCTACCCTGATAAATCTTATAGCTATCGCCCTTGCCATTTTCATTTCTAAATCTAAATCTAAAGATTTAGAAATCTATGTAATAATAATTCTTACCGGCATAACGGAAGTAGTATTTGATAAAACTGGATGAATTTGGTTCTATGGTTTTTAATCTAGATTTGAGATTTGCCTCATCGAACTTTACTTCTCTATCCATGGAATGATAATAGAAACAACGGTAGGTATTTTCCGTATCTTCTGCACTCTTTTTAAGAATACAAAGATGAGTTGCTTCGGGAAAATCCTGTTCTTCATTTAGTCCAAAGAATTTGCCAGGATGGATTTCCCATTTTCTATTTCCTATACGAACAGAAGTTTTGTGAGGATCAATATTTTGAACTAGTTTTTTAGGATACTTGGGAGCTATAAAATATACATTTTTATAATGGAAGGTGAAGTAGGATTTCTTTTTGTTATCAGATTTTGGAGTAGCTTCTTCATTAAGACTTTGTGCCCTGAGTCCACGTGCAACCTTCTCCATGCTGCCTCTAAGGACAGAGTCCAGGAAATCAGAACTCTCAGATTCATCTATCTTATCTAAGAGTTTATAAACAAAATCAAATTCTTTTCTCTCATAGCCCTTGGCTTCTTTTAAGTCATCCAATTGTAAGCTAAGACGTCTTGTTCTATGTAAATAATAATAAGCCTTACGTTTATTCGCTATGGTTTCCATCTCACTAGCTATAGAAATTGTTTCATTTAAAATTTCAGTAGCATCTAGAATTCTCTTCTCATATTCTTCTAGTAAATATTTTAGTTTATATTTCTTCTCAAAGAATGTCCTAGAATCCTCAGGTAGAGAAGAACCAGAACTCATACTTAATTGGCGAATTTCCTTAATTTAATCGAGAGTATAATCCCAACAGCTAACATAGACATAAGTAAATGAGATCCACCATAACTCATAAATGATAGAGGAACGCCTGTTACAGGAAGCAAGCCAATTACAATACCCATATTGATTGCGACATGGAAGAAGATTAACGCAACTATGCCAGATGCAAGTAGGGATCCAAATCTATCCTTGGATTCAAAGCTAATTTGCAGACCTCTAAGAGGGATTGACATTATGAAAAAGATTAAGAGCACAGAGCCTAAGAATCCTGTTTGCTCTGCCCAGGAGGCAAAGATAAAATCTGTTCCCGATTCAGGAACATGTGGATATCTGCCTTCTGTCATTTCTCCTTTGAAAAATCCTTTACCAAAAAATTTCCCAGAACCAACGGCAGGTTTGGACGCTCTCAATTGGTAGCCTGCACCTTGTTTGAATTTTTCAGGATTCAAAAATGCTGTTAGTCGAACAACTTGGTTTTCTCTAAATGGAATCGTTTTATAAACTGCGACAGAGCTTAGTATCGAAATTCCTAATATTCCGATGGGAATATAGTATTGACGAATATTTTTCAATCCTCGTGCAATATTGAAACCAACCATTAAGGCTGATATGCTAATTAATAATACTCCAAATCCTATGAGTAAATTTTGATTGTAGAAAATCTGAAACATGATAGAGCCTTGGTCATCAATAACTGTTTCGACTATTTCTCTAAGTGATTGTAAAATCTTAGGATCCTCTAGACCTGTACGTTCTGTTCCAACTCCAAGTGATCTTCCTTCAAGGATAGGCCAGATTTTTCCTTGTGCCTTATTGACCAAAGAGAGTAATTCTCCCTTTTGTTCCTTGCGTAAGTATTCTAAGATATCAGGAAGCAGAGTAAGCTTGCTATATTCTATATACATAGGAATACCCAAGGATAAACCTCCTAAGGCAAGAAGAGAACCTATGTGCAAAATGTCCGCACCACCTAGAAATAACATGGCAAAAAGAATAGGTAAGAAGGATACTGCTGTCCCAAAATCTGGTTGTAAAAGAATAAAGAACATAGGTATTAAAACGATGATGAAAGGAATGATAAGCGTAGTTAAACGACGCATTTCCTTTTCCCGGATAACAAGATATTGACCAAGTAGAATTACGGTTGCAAGTTTTGCAAATTCAGAAGCTTGAAAACCTACAGGTCCTATCTTGATCCAAGATCTAGCTCCTCTTCCATCGGGTAGATAACCAATGCCAGGTATTAATGTAGCAATTAAGAGAACCAAAGATGCAAGATAAATGAAGACCGCATAACTCCCGATTAATTGGTAATTGACCCTAGCCATGAAATACATCATTATAAGACCTATGCAAGCATAAATCAATTGCTTGTACCATCTTCCTTGCCCATCAGTGATATTAGCTTCTTGGGTATAAAGGGTTAGTATCCCACAACAAGTTACAAATATAACTGCAAATATAAGAAATAAATCTAATCTTTCACTATTTCTATCAGACATTATAATTCGACCTCCTGATCTTCTATAGGAGTTTCTTCTTTCATTAGATTTCCTTTAACTTTTTCAGATCTAGGATAAGAACCAGGTGGAAATGCTGCCTTGAAAACTTCCCTTGCTACCGGAGCAGCTCCAGCTGATCCTCCGACACCATATTCAACAAAGACTGCAACTAGCACTTGTTTTTCGGGAGGTGCATTCACAGGTGCATAGCCTATGAACCATGCATGGTTGGTTCTGGATGATCCTCGTCTTCGAGTTTGTGCTGTTCCTGTTTTACCTGCTATTTCTGGCAAGTAGGGTTGGTTTAAAATATAAGAAGCTGTCCCCGTTGAACCAACCAATTCTAAGCCGTAACGAAGGGCTTCCACTGTAGATTTTTTTAAGGGAATGTCTCGGATCACTACAGGTTCTGTTCTTTGGATAATCGAATTGTCAATAGGATTTCGAATCTCAGATAGAAGAAAGGGTTGGTAGATTTTGCCACCATTGATAATAGCCATGTAGAAAAGTGCCATAGCCATAGGTGTAGTAGATATGAATCCTTGTCCTATTGAAAGATTAATTGTATCACCATCAAACCATTTGGTTCCATAAGTTCTCTTCTTCCACTCATAGCTAGGGATAAAACCAGTAACTTCACCAGGTAGGTCTATATTAGATTTTTTATCTAATCCAAAAAGTCTCGAATACGAAAGTATAGATTCTGAACCAAGCTTGTATCCTAGGTTATAAAAATAGACTGAGCAAGACTTTTCAATCGCATGTGCGAGGTTATTCGTTCCATGCCCTTTGGGCTCCCAGCATTTGAATTCTTGGTCTGGAACACCTGCCATAGAAGATTTAAGATAGAACTTCCCATTGCAATGAAACTCCGTAGAAGGATCGTATTCTATCTTATGCTCACTTTCTAATGCTGCAAGACCAACTAATAGTTTATAGGTGGAAGCTGGAGGAAAAATAGATTGAATCGAAAGATTTAGAAGTCCAGTGTTATCAAGAACCTGCCTGTAATGTTTACTTCTTTCTTGGCGATTCTTCCCTGAAAGAATATTTGGATCAAAGCTTGGATTGGAAGTCATAGCAAGTACTTCGCCTGTGGTAGGTTTAAGTGCTATAACAGTTCCTCTTGTTCCCTTTAGAGCTCTATAAGCTGCTATTTGCATTTCTTTATCTATAGAGAGAACTAGATTATTTCCTGACTGAGCATGCTCTATGATTCTTTCCTCTTCAATATTGCCTTCTGTGGATCGCTTTTGTATTCTAAATCCGTCTATTCCTCTCAGGATAGAATCATATTGGCTCTCTAATCCACCTTTACCAACATATTGGTAAGATTTTATATCCTTATCTTGGATATCACTTTGGTTGGGCTTACCCAAGTAGCCTGTAACATGCGCTAGTGCTGCACCCATGTTGTAGACGCGAGTTGGGGCAGGAACCATTTGTACGTATTTATTTATATTATCAAAGACCGAAATCCTCTCTTGTTGGGATTTTGAGATTCCTTCCAATAGAATAAACGGCTCTCTGGAGCGAATTTTCTTAACGAGTCTATCTTGCTTTAGGTCTTTTTCAAAATAGGAAATGGGTATGGATAGGTATTTGCAGAATTCTTCTATAAAGGCTCGAACCTTCTTTGGATCATTCTTTAATAAATTTGTATTCAATACCAAATCTAAGGAAGCAGAATTAGATACTAAAGGCTCACTTGTTTCGGGTGTTAGGAAATTGCGATCGTAAATCTGACCTCTTGCTGCAAGAATGGATTCAGACTTACGTACAAAACGTTCCGCCTTGATAGAATTTTCTGAGCCTTGTAATAGTTGCAGATTGATCAACTGCATAGTATAAGAAAACATCGTAAATAGTATAAGCCCAGTGAAGAAATACAATCTTCCTCTATAGGAAGCTTCTAGTTTGTGTTCACTTGCTGATCTTGTGGTACTCATATTTTACTTTCATCGGCTTCTAACTTAAACACCCAAGTAAGGAAGAAAAAGAACAAAGGTGCAAGAATGCTTGTATAAATTGATGTAGATAAAAAGGAATAATTCAAATTATCATGAAAGAATAGTATGAACATAAAATACAAAATTATTCTACTCAACAAGGTAAAAACAAAATTATAGATAGAGATCGATAGATAATTTTCATTATATGCATTTCTTGTAAACTTTCCAACTATATATCCAATAATAGAGAATGTGAAAGAATGCAATCCGATCTTATAATAAGTAACTTGGTCAGCACCAGTTTCTCCACCTAATCCTGAATCAGTGAGAAGACCACCCAGAAATCCTATCCAGATACCATACAATGAGCCCTTTCGTAAGCTAAAGAAAATAATATAGATCATCATAAAGTCAGGCTTGAAAGATCCACCGAGTTCGAATAAATTAGAACCGTTTAAGAAGTGAGCAAAAAGCATTCCTATGAGTATAACAACTTTTTCAATAATCATGGCTCAACCTCATTCTCTGAATTTGAGGGTGCTGGATTGGGCGTAGATTCTACCTTAGGTGGTTTGTTTGAGTTGGAAACTGGTTTTTCAATCACTGGCTTTTCTGGATTAGATTTTTTTTCTTTCTCTTTTTCCTTTTCTTTCTTGCGTTCTTCTTCTGGATAATTCAATTCACCTAGGTAGGGATTCTCAATTTTGATTGATTTTTCTGTTGGCCATTCCTCTATCCATTTATCCGGTGATTTAAGTATCACAGTTACATATTCGAGCTTATCAAATTGTACAAAGGGCTTGAGGTAGGCTGTCTTAAAAGAGCCCTCTCTTGGTCCTTCTTCCGTAATGGTTCCTACAGGGAGACCTTTGGGGAATACCCCAGAGCCGCCCGAAGTGTATACAGCCTTACCAATTTTGCTAAAGCCTTCCGTAAAGATTGTGCTATGTGGACCTGGGGCAGGGGCTGGTCCCATAGGAAAATTGCCAAATGACTTAGGATCAATCACAATTCCAGAATCTATAAATTCTAAGATTGCTTCGGTTGCTCGTCCCGAATTCCCAGATAAACTTGCCCAAAGACTAGTTCCTGGCATAGAGACTCCCATGGCAAAATTGGAATTGATGATAGGTTGAACCACAGAAGTTGAAGATCCCACAGCAATTACTTTTCCCACAAGAGCTTCAATGAAATTTCCTTTCTCATCTAGAGTTCTGGTAACCACAGGCATATAAGGCTTGATACCTGAAGACGAACCTTTGTTAATGATAATTGTTCTATAGATGGTATTTAAGCGTACAGAAAGTACTTCAGATGGAACCGTAGCATACTCAGAACGAATAGGGAAGCCTAACTCTTTTCTTAGGGAGTTATTTTCCATGCGGAGTCTTACCAATTCTTGGTCTAGCTTGTAATAATCTTCCATTACATTGAGACAGGAGTCTCTTTCATCACGAACTTTTTCAAAAGACTCTAACTTAGTATATACGCTTTTAATTAAGGAACCGAAGGAATCTAGGGAGCCAGAAATAAAATCACCAACTCTTTGGAAACTGGCTATTCCACTAACAACGAAATTGCCATTCCACACAAGAGATGTGATTGAAAATACGACTACAAAGATGAGGGAGGCAGACTCCCGATTTTTTGAGATTTTTTCCCAGAGCATAGAAATTTATGTCTCATTTTCTAATCCCTAGGAAAAAAAGAAAACAGAAAATTTTTATCGAATACCAGGCTTAATGTATTTTAGTTCATCCAAGTAACGACCTGTTCCTAGGACCACACAGGTAAGAGGGTTCTCAGCTCGGAAAACAGGAACACCTGTCTCTTTGGACAAATAGAGTTCCAATCCACGAAGTAAACATCCACCACCTGTCAAAATCACACCACGTTCTACAATATCAGCTGCAAGTTCAGGAGGAGTTCTTTCGAGTACCGATTTGATCCCATCCAAAATTTCATCTGTAGGTTCTTTGAGTGCCTTGCGGATTTCATTGCTATCTAATTCTAAAGTTCTTGGAAGTCCAGAAATCGCATCCCGACCTTTTACTTCCATGGTATCCACTTTCTTATCAGGGAAGGCATTTCCTATTGTAAGCTTAATGTCTTCTGCGGTTCTCTCTCCAACTACAAGGTTGTATTGGTTTCTTAGGTACTTGATAATCGCTTCATCAAATTCATCTCCACCTGTTCGGATGGACTCTGCTATCACCATACCACCAAGAGAAATCACTGCAATCTCCGTCGTTCCACCACCGATATCAACAATCATGTTACCAGCAGGCTCTTGGATGGGGATATTGGCACCAATTGCTGCAGCAAGAGCCTCATCGATGAGAAAAATTTCTCTAGCACCCGCTTGCTCCGCAGATTCACGAACCGCTCTACGTTCTACTTCCGTAATCCCAGAAGGAACACCTATGACGATTCTCGGTTTCACAAAAGTAGTTCTATTGTGGACTTTCGCTATGAAATAACGTATCATCTTTTCCACAGTTTCGAAATCAGCAATCACCCCGTCCTTCATAGGTCGAATTGCAACGATATCTCCAGGAGTTCTTCCGAGCATTCGCTTTGCTTCTTGTCCTACTGCAAGGACTCTTCCTGTGGAAGCTTGAACTGCAACAACAGAAGGTTCAGAAAGAACTATGCCCTGTCCCTTGACGTGAACTAAGGTATTAGCAGTTCCTAAATCAATTCCCATATCATTTGAAAATAACGCGTAAAGTTTATCGAATATCATTATAGCTTCCTGGACGACTCATACTATTAAGAATTATCTTACGAACTCGAAGAATTCTGAAGTAAATATCAAAATCCATCCTAATTTTTTCTTTTTCCATAGCAAGAAGGATTCTGAAAAAAAAGAATTTACCTTTCATTTCGAAGGTAAAAACTTAAAAAACCTAAAATGAAAGAGAAAAATCTTGCCGCCATAGACTTGGGAACCAATTCCTTTCACATGCTTATTGTGAAGGTTCGCCAAGATGGAAGTTATGAATCTATAGCGAAGGAAAAAGAAGCAGTAAGGCTTGGTTCTGGCTCTGGAGATTATGAAGAGATAGATGAGGCTGCTATGAACCGCGGCATAGCCTGTCTCAAAAGATTCAAAGTCATAGCAGATTCTCATAAGGCAGAAGTTTTTGCAATAGCTACCTCAGCACTAAGGGAAGCACTGAATAGGGATGTGTTTCTTAAGAAGGCAAAGAAAGAGGCTGGCGTTCATATAGACGTTGTTAAAGGCCAGGAAGAAGCAAGATTGATCTACTTTGGGATTCTGCAAGGATTGCCAGTTTATAAAAAGCGGATATTAATGGTAGATATAGGTGGCGGTAGTACAGAAATTCTTATAGGGCAAGGGGGAGATGTTCTTTTCTCCCAATCCTTGAAAATTGGTGCAGTGAGACTGAGCGAAAGATTTTTCACCAAAGAAAGTTTTGAGATTACGGATATCCAAAGATGTAGATTCCATATAGAAGCTTATATTCTTCCCCTTGTAGCAGAGATCCAGAAATGGAAGCCAGAAGTAATCATAGGATCATCGGGATCCATTACCTCCATAGGATCTATGGTTCTTGCCTTGCGTTCTGAAAAGCGAGACAGATTGAACGGTTTTGAATTCGAAGCATCTGAATTAAAAAAAATCCGAGAGTCCCTAGATGCAGCAAATACACTAAAGAAAAGGGCAAAGATCCCAGGTCTGGAAGAAAAGCGTGCTGATATCATCATTGCAGGATCTTTAATTTTAGATGAAATTTTTAAGCATTTCAATCTCAAGAAAATGATGATCAGTGATTTTGCCTTAAGAGAAGGAATTGTGTATGATAAGATCAAGAATTGGAAACGATACGAAAGTAAAGATTTTCATTCTTTAGATAACATTCGAACAAAGGCAATTCGTTCTATCAGCAATCTCTATCCTCAAGGAAAAGAACATTCCGAACATGTCACACATTTGTCTCTCCGCCTTTTTGATGAAATGTTGGGGCTTCACAATTTAGGAACTCATGAAAAAGAATACTTAGAAGCTGCTGCTCTTCTCCACCAAGTCGGTCTTGCAATTTCTCATTCTGCCTATCATAAACACAGCTATTACATCATTCGAAATTCAGAGCATATGGTTGGATTTTCTAACTCCGAGATAGAAATTATTGCCTTAATCGCAAGATACCATCGTAAGAGTATCCCCAAACCCAAACATGAGGAATTTAAAATTTTATCCCCCGAAGAACAATCTCTAGTTAAGAAACTTGCATCTATATTAAAAATCGCTGATGCCCTAGACCGTTCGTTAAAGAAAAATATAATGGATGTATCTGTGTCTATGTCCGAAACTAAGGTAGAATTGATTTTGGTATCTAGAAAGAAAGCCGATCCACATTTGGAAATTTTCAGTTTAGAAGAGAATAAAGATCTTTTTGAGCATACCTACAACAGAAAATTATTTATAAGTCTCTCGCCTGATTCAAAGAAAAGAATTCTATGAAATTAAAATTCAAACAACTAAACCTAAACCTAAACCTAAACCTAAACCTGAGCCTCTGCTTCCTTGCTTGTAATCTTATCGTTATTCAGCCAATTCTTTCGGTTCCTATTGATTTAAGCTCCGACTGGGAAGCCAAAGTAGGACGAGATACGACAGATTCTACAGAGGCTTGGGAAAATTTCCCTTCATTCCCTTTGAATAATTTTATTGCAGATCATAAGCTAGAAGGTGAGATTCTTCTTACTTTTCGCAAAACCATTGCTCTAAGCCAAGAAGATATTGATGCCCTAAACTTTGAACCTCTTAGCCTTCATATTCCTTTTATTGGTAGCTACTATGAGATTCTTTGGAACCAAGAAATTTTGGATATAGGAGGTGAGAGAAAGGATGGAAAAATTGAAAAATTTAAAATCATGCGTCATCTCATCAAACCTATTCCTTACAAAAATTTAAAGGTTGGAGCAAACACAATTCATATAGTCTTAGGTGGAATAGTTGGGCAATCTATAGATATATCCAAGGCAGCAGATGGGTATCCTCTTCGCATAGATTATCACATTAGCAATCTTGAGATCGTCCAAGAAAGGGTTTCCTTGATGCTCATGTTTCTTTATGGTTTTATGGGTTTGTACCATTTGTTATTTTATTTCAAGCGCCCCCAAGAACAGTACAATTTGTACTATGGAATTTTTTCTATTCTTCTTTCTATTTACATTTATACAAGAAGCCAGGCTGTATTCGAACTTGAGATGGATACTCTGATTCTCAAGAGAATTGAATTTATATCTGTTTTTTTTATTCCAGGTCTCATGAGTTTTTTCTTAGAGAGATACTTCCTTGGAAAGGTTAGTATGATTTCAAGAATCTATCTTTCGTTAATCGCTGTTGTAGCCTTGCTTACTGCTTTTTCCCCATCGAACTTACTAAATACCTACCTATTGATTTGGCAAGCCTCAGTAATCTATGTTATTATTGCTACAGTAGTTACCTCTGTGATAGCAATACGTCGTAAGGTGCAAGATGTTCGCAGGCTTCTGGTTGGAATCATTGTTCTTATCATATGTGGGATTTGGGATGTGGGAGGTGCTACGGGTCTTTTTAAATTTCAGAATTATGGACTCATGCGTTACGGATTTTTTGTTTTTGTAGTAGGAATTGCATTCATACTTGCCAATCGTTTCTTGCAGATCCATAGAGAAGTTGAAAGTTTAAATAATGATTTAGAAGAAAAAGTTTTGAAACGAACCGAGGAATTGCAACACTCATTAACTGAAATCCAATCCTTAAAAGTCCAACAAGACGGAGATTATTTCTTAACATCCTTACTGATCAATCCCTTAACCAGTAATAAAATAGAGAATACCCTGGAGGATTTTGATGTCCAGTTTTATTCCAAACAGAAGAAGGCATTTGAATTTAGGGAAAGAAAATTAGAAATTGGTGGTGATATAAATATTGTAGATCGCATCCAATTGAAAGGGAAAGAATTTATTGCTTTTGTAAATGGTGATGCCATGGGCAAATCTATGCAAGGAGCGGGTGGAGCCTTGGTGCTTGGTGTGATTTTTCACTCGGTTGTAACTCGAACCAATTCCAAGCGAGATTCCATGAACAAGGGTCCTGAAACTTGGTTAAAAGAATGTTATATTGAATTGCAAAATGTTTTTGAAACATTTGATGGCTCAATGTTGATCTCAGTCATCATGGGTCTAATTGATGTTAAATCAGGATGCATGTTTTACTTTAATGCTGAGCATCCATGGTCTGTTTTATATAGAGATGAGAGAGCAAGCTTTATTGAAACCTCACTTGAAATTCGAAAGATAGGAACCATGGGGATTCCTACTGATTTTAGAATTCGTTGTTTTCTTCTTGAACCAGGAGATGTAATTTTCCTAGGTTCAGATGGAAGAGATGATTTATTGATCGGAAGGAATGCACAAGGAGAAAGGATTATCAATGAAGATGAAACCCAATTCTTACATTGCGTGGAGGAAGGAAGAGCTGAATTAGAACCAACAGTTCATTCCATACTTACAAAAGGTGAGTTGACAGATGATCTTTCATTGATTCGAATCGCATACAATCCGGATTCTACATTCATAGATGATTATAGATCTCAACTGAATGATAAAATTACATATTTAACGCAGACAGCCAAGACAGCTTTAAAGGATAAAAATTACCAAGAGGCTTCTTTGAATTTCTCCTTAGCTGTGGAAGAGTCCCCTATGAATACCGAAAATTATTACTATGCATCCTATGCATACAAATTCAATCGAAACTACCAAGAAGCTTTGAATTATGGAGAAAGATTGTACCTTAGAGAGCCCAGCCATTTAAATAATCTTCTGAATCTCGCAGATGTTCATAGATTTTTAGGCAATACCAACAGAGCCAACTTTCTTCTGAATAAAATAGATCTTATCGATCCAGAAAATGAGCTAGCTCTGAAAATCAAATCCAAAATCAATGAGACAATTCAAAAAGCCTAAGCATACTAACTTTCTAGTTTAAGATTTACTTAATTCTTCTGCAAGCTCTACGAGAAGTCGAACTCCATACCCTGTCGGACCATTGGACTGGGTTCCCGATGCCTTCTTTCTCCAAGCTGTTCCTGCAATATCTATATGAGCCCAGGGAATATTTTCACCCACAAAATTTTTCAAATACATAGCAGCCGTTATGCTTCCTGCTCCCCGACCTCCAGCTATATTTTTGAGATCAGCAATATCACTCTTTAAATCTTCGCCGTACTCATCCCAGAGTGGAAATTCCCACACACGGTCATCTGATTCCAAAGATGCTTTCTTAATAGTGTCCACCAAATCAGAGTTATTGGACATTACTGCTGCTGCCTCATGACCCAGAGCTATAATTACAGCTCCTGTTAAAGTCGCCAAATCAACCATATAATCAGGTTTGATTTTCTCAGAAACATAGGAAAGCACATCACCAAGAACAAGTCTGCCTTCTGCATCCGTATTCTGAACTTCTACGGTCAGCCCATTGTAAGCAGTATAAACATCACCTGGTTTGATTGCTTTGGCATCAGGCATATTTTCAGCAGCACCTATTGCCGCTACTACTCGGATCTTAGTCTTTAAAGAAGCAATAGCACCTATAGCATGGATGGTTGCCGCAGCACCGCACATATCATATTTCATTTCATGCATATCACCCGCAGGCTTAATGGAAATTCCTCCACTATCAAAGGTTAGTCCCTTTCCTATGATAGCAAGAGTCTTAGTAGCTCCGGGTGGTGCGTAATCAAGCATTATCATCTTCGCTTTTTTATCTGAGCCTTCACATACAGAAAGAATTCCATTCATTCCTAACTTCTGTAGCTGTGGTTCATCGAATACTGTGATTTTTAATTTGTTTTCTTTTGCTATTTCTTTGGATCTCTTAACAAAACCTTCTGGAGTAAAATGATTTGCAGGAAGATGAGCAATATATCTTGCTCCATTGATATGTCTTGCGACAGATTTTCCTTTATTTATTCCAGCCTTGACAGCATTTTCAGCTATAGAGTCTTCTGTTGTGAAAGTAATGGAACCTGCTTTTTTCTTTGACTTATCTTTGGTTGCAAGAACATTTAAGGAATAGTAGCCTATTTCAAGTCCACTAACGATTTGGTAGGCTAGCTTTTCAGCGGAGAGTTGAGTTGTGAGTTCTTTGCGAAGATATATATGATATCCAACACCATCTAACTTAGATAATTTATTTCCTAATTTAATAAAGCAAGCTGAGATTTTTCGAATTAATAGTTTATCTGCCTTACCAAGACCTACTAAGATAGTCTTATTGGCCTCGTCTGTAAATATTTGTCCGATATCTGCCTTGAAAATTCCAGCCTTCCATTGTTCTTGGAATTTCTTTAGTTGGATATTTTTATCCTCTCCACTGAATACAAAATGTATTTTGTAATGAAAGTTTGATTTATTATCGCTAGTACTGTATGAAAGTTGATTGCCTTCGATTTTCATTTGTCCCTATTTCCTTAAATTTATATATTCTATTTCAAAGCCTTTATATCTTCCATGATAGCATCCACATGACCTGCTACCTTTACCTTCTCATAAACCTTTAGCACTTTCAATTTCTCATCTAGAAGGAAGCTAGTTCTCACTATGCCCATTCCTCTTCTACCCATAAAAACTTTTTCTTGCCAAACTCCGTATTTCTCACAAATTTCTCCTGTCTCATCCGAGATCAATGGAAAATTCAAAGATTGTTTCTCTGTAAATTTTTGGTGAGATTTTGTATCATCCTTAGATATACCCACAACATTAAAACCTAACTTTTGTAATTTGGCAAAATTATCTCGAAAATCACAAGCTTCGGTTGTGCACCCTGGAGTGGAATCTCTCGGGTAGAAATAGAGGACTAAGCCTTTTTTCCCAACAAGATCACTGAGTTTTGTATTTTCTCCCTGGGTATTTTTTGCAGTAAAAGTAGGTGCTTTTTTGCCAGCTTCTGGATAATTCATGAATTGTATTCTCCTTGGGAACTTCTTTTAGACAGTTTCTAAATTTGACTGAAAATGGGACATAGAAATTTCGTAAGGGAATTAACAAAACTTTCCGAGTCTAAAAGTATATGGATTCGAGCACAAGAGCACAATTGATCCGAGATGCAAACACCGCCTTCAATGCTGGAGACATTCGTAAAGCAAGAGAGCTCTATCTCAAAACCAACTACAAAGATGGCTTAGCTCGTATGGGCGATTATTTTATGTACGATAGAAAGTTGCCTATGCTTGCTTTTGGGTACTACAAAAAAGCGGGAATGCAAGCCAAGGTAGATGAAATCTTTCAGCGTATGATATTTGCCCTATCAACCTGGATAGGGCAGGATAAGTTCAAGCCCGCAAATGTTTCCAGTTCCAAACACAATGCTTCAAACATTCCAAGTGCAGATTCCAATAAGGCTAAGATTCACCCCAAATCAGCGAATAATCTGGAACCAGCTCGACCGGTGACACCAGAGGACTTTCAAGTCCATCCCCTTCTTCGTGCGAAAGCCTTAGAAATTCTAGAAAAACTCAAAAAATAAAATTAGATCAAATTTTCGCTTTTATAAGAAAGAAAACGGTTTCACTTGTTGTAAAAGTTAAGGTTCCTGAATGGCTATCAAACTAAATCAGTTTTTTATATCTCTTTCTATTCCACTTGGTCTTATCTTTATCCAATGCAATTTAAAACAAGAAGAAGGATCTTTCTTTATCTTAGATCTCCTAAGTGCACAATCAGCTTCCCAAGCTTTAGAATTTAAAGTGGGTGGATCATTAGCAGGTTTGACTAGCGGCAATGTGACCCTGCAATTGAATGGCACTGAAAACCTTAACCTAAATCAAAATGGCAACTTCCAATTTAGCTCAAATCTTAGTTCTGGTACTGACTATGATGTTGTGGTTGTACAGCAGCCAACAGGTTTAAGTTGTTCAATCAATAACGATTCAGGAAAAATTTCTAACACATCCATATCAAATCTAGAAGTCATCTGCAGCAATGGAAAAAAGATTTTTATAACAGTTGCTAATTTTAATGGAAATCTAACATCGAGTATAGGCTCAGGGACATTTGGTAACGGAATATTAGGTGCAGATGCGAGATGTATGGCTGATACCAATAAACCAACCGATTCGTCCACATACAAAGCATTTATAGTCGATGGAAGCAATCGTAGGGCATGCCAATTTGAAAACTGTGGGATCTCAGGAAGATCTGAAGGGATTGATTGGGTGCTTAAAAGAAATACAAAATACATCCGTGCCTCTGATTCTACAAATCTCTTCACTTCCAATAATAGTGCCATTTTTTTGTTTGGAAATTTCAATGCACCGCTCTCTTCGGGAGGACCAGTTCAGACCTGGACGGGCCTCGCTCAAAATGTGAAATGGGTTAATTCAAGCGATGACTGTATCAATTGGACAGCCTCTGGTGCAGGCGATAATGGAAGAGGTGGATCAACCGATCAAACAGATTATACATCCGTTCGCAATGCCAATACCTTAGCCTGCAGTCAAAACCACCATTTAATCTGTGTGGAGCAATAATTTCTTTGAAAGAAATCATGGATTGCATTCTGTACTTGCTTTAGCTTGCACTGCCTTATCTGTGTTTCAAAATTGATTTTGAATCATTTAATATAAGAAATTAGCGATATTTCTGAGAAAAACAGTAGTCTCAATTGTTGATGCTTATATAGTAATTTATTTTTTATCATGAAAGCTTCCCCTTTATTTCTAATTTTTGTCTGCCTACTTGGATTTATTGTTACCAACTGTAATTTAAATGAAGACAAGGGAACTTTTATCCTCATGGATCTTGCAGGTCCTAGCAATCAGTATAAAATCACTGGAAATCTAAGTGGACTCTCAGGTAGCCTAGTGCTAGAATTAAACAATTCAGAATCAATATCGCTTAACCAAAATGGGACTTTCGAATTTTCTACAAGAATCCTTTCTGGGCAAAGCTATCTTGTATCCATTAGCACCCAACCTTCCAATCAATTATGCAGAGTCTCGAATGGATCAGGAATTGTCTCTAGTAATGATATAAAAGAAATCGATGTAACTTGTTCACAAAATAAAAAAATCTTTATTACAAATTCATCGTATAATGGTGATTTAATGACAGCTGGTGGGGCAGGAACAGGGGTGGAAGGTGCTGACTCAAGGTGCAATGTGGATGCTAATAAACCAGTTGATGGCGCAACCTACAAAGCATTGCTTGTAGATGAATCAAACCGCATTGCCTGTACTTCGAACAATTGTGAAACATTAGGACTTGCTGAACATAAAGATTGGATATTAAATCCTAATACTACATACATTCGATCTGCTGATTCCTCTATCATTTTCACGACAAATGAAAATGGCATATTTGTATTTGGTAATCTTAGTTCAAGTTTTGGAAATGCTGGATCGGAACTTACCTGGACTGGTCTTTCAAGCGGTATAAGATGGGCTACTTCAACTAGGCACTGCAATTTATGGACAGATTCTACCTCAGGTGACGAGGGTAGAGTTGGATCTACTGATCAAGTTGATTTTCGTTCCTTAAGATTTGGAACAGGAGAAGATTGCAATACTCTTAGAAAACTAATTTGTGTTGAACAATAATTTATACTTTGATTGTTCAAAGTGATAGAATTAAAGCAATCACTGAGATGGATCATTGATAATAAATTTCTTATTTATAAAGTAAGCAATTGAAGAATAGAGTTTCTCTTTGTATTCATTTTAAAAAAGAACACCAATAAAAAAGATTTTAATGCAAAAAATCACTTGGAATTGTGTTATTATAAGTGTAAAGTGTTATAAATCGGGAGAATTTTTATGAAAATATACAATTTAATACTAATTTTATGCTTATCCATAGCAATATCATGTGGTGGCAAATCAGATAAACTTACTACAGAGACAGGGCCATCTGAACAATCTGTCCAGATAACATTTTTCTCAGGTGATGCCAAGATAGTTCGAAAGAATGTTCAGACTAAGCCAGAGCTTGGCATGTCCCTTGCAAGTGATGATGTCATACTTACTGGTGAAACGGGAAATGTTGAGATACTCATAAGAGAATCTGGTCTTGTAAAAGTTGCTAAGAAATCTTCAGTTATGGTTTCTTCTTTTTTACGGGATTCTGAAGTTTCTGATACCAATGTCCATATCAATTATGGAAAGATAGTTACTGTAGTTAAGAAAGAAAAGAAAAATGAAAATTACAATATTGTAACTCCAACCTTAGTTGCGGGTGTGCGTGGAACATCTTTCATGACTAGTGTTGAGAATCCTAATAGCAATGCAAAGACAGTGGCTTGTGCCAAAGAAGAATGTGTTGTAAAAGTTTCTGTATTAGAAGGAGCTGTTGCTGTTCATAGAGTAGATAGCCCAGAAGAAGTTTTTCTAGGCAAGGGTTCTGAAGTAACAATTCCAGGTTCCACTAAATTAAAACAAGAGCTAGTCAAGCCTCTTGGTGAAAAATCTTTAGAAGAACTTAAGGGTTCCATTGTTTTTCATAAGAGTAGAATTGGCGGTTTCGAGAACCTAGTGGACGAATTGAAGAAAAATTCTCGTGAACTTGCTGAACTTGATTCCTCGGGAAGTCTAGAAGATGCTAAATCTGAATTGCAAAAATCTGCAGCGAGCAAGAGTTCTGATGAGATTTTGAAGACTGCAAAGCAAGCAGATGAAACCAAGTATCTTAAGAAAGATATTTCTAAGGAAAAATTAAAACTAGATCCAAAAGAAACTTTTTAATTTTTTCGTTGATTCTATGCTAGGAGGATTACTATCTCCCTATGTCCTTTCTTAGAAATAGAATCCTATATTTACTAATTGTATCTTTTTCTTACTCATGTAGCACTATCCAACTCCAAGAAGGTTTGGCTACAGAGAGGCAAAGACCTGCTTTTCTTAGGTATGAACCTAAGATCCAAGAAGAGCTTACTGACCTCACAGACCACCGCATTCGAAAGAAAAATAAATCCAAGGCAACACTTGCAATTTCAACTCTTGGTTTGACCAAAGAAAATTTTGATCCAAGAATAAGAAATTTCTTACTGGAAGAACTCAAACGTTCCCTTGCCAAAGATGGTTTTACTTCTTTCCTTCTTCCTGAAGAATTAGAAACAAATTCCGACAAGCAAAATCTTTTCGCATGGTTGCGATCTAAAGATGTGGATGTCATTTTGAAACCTAAGGCTACCCAAGAGGAATCTGAAATAAAAATGAATGTTCCAGTTTTGGATTCAGTGAACCAAAAGCAATATGGGTCTGTAGATTTTGCATGGAATATAGGAGGGGGTAATTCTGAGCCATCTCTTAAATGGGAGATACAAAAAACTGGAGATAGACTTTCCACACTAAGTCCATCTTCTGCAACTTATCCCAAGGTCACAACACAGGCATCCAATGGAGAGTGGACTGGAATTTTTGATCTATCTGTGAAAGGGACAGTTCAATTTTATTCCTCCTCTTCGGATACTGTCCTTACCTTGGATGGCAAGGCCATAGGCAATACTCCGATAACTAAATTAGCTATCTTGAATGGACCCCATTCTGTACAATTCTCTAAGCCAGGAGTTGAACCTAAGAAACTTTATATCCATGTTAGAGCAGGGGAAGAAAGAAATTTTTACCAAGAATGGGAAGACGATATTTCAACTGCATCTTTAAGAATAGGCTCTGTGCCTCAGGGCTTGAATGTTATCTTTGATGGGGAAATGAAAGGTCAGACGAATCAATATCTTTCTGAGATTGCTCCTGGTGATTTTTCTATCCAATACACCAGAGAGTGGGAAGGGGAGGAAATGGTTTTTTCGGAGGGTTCAATTAGCTTGAATCCTCGTGATAAGAAGGTTGTTACTCTCCCTTATTTTGCTGATGACCTACTAACACATACTAGATCAGAATTTTGGACTACTGTTGGTAGAACAGGTTTCAATCCTGGCTTCAAACCATTTCTATTATTTTCTTCTACTACAAGTCGCTTGGTTCCAGGAGATTATGGTTACTATTCTGGATATTTCTTCACGGATAATCTTGAAATTGAAGGAAGCTTTGTAAATCCAAATGAAAATGCAAAGGGCAAAGTTAGTTTTCTGGTTGAGATAGGAGAGGATGCTTATACGTACGAAGTGAACGATAGAGAAGTTTCTTTTTATCACTTCAATGGTAAAAGTTCTCGCTCCAAAAGCATAGCAGTCTGGACATTTAAGAAAGATGATCCAGAAAAGGAAAGACCCTTTGCTATAGAAACGGATTTAGCTAAGGGCATGGTTTATTGGTATCTTGGAAATAGAAAGATCTATGAATCCAAATTCACTGGAAGACCATTGTGGCGTCTTGCTATCTTAACTAGGGGAGAAGCCTTTTACAATGGTAGCCCTCTTTCCAAATTAAAAATCACCTATCCAGATTTGGTGAAATTTCAAAGCAAATGGGATAAAAAATGAAACATACTATTGTACTTGCAATCACTCTTATACTTCTAAATGCCAATTGTGCGAGTAGAGAATTCAAAGCCACCCAAGCCACTGATTCGCATAGCAATTTAAGCCCTGCTGAGAAATTGAAATACAAGCAAGCCGTACAAATTGTAAACCAAGGAAATAAAGAATTCCAGGTTGGGAAGTATAAGGATGCTTTAGCATTAGCGCAGAAATCTTTTGAAACCTTTCCTACCTCGGAAGGATATTATTTAGCAGGTCTTAGTAACCAAAAGCTTGGAAAGAATGAAGCAGCTGCAAATGATCTAGAAGCTGGTCGAGCCATAGCACCCAAGAATGAACAAATCTTAATCACTCTAGCCCTAGTAAAAACTACTCTAGGGGAAGAAGAAGATGCCTTGGATATTTATAAAGAGCTAGCTTCCAATTATCCTGATGAGCCCGTTTATGTTTTTAAAAAAGGAGTCCAAGAAAAATCACTCGCTAAATACAGTGAGAGCTTAGCCTCATTTCAAAGTTTGAATCCAGATACTTTTCCTCAGAAGGCAGAACTCTATTCACAATTGGGTGATGTTTCTATGAAATTAAAGAATTATCCTGATGCGGAGAAGTATTTTGCCCTAGCGGAAAAAGAATCACCTAATTCTAGTTCTATGAAGTCTAACAAATCCACTGTAAAGACTGCATCTTATCTTGAAAACGGCAATAAGGCAATGGCAGCCAAGGATTATGATACAGCGGTCAATGAGTATACTAAGGCTGCTGAAGTAGATAGTAAGAATCCTTCTCCCTTAGTTTTTCTTGCAAATGCCTATATTCTCAAGCCAGACTATCGCAAGGCAGAAGCAAGCTTGAACAAGGCTTTAAGGTTGAATGAGGATTACCAACCAGCCTACGAGGCATATTCCGCCTTGTATTTTAAAGAAAAAAGGTACAAAGACTCCATAGATTGGGCCAAGAAAGGTTTGGGATTTTTCCCAAAATCCGAGAGACTTTTCAATCGATTAGGTCTCGCACAATGGAAATTAGGTGACCTGAAATCAGCAGCCTTAAGTTTTCGAAGGGCTAGTGAAATCAATCCTAAGTTTGTAGAAAGTGACAAGAACCTTTCTTATCTATTGATGGAAGACAAAAGATTTTATGATTCTAAATTAGTACTTCAATCCTTAAGCAAGAGAGATCCTGCATCTACTCCGGAATACAATAAGATTATATTATTTTGTGAGCAATCTGAATTGATAGAAAAAGGGGATAAGTTCCTTGCATCTGGCAAGATAAATGATGCGAACAAGTTGTACTCTCAATCCTTGAAAATGAATGCCAATGAACCAGCGGTTCACAATGCTTTTGGTAGATCTTATTTTGTTTCAAGTCTTATCTCTAAGTCGGAAGCTAGCTTTCAGAAAGCACTTTCCCTTGATTCTGAGAACATTCCCGCATTGATAGGTTTGATACGAATTTATTCAAGCCGAAGAGATTCTAAAAAAGAAAAGGCGGCACTCAGTCAACTGAACTCTTTAACAGAAGGCGATCCAACTGCTGGGATTTTAGTTGCACGATTGAAAGAGGATGAAGGAGATAACAAGGCTGCTGAGTCTTCGTATCTCTCTCTCAAGAAACAATATCCAGATAATTCTGCAATCTCTTACAGACTAGCTTCTCTTTATTATAAAATTGCAGTTGATAAAAACTCTGAAGAAAAATACGAGGAGGCTATTTCCTATCTCAAGAAAGCTAGTAAAGAAGATCCGAATTTTCCAGGCATTGCTTCTACAGAAAAGGTAATCTTAGAAAACAAAAAATTCGATGAAATCCTACCACTCATTAAGAAAGCCAATTTGAATTATGAGCAAAAGAATTATAAAGAAGCATCTGAGCTTTATAATTCTGCCTACCTAAAGACAAATAAACCAACTCTTTTGGTGAAGGTAGCTGAATGTTATGTGGGAATGGGAGAAGAAGAAAAGGCATTGAATCTGCTAGAAGCCTCAGCGAAAAAAGAGAAGACAGGCTTCACTGATTTTCGTGAGGCAATTTATTCTTATTACTTTTCCAAAGGAGATACAGCCAAGGCTGAAAAAGGTTTTCGCAATCTACTCATAGAAAATCCGACTTCTTTCTATAGCTATTACAAACTTGGATTGATAGAGATGTCTAGGAAGAGTTATGACAAGGCGGTAGAGAATCTCGATAAGTCTTTAGTTCTCAATTATAATTTTCCCGCAGGCAATGTTGCCAAGGGTGTCGCCTATTACCGTAAAGGTGACAACAAAATAGCTAAGGAAGAATTCAACCGAGCTATGGACAAAGATCCTAGTTTGGATATAGCGTCCTTCAATATTGGAGTTTTATTTTTTAACCAAGATATGGATAAGGAAGCTAGAAAAGTTTTCCAGGAATTGACTCAGAAAAGCCCGGAGTTTTCGGAAAGCTTCCACCAACTTTCCTATTTAGATTTCAAAGAGGGCAGAATTGATTCTGCTGAGAAAAATATCTTAAAAGCTTTAAAGATAGAGCGTACTCCAGCTTATTTGTATGCTTATTTAAAAATTTTGGAGGCAAAGAAAGATAAGAAAAATTGGCAGTTGGTTGCAAGGGAAATGAATGAAAAATTTCCATCTTCTAGCTTCACAAGCAAGATCCAAAACAATACATTCCAAAGTGAGCCACTTTACTTTCAATCTCATGAGACCTTGGGCAAACTAGTATCCAAACCCCTGCTAGTTGGTGATGCAATGATTTCAAATTATGGAACATCCTTGGTTGCCACAGATATTAGAACTAAGTCAAGAAAATGGCGAACAGAAAGCACGCAGAAATTTGATACCTTAATAACTGATCTACGATTGTATGCAGCAAACTCTTCTTCCATTGCTAAGTATGATATAGAGTCTGGGCAAGAATTAGCGATCGTTAAGAATCAATCAACAAATCTCGGACAGCTTGTATCTTTCTTTCCAACTGAAGGAAATATTGTTTATGCAACTCAGCTTGATAAGCAAACTTTTATTAAAATGTATGACTCTGATTTGAAGCTTATGAAAGAAGTATCTATTCCTGGGAATTTCTTTATTCATATTTCCCCTGATGCAGAGAGTTTTTTAATTTGGAATCATACTGGACAATTTCATTTCCAAGAAGGAAACATAAATGAGATTCTAAACTCTAAGCTTGAATTCGCAAATACAAAAGATCTTGGCTCTGCTAAACTCAGTGAGGTAGCTTGGATCAATTCCGAACCCTATTTACTTTCCAAAGAAGGCTATGTTGAAGATGGTGTCTTTAGAAAATGGGGTCTTGCTGTAGATTCATTTCAAGTAGAATCTGGAATTGTGTTATTAAAATCTAAGGATAGCTTCTATGAATGGAAGGGTGGTAAACCAAAAGAATTATCATTTGCCCAAGGTATGCTTTCCATTCTTCCTGTAGAAAAAGGATACATATCCTGGGATCGATTGAACAAGGTTAAATTTCATAATACTTCAGGAGCCATACTTGCCGAAACCAAGGCTCCTACTGACTGGAATACTTCGAATTCTGATTTAGCTACACTTTATAGCCAAGGCTTAGATCTTTCTAAATAGAAAATTCTTTTGCCCTCATCCATCTTTTCCTGTTCAAAGGATGAAATGGGTAGGGCAGGTCTTTCAAAGCAGTACTCTTGGGAGGTGGATTCAAATTGATTGAATTTCCTCAGATGCCGAATTGTCCACCTTGCGTAACCGAAGTGGTCTGTTGCAAATAGGAATTTGCCACCAGGTTTGAGTATATTGTATACTGATTTAAGAAAATTCTGGTCTATAGATCGATTTTTATGATGTTTCTTCTTGGGCCAGGGATCGGGAAAATTGAGAAGGACAGTGTCAAAAGAATTTTCAGGAAAAATATCACTTAGAAACCATTGAAAATTAATTGCTGAGAAGAAAATATTCTGCAAATTCTTTTGTTCAGCCAATTCAAATCCTCTTCTTAAGCGATTCCATTTTCTTTCCATGGCTATGAATCCCATGTTTACATTTTCTTCTGCTAATTTAAGGACTACCTCACTCCATCCTGAACCTAATTCTAGAAAATGCTGTTCTATGTTACCTGCAAAATAATTATGGAGAGGAATCGGACTGGGTTTGTTATCTGGTCTAATAATCAGTGATGAGTTAGAATGCGTTTTACTTACTAAGCTCCAAAGTTTTTGCCTAAGTTCTGCATTCAACATCCCGATAATCTACCATAGGATTAAATCAAAGGATTTAAGCAGTTCATTTATCAATGGAAATAAATTTTTACGGAGTTCGTGGTTCTTGTCCCACACCAATTACAGCTAGGGAATACAAGGCAAAAGTCATGCACATCCTTGAGCATGCCTCCCAAACGTGGAAGGGAAAGAAAAATAAAATCTCCCTTGAAGAATTGTATGATTCTCTTGCTCCGACTTTACAAAGAAATATAGGAGGCAATACAACCTGCCTTGATTTTACAAGTACTAAGGGGAATCATTTTATTTTTGATATGGGAACTGGCATCCGCGAGCTGGGCAATTCTCTAGCTGCCAAAGCTTTTTCAGATGGTCTAGATTTAAATATTTTTATGACTCATACTCATTGGGATCATATCCAAGGTTGGCCATTCTTTAAGCCAGCCTATTCACCAAAGGTGAATATTAACTTTTATTCCTGCATCAAAAATCTCCAAGAAAGATTAGAGCGCCAACAATGGGATGAAAATTTTCCTATCACTTTATCTGCAATGGCATCTCAGAAAAACTTTCATTGTCTAGAAGAATACGAACCCATTCAAATAAAAGAATATACCTTAACTCCATTTCCTCTTATGCACCCTGGTTCTTGTACAGGATACCAAATTTCAAATGGAGATAAATCTGTCTTATTCTGTACGGATGTAGAATTACGTGAAAATCAATTAGAAACCATACAGAAGTGGAATAAGAATTTAACGAATTGTGAAATTCTTATTATCGATGCTCAGTATAGCTCAGAAGAATCCGAAAAGAAGATAGGTTGGGGTCATACTTCTGTTAGTATGGCAGTTAGGGCCGCTGAGATCCTTGGAGTAAAGAAGGTTGTGCTTACGCATTTTGAACCTGACCACACGGATGAAGTCGCAATGCAAATTATCGAAGATGAGATCAAAGGCAATGCACACAAGGTTGAAATAATCATAGCTTATGAAGGTCTTAAACTATCTGTTAATTAGGTAGTATGAATGAGTCCCATTATTAAACTTTAGGTTCTCCTCTGAGTCTGGATTAAGATTACAATTCCAATCGACTTTTGTTTCTTTGTGAATTTGATAAGGCTTCGCAAAAAACATTCGAACAAAGAGTCGCAGAACAACACTTATATTGGAAAGAACATTGATCTCACCCAAATTTTTTGAATCTTGGATAAGAACCTTGCACTGTTCGTTTTCTTCCAATTGCAATTCTTGTTCCACTGGAATTTCATAGCCTGAAAAAGCATTGGGTAACCACTTAGTAACTTGGATCTGCTTTACATTTCCAGAATAAATAATTTCGTTCTTCTCATTGAGAATCGCATAACGTTTGAAGAATTTTTTAGGAAAATTATCCGTGGCTGTAAATCCTCCATAAAAAAACTTCCATCCATTTTTAGAATATGCTCTTAAAATTTCCCAACTCTTGCTGTATTTATAAACTTCAACATTTGTATTCAAATGTTCAAGGCTTCCTTGTCCATTCAAGGGAATGATGTGTTCCTTGAATTTCAATTCACCCACTGCCTTAGCTCTTGCAAATCCAATATCTGCTCTAAGAAAACCAAGGTGTGGATCTAAGGAAAAATCACCATTTGATAAAGCTAAAATAGGAAACCTTGCTACTTGGAAATTCAAATCTAGGCTAACATTTTCCAAGCGAATTTCTATAGTGACAGTATTGTCTTTCTTAAAGAAACGATTTAATCCAGATCTTTGTCCAAAACTTCCAGCAGTAGCTTCTAAATCATGGCTAGCAAATTCCTGAGTTGAATAAAAAGTTCCTGTCTTCTTAGATTGTATGTACAAACTTACACCATTATTGAGAGATCCTGGTCCAAGGTTACTAACTAAAAATGTAACAAATATTATGGTATCTTTATCTCGGTAAGAGTAATTCCAGCCTTGGAAATATCCTTCTTCTGTCTTGGGATCATAATGGATTTTGCCTCGAATGGAATCGCCATTTATGCTGAGACTCAAAAAAAGGAAAGCTAACAAAATCCAGAAGCGCATGCAAGTCAATTAGTGGACTTTTATCAACTAAGAGCAAGAAGATTTTTATTTTGGTAGATCCTTTCTATTCGAATCTTTGGTACTTTCTTGGAATAAATCTCCTACTCCAATAATGGAGAATAAAGGATGTTCAGTGATTCCTTGTTTTTCTAATTGTTCTCTTTCTTCCGAAATTCCATCAATATGGATCCATGTTTCCTTTTCTACGGATTGCAGGCTAGGATTGATTTCAGCGTGAATGAGGTATTCATAGTTTCCAAATTTCTTGATAAAAATTTTGAAGTTGTTTTCTGATTCTTCCGTTAATTTTTTCCGAAAAAAGTGTGACTCACCTAGTTGGGCACTAAATTCTCTATTCTCGTAGTAACGATTCAATACTCTTAGGATGTGCTGAAAATCTGAT
The DNA here is from genome assembly GCA_022402465.1 of Leptospiraceae bacterium. GTDB lineage: Bacteria > Spirochaetota > Leptospiria > Leptospirales > Leptospiraceae. Next base: position 205,757 of record JAKRSH010000043.1, on the reverse strand, counting down.
TTTCTTTCTACTAATTCTTTCCACTTTTCTTCTTTGGCCATACATTCTCCTCAATGTGTATAGCTTTCTTATAAATCAGCAACCAAGCAGAAAATTTTAAATCTTTTCCTTCTTGAAAAAAGAACGTGCAATCAGAAATTGAAAATAAGGTATGAAATCTAGTACATTAGAACTTTTCTGGGTAGAGAAAATCAAGCTGACTCAGAATACAATCAATCTGACTCGAAATCTAATTGATGAGCAACTAGACTTCCCTAATGACGTGGCTAGATTGAGTATTAGAAAAGCTTTGCAAAGGATGCAGATCAATGACCAGAAATTTGCAACCTACCTGCCTTTCGCTATTCGTTTTGGAAATCTCTTTCCTTTGCCTAAAGTATCTCAAATCGAAATTGAACAAGAGTTAACGATGATTCGAGATCTTTTCCAGGCACCTGCCTTGCCTCCTAAGCTATCAGATATTATTGTTCGATCTGCTGATGAAATAGAATTTGGAGACTGCAATCCTTCCTTGGAGAATATTTTTAAACCATGGAAGCAAGCCATAGGCCACCAAGAAAGTCATGTAGAAAAAATCTCGGAAGAGGATTCTTATAAGTATAGATATTTTTCTTGGAAAGGAATCTATATCATTCCTGCTGCTATCAATATGGTTGCTATGGAAAATCACTTCTTATTGAAGGATGGGATTTTAAAATTTTTAAACGATCCCAATTTCCCAAAATAAATTATTTCATTTTCTTTTCTTTTTCAAAAGTATAATCTAAAAAGATAAATTCCTTATATTCATAATAACTAGAGAATCCTTGATTAGAAAGTATCTTTTTGTTTAATATTTCTATTCCAATTTTTATACCCTATTCTTAGAATTGCAGAATTTTCAAAGGCTTGTTCAAAATCCTGTTCATCCAGTTCATGAAAGATTTCGGATGATTCAGAGAAAAATTGTATAGGCTTAAATTCTTCTACCTTTGAATGGATATTTTTTTTTCTAGCGACAGTTTTATTCCATGGGCATATATCTTGGCAGATATCACAGCCATAGACCCAACCATGATTTTTGGTATCTTCATCAAAGCTTGGATCTTTTAATTCTATTGTATTATGCGAGATGCATAAATTAGAATCTAATTGGTAGGCATCTACGATAGCATTTGTTGGGCAAGCATCTATACAAGCCGTACAAGTGCCACACCTATCTTTGGTAGGCATTTTAAAGGCAATCATCTCTGTATCTATTAGGTGAAGAACCTTCTCTGAAAGGATAACTGTTAGAAAGAAATAAGAACCGAAATTTGAATTTATAAGTATTGTATGCTTTCCTATCCAACCTAAGCCTGCATCTCTTGCCAATATTTTTTCTGGAATAGGAAGTGAATCAACAGCTTGTCTGAATTTATAATTTGGAAAGTGAGATCTTAAGTATTTAAGAAGAGGTTTCGCTTTATCCTTTAAGACTTGGTGGTAGTCTTGGCCCCAGGCATACTTAGAAACAGAATCTAGAATTGCTTCGCAAGATTTTTCTGATTCCTCGCTTGGTTTATATACCATTCCAAGAACTATACAACTTGCAACTGAGAAGCCTAGGTTCTCAAAGCTAACACGAATATTTTGCCTTTCAGGGAACCATGCCATTGAACCATAATAATTTTTATCTATAAAAGCTTGAATATTGCCTTGGTCTTTATCAGGAATACTTGCCTCAGTGAATCCAAGCATTTCAAATCCGCATTCTAATGCAATAGAGTGCAAAGAGTTTTGAATTTCCGAAAGATTTTCAGAGATCATAATATGATTGTTCCTATTTGAACAAGGTTACTTCTGTTTTAATTTGCCTTCCAGGCTACCATAACAGCCTTGTCTTGGCTTGGGAAAAAGTTCAACATAAAGGAAGATTGGTATTTGTTGATCTTTTCAATTTGTCTTCTATATTTTATAATTACACCTGGATAAGCTCCATGTCTTACTACAACCTTTACTGGTTCAGAGTTGAATCTCTCGGATTTAAGTTGGTCTAATTTTAAAGCAAAGATATCCACAGCTTTCTTTTTCTTCGCATAACTCTCGAAGTAGTTTTTGAATTCTACTTTCTTCGCTTCATCCAGCTTACCGCGAGATCTTTGGATTACTTCTTTAATTTTTAATAATTTTGGTTCAATTTCAGCAAGTTCTATATTGAATGTTTTCAATTTCTCAGAGCCAATGGTATATAAGGAATCATTCAGAAAATGAAAACCAACTTCTAAAGTTGTGTCCAATTGAGCAGAAGAACCCAAGTTAGAAACAGATACAGCTTGGAAGCAAATTATATCAGAAGTAATAATGGAACCTGAATCTGAAGATACGAATATAGTTCCTAAACAATTGATTTTAGAGTTCAAAATATAATTTTCAATAATTAAATCCCCATGTACTTCTACATTGGCATTCTCAATATATTTTGCATGAAGATCACCTTTAACCATGATCTTTCCTTTTGCTTTATCCTTGCCTTTGATTCCACCTTTGATCTCAAGATTTTCAGCAACTTGAACATCATTGCTTTCTACATTCCCTGCAACAAATAAACTAGATTTACAATTAACAACCGCACCTTCCACTACATTCCCTTTAACGCGTATTGTACCTTCAAAATTGATATTCCCAGTTTCGAGTCCAACATCTGAATCAATATTTAACTCTGGCGAAACAGTTACAGAGTTATCTGTAGTGAAAATAACACCATTGCAGGTAGCATAGTATACATTTACTAACTTCTGAGGATCTTCTGTGTATCTCTCTTCAGAAGAAGATACATTCTTACCAACAATTAATTTTGGTTTCTTGGTGGGCTTGGGATGGATAATATCTCCATATACGTTGATACCATCCGTACCATTTGTACCTTCGAATACTATAGCAACTTTATCTGATTTATTAACATGAATATATCGTTCTATATTCCTAAAATCAGCAGTTCCATCCTCCTTGATGGTAACTCTTTTGGCTCTTGGGAACAAAAATTTAATCCAACCATCTTCTCCTTCGATGGCAGGAGTTCCCTTGGCTATTTCAAAGGAAAGTATTTGCTTTAGATTATCATTTTTCTTTATGAGTTCATTAATTTGAGCAAGCATTCCATTCAGTTTATCTTCTAAGACCTGCTTGGTAGAAATATTATATCTTTCAAAAGTATAATAAAAATCAGAAATGCTTACTTCTCTTGAAGTGAGTAAATTTGGTCTAACTTGTAAAGTAACGGTAAGTCCATTTGGATCAATTTTTAGTTCGAGGCCCCTATCAACATCAAAAACTTTGTGATTTGAAAAATTCGGCTCAGGTGAGGAATTTTGATTTGGATCCTTTTTGTTTTCTTCCATACAGTAGGTACAATTTCTGATAGCTCAAAATTCAAGAAAAGTCATTTTAATCTAATTCTATAAAAATTGAAATTTTAAATTAAATACTAATAGAATAATAGACTGGTATTCTTTTTTAGTCAATAATTTTATTCTAAATTACTTATCTTGTCAGGATGATGATCTAGGATTGCATTTTTATATTTTTCAAGTAATAGTATTAAATTTATTCGTCCAAGATTGAGTTTCTCTCTTTTATCTGCTAAGAAGTAAATTAGAATATACTGTCTATAAGTTCTTAAATCAATAGGAAATACCTTGTGATTCCATACTTCAGGTGGATTTATATCAATTTCAAATCTGCCTTGCCTCATCTCGTTGATTAAGCCCGCAGAAATTTGGTTAGCAAATTCTAAGACTATTGATGTTGAGTGGGACTGAGTGGTTGGATCTATACCAAAACCAGAGGCTATTTTAGGAAGTAATTTGAGTTTAGTATATCCATCCATGCTCAAAAACATAGAACCGTTCACTTCTCCATGAAAAGGAACTCTCGTGCAACTTTCATAGCATATTCCTTCATTCTTGGACGGTCCGTACGCTTCCCTTATGGCTTGGATGTGAAGAGATTTTCTTATAAAATCTGGAAAAACATGAGAGATCGTAAGAATAAACTTTTCATCTAACAAAGGATCCATAGTTTTTTACTTCTTATCCATTCGCCACTTGTCTTTGTTTCTCAATGTTCTTTCTTTTTGCTATTAGCAATTGTTGGTTGATGTCTTCTTCCCATTCTAAAGCAGATTCTAATTTTCTAGATTTGGGAGAGTATGCAACATAAAACTCCACAAAGAATCCTTGTTCATCCAAAGATTGAACTATGGCATCTAGCTGCTCAGAGAGTTTGTCAATTTCAGTAGATGAAAGGAAAAAGCCCAATTTACTTTCATCCATTCTATAAATGGAAAAGGGAAGATTCTCTGCTAGATAGGAAATAAATTCTTCACGATTTTTTGAGTCACTGACTTCTATGGCGAAAAGAGAAAATTCTTCTTCTCTGGTGAAGAATTTTTCTCTAAGTATCGTATTAAAGTGATTCTTGTTATAGACTAAGGTTTTGGGATCTAGAATTGCAAGTTCATAATCTGTTCTTGCCTCCCAATCTAAGGCGAACTTCTCGCATTCTAATTCGATTAATCTCTTTTCATTGGGAAGAAAACCTGAGATGGATTCAAGTGAAACCATTCCTAGGATTTTAGTTGGTGTTGCAATACATACATAGAGATTTCTTCCATCTTCAGATAAAACAGATTCATTTTGTAACAAAGATTCCCAAACATTATCCTCTGCTTCCAATACTGCATCCGTATCACAGTCTATAAATAAGGATCCTCTCTGCATTAAAAATTCTTTGAAGAGGGAATTTTCATAAATACAGAAAAGTAAGGAGACAGTTTTAATTCTTAGGGGAAGTTCTTGGACAAAACTTTTAACCATAGGGCCTAAGGTTTCTTTTTTAAATCGGGACTTACGAATTTCTCTGATTCCTAAATTGATAGGAATAATATTATCTAGCTTTGTTGGCTTTTCAAAAAAGGAAAGAGCTTGGTAATTGATTTTTTCTTTAGCCTCAATTGGAAGGTTAAAACTTTCTTCTTCTTGGAACTCATTTTCTTGCTCTTGGAAAGAATTTGAATTTATATTTTGTTCTTGGGATCTAATACTTATTTTTTCCGTTCCACTCATGAGTCTGAGAGTATAGAGAAAAAGAGTTAATAAGGCTAAGGAAATAAACCCTAGGAATATGGTTTCTTTGCTGCCAGTTAATATTAAATAGATAAAAGGTATAGATAGAACTATAGGAATTAAAAATATTCGATTGTTTTTCATGATGATTCTGCCGTTATATTATTAGTATCGGGATAGAAGGGCAGGACTGAATCCTTTTTCTCGGGGGGAAGAATTGAAACTTTACTCGGATCTTGCAGAATACTATTTTGAAATAGAAAAACCAGGGCGTCGTCTGGATGAAGAAATACATTTCATATCGGAAGTTTTTAAAAGACATAAGATTCAAACTGCATTAGATATAGGATGTGGTTCGGGTGAGCATGTTAAAGACTTACAAGGAATGGGATTTAAAATTCTTGGGATAGATGCGTCTCCGCAAATGGTTGATATTGCTAAAAAGAGATTTCCCCATTGCAAATTTGAAGTCGGAAAGATGGAAGACTATAAACTTAAATCGCCGGTCGATGGCATAGTATGTCTGTTTGGTACTTTTAACTATCTCACAAGCAACGATGAGATTAAAACATATTTTCAAAATGCGTATAAGAATCTCAAGACAGCAGGAATTCTTATTCTTGATGTCTGGAATGCAGAACCCATCAAAAGGATCAAACGTAAGCCATTGGGGCTTGTTGCTAATATAAAGATAGGCACAACAAATATTAGAAGAAATCGTGGTTTTCGATTAACGAGAGCAGATGACCAGACTATGGTCGAAGTAAATTATGTGTATCATTTAGACAAATCCGATATTAAAGACAAACATGTAATGCGAGTCTTCTACCCAAGGGAGTTAGAAGCGTCCATCAAAGATGGTAAATTTGAAATACTAAACCAATTCGGTGGATTTTCTGGTGAAAAATTCCGCAGATTCGGTGGAAGAATCCTTTACGTTTTGAAGAAAAAATAGTAGCATTGCACTAGGAGTGCAAGCATGACGAACCAATCCAAAGAATTCCAAGTTGTAGTAATAGGCGGAGGCCCAGGTGGTTATGTAGCAGCAATTCGAGCTGCTCAATTAGGACTAGCGGTTGCAGTTATTGAACGTGAGAAAATGGGTGGAGTCTGTCTCAATTGGGGGTGTATTCCAACCAAGGCATTGTTACAAAGTGCACATCTTTATACAGAGATGGCAAAGGCAGCTCACTTTGGTCTAAGAGCCGAGAAACTCAGCTTTCATTTCCCAGATGTGATCAAACATTCCCGAACTGTTGCTGACCAAATGGCTTCGGGGGTAGATTTCTTAATGAAAAAGAATAAAATCCCTGTTATAGCAGGCAATGCAATTTTCCAAGATAAAAATACCATCCAAGTGCAAGATAAAGATGCTAAGGTGATAGAAACTATTTCCTCTAAGTATTTCATCATTGCAACAGGAGCAAGACCCAGGCCCTTACCCTTTCTGCCCTTTGACCAAGATAAAGTTCTATCAAGTCGGGAGGCTATGGTATTAGAAGCAGTACCTCAAAAACTTGCCATCATAGGGGCAGGTGCCATAGGTATAGAATTTGCTGATATCTATTCTTCTATGGGTTCTGAGGTCACTGTTATTGAAGCCCTGCCGCATCTTCTTCCTAATGAAGATAAAGATAGTTCTAAGACTTTAGAAAGATCTTTCCAAAAGAGAAAAATCCAATTTCATACATCTACCAAAGTCTTATCTGCAAAAGTCTCTAAACAAGTTGAATTGACTTTGCAAGATAGTGAGAATAAAGAAATTTCCATTCAAGTTGATAAGGTGATAGTTGGAATAGGTGTAATGCCAAATACTGAATCATTAGGTATAGATCATCTAGGGATTAAGACATCTAAAAATTTCATAGATGTAGATTCCTATTACAGAAGCACTCTTACCAATATATATGCTATTGGAGATTGTATTGCAACGCCACTTTTAGCACATGTTGCATCTAGTGAAGGCATTCGTGCTGCTGAGCATATCTCCATCCAAGAAGGGAATCCTCATAATTTACACTTTGATTTTCTCAATTATGAGGCAATTCCTGGTTGCACGTACTGCCACCCAGAAGTTGCCTCGGTTGGTTTGACGGAAGACAAGGCTAAGAAACTTGGCTTGGAATATGCCGTTGGTAAATTTCCTTACACTGCAAATGGCAGAGCTCGGGCAGTGGGAGATTCAGAGGGATTTGTAAAAATCTTGCATGAAAAAAAAACAGGAGCTATCTTAGGAGCGCATATCGTGGGCACTTCTGCAACAGAGATGATCAATGAAATCACTCTTGCAGCTAATGCAGAATTAACGATACATAATTTAGCTAGATCCATCCATGCTCACCCTACCATTTCAGAAACCATTATGGAAGCAGCAGAAGCAAGCCTGGGTCATGCTATTCATATTTAAAAGAAAAAATTAATTTATTAAAGTGTTTTATAACTTGAAGAATTTAAAACAGAAAACAAAATAAGCAACCATGCACGCAAATGAACAACTAATTCGTAATTTCTATAAGGCTTTCTCGGAAAGAAAGGCAGACAAAATGGGAGAAGCTTACCATGAAGAATCAAGCTTTTCGGATCCAGCCTTCCAAAATCTTAAAGGAAGAGAATGCTACGGTATGTGGGCGATGTTGCTTGAAGGCATGGACCCGAATGGAACCATTGAATGTACTTCTGCTTCAGCAGATGATAACAAAGGATCTGCGGATTGGGAAGCTGTTTATAAATTTTCAAAGACTGGACGAACCGTTCACAATAAAATTCACGCTGAATTTAAATTTAAAGATGGAAAGATATTGGAACATAAAGATAGCTTTCCGTTTTGGAAATGGTCTCGCATGGCATTTGGCCTACCAGGATTATTCCTAGGCTGGACTCCTATGTTTCGTAAGAAAGTTCAAACCGAGGTTTCTAAGACTCTAGCAATGTATATGAAAAGAAGAAAGATAAAATAGATTATCTTTTATAAGAAAAGCTACTTTATATTTTTAGTGTCTATCTTCTCTTTAGGAGTCCAGTAGTTTCTTCTGGACTCTTTCCATTTAGCAAGTTCCTCATTTAATCTCTGCCATACGATTGATTGTGGATACTTTCGAAAGTTAGAACTAATAGCGGAACTTGCCTCATCCCATTTGTTCATCTTGATAAAATACCTTGCTTCTTCTATCTCTAAATCGCGTAATTCTTGTTCTTGGTTATTCTCTTGTAAGCTAATTCTAAGTCTTTGTATTACATCGACAGAATTCTTAAAATCATCTATAGAGTCATAGAGTGGAAATAATTTTGCAAGACTGCTAGCTCTATACTTTGGGTCTTTAGAAAGATATTCCAATAAAGCTATGTGCTTTGAAGAGGGAGTGATAAAATTCATAGCATCAAATGCAATCTCTTTGGTTCCAATATCTAAGTCCCCAAATCGTAATGACAAGTCAATACAATCAATGGATTCACTATGTCTTTGCTCTTCTGCAAAATATTTACAATATTCTAATATTGAATCATGCAATAGTGATTTATAAATTGCTACCTCTGATCTTATTTCTGAGCCGCCGTAGGTAGACATTTGGTTAAAAATCGCAGGAAATTCCTTCCAATCTTTTGCAGATTTTAATTTATCATTGATAGAAGTAAATTTCCAATCCTTAGATAGCTTACTTGACCATGCAGGTTTGATAGACTCAGGAAAATAATAAATTGTAAATCCTGGATAGTTCACAGAACTCATACCACTCAAAACAGAGCTTGCTCTTGCTCTAATTTCTTCTGATTCTGAAACTAAAATATAATGAGGAATATTTCTTTCTGTTAGATAGATCCAATAGTATTTTAAATATTTATTTTCTTGGTTGAATCCAAGAATTGGAATTGTACCGATAATCTCATCTTCAGTTGGAAATTCAACAGGACTAGAATAGGGAAGATTGGATTGGATAAAAGTATAGATTTTATTTTCTTCGAAAAGATTGCTAAGATAAAAAGGGATAGGCTCATTAACATAGTTTTGTTGTATTCGAATAGTTTGTGGGATTGCTTTGGATGGAATTTGAAATAATAACATAGATAGCAACATGCCTACGATGAGGGGAGCTTGTTTATCTATAGGATTCATGATTGTTTTACCTTGAATTGGTAAATAAATGATTGCATATATCAAGAATAAAAGATGAATAAATAGGATATTGTATTTTGTTATATATATTATCAGCCCGCAGACAATCAAACCCAGGATGCCTAGGAGTATGGGTTGTTGATTGAATCTTTCATTGGATTGAGAAGGTCTAAAAAATCCTAAGCCAACTGCGATAGCAATTATTAAGCCATAGAATAAATTATTCCAGGAATAGCTCGCAGCATACAGTATAAATGAAATAGTCAGTAAGTACCGTCCGTAGATAAAGCCTATTCTATGAACTTGTTCCGGAATCTTATAAATAGCTATGCTTCTTGTAATTGTATAAGTCGTTAGAAAAACAATTAAAACTAAATCCAAGGATAAAAGATTTCTATAGAAATAAGTGCCTATGGTTATAACAAATAAAATGAGAAAGCTTTGGTAGAGTGGAATAAAGTATTTATAATTTCTTCTGGAAAGCCTTGTTGGAAGAAATTGATTTTTTAGAAATAAATATGTTCTAAGTAAATAATTTATGAATAATCCTATAAGAAGAAAAAGCAGAATCCATTTTAAACTTTCATTTGTAAATTGTAAGAATTCGCCTAGGAATAAAAAGAATAGCATCCCAATAAGAAAGCCTCCTTTTTGGACCTCTTTTTGGTCTGAAAGCAAGATTCCAATTATCAAAAAGGATAAGACAATGAGTAAGCGGGTGGAATTTTGATAAAAGATACTTTCTAATAATACAGGTCTATCAATTATAAAAACAATCCAAATACAAATTGCAATTAGTGAGTAAATAGCAATTCGAATTAGATTTTTCTTGAGTCCCTTACTTATGAAAGCATAGATTAAATAGCCAGACAAGGAAGAGATGATGGAAATTGCTAAAAGCTCTGGATACCTTCCTAGGAAATTTATTGTTTCTACAGAGGTTGAGACAAGCAATAGCTGAGTGCCAAAAAACAATACACCAATGAGTATGGAGATCCCCATTTCGAGTATTGGTAAATAAATTTCTTGGAGCAGACGCACAGACAGAACTTATTTAATAATAACAAGCCTGGAAAGAAAAATTCCAAGGATTTGCAATTTTTTGATTATGCGCTGCACAAAATCGAATTGACCTGTCCATACTGTAAGATTTGATGGAAATACTATGACTTTTGCCATCTTGATTGCATTCTTAACCATCTACTTTTTGGACATTTTGGTCCTTTTTTACTTTGGAATCCATACTTACATTATGGTCTATTTGTATAAGAAATATAAAAATGAATGCGACTCCGAAGAAACCAAACTTCTCGATCTTAGCAAGCCTAAATTTTTACCTATAGTTACAGTTCAACTGCCAGTGTTTAATGAGTTTTATGTAATTGATCGATTGATTGATTCTGCGGTCAAGATTCGTTATCCTAAAAATAAATTACAAATCCAAGTTCTAGATGATTCAACTGATGAGTCCGTCGATAAAGCGAAAGAGTTAGTTGATTATTATGCAAAGAAAGGATTCTGGATTGAGCATTTACATAGAACAAATAGACAAGGTCACAAAGCTGGTGCCTTAGATGAGGGTATGGCAAAGGCGAGTGGTGAATACATTGCTATCTTTGATGCTGATTTTGTTCCTGATCCAGACTTCTTAATTAAAACGATAGGATATTTCATTGATCCTAATATTGGTATGGTGCAAGCTAGATGGGGACATTTAAATCCTGATTATAATATTCTAACTAAGGCTCAGTGTTATGGGATTGATGGTCATTTTATGATAGAGCAGGTTGCACGAAACGGTTCTGGCTTGTGGATGAATTTCAATGGAACCGCAGGTGTTTGGCGTAAAGATTGTATCATTGATGCAGGTGGCTGGGAACATGATACACTTACTGAAGACTTTGATCTATCCTATCGAGCTGAGATACGAGGTTGGAAATTTCAATACCTTCGCGATGTTGTTTGTAAGGCGGAAATCCCAGCAACTATGAATGCATACAAATCCCAACAATTTCGTTGGTGCAAGGGTTCCATACAGACAGCTGTTAAGCTACTCCCTAGAATTTGGAAGGCGAAACTGGATTGGAAGACCAAATCAGAGGCTATTACTCATTTAGTGAATTATTCTGTTCATCCTTTTATGATCATAAATATCTTATTGACCGCTCCCTTACTCTTGATGGAGTACTGGTCTGGTATAAATTTTTACACCTTATCTCTTGGAATTATAGGTCCTACAGCTACTATTCTAATTATTGGTTCAATCGGTCCCATGGTATTTTATGCTTATTCCCAAAAAGAAATCTATCCAGATTGGAAGAGAAGACTTTTCTTTCTACCCGTTATGGTAGTAATAGGAACAGGAATAGCAGTTGTAAATACGAGAGCTTGGTTAGAAGCAGTTCTTGGCATTCAATCTGGTTTTAAGAGAACTCCTAAAATGAAAATTGAATCAAAAGCGGACAATTTGGCAGATAGAATGAAATATACTATCCCACTTGACATCCACGTAGGCTTAGAATTTCTAATGGGCTGCTATTGTGTATTTTGTATCTACCTATGCTTTGCATTGGATAAGCCTTATGTAATAGGATTTTTAGTTCTTTATTCTATAGGATTCTTTTATGTTGCCTTCCAATCTATGCGAGAAGCCTTTATCTGGAGAAAAAAATCTCCTTCAACAATACAACAAGATGTATCAACTAATCCTGCTTGACAAGAGGCTGTCAGGTAGAATTCTGGTACATTCATAACCCAAGGAATAAGGAATTCGAATGAGCGAGAAGGTTTACTGTGCAAATTGCATCCAATGCGTTGTTGTTAGAAATTATGAATCAGAACAAGATAAATATATTCTTCGGGTAAAATGCAATAAGAAGAAATGGTCCAAGAGATCAGGCGAAGAAAAACTTTACAAGTACTTCACAGTAGCACGAAGAATGCAATCAGACTGTGAATTCTATGAAGAAATGGGCGATATTCTCCCCTATATCAAGAATCTTAAGAAAGAACTTCCCATCAAAGACGAAATCTACATGGTGAAGTCAGCTAGCTAAAACATTGCGCTTCCCTTTACCCTCACGTTCCTTTTCCCGAAGGCACCACGAGAAAGGGAAGAAAAACGAAACTCTCTGGCAAGGGAGTTTCCAGATTCTCCAAGATGAAAGAACTGAAGCTATAGGAGAATTTCCAAGAAGAGTTCAACTCGGTGATGTTCTAGGCATTACACCCACTCATAAAATCCTTGCATCAGCTAACGGTATAGCCGAACAACACGAAGAAAACAATCAGAAGTATTTTAAGCTCACCCAGGATGGTAATCTAGAACCCAAGGCCTTGTACTTGGAACCTAAGCTAGACTCGAATAGCTTTTTAAATCTACTAGAAAAGAATGGAGTCTATTCCTTAGATTTTCCTCAGACAGCTTTGTGGAATTACCTCTCAGCTTTTGCAAAAGTTTCTGATAGTGAATTGGTTCTCAGTACTCACACCAATAGAATCTCACCGAATTATACAAAAATTCTACAAACAGATTTTGCTAAAGAAATCATAGCCCTAGAACAATTTTTATCCTCCATATTCCCTAATAAAAAGATTATTAGTTTCTTAGAGCCAAGTAAAAATAAATTTACTTCCAAATACAAATTTCCCTTAGGTAAGCCAGAATACTTCCTTCAAAAGGCATTAAAGAAAAATATCTATGGCGAAATCCAATCGGATAAGAGTAAAATGTTTTTTCTGGGTGGTGAAACAGTTTGGCATCTTATTCGAGCCTTGTACTATGATATTCCTTTCACCAAACGCCACTTAGCAGTGGAATGCGTCGATAGAAGTGGAAGAGTTGATGGTCGTGAACGTTATTTTCTTATTTCGAATGGACAGAGCTTTCGTTTTCTTGATAAAATCTTTTTTAAGAAATACAAATATATTTCTTTAAATTCATTTGATAAGTCATCTCGAATAATGATGCGTTCCGATGAATATTTTTATAATATTTATGAAGATGCTGATTTGATTCTTTCAGTAAATCACCCTAAGAAAAACTTAGAATTACCTTGTACAGAATGCAATGATTGTGATGCAGTATGTCCAACCCAAGCAAATCCGCAGGCTTTGATACACAATAGATCAATATTCAATATTCAATCTTGCATTGAGTGTGGTCTTTGTGATTTCTATTGTCCCTCAGGAATAGATTTCCGCTCTAAAATTAAATTAGCTAAAGAAACACAATCAGAATTCAACCAACAGAGTGAGCATAGCCATGCTTAAAGATAGAGTTGTTTTTACAAGAAAAGGGTGGAGTGTTTATAATTCTGAATTTATTTTTGATACTCTGAGCTTTCTTTTATTCTTCGGTATGCAAATAGGTCTGGTCTATTGGGGTTTTTTTGATTCTTTGTTATCACTAGCTTCAATTTTCATTCCATTTATGGGATTTTTTATTATCCACAAAATTACTAAAAAATATATCTATCTATTCGGTTTATTGATTCATATCTTATTTCTTCAATTTGTTATTCCTGTTCAGTGGATGAATTCTCTGTGGATATTTGTATCATGCACAATTGGTTTAGGTCTTTTTTCAATCTTTCAACATTACTTCGCTATACGATTTTCTTATTTTTTCCTTCCTCTTTTCGTTCTATTTTTATTTTCTAAATTTATCAAAATAGAAGGCATGAATTTAGATCTAGCTTTATTCCCTTGGAAGGAAATAGAATCTTGGACAGGATTAGACTATATCGGATTATTCGGCTTGAATCAATTCAGTTTATTAGAATCATTTTCTATTTATGCATTGTCCTTAAGTGCATTATTTATCTTCAGGAGATTTATATCTATTTTTGCATTGTTATGGATACTGCTCATCTCAATTATTCCATATTTCCATGATTTCAATTCTATTCCTTGGCTTACTGTGGCATCTCATGCGAATATATTTTTCTTGGCTTGTCTCTTGCCTGGTAGAAGTTTTTACTCTTCATTCTGGATTCAACAACTTTCATGGTTTATTTTATTTATCGTGCAAATGGGAATTGTTTTTTTAAAACTCCCAGTTCAATCTTTAGGATTCTTACTATTTTTATTTTTTATGGTGGAAGGATTCTTTCTGAAATTTTTTCATGCAAGCATACCCATGAAAGGCAAGTACCAATGAACCATTTACTGGAAATCTTAAATGAATCCAATGTAATATTCGATTTTCATGCTGATAGCAAAGAATCCGTGATAGAACAAATGGTAGATCATTTAGTAAATAATCATACCTTGGATTCAAGTAAAAGAAATGAAGTTATTGAATCTCTTCTCCAAAGAGAAAAGTCAATGTCTACTGGTATAGGAAGTGGAGTTGCCATTCCACATTGCTCGATTTCAGTAGTGGATACTTTGAAATCGGTGATGGCAATATCTCCCCAGGGAATAGCTTTTGATTCTATAGATTCGAATCCCGTTCATATTTTCATTTTATTAATTGTTCCAAAATCTAAGTTCCAAGAACACATTAAGACACTTGCAATGATTGCTAAGACCTTGAATCAACCAGATGAAAGAGAGAAGATCATTCAATCTAAATCCTTGGAAGAAATTAAGAAAGTTTTAGTTGTTGGCTAAGGAATTTTTTCGCTTTCTTATATTCTTTTTGTTTCTTAGTCTCTTATCGCTTGCCTTAGTCAGGTTGCGAGTCATAGATAAAGCTTACCAATATACAGATTCAGGTTTGTCTGAAGAAACAATCCAAGAATTAAGCTCTAAGACAAGTTTTACAGAAGATTTCTTTGACCTTTATGCTTATCTTTTTCTAATAAAAGAAGGCAAAACAGAAAGTGGAGAAAACGTCTTATCTCACCTAGCGGAAAGAATACTGCCAACTTTTCAGATTTCAGTTCTTGCAATTCTTTTTGGTATTATAACTTCAATTCTATTTAGTATGTTTTTTCTAAATTCTCCTAAATTTCTGTATTCTATCGATTTTCTTTCAAAGTTAATTCTTTCCACTCCTATCTTTATCTTTTCCTTATTTCTATTGATTTTCTTTTTTTATAAATGGGAGATTCTTCCTCCTGGTGGTTATAAATTCGGTTCTGTATCTTATTTGATTTTGCCTTCGCTTAGTTTGGGAGTTAGAGTATATGCTAGATTGCAACTCTTTCTTTCAAGCCAAGCAAGAATAGAATTAGAATCGCCACTTTTCAAGTTACTTGAGACTAGAGGAATTCCTCGTAATGCAATTTTATTCAAGAATTTATTTCCTAAATTAATGCCTACATTTATTGTGCTTGTAATCCTTGACCTTGGTTCTTTGCTTTCAGGTGCGATGGTTGTAGAGGAAATATTTTTTTTCCCTGGAATAGGTCGTTCCCTTTTCTATGCAATTAAATCAATGGATCAGGTGCTTCTTTCTATACTTTTGATTTATTCTGGAAGTATAATTTACATAATGAATCGTGCAGCATTGATTTATCAGGATGCTAGATCTGCACTGTTAGTTGGGAAAGAAAAATGAATACGGCTATGCTAGTTTATATATCTAGTTTTAGTATCTTTGCTTTGTTTGGAGTTTTTTTATATGATGCCCCAACAGGAATTGATCTTGATGCAGTGAATTATCCTGCATTTAAATCCTTAGACCATCCATTTGGCTGTGACAGATTAGGAAGAGATATTTATGCACTATTTTCCTTTGGAATTTTATCTACAGTTTTGGTCGCTATACCAGCCAGATTACTTACCATAGCATTTTCCCTTAGCCTTAGCTTACTTATTTATATTTCCAATCGTTTCCTAGGTTTTTTGGTGGACCAACTGTCCTATGTCTTTCTCTCTATTCCTTCTCTTCTAATTGCTTTATTGGTTGTTACAGGCTTAGGTGCTAATTTCATCACTTTACCGCTCTCAATTGTGCTTTCTGATTGGGCAAGTTCTTATGAAACAATTAAATCTAAATTAAAAGAAATCAACCAATCCGGATACGTTCTTTCCTCTTATGCCGGCGGAGCTAATAAGGCACATGTTTTTCGTTTCCATATTCTGCCTAGTTTAGTTTCTTTGTTTTCTTTTCTATTTGTTACAGGAGTTCCCAATGTCATAATGGCAATTGCTTTGTTTAGCTTTCTGGGAGTTGATTGGTCAGGTGATTTTCTTGGTCCAGGACTTGGTGAACAGATTGCTTTTTCAGCTGACTATTTTGAGAAGAGTCCTCTAGCTGTAATAATGCCCGTGTTTGGAATCGTAAGTATGATAGTAGGAATTGGTAGAAAATGAAAAAGCTATTTTCAAGCACTCTGATTCTATGCATCCTATTTGCTCAAGTGAATCCAATTTTATCTGTAGATGAACTTTACAATCTGTCTAGCTACTACTCTCCGCAATTGGTGACAGTTGAGAAAGAGAGGAAATTTTGCTTCTATGCTCTTAGAACTAAGTCAGAAGATATAGGAGATTTGCAATATCTCTCAAGAGGAATTCCATCAATCATTCTAACAGAAGTTAGAAAGTTAGGTTATGTTTATGATGAGAATCTAGTTTATGATGTAGTTCGTCATACTATGGGTAACCCCAAAGATCCTTCCAATACTAAAGAAAAACAAGGACTTGAAACTATTTTAGAAAATAAACGTGTTTTGGAAGGTGGTGGCTTGAATGCCAGCTTACAAAGAAAGTTGGAATACAAACAAGAAGAATTAGATGCCATTCTTTCGAACAAAAAGAAAGAACTTCCATCTAAGGATCCAAGATACATTCCACTCACAGTAGAATATGAAAGAGATAAGGTTTTAGCAATAGACGCTGAAGATGTCTATCGTTATGGACATAAGAAAAACTGTTCTTATGGTTTAACAGGCGAGTTTAGCAGAACATCTTCTGGATCTATCCTCGTAAATCTGGAATTAACCAATCTTTTGAATGGAAAAGTAACAAAGTATACCCACTCTACCAGTATAGAACGATCTTTACAGGAAATGCTTCCCTTAACGGATAAAATAAAGAAGACCCTAATTCAGAAACAATTGGCTTATATCTCTATTCAGACCAATCCAATCTCAGGTGCTTTGGTATTTGTAGATGGGAACTACATTGGTAAGACTCCTTTAGAGAAATCTTCTTTACCTTTTGGGCGACACGAAATTCTAATTACCCACAAGGATTACAAGGAATACAAATCGGAACTGGAACTTTTGCCAGAACAATCCAAATCCATTTCAGTAGAATTAAGTTCTAACCAAAGAGCTGCTTTTATCTCAGTAAGCTCGGAACCTAGTGGAGCGGATGTCTATTTGGGTGTTGAGAAAATTGGTCAAACCCCTCTTACCAAAGTTTCCGTACCAGCAGGCAAGAATAGGCTACGTATAGCCAAAGAAGAATTCATAGACCATTATCAAGGAGTAGATCTTGCGGTTGCTGAAACAGGTAAGTTTAAAGTTACATTAAAGCCTGGCAAATCAGAAGCTTATTATTTGAATAAGGATTATGTTTTCTTAGATTACACTCACAAAGATTTTATGGTCTATTCTGTCTGGGGAGCCTTGCTATTTTATGCAGGAAATATTTATTTCCAATTGCAGGCTAATAAACTTAGAGATTCCCTTCGTCCAGAAATTCAGATCAATAGTCTTGCACAAGCTCAAGCACTTTTTTCTCAGAATAACAATCTCGCTGTAGCTACAGTTCTTTACGAAGAAATCAGAATTCGAGAAGTGAAAAGTCAGATTCGAGATTACAACCGAATAGCAGGCAACATCGGATTTGGAAGAACTCGTTCCCAAGCAAGAGGTGGACTCATGCTCTACGGGGCAGCTTTTATGGTCGCGACAGGTTTGACTTTTTATTTCTTGGGACTAGACCAAGAAACACTGGATATAGGCTTCGATCCAGGAATAGGAACGGTCACTCCGAACCAATATACCGAAGCAAAAGGACATATTCACTACAACTTTCGTTTCTAAGTACGCCTTTTCTTGACAAATTCTCTACCTTCTCGATTGTAAACCTATGTTTCAGGGCGTATACACAGCCATCATCACCCCATTTTCCCAAGGTAAAATAGACTACGACAGCTACTTCCATTTGCTAGATTTGCAAATCAAGGCTGGAGTAGACGGAGTTGTTCCTTGCGGTACCACTGGAGAATCTCCCACCCTTGCTCATGAAGAACATTCTGAACTCATTCAGAAGACAGTTCAGCACGTGAATAAGCGAATCAAAGTTATAGCAGGAACCGGTTCTAACTCGACTAAGGAAGCAATGGAACTTACCGAACAGGCATGCAAGGATGGAGTTGATGGAGTTCTTTCCGTTAATCCATATTACAACAAGCCTACCCAAGAAGGATTGACTCAGCATTTCTTGCAAATTGCGGATCATTCTTCTGTAGGAGTTATGCTCTACAACATTCCTGGTAGAACAGGAGTTATGTTAAGTATTGAGACAATTCAGAAATTAGCAGAACATAAGAACATAGTATCCATCAAAGAAGCGACAGGTGATCTAGGTTTTATGGCAAGACTCAAAGCCATCCTTCCCAAAGACTTTACTATGCTTTCGGGTGATGACAATTTGACACTGCCATTACTAGCCATTGGAGGTGTTGGTGTTGTCTCGGTGGTATCCAATATTTTTCCTGCATCTCTTGTTAAGATGGTTCAGCTTTGGAATGAGGGCAAGATTGTTGAATCAAGAGAATTGTATTATAAATTAATGCCAATTTTTCATTCTGCATTTATGGAAACCAATCCTATTCCAGTCAAAGCAGCACTTAGTTGGTTAGGTCTTTGTGAAAATAATCTACGTTTACCAATGACTCAGCTTTCCTCAGGCCCTGCCTCTGAGCAGTTTAAGAAATTAGTTCTAAAGTTAAGAGAGGAAGGTCTTGGATAAGAAAAAAATTGCACTCATAGGTGCCGCTGGTCGTATGGGGCGAGCTATCACCCAAGCTTTTCCTCAATCCAAGTCTGTTAGTTTAGCATATGCTATAGTTCGACCAGATACTTATTGCCTAGGTTTTGATTCTGGTCTTCACTCAGGTGGCAAAGAAAATAAAGTCCTATTCACTGCAGAGCTAGAGGATGCAATCAAGAATTCGAATGGTGTCATTGATTTTAGCTCCTTACAAGCATTAGATTCTAATTTGGATTATTGCATAAAATATAATAAGCCTATGGTTATTGGACTTACAGGTTTAGACAAGGAACATAAGAGAAAGATTGAATCAGCGAGTAAGACTATACCTATAGTTCTTTCACCAAATATGTCAATAGGTGTGAATCTCTTATTTAAGCTTACAGAAATTGCAGCTAAGGTTTTAGATAACAATTTTGATATAGAAGTTTTGGATATCCACCACAAACATAAGAAGGACTCACCATCTGGAACGGCCTCTAAATTGAAGGATATCTTACTTTCTACCTTAGAAAGAAAAGAGTCTGATGTGGTTTATGGACGACATGGAATTTATAATGAAAGACCTGCTAAAGAAATCGGTATTCACACCATGAGGGCGGGTGAGGTTGTTGGTGATCACACTGTTTTCTTTTTTTCTCCTGAGGAGAGAATTGAAATTTCCCATAAGGCGCAGGATCGCAAAACCTTTGGTGTCGGCTCTGTTAAAGCTATTGAATTTGTGATTGGTAAAGAGCCAGGTTTGTATGATATGTTTGATGTATTGGGAATATAGAGAAATATAAGTGTTTGATATTTTTAAAGGAATAGTTCTTGTATCCTCGAATAAGAGTGTCTTTCTTATTTTTCTGGATATTTTGATTGTTAGTTTTTTTATATACAAAATTTATAATATACTAAGGCGAACCAGGGGAATCCAACTTCTCATGGGAGTTGGTTTCATTTGGATACTTGGTGGCCTTGCTGAATACTTTGAACTAGAGCTATTAGATTGGATTATTACGAATATTCGTCCTGCCTTAGTATTTGCTATTATAGTCCTCTTACAACCAGAACTTAGGCGCATCACAGGTGACCTAACTAGATTTAAGTTAGTTAATTTTTTTATTATAAAACAATCCTATGATCTAGATCCAATTATTGACGCAACCAAAGCTATGGCTGCTTCCAAGACAGGTTCCATCATTGTTCTTACTAAAGAAATTTCCTTAAAGAATATAGTTGAAGATTCTATACAGGTCGATGCACAGGTTACCTCCGCTTTGTTACAGACTATATTTGTGAAAAATACTCCACTTCATGATGGGGCAGTTATCATTGAACAAAATCGAATCGTCTCTGCTTCCTCTTATTTGCCTATGACGGAAGCCTTAGAAAATTCCACCTTCGGAGCAAGGCATAGATCAGCCTTAGGACTAGCTGAGGAAACGGATGCAGTAGTTATTGTTACCTCTGAAGAGACAGGCGAGATTTCTGTTTGCTATGACAGTGAAATGGTTCATCCAGTGAAGCCATTAGAATTAAAGAGTTTAGTAAATTCTTTTCTCACTGAGAAGAAGAAAGAGAAGAAACTTGATATTGAATCTGGGGCTGCATGGAAAGAAAAATAATCATAGCCAAGCTACAGGAGTTGTTTTTGAAAAATTGGAAGGCAAAGCTTGCATCCTTTCTCATTGCATCTCTTTTCTACCTCAATCTCCAGAACTCCAAAATCCTTACTAAGAATATCAATGTTCCTATTGAATATCCTAAACTTGAAAATGGTTTGTATTATGCTCAAACTCCCGAAAAAACCTTTCCAATACGGGTAGAAGGACTGAGAGAAATTGTAAATTACTACTCTCAATTCATGAAGGCTGTAGTTGATATCGAAGATCTAAAGTTAGGTGAAAATGAAGTATCCATTAAGAAAATCGTAGGCGTACCAAGTGGAATAAAAGTAACCAAGCTTAAGAAAACGATTCTTTTCACTGTAGAAGGCTCAACTACTAAACTTGTTCCATTAGAAATTAATTTTGATGGAGAGCTCTCGGCCAATTTTGAAAAGGTTTCTTATTTAATTCGACCTAGTAAGATTACAATAAGTGGGAAACAATCAGATGTAGAACGTATGAACAAAATTGTTTTACCAACTATTTCCTTACAGGATCAAAGTGAATCTTTTGTTCGCAAAATTAAAATCCCTGATTTACCTAAGGGTGTTTATGTTTCAGGTGGCATCAAAGAAGCCATAGTTTCTGTAACTATTTCCTCTCTTGCCATTAAAGCAGGGGAGCAATTGATTTCAGGTATACCTTTGAAATGTATAGGAACCAATCAATATTTAGAACCAGAACTCTCAGAAGAACAAGTGGCCATAAAAATATTTTCTAGGACACCACTTAAGTCAAGTTCAGTAATAAATGGCATAGACGCAACAGTTCCCTGCAATCATTCTTATGATCCCATTAAAAAGAAAATCATCCCAACAGATCAGCCTGTTGTAACTAAAGTTAGGGTATCAAGATCTAGAGATTTAAAGAATATTGAAATCCTCCAAATTATTCCAGAGAAAGTAACCATAGGTTATAGAGTTAAAACAGAGCAGATTAATTTGAATGATGATGAAACAGAGCCAACAGAAATTGATCCTAGCACAACTCCAATTCCAGAGCCAAGCGATCTCTTAGATAAATAAATGCCAATTTCTATAGGAAACGATATTATTTCCAATGAAAGAGTACGAAAAGCACTCGCTGATCATGGGGATAGATTCTTGAATCGAATTTTTACAGAAGAAGAACAGATCTATTGCCTTTCTAAAAAAGATCCTGTCCCTCATCTAGCTGCACGTTTTGCATGCAAAGAAGCCTTTATAAAGGCAATCGGTTTAGAGCCTAATGAAACCTTAGATATGAGAGAGATTGAATTGCTCGGGCGTGACTTTGGTAAAAAAAGGCTTTGCATGTACGGTAAATCTAAGGAAATGTTTACTTCTAAGGGATTTTTAGATGCTCAGGCTTCCATAAGCCATTGTGAGGAATTTTCAACGGCAGTTGTGCTTCTAACCTAGGAGGAATGATGATAGTATCAAGCGACATGGAAAGAGTTTTATCGCTCTACAACGAAGGATTAATGCTTTATAAAACAAAGAAATTCCAAGAGGCAAAAGCAAAGTTTACAGAAGCCTTGCAAATATCTCCGAATGATGGTCCTTCTAAATTGTATATTGAAAGATGCGAAAGTTTTATCTTGAACCCTCCGCCAGCGGATTGGGACGGCGTCTATACCATGACAACAAAATAAATATGAGTAAGAAAAACAACCAACCCTTAGTTACAGAACACGGAGTCATCTCTACTGTTCTCGGCAAAGAAACTTCTTTCAATGGAGTTTTGAATTTCAAGAAGCCACTTCAAATTTCTGGCGAGTTCAAAGGCGAAATTGTATCCGAAGGGCATTTGGTCATCAATGAAGGTGCTAGAGTCCAAGCAAATATAAGGGCAAGCACAGTGATTGTAGGCGGAATGGTAATTGGAAATGTAATCGCGACGAATCGCCTCGAAATGCTTCAAACTGGGAAAGTCCAAGGGAACATAAAGACTGCGAAGCTTCAAATCGCTGACGGAGTTATCTTTGATGGAAACTGTGAGATGATTCAACCTGGAGAAGAGATCTAAGACTTGACTCCAAGCTTATTTTTCCAAGAATGGTAAATCAAGCCCATAGATATGAATAGGGGGCAGATAGGCAATTTATTTCTAGTTCTAGTATTAGGACTCTTCATAGGTGCCATCTCTGGAATTATATTGGATCGCTTATTTGGGATTCATTTTTTCTCGATGTTCCTTTTCGACCAACCATTTGTTCTTGAGCTATATATAATTAAAGTCGGGATCCAACTAACCCCTGCAAGTCTAATTGGCATTGTAGTAACAGGGTATCTCGCACTAAAAAAGGGGTAAATATGTCAGTAATTTCCATGAAAAGCCTGTTAGAATCAGGCGTACACTTCGGTCACCAAACACGTCGTTGGAATCCAAAAATGGCTCCGTATGTCTTCACTGCAAGAAACGGAATCCATATTATCGATCTTCAGAAGACTGTTCAGAAAACAAAAGAAGCTTATGATGCTCTTAGAAGATTGACTTCCCAAGGCAAGAAAGTTCTATTTGTTGGAACCAAAAAGCAGGCTCGTGGTGCTATAGAAAGAGCTGCCATTGATTGCGGCATGTACTATGTATCTAACCGTTGGTTAGGCGGACTTTTAACGAACTGGAATACAGTTAAGAAATCTATCGCTCGTCTGAAAAGACTTGAGACTATGGAAGCTGAGAATTCTTTCGAACAAGAAGCCAAAACTAAGAAAGAAGCTCTTTCTCTTAAAAGAGAATTAGAAAAGTCAAGAGCGACTCTAGGCGGAATCAAAGACATGGCAACGATTCCTGAAATTCTATTTGTTATCGATCCTAAGAAAGAAGAAATCGCAGTGAAAGAGGCGAAGAAGTTAGGTCTTACTGTTTTTGCAGTAATTGATACCAACTGTGATCCAGAATTAATTGATTACCCAATTCCAGGCAATGATGATGCGATCCGAGCAATTACACTTTTCCTTGATACTATGGCAAATGCTGTTAAAGAAGGAACAGGTGGAGAAGTAATCCAACCGAATTTTACAGAGGATGAAGATATCGATCCGGCTCAACTCTACAGTGGAGAATACGACGAAAGTGGTAGATTCATTAAAGATGAAGAGAAAGCGGCAGAAGCTTTGGCAAATGAAGAATTGGAAAAGAATGCGGCAGCAGCTGCTGAAGGGCAAGTGGTAGCAAGCGTAACAGTTCCAGCTGAGAATCCTGCTTCATCGACTAACGAAACACAGGCTCCAGAAGCTAATAACTAATAAAGGAATTTATTGTGGCAAGTGCAGAACTGATCAAAGAATTAAGAGAAAGAACTGGAGCAGGAATGCTCGATTGTAAGAAAGCTTTAACAGATCACAACGATGATATTGAAAAAGCGGCTGATTATCTTAGAGAAAAAGGTATGGCTAAGGCAGCAAAACGCGTAGGGAAAGAAACTTCCCAAGGTAGAGTGGTTGCTTATATCCATGGTGGAACTGGAAAAGTTGGAGTTCTCGTTCAATTGAGCTGCGAAACCGACTTTGTTGGCAACAATGAAGAATTCGAAGCCTTAGGAAAAGAAATCTGTATGCAAATTGCAGCCATGTCTCCTCTTTTCATAAGCGAAGACCAGGTGCCTAAGGATGAGATTGAGGCAGAATCTAAGGTTCTGAAAGCTCAATTGGAAGAAGAAGGGAAGAAGCCTGAGCAAATTGAGAAAATTCTTCCAGGGAAACTTAAAAAATACTATTCCGAAGTTTGCTTACTGAACCAACCTTTTATCAAAGAAAATTCTAAAACGATCCAAGATCTTATCAATGAAGCAATTGCAAAATTTGGCGAAAATATAACAGTTGCTAAGTTCTCAAGGTTTCAGGTTGGCTGATTCAAGTAAATCAACTTATCCTTACAAAAGGATTCTAATCAAGCTCTCCGGCGAGGCTTTAGCTGGCGAAGGTGAGCTTGGTATTGATACAAACAAAACATTCTCTTTAGCAGGTGAAATTGCTGAAATCCAATCCATGGGCTTGCAAGTTGCCTTAGTTGTTGGTGGTGGAAATATTGTCAGAGGTAATACTTTGGCGAAGTCTGGTATGGATAGAGCAACGGCTGATTATATGGGTATGCTTGGAACCATTATGAATGCTCTCGCCTTACAAGATGCCTGTGAAAAACAAGGCATGTTTACAAGGGTTCTATCTGCCATAGAGATGAAATCTGTCGCTGAGCCTTACATACGCAGAAGAGCTGTTCGTCATTTAGAAAAAGGACGAGTCATTATTTTTGCAGGAGGAACAGGGAATCCTTATTTTACAACAGATACCACAGCCTCACTGAGAGCGGTAGAAGTTGGATGCGAAGTAATCCTGAAGGCAACTAAGGTAGATGGAGTTTACACAGCTGATCCTAAGAAAGATCCTAAGGCATCTCGTTATAAGAAAGTCTCCTTCATGGAATCCATCAAAGAGAGACTAAAGGTTATGGATTCAACTGCTTTGAGCTTGTGCATGGACAATGATATGCCTATCATTGTATTTGATATTTTTAAGAAAGGCAATTTAAAAGCACTTGTAACAGGTGCAGATATAGGAACATTAATTTCTAATTCTGAGGAGCTAGTAAAAGATGTCTGATGAAATCATACAACAAATGACAAGCAAAATGGACAAAACCATTGAGGCTTTGAAAAAAGATTTTTCCCAAGTTCGTTCTGGCAAAGCAAATCCTGCTATGATAGAAGATGTAAAAGCAGAATACTATGGTACTCCAACCGCCTTGAACCAATTAGGAAACATAACAGCTCCTGAACCAAGGATGTTAGTTTTTTCTCCTTATGACAAGGGAGCAATTAAGGAAGTTGAAAGAGCGATTCAATCATCTGGACTTGGACTCACACCAACCAATGATGGAGTTGTGATTCGAATCATTCTTCCTGAGCTAACGGGCGAAAGACGAAAAGAGCTTGCCAAAGTTGTTAAGACAAAATCTGAAGAAAAAAAAGTTGCTATTCGAAATATTCGTAGAGATGCCAATGATGATTTGAAGAAAGATAGTGAAGGCAAGTCACAAGATGAGATGAAAGTTGTTCAAGATAAAATCCAAAAGACAACTGATTCCTACATTGCTAAAATCGACGAACTGGCAAAAGACAAAGAGAAAGAAATTCTCACTGTATAAGTTTCATTCGTGTCCACACCACAACAATTCAAAGCTGTTCCAAATCACATAGCAGTCATTATGGATGGCAATGGTCGTTGGGCTACGTCCAAAGGTCTCAAGAGAACTGAAGGACACCGTGAAGGTGCCAAGGCAATTGATCGATTGATGGATGATGCAATTGAGTTTGGACTTAAGAATATTTCACTCTATGCATTTTCTACAGAAAATTGGAAGAGACCTGTTCTAGAAGTAAAAGCTATCTTTGATCTGCTGATTGAATTTATCAATGAGAGGCTGGATAATATTCATTCCAAGGGGATTTGCATCCAGCATTCCGGTTCGAGAAAAAGAATCCCATCCTCTGCCTTAAAGAGTATAGATGCTGCTGTAGCTAAAACAAAAAAAAACAAAATTCTAACGATCAACTTTTGTTTAAACTATGGTTCCAAGGATGAGATTCTACATGCTTTTAACGAAGCAATGAAGGAACGGAAAATAAATCGAAAAGATCTTTCAGCTCCCATGAAAGAAAGAGAATTTGAAAAATATTTATATACATATCCATTGCCAGCTGTAGATTTACTCATCAGGACAGCAGGAGAGCAAAGAATTTCGAATTTTCTTCTTTGGCAGATTGCCTACTCGGAAATTTTTTTTACTAATACCCTCTGGCCTGATTTCAATAGGGATTCTTTGGTAGATGCGCTAAAGTCTTATGAACATAGAGTTAGAAAATTTGGTGGTTTATAATGGGTGAGACGTCAAAACGTATTCTTTCTTCAATAGTACTGGTTGTATTTTTCCTCGTAGCTTTACTATATTCAGGATTTTACTACATCGATCTGTTCTTCTTTGGCTTGTTCATCATCTACTTTGGTTTGAGAGAATTCTATGATTTCAGTCATAGGGAAGAATCCCAAGCATTTCGTGGAACGGGCTATTTCTTTTCTCTACTTATTTTTTTAGTTTACTACTTTCAGTTTATGGGAATGCAAACATATATACTTCCCCCATCCTGGGTTTTGGATGTAGCAAAATTATTCAATACAAGTGGATTCTCTCCTGTGATGGCCTTGTTGGTTCTTCTGATGATCTCATCCTTTCTGTTGCAAATTATCAAACGTCCGCTAGATGGTGCTTTGATGTCAGTTGCATCCACTGTGCTTGCTACTCTTTATGTAGTAATTCCCATTGGACATTTCCTCCTGCTTTTAGGGCTATCTAGCTTTGGAGAATACTATATCTTTTTAGTTTGTGTTATAACTATTATCTCTGATGCGGGAGCCTATTTTGGAGGAAGATGGTTTGGTAAGAATCCGGCCGGCCTCAAAGTATCACCTAAGAAGACCTGGGAAGGCTATATTACCGGAAATATTTCTGCAGTATTGTGTGTTCAGTTACTGAATTATATCTGGATTGCATTTACATCCGACAAAGAACTTCCACTTGGTTTGATGGAATCCGTTCTACTTAGCGTAATCATTTCCTTTATTTCTGTGATCGGTGATTTAGCTGAGTCTGGATTAAAAAGAGACGCCAAGATCAAAGATTCTGCCTCCATCATTCCTGGACATGGTGGAATGTTAGATCTCGCTGATGCCTTGCTTTTTACCATTCCCTGCATCTACTATTATTTTAAATTCAAGGAAGTCTTAGGCTTCCCTGTCTAAACTATAGACAGATGAAAAATGTAGCAGTTCTCGGAATCTCTGGTTCGGTTGGTGACTCAACACTTAAGGTTCTCAGGAGATTTTCTAAAGATTTTCAACTAACAGCTTTTTCTGTTCATACAAATTGGAAGAAGGCTGAAGAACTGATTCTTGAATTCAAGCCCGAACTTGTTTGTATCTCCTCTCCGAATTCTGAATCTCGTTGCCTTGGGGCAAAATATAAAAACACAAAAATCATTTATGGTGAAGAAGGCTTAAGCGAGATAGCGACTCATCCTAGTGTAGATATTCTTGTTACTGCTGTTGTTGGTTCCATAGGTGTTGTCCCTACCATAGAAGCTATCAAATGCAATAAAGACATAGCTATAGCGAACAAAGAAACTCTTGTAACTTTCGGTCCCGTGATCAATCAACTATTGAAGACTTCGAAATCCAAATTGCTGCCAGTAGATTCCGAACACAATGCACTCTTTCAATTGCTAGAAACCAAGAAGCCAACTGAAATTTCCTCAATTACTTTAACAGCATCAGGAGGATCTTTTCGTGACCTGCCTATAGAGCAGTTGCCTCATGTAAGCATAGCCCAAGCCTTGAAGCATCCTACTTGGACTATGGGTCCAAAGATTACGGTTGATTCTGCTGGATTGGTTAACAAAGGTTTGGAGGTAATTGAAGCCCACTTCTTATTTGGGTATTCTTATGACCAGATTGAAGTTGTGATCCATCCCGAATCAATTGTCCACGGACTAATTGAGACTGTAGATGGAGCAGTTCTTGCTTATGCATCTCATCCTGATATGATTTTTCCTGTTGCACATTCCCTTTTCTATCCCCAGGTGGTTCCAGAGTTATTAATAGAGCGTAAGCCATTTTCCTGGAAAAGTTTAAGCTTCCGTGAACCCGATCAGTCTAGATACCCTGCTTTAAAACTTGCCTATGAAGCAGGAAGGACAGGTTATACGGCTCCTGCTATTTTCAATGCTGCCAATGAAGTAGCAGTAGACTTATTTCTAAGAGAGCAGATATCATTTATTCAAATTCCTGATATCATCTCTGATGCTATTCATACTATGGATATTTCAAAATCACTGGATTTAGAGAATTTTATGTCTGCAGACCAAGCTGCAAGAAGATTTGTCTTGGAGAAATACAACAAGGGAGTTGCTCTGTGTTAATACTTATTATTGGTGCCGTTATGATGCTTGCTGTTTCGATTTTCATTCATGAACTAGGGCATTTGCTCTGTGGGATGTTAGTTGGTGTTAAAGCTAGAATTTTCTCTATGGGCTATGGTAGAGGAATCTGGAAGAAAAAAATTGGAGAGACCACCTACCAAATTACAGCTATTCCTTTGGGTGGTTATGTGATGTTTAAGGGTGATGAATATGGGAAGAAGTTAAAAGGTGAGCCTGGCGAACTACTTTCAACTCCACCACTGAAGCGTATGATCCCTGTCTTAGGCGGGCCATTTGCCAACTTAGTGCTTGGGTTCTTATTATTATTTATTCTTGAGTTAACAGGCGATAATTCTCCAAGCAATAAAATATTTATCGATCCTTCCATAGAATCCGTGTCTCAGGCTTATAAGTCAGGTTTACGAACCGGTGATATGATAACTTCTATCAATGGGAATTCAACTCAGAATTTTGAAGAACTATTCACAGAAATCGCCTTATCCAAAGGAGATCCTATCCAAGTTGAATATCTTAGAGACGGACAACAAAATTCAGTTTCTATTGTACCAAGTATGTATTCTAGCGGTGGAAGACCAGCAATAGGAGTTGAGCCTGCTGGTGAGAGAAGGGTAGTAGCAACTTTTACTTATGGTGAACAAATTTCAGAATGGTTGAATCAAAAATTGAATCAATCGGGTGAGGCGGATCAATTTTTTGAAAAGCAATTGCAGGACCAAGTTGCAGAAGGCTTAATTCCTGAAGAAGTAGTGAAAAAGTATGAGGAGCAAACTCAGTCTAAAGAATTGAAATCCAGAGCGGTTCAATACCTCAATGATGGTGATGTAATTCTTGCTGTAAATGGAGTAGATGTAGGAACCATTCCTGAGTTACAAAAAGAACTAGGAAAATACCAAAACAAATCTGTTCAGATTCTTGTTGATCGTAAAACATATCCATTAATAACTCCATGGCTTACCGAAAGAAAAGAAATAACTGTTCCAGTTATAGCAGCGGATGTGATTGAATTCAAAAATCTACGAAACAAAGAATTCCCAATTTTAAACCAGGAAATACTTTCATTACCTGCCTATGATCCAGAACTATCTAAAAGATTGGGTAATATCCGTATCAATGATACATTTTATAAAGATGTCCCAAGCTTAGTCACTGCCGCAAAAAATGCAGGATCTAACACTGTTAAGGTGTCTTTTTCGGGAAGAGAATATCTTTCGGAAATCAATGTACGGCCTATTGGACTTCTTGGATTTAAGCCATCGATCAAGTTTGTAGCTGAATACCAAAACAAGGAACAATCTGTAGGAGAAGCCTTGCTTGGAGCAGGAAATAAAGTCTACCAAAATGTCGCAACTACCTTGAAAGGGATTGGAATGCTTTTCAGTGGACTACTTTCTCCCAAGGACAATCTATCTGGACCTATTGGTATTGTACAAGTTGCGGGTCTCAGCTTAGAATATGGATGGCAGACCTATTTGGATTTTGTTGCCAAAATTTCTATCGCACTTATGATCATGAACCTACTTCCCATTCCTGTTGCTGATGGTGGACATATAGTAATGTATGCTTATGAAGCTATAGCTGGAAGACCGCTTCCACGAAAAGTAATGGAAGCAATCTTTAGGGTAGGATTTTTCTTTTTGATAGGACTTGGTATTTATGTTTCCTTCCACGACGTGCTCCGTTTTTTCTGATATATAGATGAAAGCAAGTCAATTTCTACTACCAACAACCAAAGAAGACCCTCAAGATGCAGTCGTAGCATCTCATAAATTGATGATCCGAGCGGGGCTTGTTCGAAAGTCTCATTCGGGCTTGTATTCGTACCTGCCTCTGGGTCTTAAAATTTTAAAAAAAATTGAATCAATCATTCGGGAAGAAATGAATTCTTCTGGTGCCTTAGAATTTGAACTTCCTATTCTTACTCCTTCAGAGTTCTGGGAAACTTCGGGAAGGTGGGATAAGATGGGGAAGGAAATGTTTCGTTTACAAGACAGGCATGATAATGTCTCCTGCCTTGGTCCTACCCATGAAGAAAGCTTCTGCCACCTAATGAAGCCTATGCTTAAATCCTATAAAGATTTACCGATTAATGTATATCAGGTGCATACAAAGTTTCGTGATGAAATACGCCCACGGTATGGAGTGATTCGTTCGCGTGAATTTACTATGAAAGATTCATATTCTTACCATTTGGATGATGAATCTTTGGACGAAACCTATCAATTGATGCGTAAAACATATAGATCTATATTTGGTAGAATGGGTCTAGCAACCATTCCAGTACAAGCTGACTCAGGAAATATGGGTGGTTCTGATTCTGAAGAATTCATGGTAGTTAGTCCAATAGGGGAAGAGACATTGATGATTTGTCCTTCTTGCGGTTACAATGGAAATATTGAAAAGACAGCTGTTATTTTAAATGAGGAAGCTTCTCCCACCAAATCTTACTTAGATGGGAATAAAGTCGAAACTCCCAATGTTAAGTCTATTGAAGAAGTTGCCAGTTTCTTTTCTGTGGATAAGTCCGAGACTATCAAGACAGTAGCAATGATGGGAGATGGACAAGGTATTCTTGTTTTCATCCCTGGTGATAGAGAATTGAATGAAGCCAAATTAAAAAATGCATCTGGTCTGAATGAAATATATGCTATGGGTCCAAAAGATTTGGAACAATACAATCTGAAAGCTGGTTTCATAGGACCAAGTTCTACTTTTCATCCAGGGCTTAAGCTTTATTTAGATACATCGATTTCAGCTAACAGAGAATATGTAGTTGGTGCCAACGAATTTGAATTTCACAAGAAAGGATTTATTTTCGGTGATAGTCTATTTCATAAAGATTCACTATACGAAAGGGTAGATTTGGTGCTCGCCAGAAAAGGCGACTCTTGTCCGAATTGTGGATCAGGATTGAATGAAGAGAAGGGAATAGAAGTAGGTCATATCTTTAAGCTAGGTCAGAAATACACCAAGGCATTTGAAATGAAGGTCTTGGATAAAAATGGTAAAACCCGTGATCTTACTATGGGTTGCTACGGAATCGGTGTGAATCGTTGCATGGCAACAATTATAGAGCAGTGCAATGACGAGAAAGGAATTTTCTGGCCTATCTCCGTTGCTCCTTTTGAAGTTTGCCTTGTGAATATTACTAAGAAAGAAGAAGATACTGCAAGAGTTGAAGAAATCTACCAATCTTTCAAATTATCAGGGATAGATATTTTCTGGGATGACAGAGACCTAGGTCCTGGTTTCAAATTCAAAGATTCTGAGCTCATAGGATTTCCCATTCGTCTTACCTTGGGCAAAGATTTTGTAGAAAGAAATGAAATCAATATTTTGATACGAAAATCAGGAAAAGAAATTCAGCATACCTATACAAATTTTGAATCTTTGAAAAAGCAAATTGCAGATATCATCCAAGATTTATATACTGATCTAGGAGCATCCAATGTCTAGAATCCTAATGAAAAAATTTGAAGAAGGCTACTTTGGTGAATTTGGGGGCAGTTATGCGCCCGAAGTTCTGACCGAGGCTTTGGTTGAACTTGATAGAGTTTACAAAAAACTCAAAGACAATCGCAAATTCAAGAAAGAAGTTGATTACTACTTTAAGAATTATGTGAACCGCCCCTCTCTGCTTATGTTTGCAGAGAACCTAACTAGACACTGGAAGGGCGCTCGCATTTGGTTGAAAAGAGAAGATCTCAATCACACTGGTGCACATAAGATCAATAATACCATAGGACAAGCTTTACTCGCCCGTCATATGGGCAAACAAAGAATCATTGCAGAAACCGGAGCAGGCCAGCATGGACTTGCTACCGCTACTGTTGGAGCTATGTTTGGCTTTGAGACGGTTGTCTATATGGGTGATGTAGATTTGAAGCGCCAGGAGTTGAACGCAGTCAAAATGAAAATGATGGGCGCAACCGTACGAGGTGTATCTTCAGGTGAAGCAACTCTAAAGGAAGCGACTTCCGAAGCCATGAGAGATTGGGCTCTGAATGTTAAGAATACTCACTATATCGTAGGTTCAGCTATTGGCCCGCATCCATTTCCAACTATAGTTAGAGATTTTCAATCCATTATTGGTATAGAATCTCGTAAGCAATTTAAGAAGATGAATGGCAAGTTACCTGATGGTGTTGTTGCCTGTGTTGGTGGTGGTTCGAATTCGATAGGTATGTTCTATGGTTTTCTGAAAGATAAGAAAGTGAAATTATATGGGGTCGAGGCTGGTGGAATAGATAGTAAACCAGGCAATCACTCTGCAACCATTACCATGGGAGAGCCTGGTTTTCTTCATGGAACCAAAACCTTAATTATACAAGATGAGAACGGACAAATTGTTCCTGCTCATTCAGTATCTGCAGGTTTGGATTATCCTGGAGTTGGACCAGAACATGCTCACCTAGCACGAAGTGGACGAGTGCAGTACCATTCGGTAAATGATGAACAAGCCTTAGATAGTTTTCTGGAAGTTTGTAAGGTGGAAGGAATCATTCCTGCTTTGGAGACGGCTCATGCTTTTCATTTTGCGAAGCAGCTTGCCAAAGATCTTGGTAAGAAGAAAGACATTCTTATTTGTTTATCGGGAAGAGGGGACAAGGATGCAGCTGAAGTCTACCGACTCTTAGGTAAGATTTAAATTTCCAAGGAAGTTATGAACTCAGGTACGCATTCAGAAATCACAGATAAATTCCACTCTAGTAGAGGTTCCCTTTACATTCCGTACTTTTCCTTGGGTGATCCGAATTACGAAGATTCTGTTAAGTGGGCAGACGCAATCATCAAAGGAGGAGCTGACATCTTAGAATTGGGAGTTCCTTTTTCTGATCCTGTTGCTGATGGTCCTGTAATCCAAAGAGCATTTAAGAGAGCTTTCGCAAATCCATTCTCTATGAAAAATATCTTTGAGATAACAAGGCGCATCAAAGATAAAAATCTTTCAACTCCTTTGGTTTATTTAACATACTTTAATCCTATTTACCATATGGGGATAGAGAAATTTATTCAATCAGCAGCTGAGGCAGGCATTTCTGGATTCATAATTCCTGATTTGCCTTTTGACTCCCAGGAGAGCGCGCTTGTCTTCCAAATTGCCAAAGAACACATGGTGGATCTCATACACCTCATAACACCTGCCACAGAAAAGTCTCGTATTCAAAAGATGAAGAAGAACTCATCTGGATTTATCTACTACGTGACTTCCTTTGGAGTGACAGGTGAGAGAAAAGATTTTTCTTTAGATCTAGAAGAAAGGATACAATATGTTCGAAAAGAAATGAATCTCCCCGTTTGTGCTGGATTTGGTATATCAACTCCAGACCAGGCAGCTAAGATTTCTCAATTCTCTGATGGTGTGATCATAGGATCAAGTATCCAAAGGATCATTGAAGAAAATTCTGAAAATTCTAGCTCCTGTGCTCAAAAATTGGAAGATTATTGCAAATCGATTC
This sequence comes from Leptospiraceae bacterium, assembly GCA_022402465.1. Lineage (GTDB taxonomy): Bacteria > Spirochaetota > Leptospiria > Leptospirales > Leptospiraceae. The sequence goes on along the minus strand of JAKRSH010000043.1, from coordinate 171,579 downwards.
GTTCATCTATGCGCTGATGCTTTAAAATTTTGAGATTATGCTTTTCTTTTTCTAAATACAATGCAATTTCTTGTTGAGATTGTCTTTAAGTAGAAGGATATTGTCTAAGTCATGTCAGAAAATAAGAAGAATCAGAAACTTTCCCTCCTGGATATACTTGGTATAAGCCTTGCAGTTATAGGAACTATTTTACTCTGCTATACAGTTCTCGATCCTGAGTCTCCTACCTATGTTTTACTTTTATTGATTGGAACCTTCCTCGTAATAGCTTCTTATTATCTAGTTTATAAATCATTAGAGAAGTTTTCAGAGAATAAGCAGAAGACAGGTTCTCTCTGGCTCGCTTATGTTTTTGCTATTGGCTTTTTTACCTTGGCTCAGACTTTCACACCTATGATCAATTTGGAAGAGAGTTCTATTTCAAATCGATTTGAGATTTTGAGAGGATCAAATACAGTTAAGGAATCGGAAAATGAAGAGGGAAGAATTGAATATACAAAATTTGATCCTCCTCCTAAGGCAAGACAGGATATCCAAATTATAGGTATCACTACAAATTCTTTAGAGCAGTTAGATGGACAGTGGCCACTTCCTTGGCAATACTATGCCGATATTATTAAAACTTTCTCAGGCACATCCAATATGCTCATGTTCGATATTTTCTTCTTGGATTATAAAAAAGGCCAAGAAGATGCCATGGTCGACGCATTGAAAACTAATAATAATGTTCTCTTCGATTATCCTATGGAAACCAGTGCAGAATCAAAAGAACTCGTTAAGAACTTGGATGAACGTTTAGAAATTCTACGAAAGTATAAATTAAAGAATGTGATCGATGATTCTCCTTATGATTATACCTGGGTGAAATTTGCACAGTCTCCTATCGAAGGAATTGCTGAGCTTTCATCTGGTTTAGGTTTTGCGAATGTCAAGAAAGATGATTCTGGTATGAATCGAAAGATGCCTTTGGTTGTTAAGACTCCATCTCATACAGGAAGCCGAGAGCCTGAATACTTTCCATCTATCGATTTGATGATGGCTGTGAATTATCTTGGAGTTGATCTGCAAAGAGACGTTTTTGTTAAGATGGGCGAGTCAGTTACAATTAAAAACATCCCTGAAAAAACCATCACATCATTCAACCGTAAGACAGCGAAGATGGAAACCAAAGACGTTATGCACATCCCGAACCCAGAGAGGGAGATTGTCATTCCTATTGATTGGGAAGGGCAGATGCAGATTAACTTTGTTGGAGGAAGGTATTCTTTTCGTTCCCACGAGATATTTGAAGTCTCCACACAGTGGAACCAAGAGGAAGCTAGCCAATTCCAACATAATATTTTTCTAGTGGCTATGTACTATGCTACAGGTCGAGGAGCGTCCAAGGATTCCCATTTATCCCCCTTCGGAGATATGTCTGGAATTGAACACCACGCCCAGGCCCTAAACACAATTTTAAACCAAGACTTCTTGCAAAATACTCCCGTTTATCTAGATTTTCTTGTTTATATAGCCATAGGTCTCTTGATTGGTTTTCTCCAACCAAGACTTTCAACTGTTTATGGTTTTGCTGTATTCTTGGTGATGTTGATTCTTTATTCGGTTCTATCCCTTGTTTTGTTCTCAGAATACAACCTAATTACTGTTCTGCCATCTGTCCTTGCTGAGCAACTATGGATATTTATTGGTATCATAGGATTTAGAATTTTGACAGAGGAAGCTAACGTGAAATACATCCGTTCTACCTTTTCAAAATTCGTATCCAAGGATGTTGTGGATGAACTTTTGAAGAATCCCGACAACCTAGCCTTAGGTGGTTCGAAAAGAGAAATCACCATTTTCTTCTCTGATATCAGAGGATTCACAACTATATCTGAGGCTCTGGGGCCAGAAGAATTGGTAAAATTACTCAATGAGTATCTATCGGCAATGACAGAAATCATCATTGAATACAAGGGAACAATAGATAAATATATGGGTGATGCTATCATGGCTTTCTGGGGCGCTCCGGTTCCACTGGAAGATCATGCCTACTACGCCTGTGTTGCTGCCCTTGCTCAGATGGATTACTTAGATAAGACACTGAAGCCTAGATGGATAGAAAGAGGTGTTCCGGTGATCGATATAGGAATTGGTCTTAATTCAGGTCCAGCTGTTGTTGGTAACATGGGATCCTCTCATAGAATGGAATATACTTGCATGGGTGATACTATAAACCTAGGATCAAGATTGGAAGGCTCCAATAAAATGTATGGAACGAATATCATCATTTCTGAATATACCTATGAAAAAGTACATGATAAGGTGGTGGCAAGAGAACTAGATCTGGTAAGAGTAAAAGGAAAAACTCAACCTGTAAGAATTTACGAATTGCTAGGAATCAAGAACCCCGAGGATATGGAGAAAATGAAGAGACCATTGTCTCAATTATCTCATTCTTAATTTTCTATTGAATGTCCCAGTATCCAATTTTAGAAACAATACTATCACCCGCTGATTTACGGAAGATTCCGCTAGAGAAACTTCCGCAAGTTTGCAATGAAATCCGAGATTATATCATCGATACCTTAGCTGGTATTGGTGGGCATTTTGCAAGTAATCTAGGAGCCATAGAACTAACTGTAGCTCTCCACTATGTCTTAGAGACCCCAGAGGATAAATTAATCTGGGACGTTGGACATCAGACTTATCCTCATAAGATTCTAACTGGTCGTAGGGAAGAATTGAAAACGGTTCGAAAGTTCAACGGACTCTCTGGTTTTCCTAAAAGAGAAGAAAGTGAATATGATTTATACAATACAGGACATGCGGGAACATCTATTTCTCAAGTTTTAGGCGAAGCCTGTGCTAGAGATTTGCTTGGTCTCAATCATAAGGTTGTTGGAGTTATAGGAGACGCATCCATAGCTACGGGTATGTCATTGGAAGCTATGAATCACGGTGGACACATTCGCCCAAACTCCTTAGTGCTTCTTAATGATAATTATATGTCCATTTCTAAGAACGTTGGATCTATATCCAATTATTTGAATGCATTAATATCATCTCAGATTTATCATACTTGGAAGAAATATTCCTTCCGATTTTTACAATGGATTCCTCTAATAGGGCCAGCGTTAATGAGTTTTGCTCATAAGGCTGAGAAGAGCTTTAAACATTTCATGATGCCTGGAGGCCTTTTTGAAGATTTAGGCTTTTCTTACATAGGTCCTGTGGATGGTCATGATGTGATTGGACTTGTAAAGATTTTAAAGAAATCTTTACAATTAGAAGGACCAGTAATTTTGCATGCGATAACGCAAAAAGGAAAAGGTTATTCTCCAGCAGAAAAAGATCCAATCAAATACCATGGTGTAACTCCCTTCAATCGAACAGACGGAGCTATGGCTCCTTCGGATTCTACCAAAATTGGATTCAGCAAGATTGTGGGAAACGTCTTGATGGATTTAACAAAAAAGAATCAAAATATTTCTGTGATTACTCCTGCTATGATTGAAGGCTCAGGGCTTAAGGAATACTCGGAGAAATTTCCTAAAAATCTTTTTGATGTTGGGATCGCCGAACAGCATGCAGTTGCTTTTGCGGGTGCCCTTGCTAGCGGAGGTTCTATTCCATTCCTATGCATCTATTCAACCTTTCTTACAAGAGGGATGGATCAATTAGTAGAGGATGTGTCATTAATGAATCTTCCCGTACGAATTGTAATTGATAGAGCTGGGGTTGTTGGCGCAGATGGGGAGACCCACCAGGGATTATCTGATTTAGGTTATTTACTTGGACTGCCTAATATGAGTGTTCTTGCCCCTTCTAAGGGCCAGGATATCATTGATGGTCTGTGCTTTATGGAGAAATTCGAATCAGGACCTATCGCAATTCGTTTTCCCAAGGATTCAATCCCTATTCAAGATTGCAATTTTACTCAACCAAACTCCATTGAAGTAGGTAAGTTTCGTAAGCTCTCCGATGGAAGCGATATAGGAATTTTATCCATTGGTTCTATACTTTCTGTCTCTATGGCAACTAAGCAATTGCTCGAAGATGCTGGTAAATCTGTAAAGTTAATAGATTTATTTTGGTTACGTCCATTGGATCTGAATGCACTTGAGGAAGAATTGTCTGGTGTCAAAAGTTTTGTTATTCTAGATGAAAGTTATGTTGATATGGGAGCGAGTGGATATCTTTTGAACCATTTTCAGCCTAAGACTTTGCAGAAGTTTCTTAAGACTTATGCTCTTCCTCCAGAACCGATTTTACATGGTGAAAGAGTTCAGATTCTAAAGCATTATAATTTAGATCCAGCAACAATAACAAAATCAATTCTCTCTTTTTAAAAACCTTAAGCGAGATTTTTTCCTTCAATTTATATTTGAAAAAACTTTTATAAACATTTAGAAATTTATCAATCAAGCAGATTTTTCAGTCAACCGATTACTATTGTATAAAGTAATTGTTTGGGGTGAATTGTGGATTTATATTCTTCTGGTAGACATTTTTTTCGTTTGGGTGATTTGGATCGTGCTGAATACTATTTTAGATCTTATTTGGAAGATGAAGAAAGTTCTGAAGCTTTTTTTTACTTGGGGCTTATTGCAACACAAAAGAATCATCTAGAAGATGCCTTAGAATTTTATTATAAATCAGTAACCATCAACCCCGAATATGGAAATCCATGCAATGAAATTGGAATCATACTGCTTCGCATGGGTAAAGATAAAGATGCTGTATTTTGGCTTAAGAAATCTATACGTTGCATGCAAAATGACGCACCACATATTTCCTTTTTCAATCTAGCGACTCTTTATAAGATGTGGAATCGACCTGAACGTTCCCTGCAATTTCTTCATAGAGCAATAGCACTCAAGCCTGAATTTCCAGAGGCAATTCAGCTTAAAGCCGAGCTGATCAAGAATAATACCAATTAAAATTACACGAATACAGACTTAGTTGAGATTTCTAAATTGTTTCGGAATCTCAACCTTGGTATTTTTTTTTTCTAAGATTTTCATTCTTTCATTATGATGGTGGATTTCGAAAGAATCCTCAGTTTCTATTATCCATTCGGATAGCTGTCCTCCTGCATTAGAATTCAATCGATAGAAAATTTTTGATTCATCTTTCTTTTGTAAGATAAGATTTTCAGATAGATCAGTATAAAGTTGAATATCATCCCATTCCAAAGTTAAGTCGGCATCCGTTGAAAAGAAAAGCGTTCCACCTTCTTCACTAACGCGTATTATATGAAGTGGATAACCATTGGATTCAATATAACCATTTTCTTCGAGCTCGCCGAATACATTTTTTATATAAACACCTTCAGAGTCTTCTTTAAGATTTGCACGAAAGTATTTAAGAATTTCTTCCTGGTGGATTTCATTTCCTCTAAAAACCCATTCATCTCTAGGATTAATTGTTATTTCACTGAAAAATTTGCGTGCCATTTATTTTCTGTAACGGAAGGCATAACCCTTCCATATTTTAATTTGTCTTTCTGACTCATATGCATGAGTTGTTTTACCACGTGTATCCATAGTTGTAAAAATGGTATCATCTACAGATTCTACCTTATTTGAAGAAATCCAAACTCCATCCATTTTTTTCTCGAACATTTCTTTTTTGATATTTTTGGTATAATCTTTCAGAGTCCCTGTTCCCTCAAAATCACGGATGGCTACAGTTCCAACAATCAAAAATCTTCGATCTGGCCTTGAAAGTAAGATTTCAACTTCCTGCCAAGACTTCTTAGAATAGTCTTCATATTCTTTGCGGTAGTCAGCGTCGGGAATGAAATCTACTGTCGTGTTGCAATTAAAATAAAGACTAACACAAATAAAAGCTACAAAAAGTTTAAATCCCATCTAGTTAATTAGACAATTTTATGCTTTCTTTTTTCTGTCTATTTAGAAAGATTAAGTCTGGACTCATAAGATTCAATGGAAGAAAAAGACCTCAATAAAAAGTCTAGAGAAAATGTTCTTAAAATCGGCTATTGTACTCTCGATGAGTTAGAAGAAAAGGTAAAATCCTTTCGAATTATGAACCAGAATGCGGTTAAGAAAAGATATATTATCACGAGAGAACCAGTTCTTGACTCTGCCAATAAACCAATTTTAAACAAAGCTCAAGAGATTGATGTCAGCTCTGCGAAATTGCTGCGCCGTCATTTCAAAGGAAATCATGTTGTCAAAACATTCCAACCCGACGAAGGTATTGTAATCATTTCCGATATGGATAGCCCAGAAGGTATTTCTTTTACTATGGATATAGTTACTCAGATTATGAACCTTGGTGGTGGAGCTTATGAGGGATTCATAGACCGAGTTGATAGCTTCACAGATTTTATTGAATTATTAAAGAAGAACTTATTCCCTAAGTTGATTATTGTTGGATACTTACCCAAAGAAAAGATCCAAAATGAAATAATCAATTTCGTCCGTGTGAAACGTATAGACAATTACATTCGGGTTATTGAACTTACCCATTCTGGATATAAACCACAGCCATACTTTCCTAAAATGAAGCAAGTTCATCTATCCCAAGAAGATCCAAAATCTTGGGGAAGATTTGTAATAGAAATTATTAGAGAATACACTCGCCCTTACTTCATTGAAGAAGTTTAGTCTAAATTACAAATAAAATCAGATATACTACTATCTTATATTCTTAGCTTAGCCTTAGCATGACCTTGAATTTTACTTTTACTTTTACTTTTACTTTTACTTTTAAGCAATATAGTAATTCAAATTCTCTTGAAGAACATCAGGTATCATTCCTGCTTCATTAGCATACTTTTTGTATCTATTTTCATGTTCCTTATGCTGTCTGGAACGAATATTTTTGAAACGGTTGTGTATTTCAGCAAATGCAGGTTGAGAAGCGAGTTTATCTCTTATATCTTTATGGAATGGTATATGTCTATAGAAAATAGAGCGAACCACTCGGTTCAATCTTTGAACACCAGCCGCTTCAAACTTCATCCAAAGCAAGTAGTCACTTGCAAATTTATCTCTATCATTTCTAAATCTTTTAAATTCTGAGGCTAGTTTTTCTTTAATTTCTAAGGATAGATCTTTGTTTTTCTTGAAGAACTGAACATAATCAGTATAGTCAGCTGTGATAGATGGCATACCAACATTATTCCAATCAGGACCAAGAATATTTTTACATAGTTCCCAACGGAAGGCAGCAATAGTCTCCATAAGAATAGTCTTGATGTCGCCTGTAACAAAGGTTGGAAGTACAAAACGTCCTTTAGATTCTTTAGAACCAGCACCTTTGAATATTGAAAGATCTTGCCACATCATGATTTTGCTTCCTATTGATGGAACAATAATCAAATCTGGTAATATACTTTTCTGAATAAATTCAGATCGAATTCCGAGTTCTTCATTCTTATAAATAATCTCACGGTGGAATGCTGTGTAATCAATTTCAAGAATTTCCATAATCGTCTTGAAGACTAGTTCCTTAGTTACCAAGCATTTATCCAAAGGAATGCTTACATGATACCTAGTTAAAATTGGTAAATGAGTTGCAGGACCTCCCGATGTTAAGCGAACATTGGGTTCATACATAGCTGACATTTCAAAGGCAAGTCTCGCCTCTGAGGTATCCACAGAAGGAGGTAAATCAGATTCTTTCTTATAATTTACATCACGAGATTCTAATTTAATCTTTTCAAAGAAAGTTTGGCCTAATTCATCAATGGAGGATGGTGCTTTTTTATTATAAATTATATCTAACCATTCAGGACCATAATAGGACTTAAGTTGCTCTCTGTAGTTAGGAGAAGGATCCATATTAGAAATAAGAAAAGAAATATGCTCATCATCTAACAGAGTTTCATCGAAATACCCATACTGCAACATCATTTGAACTACTCTTGGAGCCGCATTTCTATTTGCTATACTTTTTAGGTAACTAGCCTTGTAAACATCCCAGTAGGTCTTTGTTATATTTCTTCGAATCTTTCTAATATCAGGATCTGAATCCAAGGGATTTTTCAGGCCTTTTAGTTTAATCATTAAAGCGGAAAATTCTTTCACTTGATCCGCATTGAGGTTTGCAAAATTGAGAATCTGACTTGCAGAATTCAAAAGTTCTCCACGCATAGCTTCCATATCAATTCCAACGCTTGTGGTTCCAAGTGACGAAGGTGATGATTTTGTTTTCTCTTGGATTTCTCCAGAGAATTTTGTGTTTAGGCTTTGGATTTTGGATCTTAAACCCTGGTATCCACTAGAAACCTTTAAATAGGAGGAACCAAAAATGTTTTTGTATGCGCTATAAAACACCTCTGATTTTTTCTGAATGGATTCTAATAAGGGTAGAATGGATGATGCGGATAGAGAAGAATAACCTGTTTCCAAAAGTTCACCAATTAACACATATTTGTCGACAAGAGAATTCTCATCTCCAGCAAAAATATCTAAGTAAGTTTCCAGTCTCTCAATTTCTGATTCCATAGAATCTTTGATGTTGCTTAGTGTGTCTGCAATTTTCTCAACAGAATGAATCAATAGACTTGGATCTGCTTCAAAAAGAGCAGCCTGGATTTTAGGATTAACGGAAAGGATTTTGCGGATGAAATGGAATTCCTTATCATCCAATTCTAAATCATCTTGGTAGCTTTTGTTTAAAAATTCAGAAAGATCATCCTCTAGAAATTTTAGATTCGGCTCCTGGGGTAGTCTTCCACCGCGCTCCATGAATTTTGACAAATTATCTCTAACCATACTTAGGATGGGATCTATAATATTTTCATCTGTAGGTATTGGTTGATTGATATCTATATTCGGAAACACTGCAGGATTGCAGAGATAGTAGGTGAGACTTAGGTTATCCGAAAAAGATTCAACCATACTTGCTAGCTTAACTACTTGGTTGTTCTTTTTGAAAAATTCTCCAACCTCACGCATTGTTGTTCTTGCAACCATCATTGCTAAGGAAACCTTAGATGCTAAAGTTTTTTGAACAGAAGATGGACTCATTGCATAAGTTGAGATTACACAATTGGATTTTGCTCTTATGGTATAATAATAATTTCCACCATCCAGTAGAGCTGCAGCCCCAAGAGTTATATTCGGTCCTGCCAAAATATAGAGAGGAATACTGGATTCTCCCACTTTTTTCTCAAAGGAAACATTGCCTTCATGGAGAATATTCAGAGAGTTGCATGGACTGCCTTGTAGAAAAAGCACTTCTCCAGCCGGAACTTGAAGTTTTTGATTGTTGGTTCTTGTATCTATTGGCATTTTGTTTTTATGTAATCATGCCTTGTTTTGGTTGATTTTGACAAATACTTTTACATGCAAAATATGAATATCACACGAAAAAGTCCTTTAAAGCTAGCGAATACCCCAGTTTCAGTTCCTGGAGATAAATCTTTATCCCACAGGTTTGTAATTTTTTCCTCCATCATACAAGGTGGTTCAGAGTGTACTGGATTTTTGGAAGCAGAAGACCCTCTCCATACTATGAAATGCTTTTCTGAATTAGGAGTTCATTTTGAAAAAATAGGAGAATCTTCTTACAAGGTAAGTTCTCCTGGAATAAAATCTTGGAAATCTCCCAATAAAAGTTTAGATTTTGGAAATGGGGGAACAGGAATCCGTCTTTCTGCCGGCATTTTGGCTGGCAGTCCAGGAATACTTGCAACACTCACAGGGGATGCTTCCTTACAGAAGAGACCTATGAATCGTATCCTAGATCCCTTAAGGAAGATGGGTGCAAAAATTGCTTCCATGCATTCGGACGGGAAGGCTCCTTTGAAATTAGAAGGCGTACAATTAAAAGATTATTTTTATGAAAGTCCCATTGCTTCTGCCCAGGTTAAGAGCTGTTTGATTTTTGCAGCTATGGCATCTGGTGTAAGCTTGGAATACAAAGAACCTGAATTATCAAGAGACCATACAGAAAATATGATACGATTTCTGGGCGGTGAGATTGAATACCTTTCAGCTACGCATTTTCGTCTTAAACCTCCTTATAATTTCTCTGGTAAAAAATTTTCCATCCCAGGGGATATATCTTCTGCAAGTTTTTTTATAGTATTAGGTCTGTTAGCTGGAGATGGTTCGATTTTACATATCAAAAATATAGGCTTAAACCCATCTCGCATAGGAATTATTGAAGTTCTAAAACTTATGGGTGGCAAGATTCATATTGTAAATCAAAGAGAAGAATGTGGTGAAATTACAGGTGATTTAGAAGTATTTGGAAGTGAACTTCATAGAATCAATATAGAAGAAAAATGGATTCCATCAATTATTGATGAAATACCCATTCTTACTATAGCGGGGATCTTCTCTAAGGCAGGTTTCTCTATTGAAAATGCCAAAGAGCTGAGAGCTAAAGAATCAGATCGTATCCATGCTATGGTAGTGAATTTGAAGAAACTCGGTATCCAAGTAATTGAAAAAGAAGATGGTTACAGCTTTGAAGAGATCACCGACTTACACACTGGAGCAGAAATAGAAACCTTTATGGATCATAGAATAGCAATGAGTTTTTCAATTTTAAATGCAGTAATAAACTTAGATCTCAAAATTGATGATGTGTCTTGGGTAGAGACTTCGTTTCCTGGATTTTTTGATAAATTAAAATCCTTGGTTTCCTAAGTATGAATCACATGGACTCTGTTATAGCAATCGATGGTCCCGCTGGATCGGGAAAAAGTACTGTGGCAAGAGAGATTGCCAAAATTCTAGGGATTCATTATTTAGATTCTGGAGCTTTTTACAGAACACTTACTCTTGCAGTTTTTAAATACTATAAAGCTAGTGGATCCGAACAAGTATTTGCAGATTGGGTAGCAGAAAAACAAAACATTTTGCCTCTGGATCAGTGGCTGATACGATTGGATTTTGGTCATGGAGATGAAAACAAATTATTTCTTAATTCTGAAGACGTCACAAATCAGATCCGAACGCCAGAAATCACTGAGAAGATCAAATACATAGCCGATAAGCAAATTTTTAGAGATTTCGTAAATGAAAGGATTCGTGTTTTAGCAAGAGATAACAAATTGGTGATGGATGGAAGAGATATTGGAACAGAAGTCTTCCCCAATTCTAGAAATAAATTCTTTCTAACTGCTAGCCCTGAGGTTCGTGCAAAGCGGAGAATGGACGAATTAATCTCCAAAAAGATTCCTGCCGATTGGGAGGAAGTTTATTCAGAAATGGTCAAAAGAGATGATTCGGATCGCAATAGAAAAATTGCTCCCTTGCTCGCTGCTAAAGATGCAATCCTGATTGACACTGATTCTTTATCTATAAAACTTGTCATTGAGACGATCCTGTCTAGAATCCTGGAATCTAAATCTTAGATTTTCATGCATTTCTGGGCAAATTTACAGTTAAATCCGGACGAAATTGAATTCCCAAGAAACCACAACCACCGAAAAAGCATCCTTTGCTCAGATTTTAGAAGCATGGGAGACCAACGAACAAGATAACCAACTGTCCAACAAAGGACAGATCATTGAAGGCGTAGTAGTAGAGACACGAGAAGATACTGTGTTTCTGGATATAGGCGAGAAGCAAGAAGGACGAGTTCCTCTTTCTGATTTCTATAACGATGCTCCTTCTACAGGAACCCCCGTATCAGTCGTATTGAAACGACGTGTAGATGGCTATGCTATACTTTCTAAGAAAGAAGCTGACATCCGCAAAGGATGGGATTCCATTCGCGATGCTTATACGAACGGCTACCCAGTAATGGGCAAAGTAGTTGGTGAGATAAAAGGGAAGGGCTTTGTTGTCCATGTAGAAGATGTTAGTTTGTTTTTGCCAGCATCTCATCTCGCAATGAAATTCAAAGACCTTGCGGATCTTAAGACAAAAGAAATTGATGTCAAGATCATAGAGATCAATGAAAGAAATAAATCCGGCGTAGTCTCTAGAAAGAAATTATTAGAAGAAGTGAACAACGAAAAATGGGACGGCTTACTTGAAAAGGTAAAGATAGGCGACAAGGTCTCCGCGAAAGTTGTTAAGATAGCGAACTTTGGAGTTTTTTGTGAAGTGGAAGGTGTTATTGGTCTTCTCAGACAGAATGACATTAGCTATAAGAAATTTGCACCCTTCAAACAATTCTTCCAAGTCGGACAAGAATTTGAAGTCTTGATTCTTGAACTAGATAAAGAAAATAATAAACTCTCCTTGGGCCTTAAGCAAATGCACGAAGACCCATGGGATTGGGCTAAGCGCGAGCTTGAAAAGGGAATGATTGTAAGCGGAACTGTAACTTCTCTTACAAGTTTCGGTGCCTTTGTAGAGTTGATGGATGGACTGGAAGGTTTGATTCATACATCTGAATTGACTTGGTCTAAGAAGCCTCCTCTTCCTAAAGATCTTGCCAAAAAGGGAGATACAGTTGAAGCTGAGGTTCTAGATATTGACTTCGATAAGAGAAGACTTTCTTTAAGTATGAAGCATCTCTTGCCAAACCCTTGGGATAACCTAAGTGCAAATGTTAGAGTTGGTAACAATCTAGAAGGAATCATTACTGGTATTACTAAATACGGTGCCTTCGTTGAAGTAGAAAGCGGCATTGAAGGTTTAATCCACCTATCCGATATTACATGGGATGAGAAAGAAAAGAACCCAACTGCTCTTCTTAAAAAAGGTCAGAAAGTAGAATATAAAATCTTAGATGTGAACTTAGATTCTCAAAGAATTTCTTGTGGCTTGAAGCAATTAACCGAACACCCATACGAAGCTCTCAAGAAGAAATACCCACCAGGTACTTTGGTAGAAGGTAAGATAAAATCAATAGTTAGTTTTGGAGTCTTCGTTGAAGTAGAACCAGGATTTGAAGGTCTTGTTCATATTTCCGAAATACCTCCTGATAGAACCAACCAGTTAGAAGAATACTATCCTATTGGTGCTATCGTTAAGACAGCAGTTCTAAAGATTGATTCCAATACCAAAAAGATTTCTTTATCTATCAAAGATCATGATAAAGCAGTAGAAAGAGAAGAAATGGCGAAATACATCAAAGATGATGGCGAAGTTTCCCGTGAATCTCTTGGCTCTTTCATGAATTTGAAATAAGAATCGAATGGGAAATAAATTTCAGAAAAAGAATCTTGCTCAGCTTAAGAAACAAGAAGAAGCCATCCTTGATCGTGATTTAGAAGACTTTCAAGGGACTTCAACTGAATTATTTTTCATTAAGCTTACAAGAAGGATACAACGCAACCGCATACAAGTATTGGCTGGTCTTGTTGTTGTTTTTCTAATTTTAGCCTCTGTTATTGGATATTTAGAATATTCGAGTTATAAAGAACTAAAGTCCACGGAGAAGTTGGAGAATATCCTAGAATCCTGGACTACGAATCCTCTAATTCCAAGCAAAGATAAGATTTCTGTCATGGAAAATTTTCATGCAAATGACTCCAGCGGTGGCGTCAAAATCAGAACTGCTAAGATTCTTGCTGATCTTTATGTTCAGGAGAAGAATTTTGCTAAGGCTGCCGAACTGCTAGAAACTTCGGGTAAGAAAATTGATCCACTGAGAGAATCAAAAGCATATTACTTTTTCTTGGCTGGCAATTATCGTGAGTTAGCTGGAGAGAAAGATTTAGCCTTGGCGAACTATGAAATTTCTGCATCCTTGCTTGATTCCTTGAGAGAAGCCCCTTCTTTTAAGGCATGGGCGATTTACCAAGTTGGAAGATTGAAGTATGAGAAGGGCGACAAGAATGGAGCTAGCGATTCTCTTCGCAAGGTTCTAAACTTAGAGCCAGGTGACGCACAAGCTGACCTAGAAGAAGTTAAGAAGCTTTCTACCTTTCTTCTTTTGAAATTATCTAAAATTAACTAATGCTTACGGTTGCCCTACCTAAGGGAAGACTCGCTGAGGAAAGTATAGAACTCTTACTCGCTAAGAATATGCTTTCCAAGCTTCCTGATCCAGATTCTAAAGAATTAATCTATGAAGACCCAAATGGCAAAATTCGCCTTCTCTTCGTTAGATCTCAGGATGTTCCTACCTATGTGGAAGAAAGTTCAGCAGATGCAGGCATAGTAGGATGGGACATAATCCAAGAAGGTGGCTATGATGTCTTGGTTCTTAAGGATTTAGGTATAGGGAAGTGCAGACTTTCTCTTGCGGGCAAAGATGATTTCCATCCTCTCACAAAATTATCCAAAGTAAAAGTTGCAACAAAGTATACAGAACTGACTCGTAAATTTTTCTTCTCCAAAGGTATCAGCTGTGAAGTTGTAAAATTATATGGTTCCATAGAACTCGCCCCCTTGGTGGGTCTCGCAGATTGTATAGTGGATTTAGTCTCTACAGGATCTACGCTTAAGGCAAATGGACTTAAAGAAATCGAAGTCATCTTAGAATCTTCCGCTCAATTGGTTTGGAACAGATCTTCTTTCTATACAAAACGTAAGGAAGCATTGGAATTCTTGCAGAGTATTGAAAAATAAAATCTTGTTTCCTAGGCTAGAGAAAAAAAGATAGTTAAATCGTATTCGAATATATAAATCCAGAGGAATGTTATGGCCGTCCCCAAAAGACGTAAGTCAAAGTCAAAAGTCAGATCAAAAAGAGCCCACCACGCTATAGGAAAACCTAACCTATCGTCGTGCAAAAATTGTGGATCCTACGTACTCTCCCATAGAGTGTGCCCCTACTGCGGTTTCTATAAAGATAGGATAGTCCTACAACCAAAAGCCAAAGCAGAGACGCCAGAAAAGTAATAGAGTATGTGGGTCGCTGTTGACGCGATGAGCGGAGATTACGGCCCCGAATGCATAGTAGAAGGCGCCGTTAACGCCTCTAATGATTGGGGCAACCAAGTGGTTCTCGTAGGTAGAGAAGAGGACCTGGTAGAAATTTTACTTAAATACGAATACGATTCCAATAAAATCAAAGTAGTCCATGCAACTGAGATCATCGATATGAATGACTCTCCCTCTGTTGCCGTTCGGGCTATGGAAGATTCATCCATAGTACAAGCAGTTAAACTCGTAGCACAGAAAGAATGCATAGGAGTCTTCTCTCCAGGAAATACTGGTGCAACTATGGCAGCAGCCTTGCTCCATATGGGAAGACTAAATAAGGTTATGCGACCTCCAATAGCCGCCCCTATTCCCAGAGAAACAGGTAAGCCTATGGTACTTCTTGATGCAGGTGCAAATGTAGACTGTAAGCCAGAATATTTAGTACAATTTGCACTCATGGGTGATATTTACGCTCGCCAAGTTTTAGGTATTGAAAGCCCGAAAGTAGGTCTGCTCTCGAATGGGGAAGAAGATAAGAAAGGCTCAGCAGTTACACTAAAGGCATTTGATACTCTCAAGAAAATAAAAGTAATCGATTTTATCGGAAATATTGAAGGTCGAGATCTTTATGGCTCAGGTCGTGAAGTGGATGTAGTAGTTTGTGATGGTTTTATAGGCAATATAGTTCTCAAAGCTACAGAAGGACTTTCTAAATCTATTTTTAATGTGCTTCGCAATAGTATCAAAGAATCTAGCCTCGCACAAACTGGTGCACTTTTGTTAAAACCAACTTTTACGGCTGTTAAGCGTAGATTGGATTATGCAGAATACGGAGGCGCTCTCTTATTAGGAGTGGAAGGAATATGCATGATAGGTCATGGCTCTTCTAGTGCCTTAGCTGTTAAGAATGCTATTAGAGTGATAACAGAATGCGGACAACATGAACTCAATGAGAAACTAGCCGCAAGGATGACTGAAATTCGAGTATAAGCTTTTATTTGGAATGAAATAAATTGTTTATAAATTATGTGAAAGATGAGTGTGAAATCATTTTAAAAATTAGATTAAAAACAATAAAAGAGGTATTCAAGTGATAGATTTAACAGGAAAAGCAGCCATTGTTACTGGTGGTGCAAGAGGAATAGGGAAAGCAACTCTTCATAAATTGGGTTCTCTAGGGGCAAAGCTAGTTGTTGCTGATATGAATCCAGAGAGTACAAATGCAACAGTAGAAGAATTCAAAAAATTGGGTTTTTCTGCTATAGCTTTTGTTGGCGATATTTCTAAAGAAGACCAATGCATAGCCTTAATTGAAGCTTGCCAAAACGAATATGGTTCAGTTGACATTCTTGTAAACAACGCTGGTATCACAAAAGACGGACTTCTTATGAGAATGAAGAAGGAAGCTTGGGATGCTGTAATAGCCGTTAACTTGACTGGAACTTACCTTTGCACGCAAGCAGCTATAAAGTATATGATGAAACAAAAAAGTGGTTCTATCATCAATCTATCTTCTATTGCTGGTGAAAATGGAAATGTTGGTCAAACAAATTATTCTGCTTCAAAAGCAGGGGTAATAGGTTTCACTAAAGCATGTGGCTTAGAACTTGCATCAAGAAACATTCGTGTAAATGCAATTGCACCTGGTTTTATTGCAACTGAGATGACAGATGCGATTCCTGAAAAGATTCGTTTATCGATTCAGAATTCTATTCCTTTAAAAAGAGCAGGACAACCAGAAGATATAGCAAATGCTGTTGCCTTTCTTGCAAGTGATGCATCTTCTTTTATCACTGGACATATACTTTCAGTGAATGGTGGAGGCTTCTTACCAGGAGCTGGTTGATTTTTGGTTTTTTTTTATAGAAACCAATAAATTTCGTTTAAAGGCTTGCCAAATTTTTCGTGGATTGAAACCTAAAAAAACGATGAGTGTTTCTATACATTCATCGTAAATAAGAATTCTAATTTTGCCCCACAAAGATGTGGCATGGAGGAAAACATGGCAGATTTCGAAAAAATAAAATCTATCATAGTAGAGCAGTTAGGAGTTGAAGAGTCTGAAGTTACTGAAGACGCTCACTTCATCGATGATCTCGGTGCTGACTCTCTTGATACAGTTGAGCTAGTAATGGCTCTAGAAGAAGAGTTTGGAGTTGAAATTTCTGATGAAGATGCAGAAAAAATCCAAACTGTAGGTGATGTTAAAAAGTTTATTGATAAACTTAAAGGCTAAGCCTAGTTAGGATTCACCGGGGATTGAAAGACCCGGTGGAACCTTTTTAAATCTATTGCGTAGAAGAATCCCGAACGCATCAGATCGCAGAGATTACCTCACTCCCGATCGACTCCAGCAACTCACTAAACTTCAGAAAATTATAAAAACCCAATTTTTAGATGTTGGTTTACTAGACCAGGCATTTACACATAGATCTTTTGCGAACGAAACGAACTTTAGAATCGAAGATAATGAAAGGTTAGAATTTTTAGGCGATTCAGTCCTTGGATTTTTTGCAGCATCAATCTTATACAATCAATTTAAAGATATCCAAGAAGGTTCCCTCGCCAAATTAAAAAGTAAATTGGTTTCTGGACCGGTGCTTACCCAAATTTGCAAGAAATTAGGTCTTATAGAATTCATTCGATTCGGAAAGGGTGAAAAAGATTCCGGAATAAACAATGAAAGAGTCATGGAGAATCTCGTAGAAGCACTTATAGGTGCAGTATATCTTGACCAGGGGCTTGAAGCTTGCAAAAGTTTCATCTTTCCTTATTTGAAGAAAAATATTGCTGAAATCAATGAAATGGATGCTGTAAGAGATTATAAATCTTTATTGCAAGAACACAGCCAAAGACTTTTTAAAAAAACACCTAAATATACATTGGTATCTGATGATGGATTGGACCATGACAAAATTTTTATAGTTAGAGTTGAAATGCCTGATGGTTCATCAGTAAATGGAACTGGGAAGAATAAGAGAAGCGCCGAGCATGATGCAGCAAAAAAATATCTTACCAAAGGAAAGAAGTAAATGAGTTCCATTTTTTTTCCTAAGAAAGGACTCAGAGTTAGAGTTGCAGCCTTGATTCGTAATTCTAAATCCGAAACTTTGCTTATTCAACAAAAGAAGAGAGGTAAGGGACCTGGTTATTGGTTGCTTCCAGGTGGAGGTGTTGAGTTTGGAGAAAGCGCAGAGGCAGCTCTCAAAAGAGAATTAATGGAAGAACTTAGCTTAGAAGCTACATCAATGGATTTCATCGCGTTTAATGAGTCAATTGATCCCATGGGCAAAAGACATCTTGTTCAATTGATCTTTCTAACAAAGGTTAAGGATTCAGTTCCTTCTTTGAATCAGAATGAGAAGGCAATTACTGGGTATGGTTATTTTAACTTTAAAGAAATTTTAGGTATGGATGTTAGACCTAATTCTAAGGAATTTCTTAAGAAGAAATCCTTTCAAACGGGTGAATATATAAAAAGTATATGGGTGGATGAATAATGTTTTTTTCTGAAATTAAGGTTAGTTATAGCAACGGTGAATATCCAGTACGCATGTATAAAGATTTTCATGGTTTAAGACTTGAATTAGAAAAAATTTCCAATGTATCCAGATTTATTATTATTTCAGAAAGATCTATTTCACAAACCTATAATAAATATATTGAGTCAGAACTAAAGGGCTATTCAGTTCCTATTGATCAAATTTTTATAAAGGGTGGTGAGAAGAATAAACACATCAGCCGAATGAAAAGAGTCTTCAATGAATTAATTGATTTAGGCGCTGATCGCAAATCGGTAATTATCGCTTTAGGTGGTGGAGTTGTTGGAGATTATTCTGGATTCATTGCTGCAACATACCAAAGAGGAATTCGTTTTATCCAGATACCCACTACTTTGTTATCTTGTGTTGATTCCTCTGTTGGAGGAAAAGTTGCGGTGAATGTGGACAAGGGTAAAAATATGGTTGGTGCCTTTCACCAGCCGGAATTAGTTTATATACCCATGTTTGCTTTGTCTACACTGCCCGAAAGGGAATGGAGTTGTGGCTTAGCTGAGATGTTGAAACATAGTTTGCTTGCAGGCGGAGAAATGTGGCAAGATTTCAAATCACATGAACGAAAAGATATCAAAGTTGATTCTGAAATTCTTCGTAAAATGATCTTGGATTCGATTCGATTTAAAGCATCCGTTGTTGCTCAGGATGAAAAGGAAGGGGGGATACGACAAATTTTAAATCTTGGACATACTACAGCACATGCAATAGAATCCCTTACTCGATACAAAAAGTACTCTCACGGAGAAGCTGTAGCTATTGGTTTAATCACAGCCCTAATTCTATCCAACAAAATTGGTTTTAGTATTGATAAGGTGGAAACTGTGACTCGGATTATGGAAAAATACAATCTTCCCATTAATGATAATTCTAAGCCATCTGATATTATTAAACATATGCAGCACGATAAGAAGAAAGTAGGCAATGATTTAAAATTTGTTCTTCTTGAAGATGTAGGTAAACCGAAATTCGCAGTAACAGTTAGTTCTAAAGAAATTCTTTCTGCACTTAAGGAACAAAGGAAATTCTAGAATGAAAGTTTTTGATAGATATTTAGAGCTGAATCCTTTGAATATTCTTCAGCTTAAAGAAAGAGATCTTTCTGAGAATATTATATTATTAGTATATTTTGTAATATCTACCTTATTTATCTATAGAATTATTTTAGTTGTAATTGATAGAGTCAAGCCAGCTCAAGACACTATCATTCAATACAACCGAAGAAAGACGGGCAGGGTCTTATATACTACATTCTTAGTTATAGCTTTATTTCCTCTTGTATTTTCAAGTTTGAATTTTCTTCCAACTGTTCTAGGTTTAGCTGCTGCTGGTATTGTGATTTCTCTTAAAGAAGTATGGCTTAACTTAGTTGGGTGGTTGGTAATTCTTGGTTCAAATGGATTTCGCGTAGGCGATAGGGTTTATATTGATGGTATCAAAGGTGATGTGGTAAATATAGCACTTACTAAATTCTCCCTTGTTGAAGTAGTGAATGAGCCCGACTATGAGCAATCCACCAATCGCTTGGTTCATTTACCTAATAATCTTGTGATTATGCAAAAGTTTTTTGTCGTTTCGGAACGCATGGACTTTATTTGGGATGAGTTTCGCTTTAAATTAAAAATAGATTCCAATTGGGAAAAAGCAGAAGAAATAGCAAATGAAATTTTAACTAATGAATTGGTGCTTGCTCCTGAAATCATAGAAGCAAAGATGCGTGAACTATCTAAAAATTATTTACTTAGGATAGGTAAGAGAACACCCATAGTATATGTTACAATTAAAGATGGTTCTATAGAGCTGTCACTTCGTTATCTAACTCCAATTAGATCTAGAAGACTCAATCGTGTTCTTATTTCTAAATCTATTCTAAAAAGATTCCAAACAGAAACAGACATAATGTTTGAGGATTCCGAATGAAATATTTTTATTCGTTTTACATATACAAATATTATAGATCTGATTCAGTGAAAGTTATTAGAAATATCTGTATATACCTATTATTAGCTTTTATTTTCTTTTCTCAACATAACTGTAAGGCGAATGATTTGCCACCTGGAATTCCAGAAGGTGCAAAATACGATAGAAAAAAAAATCTTTATACATCCTCAGACAGTCAATTTAAATATGTTTATTATCCAAATGGTTCTTTGTATGAAAAATGTGAATACAATGAATCTTCACAGTTAGATGGAAGGTGTGAAGCCTATTTAATGAATAGCGAGCAGATTATTTCTTATGGGAATTTCAAGAATGGTCGACGTGATGGATTGTGGACATGGACTTTCCCGAACGGACAGAATTATGTAGTCCAGAACTTTGTTTATGGCAAAAAGAAAGAGTTCTGGATACCAGTAGAGATATGGGGAAATGAAAATGGTCCGTATAAGAGATATTATCCGAATGGGAACTTAGATGAAGAAGGTAGCTTCGACACCGGAGAAAAATCTGCTTATTGGAAGAAATACTATCCAAACGGCTCGTTAGAATATTCGGGTACTTATCTTAAATCAAAAAAAATTCTAGAATGGAAATACAATTACCCAAATGGTAAACTGGAAGCCAAAGAAATTTATGACAAAGCTGGAGAACTGATAGAACGCATTACTTTTTATCCCAATGGAGATGTCTGGTGTGTTTCCATATCTACAAAGCAAGTAATTTGTAATTAAAATGTCTTCATTTTTGTTTTGCTTTTTATTCTTCAGCTCTATTGCTTACAATCTATCCATCTATTATTTGACGGATCCTTCTCCAAATAGCTTTTGGAAAATGAGTTCAGTTTACAGTATACTTACATTAGGATATATTTCTCTTTTGAGGGCTAAGGTACCTAATGCTCATTATGTTTTTATAATATTTATTTATCTTACAATATATTTTGTAGCAAACAATTTTCTCAAAATTCTGCAGATTTCTCTATAATTCCTAAACTTGGATTCTTTAAAGCATCAGAATTCAGGACAAGTATCATAAAGAGAACGGAAACAAAAATGATTAAGAGTAAGGTTGCCCCAATTCCCATCGCAAGATTTTTCAAGAATTTGTATTGCAAGTAGGAAACCGATGCAAGTATTCCTTGCCATTTAGAATTAATATTTTCCTTGGAGAGATTGTAGTAGTTTCTGATGTAGAAAACACAAAGTGCAAAGACCATAAATAATAAGAGAATCGTGAATTCGTTCGAATAATGCTTTTGTAATAGAAAGAGAGGGATATAGAAAAAATTCCCAAGCAGCAAACCAACTAATATAATAATTGTAAAGTGATAAGCCATTCGAAAAGGACGAACTTCAATCTTCTGGGTTGGCTTCTTACCTTCTTCGTCTAACTCTGAAGTATGTTTTAATATCTCATAAGTAAGTTTATTTTTCTTTTGGCGATTGATAGATTTGTAGCTAAAAATTAGAAAGATGAATTGAAATAAAAAGTATATGCTAAGAAAAATTGCAAGACCACTCACCGTTACAAAAGCCAAAGACTTCATTAAATGAAAGAAGGTAAAGATCAGACCTATCCAATGCAAGGTTTTGTTTAATGTAATAGAAAACCAAGTATTTGCTATCCAAGAAACATAGGAAGAGATGCAAAGTACTATTAGAAATACCAATAAACTAATTAATACTTTCTGTCCAAAGATAATTCTGGATAATCTTTCAATCGTACTTTCGGGAATACCGTCTTGAGGAATAATGGAAATATCTAATTCATTTTTCATATTCTTTAAATCATTCAATCGAAGCAAAGGACCTTTACGAATATTCCATGAACTAGTGTTAACTGCTTCTTGTTCTGATTCCATAAGAATTTCAAGTGGTTGCATATCAGAATTAGGATATCGAAACTCTAAATCTAAAAATAGCAGTTGAGCAAAGAAGATAAATAGTATCCAAGGTGTGATATTGGGAAAAAAATTAAAATACTGTTTCATGAAAGAGATCCTTAAATAAAAAATACAACGAGTAAAATTCCAAATGCGATCAAAGCAGCAATGCCTATGGCATAAAAGAATAAGCTGCTATCTGTTTTGAGAGCTTCGATATTCTTTTCAATATCATTGATATTTTTTTTGGCAGAAGACCTGGATTCTGCCATAGAAGTTTTTACCTTAACTGTATTAACTTCTTCGAGCAGCTTAGAAAAGATATTTTCAGCAATTTTGATAATGATTTCCGATTCAGAACCATTGTGTGTAATCTTATGGATCTGTGCTTGGATGGGTTTTATGGATCCATCCTCTTCTTTTAGATTCATTGTTTGAATGGTTTCATTCGTAATTGGATCGGATGGATAGAGTCGAACGACAATCTTTGATCCAAAGCTAAGACTAGAAACGGGTATACCTGAAACGGGGGATAATTGTAATTTGCATTGAACAAGACGCGCGCCAGGAGGAATATCAGTCGCTGCATTCGCTAAATCAGGATTGTTATTTTTTGGATTTGGATCGGTTGAATCTAAGTCTTCTGCTCCGCTTGCGTTCTCGTATTCCCCTAGAGTTATTGTATCGAGTGAAATTTCAATTTGGTGATTGCTCACACCTGCTGCCTTACTAATTATATTTTCTAAGAGGTAGGCAACTTTGACCTTATCGTTTGTTTCACAATAGTGCAGAATTTCTTCTCGAAAACCTTCACTGCTAAGGGATGATTTAAATTGATCATAAAGTGTTTTCGTAATAACTTTGAGGTGTTGGCCTTCATAAATTGTTTTCTGAATTTTGGCAGAGATCCCTTTCGGTGGAAGTTCTAGTGATTGTTGTAGAATAGAGGTCTGAGATGAAGATAGAACTTCTAAGTTAAATAACCTTCCTGATTTAAGATCTAATAATATGATCCCAAGGTTATAAATTTTTGAATCATCATTGCTTGATATAAATCTAATGCAAAATAACTGGTCATTCTGACCCATGATAAATTTCCTTATATTTTGGTATGTTTGGTAAAACCATTTAAATTACAGTTTGTAAATAATAAATAATCTTGTCAAAAAGGATTGTGTTTCTAAATTAGAAATACCTTTTCTAATGAATCTAGTTCTTCTCATCACCTCTCGTTATATTCGCGGTTCTCGCGTAGTCGGTCTGCTTTCTATGAAATCTCGTTTGTCATTTATCGTAATGACAGTAGGTGTTTCTCTCTTGATTGTAGTTTTATCCATTTTTAATGGATTCCAGAAGCAAGTCAAAGAATCCCTCTGGCAAGGTGGACCTCATATCACGGTTGAGAACACTTTTGACACAGGTGCCATTTATAGGTACAATGAAATCATAGAGATACTAAAGAACCATCCATCCTTAAAGGGTAGAATCTCTTCCATTGAAGGAAATATTACAAGCCACGGACTATTGCAGAACAGTAATAATTTTATTCCCATTATGATAAGAGCTGTTCCCATCACCTCCGATGAAGATTTACTTGAGAACCGTCTGCCCAATTTTCCCAGATTAACACACTACAATCGTGATACAATCACCAGCCTAAATACCCAAAGAGTAGTTGTTATTGGAAAAGAAATGGCAAATCTTTACCATTTTGGTCTTGGTCGAAAGATGACCATGGCAGTTCCCGGTGGAAGATTCTCCGTAGGGCGTGGAGTTGAGGTCAATGTGAAAGACTTTCAGGTTGTAGGTTATTTTAAGACAGGATACTACAATTATGACAGTCGCTTTGTGTTCATGTCTCTACCATTAGCACAAGAATTCTTTAGACTGAAAGATTCTGTTAACCAAATATCTGTTAAGGTAAATGCCTTAGATGATTTACGTGAGATTAAAAATATCATCCTAAACATATTAAATGATTCATCTATGGATATAAATATTCGTGAGTCCCACTCTTTTTCTGTAAGAACTCTCGCAGAAGAGCAAGAAAATTTTCTTGCTGCACTTAAATTAGAAAAGACGATCATATCTATTATTGTTTTTCTCTTTATAGTCTTAGCTGCTCTTGGTATGGTTGCTACTGTTTATTCCTTGGTAAGAGCTAAGCGTAAATCTATTGGAACCCTAAAGGCATTGGGCTTACCATCCAGGGACATTCTTCTTATTTTTACATTAAATGCAATGATAGTTGGTTTCCTTGCTGCAATTTCTGGTGGTATCATGGGAATTTTCTTTGCATCTAACTTGGAATCAATAGTAAGTGGCTTAAGTGAGATGATCAATCTAATAGGCTCAACCATTTATAGTGCTGAGTGGCGAAATGTAGAACTTGTTCCTAAAGATATTTATTATTTTGATCACATTCCAGTCGATATAGATATTTCTTTTATATTTATGGTAACAACAGCAGCTACTATTCTTTCCGGAATAGCTGGGTATTTTCCAGCTAGATGGGCTGCACTTTTAAATCCAGTGGATACTATTCGAAATGACTGAAGTAAATAATACAAACCAGAAATGGATTATACGTGTCGAAGATTTGGTAAAGTCATACCAAGTTGTAGATAAGAACTTTCAAATATTACAAGGTTTGAATTTATTTGTTGGCCCCAAAGAAATTGTTTCCATTGAAGGATCGAGTGGAGTTGGGAAATCAACACTCTTGAATATACTTGGAGCTATGGATTCCTTTGATTCAGGAATAGTTGAGGTATGTGGAGTAAATCTTAAATCTCTAACTGAAAGACAAAAGGAATTATTCCGTGGAGAAAAGATTTCCATTATTTTTCAGCAACATATGCTTCTTCCTGATTTCACTGCTTTAGAAAACGTCATGATACCTATGATGATTTCAGGAGAAAGTAAAACCAAAGCTAAAGAAAAAGCTTCTGCAATACTTGGGCGAGTTGGCTTAGGGGAGAGACTTGCTTCTTTTCCAGGTCAGCTTTCTGGAGGAGAGTCAGCAAGAGTGGGTGTAGCTAGGGCCTTGGTTAATGGCAAAGAACTCGTATTAGCTGATGAACCGACTGGTAATTTGGATCGCGAAAATTCTCGTATGCTTATGGATTTAATCCGCGAGTTACAAGATGAGATGGCTTTTTCCTTAATTTTGGTAACTCACGACATGGAGCTTGCATCCATGGCACATAAAAGAAATAAAATTCTATCCGGAGTCCTTCAGCCATTTGCCTAAGCATTGCGCTTATTGTGGATTGTCTTTAGATCAATTTGTTGCTTATGGAAAGTTTGGTTGTGAGTATTGCATAGATTTTCTAAAACAACATACTTTCATTTATGAAAGAGCTATCTCTAGAATTCCTGACAAAATTTTTGAAATTCCCGAAAGCATACTCTCGGAAACAAGAAATAAATTTCAAAGTTTAAAACATGGCAGTCACAAGCCCTTGTATGTTTCAACTCGCTACAGAATCGCTAGAAATTTCAAGAAACAAATATTTCCATTCTTTAGGAAGGATACAAATTACGAAGAGTCTATCTTGGCTCAAAGATTTGATCATTTAGGTAAGTTTAGCAATATCTCTCCGCAGATTCGTTTTGCTAATTTAATCACTGAAAGGGATTGGAAGGGAAATATTATTCTTGGGGATGAAGATGGAATCCGTTTAGAACTGATTCACAAACAGGAGATTCATCATAAAGACGGAAGGTCTTCTTGGAATTCTTTTCATTTCCCTGCTAAATTCCATACATTGGTCCATTTTTTTAGGAATCCAAACTTGTTTTCCCATAGAATGGACTGGGGTTATTTGAATTCTTGTCCGACAAATGCAAGAAGAGCTGATCGAATTAGTATACAAATGTCCACATCTACTACTAAAGTTGATTGGGACTCAGTCAGTGAAGAAATGAACTGGGAAATTGGATTTGAGGAAAATGGTATAAGATTTGCAGGTAAAGAGTTGAAAAATCTAGAATTGAGTCTTACTTTTTCTGTAAAAAATTTCACGAGGAAAAGAAAAAATCATTTCCTCTCATCGGTGAATTCCATAGTTTTATAAGAAGAGAAGAAAATCATTCTATTTTCATATTTCGTCTAATATATTAAAGGGAAGGGACAATATGCTAGAGTTTACAAAAAGAGCAAAACGAGTAATCAATGAAATCGCTCAAGATGAAGCCAAGCGATTGGGCAGTGACTTCATAGGCCCAGAACATATTCTGCTAGGTTTATTAAAAGAAGAGGACTCTGTTGCCATAAAAATCCTTACTAATTTAAATATCAATCTTAGTGAACTACGCAGAGAGGTTGAGAAGAGAACTCGTGAAGGTTCTGGAGCACTCTTACTAGATGCAGCTCAAGGCCAGGACAAGTACCAAAAGATGATAGATGTTTCTAAGGAAGAAGCCAAAAGGTTGAAGCATAACTATGTAGGTACAGAGCACATCCTTCTTGCTCTCTTGAGAGATAATAATAATATTGCTGGTGGATCTCTGTCTTCTTTTAGTGTGAACTATAATGTAATTAAATCAGAAATCTTGCGACTCTTAGGTGCACCACCAGCATCTGCAGTGGGAGCGGGAACCACTCCAAATCCAACTGCTGGACCTACAGCACCTAGAACGGAAAAATCAAAAACCCCTATATTGGATGAATTCGCTCGCGATCTAACTCAATTAGCCAGAGAAAAGAAACTGGATCCAGTGATAGGTCGAGCCAAAGAAATCGAACGTGTGATTCAAATTCTTTCCCGTAAGACCAAGAACAATCCCGTTTTAATTGGAGAGTCTGGTGTTGGTAAGACAGCAATCGTAGAAGGCCTTGCCTCTGCTGTAGTAGATAAACTAGTTCCTGATTTACTTTTCGAAAAAAGAGTGCTATCCCTAGATTTAGCAAGTCTTATAGCAGGAACTAAGTATAGAGGTGAGTTCGAAGAGAGATTGAAGAAAATCATGAAAGAAATTGTGAGTTCTTCCAATATTATAATCTTTATTGATGAACTCCATACTCTAATCGGTGCAGGTGCAGCTGAGGGTGCAGTGGATGCTGCAAATATTTTGAAGCCAGCCCTTGCTCGAGGTGAATTGCAATGTATAGGTGCAACCACAATTAATGAATACCGAAAGTATATTGAAAAGGATTCTGCTCTCGAAAGAAGATTCCAAACTGTAAAAGTTGATGAACCATCAGTTGATGATGCGATTCTTATTTTAACTGGATTGAAGAAAGCATATGAAGTTCACCATAAGGTTCGTTATTCGGCAAAAGCCTTGGAACAAGCCGTTCGTATGTCCCACCGCTACATAAATGATAGATATTTGCCAGATAAGGCTATTGATATTATAGATGAAGCAGGTGCAAAAGCAAGACTTGCCAATTGCCAAAGACCAGCAGAAATCAAAGAAATTGAAGAAGAAATAAAACAGCTTTCCGTTAAGAAAGAAGACCTAGTCCGTGCGCAAGAATATGAGAAAGCTGCAAGTATTCGAGATGAAGTTAATAATAAAAAGCAAGAATTGGAAGATAAGACGAAACAGTGGCAAGAAAAGATGGATGGTTATGCTGTAAACATTGAAGAAGAAGACATTCTTACGATTGTATCAGCTTGGACAGGCATTCCATTGAATCGTATGGAAGAAAATGAGAACCAGAAACTGCTCAACATTGAAGCTTACCTAACCAAAAGAGTTGTGGGTCAGACAGAAGCCATTGAGAAGATCGGACGATCTGTTCGTAGGTCAAGAACCGGCCTCAAGAGTGAGAAACGACCAACTGGTTCTTTTATCTTCCTCGGACCAACAGGTGTGGGTAAGACAGAGCTTGCTAAGGCTTTAGCTGAACAACTCTTTGGTTCTGATGATAAAATGCTAAGAGTTGATATGTCTGAGTATATGGAACCACATTCTGTTAGTCGATTGATAGGAGCTCCTCCAGGTTATATTGGTTATGATGATGGTGGTCAGTTAACTGAGTTTGTAAGAAGAAAACCTTATTCTATCATTCTATTAGATGAGATAGAAAAGGCTCATCATGATGTATTCAACATTCTTTTACAGATTATGGAAGAAGGTAACCTAACAGATTCTAAGGGACGTAAGGTTAATTTCCGGGACACAATTTTGATCATGACTTCCAATATCGCAGCCAAGGAAATTTCCAAAGGTGGAAGGCTAGGATTTGAAGATTTCGCTCATGAAAATGAAAAATACAAGACGGAGCAAGCTCGTGAACAGTTGAAAAAACATTTTTCACCAGAATTCTTGAACCGTGTTGATGAAGTTGTTTACTTTCAACCACTTCAGAAAGAATTCATCGTGCAAATTGTCGATATCATGCTCTTGGATTTCAACAAGAGATTGCATGAGAAAAAGATTAAGGTAGAACTAACTCTGGCCGCAAAAGAGCATTTTGCTGAAATAGGCTATGACCAAGCGTATGGAGCAAGGCCTTTGAGAAGAGTATTCCAAAGAGAATTAGAAGATTATCTTGCCACTGAATCTTTGAAAGGTAGCTATGAAAACCCAGCTATCGTTGCTATGGATTATGTAGATGGCAAATTCAATTATGAAAATAAACCTTGGGATGACTACAAACTTGCGAGCTCTACTCAGAAAGACGAGCCAGAACAAAACAATGGTTCCGAACCAGAGAAGGAGATCGCACTGGTATAAGATGACAGTTTTACTGCCAGTACTGATACTTGTAGTCTATTTCTATATTCGAAAAGTTTGGTTTCAACTTAGAAAGATCAAGACCCTTGCTTCCATTGAAAGATTGGACTTGGGCTTGATCCATCCTAACCTGGTTCTACCGGAAATAAAAGTTTACTATAAATACTATTTCCAAGGTGGAGTCTACTTTGGAAGAGGATATCTATTACTTGCCGATTTTCTAGACGAGAGAGAATACAATGCCTTCATGGATGAGAACCAAATGGTTGTTTTGGACTTTGATGGAGAATATATAGTTACTTCAGAGCATATAGAAAATTATTTACTCAGACTCTATCCCTCAGTATTTGTATATATAGATCCAATCGAACCTTATAAATCAAGACTTGATTCTTTGAATAAGACCTCCGAGATAAGTGTGCCACATTACGATTGATTCAAAAAGGAAATCGCTTATGAATTTTTATAAATTTAGAAACTTTATAGTTTTAACTTTCATTTTTACTCCCATTGTTCTATTTGCTGACGCGGAATATGATTCAGCTGTCAAAAAATTTAAAAACCAAGATTACAAAGGGGCTATTGAACAAATTCGTCAATTGCACGATACAGGAGGCAGTACTTTTGAATCCCACACTCTCTGTGCTCATGCCTATTCTAAATTAGGTGATTTTGAATCTTCTTCGGCTCACTTTTTTGAAGCACTTAAGAAAAAACCAGAAAACACCAGAGTTCGTGCTGATCTAATTCGTTTGTATCTAAATCATAACAAAACGAAAGGAGCATTGGAACTTTCAACCGATGCAATTGAAAAATTTACAGATGATCCTGAAATACAATTTCTTTATGCAACTACCTTGTTAAGACGTGGCAAACCCAAGACTGCTCTTTCAAGAGTGGAGAAACTTAAATCTCTTGCACCCAATGATGCGAATATTTTGAATTTGGAAGGAAAGATTTACTACTCACTAGGGATTTATGATAAGGCAGATGTTAGTTTAAAATGGGCTTCCGCTTTAGACCAATCCTCCCCATCTATTTTGAACAATCTTGCGCTAGTTCAAGAAAGACTTTTTTTAATTCATAAAAAGAATAAAAACTCCAAACTTGCTTCAGAAAATTTAAAAGAATCTAAAGAAAGCATCAAGAAAGCTCTCTCCCTAGATGCTAAAGATTCTTCCATTTCCAAAAATGCTGAAAGAATTTTAAATTATTCAATATGATGGATTTATTAACAGAAGTTAAATCTCCTTCTGTTGCTGTGCATACCTTGGGATGCCGCTTAAACTTTTTTGAAACCGATGGCATTCTTTCTGTTCTCAAACAGAATGGATATAGAGTTGCTGATTCCAAAGAACAAGCAACAGACATCATTATTAATACTTGCACTGTTACAAATCGAGCTGATGTTAAGAACCGAAATGTCATTCGGTCTGCAATTAAGAAAAATCCTGGATCTAAAATTTGGGTTACAGGTTGCTATGCGCAAACTGATAGAGAAGTTTTAGAAAATATACCAGGAGTACACGGAGTTTTTGGAAATACTGAGAAATCGAGTCTAGCATTTAAAATTTTAGGAGAGCAAGCTTCAAAATCTTTAGATCGATTTTCCTATTCAGATGTACTACCTGATAACCATACACGAGCGTATCTTAAAGTCCAAGATGGTTGCAATAGAAAGTGTTCTTATTGTAAGATTCCTCAAGCAAGAGGAGCTGGTGTTAGCCGAAATGTTTCAGATGTGATCCAGCAAGTAAAATTTTTACAAGACGAAGGCATAGGTGAAATTATTCTCACAGGAGTAAACCTTGGTTGGTTTCGAAATGAGCAGGGAGAGAAGGCTTTTCTTCATTTAATTGAAAGTATACTTGCTCAATTGGATTATTCAAGATTACGATTATCCTCCATAGAACCACCTGATGTAGGCAATGATCTTGCAGATTTAATGACTCATCCAAGATTTTGTAAGTTTTTACATATACCTCTCCAATCTGGCTCGCAGAAAATTCTTAGAGCAATGCGAAGAACATATAATCCTGATTCCTTTCGTATGCGAGTGGAAATGGTTAAAGCAAAGATTCCAGGTATCTTCCTTGGAACCGATATAATATTAGGATTTCCTGGAGAAGAGGAAGAAAATTTTCAAGAATCCTTATCACTTATTAAAGAACTTGGATTTCATAAGATTCATGCCTTTCCTTATAGTGTGAGAAAGAACACAGAAGCAGAGAAGTTCATTGATAGTGTTCCTTCCCATATCAAAAAAGAGAGAGTCATTCAATGTATGGATCTTTCATCTAATTTACTATTTGATTATATAGAATCTTATAAGGGTAAAGTTCTTGAAGCTATTGTTGAAAATGATGGGAATCTGATTACAGATAATTTTATCAAAGGAAAATTGATAGATAATCAGTTTATGAATCAGTTAAATCCTGGACAATTTGTAGATGTTTTGGTTGAAAAGGCAAGTACCAAGGTTTCAGAAAATGGTAGTAAGAGAAATGAATCCCTTGCTGATTTTTCTATTTTTCATTCTTAAACGAATGCTTCTTCTAAAATTATAAAGAGTTATATTTTTATACATTTAAAGGATCTATCCTTAATTTGATTAAAAATTGGAATTGATTATGATAAAAAATGATAGATTACTATGTATGATAGTATTTAGAAAGGTTAAGATGTGCATAAACTAGCGCAATAAAATTTTTATTAACGCTAGTTCAACTATTTTAAAAAGAAACTATTTCTTTTTGTTTCTAGCTGCTGCTTTTTCTTTGTTTTTTTGGTCGATTAATGCTCTATGAGTGTCACAAAGTCTGTATAATTTCCCAGTAGAAGGATTTTTACGAGTTACTTTTGTTCCACATACGATGCAAAGACCGTTATCACGTCTTCTTTTGTAAAGTTGTTGAACTCTTTCAGCACCAGATGCTTTATACTTGCTAATTTGGATTCTATAACCTTTGTATAGATAGTTTCCAATTGCTAATTCTGGATCTTTTTTAAGATCAGCTGAGATTTTGTCTAAAGAGGCTGGGTTTACTTTTACAGGTTCCATTATTTATTTTCCTAAGATATATTTATTTCATGCTAACAGTAGGTAGTAATTTGTCAATTTATTTCTAAAAAAAATAGCAACTATTAAAAAAAAAATTACAATACCCTAATTGCTTTAGGATAAGTAGGACAAGATTTAACACAAAGTCCACAACCTATACATGATTTGGTGAAACTAGGTTTATTTGCATTAAAAATGACAGTTTTTGGTATCGGACAGGCTTCTTCGCAGGCATTACATGTTTCTTCACCTGTTTGGTGGTTAATACAATTTGAAAATATCCCATTTGCTTGCCCAAATGACTTAAAAACGCCATTTTTAGGTAGTTTTAGGGCACCTGTATCACATGAATTCACGCAGGGCATATCTTCGCATAGCATACAAGCATTTGCATTAACATCTATAAACGGGAAATTTATTTCTAATTTCTCATCATAGATAGGAAAAATGACTCCATATGGACAACTATACGTACATTCTGAACAACCTGTACACAATTTTTTAAATTTTGAATCAGGTCTTACAGATCCTGGAGGCCTTTTTAAATTGTTTGGAACAAAACTTCGTTTGGATTTTAGCTTTTTTGATACTAATTTAGTATTTTGTTCGTTATTCTTTGCTAATTCAAGATTTGAAGTTAAATGATCCTGAACGTTTTTATTTTCATCCAAAGAGTAACTTGGGGAAGATTGAGGTTCAGGATTTACTTTTAAAGTATGAATGATTTCTTCTCCGGCCTCTGCGAAAGCGTCAAAAGCCTTGGAAAGCGCTTTGGTGAATAAATCTCTGCGCTTCATTCTTGCACTCTAAGAATGTCAGCTCCTAGATTGCGCAATCTTTCATCAATTCGCTCAAATCCTCTATCTACTTGCACTATATTGTGAATTTCGCTGGTTCCTTCTGCACAGAGGGCAGCTAAAATCATAGCCATACCAGCTCTAATGTCTGGTGAAGCTACCCTTTGGCCATACAGCTTATTTGGACCTATTACTATGGCTCTATGCGGATCACATAAAATAATTTGGGCTCCCATAGCGATGATATTATCTACGAAGAACAATCTGGATTCAAAAAGTTTTTCATGAATCATAACTGTGCCTTTGCATTGGGTAGCGGTAACCAAGGCGACTGAGGTCATATCAGCAGGAAAACCAGGCCAAGGAGAATCATCAATCTTTGGAGTAGCTCCATGAAAATCTGGGCTTATTTCGAGTTTCTGGCCAGATGGGACTAGGATTCCATCTTCCTGTGGCCTTACTTCTATTCCTAATCTCGAATAGACCATACGTATCATACGGATATCTTCTAAATTGACATCTTTTATAAACAATTCGCCTCTGGTTAGAGCTGCAAGGGAAATAAATGAGCCAACCTCCAAATAATCAGAGCCGATTCTATGAACCAAAGGCTCTTGATTGGAACTGCCGAGTTCACTAATTTGGTCTATAACCAGGACATTTGAACCAATACCCGTAATTTTTGCCCCAGCAGCATTCAAAAACCTACAAAGTCCTTGAACGTGGGGTTCGGAGGCGGCGTTTCGAATGATAGTTCTTCCTTCTGCAAAACAAGCCGCCATTACAGCATTTTCCGTAGCTGTTACAGAGGTTTCATCTAGCAAAATATCTCGACCGCTAAGCCTATTTGCTTTCAATTCATATCCATCTGGAAAAATTTCAATAATTGCACCAAGTGCCTCTAAGGCAAGAAGATGGGTGTCTATACGTCTTCTCCCTATCTTGTCCCCACCAGGTCTTGGTAGAAAGACTCTTCCCGTTCTTGCAAGTATGGGGGCAGCCAAGGTGACTGCTCCTCTAAGTTTGGAACAGAGCTCGGTTGGGAGGTCTGAACTGAGAGTACCTGAAGCATTGAACTTAAATTTCCCTTCAGCTAGCTTGGTTACTTTGACTCCCAAGAGGGACAATACTTCAATGAGGTTCAAAACATCCGCTATCATAGGGACATTTTCGAGAATGACATCTGCTTTGACTAAGCAGACAGCTCCTAAAAGAGGTAAGGCTTCGTTTTTGTTGCCTTGCGGAGTGATTGTACCGGAAATGGGGTTCTTGCCCTTGATACGGAAAAAGGTTTCTGCCACGGTTCCATGGAATGAAGATGGACTTGCATTGACAAGCTTTTAAAACTATGCTACACTAGACTAAGAAGAGGGAGAATATGTTACTTGCAGATATTTTAGTTATGCCTAAGCCATCCGAAAGTGATTTCTTTTGGTTTTTATTTTTCACATGTATCATGGCTGTATCTTATTTTCTCATCAATGCTTTATTTAAAAAACAAAAGTATTCCAGCAAAAGAGATGTTTTCTCTTATGCCTTCATCATTGGCCGTGGTTTTACAAAAGAAGAATCGAGCCACCTTCAGAAATTTATTGAGAGTCTTTCTGATGAGGAAAGAAATATTCTGCTTGAAACCAAGAACTGGAAATTGCTTAGAAAACAACTCAACTCTTATTTAATGAATCACAATTCAATCAAGCCAGATGTTGCGGTTCAGATCTTTGATAAATTGATGTTGGATAAGGTTCCTAAGGAGCCTTTTACGATTCATTCGATTCAGGTTGGTGAGATAGTTGCCTTGATTACGGAACATGGGGAACAATTGGTACGAGTTATGAAAACCGCAGATGAAGATCTTTTGTTATCTGCTCAAAAGCTAAGTATTCCGGAAAAGGCAAAAAATTTCCAAGGTAAGATCTATCTCTTTAGAAATAACGAAGGCGGATTCTATATTCCAGGAGAGATTTTAGGAACTTTCGACAAGGCAATACTTTTCCATATCATTGGAGCTCCTGTTTCAGCTGGTTATTCACACCTTATGCTTACCGCTAAGTTTCAATTGGAGTTATCTAATTGGCCCAAAATTCTTGAACAAGAACAAGAAGAACCAAGTTTTGAAAAAATGATAGAACACGATCATACAGGAATTCATGAGGAAATGGATTCTATAGAATTCGAAATCAAAAAAAGATTTGATAAAATTAAATCCATCCCTCCCAATCTTGATGGCTTGAAAAAAGAAATCGATGCTAAAGGCAAGACAACAAGTAATAAATCATCGAAAAAGAAAAATGTAAACTATGTTTTTATTGGAACTAAATTATCAGATCGCGGTGTGATTTTTGAAACAAAAGATGATATGGATCCTAATTTCTGGAGAGCCTCTGAATTGTGGGAGATACGTTTCCAAATTCCCAACGGTATAGAAGTAAAATCTATTGGAAAGATCATGCCTTCGAATACAAATCGTTCAAGATTTCTACTTAAGTTCATCGAGATGTCTGAAGAACAAAGAACAGCTATCTATGAAGACATAAAACGACTTGGTGGCAGTAGAGAATTGCTAAATTAAAAGTTCAAATTAAAAAGTTCTTGATCTCTTTCTGTTAAGTTCCTTTATGAATGGGATGACTAATAAGGATAGAATTCTGGATTGGAGATCTGAATCCAATTTACTTGATTTTAAAGATTTCCTAGATAAAATAACCTTCCAACCTGGCGACACCATTATTCAAGAAGGTGAAGTTGGGAATAGCTATTATATGCTAGAGTCCGGAACGGCAAAAGTTTGGAAAGAAGTGGATGGCAATGAGAAGCTTGATTTTGGGATGCTCTCGGGTGGAGATTCTTTTGGAGAGATGTCTCTGATTGATGATGAACCTAGGGCTGCAACCATAGTTGCTAATTCAGAAGTCACTTTGTACAAGATGACGAGAAATAATTTTAACTCTATTCTCAGCCACAGTCCTAAGGTAGCTGACTTTATTCTTAGGCTTATGAACCAAAGATTTCGAGAAGCAGAAGTAAGAAGTATCAAGGTTCTCAAAAAGAAGAATGAACAACTAGAAATCGCTAACCAAGATTTGGAGAAAAAGGTAAATGACAGAACGCGCGAGCTGGAAGATACCATTAAAGAAAATGAAAAATTACTGAAATCTGTTCTTCCTCCTTATGCTGTTGCAAAATTACTCCAGCCTAATAAAGAGATGGTTTTGGACACATATAATAATGCTGGAATTCTCTTTGCTGATATTGTAGGATTTACTGAACTATCACAATTGATTTCTCCCGAAAAATTGATCGATGTTTTGAACCAAATTTTTTCAATCTTCGATGTAATAACTACAACCTATTCCTTAGAAAAGATTAAAACAATAGGGGATGCTTATATGGTTGTGGCTGGTCTTCCAGGTTGCTCGGATCATTATGAAGAAGATATGGCGAATTTTGCCATAGATCTTATCGATACTATCGAAAATATGGAATTTGATGTTCCTAAGAAATTGAATGTTCGTGTAGGTTTTCATTTTGGAAAAGCAATAGCAGGCGTTATAGGTATTGATAAATACGCTTACGATATTTGGGGTGATACTGTGAATATTGCAAGTAGAATGGAATCTCATGGAGCTCCTGGCAAAATTCATGTATCTCAGGATGCATATGCTGTTTTAAAGGATAAATTTCATTTTGAATCCAGAGGAACTATCCCTGTTAAAGGTAAGGGAGATATGGATACATATTTTCTCACAGGTAGGATAGAGGAATAAAAATCTACACTTACAAGGAAATTCAAGTAAGAGATTGAAACTTCTAATTTTGCAAAGGAAAACAAAAAAACCGAACCCCTGAAGAGTTCGGTTTGAATTCTCAAGAATTTACCTAAGCAGAAATGCGACTGGAAATAAGAATTTTCTCAATTTCAGAATGCATGAACTTAGGAAAATTATATCCTAATTTGGGGACAAGAGATTTCCAATCTTCTTTGCTTATTCTTCCTCTGCAATATTCTGAACCACATCTACAAATAAAATTCTGATCTACATTTACAATGAAGTTTCCGTAATCTATACTCAGCTCTTCCCCTTTATAAATGACTCTGCTAGCAATGATATTGTCATTTTGATCGTAGATCATGTTTGGTTCGCAGGAATGGTTCATAAAATTGGAATGGTTTCTTGCATTTTCATGCTCAAAAGTTCCTATAATCTTCCCAAAGTCAATGTCGTAACCGTATTTTAGGAAGTGTTCTTTTTGGTCGGTGGGTAAAATATCTAGCTCTTCTACTGTAAGCGTTTGCCAACCAAACTTTTCGTCTTCTATCCACTCATCATAACTAAAGAGTAAAGTCTGAGCTGGAATATCAACAGAAGCATAAAGTCCAAAGTCTCCATGCTCATTTGTTCTTTTCTCAATCATGGGAAAAATTCTCTTATCAATTAGATTTCCCTGTTATTTTCAGTATGGCTGAAACCAGTAGATTGATAATACTGAGAGAATTCAGGTTTAAAAAATCAACTCAAAAAAATAATTTTTCCTTGCGAAATTGTTTATAAACAGAAAAAATTTTACGCATGCAACTTGGTCAACTCAATTGGTTCGATTACTCAATTTTAGCATTGTTCGTCAGTTATATGGTATTAGTCGGGATACTCTTAAAGAAAAAAATGAAGGGATCTGGGGACTTCTTACTTGCAGGAAGAAAGATTCCAGGTTGGGTAACTGGCATAGCTTTTATTTCAGCAAATATATCTGCCTTAGAACTCATAGGCATGAGTGCCTCTGGTGCCGAGTATGGATTTCTAACCTTCCACTTTTACTATTTGGGTGCTATACCTGGAATGATTTTTCTGGGAATATTCATGATGCCTTTTTATTACTCCACCAAGATACGATCTGTCCCTGAATACTTGAAATATAGATTTGATAAAAAGGCTCACTTTTTTAATAGCCTCACAACACTCCTAGGAATGGCTCTTGGTTCAGGAATCTATTTGTATTCTATGTCTTTAATATTTGAAGTTATGCTAGGTTGGGACCAGACTTTTTCGATTTTTTTTACTGCGGGTGTTGTGTTGGTTTATACTTACTTTGGCGGACTAAGCTCAAGTATTTACACTGAGGTTTTACAATTTTTTCTTACCATACTTGGACTTTCTCCTTTGGTTTTCATAGGATTGTATTCTTTAGGTGGATGGGAAGGTCTCATGGCAAAAGTTCCGTCAACCCATAAGCATATGTGGGTAGGGCTAAGCGGTGGAGACAATGCTCTAGGTTGGGATGCTATATCTGTGATTTTTGGACTTGGATTTGTTTTATCTTTTTCCTATTGGACTTGTGGTTTTGCAGAAGTGCAGAGAGCTATGGCTGCCAAGGACTATCACTCAGCAAGAATGACGCCCTTGATAGGTGCTGTTTTCAAAATTTTGCTGCCCTTTCTGACTATCATCCCAGGTTTAATCGCGCTAACTAAATTTCCAGATCAAATGGGAAAGGAGTACAACAAGTCACTTTTAATATTGATTAAAGAGTTCTATCCGCACGGTATGTTAGGACTTGGTGTTACTGCTATGGTTGCAGCATTTATGGCAGGTATGTCTAGCTCTATAACTGCCTTGAATACCATCTTTACTTATGATTTCTATCAGACTTATATCCGACCTGGTCGTCCAGACGATGAGTATTTAAAAGTAGGTAAATTGTGTACTATGGGCTCGGTTCTTTTCGCTATACTTGGTTCCTTTATAGCAATGCGCTTCGACAATGTAATGAATTATATACAATTGCTATTTTCTTTCTTCAATGCTCCATTGATTGGAATCTTTCTACTAGGCATGTTTTGGGTAAGAGCTTCTGCCGTTTCTGGATTTTGGGGACTGCTACTTGGAACAACAGCTGGAATTGGACATTTTGTACTAGTTGAAATGGGAGTTTTATTTTACAAAACAGAAATGGTTTCTAATTTTTATGGTGCTATTTACTCAGGATTCACTTGTATCTTTGTTATTTGGATCGTAAGTCTATTTACCAAACAAAGACCCATAGAAGAATTGGAAGGTTTACTTTATTCAACCAGAGATAAATCTCTACCCTTTTGGGATCGCAAATTGCTTCTATGGGGGACAGCACTAATTGTTCTGCTAACAGGATTTAATCTATGGCTTGCTTAATCTCCGATTTGGACCAATCCAATTTTCTTGTAGCATGCATTACAAATGCAAGTAGAGCAAAAATAGCTATAGATCCCAGTAGTAGGGCATAGTCTTGAGCACTTAGGATTACAAATAAGAATCCAAATAAGATACAGAAATAAATTGCACACTGTATGCCCTTGGACTTACTACTTAAAATGAATCCGGAATAGTAACCAATCAAAGCTGAGATAGCTAGACTTGAGATAAGATAGGCAAGCATAAAGCCTATATGCTCTGACAAGGAAAGATTTAACACATAAAAGATAATCATTGCAGCTCCCATCAATAGATATTGAATTGGGTGAAGTTTCAATGAATTCAATGTCTCTATTAAGAAAAAGACGGTAAAGCAGGACAGCAGAATTAAGATCGCATACTTTAAAGACCGCTCTATCAGTCTATAATGATCCAATGGAATGATAAAGTTTACTCCA
The DNA here is from genome assembly GCA_022402465.1 of Leptospiraceae bacterium. Classification (GTDB taxonomy): domain Bacteria; phylum Spirochaetota; class Leptospiria; order Leptospirales; family Leptospiraceae. The sequence continues at coordinate 132,291 of JAKRSH010000043.1, read as the reverse complement.
TATTTTGATTCCAATACATTCTTATCAGCAAACTCGTAACTATCCACAAGCACTTGGCTGTAATTTCTAGAAAAGTAAGAAGAGTTCCATATTGCCGAAAAACCTTTTTCTGAAACGGATCTTTCTAAAGGTAAATCTGATCCAAAGAAAGATGGATCGGCCCAATTGGAAAGGATTTGAGTTTTGGTAGATTTTCCTATGGGAACAAAGGCTAAGGACTGCGAGCCGTTCATCTTTAAAGCAAGTTGAAATGAGTTTGTTTGGAACACATTGATCTCTGTATTTGTATGAATTCCTGAATGAAATGCAGTTGAGCCACTTCCAGGATGGAAGGCTATATCTTTTTTGTTCCAGGAAATTTTTAATTCTTCCAACAATCCTTTGTTATCTGATGTATAAATAGATAAGAAAGCCTTGTCCCAAAATATTTTATGTACATTCTGTATGGAAAGTATCTTGCTGCTATCAGGAAATTTTCCTGTCATTTGGATTTCAGATTGGTACAGAACTGCATCATAGATTCCCCTGCTTCTAACATTGGTAGAAACATTGCTGTTGATCAAAAGTTCATCAGGAAGAATCAAAGCCTCTTTATCAACTAGTTCGATTGCAAATTTTTTGCCAGCATCATCAATAGCTCTTTGGATTTGAATCTGATAGGGAATAACGATAAATGGGCCAGCAATTACTTTCTGTCCACCCCATTTGGCACTGATTTCTTGAATCGCCTCATTAGACCTTTCTTGTCTTTCATAGAGTATTGACTCTACGAAACTGAGTGGGATTAGAAAACACATTAACATAAAAGCTAGGATTCCTAATTTTATACCTTTTGAATTTACGATTGAAAACATACTTTATCTCCTTTGATAAAGATAGTATGCCCTATGATTGTGGAGGGATTATGAGTGAATTGTGAGGATCAAGTGAGCTTATAAAAAAATTACAGTAGCCATCACTCCTTTGTTGGCATTTTCAATTTGGATGCTAGCATTATGGTAATTTAGAACTTGCTTTACTAAGGCTAGCCCTAGTCCTGAGCTTTTTCTTCCTGTCCTTTTCCTTGGAAGAGAATAAAACTTATTCCAAATTTTATCTAATGCATATTCAGGGATAGAATCGGCTTCGTTATAAATTTGGATTTGAGCCTGCTTGCTTTTATTATGCGTAATACTAATTTGAATATGGTGATCTCTATCAGTAAATTCTATTGCATTCCGAAATAGATTCAGCAAAGCAAAGCGCAAATAAAAGACATTTCCTTTTATGATTAGAGGTAATTCGCTAGCTTGAAAAGAAAATTGGATTCCAACTTTTTGAATTTCTGGCATGCAGGTTTGTACAATATCCTTGCATAATTCATTAAGTTCAATTGTGTCAGCTAAATCCAGTCCCTTAGAATTTTCTAAGGAGGATAACTCAAGTAGTCTATCAATGATTTCCTGAATTCGTCTAGATTCAGATTGAATATTTTCTGATAGGTTTTTCATTTGAACCTCAGATACACCATCCTGCAAAAGCTCGGAAGATGCTATTATAGATGTTAATGGACTTCGGATTTCATGAGTAAATGTTTGGATATAATTTTCTATATATTTCCTACCTTCCAATTCCGAAATTAAATGTTCCATCTCCCTACCTAGGTCCCGAATTTCAGGAATTGCAATTCTTGGAAAAGTTGGTGATTGTCCCAAACGAATCTTAGAGATATAATCAGATAATTTTCGAATAGGGCGAATTGTATAAAACACAAGAATAAGGAAAAGCAAGAAAATCAAACCAGCAATGAGAATGGATAGATTCCAAAATTTTTGTCGTGCATCTTCAATGAATAAATTCACACTGCTTTTTGGTTTAATTACTGTTAGAACTCCAACAATTTTATTATCCAGACGAATTGCTGAGGATACAAAAAGTGCACCACTATCTTCCTCACTTTGAATCTTACTAGACCTGGCACCGTATTTATCATTTAGAGTAAGTAAGACATCATTGAACTTAGAATAATCCAATCCCGTTCTAAAATGATGGCTATCATAGACTACTATACCTTTTGCATCTGTAACATAAACTTGTGTATCTACTGTTGTTTTAGTAAGGCTATAGATTCTGGCATTGAATTTATGGTTTTGGACATTTTGAAACATTGGATTTAATCTTTGTTTAACTAAACTACCAAGATTCGGGAGCATCCAAGTTCCATTCACAAATATAGGCTTGGCTTTGTTTTGAATTAAATCTATTTCAACAAAAGAGGAGAGTAGGTGAGCTGTGTCGTTGATGCTTTCTTCCACACTTTCTAGGTAGCGTGGACGAATTGTAATCATAGTCTTATCAATTAAATAGTAGAAACCTAGCCCAAGGATAAAAAAAAACCGATAATCAAACGTATCCAAAGATTCATAAATATACCTTATATCTCCTTTAGACCGTAACCTTGACCCCTACGAGTTTCAATAGGATCAAGATCGGAATTTATTTCTTTAATGCGAGCTCTAATGTTTTTAATAACAGTATCAACCGCTCTATCAAAACTATCTTCTGGGGTGGTCCATACTGAGTCCATGATTTCTTCTCTTGTGAAAATTATCCCAGGTCGTTTTAGAAATAAGGCTAAGGTCTTGTATTCATAGGGAGAAAGAGCCAAAGACTTACCTTGGAAAAATATAATTTTTTTCCCTTCGTCGTGAAGGAAAATATCTTCTTCCTTAGATAAGGTCGTAGAAGATCTTCTTAGTATTGTTTTTATTCTTGCAACTATTTCTCTTGGGCTAAAGGGCTTACTCACATAATCATCTGCTTCTAGTTCAAGTCCAAGAACTCTGTCGACTTCATTGTCACGTGCTGTGAGAAGAAGAATGGGTATTTGGGATTTCTTGCGAACAGTTTTCAATACATCGAAGCCATCTATGCCTGGGAGACCTATGTCGAGGATAATAAGATGGAATCCTTCTTCCCATATTTTAAGACAATCTTCACCTGAATAAACTTGTTGGATCAAAAAGCCATTTGATTCCAATGCTATTCGAAGAGTTTCTTGGATTCCAGGTTCATCCTCCACGATTAAAATCTTTTTCGAGAGATTCATTCTCCCATATTCCTGTTGAATGAATAATTTTAAAAGCAAAAGATGGATGAATGACGACTCTACTCTTTAATTTGATGCTAGTGTTTCTAGTTTTGCTTTTGGTTGCTGAGGCTAAAAAGAATATCATACTTAAGACTATTGCTAAATCCATAGCCTCCGCTTGCTTTGTATCATTCGCATACCTCTTAGGAATTCATTCTGAGTATGATACCTTTATTTTCCTTGGATTGGTTTTTAGTTTATTGGGAGATATTTTTTTAATATCTACGAAAAAGAAAATTTTCCTTCTTGGTTTGTTTGCTTTTTTGATTGCGCATATTTTTTACGTTTTTGCATTTCTTCCAATGTTTCAGTTCACATATACTTGGCTTGCTGCTCTTTCTCTACCAATAACTCTATCAGCTCTTTTTTACAGAAGGATAGAAAATTTGTTAGGAAAAATGAAAATCCCAGTTATTATTTACTTTATAGTCATAAATACAATGCTGTGTATATCTCTATCCTTACTAATACAAAATTTGATATATATAAAATCATTATTAGGGTATTATATTATTTTCATGGGTGCCTTTCTTTTTTATCTTTCCGATATAGCTGTTGCCAAGGAAAGATTTATTGGTAAAAATTTTACCAATAAATTATGGGGATTACCTTTTTATTATATTGGCCAATTTTTTATTGCGTTTAGTATAAGCATTTTTTGAATTAAATATTTTTACAATCAATTTGTAATGGAGCTAACTTAATTATGAGTAAATCGGAACTTCTATTAAATACCAAAGAAACCAAAGGCTTGCGAATAACATTTATATTTAGAATAATACTTTTAATTTCTACAACCACGGGACATTTCTTTTCTTACCATTCTATAGGAGAAGTTATCCGAGTAGGTATAGTTTCAAGTTTCTTTACCCTGGGATCCTTTTACATGTTGTTTTTAATTCGAAATGGTAAAAATTTAAAGTTAGCTGGTTACTTAGGATTGTTAGCTGATATATTTATTCTATGTTTTATGCCTTACAATTGGTATGTGTCTGTTGGCTTTATTGAAAATGTTCCTCCATCTTATCTATTGAAGACTTCACTCCCTGCTATTGTCATCCCTATTGTTACGATCAGTTCTTTGGCGATTCGACCTTTTTATCCACTTATCTTAACAATCGCCTTTGATGCCATTTGGCTTTTCTTTCTTTATCTAGTTACCAATGATCCAAGAACCGTAATCACTGAAGATTTTGTTGAGAACATGTTCTCTTCGGCGGTTATTCCTTCATTTTATTTTATGTATCTTATAACTATAACTTCTTCTGGTGCTATCTTAAGTTTTCTTTGCTATTCCTATAGAAAATCCATTCATGATGCAGTTGTCTTAGAAGTCCAGAATTCTCAATTGGAAAGATATTTCTCGCCTAATGTACTCAGTCAGATTAAAGAAGTAGAATCCATCTTCCAAGCAAAGAAATCAAAAGTTGTTGTCCTTTTTTCTGATATAAGAAATTTTACTGCAATGAGTGAGAAGGAATCTCCTGAATATGTGGTTCAATTCTTACGTGACTACCATTCCAGAATGGTTAAGGTTATCTATGAATATGGAGGTACAATAGATAAATTTATTGGTGACGGGATAATGGTTACTTTTGGTACACCTGTCTCACAGCCCGATGATTGCAAGCGCGCTCTTTTGTGTGCCTTAGGTATGCGAACTGCACTGCATCAATTTAACAAAGACTTGCAGATCCAAGATAAAGATAATTGGATACGACAAGGAATTGGAATTCATTATGGCGATGTTATTTCAGGAAATATTGGCTCAGAAAGTCGACTTGAATACACAGTTATAGGCGATACTGTAAACCTTGCTAGTCGGATAGAATCCAAGTGTAAAGAACTTAGCAAAGATATCTTATTTTCTGAAACCTTTGCACAAGAATTAACATCCTTTCATTCTTTCAGTGAAGCAAATTCTATACAAAAATTGGGAGAAATTGAAATTCGAGGCAAGCTTGAACCAGTTTCCTTGTTTACGATATAAAAAGAATTTTATAAAAGCTTCTTGATATCATCTTCGATTTGGGAAGGTTCTGTCATGGGAGCATATCTTTTGACAACCTTACCATCCTTATCAATTAAAAATTTAGTGAAATTCCATTTAATATCTTTGAGACCCAAGAGACCAGGTGCTTGTTGTTTTAGATAATTGTATAAGGGATGAGCTGCTTTTCCATTCACATCCACTTTCTTAAATATAGGAAAGGTGATAGAATAATTCATATCGCAAAAGCTTTTTATTTCAGTATCATCTCCAGGCTCTTGTTCTCCGAACTGATTGCAAGGAAAAGCCAAAACCTCAAATCCATCCTTATTGTATTTCTCGTAGATGGCTTGTAAACCTTTGTATTGAGGTGTATAGCCACAACGACTTGCTGTATTGACGATTAATACTGCTTTTCCTTTATAATCGGCTAAGCTTTGTTCACCAGAACTTGTTGCTACAGAAAAATCATAAATTGATGCACCCATTTTATATCTCCACAACTTTAGACGCTTTGTTCGCTATGGCTATAGGTCTATCTTGACTATTTTTAATTAATTTCTTAGGATTGATTCCTGAATACTTATAGAGACTAGCCACAAGATCTCTCACATGCATAACTGGACTTGATTTCAATGCCTTTTCTCCTTTTTCATCAGTCTCTCCAAAGACTCTACCTTTAGAAATACTTCCACCACCAATCAAAGTCGTCCAGACCTTAGGATGGTGGTCTCTTCCATCTCTACTGCCTACATCTGGGGTTCTACCAAATTCAGAGGAAAGCATAAAAATTGTCTGTTTCATAAGCCCAGTTGATTCTAATTCACCAAGAAGTGCCGCGAGTCCTTGGTCTGTCTCGGACATAATTTTAGTTATACGAGATTTGTTGTTATCATGGGTATCCCAACCACCTATAGTTATTTGAATAAAAGGAACCTCGATTTCAGTAAGTTTTCTTGCAATAAGCATAGCCTTGCCTTGCCAAGACTCTCCGTAACTTTTAATTACCGATTCTTTTTCCTTGGACCAATCAAAAGATGAAATTTTATCTGAATCTCGAAATTCACGAGCGGCTACGTACATTTTGTCCCAAACATCTAAGTTGAGAGAATGATTTTTACTATTGTATTCAGAATTCAAAGCATCCAAGAAAGTTTCTCTTCTTATGATTCGTTCATTTTCATACTTACCCCAAGAAGGAGTAATATTCGAGAGTGGTTTATTGGGGTCTCCTACATGAAAGCCTGCATGCTCAACACTCAAATATCCTGGGTCTCCAATCTTGCCATTTCGTCCACCCATGGTAATATAACGAGGAAAATAAGAAGAAGGTTTTGTATTTAATGATTTGATGTAAGAAATCATGGAACCCATATGAGGAAGATCTGGTATCCCTACTGTTTCTGTTTGGCGGTAACCTGTGTTTAGAAGGTGTTGGGCCATGCCATGATCTCCATCTTCAGAAGTAGTAGAACGAATAACTGTTAATTTGTGTAGGTGTTTGGCGGTCTTCTGAAAAGGTTCCAGAACGGAAAGGTTTCTTATTGATGAACTTACTTTGCCGAAGGCTGAATTCTTCTTAGGATCAAGTGTATCCACATGGCTCATGCCACCTTCCATATTTATAAAGATTACTGTCTTCACCGGAGACGGAAGACTTAAGTCATCTTTGGAATCATAAGCTCTTGAAAATAAATCTGCAATACTGAAAGCAGAAAGATTTGATTTGGGAATTGTAAATCCTGCAAGCAAGGCTGCTGATGCTTGTAAGAATTCTTTTCGATTAAAAGATGATTTAGTTGACATGAAGGAACTCCTGGCTATTCATAATTGCCCAAACAAAATCTTGAAGAATTTGGCGTTCAAAGTGTCCGTCTCCTTTGGGGAGATTTGAGATTAATAATTCTTTTTCTTTTCCCGTCATGTCCCTACCTAAAAGAATTAGAAAGGGATCATTAACAACGGAACTCATAGATTTTGTTGCCTCAAATGTTTTTACACTTTGAGAATCTTTTCCACCAAAGTCCCAGGCTGCCTTTCCAGTTAATCTTCCATTCATAAGAGTTAAGACTTGGTCTATTGTTATTTCAGTATGGTCATCTTCAACATCGGTTCTATTGCCTGAACCAAAGATCGCTAAAAATTGGTTCGGTCTTGCTGGTCTTTCCATTTGAGATGCAAATTTAATATCTTTTTGATCTTTATCAGGAATCTTGAGATCTCCCTTTCCTTTGAAATTAACTTTTTTTGGAAAAAATTGAGTTAATCTTCGTTCGCTGAACAACCATTTTGGTTGGTCAACTTCTAGAGTTCCTTTTACAATAGAATTCATCAACTGGTCCGGATCCATACGTCTAGATGGAAAAAATTGGATTCGGTTTGATTTCTCTTCTTCATTTGCTGGTGTTCGTCTTGCATAAGCTTGGGAATTAACGATATAGAAAATTAGTTCTTTGATAGAATGATTTTTTTCTAAGAAGACTTGGTCTAAGTGATTCAAGACATCTTCTGCTTGGATAAGGGTATCTTTGTTCCAATCATCTTCTGGAGTGAAAAACGCCCAACCCATAAGCTCTCTCCAGATACGATTGATAATAACTTTCCTAAATCTGGGATTTTCTTTTGCAACTAACCAATCTACAAAGATTTTCCTTCGATCAGACCCCTCTTTAATTTCTGGAATTGTTCCATCTGGAAATTTAGCTTGGACTAAATCTCCTCCGGGTTTATCATCTTTTATTGGAAAGCGAATCCCTAATTTTTCTTCATAATATAACTTCCCAAATTTCAATAAATGTTTATTTTTATGTTTTTCTCTTTCTTCTTTGGACATTTTGTTCCAATATGCTTGATCCCATTCTCTATTTCTATCCTTAACGATTTTCTGTTCTTTCAGAGGGAGATTTTCTATATCTTCATTGGGGATGTTGGGTATAGCTTCCCCTTGGAATCTTTTCTCATCCCACCAACCTGTGCGGTAGAACTGTTGGCTGAAGAAAGCTGCAATTGCATAGTAATCTCTTTGAGTAAACGATTTATCAAATTTATCATCGTGGCACCTAGCACATCCTACACGCTTTGCATAGAATACACGACCAACATACTCAGCAACTTGTAAGGGGTCAGCAGAATCTCTAGCATAGAAATGGCCTGCTGGATTTTTCTCAAGATCGCCTTCTGCGGTAATCATTTCTCTAACCAAAACATCGTACGGTTTGTCTTCATGGAGTGAATTTGCAAGGTATTTGAAAAATCCACCATAGACTTCATCTCTTCTATTCGTCTGTTCACGAAATAAGGAGCCTAGTTTGGTAGCCCAGTATTCTGCAAATTCTGGACTTTGTAAATATTGAATGCTAGTTAAACGAAGCTTATCGGAATCAGTGTTTTTCGCAAATTCTAAGGACTCCTTGCCATCGGGTATGGTTCCCCTTAGATAAAGAGAGAGTCTTCGAAGAAGATTGGAATCATTTGTAGATTCAAGCTTCGATAGGGTATATTTATCATATATTTTATCAAGGTTCTCAGATTCAAATTCAAGATTTGCGCTAGAAAGTGTAATCCATGCCGCAGAAAGGAAGGGAATAGAAAGTAAAAAAAAGATTCTTAACTTAGCAATCATAGGAGCTAGAATACGCTTCTATGATTTAGAGGGCAAGACCTTAATTCAATGGCTCGTAGTAGGCGAGATTTTCTGGGCCTTCGTGGATAACGATTCTCCTTACAATGCCGCCTGTGTTCTGAACCTCTTCTTTCAATCCATGGTAAAACCATTTTGCAATATTTTCTGAAGTTGGATTCACTCCCTGGAAATCAGGAAGATCATTGATCAAGGTATGCTCTAAGGTATCCACTAGTTCACGGAGCTTTTTCTTTGCATCCATGAAGTCATAAGAGATTCCATCTTCTCTTAAGCCATTCTTTCCACTCAGATAAACTTCCACTTTCCAGGAATGTCCGTGGTGTGGTTCATCGCTACCATCTGCAAAGTATTTATAGAGGTAGTGAGAGGATTCAAATCGACCTTCAATACGAATGTAAAAATTGCCTTTTTCTTCAAGAAACATAGTACTTGACTTTATCTAAGTCGTCTAAATATTGTATAGTAAAAAGAATTCGAAAGAGTGGTAACATGACAGAATCTACGCAAACAAAATTTTATAAAGAAATGACAGTAGGAGAGGCAATGTCACTCCACCCAGAGGCTGGAATTGTTTTCTCTAGCTACCATTTAGGTGGATGTTCGCATTGTTCTATCAATGAGCTAGAGACTATTGAACAAGTTTGTATGGGCTATGGCGTCGAGGTAGAAGTTTTGGTAGATAGTCTGAACAATCTTCTCGAAGACTCAGAAGACTGATTTCTTGATTCCTGGAAGCGAAACCTCCAAATCAGCTAAATCTCTTCCATTTTAAAAATAAGCAAGTCGCCCTCGAAACAGGGGCTTACTAGAAAAAAACCTTGGTTCTATATGATCCAAGGTTTTTTTATTGCTTAGGCAATTGCCACATTTACCTCAACTCTACCAAATTTAGAATAAAGATTGATTTGTAGAGTGGGTTTGTTATTGAATTTGATCGTAGTTGATCTTGCTTCAACAATATTCGGTGTGGTGATTTCAATAGACTGACCAGCTGATGTAAAGATATTCATAGCATTACCAGTTGTCATGTTCGCAATCTCACCCATCATATCCTTGTATTCATTCTTAATATCAGAAAGGCTCATTCCTGGAACCAGTCTTCCTGATATTTTATAAGCTGTGTCGTAATTCATACTATAAACAACTTCTCCACTAAAAGAGCCAATGACTCCGACTATGATAGCTAACTCATGTGAGGGTGCTGGTGAATCTTTGATTCCAATCTTACCACGAATCAAATCAGATTGAAGTACATCTCGAAACACTATGGTTGCTGCTTCTAGAAATGGATTGATGAAATCTGCTTTGATTTGCATCACTGAGCCTCTGTTCTTAGATTACGGGACAATGGATTTTCTTTGCCAATAGATTGGTTCATCTCAAGGAAAAAGGAAAAGAGCATTCTCGATTCATCTAATTTTGGTTCCAGGTTAGCAGGTTCGACTTTGGCTTCAGGTATCTTTAGATCGGTAAATTCCACAAAAATTGTCTTATCGTTGGATTTGTAAGGACCACCCACTTTTTGAGAACCGAATCCAAGTCCGCTTAGATCTTGCAAGAAAGCACTATCCTGTGTTAGTCGATAAGTCTGACCATTGCTGTTGATAGAACTTAGATCTTGTATACTTAAATTCGAAACAACTACAGGCTTGGTTTTTAGTTCAATTGCCAATTCATCTAGACTTGCGCCTTTTTCTCGCTTAGATTTTAGGCTAGTCTTAATGTCTTCACTTGCTCGATTTTTCTTCTCTAATCTCATCTTGCTGATCAGGATGTTCTTACGAGCTTCAAAACTTAAAGGTTTCCCTTCTGCATCCTTGGGAGTATTCCCAGCCTTAGTTTCTTTATCATATTCCTTCTTAGCTTCTTCGTCACTTATTGTTAAGGAGGACTCAACTAAGGTATTTAGATCTTGGTCAGAAATACTAACAATTCTTAAAGATAGTTTAGTATTCTCTGCTTCTTTTTGGATAGCTTGGTCAGATCCAGTTTTGTAGTATTCTGCTCTTAGAAAGCTATCAAAAACAGAGAGTGCAGTTGCTTTTTCAGTTCGGAAGTGCATAGGATCCGATCTAAGTATATTTTTATAAATTTCTTCAGGAGAACGAATATCCTCTTCCCCATAACCAGCTTGGGTGGAGGATTGTTTGTACAATTCCCTTGCTTGTCTGGAGAGCTCTCTTTTGATGGCTAATTCCGAAACTTGGTATCCAAAAGATTTTGCAAGTACTTCCGCTACATAAATCGTTCGTATCGTTTCGTATGCACAATTAGAAAGCATTTCTTCATTGCCCGCAAGTTGAGGTGCGTAGTCTTTATAACGGAAATAACAATCTTTTCTGGCTGAATTGAAATAATCCATAGCTATGGAACGATCACCCACAGTACCTGCGGTTGTGCTCATTCTACCAGTCACCTGGTCAATTAAATTGCTCTCAAGGTCACCTGGTAAAAAAGTAACGATCAGCATTAAAACAAGTACGGCAAGGAACAATCCAATTATGGATCTCCATATAATCTGCCCTATAGAGGTAGGTTTTTCTTCAAGCATTCTGACTTCCTACATTGAATTCAAAATTATGGGTCTTTTCTGTAAACCAAGAAAATTCTACTACAGATTGGCAGTTGAAAGATAGATAATAGAACTAAGATGCTTTATATTGCTTTTGTTATGATTTTAGTAGGAGTTCTCTGCTTCCTCTATGTTTCTTTTGCAGGCAGTGAAGATTCTAAACAAGGCATGCATCCAAATTTTGCAGGAAATATGGATGGCTCCCAGTCTCAACCAGGCAGACGTAGAAATCTAATGGCAGAGTCTCAAAAGAGAGAGATTCTCATGAATACCAAAGACCATTCTTCCATAAACCAAGAATTGGAAGAAAGAATTCTTGCGGAACGTAGCTTTAGCCAACCTAGATATGATGAGATGGATGTCATTTATACAAATCCCGTTTCGGAAACTCAAACTACCAAACCAGAAGTAGTCGAATCAGTGGAGATTCTAGGGGCCCAAGGGCAAAATTTGCAAGCGCAACCAGAATCAAGACTATCCATACAAGGATTGCTTTTTACCGATGTGAAAGGAAAGATTCCTTTTGAAGAAAAACATTTTAAGGAAATGCAATTCAATGAATCTTCCTTTGATGATTTGAAAAGAATCGGAGAGGGAGTATTGAATGAAGAAAATGGCCGTTTGATTTTTCAAGTGAAAAATCAGTCCTTTACATATGAGCCTAGAGATCTAAAGCAAATTGTTTTCTTAGATGAGGCTGTTGTATTTCTTCCTTCTAGAAATGATCTTCCTTCACCCGTTTTCTTCACGGATTCGGCAGATGAGATTAAGGCCTTCTTCGCCCAAGCTGAAGAAAAATCTGCCTAAATTACAATTTTTATTCCTTCACAATTGCAAAAACAGAACATACCGTTCTTGAAATTTTTTCAAAAAGTTATTCCTTGTTATATTATAGAAAGCTTTCTTACTACTTCTTTGGCTTGTGATATTAAAGAAGCTGGTTTTTTAGAATTCGATTGATTTTGTAATCATTCATTCCAAAAAATCTTTGCATTTTTTCAGATAGTACGTATTGTAAGGATATGCCGAGAAACAGCCGTATATTTAAAATTTATCTCTTCCTTTTAGGTATACTTTTGGCATTTCCCATTCTTATGCAAGCGCAAGCTAACAAATCCAGAGTGTTACGGCAGGAAATTATTTTTCATGATCTCGACCATCCAAATCCTGAGAGAGATTATACCTTTTACAACATAGTTAAAGACAATACATCTTATATACCTTTTGAAACAAATATATCACAGAATCTAGGCTATGATTTTTATGATGCCTTTTTGAAAGACGGATCCCATGTTCGTTATTCGATCAAGGGAGAACGAAAAATTTTTGAAAAATGCACTGGCGAAATTTGCTATACCATTACCAATCGCAATTTCTTAGGCATCAGCAATTATGGAACGGCTTGGTCTAAGGGGGATTATTACAATGAAGAAGTTTTCAAAACTACTTCGGGTAATACAGCAGCTTTTATAATCACAGAAAGAGACTTTTATCTTTTCAATGGTTATACCAACCAATGGATAGATTTTTCTTTAGATGGTGAAAGGATTCTTGCTGTGGCGAATAAGAACGAATTGGCCGCTGTAGTGACGGATCGTCGAATCATAGGCATCTACCTTCCTGACCAAAAAATGCAAGAATTGTCCTTACTGTATTTTCGCATCAATCGATTTGAAATAAAAGAGAATCTGATTCAATTCTATGGTGGTGGGAATCTTTATCGTTATGAGCCATTCAAAGATGGAATAGAAACTATACCAATTTGGCGTTGAAGTGAATAAGGAAATCGCTACTTTTTGACCAGAAAAAGAAAATTTTGTTCTTGGAGTTGGATTTTAAAGAGCCACCTCCTTAAGGGGGTGGCTAAGATGCAAAGTATACAAACATCCTATGATAGTATATTCATATATTTTGAATTCGACTATTGAATAGAAGCTCGCTTTTTTGTAGCTAATTCATGCCAATACCCTTTGTTCGAATCATACGCTTTAATCACAGCATCTAAAAATTTAATTTCAGCATTTTGTTTTTTTACTTCAGAATTGTTGTAATATACTTCTCTCAAGGTATCACTCTTCCTTGCTTTTATAAAGGATTCTGCATCTTCAATTTCCATTGCAACTTTGATCTCAGAGAAAAGTTCGGTTATACCCTTATTATCATCTTCAATTCCATAAGGGTTTTCTTTGGTTGTTCTTTCAATTGTACCCATGTGAACTCCCAAAAATTTTAATTCTCCACCTTTGGCACTTATGGGTAAAGCCTTGTAGGATTTTACCGGGTCCAAGGCGAAGTTTCGTATAACGGTCCTTGTACAATTTTGGCCACAATTGACGGTATAAGTGTAGGTAAAATTAGAAATGATATATTCCTTCTTTGGATCCAAAGTTAAGACAACGAAAAAAGGAGCTAAATAACCCACTTTCCCTTCTAAATATTGAATTTTGTTAACCTCTTCGAGTGCAATTGGTTCTTCTATACCATAAGGGCTGATTTTTACTGAATTGTTTTTTAAATCTTTAGATAGCACTTCAGAAAAAGTAACCTGCCCATTTGTAAATGTGCTTCCCGAATCCATGTCGAATAAGCCTGACATTGCTACTCCATGATTAGGATTGTTGGCAAATATACCTAAACCTACAAGTCCATGACTTTTCTTTTCGTTTGCAGTTAGAGGCGAGGGAACTCTAACAACATTTGTTGTACAATTTACAAGAAAGCTTGTAAATAGTAATAAAAAAATTGGTTTTAATCTCAAAATGGTTGACATTATGTACAATCCTATAAGTTTTTAACCAACTAAAAGCGAGTGTATTAAATTATGCAATATGTTTTCAATAAGCTAAAAACAATATTTCTATTGTCCAGCGTTGCCTTGTCATCTGGGAATTGTATAACATCAATCCATAAAGGATATGAGCTAAATTACAATCCTAAAATCGTTGCTAAACAAGTTCCGAAGGTAAAAGAAGTGTTAGTTTACATTGAAAAGATAACTGAATTGGATGAGTTTTCAGATTTCGACCAAGCCCAACCTATAGGATCTAGTAGAGACTCAACCGCCTTTATACCACCTCAAAACCAAGAGTATTTTAAAAGAATGATCATTTCTGAAATTGTGAAATGTCGGTGCGTTGAGACTGTACACGTACTCATTAAGGATGGAGAGACTATAGATGAAATTCGAAAGCAATATTCTAATGTGATCTCAACCAAAATTCGTTATCATTACAATCCAGGAAGAACTTTTTTAGCTTATTTTATCACATCAATTAGTCTCTTTCTAATTCCTACCTGGAATTCGGTTTATGTATCTAATGAATTTGAAATTTACTCACCTAAATCAAAAGTTCCTGAAAAGATGAAAATTGAATATGCTGAAACAACCTACAGACATTTAGTTTTTTTGCCATGGCTGTTTACTGATGAAAATAGCCAATATTCCTTTTACACTCATCGAATTCCTGGCGCCTATCGTAATGCTATGGAAGAAGCTTATAATAAAGGTATTTTCCTTATTGAAAAATAATCCTTGATATAGATTTTTTTGTTCTTGGAGTTGGATTTTAAAGAGCCACCTCCTTAAGGGGGTGGCTGGTTATAGCTTTTCCCTATTTCCTTATAGTGATTTCTTATCTAAGTTTACAAATTAAAAACTTGCATTCTTAAAAATTGCATGAAATGTTTTAACTATGAACAGAAAAATAACAACCTTAGCCATATTAACTTTTGCAATCGCTACTGTAGCATGTGGTCCTTCTGAGAAAACAGTTGAACTTCAGAAAAAAGCTAAATTAAACTTTGGCATTTTTCCTGAAACTGCACCTGGCTCAGAAAAAGATACAGCAGACAGAGTTGCATTAGGAAAAAAATTATATTTTGATACTATTCTCTCTGAGAATAAAACTCAGTCCTGTAACTCCTGCCACAATGTGGAAGGTAAGGCAGCTGGGGTGGATAATCTACCAACCTCACCTGGAGCATTTGGTAAGAACGGAGATAGAAATTCCCCAACAGTTTTAAATGCTGCATTTCATGTGAAGCAGTTTTGGGATGGCCGTGCGGAGGATTTGAAAGCCCAAGCAAAAGGACCAATCTTGAACCCAGGTGAAATGGCTATGCCATCAGAGGCCGCAGTCATCGAAAGGCTTAAGGCGAGTTCAGAATATCCAGAACTTTTCACTAAGGCATTTGGAAAGGATTCAATTACTTATGATAACCTAGCAGAGGCTATAGCTGCCTTCGAAAGAACTTTAATTACCAAAGACAAGCTAACCGATTTTATTGCTGGTGATCATTCTGCACTTTCTTCTTCCGAGCAGGAAGGCTTAGAATTATTCTTAAATAGTGGTTGTAACTCCTGCCACAACGGAGTAGTTTTGGGTGGAAATAGTTTTCGTAAGCTTGGACAAGTTAACCCATATGAGACTAAAGATTTAGGAGTTTATGCTTTAACTAAGAAGCCTGAAGATAAGTATATGTTCAAAGTTTCTTCTCTCAAGAATGTTGCTCTTACTGCTCCCTATTTTCACGATGGAAGTGTAAAGACATTAGAAGAAGCGATTCAGAAAATGGGTCACCACCAACTTGGTAAAGATTTTTCGGAAGAAGAAGTTCAAAAAATTTCCAAATTTTTAAATGCTCTTTCTGATAAGAACCGCCTCTAATACTTGACCTTTGGTTCCCTTCCTTAATTGTAGAATTAGGAAGGGAATATGCGACTGCTCATAGTTGATGATTCTGTAGTTAAGGCTCAACTTATACAGAAGATCTTAAGTAAGAATCTATCTATAGATACAGAAATAGTTAATTCCGCAGAAACCTGCCTCGATAAACTTAAAATAGAATCCAACAAGCCAATTTTAGAATACAACTTAGTTCTCATGGATATCAATCTTCCTGGTATGAATGGAATTGAGGTTACCAAACGCATTCGAGCTCATGAAAAATACAAAGATCTACCCATCTTAATGATAACCTCATCCAACGATGACAGCTTCATTGATATGGCATTTAATGCGGGTGCTACAGATTATATTAATACCACACCAATACGCCAAACTGAGCTTATAGCTAGAGTCAATGCTGCCTTGAGATTAGGCTCTGAAATGGAGAGGCGAAAGAAGAGAGAAGAAGAGCTCTTAGAGACGACTAGAATTTTAAATATGATGAATCGTTATTTAGAGAATATATCTTCTCATGATCCATTGACTAATGTTTATAATAGACGATACTTTGATCAATTCTTAGAATCTGAGTGGAAGAATATTCCTAAGTCTAAGGAGCCTCTTAGTTTATTAATGATAGATATTGACTTTTTCAAAAGTTACAATGATGAATATGGCCACCAAGCTGGAGATTCTGCATTGAAGAAATTCTCAAATATGCTGAATGAAATAGTTACCCGGGCTCGGGATATTGTTGCCCGTTATGGTGGAGAAGAATTTGCTATCATCCTACCGCGAACGAATTCAAAGGGTGCCAAGCATATTGCAGATGAAATTTGTAAGAAGATTTACTCACTTGAAATACAGCATAAGCATTCTCCATTTAGTAATTTTCTCACTTGTAGTATTGGAGTAGCTACTCAGTACACGGAAAGTTGGCTTAGAGATAAACAAGAAGAGATAATTCTTAAGGCAGATAAAGCACTTTATAAAGCAAAAGAAAAAGGAAGGAACCAAGCCATTGTCTACCAAGAATCCTATTGAAATGAAAAATGAACTTTTTCAAATAATGAAACAGTATGTTTATCGTTATGCAGATGTTCCATTTACATTGGCCTCAGGGAAAGAATCCAACCATTATTTTAATTGTAAGGAAATCACACTACACCCTGACCGTTTGAAATTGCTTTGCCAAGTTTTTGTATCAGGCTTGATCCCAAGTATACGAACTAATTTGCAACCTGAATCGGTAGGTGGGCTTACATTAGGAGCTGATCCTATTTCTTATGGTATAGCATTAGAATATTCGAATCAAAATAAATTAGTATATCCCTTGGTGGTTCGAAAAGAAACTAAGGACCATGGAACTAAGAAAAAAATTGAAGGTTTCTTCCAAAATGTAAAATCTTGCTTGGTTGTGGATGATGTAATTACAACAGGTGGCTCTACTTGGAAAGCCATCGAAGCTTTACGAGAATCTGAAATTCAAATTACAGATGGTATTTGTATTTTGGATAGAGAGGAAGGTGGGTACGAATTCTTAGAGTCCAAAGGTGTTCGTATGTACTCTTTATTTAAGAAATCGGATTTCTTCTAGTCGAATGGAAAGAATTTTTAGCTATGATGTAACACTTTACAGAAAAAAACTCCTAACTCGTCTAGCAGTTGTTTTGCTTTCATTCACAGCTTTTTTGGTATGGAATTATTTTCAAGTTGAAGTGGAAGCTAGGATGGATTTTCTAAAAATTTTTATTCCACTTAGCATTTTTCTTGCTATCTTTCTTTATAGAAATTTTCTAAAACAAATCAAATTACTTTCAGAAACTGCCTTTGTTATTCGAGGAAAGAATTTAATCCAATTCGAAGGTAAGGTTGAAGTAAATGAAATGAACCTAGCTGGACTTGTCAAAATCCAAGTCGGTGAATACAAATCCTTTCCTCGGATTATCTTAGAATGGGAAGAAAGAGCGATATCTTTAATCAATTTAAAAGATCACAAAGAATTTGTTGGATTAATTGAAAAGCTATCAAAGTTAAAGCACGAATGGAATGAGCAAACTGGCAACTTTTTCACAAAACGTATGTTTTACTTTCTACTTCCTAGTTTAATCTATTTAGTTTGTTTTTTGCTACTTTATAAAAATAATATACCCTTCCTAAATTTTAAGACTTTATTTTTATTTATTAACATTAATTTGTTGATTTATTTTTTGTATGGTGTGGACCAGAAACAGCAAGAATACACAGGGATCTATCAAACAAGAAGAAAAATTATTTTCATCCTGGTGGCAATTTTCTTCTACCAAGTGTTTATAGAGTTTAGTAGCTCTTTGGGGATGTTCTGAGGATATTTAATTTTGTCTGAGCGAGTCGTCTTAGCTCTATCATTTCGTTCATATGTCTTTTTAAAATTGGATCTTGGTTTGTTCGACTTTCCATTAATTGAAGAGTATCACGTATAAATTTTAGATCTGTTTCAGATTGGATTTTACCTTTGAGGATTAATTTTTTAACAACATCGAACTCATATTTTCTAAAGTGAATTCGCAATAGAAACTCTATAGAAAAATTAGTAGTTATCTTAGACCAGGCAGATTTAGGATTCTCGATATATTCCTTTCCGCTAGGTTGATCCATGGCTCTTGCTTTTGCTGCTAATTCTTCCTCAATATGAGGTGTTTCCTCTTCTTCTTCGGAATAAATTTCTCTGAGCTTAGCTGCTCTCCATTGATCAGCAAATTCAAAAGGTACGTTAGTTAACACTCTTATGAATTCGTCTAACATAACAGACTCATTTAAGCATTTGCCCATAGCACTGTTGTTGAATTCTTTGATTTTAGGAAAGAGCTCTCTTGTGATTTGGAATGGTGATTTCTTTTTGTAAAAAGTGGATTCGTAAGTTTTTTCTAATCGATTTTCTGAATACCGCTTCAAATCATTAAGCAAACTTGGATCTGCATAGGCATAAGAGTCAATGCTAGGAAGATAGAGATTTGGATCTGGTAGAACGATATTAATAATAAAAATATAATGTGCGTCTCTTAGATTCGTAAGAATCTCTCTCAATGCTTTTTCATCAAGTGCAAAGTGAGCACACCATTGCTTCATGTGGGTCTCAGTATTCGGTAAACGTTCCTTCCCACCTAGATTTTCAGTTTTGATGAGTTCTGCTAATTCTAAACCAATTTTGACCTTTGAACCCATAATTTATATTTCTGCTAGAGATTAGAACTTGCAAGTATTTTTCAAATAAATTTTTTTATTATCATTTATGCTTCATCATGAAATATATTTCGTAGAGATTCTCTCTGGATTTTCCAAAAAGGGTAGAGACTAGCAAAAAAAGAAAGCAGGGGAACTGAGATAAGGAGGATTGGTATGCTAATCCAAGGAAATTCAAATTGCAGTGTCCAACCAAAGGCATTTTTATTGATTACATAAAGTACTACAGGAATCAAACTCAATGCAGATATTATACCAACTACGGCTCCAGAGAGTGTTAAGCTTAGAGCACTTGAAAACATGGTTGCAAAAATCTGTCTTTGCGTAGCTCCAAGGATACTAAGTGTACCAAATAGCTTTAATTTGTCGTATAAACCATGTAAAATGGCTGCAAAAATTGAAATCGTTGAAATAAAAAGTGCAGTCCATTTTAAGGATTCTAGAGTTCCAAAAACTTTGTCCAAGCCAGAAAGATATATATTTTTCAAACCTTCTGAATCAAAAATAACGAGTTGTGGTTCCTTAGTGAATTTCATCTTTAAGCTCTGAAGAAATAAATCAGGATCCACATTCTTTCTAAGTTTGATACGAATGGAATTAAAGGATTCAATTCCAAAGTATTTTTCATAAAGATCAAGATCCATGAGAATGGTCCCTCGTTCTGAAAAAAAATGTTCTTTATCACCTAAAATGGTAAAGTCAATACTTCCTGAAAGTTTGGTTGGTATAGAAAGAGAGTCTCCCTTCTTAAGATTTTCTAAGAATGCAAGATTGGATGATATGAAAATAGAATTTTCTCTTGTTTCATTTTCTGCAAAAGGAAGAGCATGGATGGTATAAACTTTGGATCCTATTTCAAATTGAGAAATAATAATAAACGGATCAATGCTCTCTATCTCATCCATTGTCTTAAGATCCGCAAGGATTGTTTTACTCACGCCGCCACTGATTCCATTTTCTAAATGATAGGAATTAACAATGGAATAGTCAAAAGGATTTTCCCTATCTACCCAGTCTAACAAAGATTTCTTGTAACTTGCTGTTAAAGTAGAAAGCGTGAGCAATAAAGATATGGATAGCATAAAAGTGCCCGAAGCAAAGGTGTTGCCTAAGGGTCTTTGAAGAATTTCCTCAACTCCGATTTTGAAGCTTGGAAGATTTTTGGGAGCAATACTTGCAAAAAATCTAAATACGGGAGGAAATAAAAGGATCTGTCCAAATAACAACATCCCTATCGCGAGAAATCCAGTAAAAGTATTTTTCTCAAATCCGAAAGCCAAAGCATAGCTTGGAAGTATCATACTGATTCCTGTAATAAGAAAAATCGTATAAAATTTAGTTGGTAACTTTTGAGAATTGGCTTCTCGAATAATGCCCATAGGTGATGTGTTAGATGCTCGAAAAGAAGGAAGAACTCCAGCAAGAAGAGAACCAAACACTCCTACTATGAGACTAAGATAGATGAGATTCCATGGCAATTGTTTGTAGGAAAGAACTTGTTCGCTACTAGTTACAGTTGTCTCAGATATTGAAAATAACTCAGTGAATCCTATTCCCAAATAAATCCCTAAAAGAGTTCCAGGAATCCCTAAAACCAAAGCCTGGGAAAGAAAGAGTAAAAAGCTAGTTCTTGCACTTGCTCCTATGCTTCTAAGGATTGCCAATTCCTTTCTTCTTTGAAAATAAAGTCCTGATAGATTCTGTGAAATCATAAACAATGAAATTAAAACAGAGATTAAAGAAACGACCAATAGATTCATGCGAAAGGATTTTAAAGCACCTTCTGCACGTCTTAAGATATCCTGTTTCGATTCTAATTTGGCACTTGGGTATTTTTTTAAAACATTTACTATTTCTTCTTCGATTGCTGGTGTAGGCTCGCTTGCATAGAGATAGATAAAACTTATATTATCTTGCACCCCAAGGTAAGATTGAAGAATTTCTAAATCTAAAACAGCATACATACCACCTTCATTTTCTAGAATTCCAATCTCTGATAAATCAAAAGTAATTTCATCTTTGTCGAATAAAATTTTAATCTGAGATTCATTTTTAATCTTCTCGAATAAAGCTCTTGTAAATAAAATAGAGTATTGTTGGTTAGTTGAACTTGATTCAGGGATTCCTTCCTCGAAAAGATTTAAACCTAGAATTGGTAAATAGATTGAATCTCCATTGGAAAGTTCTATGTTTATATCTTTTTTTAAACTGGGTGAGATTTTACGAATGGTCTCTAATCTTGGATTGTAAAAGATTTCTCCTATGATTTCTTCTGGTAGGTCATTTTTATATCCAGAGATTCTGTATTGGAAATCTGTACTGTTAAATCCTAAAGAAAAATCAATTAAGGATTTCTCAGCACGCATTCCATTATAGCCAGTCGAGACAAAGAGTGCAATACCGAGTGATATCCCAATTAGGATGAGTGCATTTCGTATCTTTTGTTGGGAGAGGTAAACAAAGAGAAAATTAAAATATAATTTAAGATTCATCCAGCATTTTACCATCTTTCAAATGAATTTGAATGTCACCTAAACTTCCAATGGCAGGATTGTGAGTTACTATCCAAAGGGTAAAACCATTTTCCTTTCGGAGGTGAAGTAGCAATTCCATAATTTTATGACTTGTATCTGAATCAAGATTGCCTGTTGGTTCATCTGCAAGAAGTAGTTTCGGATTGTGAACAATAGATCTTGCGATAGCGACTCTTTGTTGCTCGCCTCCTGAAAGTTCTGTAGGTTTGTGCAGCATCCTATCTTTCAAGCCTACCATTTCTAAGCAAAGAGCAGCTCGTTTATGAGCAAGATTCGTAGGGACACCTGCTAAGTATAAGGGTAGGCTAACATTTTCTAGTGCAGATAGATAAGGGAGTAGGTTGAAAAATTGAAAAATGATTCCCACCGTTGATCTTCTATAGTGGTTCAATTCTTTCTGGCTAAGGGCATTTAGATCAAATCCGAAAACTTCAACTGAGCCCTTATCTGGTTTGTCTATGGAAGCAAGTATGTTGAGCAGTGAGGATTTGCCTGAACCAGAGGGTCCCATCAAAGTAACAAATTGTGATTCAGATACTTCTAGACTTACATTCTTCAATGCATTTACAGAAGTACTGCCAATTCTATAATTTTTTTCTAAATTCTGGATTCGTATCATAAGAAAAAACCATTCTTGTTGACAACATAAATCAAAGGGAATTTAATGTAAACATAATGGTATTCAAAATAAATAATAGAATTAAAGCATTATCGCTTGTTTTGTTATTTTCTATAGCTTTGCCCATTATTCCAAATTCATCTTTTGAATTTCAATCCCAATACTCAGAGAAAATTGATGCAAGTGAAAGGCTTACTAGCTTTGAAGAACAGCCTCTCAATGAAATTGAAGATCTTGAGAAATTTTTTGAAGGCAAATCCTCTTCCCATTTTCCTTTATCTTTATTAAAGCTATCTGACTCAATTCGATTTAATCCATCTCCATTCTCTCATTCTATTCCTAATTATCTTTCTCAGCCCCCACCTACTATTTCTTAAATTTTATTTTTTCTAAAAATAATTTTAAGGAAGTAGTTCATTGAACGAAACAATTCTCTATTTAGCTTTATGCATTATAGTAACCATTGGTCTCTTACTCGCCAAGCAATCGGGTAAATATTCTCGTTTCTTAATAGCACTTCAATGTCTACTCTTACTTTTCTCTTTTTACACTAAGAAGAATTTTCTAACAGTTATTAGTTTAGAGTCTCTAAGCTATATATATTTCTTTTTATATCCTAGAGATCATAAAGACCAAGGAAAAAGCATCTCGTCTTTTATTGTGAGTGGAAGTATTTCTGCTATTTTCTTATCTGTTTGGATTTTCCTACCTAATCATTCAATTATTGGAACTTATTTTCTATCTATTGCTGTTTTCATTAAATCATCTCTTCTTCTCTTCCACTTTTGGATGCCTAGCGCCTATGAGAATGGGACTGCCGAAATCAATTCCTTCTCATCAGGCGTTATGGCAATTTTTCCGTTTTTCCTTTTTATGGAATTTGTTTACCCTCTTTGGAATGAGCCTATTTTTTTCTTGGTACTAGCCTCGATCGCAAGTATAGGAGTTTTTGTAGGTGGAGTTAGTAGCTACTTTCAATCTAAGGTTTCGCTTTTGCTTGCATACAGCTCTATAGAGAAGCTCAATTTTCTATGGTTGTGCATTGCTCTTGGAGGAATAGCGAAGACTACCACAGATGCGAGCTTTCAAGTGTTAGAGAAACCATTTATAATATTATTTTATTTTGGTTTGGTTCAACATTCTATTTCTAAGGTCTTTCAATTTTCACTTTTAGGTCGAATATGGAAATCACCCTATCTTAATAATTTAAATAATATTCGTGGTATGGGTAGATTGCTCGGTATACCCACTGCACTTGCTGGTATAGGAACAATGAGCTTTATGGCAATCCCAGGAACTTCTGGTTTTTTATCTGAAAGTATGTATCTATTGCTAAGCAGTCAGGTCTTGGATATTCCTACAGGTCGTTCAATAGCCGTATTACCAGTATTAGTTTTAGTATTTACAGGCCTAGTGACGGGTGGTGTTTCTCATTTACGATTATTTTATACAGTTTTCTTATCTACCATTAGAACAGGGGAGATGGAATTTAAGCCTGCTATAGAAAGAAGCAAAAACAACTTAGATTTATATTGGTTGGGAGCAGGAATAATTTTACCTTCATTGATTCTTCCTTTTTTATGGTTTAATTATTTTCCTGGAAATATGGGAATTTGGTTAAGGGATTCCGGTTTATTATCTTTTGTTAGCTTAGGTTTTATTGTTTTAATTTTAGTATTTTCATCCAAGAAAAAGTCTGAAGAAATCACCTGGGATTGTGGATCAAAAGCAGATATTACCAGAACATCTGTTACCGCCGAGACATATTCCTTACCGGTTCGAAACTCATTGGGTAGATACCTAGTAAAATCAAATGGTGAATCACGATTAGACAATTTTGTTTATAAAACGATTCATACTATGCTGAATCCTTCTTGGTATAAAGTAAAGCAAATGTTAGATGAAGAAGATCTAAGTAATTATCTGGCGATTTCGAGTGGTGGAGTTTTAGTGATTTTGTTTTTATTCTTCATTAAAGATGTTCTAGGATACTAAGATGAAAGAAATATTTCAACTCATAGGCTTTATACTCTTACCTCTCTTAGTTGGAGGGATCATTCGAAAGATAAGATCTAAAGCTCAAAATAGAAAAGGTCCCTTTATTACTCAGGTCTTAAGAGATATTTATCGTAATCTTCAGAAGCAAGCAGTTGTCTCTTCGCAACCAGGCTTTTTTATAGAATATGCTCCAATGATTGCTATTATGGGAAGTTTGATAGCTTGGTCCATTGTTGCCTTTGAATGGACATCCTTTGTATTTATAGTCTTTTTTTTGGTTTTGGAAAGAGTAGCTTTAACTGGTTTCGCTTCTGAAAATGGAACCTCCTTCGGTGGAATGGGTTCTTCAAGAGAAACCTTACTTTCCATATCTACTGAACCTACTTTGCTTCTAATGATACTCGTCGCTCAATCTCATATCCAAATGGATGCATCCATAACTTCGTTTTCTATGGGAGCCTTATTCTTAGTGGCATGTTTCTATGCTGTCTTAGTGGAACTCTCAAAGCCACCCTTTGATGATCCAAGAACTCATCTCGAACTTACTATGGTTCATGAAGCAATGTTGCTTGAAGCCTCGGGAAGAAAATTTGCTATGTTTGAAATATCTTACCAAATCAAATCCGCAACCATGCTTACACTTTTAGTAAAACTTGGTTTGGAGCATACAAAATTTCATAAGAATGATTATTTGAGTCCTTCTTGGATTCCTTTTTGGGTTATACCAGCAGTTCTTTTATCAGCTGTAGGCTTAGGAATTTGGGAAGCTTTTTGTGCTAGGCGAAAGTGGTCCTGGGTTCCTGAACTTATGGGATTGATTTTCTTAGTGATTTTATTTCTTGGGACTTTGGTAAAATTACATGATATTTGATTTTGCATATCTTTTGTTATTTCTTTCGGGCTTAATGGTCTTGGTAGAAAATCGCTTAACCAGACTTATATCCTTGCTATCCTTTCAAGGTTTTCTACTAATTCCTACAGTTCTTAAGGTTCATCCCATCCATGAAAGCCATACTTGGATTTTAATTTCTATGGTTATCCTATTTAAGGCTGTCCTGACCCCGTACATTTTGTTTTGGACTGCTAGAAAAGCTTGGCTTGAAGAATCAACAACTCCTAGGTTTGGGTATCTTGCTACTGCCTTTTTTCTTGTATTTGGTATCTTAATAGCAATATTTCTAACTGAAAGAATACAATCTTTCCCCTTAGATACCCATAGAATTGGACTTATTTATGTAATTTTAGTAATCTATGTTGGAATTTTAGGTTTTATAGTTCAGAAGAACTGGATGGCTTTGATTGCTGGATTTGTTGTCTTTGAAAATGGGATCTTTGCTCTAACGATGGTTTTAGATAAAGGACTTCCCATTGGTTTAGAATTTGGAACCTTTCTTGACGCCGTACTTGTGATTGTTGCTGCCGTTGTGCTTAAACTCAATCCTTTGAGTTTACAGGAGAAAGGATGATGGAATTTTTACCCTTATTGATTTCTGGTTTTATAAGTTATTTTGCAGTTATGATTATTTGGATTTTCTTCCCAACTCATAAATTGCCCAGAAGATGGATTTGGCTAACAGCAACTACACTATTTTTCTTGAGCTTAGCCTTATCATGGTTTACTGAAAATTTTGCAGCATCTTGGGTATTCATTGAAGCCTCAACTCTCTTCGGAGCCTTATTGATCTCAAGTTCAGGTACTGTAAAATCTTCTAGGATAGCGTGGAAATTTCTTGTAATCAACTCCTATGGTTTAGGAATTTCTTTCCTGGGACTCATACTGGTTTCCTTCTCTGGCGGCTCAGATGGTTCTTTGAATATTTATGCATTGAAGCAGGTTCAATCCTCTACAGGCCCTATTGTTAACTTGGGCTTAACATTAGCAATCTATGGATACACAGCGAAGATGGGTTTATGGCCCAATCATTTTTGGGTTGGTGATACCTATGGAGAAAGTCCAACACAAGTCTCCTCCTTGATTGCTTCCTTGATTCCAGTTACAGTTGCCTTAGTATTACGTGAATTAGTTGCCATAGATAGAATTTGGAATCCATCTATATTCTCGGCAAGACTATTGTTGCCAGTCTTAGGCTCAGCCACATGCTTACATTCAATCTGGATGCTTTACCAAAGAAATGATATTAGGCGAATAGCTGCTAAAATTGCACTTTTCCATACTGGTGCCTTAGCCTGGATCATTTGGATGGAGATCCCATTTTCAATCTTTCTTTATATTTTGGTGGGGACAGTTCTTCTGAAGACTTTAGTATTTTTAACTATGGGTATTCTTAGAATAGAATCAGGAAGTAAATATTTAGATCAAATTTTTCGTCTTTCAGAAATCAATAAAAAAGTAAAAATATTATATTTTGGTAGTCTATTCTTTGCATTTGCTTTTCCAGTTTCACCTGCATTTTTGACTGATTTTCTAATTATTAAACTTTCCATTCAGAGCAAAATGTACTTAAACTTATTGATTCCATTCTTAAGCTTAATTTTCTTTTCTTTACTTGTCTCAAAAGTTTATAATATCTGGGCTATTGAAGATTCTAAACAAATTAAATATTCAGAATATAAATTAATCAATGGAAGGTTAGCAATAGTTAGCATATTGTTCTTATTAATCATAGGATGGGGCATTTATGGGATTATGAATTTAGAACTAGTAGGAGAACTTTATGGAATCTAGAAAAGTAGTTACTGGACTATTTGAAAATTTAAAATTTTACCATACCGGTTCCTCTATAATTTCTGAGGTCAACAATGCTGATTTCAAAGCAAATTTAAATGATCCAAGTATTCCTATTTCCTTACTACGTTATAATTTTGGATTAACTTGGGATGAAGATTACTCCTTGCTATCTGAAGAGAGGTATCTTTCAACACATAGAATGGATCAATTGAACTATTTGTATAATTCGTCCAAGGGTATAAGAGGATTCGATTATACTAAATTAGAAGTTCCATTAACGAATCTAGATTATTCCCATGCAGTAGGTCCCATCCATGCTGGCGTGATAGAACCTGGCCACTTCCGCTTCTCTGTTAGAGGAGAAGAAATTCGCCACTTGAGTATACGACTAGGATTTCAAAGAAGAAATATATTAAATGCTTGTGTGGGTAAATCAGTTTTTGAAATTGCTAACTTGCTTTCTTCATCAACAATAGATACTAGCATAGCGAATAGCTTGGCTATAACACGAGCGATTGAATCAAAATTCCCTTCAAAGATTTCAAAATCAGAAGAACTGTATAGATTAATTCTGCTAGAAACGGAACGACTTGCCGTTTATGTAGGAGATTTAGGAGGGATAGCAGGAGATGTTGGATTTTATCCATTGCTGGGTGTTTGTTCAACAGAACGAGGTTTTCCTTTAGGATGGATGGAATTATTAACTGGCTCACGTTTTGGTAGATTTGCTCTTATGCCTTTTCAATCTAGATTTAATTCTAAAACAAGCCTAGACGATATTCAAAAATACTTAAAGAGATTTGATTCATGGTTAAAGAATCTCAAGTTTCATATTGAAAGAGCAATCGCATCTAGTACTCTTCGTGAACGTATGCAAAATGTAGGTACCATTTCAAGCGATCAATCTTGGAAGTATGGATTTAGTGGACATACTGCACGATCTAGTCTTTCAAAAATTGACATTAGAAAATCTGAACCATTGTATGAAGAATTAGATTCTAATTTTTTCCAGAATCCAACAAATCATAAACTTATAGGAGATTCTTGGTCCAGATTCTTATTAAGGTATTATGATATTCAAAAATGCGTAACTATTATCCAGGCTGCATCCAATCAAATAGAATGGACAGATTTAATGACAAAATGGAAGCTTTATGACTTAGATTCCAGGAAAGCATCAGATGAGGAAATCACGTATGGACTTGCTGAAGCATGGCGAGGTGGGCTTTTGGTTGCTTTTAAATGGGGAGTAGATAATCAAATCGATAAGATTTACTACCGCGATCCTTCTGTACTGAATTGGCATTCTCTAGAACTTGCAGCTAGGGAAATGTTGATAGGAGATTTTCCTTTATTAAATAAATCCTTCAATCACTCATATGCAGGAGTAGACTTATGATAGGTTTCCTCCAAGAGATTTTTAATCTTTTTAAACCACATGTAACCTTAGATTTAAGTAAACACAATGGTCTCTCAGCAAAGGCAAGAGGAATCCCTGCTTATAAAGGAGATATATCCATATGTGTTGAATGTAAGAGCTGTGAAGCAATTTGCCCAACTCATTGCATAGAAGTTCAATCTGAGAAGATAAGTTTTGATTATGGTGCCTGCTTGCAATGTTCTCTTTGTTCAGATATTTGTGAAAATAATTCAATATTTGAGTCAGGCTTTGTTGATGTTTATTCAGCTAGTAGAGATGATTTGAAAGTAAATTATAACTCTTCAGGTATCCTAGAATCAAGCAAAGATCTTCCACAAGCTATAGGAACCTTAAAGGAGGATACTATTTATAAGCTAGTCCATAAAAACGGATTCAATTTTCGAGAGGTATGTGCCGGTTCTAATACAGGCGTTGAATGGGAGATTGGAGCTTCTTTTAATAATGTTTTTGATATGGAAAGTATTGGTGTTCGTGTTGTTGCCTCTCCCAAACACGCTGATATTTTGTTGGTCTCAGGACCTATATCAGAAAATATGCATCATGGCTTAAATGTTGCTTGGGACTCTATGGCAAAACCCAGAGCTATCATAGCAATGGGGACCGAAGCTGTTTCTGGTGGTTTATGGAAGCATGGAATTTTCCCTGATACTCCCAAATTTTGGATAGCTGGTGACCCACCTAGGCCAGATGTCATGGTTAGAGCCTTTCTGACATTTATGGGGAGACGAGATTTTGATTTTAAGGTTAAGTGGCTTGAGTTTCTCAAGCAAGGAACATAGATTATGGAGTTTCGAAGTATTCAAAAAGATTGGAAGAAGTATGCGAAAACGGACGTTTTGTCTGGCTTTGTTGTTTTTCTAATCGCTTTACCACTTTGTGTGGGGATCTCAGTTGCAAGTGGAGCACCTCCCACAGCTGGTTTGTTAGCTGGTATTGTAGGTGGAGTCATAGCTTCTATATTTGGTGGTTCATTTGTTACCATCAATGGTCCAGCAGCTGGACTCATAGTAATTATTATCGATTCGATTGAAGGACTTGGCCATGGAGATAGTATGCTAGGATTCAAAAGAACTCTTGCTGCCATGGTTATTGTTGGGGTTTTTCAGTTCTTTACAGGAGTATTTCGAAAAGGATTCTTAGGGAAAATTTTTCCATCTTCTGTAGTTCATGGAATGATGGCTTCTATTGGACTGATAATTATTTCTAAACAGTTATTTGTATTAATTGGAGTTAGTCCAATTGCAAAAGCACCCTGGGAATTGTATTTAGAATTTCCATCACGTATTTTGGATTTGAATCCTGAAATTTTTCTTATTGGATTGGTTGCAATTGGGATTTTGCTTTTTTTTCAATTTATCAAGATTCCTTATTTGAATAAGATTCCAGCACCTCTACTTGCAGTAATTGCTGGCGTTGCTTTAGTAGAATATTTCAATATTAATGTATCTTCCAAATACAACTTCTTTGGTAAAGAATATCTTGCTGATACACATTACTTAGTTCAAATTCCTTCTTCAATGAAAGAAGCGATTATTTTTCCTGATTTTTCATCAGTAGGAACATTTGTATTTTGGTTTCACACTCTGATGATTTATTTTATAGCAAGTCTTGAATCTTTGTTAAGTGCATCTGCTGTTGACAAAATTGATCCATTAAGAAGATCAACAAATATGGATCAGGAGTTGATAGGTAAGGGACTTGCGAATATGCTCTTAGGATTCATTGGTGGTCTACCTATCATAGCTGAGATTGTTCGTTCTAAGGCAAATATTGAAAATGGAGCCAAATCTGTTTGGTCAAATTTCTTCCATGGATCTTTTCTTTTATTATTTTTATTACTCTTTCCAGCAATTCTCAAATTAATACCTATGTCAGCCCTTGCGGCAATTCTAATATTAATTGGATTTAGATTAGCTGCACCCAAAGAATTTATTAAGCACTATAAGACAGGAAAAGAACAGCTCATAGTTTTTCTTACAACTATAGTGTTTACAATTTTTATAGATCTTTTGGTGGGAATTCTTGCTGGAGTTGCAGTAAAAATGCTCATTCAATTGATCTCTGGTGTAAAATGGAAAGACTACTGGACTCTCAATATAAGCGGCGATGAGAAAAATGGTATTTGGAAAATTTCCTCACCCATATTATTCTTAAATTCTTTTAAGATGTATGATAGCGTCCAGAAATCCATTGATAATGGAAATAAAAACATCGTCATAGATATGTCAGAGGCTAAGTACATAGATCATACTTCAATGGAGATAATAGATTCAATTAAAGAAGATGCTATGAAATCTGGAGCAAAAATTGCTCTTAAATGGGGAAATTTAAAAGCAACATCAGAAGAGGTAACATCTGTTAAGCGACTGGATGTCTAAGGCATCATGAAAAGAGGAATGTGGCTTTAGCTCGAAGCGAGGATTTGACCCGAACGAAGCGGTAAGCCGTAGTTATACGCATAGACGGGGCAACTGTA
This sequence comes from Leptospiraceae bacterium, assembly GCA_022402465.1. Classification (GTDB taxonomy): domain Bacteria; phylum Spirochaetota; class Leptospiria; order Leptospirales; family Leptospiraceae. The sequence goes on along the minus strand of JAKRSH010000043.1, from coordinate 101,310 downwards.
CTAAAGGTTGTTTAACTTAGTAAGACTTTCTAAATTTCTATTCAAAACATTAATATCAACTGGACCAGAAATTCCTTCGACACGTTCTGTACTCTTATATTGCCACATTAACCATTCAATCTTTGAAAATGTATTTGGATGAAAAAATATATTTCTAATCCAAATAGGGTGGTTAAAAAAATTATCCTCTAAATAAGTTTCAATAAACTCATTTGTTAAATATAATATCGTTTTTGTTTGATAGTGATTATCAATTAATTCGAGATAAATAGAAATTTCTTTTTGGACATTTTCAATATTAGGTCTTTCTTTGCAATTTCCGACAAATTCTAAATCTATGACAGGAGGTAGTGAATCAAATTGCTTTGGAACACTTTGAATAAAATTTTCTGCTTGTTCGGATCCTGTTTTACATAAGGTAAAAAAATGGTATGCACCAACTTTAAAACCATGTTTCTTAGCTTCATCCCAATTATACATGAATGATTTATCTTTAAAATCCCCACCTTCAGTTGCCTTAATATACACAAAAGAGATGTCTTTTTTTGGAACTAAACTCCAATTTACTTTTCCTTGATGATTAGATACGTCAATTCCTCTAACCGGATATTGGGTTTTTGAAGGATAAACAAACCAAATTAAACCTAGATCTAATGCTTTATAAATTAATAAAAAAGATGTGATTAAAATTCCAATTGATATTAAAATTTTTGTTTTCATCAATTTATTTTACCGTCTCTGATCTTAAATCCCTCTTAGCGTACCATATTTGCAAGTTCCATCCCAGGATAATAATGCTTTAGTATCTTCCTGTAGTTGAAATTATCTTCCGCCATGCCGTGAGCACCCCACTGGCTAAGACCTACTCCATGCCCATTACCCAAACCTTTTATAAAAAATCCATCCGCTTCTTTTTTGATGCCAAATTTCAATGATTTCAATTTTGTATTTCCAACAATTTTTCTGAAATCAGGACCTTTCATTTTTCTACTGCCTTTCTCACCAATGATTTCAACTAAATCTACTCTTTGAGATAGATTTCTTCCCAAAACAAGTATGGATTCAATTTTACCTACACCTTCTTTCTCGAACAATCTGTCCGCATCAGAGAATTTAATTTTATCATTCCATGAATAATTCGTAGCATACTTGTCATACTCAGACTCAATGTGATCTAAGTAAGGTAGACTTTTGCCACCCCAAACATTTTCGGGTTTCTCTGTCATGCCTCCTGCATTGGAATGAAAGAAAGCATGTATGGGTTCATTTCCATAAAGCATAAGAGTACCTTCTGTTTCTTCTACTGCTTTGGTCGTTCTGGGATGTTCTTTATCAACTCCTCCATAGACTTGACTCGCTGTACTTACATCAACGTCATAGGCTTGGTTTACCTTGTTGAGCATTTCACGTATAACATAGGTTCTAGCACAAATAGCCTGTGCCTTTAGAGCTTCTTCAGGCCAGGAGTTTGGCATCTCGGAAGGAACAACCGCCAGAAGATATTTCTCAAGAGGGACTAAGTTTAACACTATAGGTCCCTTAGAGGTTGGCTCTATGGAAATTTCACCTCTATACCTATTGCCATTATACGAAAAAATTCCACTCTCAGGAACAATGCGAATTCTTGCTTTGAGTGAGAAAGGATTCAATTGTAGAATATCGATATTCTTTTTAATCATCAAATCGTTAACATCGAAAACTTGAAAGATTCCATTCGTTGTTACCTTAAGTTCTGTGTCTGGTTTGCCCAAATACACCCTAACTATCATTGATTCATGAATCGTTGAAGGCGGTTTCCACGTTTCGGTAACAAATCCGATACAACTGGAAAAAAGTAAAGATAGGAAAATCAATGGGAAAAAAGTAAATCGCCTCATACTTTCATTTTCGGGGTAAATTAAAATTTTTTTTTAATTTTTATCTAAGTGGGAAGAAATAACTTAGTGGATAATGGCGGATTTGCTAGAAATAACTCGAACTTTGAAAGAGACTCAACACGCCGAAATCTCCTTTGTTTCCTTCGATTCAAGTCACGAAGAGCAGATTCTCACGCTTGTAGGTCTGGCACTTGCAGATTATGAATTAGATTACTTAGAAAACGTTATTGCAACTGTCCTGAATGAGATGATCAACAATGCAAGTAAGGCAAATCTTAAGCGTGTTTACTTTAACAAATTTACAAAAGACATCAACAATAAAGAAGAATACCTAAATCTCATTCATTCTTTCAAAGACGATGCTGTTGTTAGAATCAAGGAATACCATTCTCTTCTAGAGCAAGAAGACATGAAAATTTGCTTTCAAATCGATCTTCTGGACGATGGGATTCTGCTTTCTATTTCAAATAATGTGGAAATGACAGAAGAAGAGAAAGTTCGCTCGAGGGTAAGATTAGAAAATGCCAGCAAATTAAAGAATATGTCTGAAGCCTTTGATCTTTTTGCATCAGACGAAGAAGGCGCAGGTCTTGGTATTGTTTTGAATATTCAACTCATGAAGAATGCAGGTATCGATAGTGAGAATTTTCGAATCGATTCAAAAGATGGAACAACTACATCTCAAATTAAAATTCCTTATAAGATTAAAAAATCTGATAATTTAGAATCCATTTACAATCGTGTTATGAAAGAGATAACTGGGATTCCGGTTTTCTCAAATGACATTCAAGATATAATCAAGAGAATACAAAACGATGACTATAAAGAAGACGAAATTATTAAAATTCTAGAAAAAGATACAGGTCTAGTATCTGAAATCCTCAAAGAAGCAAATTCGAGTTTAGGCAAGCAAGGACAATTTGATACGCTAACGCTTGCTATTAAGGAAATAGGCAAGGACGGACTTTACCAAGCTATAACATCCTGTTCAACTAGAAAAATTCTCCAATCTAGGTACAGTGATTTTCATAAATTCTGGAATATTTCAAAAAAATGTGCCTTCTACGCAAGAGGACTGGCAAATATTTTGAATCAAAATGTTTCTTACGAGCGTCTGTATCTTGCAGGTATGTTTCATAACCTGGGCAAATTAATTATCTTTTCCTTAGAACCTGAACTCAATCATTCCTTAATCAATACAACCATAGAAGAAATTGAGTTAGGTGTCTCACATGCACAGATAGGATCCTTGGTTGCCGAAAAATGGGGTTATTCATTTAATTTGGTTTCCTTAATAAAAAATTATACCAGACCTATGACAAGCCCGCTTGAGATGAAATTGGAAGCCTCTATTCTCCATGTCTCCGATTATATGATACGCTCTGAAATGAAGCGAGACAAGTTTGTCTTTCTTGATATTTTTGCTTTGGCGCATATAGGCATCAAAGACCGAGAAGAATTAGCAAGAATTCATGATGAACTAAGATCTAAATTTGAGCAATCTCTCTAAAATTTAAAATCTATCACAGTCTTCTTTCTTTCTAAAATCACTAAAGATTCTAAGTGGGGAGTCTGAGGGTAGGGGTCAGTGATTAAAACCTTTATAGGATTGTAGTTCTTTCCTATATGATTCATAATTTCATCCCACTGGCCTTTTGGATTGCATGAAACATATGCGATGTATTTTATATTAGAATTTTCTATCCAATCTAGCATAAAACTCCCAGCGCCATTTCTAGGAGGATCTAAGATCAGTACGGTCTTTGTTGGATCCAATTGTTTATTTTCAAGGGATTCAAGAAATTGAGGTATAAATTTCTTTTGGAATAAATCAATACTTTCAAAACTCGATTCTATCTTAGGATAGAGATTTCCTACAATTTCTTTGGCTGCTGCAATGGATGCCTTGTTAACCTCATAGCCTACTATTTTCTCAAAGTATTTTCCAAATAGTATAGAGAAGAAACCTCCACCGCAGAATAAATCAATCAGATTGTCAGCCTTCCATTCTAAGATCCATTTTTGGATTTCATGAAGTATAGATTCAAACTGTTTGGGGTTAGGTTGGAAAAAAGAATCAAAAGGGACTTGGAGTCTGGTATCTAAGATCGTTTCCAGATAGCTAGAATTTCCCTTAGCAAGCCTAAAAGAACCAAATGCTGAGACTTCCGATTGTCTTGGGTTATAACAAAAGATAATATTTTTGGCTGAGCTATTGGCAAGAGTCCAAGCTTCTAATTCCTTCTCTGCTTCGCAGCCTTCTAAAGCCTTGTCAATAGTAAAGATAAGCATGGAATCATCCGTACTGAAACTATAACGTATGGTTACATATTTTAGAAAGCCTTCTTCTGATTTTCGGTTGAGTGGAATCTCAGGGTGTTGGCTGATATAGGAACGAATAAGCTTCCATTCCTTGTCAGCCCATTCTGATTGAATCAAACATGATTCTATATCTACAATTTTACGAAAGTTACCTGATTCCCTAAGCCCTGATTTGCCAGGAAAGATTGCAAAATCCATGCGATTTCTATACTTATAAGAAGTTTGTGCCGGAATGAGTTCAGTTTCCACTTCCCAGGTGTCCTTGTACTGTTCAGCCAATTGTTTTGTTTTGTATTTAAACTGTTCTTCGTACGGAATGTGTTGCCCACTGCATCCACCACAGACTCCAAAATATTGGCATTGGATAGAGGAATGGTCTGAGTGTATAAATACCTGATCAATTTTATTGTAGCGTCTCTTTCCTCTACCTAAGTACCAGAAATGAACCTCATCCCCTTCTTTGAGGCAACGAAAAGAATGAGTTCGACCTTGGACTGTAGTCTTTCCAGTTAAATCAGAGGCAACTTTATGTATGAATGCTATGTTCGGTGGATTTTCCATTTTCGTACTTTCCAAGATAGAAACTACCGATTTAAAGTCAAAACATGATCGAAATGGAAAATGTTGTGAAGAATTTTAAATCTCGTGAGCGAAATCCAGGGATTCTTTCCTCTGTGTCTTCCCTTTTCTTTCCAAAGTATAGAATCCACAAGGCAGTGGATGAGGTAAGCTTTCAGATCGGTGAAGGTGAGTTGGTTGGCTACATAGGACAGAATGGAGCAGGCAAATCGACTACCATCAAATTATTAACCGGAATTCTTACTCCAGATTCAGGAAAAATTTTTGTGGGAGGATTGAATCCATCCAGAGAACGCAAGAAAAATGCCTACCAAATAGGAGCTGTCTTTGGACAGAGAACTCAACTATGGTGGGATCTTCCAGTGATAGAATCCTTTCTTTTAATTCGATCTATCTATAAAATTTCGGACAGTATGTACAAAGAGAACCTAGAACATTTTATAGAAATTCTTGATATGAAAGATATTTTAAAAACACCAGCTCGCAAATTATCACTTGGGCAAAGAATGAAAGCGGACCTTGCAGCGAGTCTTCTTCACAATCCTAAGGTTTTATTTCTAGATGAACCAACTATAGGTTTGGATATTTTGGTCAAAGAAAAAGTTCGAGAATTCATAAAGTTCATCAATCAAAAGAACAAGGTTACCATACTACTAACAACCCATGATGTCGGTGATATAGAAGCCTTGGCTTCACGAATCCTCTTGCTTGATTCAGGTCGTATTCAATTCGATGGGGAAATAGATTCTTTTCATTCCATTCTAGGTGATGGTCATAATTTAAATGAGTTAGAAAAAAAGGATCTATCTATGGTAATCAAGGCTTTGTACAGACAAAAAGCAAAGTCTTGAGATCATGGGGAAGCAAGGAATAAATTGATGAATGTATATTTTCGTTTTACTTCTATGTCCTTTCAGAAAGCACTAGCTTACCGATTGGAGTATTTTGTTAGTCTAACAACTTCCTTTTTATATATTTTTATTTTCACATCAGTTTGGGCAACTGTCTCAAGTGAATCTCCCGATAATCTAGGTACCTGGACTGGATCGACTCTAATTAGTTATGCGATACTTACAACCATAGTAAAAGTGTGTATGAGTCGCAATGATCAAATGATTCCTAATAAAATTCGAAATGGAGATATTATCTTTGATTTTCTAAAGCCTTATTCCTATCCTTTGGCTTATGCCTTTGATAGCATAGGAGGATCTATCTTCCAAGTTTTCGCAAAAGCAATTCCACTTCTCTTAATTTCTTTATTCCTTTATGGAATTTCTTTGGTAGAATATTTACCGAATTTAGCCCTGTTTATCCTATTTTATAGCCTAGGATACATTTTGTATCTTTTGGTTGGCTATGTTTTGGGATCCATGGCATTTTTCTTTACCGATGTCTTTGGTTTCTACCTTCTCTATTATGCCTGTACAACCTTATTTTCTGGTGCTATCATACCGGTTGATCTCTTTCCAGAACTGCTAAAGACAATTACTGTCTATACTCCCTTTCCTTATTTCTTCTATTACCCAACATCCATTCTTATGAATAGAGAGAATTTAGAGGGTACCAACTATCTTTTGTTAACTTATATGGGGCAGATTGGTTTTTGGCTTATGCTTTGTAGAGTGACCTACACGCAGGGGCGCAAGAAATTGGAAATTCTGGGTGGATGAATTAATTTTTTTTTATTAAAAAACCAGAGTAATTTCTATGATAATTACTTGCCTTGGTAGCAGATTGAAAAATACTGGAATTCTGGTGGTTTTAGAGAGGGGGTAATACCCGTTCCCATCCCGAACACGGAAGTCAAGACCCTCATCGCCAATGGTACTATAAGGTTCGCTTTATGGGAGAGTAGGACGCTGCCAGGTTGCTATCATCCAATCTACAATTTTAAAGAAGCCAGCGAAAGTTGGCTTTTTTTATTATTTCTTCCTCTATTAATTGCTAAGAAAGTATCTAGAATCTTCCTCATGAACAAAATTTTCCCAATCATCAGCTAAGTAGAGTTTGAGATACTTCTCTGGCGCTGCAGGAAGATCAACAGTAAGTAAAAGACCAGGCGTGTCATTGAAGCTTTTGTCGATGCCTAAACAATGAAATTGCGCTCCCATTTTTTGATATTGTTTGAGTAATATCGGAAGATCCTTACCGTCGCTTTCAATGCCCCTTAGAAGAGTTGTTAGATGATTTTTTAGCTCATGATTTTGGGCAAAATCAAGCACTTCTGGGTGCAGATTATAACTAAAGTTAGCTCTTGGTTTAACACTATCTGTTGGGCTTACCAAGGCTGTTTCAATTAAAGCAACACTGCGTTGATCATAAAGTTTACTTATAGAAACAGTGCCGTAAAGGGTACGATAATGTGGATATTTACATACAAAAGCTCCTATTCCTCGCCACAATAAATAAAGTCCTTGAAAATTACGTTGGTATTCTGGTATCAAAAATGAGCGTCCCATTTCTAAGCAGGCTTCTTTCTGGTTTACAAAGTCAGGGCCAAACTCAAACATTCGATTCAAATATAGTTTATTCAAATCACCTTCAGACAACAATCGGTCAGTTTGTCCCATTCTATATGCGCCAATGATTTGTCCTGATTCTCTGTTCATCACAAATAAATGAGTGTAGGATTCATCATATATGTCAGTATCGAGTGCTTCGCCACTTCCTTCATTGTGTTGCCTAAATACCAATTCACGCAATCTAGTTATTTCAATAACGATTGCAGGAATCTGATTTTTATATCCATAGTAAACTGCTAGATTATTGAAATCGAGTAGATGTTGTTCTTTTGGTAAATGAGCTACTTCTTGTAAGATTATTGAACCTTTTATAGCAGGGTGAACTGGTTTCATTTCAGTGATGGGATCTTTCGGCCAAGGTTTTCGATAACTTGGATCCATCAAATAACTTTGTACACGCATGAGCTGCGTTTGTAAGTTTAAATCTTTTACAAATTTATAAGATTTACTATCAATTGCAGTACTTGCTGCGACTTGAATTTTCGAATTGCTTTTATTTGCAAGTTCCCTAGCTAACATCAATAATCTAAATCGGTAATAAATTCGACCCAATTGATAAAACAAGGGACTATTTTGGCCAGATACAAAAACCGAAACTACTTTTGCACCACTACGATTCACCAAACTAGCAAGGAGTCTATGCCATGAATGATCCGCTATACGTTTGGTATCTTTGTGAAAATAACTCACTCGTCCAGCAGGGAAGATTAACAAAGCTCCTCCTTGGCTTAGGTGCTTAAGACAGTCCCGGATTGACTTTGCATTTATAGGATCATTTTCAACTAGAGGATTGGTAAAAATAAAGTAGTCCCTTAATTCAGGAAATATTTTAAGTCCTTTATTTGCCAAAACCTTAATATCGGGTCTAAGCCGTTCAAGGCTTGAAGCTAAAACAACACCCTCTATCCCACCATAAGGATGGTTACTAGCAATTACGAGTGGTCCTTTCTCTGGGATTTTGGAGATTAATTCATCTATACCTGTTATCTGCAAATTAAGCGCCTTGATCAAGCCATCAGAAAAATGATGTTTTTCCAAGCCACATAATTGATTCTTTTTGTATAAAGAATCGAGATGATGGATTCCTAAAATTCTATCTAACACAAATAGAAGAACTTTTGTAAAAAAATTCTTTTTGCTCTTAGGGACTAAGTTGTATAGACTTATGTTTAATGACATGGACTTCTTTTATATAGGAAATTGCTCATGATTTTCCAAAACCAAGATGCCAAATCAAGATTTGTTTATATTCTCAGAAAAGAGAGAACTCAAAATTAATAAACGATCTACTAAACAAAATAAATGAGCCTTATTCATAACAACCTCTGCTATCCGAAATGAATTCGAGATAAAAGGAGAGATGTTACTTAGGCTGTAGATTAATTCATTTGGAGATGCTACTTAAATAATCCCCTATTCAAAGAAGGCGATAAGGGATAATGAAAAAAGCTCTTCGGTCTTAAATTTAAATATATTTTCTCATAAAATCTCTTCTAATAATCCATAAAAAACTTGCCAGTAAAGAGAGAAGCCAAACAATGGAATTCTGGTGGTTTTAGAGAGGGGGTAATACCCGTTCCCATCCCGAACACGGAAGTCAAGACCCTCATCGCCAATGGTACTATAAGGTTCGCTTTATGGGAGAGTAGGACGCTGCCAGGTTGCTATCATACAATCTGCAATTATAAAGAAGCCAACGTAAGTTGGCTTTTTTTATTTCTTCTTTTTCGCAATGAGTTTTATAAAGAATTTAACTGATTGGTGAAGTATTTCTCTATCTAAGGCATAAGGAAAGTCATTGTTGCGTGCCATTGTGTACAAGGATGAGATTCCATGGTTGTAAGCCCAAGATGTCAGATTCAAAAGTTCTAAATCTTTTGCTTCTATATATCCTTGGTCTGCTGCTTCTTTTGTAATTTTTCCAAAAAATTCTTTCACTCGTATGCTTTGATCCCATTTGAAATCAGAGGCCTGGCTATCTGGTCGTATAGAAAGCATAAGATATAAATATTCTGGTTGTTCAATAGAAAAATCTATAGAAACTCTAATCGCTTCTTCTAGTCTCTTGAGGGGATTGTTAATTTTTTTTGTCTCTTCCAAAATTTCAAAAAGCTTTTGAAATCCTTCGATGTATAATGTATGAAGAATATCTTCCTTGCTTTTAAAATAAAAATAAATCAAAGTCGGACTAAATTCAATTCTTTGGCCAATCTTTCGTGTTGAAACATTTGCAAATCCCTCTGAGACAAATAGTTTCATAGCTGTATCTAAGATTAGTCGTCGTTTTTCCTCTTTTTCCCTAAGTTTGCGATCTTGAATTGCCATGCTTTATTTTTACCCAATGTTCTGAGAAATCAATCTTTTTCTTGACATAAATTCATAAAATGAAAACGGTGGTATAAAATTGATCACTGCTCAAATAAAGAGCATTGATACAAGAAGGAGAACAAATGAAAGTGTATCTAGAGTGGGTTGTTAGGAACAATCGTTGGGTATTTGGTCTATGCATAGTTATTACTTTATTTTTAGGGTTTCAAATTAAAAACCTCACAATTGAATTAGATCCAGACAAAAATCTTCCCCAAGACCATCCGTTTATTATAACTTCGAATACTGTTAAAAAAGTATTCGGTTCCAATTTTATACTTTCAGTTGGTATTACTGCTCGGGAAGGGGATATCTATCAAAAAGTTGTTATTGATAGAATTATCAATCTTACAAAAGAGTTGAATCGAATTCCTGGTATCAATTCTGCAAATTCTATAGGCCTAGCTGCTAAAAAAGCGAAGAATATCCAAGGCAATGAGTCTGGACTTTCTGTAAAATCCTTGATAGACCCAAGTTTGGATTATACACAAAAATCAAACCAGGAACAGCTTCGTTTTGCTGTTTCAACTAATCCTATTTATGCGAATGTTTTGGTTTCTGAAGATCAGAAAACAACATCTATTAATTTGGAAATTGATAGTAATACTAAACAGTTTGAACCTATTGTAAGTCAGGTTGAAGCTATTTTAAAAAAATATGAAACAGAATCCATTGAATTTAATTTAGGAGGTCTTCCTTTCTTTTTATCTTGGTTGGAAAGATACTCAGCAAGAATGGGAATATTTTTTCCGATTGCTCTATTAATAATTGGCATTCTTCATTATGAAGCATTTAGGACTCACCAAGGATTAATTCTCCCACTAATAACCGCTATCTTTGCAGTTGTCTGGGGATTAGGAATGATCAGCCTTACAGGGATTCCCTTAGATGTTTTCAATGCTACTACTCCAATATTGATTTTAGCTGTTGCGGCTGGTCATGCTGTACAAATTTTAAAACGCTATTATGAAGAATATGGAATACTAAAAACTAAAGGAAGTCTTACTGATCAAGAAGCAAACAAAGAAGCAGTAATTAATTCACTTACTAAAGTTGGACCTGTTATGATAGTAGCTTGTTTTGTTGCTTGTTTAGGTTTTCTATCTTTACTTTTCTTCAAAATAACAACGATTCGTACTTTTGGAATTTTTTCTGCACTAGGAATCTTTAGCGCTCTATTAATCGAGATGACTTTGATTCCATCTCTAAGATCACTATTGTCTCCACCTAAGGCTACAGAAATTCATAAAGAAGCTGATAAGAGAATTTGGGATTATATCATTCAAAGAATCTCCAATCTGGTTATAAATACTAATCGAAAGCTACTTTATGGAATAACAATTGCTATTTTAATCTTTGGCTTTAGTTTTAGCCGTCTTTTAGTAGTTGAAAATAGTGCAGATGGAACTATTTCAAAAAGTAGACCAGCAATAACCCAAGATTTATTTCTAAATCAAAGGCTCGCTGGTACTAACACTTTGAATCTACTCATCCAAGGAAATGAGGATTCAATCAAAAATCCTGAAATACTTGTTTTCATGAAGGATCTACAATCCTTAGTCGAATCAAGTGAGGGAGTAGGGAAATCAATATCTATTGTTGATTTGGTTATGAAAATCAACCAAGCAATGAATGCCAATAAACCTGAATATTATTCTATACCTAAAGACCAAGAATTAATTTCACAATATCTTCTATTGTACTCTATCTCAGGTGATCCAGGTGATTTTGATAGCTATGTGAATTATGATTATAGTATGGCTAATATAACAGTCTTTATGAAGACTGATAGCAGTATTACTACACAAGCATTAGTTGAGAAAATCCAAAAATTTATAGCAGCTAATTCACCTAAATCTATAAAAGTATCAATTGGTGGTTCAAATGCAACGAGTGCTGCTTTGAATGAGGTTATGGTAGAAGGTAAAGTCATTAACATCATTCAGATCATAAGTGTTGTAATCTTGGTTACTAGTTTAGTGTTTCGTTCTCCTCTTGCTGGTCTATTGGCAGTAATTCCTTTAATTTTTTCCTTATCACTAAATTTCGGAGTGATGGGTTTGTTTGGTGTTCCATTGAACATCACAACGTCTTTAATCTCAGCTTTAGTTGTAGGGGTTGGTGCTGATTTCTCTATCTATTTGTTATTTAGAATACGAGAAGAAATTATTAAAAACCAAGATCATGAAATTGCAATTCGGGTAGCATTGAAATCAGCAGGCAAGGCAATTCTTTTTGTTGCAACAGCTCTCGCTGGTGGATATTCGATTTTGATTTTTTCCTTTGGTTTCTACACTCACGTGTATTTGGGAATCTTTATTCCGCTAGCGATTATTACTAGTTCGCTGTCAGCACTTATTGTACTAACTGCTATTATACATGATTTCAAACCAAAGTTCATTTATTCGCAATTTAAAAATAGTTAAGAAAATAATAATAAGGAGTAAGATTATGAAATCTACTACATTAAAAATTGATAAGGCGCATATTCTCATGGGTAGCGTATGGTTTTGGTTGTGCCTAGATAGCACTATGGCACAAGAGAAAATTGACTTGAGCAACATTGTTGAAAAAAGTAAACAAGTTCTAAAAGTATCTGGTTCTATTAGTGAATCTCAGTTCATTCTGGTGGATAAGAATGGAAAAGAGCGTAAGCGAAAGACTATTTCATACACAAAGCTTTCAAATAATGGTATCGATAATACTCGAACTACCAAATTTCTTTCACCAGCAGATGCTAAAGGGACAGGAATATTATTAATCGAAAATCAGAGTGGAGATGATGATATTTCTATTTACCTTCCTGCACTTAAGAAAGTTCGCAAAATTGCCGCAGGAGGAAAGAAAGATAGTTTTGTCGGTACAGATTTTTCTTATGCTGATGTAGTCGGATTTCGAACTAATGATTGGGAATATAAAAATCTAGGAGATGCAGTAATATCAGGAAAAAATTGTATAGTAATTGAAGCTACACCTAATTCGAATAAGGTGATTCAAGATACAGGTTATTCCAAACGAATTTTAAAAATCCAAAAAGATACATTTACTACCCTGGCTTCAGAAGCTTACGATGAGAATGGTGATCTGCTTAAACAATTTTCTTTTTCAGACTATCAACTGGTGGAAGCATCAAAGAACCGGTGGATGTCTATGAAAGCAGAAGCCAGAAATATACAAACTGGTCATAAGACAACAATTCTAACAGATAAATTTAATTTAGAACCAGCTCTTGAAGATAAATATTTCACGGCTCGATTTTTAGAAAAAGAGTAATCGCATTTAGGGGAAACTATGAAAATTAGAATATTCAAAAATATGATAACTGTTCTTGTTTTTTGTTTACCCATCTCAAATTTCAAAGCCGATGAATCAATTCTAAGCACAAATGGATCACTACGTTTTGGAGCTTGGTCCTCTTCTAGGACTTTGGACAATAGGGCTAATATTGGATTACCAAGTGTCTGGATTGATTCAAAAATGGAGTTATCTGAAAATTCTAAAATCGTAGTAGATGGTTGGGTTCAAAAAGAAGGATCCCAACCATCACCAGCTACTCGGGGTAGCTTGCGCGAAGCTTATATACAATCTTCTTGGGGTGATTGGGAGTTTTCTGCAGGACGCAAATTATTTTTATGGGGAAGAGCTGATGGCATCAATCCAACGGATAATTTATCACCTCGTAATTTTACCTTGTTAATGCCCCAAGATTCTGACCAAAGAAATGGTTCATATTCCTTATCAGCGAAAATTTATAAAGGCAAGCATTCATTTCAATTAATTTCTATCCCTTATTTCATAGGAAATACTGTCCCTATTCCCAGCCAAGGCTTTCCTTTTAACACTAAAATACAAAAAGACGGTGGTGTTCAAAATCATTTCGCTATTAAATGGGAGCACTCTGGAGGAGATTGGGATTGGTCTTTATCTTATTTTCAAGGAAATGACCTTAATCCAGATTTAGGAATTCGAAAGGTTCCAAGAATTTTGTTAAACCAAGATATTGCTACTTATGTGGATCTGTATCCTTATTATTATATAGATAATCCAAAAGTAATTGAAAGTTACTCCACACAAACCACAGCATCTTTCAATAGAGTTCATGTTTATGGTGGAGATGTATCCACAGTTATAGGTAAATATTCTTTAAGGGGAGAAGCGGCATTTACTCAAACAGCTGATACATCTGGTAGAAATTTATTTATTAAGAATCCCAACTTTCAATCGGTCATAGGAGGTGATAGAACCTTCTTTGAATATTTGAATATTAATATTCAATATATATTCAAACGAACATTTTATCTCCAAGATTTAAATCAATTCCTAGATCCATATGAACGCTCCATAGCATTAACAGGTCAAACAATCGCAAATCAATTAAACAGCCACTTACACGGTGCATCTTTCAGAGTATCTTACAAATGGTTGAATGAAACTCTTGAAGGGGAAATAACTTATGTAATTTATTTTAACCGAGCAGATTCTTTGACGAGACCTAAATTGAAATATTCTATCAATGATATGACATACTTCATATTAGGTGGGGAATTGTATTCTGGACCTAAAGATGATTCCTTTTTTGGTTTATTACGAAGGAACTCGGGTGTCTTTACTGAAATTCAATATTATTTTTGAAAAATTTCTGATTCATTCCTTAAATAAAATTTGCCAGTTGGCATTTTTTATTTCTTCTAAAGCTTTCGTAAGAAAGCCGAAAGAATTCTTCTGTAATAGAACAGATTGTTCGCCAATGGGATAGTCGGCGAGAGTCTGACTGGAGCCTAACAGGCGGATAGCATTAGTTGGATGATTTTCCGCCCATCCATAGCAACCAAATTGATAGAGACATCTCTCCGATAATACTTGGTATTGCAACCATAGCTAAGAATAGATCTTCATACAATTTATAATTCTCTAAAGTAATATGGAGACCTGTATCCAAAATATAAACAATCCCCGCTATTGTAAGAAATATCGATATCAATTTAGGAATTGGTAGAATTTTCGCTAAAAGAATTAAATGAATACCGAAAAAAATGAGACCAATCAACCAAATCGTATTGAAGATTTCAATCATTCTTAGAATATCTTCAGCTGTCTTTTGATGCAATGTCATAAACATTGCAAATGTACCTATCGCCATCAAGATTGCATGGATGGTACGAAAGCAGAAACTACTCAAGGTCAAAGGATGCTCAGGATTTAAATGAAAAAATGCGATTGCAACTATTGTATCAAATATAGCTGCAAGAATGAAGGCGATTACTCCTAGTCGTACAATTTGTCCGTTTTGTGAGATAGTCTCCAAAGGATGTTGTATGATTGACTCAAGGGCGAAAAAATTGGCAAAAATTGCTAAAAAGAAGATAGCTAAATAGCTGAATCCAGCTATGAGGGCAAGTGTTCTATTATTCCATGGTTTCATTCTATACAACTCCTTCTGAATTATGTTTTGCACTTATAGAGTGTTTAAAGAGGATAATTATGTAAACTTATTTTCTTTTTGGCGAATTCATGATCACTTAGTATCAAATCAATTAGAGTTGTTTTTGATTGAATTGAAGAAATGGGAAGGGCAGTTCAATAACTTCGTGTGAGTCTTTTTATATATATATTAATACAAAGTATAAAATTAACCTGTTATTTAATTATCTTTATAAAAGCTTATTTTGATTCAATTACAGAATTTTTATCCTAAAATTTTCTTTCATTATGCATTGGAGTTGTGGTTTTGGAAACTCAGTGAAATGTGGGATTCAATCCCACGGCTTTGAGAATGATTCGCATCTTTTCACTAGCTGCCCAAAAATATACTCAGATGGAATGGTTTCTTCTCCTTAGAACTTGCCATAAACCTCTGTTAGTGCAAACTCCTTCCAATATCTGATAAATTTGGCACGAGTCGTGCCAGATCTGCTACAATTACGATATAACATGTATAATGTGATAAGTTATTATAAAATAGATAGAATCTGTTTCAATATCATCCTGACAGGGGAAGAGAGTCAATTCTCTGCTTGAAAAGGCGCCCACGATAATCAAAGATACATGTCGATAATTGTCTTTGTAATAATCTATTTCGTTGTCCGTGTGAACACTCCGTCCCAATCACTAGGTGGAGGTGACTTTTTGTAAGTTTCACATCTTTCAATTAGAAGCTTAGAGGATTTATCATCTATTCCCTTGGATTTAGAATACTCATGGAAGGCATGAATTGCAAGATCCCACTTTCTATCGAGATAAAGTTGGAAACCATCTTCATAGATTTGATTTGCAGTATGAATATGAGT
Organism: Leptospiraceae bacterium; assembly: GCA_022402465.1. Lineage (GTDB taxonomy): Bacteria > Spirochaetota > Leptospiria > Leptospirales > Leptospiraceae. Next base: position 85,356 of record JAKRSH010000043.1, on the reverse strand, counting down.
AGATTCCTCACCTTTGCGAGCAAGCAATTCATACAAAACTACTGGCTCTGTCTTTCCCTTGACTCGAACTACATCTAATTTTCTTGCATAGATTCTATCTTGTATCTCTTTGTATACTGAATCGGAAGCAAGTATATCCACACCATAATCTTTGCCTGCTGCTTCTAATCTAGCAGCTAGATTGACTGTATCACCCATCATAGTATAAGAAGCAAGGGCATCGGTTCCCATGAATCCGACTTTTGCAAGACCTGTATTTAGACCTATGCGAAAGGTCATATTGCGCGCTTCTGGAATATATTTATTCGTTCGACTCCATTCTTTCTTAAGTTCACCTAACTTAAATTGCATGTCTAGTGCAGCTAAACTTGCTTTGTATACATGATCTTCTACATCTATGGGTGAATTAAAAATTCCTACGATAGCATCACCAATGTATTTGTCTAAGACTCCATCATAATTCTTTAGTATGATGGTCATTGCTGAAAGGTATTCGTTGAGCAAATCAGCTAGTTGCGGTGAGCTTAGTTTTTCTGAGATAGCAGAAAAGGAAGCAATATCTGAGAAGAATGCTGTGATATTTTTTTCAGAACCACGCTTCAAGGCTTGTAGATCCTTCATTGCCTCACTGACCACAACTGGATCAATCATGGAACCTAAAATTCCTTTGATTTTTTCTCGTTCACGCAAACCAGAAACCATCTGGTTCAGGGCTATAGTTAGATTACCAAATTCATCTTCACCACCATGTTCGAAAGTAACTTCTAAATCTCCAGAACCTACAGTTTCTGCACTCTTAATAATTCTTTTGATTTTTTGGACAACTATTCCAGATATGAATATTGCAAGAAAAATAGAAAGAAGTCCTATGATAAGTGCACTTAGTATCGCTTTATTCCTATTCTCTCGTATTTTTTGGATACCATCTGTCCTATCTACTATAGTTCGAATAATACCCGTTAAATTTCTTGAGAGAATAGTCTTTGCCAAAGAATCTCCTGCGATAGGATAAAGTGCAGTGGAATCTAAGTCCCAAAGTAGTTCTTCTGCTTCCGATCGGGATTTACCTATAGTTGCATCGGGTATGATTTTACGAAGACTCTCACTTGGTAATTCTGATTTAGCTTCGCTAACCCAAGCCCTAAGCTCAGACCATCTTTTCTTATATTGCTCTCGAAATTCAGGCTCTGCTACATAACGATCTAAATTGCTAGTATCTGGTCTGTAACGTAATAGTATCTCATCTTCCCATGCGGATTCACGAAGACTTCTTAGAGAATCTGCTCCTAAAAACTGATCTTCAGTTATGGAAAATTTCTCCAGAAGCTCATTGAAAGCAGCATCACGATTTGCAATTTCCAAATTGTAGTCTTTATAAAGATTAATAAAAATCTTATCACGATTAGGTGGAATAGGTGGTTTACGAGTTTTCAGGAAATCTATACGCGCTTTGATCTTTGGATGAATTTCTTTGATTTTTGCTGAGATATTTCTATCTACTTCAAGGAAATCCTTATATTGACTAAGGGAAGATTCAAAATCTAAGAGCTTGTATGCTCTCTTGGTTGACTCTGGATATTTAAAAAGAGGGGAATATAATAATTGTATGTCTAGCTCTTGTAAATTGAGGCTTTCATAGTAATTTAGAAAATTGGATTCGGGTTTTTCTAAGACAGATTGAATTGCATATTCTAAACTACTTTTCATTTCGGAAGACTCATTTAGCTTAGCAAGTTCAGATTCTTCGTTGAAAACTTTTGTATCAAAGGAGGGCTCAATTCCTGTATCTAAATTTATTTTAGAAAGTGGAAAAGTCTGCATGCGAAATCTATGTGTATCTAATCCAAGTTCTTCGATATTTTTCTTCTTAGAAGAAATAATGAAACTCGCAACCTTATGTTCTAATTCAGAGCGTAGTTTAGTTAGTGTTGTATCCTTTGATTCTTTTTCTTTTTCATCAGCTTCTAGCTCTGTGTATTTACGTGCAAAGGATAAGAGATCCTTCCATTCTTTATCTGTAATCTCTCGATTAGCAGCAAGATCCATCTCAGCCTTGATCTTTTTTTCTAAGGTCTCTATGTCAGACTTGGTTAAATACTGAGAGTAAAAAGTGTCCTTGGATCTATAAATGTTTTCTTTACCCATAGCACCAAAGAGATCCGTCTTAAAGCCAAAGAAATCTACTTTCTTCTCTATTTGTAAAACTTGTGACGTTTTGTACTTTCTCCTAGATTTACTCTGTAATTCAATTTGAGTTCGAAATTTTTCAATTCGGATAAGATTCTGGGTGATGTTATCAAGATTGGTGACTAGGTTTGCAATATATTTTCTAGATATATAGGCTTGCTTCTCATATGACTCTGTTAAGATTGATGTTTGTTGTTGGACTGTAATCCAACTTAAGAACAAAATGGTCAAGGCTATAAGACTTCCCGTGAATAGAGCAAGTTTTGCTCGTATCCCTGAAAGAAGTATTTTAATGAATTCAATAGATTTAGAAATTAGAAAAGAGAGACCTGACTTCTTATAAATTAGAGTATTATAGTGAGAGAATTTGTGGAGGAGAGGATGAAATTTTGAATTGCTCTTTTTCAAGAAATTAACTATAATTAAATATAATTTGGATATTTTGGGAAGAATTTGATTGATGTAAAAATTTTTTAATTTCAAAAGTAAGAGTGCCATAACCAAGCTTTAAGTATGTACATTAGATTCTCAAGCAGAAAATTCTGAAACTACTTGAGAATTATTAGCCTTCGATTTTATAGAATTATTTTCTGATTATAATTTCCACTTCATTATAGAACTTGTGATGATAGACTTTTGGATTTCACTTGTTCCTCCTCCGATTTCAGCTAGGCGAACATCTCTGTACAATCGAGACACTTTGTACTCTTCCATAAAACCAGCACCACCATGGATTTGAACCGCAAGATTGGCTCCTTCTCTTGCCTGGACTGAAGCGAATAATTTGAGTGCAGAGCATTTTGCTCCCAACTCAGGATCTCGATCCTTCCTAGCCTTTTTCTGGTCCTCTTCCATTTCTGTAGCGACGCGGTAAGTAAAACTTTTTACTGCTTCTAATTTCGTATAAAGCTCTGCTAGCATTCCCGAAACAGCCTGGTGTTGGTAGATGGGAGATCCAAAGCTTTTGCGAGTTCTTGCAAAAGAACTTGCTTCCTTGAGGCATGCATTCAATACACCCAAACAATAAGCAGCTATAGAAAGTCTTTCCTCATTGAAGGTCATCATGGTTTGTCGAAAGCCTTTTCCTATTCCTCCTAAGATGCTTTCGGAAGAACCTATATTTGCTTGTTCAAAGAATAATTCTCCAGTAACAGAGGCTCTCAGTCCAAGCTTCTTCATAGGCTTGCCTCTACTGATTCCAGGTTTATCCAATTCGAGTATAAAATGTGTCAATCCCTTGTCTTCGCCCTCGGAATTTATGAACCTTGCAAGGATGATAGCAAAATCTGCTATAGATGAATTGGTTATATAAGTCTTCTGACCATTTAACAAAATAGTACCATCTTTGTTTTGCTTTGCTGTTGTAGTGATAGCGGAAACATCAGATCCCGATTGGGGCTCGGTGATCCCCATACATCCGATTTTCTTTCCATCGAGTACAGGAACATAGTATTTTTGTTTCTGGGCTTCTGTTCCAAAATGGCGAAGAGGTTCACCAAACAAGCCAAAGCTTGCACTTGCCGAGAAGAAGGTGCTACCGCAGTACTCACTAAGAAGTTCCATAGACTTAACACCAGCTAACACTCCCAGATTAGATCCACCATATTCTTCTGGTGCAAGCAATCCAAAGTAGCCAATGTTAGCAAGTGCTGGGAAAATTTCTTTAGGCAAACTTCCATTCTGATCCCAGTCTTCAGCATGTGGTTTAATTTCTTTCTCGCAAAAGTTTCTAAATGTATCTAAGAATTCTTGTGTCCATTCCATGAGGCATTGTCCTTATATTCCAAGTCTTATTATTGTTCATAGGCTCAAAAGCTTAGATCAAGGTTAAAACATATTTTGAGAAAAGACAAGCGAGAATCAGGCTTGATTGCTCAGAGAAATAATAAATACTGAACGAAACTGACCAATATACTTTAAAGCGATCAATATTTGTTATACTTGCGCATGAAAAGTGTAAAAGGATAAAAGTGATAGTGTTGTTTTTGGGAAATTATTTATAGATTTACGAGGAAAATGATTTGGCTTATGAATTTAAAAATCTAGTTTTTCAAGGTGGAGGAGTTCTTGGTATAGCTTATTCTGGAGCCATTCAAGTTCTGGAAGAACAAGAAATACTAAAGAATGTTCGAGCAGTTGCGGGTACTTCTGCTGGAGCAATCTCAGCCTTAGCTCTAGCTCTCAGATACAACGCTCAGCAAATTCAAGAAATTTTGGTTTCTACAAACTTTGAAGAATTTTTGGCTGAGCCACGTCCCTTAGAGTTCACTAAAATGTATGGATGGTTTCGCACCGAACCAGTGTTAAATTGGTTAAAAGAGCTTATAAAAAAATGCGGCATGAATTTTCACCCAGAAATGGATTGGACGGGTGAAGAAACATTTCTGCAGCTGCATGAAAGAGGGGCAAGGGATCTCTTGGTTTATGCTACCGACCTAAATACTAAGAAGGCAGTTGAGTTTCAGTATAAGACAACTCCTAATACTATGGTAGCGGAAGCAATTTGTGCATCTATGTCTATTCCTGCCTTTTTCCAGGCATTTAAGTTTTCTAAGTCTGAGCCCAATGACCATATCTATGTGGATGGGGGAGCATTATTGAATTATCCCATTATGGCTTTCGATAAGGGCGGTGTGAACGACAGGACTCTTGGTTTCAAGTTTCAAAAGACCGAACTCGTTCCTATGTCCAAGGATTTGGATTTTGGAAATATACGGGATTGGGTAAAAAGTCTGATTGATACAGTTGCGGACTCTCAATCTGAAATGATTCGAAGAACTCCAGAATACTACCGCCGAACAGTGGATATAGATACAGGCTCAATTTCCTTTGTGGATTTTGATCTTAAGAAAGAAGAAAAAGAATTTCTGATTGAGCAAGGTATATTGTATACTGAGATGTTTCTCCACAAATACAAGCGAATGAGAAACCCATTCTATAAAATCTTATCCTTGTTCAGTAGATAATTCAGAACCCTCAGAATTAAAATCTTCTGTTGACTCTTCTAAGGGAATCTGCTTCGTTTCTTCTTTGATCTTGATCCAAATGTCATTACTCAAGGCTGCGTTTAATTCTTGTTCTTGAATATGAAGTAGATCACGATTTTCTGTTCTTATAAGGATTCTTTCTTGTAATTTCTTAAAGAGAACAACTAAGAATTCCGGATTGGTCTTAGAAAGAACTATAAACTGATTTCGAGAAATAACTCCAATTTTGGCTGTATCAGAAATTACAGTCGCACTTGCCGTTCTAGGTACATTTTGTATCAATGCAATCTCACCAAAAAAAGAACCAGCTTTCAAATGGTTGATTTCTTCATCGATACCTGAGAGAGATCTAGAGATACATACATCACCAGAAAAGATAAAAAACATTTCTTGGTTTCCGAAAGCTTTTTCTTTGAATACAACTTGATTCTTGGTTAAATTGCGAATTTCCATCCCTTTAGCAAGATTTTCTAGGTTCATATTGTATTCTCCGTTGTAGTCTGTCCGCAAAGAGAATCTATACTTTCTGAAAGATGAGTGATCTCTCTTTCTAGTATACTCAACCTTTCTATGCTAGATTTAAGCAAGGTGAAGAAAAAAAGCGGATTCACCTTGCCTATGTGTATGATTTCTTTGTGGTCCAGGAAGCCTACTTTGGTATTTACATCTATGGATTTGTAGATGGATTGGATCTTGATGTGACTAGGCGAGCTTGCAAAACCAAAGAAATCACCCATATTGAGATATTCAGTCTTTAACTCAATACCAGGTTCCATAGATCTTCTTACTTCAACCTTTCCCTTCAAGATAAAATACAGTTTGTTCTCTATATCACCAATGTATTCATCAGCAACGATTTCATTCAAATGATAGATTCTAGAATCTAAATTGGTTACAAATTCATAAATATTCATAGGCAATGGTAGTATAGACGAAGCAGAATCCAAATAATACAAAAAAAAAGCTGTGGTTGCCCACAGCTTTTTGGTTTCTAGAATCTGTGTTAGAGACTAGAATGTGTATTAGAATACTCTAATTACATCATTCCGCCCATACCACCCATTCCGCCCATGCCACCCATACCAGGAGGCATTCCGCCACCACCAGCATTACCTTCTTCTGGTTTATCAGTGATAGTTACTTCAGTAGTAAGAATCATAGAACCAATAGAAGCCGCATTTTGTAGTGCAGAACGTACAACTTTTGCAGGGTCAACAACACCAGCAGCGATTAGGTCTTCCCAAACCATTGTTAATGCGTTGAATCCTTCGTTTCCTTTCTTGCCTCTAGCATGTTCAACAATTACAGAACCTTCTAGTCCAGCATTGTTAGTGATCATTCTAATTGGCTCTTCGAGGGCACGGTAGATGATAGCAGCACCTGTTGCTTCGTCACCAGTAAGTTTAAGAGCTTTCACTCCGTCTTGGCAACGTAGTAGTGTTAAACCACCACCAGCAACAATACCTTCTTCTACTGCGGAACGAGTTGCAGAAAGAGCATCTTCTACTCTAGCTTTCTTCTCTTTCATTTCAACTTCAGTAGCTGCGCCAACATGAATAACTGCAACTCCACCAGCAAGTTTTGCTAGTCTTTCTTGTAGCTTTTCTCTGTCGTATTCAGAAGTAGTATCTTCGATTTGTTTTTTGATTTGAGCAATTCTTCCTTGGATGTCTTTAGAAGAACCAGTTCCTTCGATGATGGTTGTATTTTCTTTGTCTACAACAATCTTCTTAGCTTTACCAAGAGTTGTAAGGTCAGCATTTTCTAATTTCATACCTAGATCTTCAGAAATCACTTGGCCACCAGTAAGAATAGCAATGTCTTCCAACATGGATTTTCTTCTGTCACCAAAGCCTGGAGCCTTCACTGCAACACACTGAATTGTTTTTCTTAGAGTATTTACAACTATGGTCGCAAGAGCTTCGCCTTCTACTTCTTCAGCGATGATAACAAGTGGACGTCCCGCTTGAGCAACTTTCTCAAGCACTGGGAGAAGATCTTTCATGCTAGAGATTTTTTTGTCGTAGATTAGGATCAGTGGATCTGCAAAAGTTGCAGTCATGCTTTCTGGATCAGTAACCATGTAAGGAGAGATATATCCTCTGTCGAATTGCATACCTTCTACAACATCAAGAGTTGTTTCAATGGACTTTGCTTCTTCTACAGTGATTACACCGTCTTTTCCAACTTTTTCCATAGCATCAGCAATTAGATTACCAATTTCTGGATCGTTGTTAGCTGATATAGTTGCAACAGCTGCTATGTCTTTTTTGCTATCAACTTTAACTGCTTTCTTTCTGATCTCTTCCACAGCCGCGCTTACAGCCTTGTCAATTCCATGCTTAAGAGCCATAGGATTTGCACCTGCAGTTACGTTCTTAAGACCTTCGTTGATAATAGACTGAGCTAAAATAGTTGCAGTAGTTGTTCCATCACCAGCGATGTCGTTGGTTTTGGTAGAAACTTCTTTCACCATTTGCGCGCCCATGTTCTCAATTGCGTCTTCTAATTCTATTTCTTTTGCTACAGTAACACCGTCTTTAGTGATAGTAGGAGATCCGAATTTTTTATCGATAACTACGTTGCGACCTTTTGGTCCTAAAGTAACTTTTACTGCATTTGCAAGTTTGTTAACACCTGCTAGTAATTTTCTTCTTGCTTTTTCATCAAATTCTATTTGTTTAGCCATACTTATTTCCTCCTGGGATTATACGATTGCGAGAATGTCGCTTTCACGAATGATAAGGTAGTCTTTGCCACCGTGCTTGATTTCTGTTCCGGAATATTTTCCATAAAGAACGGAATCACCGATTTTTACTTCAGGAGCTACAAGCTTTCCGTCTTCATAACGCCCTGACCCAACTGCAACCACTTTGCCTTCTTGGGGTTTTTCTTTTGCAGTATCTGGTACGTAGATACTTCCGATTTTTTCTTCAGCGGTAGTATTTGGTTCTACTACAACTCTGTCTGCTAGAGGTTTAATTTTCATAACTCTATATCTCCTAATGTATATTTTTGAGAAAAATTCATTTTAGCACCCAGAAATTTAGAGTGCTAAGCTTCAAGACTAGTATTTTTAGGAGGGGTGAAATTGTCAAGCACTTGAAAGAATAGAGTGCTAAAAATCAAAAATCAGAGAAAAATGGACTCTCTAGGCTTCCATGAGCTAGAAAGATTTCAGAATGAGAAGACTCTATTGCTTGAGAGAGGGTAGTGGGTGAACTGTGAATTTATTTCTTCAAAACGAAATAAATTACACTCAGACGGATTCCGTGGTATCGTAGTAGACTTCTGTGAGAACATAGGCAAGCCCATCGTCCTTCTCACGGATACGAACTCCCATCTTACAAGGAAAGTCTTTGAGGATCATCATAAGTCCTATGCCCGAATGTCCGGAACTTGGATCAGCAGAATTCTGTTCCAATTTCTGAAAGTACAGGGACTCCACATCATCGGAGGCAAATACCTCCGACATAACTCGTTTGAAGTTTTCTGCGGATTCCACTGAGGTTGAGTTCTCGACTTGCATCTTGAAAATAGTGCCAAATTGGTTCAAATCGATTCTAATATTTGCCTTCTTGTCCATAGAGTACTTGGCAGCATTTTCTATCAATTCGTTGAACACAGTGGAAATAGAATGAAATACGGGGGTTTCTGAGATGTCTTTGACGGAAGAATCGAGTTTTACAAAAGAATAAGAGTAAAAACCAGCAACAAAGTCAGCAAGAGTTCCTACACGCTTCCAGAAGGTGACTAGGTCAAGTGGGGTGATGATGATTTGAACATGGCTGTCTGCGCTACGATCGGGAGGTACTATCTTTCCATAATCACCAAGTAGAATTTCTTTCAATTTCTTTGCCTCACCTTAATTCTTTTTAGTAAAAACTTGCCAGAATTAGTATGTCTAAATTAGAATCAAATGAGTCAAAGAAATTAACAAATTTTTTAAATTTATTTAATTATTTTGAATCAAAAGTAAATTATGATCGCAGAAATCATTCAATACTCGGATTTTAAAATGATACCGGATATTCTTCCGCCAGAGTCACATCTGTTCCTTCGTCTTCAACCGATAGATATGATGTCTCAGTGGAAGAGGATAGGTATGGTTTCTGATTTTACAGCTGAGTTCTTTGGTCAACACCAGAATCTTGGTAATTTAACAAAAAATTCCGTCTCAACAGTTGTAAACGAGCTTGTTGAAAATGCGGCGAAATTTGCGAAACCAAGAAATGGCTTGATAGATTTGGATTTGAAGTTCTATTCTTCTCTTATTAAGATAGAAGTAAGAAATATTGTATCAGAAAGAATGCGTGGGAATTTCGAGATGCACATCAAGCGAGTTCTAACAGGTGATATAGAGAAGATGTATTTTGATCACCTAGAAAGTTTGGTTAGCAAAGCGGATACTTCAGGCATAGGTTATTTGTTAATGTATAAGGATTATCCAATACGATTTGGATTCCAATTTAAAAGATTAGAAAGTGATAAGCATGAAGTCACAGTTGAAGCGTATTTAAATATTATTGAACATTGATTAGGACTATAGGATATGGAAGTAAAAACAGAAGAATACGCGGCATATTTTGACGAACAACAACAATCGGTTGTAATGACAGGTTCAATGAGGTTGCAAAATCTTGCTTCCTACGAGGAAATCAAAAATGTCCTTAAGGAAGGTTTAGATAAGTCTTCCACTAAGCTAACAATTGATCTGCGAAATCTAAATTTTCTAAATAGCTCTGGCATAACAACGCTTAGCCTATTTATCATAGAAGCAAGAAATAAGAAAAGTACTCCAATGAAGGTAATTGCCTCAGCCAAGATTGCTTGGCAGATCAAATCCGTTCTCAACTTTAAGAAACTCTGGAATGATATTAGTTTGGAATTTCCAGACAAAGGGCCTGACGACGATCTTCCTGAAGGATAGGCTTCTGAATGACTGATCCATATTTGGATTCCCTTTCTCTGCAAGAAGAGATGCCAAGACTCGCAAGTCAGTCTAGATTAATCTATCTTGGCTTAGAAGAATTTCTCAAACGCAATATCCATCATACCGTTTCCGTAGACAATATTGTAGACCTAGGTTCAGGACCTGGAATACTAACCTCACTTATAGCTAAGAACTTTCCGAATGCCAAATTTACGGGAGTAGATCGTTCTAAGGAGATGATTCAGTTCTCTCAGATTTCCAATCCTAAGATTCAATGGATGCTCGCTGATGCTAGGAAGCTTCCTTTGGATGATGCTTCCCTTTCTTTCTTACAACATTCTTTTTTTTTGCTCCATCTGCCTGAGCCACTAGACGTTTTGCACGAAATTGACCGCGTTCTGAAACCAGGAGGACTGGTCTTCTTTATTGAACCTCTTTCAGAGAAGAACAAGGCTGACCAAGCAATCCTAGATCTCATGCAAGCCTATTACACTCATCTTTCTCTACATCCCGAATCGGTCCATGTCGAAGAGCAGTATTTTGCAAACAAAGGCTATAGTCTAGTTGCGAGCAATGATCTTTCTATATCTGCCAAAGGCTCCGATAACGAGGCAGTTCTCAGTTATCCGAACATTTTGGTCGGTCGTATGGCTGCATGGTCTCTTCTTTCCCATATGGGTCAGCTACTTAACCTTCGTGATTTGTATGGACATTGCTTAGAAGCATATATGTCAAAGAAGCTGAATATCCTTGAGTTTAGCTATGCCGTAAGACTCTACCAGAAACCTGCTTAGATTTTATTTCCATCTTTTAGAAAAGAATTGACTTAGAATTTCCACTCTTTAGTGTCGAACATAGTTTTTCTGGGAGGAATTCATGCTTTTGAGATCTTTTTTCACCACCTTACTTTCCTTTGTCTTTCTTGTCCTTTTGTCCTGTTCTCCCAATAACAATGCCAAAGAGGATAGAGAGAACAATCTACTTCTTGCAGTGATCGCTAATCCTGCTACCGAGGGTTTTGTCTCTTCAGCCGATGGAACCAAAATTTTCTATGCTAAGGTGGGAACGGGAGTGCCAGTAGTAGTGCTGCACGGCGGTCCAGGTCTTGACCACAACTACCTCGTGGAGCCACTCAAGGCAACCATGGGTTCTGGGATTCAACTGATTTTCTTTGACCAAAGAGGAACTGGTTTCTCGGAAGGAAGCTTTCGCCAGATCAATTCTTCCTTCATCAATACGACAAAATTCCTAGAAGACTTGGACGCGATCCGAACTGGACTCAATCTTGGTGAGCAGATTAATATCCTCGGACATTCCTGGGGTGGACTCTATGCCATGTTATATGCTACCGATACAAGATACCGAGCTCGTGTAAAATCCTTAGCCTTGGTGGGAAGTGCAGGGGCTCAGCATGGCTACTATGGAACTTTCTTAAACAATTTGGTTACAAAAGCAGGCGGAGCAGCAGCAGTTACAACTCTAAATGGCTTTCAACAACCAATCGACCCAAATAGTTCTTCCTACGCTCCAACCTTGGTCGCACTTAAGAATTACTATGGCTTCCTTTTTAAATTTTATTTCGCAGACTTCACTCCTACAGGAAATCAGAATGGAACCTCTGCTAATTTTGCTTCCTTGAATCTAAATTCTTCTACAGAAAAGACAATTCGAAATGGACTTTCCGTCGGTGCTTTAATCAATGCAAATCTAAGAATAGACACAGCTGCATACGCACTGGGTGGAGCTGGTACTAGTAATTTAGATATAAGAACGGCTTTAGCAACAGTGACTGCTCCTGTTAAAATTATTCATGGAGTCGATGATGTTATCCCTCTTTCATTTACGATAGGTGCTAACCCTGCTGTTCAGGCTAATCTTACAGGATCTTCTTCTGTAACAACACATTCTATCGCAAACTGTGGGCATTTTCCTTTTATCGAAAAGCCAAGCGAATTTTCTGCCGCTATCAGTGGCTTCTTTAAATAGGAGAGAATTTCTTTGGATCATCGAATCCAGATCTTGGAATGAATTTCCAGGTATCCAAAAGAATTAGAATCCAACACTGCGATCCAGCAGGCCTTGTCTTTACCCCTCAATACTTCAACCTTTGTATTGAGGTGCTTGAGGATTGGTTCGAGGATTTGGATTATGGCTATGCAAAAATGATAAGAGCTGAATCTTCTGGAACCCCAGCCATGAAGATTACTGCAAAATTTCACAATCCATCTATGTTAGGTGATGCTTTGGATTTTTCATTAAATGTAATGCAACTCAGATCTAAATCAGCTCTACTTTCTATAAAGGCATCTTGCAATAAGCAAAAGAGATGCCAGATGGAATTTTTGTATGGATTTGCTAAGCTAAATGCGAAGGGATTGCAAGCCTGGCCAGTTGATCTTGCGGAGAAGATGCGCCAATATCTTGTGTGAATAGGCTTGAAGCTTTGTTTAAGGAAGATTATAAAAACATTTTTTTCGTGGAATCTATTCGAAATTGAATATTTAAAAAACTAAGAAATTAAAAAGGATTAACAGAATGAAATTATATGGAGATAATTTGTCTGGTAACTGCTATAAGGTGAACTTAGTAGCTTCTATTTTAGGAATTCCATTGGAAAAGGTAAGTATGAATATCTTGAGGGGAGATACGAGAACTTTGGAATTCTTACAAAAAAATCCAAACGGAAAGATTCCTATATTAGAACTTGCGGATGGAAGGAATTTATCTGAATCCAATGCTATTGTAAATTTTTTGGCACGAGAAAGTGAGTTGATTCCACAAGATCCTTTCGATTTAGCTAAGACCCAAGAGTGGCAATTTTTTGAGCAGTACAGTCATGAACCAAATATAGCAGTAGCACGATTTATCAATAAATACTTAGGCTTACCCGAAGAGAGAAGAGTAGAATTTGAATCCAAGCAAGAGGGTGGTCACAAAGCATTAAGAGTTATGGAGGAACAACTCTCACGAACACAATTCCTCGTAGGAAATCATTTTTCTGTTGCCGACATATCTTTGTTTGCTTATACACACGTAGCAAATGAAGGAGGGTTTGATTTAATACCTTACCCTAGGATTTCAGAATGGCTTAAATCTATTGAAAGTATACCAGGCTTTATACGGATGGAAGGATTTTAAAAAAATAGAAGAATGAATCGGTTAACAGAAATGTTTCTCACTGTTCTACACAAAGCAATTGTTGTCCAGTCGCGCTTGCTCCACAGCTAACAGCCGCTGCTCCGTTGAGAATGGCAGTTGTTGTATACTCTGCTCTACCACTGACTCCTGATCCATTTAATAAGGATGTACCATCTGTCCAGTCCGAGCAATTCCCTAAATTTAGTGTAGTCCAATCTGAATTTAATCCAGTATGGTATTGTGCTGCTGTGAATATGCTATTTGTTAGAGGAAATTGCAATAATGAATTCGCATTGGAATTTCCAATTGCTGTGCCATCTGGTCTTTCATAAGACATATTAGGTTTGAATACCCAATCCAATTGCCCATCTCCAGCATTGGGTGTAATGCTAGCTCTGCGAGTAGAATCAACTAACATAGCCTTATACGGATTAGGCCCTGCGGGTCTAGACGCATCAGAATTGCATTTTGTATCAGCAGTAGTTGCTGAATTGTATGCATTGCCTACAACGGATCCAGGTTTATATCCAATACCTGTTACAAATATTCTCTTACCATTCAATACTTGGATAGTTACGACCACGGTCGCAGATCCAAAAGAATTCGTAGCCGTTACAGTATAATTTGAGGATGCGGATAATACTGTTGGAGTTCCAGAGATGACACCAGTTGTTGTATTGAAAGCAAGACCAGTTGGCAAAGTGGGTGAGATTGAATAGGATGCAACAGTACCTGTCACTGTTGGAGAAAGATTTGTTATAGCAATGTTAATTACCAAACTTGAACTTGCAGGTGAATAGCTCAGCCCAGACGGAGATAGATTCCCTGTTCCTGTTGTAGCTACTGTTGTTGATTCTGTTCTGGCTTGGCAACCACTAGGTGAGAGGCAGGCAACAGTTTCTAATAATAAAAGTTGGTGAGCTGGGATTTTTTCTAAAGTTGGTATACATTGGAAAAGTATTGCAATAAAAATTCCAAGAAAAAATTTAAGAGTAAAGTACAATTTGCAATTTATTTCCATAAGGCTACTCTAGTTTAGACATTTGAGAAATAATTAATTTCATACGACTAGTTTAATCTTAAAAGAGACACCTGAGTTGCAAGCAAGAATTAAGAATTCTAGGATTCCTTATATTATTTTTTGTTCATCAAAGATACATAAGCAAGCTTTCAAGGCTTGTAAACCTTCCCAAGATTCCTTGACAACCGAGTTTTAAATTTATTTCTACATCCGACTATCATTGTATATCGGTTTCGATTTTCCTTCAATTTAAGACTGAATCTAAAAATATCAATAGACTGCAAATGGGTGAATTTCAAAATAGGAGCATGTTCTTTCAGACGGATGATATTCACATTAAAGCACTCAAACCATTGATCCCTCCTGCCATTTTGATAGAGGAAATTCCTATCAGCGAGTCTGGTTCTGAGCTTGTATCCAAATCTAGAAAAGCAATTGAGGACATAATCAGCAACAAAGACGATCGTTTGCTCGTTGTAGTTGGGCCTTGCTCTATCCATGACCCTAAGTCAGCCCTTGAGTATGCGGGCAAATTAAAGAAGCTAGCTGATTCTGTGAAAGATGACATACTTATTGTTATGCGAGTTTATTTTGAGAAGCCTAGAACAAGAACTGGCTGGAAGGGTCTGATCAATGATCCATTTATCAATAATTCATTTGAAATTAATAAAGGTCTTAGAATAGCTAGACAAGTTCTAGTAGATCTGATCGGTTTAGGACTTCCTGTGGGTTGTGAATTTTTGGATACCATTTCTCCCCAGTTCACTGGTGATTGCGTATCCTGGGGTGCAATTGGAGCAAGAACTACAGAAAGCCAAATCCACAGAGAGCTTGCCTCAGGTTTATCTATGCCAGTTGGTTTTAAAAATGGTACAGATGGCAATGCTCAGATTGCTATTGATGCTATACATGCGGCAATGCTTCCTCATCATTTTTTATCAATCACCAAACAAGGTGTAGCTGCAATTGTGTCCACTTCGGGCAATCCTTTCTGCCATGTGATACTGAGAGGTTCTACTAAGGGACCGAATTTTGATTCCCAGGCTATAGAGGAAACAGAGAAGGCAATTCACGAAGCAGGGCTCGTTGAGAAGATCATGATTGATTGCAGCCATGGGAATTCTAAGAAAAATCCTAAAAACCAGCCATTGGTAGCTGAGGATATAGCCAAGCAAATTGAATCAGGAAATCGTTCTATCTTTGGAATCATGATGGAATCCCACCTGAAAGAAGGGAACCAGAAGGAAGCTCCATTAGACAAGATTGAATACGGAAAGTCCATCACGGATGCCTGTCTTGCTTGGGAAGATACTGTTCCTGTAATCGAAAGACTTGCTGCAGCTATTCGCAAAAGAAGAAATTCCTAAATCAACAATTCTTCCTCTGCCAGGCTAGAGACTTTCCATGATTTTCTCCTTTCCAAATGAATTTTCATGCAAATACTGGCATTCATGAAAGTATGCGTGATTGGAACAGGGTATGTAGGATTAGTAGCAGGCACTTGCTTTGCTGAATATGGCAATGATGTTATCTGCGTTGATAAAGATGCAAAGAAAATCGAAAACCTAAAAGCAGGGATTATTCCCATTTACGAACCTGGTCTTTCTGAACTTGTGTTGAATAATACCAAAGAGAACAGATTGAACTTCACGACCTCACTCGCCGAAGGTGTACAAGCCTCAGAATTTGTTTTTATAGCTGTTGGAACTCCTACAAAACCTGATGGCACATCTGACCTATCTATGGTACATGGTGTAGCAGAAGAAATCGGTAAGGCTATGAACGGTTATAAGATCGTAGTTGATAAGTCAACAGTACCAGTTGGAACGGCAGATGATGTCAAAAGAATTCTTTCCGAGAACACATCACATCCGTTTGACGTAGTATCCAATCCAGAATTCCTGAAAGAAGGCGCCGCCATAGACGACTTTATGAAACCAGAAAGAGTTGTGATTGGAGCAGATTCAAGCAAAGCCTTGGATATGATGTCTGAACTTTACAATCCTTTTGTTCTCAATGGCAATCCTATTCTAAGAATGAGTATACGATCCGCTGAGCTGACAAAATATGCCTGCAATGCCTTCCTTGCAACTAAGATATCTTTCTCTAATGAAATTGCTAACCTCTGTGATGCGGTAGGAGCTAATTACGAAGACGTTCGTAAGGGAATGGGAACGGATTCAAGAATCGGTAGACAATTTCTTTATGCAGGAATAGGATATGGCGGCTCTTGTTTCCCAAAAGATGTACAAGCACTTATAAGCACATCTAAAGAAGCAGGTTCACCAGTTCGCATTATAGAAATGGTTGAAGAAGTTAATGAAGCACAGAAGGTGCGACTACTTCACAAAATTATTTCCTATTATAAGAAAGAAGATTTTTCAGGAATGACCTTTGGCGTCTGGGGACTTGCCTTCAAGCCTGGGACTGATGATATGAGAGAGGCTCCCTCCATTCCATTGATTTTAGAATTAATAAAACGTGGTGCTAAGGTACAAGCCTTTGATCCAGTTGCCAAGGAGACATCCAATTACTACTTCCAAGGAAGAGTGGACTACAAGGATAATCCGTATGAGGCAATCAAGGGTGTAGATGCCATGCTTCTTGTAACTGAGTGGAGAGAATTTAGAGAGCCTGATTTCAATAAGGTGAAATCCTTAATGAAAGCTCCAGTTATCTTTGATGGTAGAAACCAATATAGACCACAAAATATGGAAAAATTGGGAATCACTTATTTCTCTATAGGAACTCGTTGAAATAAGGGAATAATTTATTTCCCTTTCTATCCGAGCTAAGGACGGGAAGAGAAAATTTCTTGCATACATTATTTGCAATCCTAAAATTGGGGATATCTTTTTGGGAGTGTAATAATGTTTGGAATTCGATTTATAAAAACCCGTCCTATTGATTTTATCATTCATTTTAAATCTGGTAGAATAAAGAAACAAGGGGCTGGGCTTAGTTTCTTTTATTTTGCACCCTCATCTACTTTGGTGATAGTTCCGGCAGACACTAGAGATGCTCCCTTTATCTTTCAGGAAATTACCAAAGACTACCAAGAGATTAGTATCCAAGGACAGGTCACTTATAGGGTCAAGGATGCTGTTAAACTTGCTTCTCTACTTGATTTTACTATTGATGCCAGTGGTAGATATGTGGGAGATGGAATCGAAAAATTAAACCTTCGCATAACAAATCTTATCCAAGTCGCAGTTCGAGAAAAATTTAGATCTTTAGAACTCACAGAAGCCTTGACAGCGGCAGCAGAATTGTACCAACCTGTATTGGATCGATTGAAGAATTCTACAACCTTAGTTGAACTTGGTATTGACGTATTGGATTTTAGCATTTTGAAAATTTCACCAGCACCAGAAATGGCGAGAGCTTTAGAATCCACAACAAGGGAAGTATTCTTACAGCAATCGGATGAGGCTGTATTTCAGAGAAGAAATTTTGCAGTAGAACAAGAGCGAAAGATCAAAGAAAACGAACTACAGACTCAAATCGCAGTAGAAGAAAAAAACCGAACCATTCGCGAAACGAAAATGAATGCAGAGATTTCTGTTCAAGAAAAACAAAAGCTAGTCGAAATTGCAAAGATGGATGCTAAGCTTGCTGTCGAATCTAAAAATTCTGATATCGCAAAACTGAAATTAGATTCTATGATTGAGCAAGAAAAGAAAAAGTCTGAACTTGTTAGCTCTCAGGCTAAGAACATGGTAGAATATTCTAAGGCTAAGGCTCAATCCTTGAGCCAAGAAATTGCACCCTTGAAAGAATTATCTGCTGAAATTCTAGAAGCTCTCTCCTTAAACCAAATGAATAGTTCAGAACTGATAGCTCGTGCCTTTCGTGACCTTGCAAAAAATTCTGAAAAGATAGGTAACCTAAATATTAGCCCAGACTTGCTCCAATCTTTAATAGATGTTAATTCTAAGTCTCTTTTAGGGAGTCAATCGAATTTTATAAATGAGAATAATATTCTGAACCAAAGAGAATCTTAATTCCTATCATGTTGAATTCAATGTTCTTTCTTTTTGATGAGACATCTTATGTTTGATAAGATTGTTATAGTTACCAGGCAGACTCGTCTAGAAGAAACAATTCGCAGGTTCAATACGAAGGGGCAGGCAAAGTTTTATATAACAAATAGAGGCCAGTCTTTTGAAGATTATGAATTAGAATATGATAACTATTCAAGAGCCAAGGATGCAGTTATCCAAGCTATTGAACCTGGTGTCAAGTTTCATTTGATAGACCGTTCCTATCTTCCGAACTATATGTTCGGACCGAATGATTTGATTCTTACCTTAGGACAAGATGGACTAGTCGTAAATACAGCAAAGTATCTGAATGGGCAACCAATTTTTGCAGTGAATCCCGATCCAGCAAGATTTGATGGAGTTCTTATGCCCTTCCAAGTGGAAAGTCTAAGCATTAAGCTAGAGAAAGTATTAAATGAAAAATTCTCTCATCACAAGATCACCATGGCAGAAGTTAAGCTTGGAGACAGCCAATCATTACTTGCTTTCAACGACTTTTTTATAGGACCAAGAACACAGTCTTCTGCTCGTTATACGATAAATTTCAATAAGGCAACTGAACGCCAAATTTCCAGTGGAATCATTGTATCAACACCTGCAGGATCTACAGGTTGGTTTAGTTCTGTTTTTAATATGACAAATGGGATCAATGCCTATGCAAAATCCGAAGTTAAATGTACTCTTAGAAATATTGCTTGGGAAGAGAGAATGCTTCTGTTCGCAGTCAGGGAGCCATTTGCATCCAAGTGGTCAGGAGCAAGTCTTGTAGCAGGAACCATACAAGAAGGCATGGAGCTTATCTTAGAATCCCATATGCCTGAAAACGGGATAATCTTTTCTGATGGTATGGATTCTGATTATTTAGATTTTTCATCAGGAACTACAGCTAAGATACAACTTGCACAGAAGACTACAAATTTGGTTTCAGCCTTTATTGATAAAAATTCTGAGTCTAATGATTCCAAAGTGAAATCACCCAAGAAGAAAATTATTTCCAAGCAAAACCAAGAAAACAATACTCAAACAAAATCTAAAAGGTAGAAACTATGAAGAAGGCAATACTCATAACCCAATGTCTGCAAAATGATTTTGTAGAACCAATTCAGAAATATGATCCAATACCGAATCTTCTTCATGTTGGATATTCTGAATCTAAGCGACTGATGGGCGAGAATCCAGCAGAGGGTGCTGTCATTGCATTTATGGAATGGGCACTAGAGCGGAAGGAAGATTTAGATATCATTCATATTAGAGACTGGCATAATCCAAAAGATGAAGAGCAAGTAGAACATTTGAAACAGTTTGGAGCTCATTGCATTGCTGGCTCCCATGGAGCCAAATTTGTGTATGAATCTTTACTCTTAAAAGATAAATCCACCAAACATAATATTGTTGATGCAAGTGGTTTGAATGATTTTCATAAAACAGATTTAGAAGATAAATTAAAATCCTATGAAAAATCTAAAGAAAGCATTCGAGTTGGATTAGTTGGAGTTTGGACCGAGGCTAAGATTTCCTTCTTGAGTTATGAATTGTCTACAAGATATCCAAATTTTGAAATTGGAATATGTTCTGCATTAACAGCAAGCTCATCTCGCCATATGCATTTTATTTCTCTGGATCACTTAAAAAATATTCTGGGTATCAAAATCTTTCCATCTATTGGAGGATTTAGTGAATTCTTGTCGGGAGAAAAAATTCAACTGCTTCCAGGTGGAACTAAGAATAGGGATAGAGTTGCTATGAGCTTCAACCAAGAAATGAAGCTTCTCTCTTCAGATGAAGATATATTGTACTATTTGTATAGAGATTGTAAGTCAGTTGAGTTTATATGTTTGGATGGAGGTTTTTCAGGAAATGTAGTTCTTCGTGCCAAAAGTATAGACTCCATAGGTCATAACCAGGTGCCAACTGTAATCAAGATTGGACCAAGAGATTTAATCGCCAAAGAGAGAACATCTTTTGAGAGAATCGAAGAAGTCTTAGGTAATAATGCACCAAGGATAGTTGATTTTGCTGAGCTTGGTGAAAGAGGAGGAATTAAATATCGTTATGCGGCAATGATAGATGGTAAGACCGAAGTCTTCCAAGATAGATATGAAAGTGGAGAATCACTTGAGAGAATTTTCCCTATTCTTGAAACAGTCTTCACCAAACAATTAGGAAGGCTCTATGACGCCAAGGATCTTGAGAAACTCAATCTTCTAGATTATTATGACTTTCAAGCTAAGTATTCCAAGTCTGTAAGATCCAAAGTAGAAGCCTTGGTTGGGATACCACTGGAAGAGAGGGAATTTTTCCTTGAGAGTGAATTAGGGATTGATTCTAAATCAAAGCTTGAGCTTTACAATGTTTGTTTATTCTACGAAAAGGATCTACTCGAACTTAAAGAACTTTCCTCTAGTTCTCACTATGTTTCTTACATACATGGAGATTTGAATGGTAAGAACATGATCTTAGATGCACAAAATAATGTTTGGTTGATAGATTTTTTCCATACCCACCGTGGGCATGTCATCAAAGACTTACTGAAATTAGAAAACGATCTTTTGTATATCTTCACTAAAATTGTTGAAACGGATTGGAGGGATGCATGCAAGCTAACGGAGCTTTTGATCAACCAATCGGATCTTGGAATTCCTATGGATGCATCTTTAGTCTCAGAATTTAATTCTACCAAGATACAAAGTGCCTATTTAACGGCTTGTAAATTACGATCCTTCTATCCTAAACTTATAGAGTTAGATAGAGATCCTTACCAAATGCAGGTTGGGCTATTGCGTTATGCTATGCATACCTTATCCTTTGATGAATGCAGTGAACTCCAGAAAAAGTGGGCACTTCGTACGGGATGTTTGCTTGCTAAAAAAATTCAATCCAACCTAAGACTATCTCAAAGATTGAGAGTCGACTATATCCCCATTCCTAATAATAAGGGAAGGCTGGGATTAACCATCTTACCTGGTCGTATGGATAGAGGCCGCAATATGGACAAAGACATCAGCAGTCTTAAAGAAGATGGTGCTACTGCTATAGTCAGTCTTATCACTGAACAGGAATATACAGAATATGGCGTGAAGGGACTTAAACAAGCCTACAAAGATGCTGGTTTAGAACTTATTTCCTATCCTATCTTAGACCAAGGTATTCCAGATTCGGCTACACTGCCTAATCTACTAAAAGCTATTGATGAAGAACTTAGCAGAGATGGTTCTGTCATCTTACATTGTGTTGGTGGACTAGGACGATCTGGTACAGTCGCCGCTGCCTATTTGATGGATAAATTTCAATTGCAAGCTGAGCAAGCTATAGCAACAGTTAGAGAGCATAGATCACAAAGAGCTGTTGAGTCTAAGGAACAGCTAGCTTTTTTAAGAAACAAGTCATGGTGATTTAAGGAGTTTATTTTCCTTAAGTTCAGCATAAAATGTTCTAGTTCCTATTGTATTAGAAATTTAGCTTAATAATTTTCCCAGAGCGAACATTTCTATTCCTATCTCTATTAATTTATTAGTATAGACTAGCTTCTCATCTGGGTTTCCATCACTTGCCTTAGGGTCTGTGTAGTTTAAATTAATTTTTGAACTTGCTCCAAATACCACAGGACAATTTTCAGAAGCATGATCGCAGGTCATGATTGCAAGGAAATCAGATTTAGGATTGGGATCATCTTGGTATTTTTTGGAAAATGCAAGAATAGGCTTGGTAATTTTCGAAAGATAAATTTCATAGACTGGATTTTCTTGGAAATTGTGAGATTGATTGAATTGATTTGGTTGAACTTTCTCTAACCTGTAACCAAAATCTTCTAAGGCTATAACTACTCTATCATTGAGTGCTGTTGCTTCTGTTCCACCGCTGTAAGTTGAAATATGATCCATTTTATAAAATACCAAGGCAGTATGGAATAGAATCTGAGAAAGATGAGATCTTCTTGAATTATGTGTACAGATAAAATTTATCTTAGCAACTCCTAGGTTGCCTACCATATTCTTTAATTCATAAGCTATGCTATTTAGAATGGAAAATCGATCTTTCGAAATGGTATTTAAATTAGGTAGAATCTTTTGAACAATCGAATTATGCAATTTAGGTAGAATGGTACTTTGAATGTCTGGTTTGGGTTCTGGTATCATTTATTCATTTTCCCTAGGAATCAAGTAGTATAATATTTTTTCTTTAGATAAAGACTGAAGTTTACTAAGAGTATGAGTGCAGGAACTTCTACTAAGGGTCCTATCACACCTACAAAAGCCTGTCCTGAATTGATTCCGAAGGATGCTATGGCAACAGCAATCGCTAATTCAAAATTATTGCCAGAGGCAGTAAATGAGATACTAACATTTTTTTCATAACTAGCTCCCAGATATTTGGCAATATAAAAGCTCAATAGAAACATAATTCCAAAATAAATTATTAATGGAATGGATACTTTCATAACATCCAAGGGTAATGAAAAGATTAAATCACCTTTAAAGCTAAACATCAAGACTATTGTTAGTAAAAGAGCTATTAAAGTTATAGGACTTATTTTCGGAAGGAACTTTTGTTCATACCATTCCGTCGAAAAGAATTTTGTAAGGAAAGTGCGGGATAGGAATCCAAGAAGAAATGGAATACCTAAATAAATCAATACACTTTCCGCTATTTGAAAGAAGGAGATCTCTACTTCAAAGAAACTTAAATTGAAAAAATTAGGTAATAGATATAGATAAAAGTATGCTAGTATCGAATAAAAGAATATTTGAAATAATGAATTTAAGGCAACTAAACCTGCTGCATATTCTTTGTTTCCCAAGGCGAGATCATTCCAAACCAAAACCATAGCTATACATCTTGCAATTCCAATTAAGATCAGTCCTGCAAAGTATTCTGGTTGGTCTCTTAGAAAAATTACAGCAAGTAGAAACATAAGCATGGGCCCTATGATCCAATTCAATACCAGTGATAAAAGAATTTGCTTTTTATTATCTACAACTTTGACCATTTGCTTGTACTTCACCTTAGCTAAAGGTGGATACATCATTAAGATTAATCCTATAGCAAGAGGGATATTTGTATTTCCAGAATTCAGTTTTAGAAAATGACTAGGAAAACTTGGAAAAAATTTGCCAATACAAATTCCAATTGCCATAGCAAGAAAAATCCATATTGTTAAGTATCTATCTAAAAATTTTAAGTTAAGATTCTTCATTCTTATTTCTATCCTTGGCATTCTGTATTCATTTGTAAACAGCTAACATTTTTGTGAGCATGCATTCAGCTTATCCGCTATTTGCATAAATTGATTGAGGCTAGACCTCATCTGATCCCAGACCTGAGGATTGATACAATAATTCACCTTAGGGCCATCGATTTCTCCTTGGATGAGTCCTATGCTTTTCAATTCCTTGAGGTGTTGCGAAATTGTACTTTGGGAAAGGGGTAGTTCCGTTACTAAGTCTCCACAAATACAGGCTCGTTTGTCCGCTATGCATTTAAGTATCGCTATTCGGGACGGAGAACTCAGGACTCTACAGAATTCCGCTGTTCGAACTTCGTCCCAGGTAAACTCTTGTGTTTTGGAAATTCCCATACTTATATATCGCTATATACCGATTTAGGAAGATTAGAATCAAACCTTTTTTCCTATACTTGGAATTTTTCTTTTCCTTGCCAAAACTATCTAGTTTACCAAGCTATAATTAGGCTCATTTATGAAATTAAGAGAATCCAATATTGAAAAACTAAAGAATGAAACCTTTGATGTTCTCATCTTAGGAGGTGGAATCAATGGGGCTGTGTCTGCTGCATCCTTATCAGCCAAGGGTGCAAAAGTAGGCTTGATAGACATGGGAGATTTTGCATCCGGCACTAGCCAAGAGTCCTCGAATCTTGCCTGGGGTGGGATCAAATATTTAGAAAGTTTAGAATTCTTCCTAGTTCGTAAACTATGCATGTCGCGTAACCATCTAATACGAAACTATCCTTCTACTGTTCAAGAAATTCGTTTTTTCACAACAATAGAGAAAGGATTTCGATTTCCTTCCTGGTTTATATACTTAGGGACTTGGATCTATTGGTTTATTGGAAATTGTTTTACTAAGTCTCCCAGATTTTTAACCAAGGGTCGTATCGCAAGAGAAGAACCAGTTGTTAAGACAACAAATGCAGAAGGTGGATTTGAGTATTCCGATTCTTATCTGCATGACAATGATGCAAGATTTGTTTTTAATTTTATACGAATGTCCCTGAATTATGGATGTATAGCATCTAATTATATAGAATCATTGGGCTCTAAGCGAGAAGGTGATTTCTGGATAACATCCGTTAAAGATAATATTTCTGGCAAAAGATTCGAGATAAGAAGTAAGGTTCTAATCAACACCTGCGGGCCTTGGGCTGATGATATGAATACTAAGGCTAAGATTAGTACTGAGCATAGGCATGTTTTTTCTAAGGGAATTCATTTAATCGTCGATCGTATAACTCCTCACAAACGAGTATTGGCATTTTTTGCTGATGATGGTAGATTGTTCTTTGTTCTTCCTATGGGCAACAAAACTTGCATAGGAACTACCGACAATAAAGTAGATACTCCCACTCCTCATGTAACGGAAGAGGATAGAGACTTTGTTCTTTCGAATATCAATAAACGCCTAAATTTAGAAAAGCCTATCACTCGAGATGATATCATCTCAGAAAGATGCGGAGTTCGACCCCTTGTTGTTAAGGGTTCAAAAGGTTCGAATAAAGATTGGATGCAATTATCTCGTAAGCATGAGGTCGAGGTAATTAAAGGATCCAATCAACTAACAGTTTTTGGTGGAAAGCTGACAGATTGTATCAATGTGGGAGAAGAAGTTGCGTCCTTTGTGAAAAATTTTGGAATAGAATTTCCATACCCTAACAAACGTTGGTATGGAGAACCAGATCCAGCAATTCGAGATGAATACTTCCACCAAGCCAGACTCATGAATGTAGATAGCTACACAGAAGAAAATGCCTCTGAACCAATCTCCCAAAGATTGTGGAGAAGATATGGTGCTCAGGCTATAGGCTTACTTGAAAATATTAGGGAAGATCCGCGCCAAGCAGAAGTTCTAATCAAAGGAACAGAATACATTCGTTGCGAAATTCACCAAGCGGCGCGTAGGGAAATGATAGAAAAATTAGAAGATTTCCTTCGTAGAAGATCAAAGATCGCTTTGATAGAAAGAAAAGAAACCATACGTAAATCTCCTGGAATTACAGAGGCTTGTGAAATTCTTTTTGGCAAAGAATCCAAACTTAGAATGGATGAGTATTTTGGAAAATCTTCTGGCAGCAAGACTCCTGGGAATAGTCTTAAGAATTCTAAATTGAAATCTATGACTATTAAGAAAAAATAAAATGAAAAAAATTCTAAACGTATATTACCCCATTCTTGCCGTAGCTTATCTTGTTAGCTTATCCTTTTTACCTTATACAGGTTCCCCTATCTTCAAGGCATTGCCTATCATTCTTTTGGCAGGCTCTGTTTTGTATTTATACAAAGAAGAGTTTTCAACACTTATCTTTGGACTAGGATTAATTTTTTCTTCCTTGGGTGATATAGTATTGGCATTGCCTATAGAAAAATCTTTTATGATAGGGCTGGGTTTATTTTTAATCGCTCACCTGTTTTACATCTATTCCTTTTTTAGATCAGAAAGAGTAGAACCTATGAGCCGAAGAAATTGGATAGCTATCATCATCTTTTTTGCAATATTTATGGCTCTACTTATATTGCCTAAGGCTGGTGCTCTTGCGATTCCTGTGGGAATTTATTTAACTGTGATTGCTGTAATGGCTGGTTTTGCCTCACTTCAGAAGAAGAATGGTGGATTATTCTTTATGGCTGCCTTTATCTTTATGTTGTCCGATGGATTGATTGCCTGGAATAAGTTTATTCAAGCTCTTCCAAATTCTGCTCTTTTGATTATGACTACCTATTATATAGCTCAAGGGCTTCTTACAAGAGCCAAGACTAGTAGTAAAGTTAGTTAAAATATTAAAATGTCTATTGATAAACAAGAAAAGAAAGAATATGAATTGCATTCCTTACAAAATATCCTAGGAACTAGCTTGGATAAGATCAGTTTTCTAAGTAAATTAAATTCTGATGATTTAATTTCCTTAAAGAACTTAATACTTGAGACTATTCAAAATGGACAAAAGGATATTTTTATTACCATAGCAAAAGTCAGTCGATTTATGCCAAATTTCCTAAATGCTAAAGTCTCTCATGATATTCTTGGTCCACAAATTACTGCTAATTTATCCTATTATTTGAGCGCCAAAGAAGCTATTGCTATAGCTTCACATTTTACAACAAGTTTCTTTGCAGATGTTGTTGAACATCTTGTCCCTGAAAAAATCTCTGAAATGATATCCATAACTCCTTTTGAACAAATGAGAAAGGTGGTAAATGAACTCATTCTAAGAAAAAATTTCTTTATCATAGGCTCACTCATTGATTATACACCTCTAAGTTCAGTTGAAAAGATTGCAAAAGGAATTCCTGACCCTGGTCACTTAATCTTGATTACATACAACTGCCAAGACAAGTTACGAGTATTAAAGCTATTTCAGAATTTTGGTGAACAAAGAGTGCGCGAAGTTATCCAAGCTGGACTAGAGAATGATTATTATATGCAGTTAAAATCAATCTATGAACATGCAGACTCATCTTTACTTGAATTTAGTAGAACTTCACTTGCCGCAGAAGAAACTAAATTATTGAAATTCAATGAGATGGTAAATTCCTAGGGATACTTAAGTTTTCTAAAATCTTTTATATAAAATTTTTATACTCTTCTAAGCATTCAGGATTTGCAAGTGCATTGCTGTTCTTAACAGCTTTACCTTCCATTGTATTTTTAACTGCAAGCTCTACCTTCTTACCATTGACAGTGTAAGGAATATCTCTGACTGAAAAGATTAGAGAAGGAACATGTCTGGGTGATACTTGATTTTTGATATTTGATTTAATTTTGAATATTAATTCTTCGTTCAATTCATACTGGTCTTTCATCTTAATAAAGAGAATAATTCGGATATCATTCTCATACTCTTGGCCAATAATCACAGAATCTTGTACTTCTGGAAAGGTCTCAACTATAGTATAGATATCCGATGTTCCAATTCGTACTCCACCAGGATTCAAGGTTGCATCTGATCTTCCGTATATTATAATTCCATTATTTTCGGTAATTTCTGCGAAATCTCCATGGCACCAGATATCATGAAATTTAGAAAAGTATGCATCATTGTATTTTTCACCTAGAGAATCATTCCAAAAGTACAAAGGCATAGATGGAAAAGGCTCCTCACATACTAATTCTCCTTTTTCACAAACTATTCTTCCTCCCTCATCATCAAAAATAGATACTGCCATACCTAGACCCCTAGATTGCAATTCGCCAGAATAAACTGGTAGCATAGGATTCCCCAAAGCAAAGCAACCATTCAAATCGGTTCCTCCTGAAATGGAACAAAGCAAAACATCTTCTTTAATTTTAGAATATACGAATTCAAATCCTGAACTGAGCAGTGGGGAGCCAGTGGATAGAATACATCTTAAATAGCTCAAATCAATTCCAGCAAAAGGCTTGAATGTTGAAGCATCAGACTTCGCTTTTAGATCGGATGTCTCAGTCTCAAGTACTGCCAAGTATTTTGCAGAAGTACCAAATACGGAAATCTTTTCTTTACTAATCCACTGCCAGAGGAATTTCCAATCTGGGTAGAAAGGATTTCCATCATAAATGCAAAGCTTCGCTCCAACAAACAAAGACGAGGCGACCCAATTCCACATCATCCAACCGCAGGTTGTGTAATAAGAAATATTTTCATACTCTCTTAAGTCAGTGTGTAGGATTAATTCTTTAGTATGATTTATTAAGACTCCAGCACCTTGGACTATGCATTTAGGAAGTCCAGTGGTTCCAGATGAATACATTATGTACACAGGATCTTGGAAAGTAATTGCTGTGAATTTTAAATCAGCTAGTTGAACATGGTTGTATCTTGATGGAAGTTCCTTAGATAGAATTGCATCATAAGAAAGACATTTTTTATTATTTATATCACACCAAGATTTTAAAATCTCAAAACCAGATGATTTCTTAGGATCTAGGAAATTCCAAACAACAATAGTCTCAACACTAGGCAGAGAAGAAAGTATTTCTATCCATTTATCTGTGCAATTTATTTCTTTGCCTTTGAAAAAGTATCCATCAGATACTAAAAGAAGCTTGGGTTCTATTTGTTGAAAACGATCTAAAATTCCTTTCGCACCAAAGTCTGGTGAAGCAGAAGACCAAATACCACCTAGGGAAGTACTTGCTAGCATTCCAAGGATTGATGTATGAGAATTAGGCAAGACGGCCGCTAGTCGGTCTGCTTTTTTAAAGCCTAGTTCACCCAGGCTCTTCTGTAGCAAGAAGACTTTTTGAAGAACTTCTTGTCTTGTCAAATTTATAGGATGAGATGTTTGAGATTCTGGTTGAAAATGAATGGCTATACGATCTGAATCTTGGTCAAATTTTCGTAGTAGATTTTCTGCAAAATTGATTTCAAAACCAGGAAACCATTCAGTCTCAGCAAAATGCTGCTTTCTGTTCCAAATCGCTTTCCCTTTTTTCTGGAAGAGAATTCCTGCCTCTGTAATCCACTCCGACCAAAAAGTAGGAATATTTCTCACTGACCAAGACCAGAAACTTTCATAATCCTTGAGTTCTACGGAATATTTTTTTTCAATTTTTGATTTAAATTGGAAGATCTGAGTTTCTTCCAATTGAGAGGATAGCGGAGTCCAGATAGGTTTCATCTTTCACTATTCTAAGTACTTTTTACCTGAGATGCAAGAAAAAAGTTCAAAGATGGAAAATATAATTTTGGAAGAGACTTTCTAATCTAGAAATCGAATTACCTTACTCCAACCCAACTGTATGTGAGCTTGTATCAGTGCTAGACGGAGTCTGGAGAATAAAAATATAATCTCCAGGATTGATGATCGTATAAGTATAGTTACTTCCACTGGTATTTAGGGTATAATCTGTAACTGGACTCGCTACGGCAGTAGTTCCATTCACGATGCGACAATCCGAAGTCCTATTTACAGAGGCTATGATGTTCCCTGTATTCCTAAATGCAACTCTGCGACCGGTCGTAAGACCCCTTGTTTGTATACCTGCGTATTTATTACTGAGTATCTCAGAATAGTTAATTCTAGCTTGGGTGGTTGTAGGAATATTATTTAAAAAGGTTAGGGTAAGACCTGAGGTTTCGGATGTACAGGTAGGAGATGATCCAGTATTTATCAAGAGAGCAAGAGCAGAGGCTGTGTCATCATTATTATCCTTTTTCTTACAACTAATGAAAAGAATAAATAGACCCAAGAATGAAAGTTGGCAAATTTTTGTTAGCATAGTTTCCTACTTATGATTTCAAACTCTATACTTAAATGAAATGGATTCTTGTCAAGTCAAGTAAGGTGGCTAAGAGATTCAGTAATAAGACTTTGGTCTACAAAAATAAAGACCAAATTCTTAAATTTTTAAATATAAACTCTAATTAGAATTAAAGCTGCTCGACTAGAGTTGTAGAACCGAATCGCAAACTGATGCTACTCTAGCAAGGATTGCTAATTTTCTGGTTAAGCTATCAGTATAAGTAGTTCCAGATTTACTGAGGGCAGCAATGTTGCCACGAGCGATGTCAACTACGAATAGTAATGCGAATTTTTGATCGCATAACTATAACACAAGTAAAATATTATTCATTTTTCAGAAAATACTCCAGGCAGTTTATGTCTGGAGTATTTTACAATAGGATGATTCTAAATTGCAAATACAGAATTTATCGAGCGGAAATGACCAAGGAGGATTTAAATTGGTAGAAGGCGACTAAGCTGATTACGACGAATAAGGTGTAGCTTGCAAGAACAGTGGGTTCCTGAGTGAAGAAACCTAAGGCAATTACACCAAGTATTAGGCGAAACGGTTCCCAAATTAAAGATATCCTTCGACCTTCAAAGATCCATCCAAAACTTAAAAGAGAGGCTGATACCCAGATTGTGAGAGCTATGAGTTGATTTGTGTTCATTTTTCCTAGGAATAATAGCCCAGCAAAAGACAAGACCAAGACTAGTACGAACCAACTAAATCCATAGACCCTTAGTCCCTTTGAAATTTGAGGATCATACTTTTTGTATCTTGCAGGATCAACTGGTGGAGGACTTAAGAATACAGCTGTCTCACCTTCTTTCATAGGAGGAATCCAACCTGGTGGTTTGAAAAATACTTTGATTTTATTGATCACTCCATGTGCTTTCCAAGATAGCCTTAGTATTTCAAATAAATATTGGAAGTTAGCCCAGATAGGATTGAAGCTAGCTAAAGGTTTAACGGTTCCGTAGACACATTCTTCTTCTTCTTTTTGAAAGGTTCCAAAGATTCTGTCCCAAATGATAAAGATTCCTCCATGGTTCTTATCAATATACTTTGGATTGATGGCA
Source organism: Leptospiraceae bacterium (assembly GCA_022402465.1). Lineage (GTDB taxonomy): Bacteria > Spirochaetota > Leptospiria > Leptospirales > Leptospiraceae. The sequence continues at coordinate 54,527 of JAKRSH010000043.1, read as the reverse complement.
TGATGGACACGATGGTGGGCTGGTGTAGACAGAATAAATTCTCCTACTGTGCCTATCGATTTTACTGCTTTGGTATGTACCCAGAATTGATAGATGAGATTCAATTGTCCAGCAGCGAGAAAAACCCAAGGATGAAAGCCTATCAAGGCAAGCGGAAGATAGAATACCCATGAAATTAATCCACCTATTCCAGATTGTCGTAAAGCAACGATTAGGTTGTATTCTTCTGAAGTATGATGGATGACATGTCCCGCCCAGAAAATATTTACTTCATGAGAGACTCTGTGAAACCAATAGTAACAGAAATCCCAAAGAATGATACAAGCAGCCCAGCCGAGAACTGATTCTATGGGAATGCTAGCTAATCTATAATTTTCATAGAGATAAAAATATCCAAATAAGCTTATACCTTTGAGAAAGATTCCCCAAAGTTGGGATAAGATACCTAAGGAAAGGTCGGAGATAGAATCATTGAGTCTATAGTATTCTTTCTTACGAAAATAGCCAACTCCCATTTCAATAAATATCAATAGAAAGAAAAATGGTATGGCAAATGTCACATAAGGGGGAGCTTTGAAATTTTCTAACATAATGCTAAACTGTGGCAAAATGCTCCATTTATGTCAATTGGAAAAATGAATTAATCGAAGGTACTTCGAACCTTTTGGTAGAAATGGTAGAAATCACTGGGCATTAAGGAATCTGCTCGCCTGTCTTGCCAGGTTAAGACTTCTAAATGATCTACGCATTTTGTTTGGAAGCTTTGTATTCTAGAAATTAAAATCTCTCTAGGAATAAGAGCCACAATTTCATCGCTCAGAAAACTTTCCCAAGGCGCTTCTCGAAAGGCAGTGGAAAGTTTTTTCCTTTTCCCCCAGAAGCTAACACGGAGTAATAAAGAATACAAAGCAAGGTCTAAAGGATTTCTACCAAGTCTTTCCATTTTAGATTCAAAATAAAGTAGGCTTGAATCAATTTTTGGTTTAGGATAAAAGCAAGCCGAACGAATTGTACGAAATTTTTTTACATCTCCGAATCCATAAATAAGAGCAGATAAAGAAGATGATTCAAGAGTGATACGATCGGCAAATTCTTTCTGAGCCATAAAAAGAAAACCAGTGAGTTTGGGAAATTGAAGTAAGCAAAGTAGTATGATTTCGGATGTGATATAATAAGGTAGATTGCCAAAAAGAAAGACTGATTCATTTTGAATGGCAGTATAGTTCTTTAAAAAATCGCCTTCATAGAGTTCAGCTTGGGGATAGTATGCTCCCAAGCCTTGTCTATATATTTCACAGGAAATAGGATCAATCTCAAAGAGTGTAGTTGGAAGATTCCAAGATAAAATTTTCTGAGTGAATGCACCTAGCCCAATTCCAATTTCAGAGATATGATTGGTTCCTTGTGGAAGTAGTTTTGGAAAATCTACAAATACTTGGTCTATTGTATTCTTATCAATGAGGTAGTTCTGCCCCCAAGATTTCCTTGGGCTTGCTCCATGAGTCGCTAGAACTTCTTGGATTCTTTTGGGGCTGAAATAAGGAAAATCTTGCAAATTCACTTTTGTCAAGTATCATCCAGTCGGAGGCTAGCCCAAGCGATTTTTTTCTTTGAAAGGGTTCCAAAGAATTCCAGTTTGTTTTAGGTTCTTTGAGTAGAACTAAAATTCCCTTACGTTTCTTTTTTGAAATTGCCTTAGGCAACCAATGGGGATCGAAGCCATAATTGTACAATAATACTGGCTGATCATTGATTTGAAAAAGGGAATTCTTCTTTGCCATCTGTACTTTACCATCTTGGAAATAAGGAGTCCAATCTTTGAGACGTTTGCTCGCTAAGGTTACCAACAAATCTTTATTATGTGAAATACACTTTCTGAGTAAAGGCATACAAGTCTCATGATCAATTCTTATGGATTTTGCTTGTTCACAAAGATTGAAAGTAAGCATCTTTTTGAGTTGATTCAATTCAGTCTTACAATAGCCTCCAATAAATAATTCTTCGTCTAGTAAAATAATAGAAGACTTTTCCGAGATAGAGACTAAAGTGTAATTCGATTTTAAGTCAATCACCTCCCTGCTTATTTTATTGCTGAGATAACCCAGACAAAAGAATGCTAACAATATTAAAATGGAAGAAATAGTATAAAGCCATTTAGCTTTCTTCCAATAGGGAAAGATCAAAAGATAAAGTAAGAGAATAAAGTAGAAGTATAAAGAAAAAGATTTCATAGTGCCCCATTCTGAATAGAAGCTTATTGTCTGGCTAAAATATTCCGTTAGTATAACTAGAATTCTAAGACAGACATCTGTCCATACCCAAAGAAAGGAAGATAAGAATTGTAAATTTAAAAAGGAAATCATTACATTCGTATATAATAATGGTAATAAGATTCCGGTAAAAGGAACTAAAATCAGATTCGCAAGAAGTCCTCCAAAACTAAACCCAGGAAAGAAATACCAACAAGAGAAAAATGTCCCTAGTGTTGCAGAAAGACTCACTGTAAGATTTTCCGTCCAAATGTTCTTCTTTTCAAAGAATAAGAATTGATCAAGTCTAGGTTTTATAAAAAAAATTCCAGCAACAGCTGAGAAGGAAAGATTAAAGCCTATAGATAAAAAGCTTTCTGGTTTAATGAGCAAAATGAAAAAGCAAGTCGCAATTAACAGATCCATATGCCGTATTGTTTTGAATAAAAGCTTACCAAGCACCAGAGCAATAGCAAAATAATAGGCTCTAGTTAAAGAAATAGGGTAATTTAGAATATTTAAATAGAAATATCCCAGAAGCAAAGGCAATATAAGTGACAAGTAGAAATTCAATTTTAGTATATTTTTACAAAGGAAAAATAAGGCAGCTAGCAATATACCGAGATGTAAGCCTGAAGCAGCAAATAAGTGTAAGGTGCCAGACTCTTTGGCGGATTCATAAATATCTGAATTCAGGCTTTTGCTTTCTCCAAATAAAAGACCTATTGCTATTCCTTGGTAGAGAGTTTGGATTTTGTTCTCTTCCATAAATGTTCGAATGGAATTTTTTGCAATTTGATAATCAAAAGTATGATTCTTAACAAGCTTGCAATTTTTTCTATAAACTTTAAGATAGCTACTTCCAAAGTTTATGAGATTTCTATATTGAGAATGTTTCTTCTCTAAGGAAATGAAAGAAATTGCTGTTGATGGACAGATCATCTCTATTCTTAGCTCATCATAGGAAACCATGGCAAGATGAATCGGAGAATAATCAATAGCTAGGTCTTCAAGTGGTTCAATTCGAACCATGTAGTAATTTCCAGTAATAGGTTTTATCGGAATAATTCTATGTTGAGTGTTTCCTTGTTTAGGATCTAAGGAAATTATTTTCGTAAAGTTTTCTTTTATAAAAATTCGTTTGGTAAAATAAAAATTAACTAGATAGAAGGAATACAACATTCCCCAAAAAAATCCCATAGAGAATAGAAATATATTTCTCAGTTGAATTCTTCTTCTAAGCTTAAGGTAATAATAGATATATAAAATATTTAGAATGAAGAAACATATTATTTCAAATTGCATAAGAGTTTCTCTCTCATTAATGAGGTAATTTACTAAATTTTCTAATGTATAAAAATTTCTATTGAAGAGAAAGACATGGAAGTTTGTTGCAGAACCGAACTGATTAATTAGAATATAGGCAAGAATAAAACCAAGGCTAAAAACCGCAAATTGGGATCTTGGTAGAAGATTACTCACATAGAATGATTTCTAAGTTAGCTGGTTTAAAGAATAAGATTCTAATAAAAAAGGAAATAGTTTAAAGAATTAAACCGAGTTTGCTTCTAAGTTTTTCTAAGGTTGGAGCTATGGCTGCTTTTGCTTTAGTCTTACCAGATTCTAATACTTCATGGACAAGATCAGGCTTGGAAGCTAATTCCTCTCTCTTAGTTCGAAAGGTAGAAAAATGTTCCAGAACCTTATCTAATAGCTCCTTTTTGACATCGCCATAGCGTAGACCTGGAGTTCTAAATCGTTCCTTTAATTCTTCTTGCTGTGTTTTGTCCAAGAATAAGGAATAGATAGAATAAATTACACTAGTATCTGGATCTTTTGCTTCATCCACACCAGCGGAATCACTCACTATAGACATGATAGATTTTTTAAGTTCTTTTTCGGAATCAAAGAAATTAATTGTGTTCCCATAAGATTTGGACATTTTAGCTCCATCCACACCAGGAATAATCGCTGTGTTCTCATCTATATCTGGTTCTGGAATTTTAAATACTTCCCCAAACTCTGTATTGAAACGAATTGCCATGTCGCGTGCAAATTCTAAATGTTGCTTCTGGTCCTTACCAACAGGAACTTTATCGGATTGAAAGGACAAAATGTCCGCAGCCATAAGGATAGGATAATTATATAAACCTGCCGAAGGTGTGAATCCTTTTGCTGTCTTATCCTTGAAAGAATGTGCCAAGGAAAGTTGGCTGGTTGTAATCACCATGCTTAAATACCAGGTAACCTCCGTTACTTCGGGCACCTCAGATTGTACCCAGAAAACGGAACGGTTAGGATCTATGCCTAAGGCTAAAAGGTCAAGAACGGCATCATAGGTATTGGATCTTTGAAGATTGGGGTCTTTAATCGTAGTTAAGGAATGTAAGTTGGCAACGAACAGGAAGAGTTCATTGTTTGCTTGGTATTCAAGCATCTTTTTTATAGCTGAAAAATAATTGCCAAGATGAAGCTTACCTGATGGCTGAAGGCCAGTTAAAATTCTCAAATTACAAATCTCCTATATCGGATGATTCTTCTACCTGTTCATTTGGATTTTTTTCTATCATTGCATTATCAAAGGGCTTTCCAGTTAATCTTTCGTATTCTGAATTAAGAGCTTGGAGATCAGCCTCAATTCTTCGATTCAATGTCAATTTGTTAGTTGTTAACTTATCTTTAAAGATAATTGCGTAATTGTATAGTAATTTTGCCATAGAAACAAAGACATCGGAAACCATTAAACCATTCATCCTATCTCTAGTTACAACTCTTGAATCATAATGTGGAATGAATCTATGAAGGATTTTTATTTCTTCAATTATCTTTTCTTTGGTGGAATATACTTTCTCATTAAGATTTCCATCAGCTTCGTATTGTTTGGCTAATAAATGATTTTCTACGATAACATTTATTTTATTGGCAAAAGTACCAAAAAATTCAGCCGCTTCTGTAAGAACGGATAGAATATTGGATGCAATTTGGTCACTTGCACCATTGGTAAAGTCTTTAGAAAATTGTTGGAAATTATATTGGAAGCTTGGGTATTTACGATTAAAGGCATCTAGCGATCGAACTATAAGATTGATTGCTTCTAATTCAGGTTTGAAGAGCCCTGGAGTTACTAGCAAAACTTCATTCTGCTGGTTCTTATCTCCAACTTTGATGTAGCCTTCAATAAAATTTGCAAATACAGATTGAAAATCTCTGAGTAAAAGGTAGAGCAATTTGTGAGGAATCGTCTTAAATTGAGACTTCACACCTTCAATGTTCATATTTTCTGGATAATGGTGAGCAAAATAATCTTCAATCACGAGACCTAAGAAATCAAATGAGATTTTTCCTTTTTCATCTATCTTGAAGTATCTATTCTTTAGTTGGTTTAATTCATTTCGTTTATGAATTTTAGTTGAAATTTCATCAGTAAGTCTAGCAACCGTTAGCTCAACTTCTTTGGTAATTTCTGGTCCAGCTTGGTACTTAGATTCGGTTATCGCAGGCACCGAAAGAATTTTGGTAATGTCATCCCAGGTTGTCATTTTCTTGTGAACGACTATATAGAAGGCAGAGATTGCCTCTGAAAGTTTAGGTCGGGTTGATTCTAATGATAAGCCATAATTCAGTCCAGAAAGAATTTGAGGCAATTTTGAAGATAATTTTTCATCTTGTTTTACCATTTCAGGAACGTTATTGATAATTACTTCTTTAGAGTCCTCTCTGGATAGTAGTCTAGCATAAAACATTTGCATCTTCATAGATCTATCTAAGAAGACTTCAGGAGATATTCTATCTAAGAACAAGCTATCCAAGGAGATAAACGCATTAAAAAAACGATTAAAGTTATTAATAATATTATAAATTAATGGATTCCACATCCTCCAACCTTGTTGTTCGCAGAGGCGAAGAGCTTGGATGGTATAAATGATTTGATCCTCTTTGAGATACTTGAATATCTTCTCTACAGAATTAGAAATTGTAGGATTTCTACCAAAAATTCCTATGTCGATAGCATCGCTATCTTTGGCAAATTTTACAATGTTAGGGTTAACTCCAAATAAGGCAGAAAGAAAACCTCCCCCTCCACTGGGAGTTGGTTCTTTTTTCTTCTTCCTAGGATCTGGATCTTGTTTTTGTCTTGAAGTTTCTTTGGGACTAGATTCTTGTTCCCGCCTTGGCTCTTTTCGTTTAGGTTTTTCTTCAGGAGCATCGTGTAACTTCGCTCTTGCGGCTGCTTGTTGGTCCTCATCTACTTTTTTAATTAGATCGATACGTATAAAGACATCATTGGATCTGAGAATTGCTTCATCGATTAGTTTTTGGTGTTCTGGTGATCTTGTTTTTCTATATAGATCGGCAAAAACTTTATGTGCTTCTGTACGACTTATAGAATTCAAAATTATTCCTTTTGGTTGAGTGGATTTTCCACAATGAGGGAACTGCTAGGAGGTTGAAAATTAAACAAGCTGGAAGTTAATCCAATGTTTGTTGCTATCCCACTGAAAATAATCTCTGTAGATTCTGTGCTACCAGATGGTTTCATGCGAATGGATTTGGGTAGATTGGATTCAGAAAGAGCTATAGAGATTTCACTGTATCTTTTGGATTCGGATTTTAATTTTACCGATCGTCCAGCAGAGATATCCTCGTAGCCAGAGAGAAGTCCTGAAAGTCCTGAGCTGCTTCCTTTTAAATCTTGTTTGGCGGCGATTCCACGGTCAGGAGAATAGAACCAAAGTGTTTTCCCATTTGCCGAAATAACACGACCATCGGAGAATTTGATATGAAGATTGCCAGGTCTTTTGTAGGAGAGAGTTCCTGTTAGAGATCCATTTAATGTAATATTTGCACGAAATGAATCAAAGGAATTCATTGCAGCAAGTAGGGAGGAGAGATTTGAATTGGACTGGGAATGGATATCCCGTAGACTTCCTCCCATGATGAGGAATAACCCTATCCATAGCAGGATTCGAGGTCTACGGGACATGTTAGTTTAACCTAAAACTTTTTTGAATTCAGCAGTTAAGGCTGGAACTACTTCAAATAAATCAGCAACTACACCATAAGTCGCTACTTTGAAAATAGGCGCATCACCATCTTTGTTGATTGCGACTATGTATTTCGATGAACCCATACCAGCTAAGTGTTGGATGGCTCCTGAAATTCCACAGGCAATGTAACAATTCGGAGACACAGTCTTACCAGTCTGTCCTACTTGGTGAGAGTGAGGAATCCAACCAGCATCCACAGTTGCTCTAGATGCGCCAAGTGCTGCACCCAAGGTATCTGCTAAATCTTGTAGGATAGGCCAGTTTTCTGGTCCTTTGATTCCACGACCACCAGAGACGATGATAGAAGCTTCTGTTAGTTGAACTTTGGATCCACCAGATGCATCAGTAGAAATAGTCTTCACTTTTACATCACCAAATCCTTCGCTAGAAGCCTCTACAACTCCTTCACCAGCTTTCTCAATAACTTCTTGAGAGTTAGGTCTTACTGTAAAGATTTGAACATCGGATGTTAGTTTAAAATTGCCATAGGCTTTACCAGAGTAAATTGGCTTCTTACCAACAACTTTACCACCATCTACACTAAGTCCTACAGTATCAGCAATGATACCTGCATTGCATTTAATGGCAACTCGAGGAGAATAATCTTTTCCTTGCGGAGTGTGTGGCATTAGGATGATGGTAGCTGATTTTGCTTTTGCGACAGCACTTACTATATTCGCAAATCCTTCTGGATTGAATTCACTTGCTTTAGCATTGACAATAACATCAGCACCAACGGCTTTTAATTCACCAGAAATTGCATCAGACTTATCATCGATAACAAGAGCTATAACTTTACCACCTAATGCATCTGCAATCTTACGACCAGCAGTGCTTAGTTCCTTGGAGATCTTTTTTAGTTCTCCGTTTTTAGTTTCGCCTACGATTAATACATTACTCATTTGGATTCTCCTTAGATTACCTTAGCTTCTTCTCTGAGAGCTTTTACTAATTGGCTTGCAAATCCTGCCGCATCACCTGCATCCAATTTTCTACCAGCAATACGTGGTGGAGGGGGCTCAAGAGATACAACTTCAATTTTACCTGCGGTAACGCCTAGATCAGCAGGAGTTTTTGTTTCGATAGGCTTCTTCTTAGCAGTCATGATACCTTTTAGAGAAGGATATCTTGGTTCATTTAAGCCTTTTTGAGCAGTTACAACCGCTGGAGTAGAAGCTTCTACATTCGCAGTTCCACCATCGATTTCTTTGGTGGCTTTAATTGTGTTTCCACTGATTTCTAATTTTAATGCCATAGCGATATGTGCAGCTGACATACGTTCTGCGATTTGAATAGCTACTTGTGAGCTGTCAGTATCTATGGATTGTCTTCCACCGATAACTAGATCAGCATTTTCAGCTTTCGCAAAATTTGCTAGTACCTCTGAGGTGTATGCGCTATCAAAAGTATTGTAATCATCCACTTTAATCTGAACAGCACGATCAACACCCATTGCATAAGCAGTTCGAAGTGCTTCTACAACACGGTCTGGTCCTACGGAGACAGCTACAACTTCTCCACCATTTTTCTCACGAATACGAATTCCTTCCTCGATTGCAAATTCATCGTAGGGGGAAATAATCCACTTTACACCGGCTTCGTTGATGGCCTTGTCACCAACCTTGATATTGGTTTCCGTATCAGGAACCTGTTTGACTAGAACTACGATTTTCATTCATTAACCCCGTTGGTTTTATTACAATTTCCAGATTTCAATACTAAGTATAGGAGGGAAGACTTTTTTTCATTCAGTTTCGATGCTTGAGTTCCAAATTGCCTTGATCCATTGGTAGGTCCAGATCAAAAAAGCCAAAACGACAACTACATTTGCATCCGATTGAAGATAAAAGGTAAAACCAATTACCAGTGGTGCAAAAATTAGAAAAACAAGAAATAAAATCCCCAACCAATCCTCTTTCGTACTATGGCGAACCATAGCTAGACGCAAGGTTTCGCTCAATCTAATTTGGAGGGATTTTGAATTTTGGTAACAAAAGTATGCCAAAATGAATGTAGTCATTCCCCATACAAAACTTAAAATCATGAATTAAATTTCCAACTTTGGCTTGAATCTAGCAAGAAGAAAATTATTCAGATTGGGTTTTCCAAAGCCAATTGTTGTCACTGTATTTCTGGAGCATGAGAGTTTTGCGGAGCCTGAGCGATTCTTTAAGAAAGGCAAAATTCTTTGTATTATTTATATTTTCGGAACTTAGGGATAAATTCTTTTCTGAGGGAAGATCGGCAAGCTTGCTTTGCGAAAGAAGATTCAGTAAATCTTTGCCAAATTGATTTGCATCGAGGGGCGATTCAATGGCTGCAAGAAAATCTCTATGAGTTCTCTTTGCTCGGTATTCTGGTTCTTCTGGTGGATGCAATTGGTATCTTTCAATTTCTTGAAAAAGAGATTCATCCAAAATCAGAGTACCATGTTGAACGATAATATCTTTCTTTCTAAATTGAGCATTTCCCGAAATTTTTCTAAGGCTTGCATTTGGCATTTTAATGCTCAGGTCTGATTTGCCTGCACTTATGGCTGTTATTTTTTGCTTAGCGAGTGCTTGGATAACAACACCAAGCAAGAAATTGTATGAATTTTGAACAGGATAGAGTTCTTGCTTATCTGCGATATCCAAGAATAAGCTAAAATTTAAATTGCTGGTCGAATTTTGAAAAACAGTCCCACCGCCAGAAGCTCGTCTTGCTATCCAAGCAGAAGATAGATTTGGAAATTTTTTATTGCATGGAGTCGATTGCAATTTACCTTGATAGGATTTTCTAAATGCAAATTGAAATTCTTTAAGATAAGAGTTCTCTATTGTTTCATTTTCCTTTTCACTGATGCCAAGAACGAGAGTGGGAAGATTGCGCCATAAGCGGATGCCATATTTGATCCCGAATTTTCTCATGCTCAGGGCAAGTGCTTCCTCCCAGGCTATTTGCGTGTAGGGATCACGAATACTTATTTGGTTGAAGAGAAAAAATCCCAAGCGATGTATTAATTCTTGTCGTTGAAGTATTTTGTAGATGCTTCATTCAGAAATTTCTTTTCTTTGCGAGTGAGTGAATTCATTCCTTGCTTAGAAATTTTATCTAAGAGTTCATCCACCCGAGTCTTGGCGTTCACTCTCATATCCATTTCTTCTTGGTACTTTCGCATTTTTCTTCTTTGGATACTTCGACTTATAGAAAAATTCCAATTCAAGAAGTTCCTAAAGAAATCAAAATAGCGTACGAATAGAAATCCTCCCAAGGCTCCACCTGCATGAGCAAAGTGTGCAATGTGTCCACCTCCACCAGAGAAGGCAAGCATGAGCATAATGATAATAACAAAATACTTTGCCTTTAGAGGAAAGATTGCCATAAACAAAATCTCTCGATTGGGCCAAATCATTGCAAAGGCAACCAATAAACCATAGATGCCTCCCGAAGCTCCCAAAACGATTCCTTGTGGCCACCAAAAGTGTACTAGGTAAGTGAGAACTCCACCTAGGCTTGCCGCAAAAAGATAGCCCTTGAGAAAAATATCTGAGCCCCAGGTGCTTTCTAGTTCTGAACCAAACATCCAAAGAGAAAACATATTAAAGAGAATGTGGAAGAAATCAGCATGCAAAAAGCTATAAGTGAGCAATTGCCAGATCCAAAAATCGGAAACTTTTTCTGGATTTAAGGCAAAAATTGGCTCTAGAAAAGATCGGTGCAGTAAAGTTCCAGAAATAAATTGCAGAATAAAGATAGCAACATTGATAATAATAAGATTACGAACAAGGGGAGTGAGTTCTGGTCCAAAACGAGTTTGGTAGCCATAATTTGAAGCCATAATACCAGAATTTGAAGTATTTCTGGATTCTGCAAATCCATTTTCTGAGTGACTTTAGAAGCATGTTGGATTTACCTTGTAGTTAGTGAAAGTCACGCTACATGGTGTAAGGGGTTCCATTCCAGCTCCTTTAAAAAATAAAGAATATAAGGAAAAAGCCTTAGAAATCCTGCACCATTTTTCCCATTCTAGTTTTTCCAAAACAGGAGATTTGAAATCTTTCTGGCAGACACTTCCGCCGCATCTTCGCTATACGGCTGGAGGTGATACGACCTGTGTCTCCGTTGTATCTGACTCTGGCAAAACCTTCGTTATAGATTTTGGTACAGGAGCAAGATCCCTGGGAGATGACTTGGTCCCTAAGATCTTAAGCAGTAAAGAAAACTTCCTTCTTGACGTCTTTATTACACATACACACTGGGATCACATTCAAGCGATTCCGTTTTTCAAGCCCATTTACTTTCCAAATGTAACGATTCGTTTCCATTCCCCCTACCAAGATTTAGAAGATAGACTGATTCGACAGATGGATAAGGAATATTTCCCTATCACATTTCATTCTACTTCATCGAAGAAGGAGTTTCACCTTTTTCAACCAGGAGATGTACTCGACTTAGAGGATGGTAATGTGCAAGTAGAGGTTCATCCTTTAAAGCATCCGGGGAATTCCTATGCTTATAAATTTATAGAGAATAACAAACGATTTATTTTTGCAACAGATGCTGAATTCACAGGAGAAGATTTAGAATACATTCGTGGGATTTCTACATTTTTTGAGAAGGTTGAACTTTTGGTTCTAGACTCTCAATATACCCTTGATGAATCCTTTGCCAAATTCGATTGGGGACATACAGCTTATACTATGGCTGTAAATATTGCTACTCAGTGGAAGGTGAAGAATCTTGTTTTAACCCACCATGAACCAGCTTATGATGATAAGAAGGTTTTTGGAATTTGGGAAGAAGCACTAGAGCACAAGAGTCATCTGCAAAGCAGCAAAGTTAAAATCCATCTTGCAAGAGAAGGAATGAGTTTTAAAATTTAAGTTTTATTAGGTATTTATGAACGATAGTAAGAAACTTTCTATTACTTTAGGAATATTTTTCACAATAGCAGTATTAGGTGGTTTATTCTTCGGTTATATTATTGCTGAGGTATCTGAAGGTAAGGAGCTCACAAAGCTTGCAACTTACCAACCAACAACACCTACTAAATTGTATGACATCAATGGAATCATGTATGCCGAGCTCTATCGCCACAAGCAAGAGCTCTTGAAATTTGAGGATATCCCTCCCCATGTTGTGAATGCATTTCTTTCAGTTGAAGACGATAATTTTTACAATCATTTTGGAATTGATTTTAAAGCGATTATTCGAGCAAGCCTCGTGAACCTTGTTAATTTAAGGATAGTTCAAGGTGGTTCAACACTAACCCAGCAGCTTGCCAAAACAATTTTACAAGATCGCAAGAAAACCTTCGCACGAAAATTTATAGAAGCACTTCTTACTCTGCAAATCGAGCAAGAATATGCCAAAGATGAAATTTTAGAAGTATATTTCAATCTTATCTATCTTGGTCATGGAACAACAGGGCTCTCTTCTGCTGCCTCGGTATACTTTCAAAAGGATGTTCGAGACTTGGATATTGCTGAAGCAGCCTTACTAGCAAGACTTCCTAAGGCACCTGTAAAATATTCCCCTTTTAAAAATCCTGATATAGCAATGTCGGCACATAAAGATGTGCTCCGACTTATGGCTAAGTATGGATACATTTCTGAGGATAGTGTAAACATTCTTCACAAGGATTTCTGGAAAAGGTATTGGCCTGTTGTTATTACCCAATCTCCCTCAAGGTCTACAAGAGGAACAAGATTAAACAGAGCACCGTATTTTACAGAATGGGTTCGTTACAATTTAGAAAAAGAGCTTGGCGATGAACTTGTTTATTCTGGTGGTCTAAAAGTTTATACGACTGTAGATATCAAGAAACAAGAAATTGTTGAAGAAGAATTGCGAATTGCTTTGAAAGAACAAGATAAGGTTTCTTTTGGTGTAAGCAATCGCTACGTTGGTGGTGCTGACAAATCTTTGGTTGGTTTGTACAATTTGTTCGGGTCAATTTTTCCAGTTGGTGTACCTTTCATTACTAGTCTAGATGAGAAACAATTGTTTCGCCAAGCTTTAGAAGGGAATCTTTCCGATTCTATGGAATTACTGAGTATTTTAACTCCAACAGAAAATGTGCATTCTGGTATCAAAGAATTCAAGAAGCTCTCAGCAGTTTTTTCTCGTAATCTTCATGTAGAGGGTGCTTTTATAACGATTGACCATAGAACCGGCTACATCACGACCATGGTAGGTGGTTCTAAATTTACTCCCAAGAACCAATTCAATCGCGCTATGCAAGCTAGGCGGCAGACAGGTTCTGCATTCAAGCCTTTTGTCTATGCAGCGGGAATCAATGAACGTGCAGTAGGATCTGGAACGGGTCTTATGGATGCTCCTTTAACAACGATTACAGAAGAGGGTGAGGGTTGGTCACCCCAAGATATTTCGGGTGATTTTCGTGGAATGGTTCCTTTGAACAGAGCTCTGAGTTTGTCTTTGAATATAGTTTCGGTTCAAGTTCTTCTTCGAGCTGGAGTTGATGCTGTTATTGATTTTGCAAGCAAAGTAACCAAGGTTCCCAAACAACGTTTCCCAACGGGTCCGGCCTTAGCCTTGGGTGTGGCAGAGTTAACACCTTATGAAATGGCAACGGGATACTCTATACTTGCCAATCGTGGAAAGAATGTAATTCCATTTACTGTTCGTTATGTGGTTGATCAAAGTGGTAACATACTATTAAACAAAGAACAAGAAATTCGTGTAGAACTAGCAAGGCAGACGGAAGATGGAAGCATTCAAATAATTCCAGAGGGAACTGCTTATATTATTAAACAAATGTTAATAGGGGTTGCGAATGGTGGAACACCAACTGCTGCTCTTCGCGGAGACCAATTTGGTGCGAGATACAAAGGAGAATCTGGTGGGAAGACGGGATCTACCTCTTCTTATACCAATGCTTGGTATTGCGGATTCGATCCTGAATTGACATCAGTTGTATACATGGGATTCGATAAGAGTTCGCTTTCTTTGGGAAAGGGTCAGACTGCAGCAGCACTTTCAGCTCCTATATGGGGAAGGGTCTACCGACGATTTTATGAGGGTAAGAACTATCCATCTTTCAAAGATAATCCAGACCCTGTCCCTGAGGATGTTGTCAAAGGTGGTGTCTGCGGATTCAATGGACTTGCACCGAATGTAAATTGTCCTGGAGGCAGCAATTTGTATTTGAAACCTATTACTATTGGTGGCAGAACCTTAGCAGTTCCAGGGAATCGCCAATGTGACGGCGACAGAGACCACTACCGATCTATGGATATTATGGATTTCTTGAAGAATGAATACGAATTCACTGAAGAGGAAATTGGCAAAGATTAGGAGAAAGTTCTCTGATCGGCATTATTTTCCTTTTTAGTTTCTCTTCTTAAACCTTTCTTTTTCCTATCATTTACTTCAATGGTTTCTTTTGTTGTGGTGATCATCTTGGAAATATGTATAAGTTCTAAGCACATTGCCTTTATTGCTAGGCAAAAGTTCTATTGCCAAGATTATTTCAATCCTTCCAAGGTTCCAAAATCTACTTTTAAGGCCATCCATCTCTAAGAGCAGCAAATCCCATCTGGCATAGATCTTGCAATTCAATAGTAAGAGGAAAGCCAATGAAATCACCAAATACTATTCTATTTACCCTATCTCTTGTTTTGGCAGTATTTTTAACTACACCCCAAGCCTCAGCTAGTCTTTTAGCGAACGATGATTTTGATAGTGTTGAGGATGAAGTGAATTCCTTGATGGAAAGATTTGATAATGAGAGTCTAGTTGAACTTTCCAATCGATTGGTTAAAATGGCACATGAAGAAGAATTGGATAGAGATTATTATAATGCAATCAAGCACTACAGACAAGGTCTACGTATAAGAGAACGTCTGAATCTTCACTCTACCAAAAGTTATGCGAATATTCTACTACTTACTTCTATGACTGAGCATAGTTTTGGAGCATCCTGTGATGCCAAAGAGCATGCAGAGAAAGCAAAAAATTTGTATCTTAAATTAAATCATGAAAAAGAAGCAAAAATGGCTGATGATGGTATTCATCAATACAAAAATGCATGCTTAGTAATGGTTGTTAACGGTTAATTTTTTCAGGATTCTTTTTTTTAGGACGGGAGATACTAAACCATTCCCCGCCCTTTACAGTATAGTGTTCCCCTTCATATACTTTCTTACAACCATTGCATACTTTCGCCTCATCCTTATCAAAAGGCTCCACCCAGTCATACACCGCTGGAATAAGAACCTCTCCTTTTAAGTTAGCAAACCCCATTTTCTCTCCATGGATAAATCTATAGCTTCCTTCCATAATAGGATCTGGTCCATTATCATAATTAAAAACCTCGTGCAACACACCCTTATCGTTCCTATAGGCTACCCAGCCAATTTTACTCAGTAGAAAGCTAACTTGGTTTTTTGCAGTCTCAGGATTGGAATCAAAAATAGATTTATGATAAGCAAATATTTCTTTCTTGGGGATACGGCATCGTACGTCGAGGAACTTGAAACCTTCACTTGGGGAGGACTCAAGTTTATTGTTGGACTTTTCTATTCGAGATTTTTCAGAAATAACTTCGCATACAAAAGTTCCATCTTCCTTTGGGTTCTTTCCATACACAGATTGAAATTCTAAGCTAGAGTATATATAGTTTTTATAGATTGCTGATTTTACATTTCTATCTGGTTTGAGGATGATATTAGGTTCAGAAATTATTATTTCTGGATTCTTTATAGATACAATAGATTCTTTGGCATAACTTGGGATGCTAAGAAAAGAGAGGAATAAAAAGGAAATAAACCGTTTTCTAATGATCATAAGATTGCCACCTTTTGTTAGGAAATTATTCGTTAAAATCAGAGCATAAAGAAGTTTCTATTCTTCCTCAGTTCCTCAGTTATTCATTAGAATTGGAAATAGATAAAATCCTTCCCATTCTCGCCAAAGATTCCTAGTAATAAAAGTATCACTACACCAAAAATCGGTAAGAGAATGTCTTGGAATCTTTTTAATTTCTGATAAAAATAGGGATACTTCTGTAAAACATTAAAGATCATTGTGAGTACTAAAAAACTAAGTATCTCATCTATCCTATCTAAGGTGGTACCCTGCACTGGGAATCGGACAAGTCCTACAAAATAATCTATAGACGCTGAGACAGCTTCTATCCCATTTGCTCCGCATCGAAAGAAAATCCCTGACACAGAAAAAATAACGAAAGTGAGAATGATTTTGAAGGGGGTTAATAGCTTATTATCTAAGAAAGAATCCTTACCAATGATTTTTAGGAGCCAACGCTCTATAGCAATAAAACTTCCTAAATAAGCTCCCCAGAAAACGAAATTTATATTCGCTCCATGCCAGAGTCCACCTAAACTGTTCGTGATCACTAAATTCCAATTGGATCTTGCAAAACTTGCCTTACCACCGCCTAATGGAATATAAATATAATCTCTAAGCCAAGTAGAAAGAGTAACATGCCATCGTGTAAATAAATCTCGCATAGAACTAGCAAGAAGAGGGCCATAAAAATTCTCAGGAATCTCGTAACCTAGTAGATTAGCTGAGCCTCTTGCGATATCTGTATAACCACTGAAGTCGCAATAAACTTGGCAGGCAAATCCAAATAAGGTGATCCAGAGAGAATACGGATCATATTGGGAAGGAGCAAGATAGAGTGGGGAAATAATGGTGGCAACATTCTCTGCAATTACGACTTTCTTGAAGAGTCCACCTATAATTAGGAATAATCCTTTTTTCATTCGGTCTGGATCTATGGTAGGACTATTCAGTTGAGGTAAGAAATTATCTGTCCTCATAATGGGTCCCGCAATTAGCTGAGGAAAAAAGAAAATAAAAATGAAGTAATCATAAAAAGAAATTCTATTTTTAGCTTGGTCGCGGTGGATATCAACTTGAAGAGCTATCAATTGAAATGTATAAAAACTTATAGCAAGTGGCAGAAGGATATCCCACTCCATAGAAAAGCTTTTAACAGATTGGCTTCTAGTTAGATAGTAAAGTGAATCAGTAAAAAAATAAAAATATTTAAAAACTGCAAGATTGATTAAGTTCAAACCTACAATAATTTTAAGAAACTTGGCTGTATCTTCTTGTTTAGCCTTTTTCTTCCAAAGATAATCAGAATACCAATAGTTCACCACAACAACAGCCATAAAATGAAAAAGAAATGGTATGCTAAAATATGCATAAAACAGGATAGATGCAATTACAATTGTTATCTTTTTGCCTGTTTGGTTTACATTCCAATAAATCAGATAGGTAAATGCAAACAGGAAGAAGTAAGGAAGAGAATTAAATAGCAATTACAAACTCCAAAGATAGAAAAATTTGGCAGTTGAACTTGGGGCAACTATCTTCTCTAAAAGGTTTTCTTTAGATGGGTCAATATTTGCCTGGTAGATATTCTCAACTTTTCCAGATCCTCTGGTGTAGGTAATGATTTTAGGTTGGTCATTGTTTGGTCGTTTAACATAATTTCCATGCTTGATTAACTCTGGAACCAATTCTTCAAAATAACCTACATGGTCGACAAGACCCAATTTCTTTGCTTGTACGCCTGTAAAGATTCTTCCATCGCAGAGAGGTTTCAACTCTGCTTCTGTCATTTTAGGTCTACCTTTTTTAACAACGGAAAAGAATCTATCATACATACTGTTTACAATTCCTTGCAGTATAGATCTTTGTTCAGGGCTTAACTCTTGGAAGGGTGAGCCTATTGCTTTGTTACTTCCAGAAGTAATTGATTGGTCTTTTACTCCTATCTTATCTAAACCATCTTTTACATTAAAACCTTGTAGTACAACTCCTATAGATCCAGTAACGCTTGTTGGGTGTGCTGCAACTATATCAGTCGCCATAGCAAGATAATAAGCTCCACTTGCTCCCACATCTACAAAAATAGTCATAACTGGTTTGTTGGATATCCGGCGGAATTCCATGATCTCGTGGTAGATAATATCAGAGGCAGTTACTGTTCCTCCGGGTGAATTTACTTTTAAGATTACGGCTTTGACATCTTTGTCTGCTTGGGCACGTTTCAAATTTTCTTTGATTACAGAAATCGGAGATTCAGATTTTACTCCAAAAAAGCTTTCTCGAGTCTCATCCGAAATGACCCCGTCTATGGAAATCATAGCAATTTTATCATCATCCTTTCCTTGGATGACCACTTCCTCCAGGTTGGGGAAGCCTGATTTCCCAATAGGAAGAACTGAAAAGAAGGAGATACAACTGTATAAATTAAGGCTAAAAAAAACAATTAAGGAAAGAGAGAAGTTGCGAATTGATGTCATAATTCCGTTTTAAAGGGAGATTGGTAGGCTTCAATCTTTTTTGCATAGAAATTGAAAAACAGTATTGGTCCTTAGTCCAATCAAGGATGAGAATTTCGACTACACTTAGAACAGAGAATTCCTATTTTTCCTTTCTACCAGAACTAGGCTGCCAGTGGACAGAACTCGTTCTTCCCATTCCAGATCAAATACAAGGTGAGAAATCTATTTCAGTCATCCAAGGTTATAAAGAGGATAAGGATTTTTTCTCATCTGGAAATTTCTGCATGTTTCCATGGGTGAATCGAATGTGGCCCAATAGTTTTATAGAACAGAATGAACTAAAATTAATTGCTTCTTCGGAGAATTTCCCTCTTACCTTGGATGGAAATGGTTTCCCACTCCATGGAAGTATATCTAGTAGCCCTTGGAGGAGTACAAAAAGTCCAAATTCCTTCTGTTTAGATTACCTAGACCCCGTTCAGCATAGAAAGTGTCAATTGGAACAAAGTTTTACACTTAGAGATTCATCTTTGATCGTAGAGACAAAAATCTTAAACCAAGATCCAAATAATTGGGATTATTCTTTAGGATACCATCCGTACTTTCAACTTCCTCATGGGAAGGTAGATGATTGGGTCTTAGAGTTTCATGGAAGAGTGAAAAATATACCCTTAGATCAAAATTGCTTTCCCATCATGGATAATTTTGGACAGATTGAAACACTTCCTTATGTTAATGTAAAGACTGTACCATTGAAATTTCTTTCTTTGGATCATCTTTACTACTTTCCGGAGGGTTTATCCATTTCCTTGTACCATCCTGAACATCCGTACGCTTTAACCATTGAATCATTCTCTAGCAATACGAATAAATTATTTCCATTTTGCCAAATTTATACACCAAGTAACAGAGAATCTATTGCAATAGAGCCTATGTTAACTCCTGGGAACTTTGAAAAAGTGTATTTCAAATATACAGAAAGAAAATTTCGAAAAAATCATTTTTTTTTCCAAATTTCTTTACAGTTAAGGTCAAAGAAATAACAAGTAAAGTATTAGTATATTATTGAAAAAGAAAGGCAACAATGAGCACAGAACAAATATCAAAATCAATCAAAGAAATTAGTAAAAATATTTTGGAAATAAAATATTTCGCTGAAAAAAAGAATACAAGCAGAACTTCTGTTTACCGTGCTCTGCAAGAAAAGAAGCTAAATGAGGTTACCTTAGGTAAAAATTCTCGTTTTGTAATTATTGATGATTTTGCTAAAAAGTGGAAGCCAGGAAGACAGGCTTAGATAAAGCCTGATCCATGGAAATCTATTGGATTTAGATCCATAAGTTTTGGATCTAAATTATAGGTTCCCTTTGTTATAAGAAATATATAATTGTTTTCTTTTGGTTGAAATTCCGTAGATCTCAGAACTTTATTTCTTGTTGATAGTCTTGAACCTGGATTCAATTGAATCTTGCTTTGGTGCCAAGATTGTACTGAGTTTGTTTGTTCTTTAAATGTTATTTGTGCTGAAGGATTGTTAAATTGTATTCTTATATCCAAGTTTAGTTTCTTTCTGTAGAGTTTCATGCCAGTACATTTTTTTTCAATTTCAAGATGAGAATAATCACTTCCCACATAAAGGAAGGATTTTGTTGATTCTTGTGCACTATCCTTGCTTTGTACTTCGAGAAAATAATCCCTCAACCAAACATTAGTTTCAAAATTTTCTTCATATAGATGGTATTTTGCTTTTGTTAAATGGCAGTGTAGAATTGTTAATCTTGCATCTGACTTCTCAAAGCTTGCTGGGATTGCCTCACCAAGAGGAAATTCTTTCGCAAATGCAAAAGGTATTTGAGTACTCCACACCAGGCACCAGTCAAACTCAAAGTCATTGGCAGGAAATAAATTCTTCCTGAAGAGTGGAAATCGAAGGTAGAGGTTCCAGGCTCTTGGATTTTTACTGTAATCGGAAAATTCTGAAAGTATTTCATTCCATCTTTGTTCCTCGGAGGCCATATACTTTTGCGAGAAAGAAAAAAGCAGGGCAAGAATTCCCGACTTAGATTTCCACTCATAGCTTACTTCAAGAAATGAATGTGCTGCAACAGCTTGTTCGAAACGTATTGTATAAGAGTTTAAAAAAAATTTATCCCACCAAACTGGAATTTGTCTACGCTTAGAGGATTTGGGGTAAAATTCTTCCCAAAGGTCTGGGATTTTAGCCTTAGGAAGCGGCAAATAGGCTGATTGAACTGTCCAAGTGAAGGATCTTGCTCTAAAGATAAATTGCAGTTTTGATTTCCAAAGTATTCTTAAGCTTTCCCATTTTTGTGCCAATTGATTCATTTTATTGTCAGGTCTATACTACTTTTATTTAGTCCTACTAGCTATAAAAAAATAAAATTCTTATTTGGAATCTAGATTTTTCTAATGCTGGATTGAAAAGTAAAATAGATTTTGGAACAAAGATGAAAGACCTAATTTTTGAGAATTCAGAATTTTTAAATTCAAACCAAGCATTTCCCATAAGAGTTCTAAGTGAATGGATCTATCCACGAGACCAAATAAAAAAATGGAAAATCACAGATACTATTGTTCTTTTTGGTTCCGCAAGGATTCCCAGTCCAGAAGAAGTAGCCAAAGAAGAGCAGATCATTCTATCCAGATCTTCACCTGATGCGGAAAGAATTTGGCAGAACAAAAAGTCTCTCTTAAATTCCTACAAGGATGCCCAAGAATTTGCCAAGAAAATCAGCGAGTGGGGTGAGAATCTCCCAGTAAGTAATGGTCCAAGGAAACTTGTTGTTTGTACAGGAGGAGGTCCAGGCATCATGGAAGCGGGAAATAGAGGAGCCAAGGAAGCTGGTTTCAAAAGTCTTGCACTCAATATCCAACTTCCTTATGAGCAAGGCACCAATCCTTATGCGGATCCAGAAATGTCTTTTCGTTTTAAGTATTTTTTTATGAGAAAGTATTGGTTTATCAAGCTTTGTAGAGGAATGGTAGCGTTTCCTGGTGGATTTGGAACCATGGATGAACTCTTTGAGGCATTGACTTTAGTTCAAACCCACAAAATTTCCAAGATCCCCATAGTGCTGTACAATTCAAATTTCTGGAAAAAGATGATCCATTTTGAGATGTTGGTTGACTATGGTCTCATCCAGAAGGAAGATTTAAAGCTATTTCATTATGCGGATAGTGCCGAAGATGCCTTCACGTTTCTCAAGGAAAACATTCACTTTTAATTGACCCTATCTTATGATGGGGAAAATTGGACAAATCGAGGAAAATATGGCTAGAAAGTGTATCGTAACAGGTAAGGGAACCAAAGCAGGAAATAGTGTATCCCATTCTCATAAGAAAACTAGAAGAATTTGGAAAGTAAATGTTGTTTCCAAGAGAATTTTCTTAGAAGATGAGAATCGTTATGTGTCTGTTAAGATTTCAACTCGTGCATTGAGAACTCTTAAGAAGAAAGGTCTCAAGGCTGCTATCCTAGACAATGGTGGTAGCTTATCTGCGATTGCGCCTAAGAAGTTTGTAGGTGTTAAGAAAGAAGTCGCAGCGAAATAATTCCTTAAGAAAACCCTCTAGCAATCCCAAGGCTAATTCAATCTCTCAGAAACCTGATTCGATTGGAGAACCTTGGGAGAGAATACAAGATTACAAATCCCACGTTCAATCAATTTATAAAATCTTAACTAAAGAATTTGGTAAGGTTGAAACTCCTCTTACATACAGTAAAGACTATGAACTCTGCATCGCTGTCATTCTTTCAGCTCAGTGTACAGACGAAAGAGTCAACCAAGTAACTCCTGCCTTATTTTCTGCCTTCACAAGTTTAGAAAGTTTTGCTAAAGCAAAGCCAATTGATATAGAGCCTTATATTTTCTCAACAGGATTCTATCATAACAAAGCTAAGTCGATAGTTGGTTTTGCAAAAATGCTTTTTCATGAGTTCCATTCCATCTTACCCAAGACCTTAGATGAGATGACTAAGCTCCCAGGCTTCGGCCGCAAAACAGCAAATGTTGTTCTCTCGGAAGTTTATGGTATTGTAGAGGGCTTTGTAGTTGATACGCATGTTAGGCGGATTACCTTTCTCTTGGGGCTAAGTCAATTTAAGGATCCCATTCGCATAGAAAAAGAGATTATGGAAAAAGTTCCCAAAAAATATTGGGATGCTCTTTCTCTTTATTTGATCTTTCATGGAAGGAAAACTTGCATAGCAAATCGACCCAAGTGTGGTGAGTGCAAATTGTCTAAGCTTTGTCCTAGCAAATTAGAAGTCTAAAGGAGTTATTTTGGAAATTGTTACTGATTTATTTTTGGCTAACTAGGATAAGATAATTGCCCTTACCTAGAATGAGTTCTTCTGATTCATGAAACGATTTTAGGATTATAGATTCTTCAGAGAGAATTCCTAAGTCTAGATTAATTTCTTGCATATGATTGAAATTAAAATTCCATTCTTTGAGAATAGAAACGAGTTTTGTATCTTTTTTATCGAAATAAAATTTTGGAATCGTATCCCTAAGCTCACCAACAAATACTGCAAGGTTAAAATCGGGATTTGACAAGAAGCGCTTAGGAATCTGGTTGTAAATTTCTTTCCAATTCTCCTGGCTTGAAGATCCAAATAAAAGTAAATCTGGCTGATACGTCTTGATCTCATCATAGAGAGCAGTCTCAAAGTATTCCGAAAGAGAATATTTGAATTCAATGTTTTTATTTTCGTTCTCAGAAATTAGGCGAAGATTTTCATATAAGACCGCCATTTCATTCTGCCCTTTCTCTATATCAAAGTTAAAGTTCTGATTTACATGAAAGCATTCTATCATTGAATTAGGAAATAAAGAAAATACCAGCTTAGTTAGATTGATTCCTGTTGAAGGTCTTGCAAAGGAGATTAAGATTTTGGGATCTTTCAAATTCGAACTTTTATCGAAATTAACTTCCTTGGGTTGAAAGATTTTCTGAATCAAAGAAATCAAAGGTGAGGTCATGAAGGTTGTAACCAAAGCCATGATTACCATCATAGTAAAAAGCTCAGCGCCAATAAATCCAAGTTCATAGCCTATATTCAGTATAACGAGTTCCATAAGACCTCTCGTATTCATCAAGACTCCTATTATCAAAGAGTCCTTCCATGATTCACCTAGTAGTCTTGCTGTAAGGAAACTGCCTCCGAATTTTCCAAGGATAGCAACACTAATAATGAGACCTGTAAGAAGTATTAGGTGAAAGGAGTTTAATAAACCTATCTCTGTCTTAAGACCAGAGTAAGCAAAGAAAATAGGAAGCAAATAAACTGTAGAAAAATCTTCCAATCGCAAGAAAATTCTTTCCCGTATTTTCAAGTGGGGAGAGAGAACAGTTCCAGCAACAAATGCACCGAAGAGAGAATGAATTCCCATCATTTCAGTGAACAAGGATGAAAAAGTAAGCCAAATTAAAATACTAAAGAATAAAAATTTAGGTAGAAATTTGTAATCAAGGTATTTTTGAAATGTAGTTAAGAAGGTCTTTCGAACAATCGTGAAAGATAAAACTAAGAAGATTACTATGCTAAGTAGATTCAATAAAACTGATACCACACTTGTAGAGGCTGTGATTCCTATGATCAATGCGAGAAGAAGCCAAGCGGTAACATCATCAGCTGCCGCCGAAGTGATTGCTAATAGTCCAGATCTTTCATTCATTAGATTTTTTTCTTGGATGATTCTTGCAAGAACGGGAAAAGCAGTAATAGACATTGCAATACCAATAAATAAACTAAATCCCAGGAAGTTTACATGGTTGGGGGATAGTTCTTCAAATAAATACACCGAAAGGAAAATACCTAATATAAATGGTACTATAATTGATGCGTGGCTAATAACAATGGCAGAGTGTAATTTTCCATGCAAATTGTTCCAGTTTGTTTCTAGGCCTATGAGAAACATGAAAAGAATCAGACCGATTTGGCTAAGCAATTTTAAAGTGATTAATGAGCTTTCAGGAAAAAGAAATTGATAAAACTCAGGAAAGAACAGTCCTAAAAAAGATGGACCAAGTAAGAGTCCACTAATCATTTCCCCAATTACGGAAGGTGATTTAAAATAACTCAGTAAATAACTTAAGGCTTTTGCCGTACAGAGAATTACAAGAATTTGTAAAAGCAATTTACCTATGGAATCATTGATTGAGTGTTCTATCGCTATAAAGAATCCTTTAGAATCTGTATTCAGATTGAAGAAGATTCCCAAACCATGATTGTTGGGAAAAAGCTCTAAGGATTTGTTATAAACTAAAATAATGCATACTATAAAAATTGCGAGAATTGTAAGATAAAGATTTCTAGGCTTCATGATTTTTCTGCAAGCATAGATTTGTATACTGTTGTATATTCCTTAAATCTATTTGACCAAGACCAATCTAATTTCATAATTCTTGAACGAATATCTATTAATTGTTGAGAATTATTATACAAAGTATTTGCTCTTTCTAATGAATAATCTAAAGAATGATAGTCGCCCGGCTCAAATAAAAGCCCAGTATTCATGGAGAACTCATAAGGATCTTCTATAACAGTATCCTTTAAACCTCCAACTCGACTAACAATGGGTATGCTACCATAGGCATGAGAATACAATTGGTTTAATCCACATGGCTCAAAGAGAGAAGGCATTAAGAAAAAATCGGAACTTGCTTCGATTTTTCTAGCAAAAGACTCACTATAGCCTTTGTAAAAAAACAATCTATCCAGTGAATGGTGACTGTGATAGAATAATTCATTTTCTAATTCAGGGTCACCTGATCCAAGAAAGACATAGAAAAATGGTAAATTTGTTTTATTCTTAAAACTCTCAAGAAAAGTTTTGTAGCCCTTTTGCCAAGTTAGTCGACCTATAAGCCCGATGAGTGGGCGACTTGGATTGATATCTCTTTTAATTTCTTTGTAGAGAGCGGATTTATTTTTAATTTTCCCTTGGGCAACTGTAAGCAAATCGAAGTTATAATCTATGTTATTATCACTTGCTGGATTCCACTCTTGATAATCAATTCCATTCAAGATTCCCAGAAAATCTTTTCCTCTCTGCCTGAGATTATAGGAAAGTCCACAACCATTTGGTTCCCAAAGCACTTCATCTCTATAACCTGGTGAGACAGTTGTTATCCGATTAGAGACGGATACTGCTCCCTTGAGATAGTTGATCTTTCCATTGTGTTTCAAAATGTCTAGATTTAAATAAAAGGGCTCTCCTTTGAGAAATCCACAAAGATACTCTGGGTGATCACCTTGGTAGGCTAGGTTGTGGATGGTAAAAATAGTTGGAAGTCCTATTGTCGAAGAACTATGAAAGTAAGTGGTCAGTGCTGTATGCCAATCATGGCAATGGACAATGTCAACTTCTATACTTAAACTCAAATGAAAGCAGGCATAGGAAAACAGAGCAAACCTATAGTGTTCATCTGGGTTTTCATATATTTTATCCAGAGAGTTGAACAAAGGGGAATCAAAAAAATACAAGGTAACATTCCCATATTTTGCTTCTCTAAAAAGGGAATCACGTAGGATGAAGGAAGATTCAGCTCCAAGGATAGAGTTTGGATGAATTGCTGAAAAAGTTTTGCCAGTAAAATCCGGTTCTACTTTTACATTCCGAATTAGAGGCAGAGCCACGCATACTTCATGGGTCTCAGATTGTTGCTTAGATAAAGAAGAAAGCATGTCTGATAAACCGCCCATTTTGATGTAAGGAAAAAATTCAGCTGTAGCATGGAAGATTTTCATAGTGGTGTACTAATGCCATTGTATTGGGCTTACTTGGGCTTGGAATTATTTTTCGGTTGTATATTTAGGATAAACTGATATTTTGGAATTAAGATTTCTCCTCCTAATTTGAAGATTCAATTAGAAACATTTTAAAAAAACAGAAGGTATACATGAATTCAAATACTTTAAGTGCAGCCCCTACTAAAAATAAAAAACTAATCTCTTGGGTAGAAGAAGTTTCTGCTATGACCCAACCAGACCAAATCATTTGGTGCGATGGTTCCCCAAGTGAGTACGAGCGATTGATTCATGAACTTGTAGAACAGGGTATGGCAATTCCCCTTAAGCGAGAAAATAGTTATTTGTTTCGAACAGATCCTTCTGATGTGGCTAGAGTTGAAAATCGGACTTATATTTCTTCCTTGAAGAAGGAAGATGCAGGACCAACCAACAATTGGGTTGAGCCTGAAGAATTGAAGTCAACCATGAAAGAATTGTACAATGGTTGTATGAAGGGAAGAACTATGTATGTAATTCCTTTTTCTATGGGACCTATAGGTTCTGATATTGCAAAGATAGGTGTTGAGATTACCGATTCAGCTTATGTTGTTACTAACATGCATATTATGACGAGAGTAGGTTCTAAGGTTCTAGAAACTTTAGGTGAGACAGGGGAATTTATACCATGCTTACATTCAGTTGGCAAGCCATTAAAAGAAGGTGAATCAGATGATGGGAAATGGCCCTGTGCACCTTTGGATAAAAAATACATTTCTCATTTTCCAGAAGAAAGGTTGATCTGGTCTTATGGTTCTGGTTATGGGGGCAACGCATTATTAGGAAAGAAGTGCCTTGCTCTAAGAATAGCTTCCTCCCTTGCCAAAGAAGAAGGTTGGATGGCGGAACATATGCTTATCCTCAAACTAACCAATCCAAGTGGCTTAAGAAAATACATAGCGGCTGCCTTTCCTTCTGCTTGCGGTAAGACCAATTTGGCTATGCTTGTCCCAACTATTCCTGGTTGGAAGGTAGAGACTGTCGGTGATGATATCGCATGGATGAAGTTTGGTGCTGATGGAAGACTGAGAGCGATAAATCCAGAAGCAGGATTTTTTGGAGTAGCACCAGGGACTTCAGAGGATTCTAACCCGAATGCAATGGCATCTATTAAATCTAATACTATTTTTTCAAATGTTGCTTTAACGGCTGATAAAGATATATGGTGGGAAGGAATGGGAACAGAACCGAAGTTTCCACTTACGGATTGGCATGGAAAGGATTGGAAGCAAGGTTCCGATCAACCAGCAGCACATCCCAACGCAAGATTCACTGCTCCTGCCTCACAATGCCCAGCAATAGCTTCTGAGTGGGAAGACCCAAATGGTGTTCCTATTGATGCGATTTTATTCGGGGGACGTAGACCAAATACCATTCCGCTCGTAACCCAAGCAAGAGATTGGAATCATGGAGTGTTTATGGGATCTATCGTTGGTTCTGAGATTACTGCGGCCGCCTTGGATCTCAAAGCGGGAACTGTTAGACGAGATCCTTTTGCTATGCTTCCTTTTTGTGGTTATAATATGGGTGATTACTTCCAACATTGGATCAATATAGGAAAGAAGACATCTGCGGACAAATTGCCCAAACTTTTCTTTGTGAACTGGTTTCGTAAGAAGGATGGTAAATTTGTTTGGCCCGGTTATGGTGAGAACTCTAGAGTTCTCAAGTGGATATTTGAGCAATGTGATGGACTTGGTAAATCCAAGGAGACGGCTATAGGAATTATGCCAACTGAGGATGCTATAGACCTTCCCAAAGAAGTAAGCTCGAATCAACTCAAAGATATTCTTGCAGTTGATACAGATGGCTGGCTTGCAGAATTGAAAGATATACGAGAAAATCATTATCCGATCTTTGGGGATAAATTGCCATCCGAACTCAAGCAAGAATTAGATAAGCTCGAAAAGAACCTAAAATCCTAATCGGAGAAAGCAATACCAATCCTTTGGCCTGAGTCTGATTTAGATATTGGACTTAGGTCTTTTTATATAGGTTTTGCATATCTTTAAGAAGCCTAAGATAACAAGGTGGTCTAAGGAAATTGCGTTTTTAAGAATCAGGGCTCCATTCTTGAAAATAAATTATATACTTTTACAATTCACATTCCATTCTCTTTTCCGAAGTAAATTTTTCCTTGGGAAAACCCATTGACTCGTTTCTATAATGGCAAATTTTAGTAATACTATCTGAATTTGGGAGAATATTCATGGATTTATCCGTTCCTTCGTATGTTAAGAACAAGGCCCTAATTGATTGGGTGACTGAGATCGCAGACTTGTGTAAGCCAGACAAGATTCACTGGTGTGATGGAAGCGATGAAGAATACGACAAATTATGCAATGATTTAGTTGCGTCAGGAACCTTTCGAAAGCTCAATCCTGAGAAAAAACCCAACTCCTTTTTAGCCTTTTCTGATCCTTCGGATGTTGCTCGTGTGGAAGATAGAACCTTCATCAATTCTCGTCGCAAAGAAGATGCTGGGCCAACCAATAACTGGGTTGAGCCAAGTGAAATGAAACAAACCCTCAATAAATTATTTGATGGAAGTATGAAGGGAAGAACTCTCTATGTGATTCCTTTTAGTATGGGCCCTCTTGGTTCTCCTATTGCACATATTGGGGTTGAGCTATCCGATTCTGCCTATGTTGCAGTGAATATGAAAATCATGACTCGTATGGGCAAGAAGGTATTTGAAGTGCTTGGGGAAGGTGAGTTTGTAAAAGCTTTGCATTCTGTAGGTGCACCACTTGAAAAAGGTCAAAAAGATGTTTCCTGGCCTTGCAATCCAACTGTAAAATACATATGTCATTTCCCTGAAGAAAATTCTATCGTCTCTTACGGATCTGGTTATGGCGGAAATGCCTTACTAGGTAAGAAATGTTTTGCTCTAAGACTTGCTTCAACTATGGGACGAGATCAGGGCTGGCTTGCTGAGCATATGTTAATACTGGGTGTCGAAGATCCTAAGGGTGAAAAAACCTATGTATCCGCTGCTTTTCCCTCAGCCTGTGGCAAAACCAACTTTGCTATGTTAGTTCCTCCTAAGTCTATGGAAGGTTGGAAGGTTACTACAGTTGGTGATGATATAGCCTGGCTTAAGCCAGATGAAAATGGACAACTTCGTGCTATTAATCCTGAGGCTGGGTACTTTGGTGTTGCACCAGGTACTAATTTTGAAACGAATTACAATGCTATGGCAACCCTCCAGTCGAATTCTATCTTTACCAATGTTGCTTTGACAGCAGATGGAGATGTATGGTGGGAGGGATTGAGTAAGGACGTTCCAGATGGTATGACAGATTGGACAGGCAAGCCCTATGATAAATCTTCTGGTAAGCCAGCAGCCCATCCAAATGCAAGATTCACCTCTCCTGCATCCCAGTGCCCTTCCATAGACCCCAAATGGGAGGATCCAGCGGGAGTTCCTATCTCTGCTATAGTGTTTGGTGGAAGACGTGCATCGACTGTTCCTTTAGTTTACCAATCTTTCAATTGGAATTACGGAGTTTACCTTGCAGCAACTATGGGTTCTGAGACTACTGCTGCAGCTTTTGGCCAACAGGGTGTCGTTAGGCGAGATCCATTTGCTATGCTTCCTTTCCTTGGCTACCATGCAGGTGATTATTTCAATCATTGGCTAAACTTTGGACGAAAACTTCCAAACCCACCAAGAATCTTTGGAGTGAATTGGTTTCGTAAAGATGAAAATGGTAAATTCACCTGGCCTGGTTTTGGTGATAATATGCGAGTCCTAAAGTGGATAGTGGACAGAGTGCATGGAAGAGCATTTGCCGTTGAATCTCCTATAGGTTGGGTTCCTAAGTACGAAGATTTAGATTGGAAGGGACTTGATTTTAATCGTGATTCTTTTAACAAAACAATGGAAATTGATCGTGAGCTTTGGAAACAAGAAATTTCC
Source organism: Leptospiraceae bacterium (assembly GCA_022402465.1). Lineage (GTDB taxonomy): Bacteria > Spirochaetota > Leptospiria > Leptospirales > Leptospiraceae. Next base: position 24,219 of record JAKRSH010000043.1, on the reverse strand, counting down.
TCTCATGATGAACTTTTTTCAAAACTTTATGATAGATTACCAAAAGAATTCACATGGATCAAAGAATTGATAGTTTCTAGCTTATGGCGTTCCCCTGAAAAATGGGCCCTAGCGGAAGAAAGGTAATTTCAATTTAGAAAATTTTTGAATGTATGATGTTAAAGGTAGAAGTTCTTTTCCTAAAAAATCTCTCTACCTTGTGACAGATTCCTCCCTCTGCCTAGGTCGGTCTTTGGCCTGGGTAGTAGAGCAGGCTATTCTTGGTGGAGTTGATATCGTCCAATATCGTGAAAAGAGCTACAATCCACAAAAGCACAGACAAGAGTTAGTCGAAATCCGGGATATATGCTCTGCCTATGGCAGGCTTTTTATTATTAACGATGACCTTTCCCTAGCACTAGAGTTAAATGCAGATGGAGCACATATTGGTCAATCTGATGTAAATTTCCTCTCTGCTCGCAAAATTTTAAGTTCATCGAAGATCCTAGGCTTGTCCTTAGAATCTATGGATGATCTAAGATCTTATTTTGCTAAAATAAAATCTCATAATTTAGAAACTAAAGAAAAGAATTTTGTGGATTATTTTGGGGTGAGCCCTATCTTTCCGACCTCAACAAAATTAGATACTAAGAAACCTTGGGGACTTGAGGGTCTTCAAGAGCTCCGCAATGCTACAGATATGCCCTTGGTTGCTATTGGTGGAATTCATTTGGAAAATGGTGCCTCTATTGTAAAAGCAGGGGCGGATAGTCTAGCAGTCGTTTCTGCAATATGTTCGGCTAAAGATCCTAGGCTTGCAGCCACAGAATTAAAACAATTTTTGATATAATAAAGATTTCTCTAAGTATACAATAGCATTGAACAGATTTGCTATGAGGATTGAAACAAGAGGTGGAGATTCATATACCTGGGATTAAAGCTGATTTTTCTAATCGAAAAACATTCTAATCCCAAGTGTTTTGCTTAGAAAGAAAAGACTTAAAGACCTAAAGATCTACCAATAATTTCTTTCATAATTTCAGTTGTTCCAGCATAAATTGTTTGGATTCGAGCATCTATATAAGCTCTAGCTATAGGATACTCCATCATATAGCCATACCCACCAAAGAATTGAAGGCATTCATCTGTGTGACGCTTTTGCATTTCTGTTGCATACCATTTCGCCATAGATGCTTCCACAGTTGTGTTGACACCTTTCATATGAGTCATAACAGCTTGGTCACAGAACACTTGAGCCATTTCTAATTCAGTTGCCATCTCAGCCATTTTGAATTTCGTATTTTGGAAAGATCCAATTTTTTTGCCAAAGGCTTGTCTCTCTTTTATATACTTTAGAGTAATATTATGAACAAGACGAGTTGCTTCAACAGCTGCTACAGCCAAAACCAATCTTTCTTGGGCCAATTTCATCATAAGATAACGAAAGCCTTGTCCTTGCTTACCTAGAAGATTTTCCTTAGGTACGATAACATCATTGAAGTAAAGCTCGGAAGTATCTTGGGCTTTTAATCCGATTTTATCGAGATTCCTGCCTCTTTCAAATCCTTTCATTCCTTCTTCAATCATCACAAGTGATATTGTACCATTGTCATGTTTAACGGCTGTTACGATTAAATCGGCTAATTGACCATTGGAAATAAATGTTTTCTGACCATTCACTACAAAATGGTCCCCCTTATCAACAGCAGAAGTTCGGATACCTTTGAGATCAGATCCAGCTCCTGGCTCAGTCATAGCAACCGCAAGGATGCTTTCTCCACTGATACATTTCGGCAGCCATTTTTTCTTTTGCTCTTCGTTTCCGTAAGTTGTGATATAGGGAGCGATAACATCATTGTGCAAGGAGATAAAGAATCCAGAATTCCCTACCTTAGAAGATTCCTCAATTATGATGATGTTATACAAAAAGTCAGCACCAGATCCACCGTATTCTTCTGGAACATCTGGGCAAAGTAGTCCATTTGCGCCAGCTTTCTTCCAAACTTCTTTTGGAACTATGTGAGCCTTTTCCCATTCTTCATGAAACGGTTTCACTTCTGTTTCAAAAAATTTCCTAGCCATTTCTCTAAATTGATTGTGTTCTTCTGTAAATTCTAAAATTCTTTCCATGATCTTTTCCTTGTAAAGTTAGTATTATATAATCTAATTCTTGTTTTTCGCTTGGATGAATTGATAAATTTAATTTGTATAAATTCTATCATTCATAGACGGTATTCATTCTCATATAAACGCCTGGATTCTTCTTTAGATATTGAACTAAAAGATCTTGCTCCAGAGTATATACTTCAGCCGAAGTTTTGGTTACAAAGGTGTAGGTTGAAGGAAGTTTCTTTGTTAAATGGAAAATTTCCCCTACAAAATCGCCAACTCCAAGTTCTTTGACTAAGCTTCCATTGTGGAACACTTCTATGCTTCCCTCTCGAATGATATAGCCAGAGTTAAATGTCTCGTTCTCCCGAATCAAAGCTGTATGTGCGGGAAAAGATTCTGGAAACATAATAAGTTCCAATTGTGTAATCTGATGGCTAGTTGCACCCTTAAAACTTTTGGAAGCCATTATCGTCTTCCAGGAATTGGATTCACGAACTTCATTCAATCTTTCAAGGTTCTGCTTGAGATCGGATCCACGTATAAATTGCAGGAAGCGGGATTTCTCTATAGTTAGGGCAACGACATCTGTCTCAGCAATAACATCCGCTTGTCTTGTTGTGTTTAAAATAAGAGATGCTTCTCCAAAGTACTCATAAGTACCATATCGTTTGATTGGAGTGTCTTTATCCTCACCAAGTCCTTCAAACTTTACATTACCAGAAGCGATGATATAAAATTTATCACCTGGAGTTCCCTTTGCTATAATCTGTTCACCACGTTTGTACTTTTCCTCTTTCACTATCAAGAGAAATTCCTTTGCTTTTTCAATAGGATAGCCTTGGAAGATATCAATTTGAGACATGATATCCAGAAGATTATAAGCCTCTTGGTAGAAGGGTGGGGTGATTTTAGGATATAAGGTATTTTCAATTCCAAATGTTGCCAGTTTCAAATGGGAATCTTTGGGCATATCTTTCTTTGCAATATGGTAAACTGTGATCTTCTTTTGTATTTCTTCTGGAAGACTTGCGAGATAAGAAATTTTAGTATGAAGCGGAGGTACACCAGCTTCGTGGTAGATCACAGAAGGTTCCCATGGAAAATTCTTCAAGAATTTCCATCTTGTCTCAGGAAGGACCTTTTGTGCGTACATTTTGTCCAAAACTTCTGGATCATTTAAATGATCAGAAGTATAAAGAAAAGATTGATCATGGAAGAAAAATTGAAATCCCGTTGAAGGAATTGAATGCAAGGCATAATGAAATAAAAATTCAGCTCCACCTATTAAAGTTGGTTTGCCTATGATGATGGGCATGTAATTAAAGAGTTCCATCAGCTCTTTTTTGGGAATTTTAGTTAAACTAGAATATTTCCGAAGAAAACTTTCCATAACTGTAGCAGTTGCAAAGATAGTTATCTTCCCTTCTTCTAGGATCTTTTGAAAAGTTCCGGCATCATGATCCGCATGACAATGAGTTAATATTACATTATTGATCAGTTTGGGATTAACATTTGATTCTCTCAGCCATTCTGTAGAATTCACGGGTGGATCAACCATGATACCTTGGTGGTTGATCCAAAGAATGAAGCCAGAAGTATTATCGTCTGGATCAAAGCCATGAGATGGACCTAGGCAGGTGATACCAAGCAGGGGAGCCTGGAAGGGTTCTTCCATTCTCTTCCCAATATCATATTTGATATTAAAGCCGACTTCCCCAGGGATTTTGTAGGAATCGGCTTTGTCTGTTAATAAGAATTCACCAGTATCTAATTTCTTAATGTGAACAGATCCAAAATTCACTTGGTTGTTATCAAATAGGATAAATTCTACTACATCTTCTAAGGTTTTATAGCTTCGGAAAAAAGCCATCTCCGCAACCATGTCCGGAAACCCAAATGAATCTTCCCCATCGATATATTCCGAGGCAAGGTCTACATTTTCTGGACCCATCAATGATTCTTTCAGAACAGTTGTTAGCTGTTCTTTTTGTTCGGGAGTGCAGATAATATAAGTCTTCTTTTTACGTAGAAAAAAATTAAAATAAATTGGAAATTCTAACTCAGCTACTGAGATTCCTTTCTCAACATGAAAAAATTTATTAGGTAGCACAAAGACAAGAGGAGTCTTCTTCTCGAAGTCCATAGTATCCTTGATAGTCTCAGGTGGAGAACCGAATTGAATATATCCCTCCGAGGTATCAACTAGATATCCTCCCCGTGGAAGTTCTGTAAAATTCTGTTTCGCTGTTACGACCATTTTGCTACCTAATTGATGTTAATCGGTTATTTATGGTTTTCGATGAATTTTTTGATTTGTGGTTTAGGTAGAGCACCAATCATTTTATCAACTAGTTTGCCATCTTTGAAAAGAAGTAGAGTCGGAATTGATTGTATTCCCATCTTCTGAGCAGTATTTTGGTTTTCATCAACATTTAGTTTCTTAATAGAAACATCAGACATTTCTCCAGATAATTCATCCAAAACAGGAGCGACCATTCTACAAGGTCCACACCATTCTGCCCAACAATCTACTAATACAAGTCCTTGGGAAACCTCTGAATCAAAATTCGAGTCGGTTACTGCTTCAAGCGCCATATAAATCTCCTTTCCAAACTCCACATTAGACAAGAAAGGGTTTTAGTCTATTTTTTCTTTTTTTTCTTTTTCTCTTCATCCGAAGTTTCTAGATCTTCTACCTTATTTTTCAAGGACTCAATCAGAGTTTTTGTTTTTTCTAGATCTTCATTCTCACCTGTAATCTGCATGATTTTTCGGTTGAGATCAAGCATAGCTATGGATGATTTCAAATCGGTGGCATTTTGAGTGGAAAGGTCAAATTTCGATCGATATTCCTGAGCTGCAAAGTTAGCAAGGGAAATGATTAAATTGAAATGCTCTCTTTGGATATAGTAGTCTGGATTATCAAGATCTTTCCCTTTTTCAAATTCTCTAAAATCAAAAAGATTCTTCGCTACACCTGCTATTCGGTAGTGAACATCCGGCCAACTGAATTTCCACTTGCTATTGGGCCCAAAGGCTGCTATGGTTTTTTTTGTGCATTCTTGCAAAGCCTTAATAAAATTCAATCTCTGCGTATGAGAAAGACGAGTTATTTTATCTAACTTTTCTCTGTTATCATTTAAGGAGCCATCTATATCATTGCCAACGGATTGCTCTATGTAGCTAATAGCATTGGAAATTTCTTTCTTGGCTGTCTCTAAATAATTCACGACATTGATACCTTGTATAGATACAGATAAGTCATTCATCAATAGATTCGTATTGATTACTTTCACTGCATTGATAGCCATAGCCATATAATAGTATGGCGTCATCTCAGGATTTTTCTTTAGTTGGGTTTTGTAAACATTGAGCTCTTTCTTTAGCTCTTCGAGGTATACTTTAAAATCAGCAACTTTCTCGCTGAACTCGTGTTTTTGTTCTTTCGTTAAAGCCATGTGTCACCCTTAGCATTATCGGACTAAGGGAAGATGGATTGTAGGAAAATCTAATCCCTGCAAATAAATAGATTAAGCTGTAGTATCGAGCATTCTTCCAGAAGATTTGGTATTGTCCACCTTTGTATTAGTTTCTGCACTGTAACTAGCTGAAGAAATCGGAGGAACTGAGTCTGGGCCTCTGTCTTGGACTTGGTTTTCTGTACGTATGCTAGACTGAACAGCCATAGGATGCGCTGAGTGGATATTTTGAGTACCTATTTCCATAAAATTCTCCTAATTTCCTCCTATTGCACTTCATTTTCAGGGAATGGCAAGTACTTTTTATAGAAAAAGATAGACGCAACATGAATCTAAGCCAAGACTGAAATATATGCCGAACCATGCTAAAAATTCCGCGTATTTTGTTCTGCCACAAAAGAGGGATCTCTTAGATATTATGGAATCCTATCGCTATATGAATTCAGCCTTGATGGAAGAGTTGCTCAAGGAAACCACTTGGGATCATGGAACAGGCTGGGTTCAGTTGAATATTTCACCTTGGGAGTGGAGAACTCGTCTCGAAAAAGAATTGCCTCTTTCCTATCCTAAAGCCTCCGAATAACAAGCAATTCAGAAAATAAAAAAGCACCACTAGGGTGCTTTCTTGAAAATATTCTTAAACTCTCAAAACTCTCAGCAAGGGGAGAGCTAAGAAAATTTGAACTTTGTATTAGTAAGTCATTTTTAAATCGCCCACATCTATGATTCTTCGAACTAAAAGATTATTCTTTTCTTTGTTGGGATCAAAGATCAAAATACCAACCTTATTGAATGTTTTAAAATTCGGTCTATATTGAGTATAGTGGTGGGTAATGATGGTAGATTGGTACTTATTGCTGTACAAGGTATAAGAATGATCCTTTAGAGTTTCATGGCGAAATGCTTTCTTTTCTTCAGGGGTCTGGTTTGTATAATTGTGAACTAGGATTTTGTCCTTAGCAGGTCCCTCTTCACCGTATAAGGTAAAAGGAAGAGCTTTTGCAGGATTTTCAGTAAGATATCTCATGTATTCATCAAAATTGGGTTCGCCCATTTCAGCTTCAAAACCCCTAAGAATCATTTTATCCACTTCAGCCTGCTTTTTATTGTATGCCTCTTCTCCCCAAATTTCTTTAGGCTCTACATTAACAGGCATTATGTTAGAAAAAGTTACGATTCTTTTATCAGCCTGAGGATTCCAAGGTCTCCAAGAAGGATAGGGAACTAATTTTCTTTCATCATCATTCTGGGCATCTCTTTCATTTACGGCTATAACATAAATGCTATAATTATGAGGCTTATTGGTTCTCGATTCGAGTTCAATTTGAACATCCAGAAGTTCGCCTTTCCCAGTATCCGCGTGTCTTCTTACGAAGGAAACTTTCTTGAGTCTTAGCCTTGGATCGTAGTAAGCGAGTGGATAATACGGCTCTTTATTGTTCACAGAGGCTGTATTTTGTCCTGTTCCTTCCGCTCCAGCTTGGTTCTGAGCCCAAGAATCCTGTGAATAAGGCAGGGAAAATAAGATAGAGGTTAAAAGGATGAGTATCTTCTTCATAGTTGCAATCCCGAGTTGGTCTTATTATTACTTATCGTGATTTAAGTTGGGAAAGATTAGGCTTTCTTTGGAAAAAACTTTTAGTTCGTCTTAGAGTTTTTATCATCCACATGTACTACTTTTGGTTGGTAGGAAGGTGGAATCTGTGATTCTTCCACTTGGGCATAGGTGATGATGATCACTTTGTCGCCCTTCATTCCAAGCCTTGCGCAGGCACCATTGAGACAAATTGTTCCAGAACCACGCTTCCCTTCGATGATATAGGTCTCAAAGCGGGAACCATTGTTGACATTAACAACTTGTACTTTTTCATAGGGAATCATCCCAGCAGCGTCAACTAAATCCATATCTATGGTCAGACTGCCTTCGTAATTTAAATCGGCTTCAGTTACAGTAGCGCGGTGGATTTTGCCTTTGCAGATTGTGATCAACATCTAATTTGTACCAAAAACTACGGTGTCTTCTAGGCTCAAGGGATATTTTTCAGAAACATGATTTTTCACCAATTTACCAAACCCGTATCCTATTTAGACTATATAAAATTCCAAGATACGTCACGAAAAAAAAAGCGTGAATCCACACTTTTCTTGGAACATGAGGCTACTATCACAAGTGGTAGTACGGCAATTTCCACAAATTTATTGGTAAATCCTGGCTTTTTACAAGAAAAAGGGATTCATTTTTATGAAATCCAAAGAGGAGGTGACTTCACTGCTCATGAATTGGGGCAATTGGTGGTTTACTTCCACTTAGATTTAGCAGCGAGAAATCTCAGTATAGGGAATTTTCTAAGAGAAATGCAAGAGATGCTCATTGTTTCTGTTTATGAGATTTGGGGACTTGCATTGATCATGGACAAAGAAAACCCTGGGCTCTATCTCAAATCCCAACCTGAGTGGAAGATTGTAAGCCTAGGAATCTATTTTAAGCAATTTTTTACCAGTTTTGGTTTCGCACTCAATCTCTCTAATCAATGTTCAGTGTTTCAATTTATCAATCCTTGTGGCCAAAAGTCTGAAAACATGAAAAGTATCTCTATGCTAGGTGCAGATCCAAGTTTAAGACAAAAATTTATAGACCACTTTTCTGAAGCTTGGATGAATTTTTTAATAAAAAAATATCCTTCTCCTATTTCCAATAAAGTCCGATGGATTAAATGAGGGAATACTTTGTTTTACTTCCGAACTATAGCATTTTCTATTTTATTATTACTATTAGGCGAAGCTGTAGCTATTTCAGCTGTGACCTGGTCTTTCTTAGAATCTTCTACCTCATCCTTTCAGTTTATAAAAATTGCCTCAGACAATCGCGCTCGAGACACTGTAGTTTCTCTTGCTAAGGCATCGGAAGTTCGAATGAATGCTAAGGGATATTCGGACCTTCAGAAAACTTTTGCAAGATTGAAATCAGTAACGGAAAAAGATCCCGATGAATTTCGCATCTTAGAGATAGTTCTGCTAAATCCAGAAGGCATAGTACTTGCTAATTCAGATGGAGTAGAAAATCCATTAGCACTTAAAGACCGCAAATCTGATGATAAATACAAATCCAATTTGTATGAAAGTGCCTTGCGTATGAGAAAGTGGCAATACCCAGAGCCAGTCATCCTTCCCGAAATTCTTCAACCTAGACAGACTTCAAACTGGATGGTCAATCAGTTGGAGATTCTTGTTTATAAATTCTTCCCTGAAGCCAAAGAACAAAAAGGAATGGTGTCTGTTGCTGTATACCATGAAACCAAATTAGATGTAGTTGGTAGTATTCATTTAATTTATAGCAGAGGAAATATTTCTTTATTTCTTGATAAACAAAAAGACATTTTTCTCTGGATGTTGAGAACCTATGCCATCTTAGCCTTTGTAATTAGTCTAGCACTGATTATACTATTTGTAATCGTATCCATCTTTAATAGACGAAATTCTGATATTAAGAAAAAACATATTCCTGAAGAATCAGAGAATCCTCCTTTGATAGAGAAAATTATTGTCAAAGAAGAATTGACTCATAAAGAGAGCCAAAATAAGCCAGAAAGTAAAGAAGTTCCTATTAAAGAATCCTCATTAACACCAGAACCATCTATTCTAGTTGAGAAGCTAGGAGAATCGCGAGATATATCATTGGATGCAAGAGATGAAGAAGAACCCATACTTACAAAACGAAAGGTTGTAGATGCAATCTACTTAGGAAAAAATGGAAGTTAGAGCCTTAGAATCAGAAAGTAGTTTGATCGTCTATCTAAAAGGAATACTAGATACTTCCAATTCTAGAGATTTAGAAGAGTATCTAGAAACTAGAATTTCGGCAGGTTACCAGAAATTTCTATTGGATTGTTCCCACTTAGAATCTCTTTCCTCTGGTGGAATTTCCTTCTTACTTAGGCTTTCCGTAAAGATGAAATCCAATTCTAAAATAGTCTATATCTTGACCCAGATGAATCTAGAGGTTACAAAATTGCTTCGCTTATTTGGTCTTGAGAATCGTTTGAAAATTTATAATAATCTTGAAGAAGCCAAGAGCTATCTTGCAAGACTGCCACTTTACCATTCTCAAACTAAAATTAAGCAAGAGTTAGCTAATCCATTAGAGAGAAAAACGAAACAAGCAAATCAAATTCAGTTCTACTATAAGGGACATGCAAAACCATCTTCCAAAATAAGGTCTTCTACTTCTTTCGACAGTTCAGAAAACGAAAGAACTTCTTCCTTGGTAAAAAGCCAAAAATGGAAGATAGATGCTCCAAGCCCTTTATCTTCTTGGCAAAAAGCGAGTCAAATCTCATCTGAAAAAATATCTAGTCTGGAACCAATTGAAGAGCAAAATATTAGTTCAGATTCTCCCAGTATGTTAGATCCCTTGGAAGGAAAAATCCAAGAGATGAAGTCTCAACTCAGTAAAGAATTAAAATGGGAAGTGAATGAAGGAATCAATAGAATTCTTTCCGCAATTCCTTCTAACATTCGTTCTAGTGGGGAATCTTCTGAGGCTAATAGATTGCACCATCCAGAAACTACCTCATCCAATAAAAATGAACATCCTAGTACTAAATCAAATCTTGAAGATAAATCTGAATTGGTATTTTGCGAGGCATGTGGAACAAGACTTAGAGTCAGAGATTTTGGAAAATACAAATGCCCTGCTTGTCTAGTTGAATTTACTTTCAACGAAAATGGCTCTACCTCTTTCTTAGAAAAACTTTTGTGAGCAATTCTAGTACCAAGAAGAGTATAGCTCTTTCCTTCTATACTATGCTTTCAAGGGTCATGGGCTTACTTCGTGATCATTTTATGGCAACTAGCTTTGGGACTGGAATGGTTGCCTCAGCTTTTTCCGTTGCTTATAGACTTCCCAATATGTTCCGTAATCTTCTAGCTGAAGGTACTCTCTCTCAATCTTTTATGCCTATATTTGCAGAATACGAAAATCGAAGCAAGGAAGAAGCTCAGGTAATGACTGGCTCAGTTCTTTCTTTTTTATTCTTTTTATTAAGTATATTCATTGCTGGCTTTTTAATTTCTGCACCATACTTTATTCCTGCCTTAGTGGGAGGAACAGCAGAATATTCTAATCTAATAATTGAATTATCTTTTATACTATTTTTTCTCATAATGACTGCGAGTCTCTCTTCCATTTTCATGGCAATTTCTAATTCGCATGAGAATTACTTTATTCCTTCTCTCTCACCAATTTTATTAAATTTAAGTTATATTTTTGTATTTATTGTTCTATTCCCTTTTACCAAAACAATACTAGATAAGGTTTTCGTACTTTCTTTTGGAGTAGTTGCAGGAGGTGTTCTACAACTTCTATTGCAAGCTTATTATGTGATATACAAAGGATTCGGTCCAAGTATGAATCTGAATTGGAAGCATCCTGCAATTCGCAAAATATTCAAACTGATGTTACCCGCTGTTCTTGGTGGGGGTTTCTACCAATTGGGACTCTTGGTTGATATTTTTATCGCAAATTATATTCAAAACAACAATCCAGGTTTGGGTGCTGTAGTGAGTCTAGACTATGCTCAAAGATTGGTTCAGCTTCCAACGGGAATTATAGGAGTGGCACTTGCGACGACAATCTTGCCTACCGTTCTATCTAAGGTTAAGAAAGCAGAACATGATTTAATACCAAAAGAAATAGGTAACAGCTTTGTATTTTCATTATTTCTAACTCTGCCAGCGAGTGTAGGCTTAATTACTGTGGGTAAATTGGTTTTAGATTCTATTTATTTTGGTGGAAGATGGGATGATCTTGCTACAGAAACAACAATTGTTCCTTTGGGCTTCTATGCATTAGCGATTCCATTTTATAGTTTGAATAAAATTATGATATCATGTTACTATGCTTTTCAAGATACTAAGACGCCCTTGAGAGTTCAGGCATTTACGTTTGTTTTTAGTTTGGTAATTGCTCTTAGTTTGATGGGAAGCTTAAAGCATGGTAGTATTGCTTTTGCATCAGCTTGTTCTTCTCTTGCAACCAGTGTCATACTTTTCATTTCAATGAAAAGGCATAATGTCTATATTCCCCTGAATGATATGATTCCGAAAGTTTTAAAAATTTTGCTACCACTTACCTTCTTGATTGTCTGGACTTATGTATTGAATCATTTTTTTTATTTAGATTTGATGATTGCTCTAAAGAGTTTTGGTTTTGGTCATGCGAATAGTTCTAGAATTTTACTTGCCTTCGTTTTGAGTTTTGGAATGGTAGGGTACTTCGTAGTTGCTTATTATGTTGGAGTAGAAGAATGCAAAACCATTTTTGGAAAATTTATCAAATAATTCTAATCTTCCTTCTATTCATTCATCTGAATTGTAAAAAAAATGAAAAAGTGAATCCAGATGAAGTTGTGAAATTTGGAGTTCTGTATCCGAAAGTACTTTGTGAAAAAATTGTAGCTTGCATTCAAGAAGAGATGAATCAATTATCTCCAGCAGAAAGAGCAGAAGCCTTGCCTTTTCTTCCCAATCAGGAAAAATGCATAGAGGATCAAATGGAGGCAAAGGTATTGCCTATAGATAAAAAGGATCCTTTGATAAATGAAATTACAATGGAACGACTAAATGAAGTTAAATCATGTATGCATGGAATTGAAAAAGCTAGTTGTGAACAATTGGAAGACTCACAATCTATTGAAGGTTGCAAGGAACTCTATAATATAGGTGATTAACAATTATGAATTTTATAAAAGTCTTACAAAATAATAACAAATAAAATTATAAATACCAGAACCTAAAACTTCCAAGTATATCCCATATCAGATCTAAATTCCCAGGAATTGATACCTGCGGATTCCCATTTAGAATCTATGTTTAATCCTGCTTTGCCATTAGAGAGAAATTCTTCTTCTACCCAATCTTGACCCATAAAATAAGTATGTGTCAGCTGTGTTATATAAACAATTAGTGCTAAACCTAGAGCTCCATTGTATCGGTTAGATAAACCTTTAAAGTCGTTCTTCTTACCTTTAACATATTCAGTAGCATACGTATCAACCAGATAATAAGAACCAAAATTGAAACCATCAGCTGTTAAAAAATTAATAGGATCAGGTCTAGCAACTTGATAATAAAGAGATGCATCTTCATATTCACTCTTCGCACTATTTACCTTGCTTCGAGTAGCAAGTGCATACAAGAGGGAGGTCGTAAAAAGTCCTGAATATACAGCACCTGTTACTTTTCTATCTGCGTGAAAGAAGCCCCAACCAGGTAATACTGCGGATCTCCAGAGAACATCTGTTACTTTCCTAGTTCCTTCTCGTCTTGCTTTTTCCCTGAGTTCTTCTTCTTTAGATTTCTTTGCTAGGCTGTCTTTCTCTGATTCTAGGCGATTCTTCTCATCAATTTTTGCTTGTTTCTTAGCTTCTTCTTCTTCTTTCTTCTTACGAGCTTCTTCATCTTTAGTTAATTTTTCGGAGAGTTTCTTTTCTTCTGCTATACGAATCTTTTTTTCTTCTTCTTCTGATACATCTTTATAAACTACTTTTAGAATTTTGTATTTTTCTATAGTTTGTGTTGATCCATCTGCGAGTTTTACAGTAAGACCTTTCTCATTTTGGTTAATAACAGTCCCTTTTATGGTTTTACCAGATTTTAAAATAATGGAGTTGGCAGCAGAGATTTCTATAGTTAGAAATAGGAAAAGAAAAAGTATTGCTAAATTAGAAAGAAATTGTTTCATATTGCTTCTCAAATATATTTTTCATAAAGGACTTTATTTTTTACATTAAATCGTATTTGAAACCAAAGTCAATTGTATTTGGCTTCTTTATGGATTCTTATGAGCACTTTTTCTAAGCAAAGTTTCAAAAATCAAGGATTTCTTTCAAATAATGTAAATTGAGAGCAATTTTGTCAATAAAAAGTCACAAATACTTTAGCTTCTGATTTGTAATTGAATGTTTTTCAATTGATAGAAAATCAATTTGATTAGATAAAAGTTCTTTTAACTAGTTAGCAAATTTTCCAATAGATCATCTAATTCTTCTTTAATTTGGTAGGGATTTTCTTGGAATAAATTTTTCATATCTATTTGAATCTTATAACTCGTAGGAATTCTTTGCTGGTAGAGTATTTTTAGTACGCTTTGAGTATAAGAAGAGTTAAATTTTAATTGTTTAGAATTTACTTTACCTTCTTGGATTAAAGCCTTTGTCTTCTTTTTGCAACGACAAGAATTCGATGGATTGATCAAACCGCATCTTCCTGATACAAATTCCAATAAATCTTTCTTAGCCCTATGCAATTTGATTCTATAATTTCCTTTTGTAAGTTGGAACAATGTTGCTCCAATATTGTGATCAATTTCAAAAACCTCACCAAGTATATATAGCAATCTTTGTTCTCTGTTTAGGCACATCAACATAGCTGTTGAACATAAGATGCGAACTTCTTCTATAGTTTCTTCAGGTATCTCATCTTCATTTTCTGCTTGCGATTTAATTTCTGAAATACTTGAGGAACGATCTATCCAGTGCTCCATTTTTCTTTTTTCTGAATTTAGAAAATGGTTCACTACAATTCTATAAAGCCAAGTGCGAAATTGGCTTTTTCCTTGAAAACTTTGTAATGATGTGATTACTTTAATCAGGATATCTTGTGTTGCATCCATAGCATCATCAGGATCTAAAAACATTCTCAATGAAAGATTGTAAATAAAATCCTTGTGCCTAGCAAGTAAACTTTCTAAGGACTTCTTGTTGCCTTGTAAAGATTCTTGGATGAGTAGAACATCAGTTGGTTCATCTAAGAATTGCTGTTTTGCTATTGTATTCATTTTCTTTCCTTCTATTCTCCTGCAATTATTGAATGATTGCAGGATTAAATTATTTTTTAGTTTTTTAATAAAACAGGAGTCGAGTAGTATTCTACTTTTAATATTCCATTATTTGTTACAAATTGTTCGGCGAGATACTTACTTTCGAAAAGTAAAACTGCATATTTAGTTTTATCTTTGTTGAGTATGTAAGCCCTTACTAAACCTTGTATTGGAAGAAGAAGTTTGTCGATTTCTGTTTCATTCACTTGGCTTATAAAAAGAGCAACTGATTGTTCGGCAATTGAATTATAATCAAAGTCCTCTGATACAAAATCTTGGATAGATTCAACATGGAAGAGATCTAATTTGGGCTCACTTCCTCTTTTTTCCTTTATTCTTTCAAACCAATCTTTATTGTACCAAGAATTTGCTGATTCAAGATCCTTCCAAAGATAAATCCCTCCAAAATCTTTATGGGAATCTCTTTGAATGTAATGATAGTATTTGAATAAAAGACCAGGTGCTGCCTTGTATTCAGGTATAGATTTAGTGTACCCATTGATTAATAAGCTATCAAAGTAATACCACTTTGCCTTAACAGATACAATTCCTACTATATTCTGATTCACAGTTTTCTCCTTGGAAATTATTGGGCTTGTTGCAAACAGTCCAAAGAAAAGTAAGATACTTATCAATTGACTCTTTTGTTGTATATTCATGTTTAAACCTCTTAGTTCAAAGAGTTTGACCAGAAAAGCGAAATGTGTTACAAATTTTGAGACAAAACAAAGAAAAGATCTTAATTTTTAAGATTTGCAATTTGAATTGCGATTTTGCCTTCTTGCATTTGGTCGCCATTTAGGCGGTAAAGATTTTTCAGTAAATTTAAGTTTCTACGGTTGTAAGGATCTCTTAAGCGAATTCTCTCTGAATATTGAATTGCAGATTGGAAATTTTTTAATTTTCTAAATACTAAAGAAATTAAGTAAAGGTATTGGATGCTTTCTGAACTGGAATTAATTGAAAAATTTATATATTTTTTTATCATCTGATTGAAATATTCAGACTTAAATATATTTGGATTGCTTAGTAATATAGAATTTAATAGGGGAGGTGTGCTTGCAAAATCTTCTTGCAATGCTTCGCTGTAGCTAAGTCTCACCAAAGAAATATCATCCATTAAATCACCCTGTGCTTTAATTCTTCGAATAATATCGATTAAATTTCCTTTAGAAGACTCTACATTTTCTAGAAAAAGATTTTCATCTTCATTGATCGTCATATCACCAGAATTTGAGCTTATAAAAATATCATCTTTGCCATCTGAACCAATAATTATTACATCTTGATCCTTAAGTTCAAAAGTATTAATGAAAATTTTTCGATTCGTTCTAAGCATACCTAATTTGGTATAATTAAATTGAGATGGGATAAAACTCGCCTTATTGTCCCTGAATAAAACAGGACTTGGATGCTCAGCTGTAATAAAGTAAAGTAATCCAGTCTGCTCATCCAATAAGCCCATGAAAATTGACACCAGCATTGAACCATTGAAGGTAGTAAAGACTGTGTGAAGTTCTTTAAATGCATTTTTCAACCATTCTTCTGGAAATAAATTATTTGATGATTTGTCGAATTGGTTTCTTTTAACCATAGATTCAAAAACAGAACCCAATACAATAGCACCTCCTGCACCTTGCATAGATTTTCCCATTGCATCGCCATTCATAATTACAATATAATTTTTATCATGAAGAATTATTCTATCAGCAACGGAAAGATCTCCACCAATTTCTGAGTTAAAATCTTTAAATTGGAATTTTTTGTTTTGCTCAGTTAGAAATTCAATCTTTACATTTTGTGAATTTGCTTGATTCTTACTCAAGGGCTCAATAAGCAAGGAAGTAAGGTAGTAGTCACCATCTTGCTTTTCTTTAAGTTGTTGAACATCATTCAAAGCCTTATTTAAGTTAGTTGTTCTTTCGCTTACTTTTCTTTCTAAATTAGAATAAAGTAAGGAGTTTTCTAATGAAATAGAGATTTGTGCGGCCAAAATTTTTAAAAGTTCGAGTCTTCCTGAGTTGAACACATCCGAAGTGAGACTATTCTCAAGATAAACTACTGCATTTAACTTGCCATGGTTAAAGATAGGATAACATAGGATGGACTTAGGTTTAGATTTAAGTATGTAAGGATCATTCATAAAAGTGGAGTCGTTAGCTCCATCGTGCAAAATTACAATCTTTTCTGAATGAATTACATAATTTATTACAGTTGAAGCAAATGTATCATCTAATGTTTTATTGTCTCGAATTGCATTGTCGAGAAAGAGTTGAGATTGAAGAACTTCTATCTTTACTGGTTGAGATTGACCAGCAGCTTGGATATACCATTTTTCTTTTTCTTTCAGTAGAAAGAAACCTCTATCGGCACCAGCATTCTCTAACAGAATCGTCATCATTCTCTCCAGGAGGTTTCCTAATTTCATACTTCCTGAAAGTGTCCTAGATGCTTTTATAATAGTATCTATATCAAGGAAAGAACTATCTGTTGTACTGCTTCTTTTGGTTACTGTTGGTGAGCTAGTATCTATTTGTTGGAGCTTGATATATCTTTTTGAGTAGGATTTGAAATATGGATTTGTTTCTTCTAATAGATTAACCTTGGGCTTGGAACCCCAAATTGAATAGATATAATGAGCTTCTAATAAATGCACATTCGCATATTTGCTTTGTTGGTTTCTTTCTAGCACTAATGCCCATAGTTCATTGGCAAGAGCTTCCTCAAGCAAGTATTCATTTAGTTTAGCAGAGTCTATTGCATGTTGAAAATGATTGTAAGCTAACTCTGGTTTATCTTTGCATGCTTGCAAAATCCCTAGTATGATTTGGTATTTATGAAAGTAATTGTAAGGGCTTGAAGATGCCCAAACTTTTAATCTTTTGGCTGAACTCTTAATGATATTTAAGAAGAATGATTTTTTGGAATTTTTATTATATAATTGATAAGCAATTAGTGCACGAAAAAAAACTGATTCAGGAATAAACATCATGCTAAAAACAGCTGATTCATACGATAAGCATAAATTAGAATATTCAAATGCTTTGTTCATATCTCCAAAAAGGTATTCCAATCGCATTTTAGAGAGATAGTATTGGAAAAGTCCATTTTCGTTTTTTGCTTCTATCCATTCCGCAAGGATCTTACTTTCTTGAAAATGTTCGCCTTCTATTTGTAGTATGTTTTTACTATTCCCAAGTAAATTATTAACAAACTGACGATCTAAATTATAAATTTGGATAGCATTGATTTGGTTTAAAGAAAGCAAAGAGGTGTAATAATTATTAAAGCTTTCTTGTAATTCTGGAAGTTTCTGTCTTCTTAGAGTTCCTTGAAAATGTAGATTATTTAAAGCATAAGATGCATATTGCAACTCTCCAGATTCAAAACCCGCTTGGAGGGATTCAATAAAAATTTTGGATGAATCTTTAGCATGATTTTTCCAATGGGAAATCATGCATGCAAAGAAAAATAAAACCCTACATTTTATTATTTTTGATTCTGTCTTTTGGAGTAATTTTACCCCAATTTCACCTAACTCATACCCTGTGGAAAAATTGCCCAAGCCAAAACCTTGGATCATGCCTAAGGCTGCAAAAGCCAAGGGGCTAATCGGCGAAAGACCTTTACGCAATGTTAGGTTAACCATTTTCAATACTATAACTGGAAAAAGTGCAGGCTGTCCTATAAAGGCTGGTGCAATTAGTGCATTCAAAATACGCATAATGGCGAGATCCACAAGATCAGTCATTTCTGGTAATTGCTCTAATTCTGAAATCGATTTACCCTTTAGGTAAATTTTATACTTTATTAATTCAGGAAGAGGTGAGACTGCTGTAGGTTTTTGGGGAAGTGAATAGTTTAATTCTCTAAGTGCAAGTTTCAGAATTTCAATGATTTCACTCATTTTATTCTGGCTTGCATACATGGCAGATTTCATTTCATAAATTTGAATTCTATCTAAGATTGACTCCGCTTTATCAATGATGAAATTGAAAGTCGATTCTGCTTTTGTAAAATCCTTGATTAGATACTCAGATTTAGCAAGACCTATATAAATCTTTAGGTTTCTAGAATAATTGTCTTCCCATGAATTTGCTGGAAGCAAAGATTGCGCTTTTTCAAAGAAGAGGTTTGCTTGCTCATATGCATTTGAATTGAGAGCCTTCTCTCCTGCACTATAATTTAAATCTATTAATCGGGTGACTTCTTGTTTATCTTTAGAATCTAGTTCACCTAAGTTTAGTTGGTTGACAATGGTAAAGATATGTTCATCCAATTTAAACTTATCAAGCATTGAAAAATATCTTAATCCTATGTGCTTGTGATTTTTCGCCTTCTCGGAGGGAGTTAGGAAAGTATAAACTGCTTCATGTATTTTATCATGAACAAAGTTAACATTATTTTCACCCAGAATAATATATTCTTCATTAGAAAGAAAAATTAATTCTTCCATAACCTTGTTTTCATCTTCACCAACTATATCTAAGAAAACATCCAGTCTAAACCAATTTCCAATACAGGCTGCTATTTTCAAGAGATGAAGTCTATTCTCTGTTAAGGAACTAATTTTTTTGATAATTAAATCAATTACATTTTCAGTTATAGTTAAGGAATTAATTTTATCTAGATTCCAAGCCCACTTTTCTTTTTGAAAATAGATCAATTTATTTTCATATAAATTCTTTAGAAATTCATTCACAAAAAAAGGATTTCCTTTAGTCTTAGCAAAAACGACTTGGGATAGTGAATGTACTTCTTCTGGACTTGTTTTGAGTGTATCGGCAATTAAACTGTCTATGCTATTTACTTCGATTGGATTCAGATCTATTTTATTGAATTCTCGACCTTTCTTCTTTAAATTGGCCATGAAATGATAAAATGACATAGCTGGATTTATTTCATTATCGCGGTAAGCCATTATAATGAATAAATACTTTAGTTCAGGATCAGCTATAATATTGGATAAGAGCTGAATACTTGAATTATCTGCCCATTGCATATCATCCAAAAATATAGTGATGGGATGAGATTCTTTGCATAAGGCTTTTACAAAATTTAAGAAAGAAAGTCGAAATCTATTTTCTGTTTCAGCAGGATCAAGTTGAATTGAATCAGGTTGTATTCCAATTAATTTTTCTAATTCTGGAATAACCTGTGTAACTATCTGTCCATTTTCACCTAGCGCGAGTTGTATCTTATCTTTAAAGCCTTGGATGGAATCTTGGCTCTGGCTTAAAATCTGTTGAATGATCTTCTGAAAAGCTCTAGATAAAGCTCGGTATGGAATGGATTTTTTGTAATTATCATACTTTCCTGATGCAAAAAATCCTTTTGATTCCGAAATCGATCGATTCAATTCATGGATCAATGCAGACTTTCCAATTCCAGATCTTCCAGAGACGAACAAGATCTCAAAGTGACCGTTAGATGATGATTCAAATTTTTCTTTAATCTTTTCTAATTCGCTATCTCTACCAAATAATCTTTTTGATATTATAAATTTTCTTGAAAAATCTTTAGTAGCAATATCAAATTTATATCTTTTAAGATAATCGATTCCATATTTTTCTAAGGAAGCTTTGCATTTCTCTAGATCCCAAACTAAACCTTCTACTGTTTGATAACGATCTTCTGGATTTTTTTCCATCAATTTAAGAACTATATTCGAAAGAGCTAGAGGTGTTTTATTTAACTCAAAAGGCGGGATTGGTTTTTTGGCTATATGCGCATGAACTAGAGAGATGGAATCCTTATATTCAAAAGGTAGCTGATTGGTTAATAAATTATAATAGGTAACACCCAAAGAGTAAAAATCAGTTCTATAATCTACACTACGATTGATACGTCCTGTTTGTTCAGGTGAAATGTGCGCAAGAGTTCCTTCTATAGATGTGTTGTTAGGTGTAATGAGGTATTGTTTGTTTAAAAAGCTTACGGAGCCTAAATCAATAATATTTAATATACCTGTTTTATGATTGTAAATAATGTTCTGAGATTTAATATCATTATGGACTGCATTTTTAATATGTATATTTCCTAAAGCTTGTGCAATCTTAATCATAATTTCAATAATTTCTTGAATTGAAAAATTATGATCTTTCTTAAAAAGATTATAGATAGTCTCACCATCTATATCTTTGAAAACTATAGCATATGTATTATTGTATCGTATGAATTCTTCTGCTTCGACCAATCCCGGACTTTTTAATTTATTGATATTATTGAATTCATTTCGGAATCGGTTGATGAGGGCTGCATCTGGGTATTCGTTATTGAGTAATTTGATGATGTATTGTTTGCCATTCTTCAAGGCACGGAAAACCAAGCTATTTTTGCCAGAATGAATCTCTTTTATATCTTGGTAATTCTCTATATTTATCATGAAAATTTAATCTTCAAAGGAAGCTTCCATTAAACTAAGCATATTGTTTATAAATAAAAACTAGGATGCAAGAAAATAAATTCCCAAAAAATTAAATTATTGTAAATTCTCCTATGAAATAATTATTTTCCATATTTTTTCCCCAAAAATCATGCCAACTAAGAAAATATTACCATTTGCCAGCTGAAAAACCTCCATCAACCATAATTACTGAACCGGTGATATAAGAAGCAGCACTTGAGCCTAACCAAATTACTGTTTTTGCAATTTCTTCAGGTTCCGCAAATCTGTGCATAGCTGTTAAATCAAATTTCTTTTGTGTTCTGGCTGGATTGGCTTTTAATCTTTCTGGAGTGTTCATCCCTCCCATTACAGGACCGGGAGCAATCACATTGATACGAATTCCCGATTGAGCATAATCAATAGCGGCAGATTTGGAAAGTGCGATGACACCAGCTTTACTCGCCGAGTAGGCTGCTTGCATAGGCATGGATACAACTCCAGCCACAGAACTATTATTAATGATAGAACAGGATTTCCCAGACTTTAACATGGCTTTGATTTGGTACTTCATAGAATAAAAAATTCCATTTAAGTTGATTTGGAGAATAGAATTCCATTCATCAATAGGGAAGGCGTCAAGCGGGCTATGTGACTTAGATGTAATCCCTGCATTATTGAATGCAATTTCTAGATTGCCAGACTCCCGGACAATTTGTTCAACCAAGGCTTCTACTTGCTTGGGATCAGATACATCACAAGGTATAAAATTAATGTTGCCACCTTTCTTTGCAATTTGATCGCTTGCTTCTTTCCCCTTAATTGCATCTCTTCCTGAGATATAAACCTTGGCACCTTGGGCTGCAAACATTTCCGCAGTTACTAAGCCCATGCCATCCGTTCCGCCAGTTATTAATAATGTCTTACCATTGAATTCACTCATGATTCATACCTTGCCTTATTCTATTCTACTTTCGATTTATCCGATTCAGTGAGGAATCAATTTTCAATAAGAGATCTTCCGTTATTTCATTCAAGCAGGATACAGAATAATCTAAATTCAAACTCTTTAATTCAAGCGGCTGGAAGCTGTGTGCAAAATTATCTTCAAAACCTATAAATGGAATTTTATTTGAAATCGCAACTCGTCCTACATTCGCTTCCTCATCTATAAAAATTATTTGATGGGAGGAGACATTCAATTGATTC
The DNA here is from genome assembly GCA_022402465.1 of Leptospiraceae bacterium. GTDB lineage: Bacteria > Spirochaetota > Leptospiria > Leptospirales > Leptospiraceae. Next base: position 2,177 of record JAKRSH010000043.1, on the reverse strand, counting down.
ATAATTTCAATTAAGCCTGGTCTAAAGTCCCTAGTCTGAATATACCTTGGCTCTATAAAATGCTTCAAATGCTCTGATAGATGTTGATTGAAATATTCTTTTGGTGCTCCTCCATAAGCTATAAGCTTTAGACCTAGAGCTTGGATTCTGTTAAGGAAATCTATGAGACCATTTTGTTTATGAATGACAGTATTCCTTTCATATTCGGATCTGAATGTTAAGTAAGTTTCAAAGAGTTCATGGTTGCTTAAAGAAATTTTATGTACAGTACGTAAGTAATTGCCTATTTCTTCCAAGGGTCTTGCTAAAATATTTCTTTCTACTTCTAGAGTGTATTGAATATTGAATGAATTCATCATTGAATACAAAATAGGTCCAAGAATATTCTTTAAAAGCACTCCATCTAAATGAACTAATATATATTCTAAGTTTTGAATTCTGCTCATGCTTATAGAATTTCTCTATCCTCAATTAATCTGCCATAACGTGCTATACTTTCTTTTAAATTTTCCATATCAAGATTTGAAATCTCTGTAATCTCATAACCAGAAAAGAAAATATCATCATTTTGATCATTTTCTCGAATCCACAGAAGTTTGCATTTCCCATGGATAAATCCAGCTATATCAAAGTGCATAAAAAATTCTATGGACTCACTTGCCTCGAAATCGACAGGCGGGCTTCCTACTGAGGCGACCATAAATCCGTTCAAGGAAAAATTTTCTATTGTACATATGTATTTTAAATTCGCATGTCTCAAAGAGATATTGTGCTTAAATTTCTCTATTAATTTATAGCGTGGTTCAATTTCATAAACTTCTTCTTGTCCTTCTTTCAATCTTTTATAGACTTTAAGAGGCAAGATGGTTGCTTCCATAGTAACCTTACTGATTTCTGCATTCTCTTGGTAGACGGTTATTTCTAGTTTGGTTTGATTCCAGCTACCATCTTTTGCAAATTTAACAGATTTAAGTACATTTCGTAATTTAATTGGCATGTTCAGCTTTGCATATTGGTAGAATTCAGAATTAAGATTCTGGAGTAGAAAGGTAACGCCATCAAGCGGAACTTTGCCAAATATATGATGACAAGCTATACCAAACTGCCTAGCAGATTCAATGATCTGCATTCCTGATATATGCTTTAAGTTAGGTGGTGAAAAGAATTCATGATCAGGAGCAGTATAGAGGTTCGCAAAAAATATATCTTTCTTAGGAATTTCTTCGATTTGTTCCATGATTTTGGAAATCATCGCTTTTTCTGAGTTGCCAATATGAAGTGATTTGCGTTTGAACATCTTCAACATCTTGATCTCATCTTTTTCACTAAGGGGCTCTTGAAGAATATACTTCTTCTCGTTTTCATTGAAATGGTAGAACTTTAAAAGATAATTCTTGTCTTCCTCGCTTATGCTTACTTCATGTAGCAACTGATTCGCTGTTTCTAGGCTGATTTTAGAAGGAATACTTTTTAAATTATAATAATCTCCCTCTATGTCGGTTCTCTTTATATAATTATTTAAGAGCAACTCCCTTTCCTCTTCCTTTAAATATTTCTGCATACTCGCTTCAAATAGTTCACTCGGTATCCTACGTTGGAGTGCTCTTCTTACATTGGAAACAAGAGAATCTTTCTGGTAGTAGGTTCTAGTGTATTTATTGCTAAGTGGAATGTTCTTGTTTGTATTGCTTGTCATTGTATTGCCCTTCTCTTATTTTAATAGTAAATCCAAGGATACTTTTATGCTAAAAAGTTAAATATCAATAAAGTATTGAATGAGATTATGGATGCGGTCCAATTGCACTTTCTCTCAGTATCCAATGAATTATCACCAAACTTCATTTAATATCTTGTCCTCGATCTTATGTGCATTGCTTTATTTCTGGAACTTCCATGTATCATGTTATTTACGCTATTTTATTTTTCTAAAAAAAAATTCAAGAGTAAAAGCATTTTGTTGCAAAATATTTTTGCAAACAGTTGTAATGATAGTTTTTACAAACAAGAATTTAGTGCTACTACATAGATTTTGTAAATTGCATAAGCACTGCTTCCTTTTTTTGTACAATTTTTCCGTTTCTGTGCTATTGTTGCATTACAAAATGTCCTCAAAAAAGAATCATCTAACATTTTGAACACTTGCATCAATCTTCCGCTCTTCGAATCCATTAGCCTTC
>JAKRSH010000042.1 GCA_022402465.1 Leptospiraceae bacterium | reverse complement strand
TGTATCGCCCCAACTTCTGTGAACCTCCCCAACTCATACTAGAAGAAGGACAGACGTACAATATAACTTTGGAACCAGGGAAAAGGTTTTGGTTTAAATTTTCAGCAAATACTGACACCGTTGGTCTTATTAATAAAAAAATTAGGTTAACAGTTAATCATTCTCCGTCGTCTATTTTTAGATTTAATAGTATAGGTTGCTCTCAACCTATCAACGAGTCAAGTCAAGGAGTGATTCCTAAGTCATCCAGCTCTAATCAAACAGTTTATGAAGTATCTTTAAGTGGTAGTGATGTCACAGATTCATTGCTCTTATCAACTGGGGATGTAAATTTCACTATCAATTATATTCTATTTTAATATTTAAAAGGCAATCAAAATGAACTATAAACTAAAATATGTAGTAATTTTTCTCATAATTTTTCCGTTTTTGAATATATCAGGCGATAGGACTTCAATTAAACCAGATTCCAAAGAACCTGATGCCTGCCAAACTGACTTCGATCCTAATGAAACCATGATCACCTTCTATGGAGATTCACTGGGAGACTTGATAGACTCCCCTCTCTATGGATACTTTGGTTGGGAATGGTATTTAACTGCACATGATCCTAGCCTTAGATGGGATATTCAGAATTTAGCTGGTTCGGGATCTAGGACCAAAAACGTCGCACTCCGCCAGAAAATCACAAGCGAACTCATTTCTAGAGCAGTAACAACTTTATGAAACGTATAACAATAATAATTCTATTTTCTCTTGCACTGTTTGAATGCCATAACGCTGACCGAGATGAAATCAAAAGAGGACAAGATCTCTTTCTCTTTTCCATTGCAATGGCTGGATTCTTCCGTCCCAATTTCTGTGAACCTGCCCAACTCATACTAGAAGAAGGACAGACGTATAATATAACTTTGGAACCTGGGAAGCCATTTTATATAGATTTTGATGTTCGAAGTAAATTTGGAAGCAATGTTCTGCTAGATTTGGAATTAACTATAAATAAAGATTCAACGACAAGCTTTGATTACATATCTGAGGATGATTGTGATTCAGAAGTTCGTCCATTACCCGTAAAGCCATTCATAAATGATTCGACTCAAGTTAAATTAAAATCACGGGCATATGGTTATTCTAATGGAGTCGGTATGAATACAGATGGATATTATATTATACTTAATTCTGGAAAAGAAATTCTAAGTATTTCATATTCAAGATTATAATAAATAAAAAAGGAAACAAATATGCTATATAAAATAAATTTAGCTATCTTAATCTTAACTTTTTCAATTACTTTCAATCTCTATGCTGATAGAACAGCGATTAAATCAAAAGATGATCCCAACCCTTGCCAAACTGACTTCGATCCTAATGCAACTATGATCACCTTCTACGGAGATTCTTTGGGAGACTTGATAGACTCCCCTCTCTATGGATACTTTGGTTGGGAATGGTATTTAACTGCACATGATCCTAGCCTTAGATGGGATATTCAGAATTTAGCTGGTTCGGGATCTAGGACCAAAAACGTCGCACTCCGCCAGAAAATCACAAGCGAACTCATTTCTAGAGCAGTAACAACTTTATGAAACGTATAACAATAATAATTCTATTTTCTCTTGCACTGTTTGAATGCCATAACGCTGACCGAGATGAAATCAAAAGAGGGCAAGAACAATTCTTCTATTTCGCTGCTCTTGCTCTGTATATCCCCAATTTCTGTGAACCTGCCCAACTCATACTAGAAGAAGGACAGACTTATAACATAACTTTGGAACCAGGGAAGAGGTTTTGGTTTGATTTTATGGTACGGTCGGTTAATCCTAATAATACAACCAAGAAGATCAGACTTATAGTGAATAAGGTAACTGGAACAAACTTTAATTTAGATAGCAATAATTGTTCATCACCAATTGATGAGAATGGCCCTTTTGTAATTCCTAAGTCTTCAAGTTCCAATCAAATCATTTATGAATTGACTATTTTTAGAGGAAGAGTGCTAAGTTCGTTAATTTTAAATTCTGGTGATCCCAATACAACGCTAAGTTTTGAAATTTTTTAATTCACTAAAATGAGGAAAGTTTAATGTATTCTAATCTAAAATATTTAATTCTATTCATATTGATAATTCCAGTCTTTAGTATCTATAGCGATCGAACGTTCATTGAACCTGATAATGGTAAGCCAGATGCATGCCAAACCGATTTTGATCCTAACTCGACAATGATCACCTTCTACGGTGATTCACTGGGAGACTTTGTTGATTAAGCTGGAGGCTATGGATATTTTGGATGGGAGTGGTATTTGAGCGTGCATGATACAAGCGTAAGGTGGGATATTCAAAATTTAGCGGTTGGTGGGAATCGAACACACCAGGTCGCACTCCGCCAGAAAATCACAAGTGAACTCATCTCCAGAGCAGTAACAAATCTATGAAACGTATAACAATAATAATTCTATTTTCTCTTGTAATGCTTGAATGCCATAACGCTGACCGAGATGAAATCAAAAGAGGGCAAGAACAATTCTTCTATTTCGCTGCTCTTGCTCTGTATATCCCCAATTTCTGTGAACCTGCCCAACTCATACTAGAAGAAGGACAGACGTATAATATAACTTTGGAACCTGGGAAAAGGTTTTGGTATGCATATACAGTGACCTCTGAGTTTAGAGACAGTTCTAAAAAAATAAAATTATCAATAATAAGATCTAATAGTATAAAAATTGAAAATATAAATGTTCCATGTCAAGCTTTTTCGGATGAAGGTTCAAATACTAGAACTCCTATAGTTGATCTCCCTACTCAATTGGAATTTCAAATATCAGATCTTGGGAGATTTGATTTAAATGGATCTCCAACTGGTCAAGTTTTAAGATCAAATGAAAGAACAAATATAGCAATTAAGTATGAAATTTTTTAAGAAAGGTAGATTAATATGACGAATTATAAAATTTTTATTTCAATTTCGAGTTTATTTTTATTAGTCACATCATTTAATCTTTACGCTGATCGTACATCAGTCCGACCAAATAATGACGAAACCAACCCATGCCAAACCGATTTTGATCCCAACTCTACAATGATCACCTTCTACGGTGATTCACTGGGAGACTTTGTTGATTTAGCTGGAGGCTATGGATATTTTGGATGGGAATGGTATTTGACTGCACATGATCCTAGCCTTAGATGGGATATTCAGAATTTAGCTGGTTCGGGATCTAGGACCAAAATGGTTTATGATTTTAGTTGCTAAGGTCTAAATCCGACGTAAAAACAGAATAAACAAGACCAAAGTATCATTGCGTTGTGAGTGCGAATTGAGAATTGTGATTAGAAATCAGCCACCTCCTTAAGGGGGTGGCTAATTAATCAACTCTTCCCTTAAGCGCTTCTCTTATCGATCAAACCACGGTGGTAGTCGCACAATCTATAGAGACTACCTGTCCTAGGATTTTTCTTAGTAACTTTCGTACCACAAATAATGCAGAGTCCATTATCTCGTCTCTTTTTATAGAGCATTTGAACTCTTTCTGCACCAGTTAAATTGTGCTTCGAAATCTGGATTCTATAACCTTTGATTAGGTAACTACCTATTGATTCATCATCACCCTTTTTGATAGCGGAAAAAACTGAATCTAGTTCATTTGGCTTGATAGATTTTGGTTTCATTTAAACCCCTTTTTCTATGTTAAATATAAAATATACGACGAAAAAAAACTTGATAACCGTATTTTTATTTCAAAAAATATTCTAAGGAGTTTTTTTTATGCAATACAATACACTCAAAGAATTTTGGCCTTATTATCTCTCCGAACATAGCAAGGCTAGCAACAGAACCCTACATTTCATAGGATCTTCGTTAGGTTTAATTTGCTTCGGTCTTGCGATTTATACGCAAAATCTCTATTATTTATTAGGCGGTTTCGTATCAGGCTACGCTTTTGCATGGATTGGTCATTTTTTTATTGAGAAAAATCGTCCAGCCACCTTCCAATACCCTCTGAAATCGTTCATTTCTGATTGGATCATGTTTTATTATATCTTAACTGGTCAAATTAAGAAAGAACTTGACAAAATATCGGCCAAAGGTTGAGCGAGATGATTAGAAAAAAATTATTTAGAATTATTTTCATTCTAGTATTTTTCAATTTATGCAAACAAGAGCCCCAGGCTGAATTAGAAAAATGGTCTTTAAGCAATGAGAAGGCAGATGCAATAGCTATGGACAAATTGGCACAATTAACCTTTGAACATAGTTATAAATCCACTGAATGGAATGAAAATGGTCAATTATTTATTGAATATGGAGGATCATCTGCTCTTACTTTTTCAGATAAGAAGAAATATCTGCCTATGATTTTACTAGACCTTGCTCGAAGGACCTATAGAACCTTTTTGTTCGGAGAGAAGCGCGGCCTACAAGAATTGAGAGTGAGCCTCGTCAAACCTCTTTATGTACAAAATGCTGATGGTCTTCAGAACGAAATCCAAGAATTTGAAATCTATAGAATCAAGATAGATAAGGATGTTATAGATAAAGTTAAGACAACTTGGAACAAAGAATTTCCGAATAGTTTTATTAGTGATGAGAATGGAATGCCCCAAGGTGAGCAATTGGAGTTCTTAGAAATTTGGCAGAAGAATTGGAAGGTTGAACTCAACCAGTTCTCAAGAATCGAGGTGGATTGATCCACTTTTTGGGATCTGATACTGCAATATCCAATCGATCCAAGTAACTGAGTTTTGGTATGCTATAAGCTCCTAATTCAAAAGTGACAAAATTCAGTTCTTGGGTATCAAACAATTGGAAACCGTCCGCTCTTAACATTTGGAATAAATGGTAGAGAGCAATTTTACCAGCATCTGAGGTAAATGCAAACATAGATTCTCCAGCAAAAAATTTCCCAATTGCAACACCGTACACTCCGCCCACAAGCTCACCTACATCGGACCAGACTTCAAGGCTATGTGCATATCCTTGCTTATGAAATTCTGTATAGCCTTTGAGGAAACCATCGGTGATCCAAGTTTCTCCATTTGCTCTTTGCCCACATGCCTCAACTACGGATTCAAAACATAGATTGGTTGAAATCTTGAATCGGTTCTGCCTAACTTTTCGAAGTACTGTTTTGGAAAAGTGCACTTTCTCCAAGTCAAAAATTGCTCTCGGATCCAAACAATACCAACGGATGGGATCTTCACTCCAAGGAAAGATTCCATGGGTATAGGAATAGAACAACCTCTCCGAGGAAAAGTCACCCCCTATTGCGACTAAATCCTTGCCCCAGGTTCTAGGGTTCTTGAAAAATGTTGTAAAATCTCGCTGAGTCACTGCAAATTTGACATGAAAATGTCAGAAAACTGGTTTCCTTTTTTCCTACTTACTTAAAATTGAATCATTCATGAAAAGATATCGGTTAAACGATCCCAAGACCTTGCTCGGAATTCTAAACAAATTACAAAATATTCCTGTAAATCAACCAGGAACAGAAATGACCTATTTAATAGAAAGTCCTAAGATCGAAAATGGTCTAGCAAAATCTACTCATATCAAACTTACTCCCATCAACGGAGAAATGGGAAAACCAGAGCATATAGTCGCTATTCTGAAAGAAAACAAAGTTGAATTGAAAATCAAATTACTCAATCCCTTTCAAAATGATCTCTTTGATGTTACTGAAATTGTAATTGAACCTCTTGCTAGATCTACCAAGAGAGCAAGTCTTAGTGGAATACAAGCTCAGAATCTTCACATAGCAGAAAATGTGCAAATTGCAACCATACTTTCCTTATATGGTAAGACTTCTATTATTACTCAGACTATCAATAAATTCCAAGACCTGATTGAAAGAACCTTAACCAATCATAATTTTTTCATAAAGAAAATCAATGTTGGATTTTTCTATTCCACAACCAACCCTCTGTTAGAGCAAATATCCCAAGCCAAGACTCCGTTCTTTCTTAGAGACTCTCATAAAAAAATTATTTATACTGAGAGAACATTTTTCAATCCAAATAATAAAATGCAGCAGAGAGAAATTGATGCAACCTTCCATAATTATTTGGTCAATAACATTAAATCGGTATTGATTGTTCCTCTATTTACGAATAAAAATATGTTGATAGGATATGTGGAAATTACTTCCAATATGCCTAACCTAGGAAACTCCTATTTGAGCGATGACATAGAATCAAGCAATGGAATCTCAGCTTTGCTTGCCTTCCTTGAGTCTAGTTCAGAAGATTTTATTTTCAATATGGAAATAGCCTATGTCAAAGATTGGCATAAGATTGCGGATAAGGAAACCATTCGTGATCTTAGCGAAGATGGCAAAGGCGTAGGGATTTATTATTCAGGGAAAGATATTTCTGAACAATATCCTGCCGGTTCAAAAATTTCTTTTCAAATTTCCATAAACAACCAAGCATATACATTCTTCGGAAATCTAAAAGGCTGGAAGAAACCAAAACCTGGATTCTCAAAAGGAATTCTAGGAACCAAGATCCACAATTGTGATATTCCGAATGGAATTGAGTTAGTCCAGCACTATGCGGCTAATGTAATACAGGGTGCTTTGTAAATGAGTCCAGATTGCAATTGTGGTGAAGAAACATACAACATTATCTTATTTTTAGTCCCTATTTTCGGGATTGTTTTTGGAACAACTCTGCTCTTTTTCCTTTTCTATTGGTGGCATAAGCAAAGGATAGAAATCATTCGATCCAACCTCTATAAGCCCGAGAAATTCGATTTACGGCTCTATTCCTTTTTTTTGGGGCTTTTGTTGACATTCACAGGATTGTCTATTTCAATAGTATTCATATTGGTTCTAGGTAGATCCCTAGCACTATTAGGAGGGTTAATCCCATTCGGAATTGGACTCGGTCTATTGACCTTTTACAAGACAACTCGCTAGAAGCTAATTCTAGAATCTGTGATTCAGGAGATTGGGATCTCATTCAATCTATTCTGAGTGGCAAGGCATCTAGTTTTGATCTACTCATGGAAAGACATGAGAATCTTGTCGCATCCCTAGGAAATAAATTTTCCACAGACCATGACGAATTAGAAGATTTCATCCAGGAAGTATTTATTTTATCCTACCAAAGCCTAAGTAAATTCCGAGGTGAATCTCAATTTTCCACCTGGCTTTATACTATAGCTCGCAACCATGCTGGTAAATTTTTCAAAAACCAGAATAGCATTCAGATCGAGAACCACAATACCTTTGACCAACTGAAACTTTCCCATGAGGACAGAGAACGTACACATTCAAGTTCCCAAGAAGTCCAGCTCTTTAAAGAAGAAATCCAAACTAAGATTCGAAGTCTGGTGGCTAAGCTTCCTTCCCAGTACAAGAATCCTATTGTGATGTTTTACTTTGATAATAAAAGTTATAAAGAAATCGCTGAAAAATTGAATCTAAAGATCAACACCCTAAAAAGCACAATCTTTCGAGGCAAAGAAATACTGAAAGGAATGTTAAAACAAGATGTTGATTGATCCAAACAAGAAGCCGCAAATTGACTTCACCAAAGTGAGAACTAAGGTTCTACTTACCTTAATGCCAAAGAGAAGTATCACTTGGGTTTTCAGTTCCTTCATGCTATTATTTCTTTCCATGTTCACCATCACTCTTGTTTATGTGCTGGGTTCTATAGATCGTTCCTTGTTCCTAGTTCTCATTGCTACATCCACACTTCTCTTGTGTATGTATTCTCTCATTGCTGGAATATTTCTTTTTGCTCATACAAACCCATTCTACCAAGAATGGAAAGATAGACTTGGATATGAAGACTAAGAACAATCTCAAGCCCCTACTCTTTGTATTTTTCTTTGCCATGGTCTTGCTGACTCAGCTCCCTCTTCTTTCCCAAGAGAAGCCTAAATTAAGTGCACAAGCCCTACTAGATATGAAAATGGATGCAGCTTTCGCTTCCATAGAAGGTTTATCTAAAGAAGAAAGCAAAGAAATTGTGAGTCAAATGAGAGCCATCTACCGTGACTCGAATCCAAGTATAGATAAATTCTATTTTCTTATTTCACATCTAGAAGAAATACAGGCAATAGAAAAAGAGCAATCGCGTTTGGAGAGCCTGAATCTTGTCTATGCACTTGGTTTCTTCCTTTTTATGGGGCTTTTGGTTTATATTTGGTGGAACCAGCGAAAGATACAAATTCAATTGAATCGAATTTCAAAATAGCCAGATTGTAATCATTTTGTTTTTTATCTGTAACAGTTTTGGTATTCTATAGATCCAAAAGGATTAATCCATTGTCTAAAAACAGCACTGTTAAAATAAAAGTATTGGTCGTTGATGACGAAGAAGATATTGCCGATCTAATAAAAGTCAATCTTGAATCCGAAGGTTACCAAATCGAAGTCTCCCACAATGGCTTAGATGTTCTACCGAGAATTGAGAAAAACCAACCCGAACTTATTATATTGGATTTAATGCTTCCAGGAATTGGTGGCATGGATCTCTGCAAGAAGATTAAAGAAAAATACAAAATTCCTGTCATCATGGTTACAGCCAAAACCTCAGAAACAGATGTCGTGCTAGGTTTAGAATTAGGTGCTGACGATTACATCAAGAAGCCTTTTTCTACTAGGGAATTAACTGCAAGAGTTAGATCAGTTCTTAGAAGATCAAATGCGAATGAAGAACTCGATAATATGGTTAGTATAACCATTGGTAAGATTCATCTTAATGCGACTGCACACAAGGTTTATATTGATGGCCAAGAAATTGAATTAACCTTAATTGAATATAAGATACTCTATCTTTTTATGTCCAACCCAGGAGTTGCATTCTCAAGAGATAAATTATTGGACCGAGTATGGGGGAAGGATGTCTTTGTTACAGATCGTACGGTAGATGTCAATATCAAAAGACTTAGAGATAAATTATTAACTGAAAAGGATAAACTCGAAACCATTCGAGGAATTGGTTATAGATTGAAAGATGCGTAGCTTCTTCTCGACTCTACTCTTAAGCAACTGGGCCTTTTTACTTATCCTTTTTATCGCAGCTATAGCAGTTCTCTATTTAGATACTCTCATCAATCCAGAACTTAGAGTATTGTTGTTTTCGATTTTTTTTCTTTTAACTATGTTCGGTTCTTTTTATATTTCTTATTCCATAGCTAAAATTGTGATTCTACCGCTTAACAGAATAGAAAAAAAAACAGATGAAATCAATGCAGGTGATTTCGGTTCTGAACTATCAAGACCCGAAATTCGTGAATTAGCTAAATTAACAGAATCTATAAACGGAATGGCAAGAAGACTCAAAAGCCAATTTATAGATCTAAACCTTGAGAAAGAAAAGTTTAATTCACTTCTTCAGAATTTAAAGGAGGGAGTATTTGCTTTTGACATTTCCAATACGATTCTCTTTCAGAATAAAAATATTCCCAGTTCTATCATCTCACCTAATTCACAATCAAGATCTATCCAAGATGTAATCTATCACGAAGATTTACTCAAGTTGATCCAGGAAACAATTTCCGAAAAATCAGAACAAAGATCAACTATTCAAGATAAGCAAAATTATTATAATATTAGAATCTATCCTGTTCGAGCTAATAATTTTATATTTATTTATTTGGGCGTGATCCTTGATGTTACTGAGGAAAAGCAGAACCAAATTATTCGAGAACAATTCTTCGAAAATGCCTCCCACGAATTAAAAACTCCCATAACGTCCATTAAAGGATTTACTGAAACTCTTGAAGGTAGATTGAACCTAAATGATAACTCTCAAGAAAAAAAATTCCTGGATGCCATCCAAAGAAATACTGATAGAATGATTCATATTATTGAAGATATGATGACTATCTCCAAATTGGAAAATATTTCTACTTCTATTTCAAAAGAAGATTTTAATTTATATGATTTGGTTTCTAATATTGGTGAGTCCCTAAGTTCAATCTTTGACAAGAAAGAGCAAACTTTTCGAATTGAAATCAATCCAGATTTTATCGTTCATGCTGACTTACTCTTATTAGAACATTTGGTGATCAACCTTGTATCCAATGCATCCAATTATTCTCCAGAGAAAACTAGTATTATTTTAAAAGCATATTCTAATGAAAATCAGGTTCATCTTGAGGTTGTAGACCAGGGTATAGGAATTAATCCTAGTGAGGCAGAAAGAATCTTTGAAAGATTTTACCGCATAGATTCCAACCGTTCTCGAAAAGTTGGAGGGACAGGGCTAGGACTTTCTATTGTTAAGCATATAGCAAGACTGCACCAAGGAGATGTATCAGTTCGTCCTAATCCTCAAGGTGGATCAATTTTTCAGGTATTATTCCCGTTTAGATAAAATAATACTTTTCAAAGTAAAAGAAGCTCTTAGTATTTAACTATGAATTACCCTTTTGGTTTTTATTCTTTTGGTAAAAATATTGGAATCAAAGATGATTCCTTGGATTTTGCAGTTATCTATTCTCAAAAAATTTGTAAGGCAGCAGCCGTTTTCACGAAAAACAACTATCCAGGTTCTCCCGTTATCGTTGGTAGGGAGCATATTAAATCAGGTAAATTACAAGCAATCGTTATTAATTCAAAAAATTCCAATGTAGCAACTGGAGAAAGAGGAATAAACGATGCACGTAATACTTGTAAGGCTCTAGCGTATTCACTTGGAATATCTCCAGAATCCATTTTACCCTCATCTACTGGAGTGATAGGAGTTCCTCTACCCATAGACAAGATCTTGAAAGCTTGTTCAGAAGCCAAAGAAAATCTCAAAGAAGGAAATCTTGAAGAAGTTGCAAATGCAATTCTAACTACCGATACAAAATCCAAGATTTCATATCGTGAAATAGAATACAATGGGAAACGTGGAGTCATCTATGGAATGGCGAAAGGTGCTGGAATGATAGAACCTAACATGGCTACTATGCTTTCCTATATACTTTCTGATTGGGATGTAGACCAAGATCTATATTCTGAATTAAAATTTTGTGTTGATGAAACATTTAATTGTCTATCTATAGATTCAGATACTTCAACCAGCGATACAGTTGTCCTCATGGCCTCAGGTGAGGCAGGGATACTTCCTTCTCAAATATTTCGTAAGGCATTGTATGAAATCTGTCTAGACCTAACAAAACAAATAGCTATAGATGGAGAAGGTGCAACTAAGCTAATTATCGTTAAAGTAGAGAATGCCAAAAATGAAACACAGGCAATCAAAATTGGAAAATCTATTCTCAATTCCCCTCTGGTAAAAACAGCAATTTATGGTGGAGATCCCAATTGGGGTCGATTGGTTATGGCTATAGGAAAGGTATTTGATGAACCTATCCCTTATGAGAATCTTCAAATTCATTTTGGTGACCTCTCCGTAAAGGATGCAAGCACTGAGCAAAAAATTCTTCTGAGTAAATACCTAAAGGAAAATACAGAAATCAATTTAAAAGTAAATCTGGGAATGGGAACTTCTAAGAAAGAATTTTATGGTTGTGATTTTACAGAAGGCTATATTAAAGAAAATGCCTATTACACAACCTAGGAAATCTTTATAGAATGAAATTTTCTTTTTTTATTACTGGTTATCAAATCAAACGATTTTTAATAGTTGGAGCAATCCGAACTGTATTTATTGTTCTCAGCTTTCTTACTTATAATTTCTTACTTACACAAATACCAGGTGGAATTCGCTTTCGATTGGAAATAGGAATGGTATCTACTTTAACAGTTTGTATATTATTGTATCTTCCATTGGTAGAGAAATCGCAATTATTTTTGAAAAATAAATTTCTTTCAGAATACTTAGTGGAAGATTCGTACGCATCCAGATTGGCTTACAAACGATTTGATTTAACATCTCTGATTCAATCTGTATTTCCAGATATGGTTAAGATCTCAGGAGCTGAATCAGGACGACTTGGAATATTAAAAGAAGATAGAAGTTTTGATATCTATAACTATAAACGAGGACGACAAAAAAAGATACCCTCTAGAGGTGAGAACTCTGAACTCAATAAATTAATCGCTTATCTTTTAAAATACAAAAATGGGGTTAGCATTTCCGAAACATTATCTCTCTCGGACATCAATTCAATATTTATTTCCTTACGTGCGGATTATATTATTCCATTTCTCTTTCGGGAAAAAATCTTTGGATTCCTAGCCATTTCAAATATACCAGACTTGGAGGCTCAGAAACAATTAGCTCTTCTTGCCAGCCAATCAGCTCTTGTAATTCATAATAAAAATCTTTCACTTCAAATTGTTGAAAACATAAAATACAAACAAGAAAATGAATCTGCTATCAGAATTCAAAATCTATTGCAAAAAGGCAAAATTCCCAAAATCCAGAATTTGGATATATCGCTACTAGCTAACGATCCCTATACCTTGATAGAATTTTACCAATTAGATAATATGGTTTGGGAATTTATAGTTGTTTCATCAGGTGGCCCAGAACGAAGTGCTGGTCTACTTCATTCGCATATATTAGGTAAACTTTATGCGAAATTAGGATATTTGAAAGTAAATTCCTTTATAGAAATTAAAACTTTAATCCAATCTGCCTTTGAAAAAGCAAATTGGAAAGATAAGTATGGCTATCTAATAGGTAAAATTATTAATGATTCAGATATAGAAATATTACTTGAAGGAAATATTTTTAAAGTATACTCAGAGAACAATCCGAATAAGCAACTAACATCAATGGGATGGAAGAATCTCATCGCATCTTATCAATTCCCTATCATTATCGAAGTTAAAGGAAAGCAATTCCTTAGGATTAGCAATTCATGAGAAATCTATTTGTTGTAATCGCAACGTCTATTGTTTTCTTTGTAACTTTTACAACCGTATTCTTAGGCATACAGGATAACATCTATAGGCTTCCAGTTTATTTTTTACCTAATGGTCAGATCATGAATGTTGATCCAAAATACAAAGAATATTGGGGGCATAAAATTTCGATAGACGATGTATTTTATGCAAAAGATTTAAACTCCAAATTCAATTTTGCAGAACATGAAGTAAGAATTTATAGCAAGAATGACAAACTTAAAATTGGAAATTTCTTTTTTATTCATATAAATAAAACAAAAATAGTAAGATTATTTCTCATTGATATCATTGCTTCCTTAATCTCTTTTATAATTGCTGTATTGTTTTTTTATTCCATTAGAGATAATTATATTTTTGTATTCTTTATAACTTTATCAGGCTTACTTTTTACCAATTTTCTTTATTTAGCGTTTGAACAATATTTCTCATTTCTGGTCTTTTTGCTTTATATCATCGGCTTTATGCTTTGGAATTTATCTTATCGATTTCGAGGCAAAGAAATCCCCACCCAGTGGACCATTCCACAAATTATTACTTCTTGCATAATGGGATTTATTGTGCAAACAGAAATGGATAATTATGAAATTCAAGTTAGAATTTCAGCAATTGGTCTAGCACTTATTTTTGTCTCAACTTTAATTTGTATCTTCTGGAATCTTATAGATATCATTCGTGATAAAAATATAAATGATATTTCCAAAAGAAAAATATCCCTTCTCTTTTCACTTTCCATCATACTTATAGTGCCTATAATGTTTTTATTTTCCGATCCATTAAATTTACTCAAATTAGATCGTTATTTTATCTTAGTATTCTTTCTCGCCTTTCTTGGTTCTTTTATCTTTGGTACTTATAAATATAGCTTTGTTCCTATGCAGATTTTTTTCTCACCTACTGCTATAACTCTCATTCTTGTTGGATCTATAGTAGGAAGTTATTCTTTTGTTGTTTTACTATTAAATAAATTTATTCACTTACAGATTCTATCTGATACTAGATATTTTAATATTTTCTTTTTGTTTATAGCTATTTTTTATCTTATTCCATTAAAAAACACTTTCAGAACTTTAGTAAACTATTGGAGTTTTATTAAGAATCCTCAATTATCAAGTAGCCTAGATAAAATTAATCTTCTAATCACTTCTCCTATTTCAGTGAAATCTGTTGTTTCAACTATCAACAAATCCATGTTAGATACTATGAATGTGACACAAATTACAATTTTGATACCTGGAGATCAATTTCCCAATGTAGATCTTAGGAATATTAATTTTACAAGAATTTCCTCTAATTCTGATATTTGGAATTATTTCCAGAATTCTAAAGAAGTCACAGTTACCGCTCATTTGGCTTACGGTGTTGGTCTTAGGCAAAAATTATACAACTATCTAAGCGATATGGAAATTCAAATTGCTTTTCCCATTCGCGATACCAACCAGAAGAGAAGAAACAAGGCTATATTGTTGATTGGTGAGAAGATCGATAAACAAAATTTTAGTCTAGGTGAGTTGAGATATATTCGCGAGGTTTCAAGATTGACTTCCATGCTACTTGACAACTATACCTTACTTGCAGATGAAATAGAGAAGAAAAAGATTCAGAAAAAATTGCAACTCGCATCAATCTTAGATCATACTTTAAATCTACTTGACCAACCTATATCTAATAAAATTGATATAGGGTATTTCTCCATTCCTGCTGTTGAAATTAGTGGCGATTATATGGATATAATTAACATTAATCATGACAAAATTGCTATTTTCCTTGGAGATGTCTCTGGGCATGGCTTAGGAACAGGCTATATAGTAACAGCAATTAAATCAGTAATCAGAGAATTGCTATCATCTTCTGCAAGTCTAGAGACCATTTTTAATGAGATAAATAATTTCCTTATGATGAAATATGGTGGAAATGAATTTATGACCTTGCTCGGTGGGATTCTTGATATTTCTACTGGACAATTTTATTTTATAAATGCAGGTCACCCTAATTTAATAATCCTAGATGACAATGGAGATATGGAATTTTATTCAAAAACACAAAGGGTATTAGGAATACTATCTACTGATTATGCCTTGCAAGAATTGAAGATTCTACCTACACAGAAATTAATTCTTTATTCAGACGGTGTGACTGAAACCTTCGGTGAGGCAGATTCTATGTTTGGAGAAGAATCACTTAATGATTTTTTGAAAATGAACCCTGGCAAAAGTGCTTCTGAATTACCACTTCTATTGCAAGAGAGACTAGACATGTTCCGAAAGGGGAAAGATCTAAGCGATGATTCAAGTTTCATTGCAATAAAACTACTCTCCTAATTAAAATATTCCGATATTAATATTGATGTCGACTAGAACATTTTATTTCACTATTTTTCTATCCATAGCATTTAGTTTTATTTCATTTTGGGATCATCCTTTTATGAATTATACAAAAGAATTTGTAGTTCTAGTACACGAAATATGTCACGCGGTCGCAGCCTTGCTTACTGGAGGTGAGGTTCGAAATATAACTATTCATGGAAATCAATCAGGACAAACAGTAGCCATACCATCTGCAATTAGAGGCTCTTTTCTTTTTGTTGTATCAGCTGGTTATTTAGGTACTGCATTGATAGGAGCTGTCTTACTTTATAGAGGCCTCATTGGAAATAAAACTAAATCAACATTGATAATATTCGGGGTCATAGTTTTTCTTATTACTTTAAAATATGCAAATGTTGGTGAATTTACATATACAGTAGGAATGGCCTGGTCTATAGCGATTTTATTTATTTCTTTTCTAGGAAAACAAATCTCTTCTATCTTTCTAGTCTTCTTAGGGACTACTTTTTCTCTCTATAGTATTTATGATCTATCAGATTTTACAGATTCTATACATCAAACAGATGCTGGAATATTAGCTTATTGGTTAACGGGTTACAATAGTTCGCAAGAACTGAGTCCGCCAGCATCAGTATTAATATTAGGTTATTTAATTGCAATTACATGGTCAATGATGGGTATTGGAATTATATATACTTATGTTAAACGAGGAATTTTCCATTCTGAAGATGAACAGTATGGTACTGAATCAGCGAATGGAACAAATATTCTTCCTGGAGATTTTCAAGAGATGTTTCCTGGGGAATTGACTCCAGAAGTTGTTGACTGGTTCCTCTCTAAAGGCTTAGATTTGAATGGTAGACCACTTTCTGGAGAATTGGTAGACGGAATTCAGAAAGATTCTGAAATGTCCTAGTAAGCATATGGGTAAACGAATTTTAATCACTGGAGGAGCTGGCTTTATTGGCTCCCATCTATCTGAACGTCTTCTCAAAGAGGGCAATCAAATCATCTGTCTTGATAACCTTCATACAGGCAGAAAGAAAAACATCGCACATTTACATGATTTTGAAAATTTCGAATTCATTCGGCATGACATAGTTGATCCAATTAAATTGGAAGTTGATCAAGTATACAATATGGCTTGTCCAGCTTCCCCTGTTCATTACCAATCCAATGCTATCAAAACAATCAAGACAAATGTAATGGGAACCCTAAACATGTTGGGACTTGCGAAAAGAGTGAATGCTAGAATTTTGCAAGCATCCACAAGTGAAGTCTACGGAAATCCCTTAGAACATCCACAGAAAGAATCCTATTGGGGAAATGTAAATACTATTGGAATCCGTTCCTGCTATGATGAGGGTAAGCGTGTTGCTGAGACTTTGTGTTTCGATTATCATAGAAATCATAATGTAGAAATCAGAGTGATTCGAATTTTTAATACCTATGGTCCTAATATGTTAGCTGATGACGGTAGAGTTGTAAGTAACTTCATCGTTCAAGCACTGCAAGGCCAAGATATTACTATTTACGGCGATGGCTCCCAGACTAGATCCTTTTGTTATGTAGATGACTTAGTCCAAGGTATAATCTCTATGATGAATAAAGAGCATTTCGTAGGTCCAGTCAATTTAGGAAATGATGGAGAGTTCACTGTAAAAGAACTAGCAGAGAAAGTTATTCAACTCACTAAGTCTTCTTCTAAGATAATATATAAAGATCTTCCATCTGATGATCCTGCACGTAGAAGGCCTGATTTAACACTTGCTAAAAAAGAATTAAATTTTGAACATACAGTTCCTCTAGAACAAGGCTTATTAAAAACCATAGAGTATTTTAAAAAATCTATAAACGAAAAGTAGGATTACTATGAAACTAGGAATTATTAAAGAAGAGAGTTATGAGAACAGAGTGTCCATCACTCCTGACATCATCGATGCTTTAAAGAAAATTGGTGTTGAGGTCAGCATTGAAACAGGTGCTGGTGACAAAGCATTTCATAATGATAAAGAATACGAGACAGTTGGTGCAAAAGTTGCTAAACGTGAAGATATTCTTCAAAATTCCGACCTTATAACTTGCATCCATTTCCCAAGCGAATCTGTTACTTCTAAATTGAAGAAGGGTCAAGCTGTAATGGCACTTTTTCAACCTGTATACAACAAAGATAAAATCAAAAAACTAAATGAGCAAGGTTTAACTCTATATAGCCTAGACACTATACCTCGGATAACACGCGCTCAATCCATGGATGTGCTTTCTTCCCAGGCTACGGTAGCAGGATATAAGGCAGTTTTGACTGCTGCTAACCATACTAGTAGATTTTTCCCTATGCTTACAACTGCAGCTGGAACCATAACACCTTCGAGAGTTTTAATAATCGGAGCTGGTGTTGCAGGTTTACAAGCCATAGCAACTTCCCGCAGACTTGGTGCAGTGGTTGATGTTTTTGATACCAGACCCGAAGTGAAAGAACAAGTTATGAGCTTAGGTGCTAAGTTTGTCGAAGTGGAAGGAGCTGCGGATGCTTCCTCTGCTGGTGGATATGCTGTTGAACAATCGGAAGATTATAAAAAACGTCAAGCAGAGGCAATTCATAAATTTGCAACCAAGGCTGATATCATCATTACAACTGCACTCATTCCAGGAAAGAAAGCTCCTATTTTAATCACCAAATCTATGATAGATGAAATGAGACCAGGTTCCGTTATTGTGGATCTTGCTTCAATTATGGGTGGCAATACTGAATTAACTAAAGACAATGAAACAGTAGTTCACAAAGGCGTCAGTATCATTGGGAATTCAAATCTGCCTTCTACTATGCCTTCAGATGCAAGTAAAATGTTTGCAAAAAATATTTTCAATTTCTTAAAATTGCTTATGGTTGAGAATCAAGTAAAATTAAATTTTGAAGATGAAGTTATCTCCGGCACTTGCATAGCGCACGACTCACAGATTCGACACAAACCTACTTTGGATGCTCTTTCTGCTTAAGAATCATTTAATCTGCTGTCTCCTTCTTTTGGGTCTGAATCTTTCAATTTATGCCCAAAATAAACCTATCTCTAATTTACAGATCAATGAATTGGGTAAGATCCCTATCATCACCTATCATAAAATTGGTGATACGGACACAGAATATTCCAGATCAAGGGAAGGATTTCGTAGTGATTTAATTTATTTTATAGAAAATAAATTCCATTTTCTGAGCCTTCAAGAATTTACCTCAGGTAATATCCAAGCTGCTAAAGGATCGATTCCAATTTTGATGACTTTTGATGATTCATCCATATCTCAATTTGAGATGGATAAAAATGGTAAAATCAATCCTAATTCAGGTATAGGAATTATTGAAAGCCTCAAGAAAAAGTATCCATCCTTTCGCCCTAAAGGAGTTTTCTTTGTTACACCAGGAGCTAAGAATCCCAATGATTTATTTGGACAGAAGGAATCTAAGAAAGCCAAATTAGAATATCTAATTGCAAATGGATATGACATAGAGAACCACACTCTTTGGCATGCAAATTTAAAGAAATACTCATCAAAGATAGAAGAACAGATAGTTAAATGCGAACAATTTGTCCAAGAATATTTACCCAATCATAAAATGTCTTCACTTGCCCTACCCTTTGGAATTTATCCACCTGAAGCTGAGAGACATAGATTGATGAAAGGGAATTACAAAGGTGTGAGTTATAAGTATTCAAATATATTTGATTATTCTAATAGATTGAGTTATGTTCCCTACCATAAAGAATATGATTCTCTACATATACGAAGAATTCATGCGAATGAATCAGGAATCAAACGAATGATAGTTGAGCTTAATAAACCAGGAATAGCATTTGTTAGTGATGGTGATCCTTCTACCATTACAATTCCAAAGACAAGTCTAGGTTTCTTAAATCAGAAAGGACTTAATAAAAAAGTCTTGAGCTATTAAAAATTTCCAGAATCCAACTGCTATTAAACCAACAATCAATCCTACGATCCAACCTCCCACTAAATCACTCAAGAAATGGTGGAGGCTAAGAAGTCTTCCAATTCCAGCAAGGATAGTAAAGATAAAAATCCAAGATGAAACTTGAAAAGCTAGAATCAATACGATAACAACTACCATAGAATTAGCTGAGTGAGCAGAAGGAAAGGAATGCTTCATATCTGGATTCGAATCTAATTTGCCGGCAATAGAGATAAGGGGACGACCTCTAGATACTATCTTCTTAAGAAAAAGCACCAATCTGTCATTGATGAATGCAATGATTACAATGTATAGAAATGCTAGCCAAAAAGGTCGAAATCCTTCTGCAGAATAAAGTATAGGCAATAGAATAATTAAAAAGACCTCTCCTCTATTCCATCTACCTAATATTCTTCTAAGTGTTTCTGTAGGAAAATGATTCTTAATCCAATAGGATATCGCAAAGTCTATTTTCAAATTTTCTTACCATTGAATTCTTGAAGCAATCTCGGTACCAATTCACTTCTTGGAATTTCTATTTGAGTTCTTAATTCAAGATTTTTTAAGGAAATAATTCCCTTTGTAAGTTCATCAGGACCGCAGATAAGAATGTGCTTAAAACCTTTCTTCTCCGCTAAAGAAATTTGCTTACCAAACTTCTGATCTGGATTTAAGAACATTTCGCACTTCATTCCTGATTTTCGAATTTCATCAGCCATTAGAAAAATTTCAGCAGTAATTTCTTCAGATAGAATTGGAATGCAAATGATATCTTCTCTTCCAAGGCTAGGAAGAAGATCATGGGTCTCTAGAAAGTTCTGCAGAGTTACATCCCCTAGTCCAAATCCTGTACCTGAGACGGCATCATTTGTAAATAGACCTATTAAATTATCATATCGTCCGCCTCCATACAAAGATCTTTTGTTTTTTGGAGAAGAGTCATAAATCTCAAATATATATCCGGTATAATAATCAAAGCCTCTTATGATAGAGGGATCAAATTGTACGATGTCACCTAATCCTATTTTGTCGATTTTGGCAAAAAAGTCTTTTATTTCATCAATCAATTCAGAAGAAATACCAGGAATTTGGTCCAAGGTAACTAAACTTGAGCTCAAGAAAGCATCAATGCTCTTATCTGCATCAGGAAGATTTGGTATTGTTTTCTTAATCTCTGCAAGATATTCATCGTGGGTAATTTTATTTTTCTTATCAAGTATCTTTGAGACTTCTTGTGCTTTGGATGGATCTAAATTCATTCCCTGAAAGAAGCCATCTAAGATCTTTCGGTGTGAAATCTTAACCTGAAACATAGATTTGTTGGCACCAAAAGCTATCAAAATATCACAGGCTAGTTTTAGTATCTCAAGTTCCGCAGAGTTGGAATCAACTCCAAAGATATCAACATTTAATTGCCAATGCTCTCTAAGTCGTCCATGACCTGGCTGTTCGTATCGCCAAAGATTAGGGAAGGAAAACCATCGAATCGGTCTTGGCAATTCTCTGAGTTTTCCAGCAACCATACGGGCAAGTGTCGGTGTCATTTCAGGACGAATGGCAACCTCTCTACCGCCTTTGTCTATAAAATCATAAATCTGTTTACCAACAATTTCATCTCCTGTCTTAGCACGGTACAAATCTAAGGATTCAATCATAGGTCCGTCGTATTCTTCATATCCATAGGATTCTACAACGGCTCGCATTACATTAAACATATAATTACGAATTCTCATATGTTCTGGATAAAAGTCTCTAGTCCCTTTATAGCCAGCAGTAGTTAATTGTTCTTTTTTTTCTTTCACGCAGTCACCATCCGAATTTCCGGATTATGTGGGTAACCGGATCAAATCGTTTGAATAAATTCTAAATAAGATTTATATTTTTTTAGGCCTTCAGGATCACCACTAAATCCAACAATTTCACAGCCTACAATATCATACTCGCCAGCATTAAAAATATATCGAACTTCTAATGCTATCCTTATGGGAGCTTGCATTTTGAAGTTCAAATCCAAGGTCAAAACTGGCTTTACAGTTATTGCATTCCGAATTCTCGGATCATTAATCTCTAGTGCAACACCTTGCAAAGAAGCATTGATGACATTTTGCTTAACATCAACTGTATACGTATTAGAATCCATGATTCTTGCCATAAATGTAGATTCAACTTCTTTATATAATCCAAGAATCGAATCTGGAATAGGACCTATGTCATTTTCTAAACTAAGAAATGCAAAAGGTCGATTTGGACCAAATGGAATTACGATAGGATAGATGACAAAGGAAGAAATTTTCTTACTCTTGAATTCGGCAATTTTATCCTCTAGAATCATTTCTTCTTCATAATCTTCTTTAATATCATAAATTTCAGGAGAATCGTAGGAAGTCATATTGCTTGTATCTTTGATAAAAATAGGTTTCTTATTACGAAAAGTAGTTTCCACTTCATCACTTAAGGCTGTTTGGCTTGCTAGAATTATCTTCGAATTTGGAAAATTATGGAGCAATCGCTTATGAATATCTTGGATTAGAACCAAGGAAGATACTCCAAATATTTTATTCTCGTCCAGATTCTCTTTAGTAATGAGAAAGTTACCACCAGTAACTTTTCCTAGGAGATCAATAATCCTAGGGCTACGTCTTTCCTGCTCCGCAATTTGAACTTCAGTTGGTTCAATTAGTATTAGATCATCCTTAGCTTGGATTATTTTGAAATTTATTTCGAGCTGCTTTTCTTTAGTTGTATAGATTGAAGATGTATTACTCGGAAAAGTAAGATTTGAATCAAGCTTTATTACATAAAGACCGTTTGGTTTTTTGGAAATGAACTTAGCTCTTGGTCTTGAGTTATCATCAGATCTTATGATCCCAGATTCTTTGGAAAATTTTTCAATAATTAATTTATCTATTAAATCTCTCTCGGTTACACTTTTCCAAACTCGAGGCTTAAGGTCTCTCAATTGAGTCATCAATTTAATTGACGTATTTTTATAAGATAAAAATACATTTACTCCACTTTTTTAAAGTTAACTCTTCTATTTTTTGCTCTTCCTTGCTCTGTTGAGTTTTCTTCAGCAGGTTGAGAATAGTAGTACGCTTTTATTTTCATTCTATTTTCTGGAACACCCTTAGCTAATAGATATTTTTTAACACTCTCAGCACGAGTTTGGCTCAATTTAATATTGTATTCCTTTGTTGCAACATTATCGGTATGCCCACCAATTTCGAGAATCTCTTTAGGATGAGCTAGCATATAACTTGCTAACAGATTTAACTTATTCTTATCTTCTGTTGATAATTCAGCAACATTTGTTGGGAAATATATAACTGAAGAAAATACTTCATCAATATCTTTTAGGTTAGTCAAATACAATTTATTTGCTTTGCCCATAAGATCTGGGATATTCTTGAGTTCGAAGAAAAAAGTATCTGTTTTATACCCTGTGGCTTGGGCTTGTAACTCAAAATCTTCTTCGGGGTATTGGATAAGATTATAAATTCCACTATCTGAAGTCAACTTTCTTCCTTCTTTCAAAGTAGATGTGAATATTTTAATATTAGAATTAATTATAAGCTCATCTGTCGTCTTATCATATACTCCAAATTCTATACCTTCGATTTTTGGCTGAATTGGTTTAATTTTCTCAAGAACTATTGTTTCGTATCTAGACTTAGCTCGACCAATATTGCCTCTTAAATCTAAACTAATTTCTGTTGGATAAAAACCTGGTGAGCTGACTTCAACTCTATATAATCTTCCTGTCTTGAGTATGGTTTCGAAATTTTTCACCTTATCTGCCTTATTGATTGGTTTTAATTCTCCGCCAATTCGAGATGAAGTAATAACTTTGAAAGGCTTAGTTTCATCATAAATTTTCAAAGTAGAGTCTAAGCCTATCATTATCTTTTCTGAACCATCTAACACAAGTCCGTTAAAAATAAATTCGTATGATTTTCTCATATCATCTGGCATAGGTGATCTATAAATATCAAATTGTCCCAAACCACCTGGGCGATTAGATGCAAAATAAACCCAAAGATCATCAGAACTAACTGATATACCTTCATTATCACTAAATCGATAATCGCTGAGTGGAATCTTGGGATCGTATCTATCCAAAGCACCAACTGAAGTTTCTGGTTCAAAAAACTGAGTATTGAAAGGAAAACCTAATTCAACAGGACTCTCAAAGCAATCTTGGCGGTAAGGTAGTATGAGCTTTTCAAAACCTTCCGTTCGGCAAATATCTGTCTCAAGCCAATTGGATCTAAGTAGCCTAAACTTTTTCTCTGAATCATTTCGATCCGAACTAAAATATAAGGTTTCTCCATCCCAATGAAAACTTGGAGCTATCTCATTGTATGATGAATTGATTCTATTTCCTGCATTGATTGGTTCGGACCATTTCTCGTTGCGATTGTATCGAAATGAAATCCATAAATCAAATCCTCCATAGCCACCTGGACGATCTGAACTAAAAACCAAGATTTTCCCATCTGGTGAAATAGCTGGCATTCTATCGTTAAAATTAGAATTAACTTCATTTAAATGAATAGGCGTCTTCCAATTTTTGGAACCAGAAATTCGGTCCATGAAATAAATATTTAATCCCTGGTAACCATCTCGATTTTGTGATTTTAAAGATGTAAAATAAATCTCTTCCGGTTTGTCATCTTCAGGATTAAAAAGAATTGTAAATAATCCTTCAAAGGATTCAGAATTGAGTTCAGCAAAGTTCTCAGGCGACTTCCATTCAGGAAATTTAATGCGGTTAGGAAACATTTTATTTTCAGAAATCCAAATATCCATTCCGCCTTTACCGCCTGGCCGATTGGATTGAAAAACCAAATAATTGCCTTTAGGACTTATAACTGGATTGTATTCAACATTCTGAGTATTCAATGGTTCCATGAAAGGTCTGTGAGAATTTCTATCCTCAGAGTATAAAACGAAACTCAGAACAAAAAGTAAGAATATAGAAAATCCTAAGAATTTAGTATTCAACATGTCTTGGTCTAATTATCGGAAATTATTGGAATTTTCTGTCTAGTATTTCTTACTGGCTGTATGCGGAACTGCGAGATCCTAGGAATTTTAAACCTGACACATGATTCCTTCTCGGATGGTGGTAAATACCTGAATTCTGATGATGCAATCGTGCAGGCTATACATCTTTGGGAAGCTGGTGCAAATACCATTGATTTAGGAGCTCAATCCTCAAATCCCGAAGCACAAGCCATTCCTGAGGAAGTCGAATGGTCCAGGCTAGAAAAAGTAATTCTTGCAATTGAGGAAAATTTTTCAAAAAAACTTGAACGACCTAAAATTTCTATTGAT
The DNA here is from genome assembly GCA_022402465.1 of Leptospiraceae bacterium. GTDB lineage: Bacteria > Spirochaetota > Leptospiria > Leptospirales > Leptospiraceae. Next base: position 85,028 of record JAKRSH010000042.1, on the reverse strand, counting down.
AGCATTAAGCCAGGAATTCTGAAAAAGGCACTAGCATATAAAATTGATTTTTGGAATGATATCACAGCCTTAGCGGATGAAGAATGCATTCAAATTTTAGAATCTTCGAATACCATTCCCAATCTTATCTTAATGTATTCTCATTCCCAAACCTATAAAGCAGAGAGAAAGTCACACCTCAGGACGGAAACTATTATTGATACAATTTGTACTTTTTTTGATGCAAAGAGAAAATTCCTACTAGCAAGAGGAATACCTGAAGATAAATTAATTTTTGATCCAGGTATGGGCTTTTTCTTAGGAGAAGATCCTAATTTAAGCTATAAGGTAATAAATGATTTAGTAAAACTTCGACAAGAGTTTCCCAAGTTGTTAATTTCTGTATCTAGAAAGTCTTTTCTAACAGCGGCCATAGGATCTCTTCCACCTAACCAAAGATCTAGTGCAAGTCTAGCCGCTGAAATTGTCTGCTACCAAAAGGGTGTTGATTATATACGAACCCACGAACCTAAACAACTGAAGCAAGCAATAGAGGTTCTAGGTAAGATTCAAGATTTATGATTCCACTAGTTCTTCTGTGGAAACAAATAGAATCTTAGCTTCTCTGAAAAGTTCTGAACCCTTGGTATCTGAATGTTCTATTGAACCAAGCTCTTGTTCTTTTAAGACTTCTGCCCAAATTCTAAAATAAAGAATGGCATCATTCTTGTTATTTCTTTCCAAGAAAGTTCTATTGTCTGGTAGACGTTTCAAAATTTTCGGATCATCCAAATGCTCTAAGTGACGGATCTCATCCTGAGAAAGCCCTGCATTCAATAAACTCTCAATTAAACTATTCATTTCAATTCCTGTTGTAGGACAATAGTCATTTGCAAGTTCAGTCCATTCTCCTGTAGGGTGTAAGGCAACTTTATGGATGTATTCAGGTGATAATTGTGTGATTGTTTGGATTAAATGTCCGCAATTGCATTTTCCTAAATGCCCCCAGGAATAATCTGCTCCACTCTCTAGTCGATCAGCAGTTTTTGTTAAAAAATCAATTAATTGAATCTTTGTTTCCTTCATTGGGTACCTCGCGTTTTCTTGAATGTTATAAAATCGTTTTTCTACACAATATTAGACAATATTTTTAAAACTACAAATTTGAAAATATTTCGGCAATAAAAATTCTAGTCCTTAAGTTTGAGTTTCTTAGATAATTCTCGCATAGATTCAATACGTATCTTTGCATTTTCGAATCTACGTGTTTCATCAGAGGTTTGAGGCAACAATCTAGGAACTTGGCTGGGACGTTTATTTGCATCCAAGGCTACAAATGTCAAATAAGCAGTAGTGGCACGAACTACTTTATTATTGTATGGATCTTCTTTGGTTACCTGGACACCAATTTCCATGGAAGATTTGCCAGCATAATTCACAGAACCTTTGAGTACTACATGATCACCAACATTAATTGGAGTAATAAACGTTAGTCGATCTACACTAGCAGTTACCGATTCCTTACCGCAATGCCTTTGTGCAACCATAACAGCAACCATATCAATCCAAGACATTATGACTCCTCCAAAGGCTGTTCCGTAATGATTTGCATGGTCGGGCATTACTATATAACGGGTAATTACTTGGCTTTCTTGTGGTGTTTTGCTTAGAATCTCATCCATTTTTCATAGACTAAGAGATTAGCCTAAGCAGTCTAGTGATTTCGAAGACAAGAGCTAAGCCCAAGAATGAAAAAAGCCAAAGATGAAAATCCTTTGGCCAAAATTCTCGAATTCTAAATTGGATGATGTGCTTAAGGTTTAATCAATTTCTAATTTACCGATGGAATATTTATATCCTATCTTAGCTCGAATTACTTCCCATTCAATTAAGCTTAGATTCTGTTCTGCTTCAAGATATTGATCTTGTATTTCATAGAAGGTAGAAATGGATGATCTACCCGAATTGCTTCTTTGTCTTTCTGCATTTTTCTTTCTTTGGATGAGTTCTAATTCTTGGTTCAAATTTTCCAAATTGGAACTTTCAACTTGGAGCCTTCCTTTCCAATCTAATTTAGATATTTCAATATTCCTAGTAGCGTCTAAGTATTGTTCGTTCATGGCTTTTATTTCTTCTTCTTTTTGTCTGACCTTGGAGCCTCTAATGCCTCCATCGAAAACTGTCCATTTGGCACCAACAGTTAACTGAGAGTAAGAAAAAGGATTTAAATTTGCTTGGTCAGAATAGATAAGATTTCCTTTCGCATAGACTTCCGGTAATATCTCTGCTTCAATTGCAGTTTTTTCTTTCGCTAATGCATCTATTTGAAGTCGGAATGCTTCAAGGTCCTCCCTCAATATTTTCTGATTCTCAGATTCTTCTTGCATAGGTAATTTCACAAAAGGTACAGATTCTATGATTGGCTCTATGGGAGTATCTCGTCCTAGAAGTCTTCCTAGATTCATAACACAGACATTGTATTGATTGTTCAGAGTTTGTTCGGCTCTCTCTATAGCCTTCAAGGAAGTGTCTACTCTTAGTTGGTCTATATCTTTTGCCTTGCCATTCGATACAAGTCTTTTGAGTTCTTTGGCTAATGATTTTAAATTATTTTTCCTTGCTTCAATGCTGTTGATTCTAATTTTTAAACCAGCACAATCAATGTATGCTAAGGTTGCATTGAACTGAGAACTTTTGGCTTCCCAGATGGCTTTCTTCCTAGCTGCTTCGGCTAACATTTCTATTGAGGGAAGCAAATGATTCATATTCTTTGCATTCCAAAGAGGTTGGTACAATTCCAAACCGGTTTGATTGAAACTCCTATTTCCAAAGTTACTATTCCCTGCTGGAGTTTCTAAATATAAATCTTTGTCCCTTGAAACTCTCTCACCAAAAACTCCTATCTTTGGCATATAACTAGCATTACTTATTTCTTTAATTCCTTCTCGAGCTTGGGCAGCTTTATGATAGGCGGCTTTGGCTTGTGATGAATTTTTAGCCTCTTCCATCACTTGCATTAAGGACATTTTGGAACTATTTTGGTTTCCAATATGGTTTTGATTCAAGTTTATTTCAGTTTGAATGGTTTGATCTTCAGAAAATAATGAACTTATGTTAGCTGAGAAAAAAAATATCATAGTAAAAACTCCTAGGATAGTATTTTGTTTCAATTTACTAGTTTTAGGTTTACTGTTTTTAGATTTATCCTCATTTGAGTAAAAAACCAGAAACAATTTTGGAATTATAAACAGTGTAGAAACTGAGGATACAAATAATCCAGAAACCATAGCCCAAGCAAAAGGAGGCCATAGTGTTGAAGAAGAAAAACCAAGTGGTATCATACCAAGAATGGTTGAACCTGAAGTTAGGAGAATTGGTCTAAGCCTTGAGCTAACACCAACTTCAATTGCTTCTTCGGGAGTTTTTCCTTCAGCTATAGACGATGTAAATTTATCAATTAGAATGATACCATTGTTTACAGCTATTCCAATTAATGCAAATAAGGCGAGTAGAGGTAGGAAGCCAAATGGTTGGCGAGAAATCACCAAGCCAGGAATCATTCCCAAAAATGCTGTAGGAACAGTTGTAAGAATAATCAATACCAGCCTATAACTATTGAATTGCAAGATCAAAGTAGCGAGAAGGATGGTCATTCCTATTGGTAAAGTCTGCATTAAAGCCGAGTTTGATTCTTGGCTATTTCCTTGTTCTCCATCAAATTCGAAATCTTCACTTGGCTTCAAACCATTTTCGACCAATTTATCATTCAAATAACTAACATACTTACTTGGATTTGTACCCTTAGTCAAATCTACCATCATAGATACATAGGATTTACGATTGTAGAGAGTATGTATTGCCTCATTTGATTCGATCTTTTGCTTTGTTACTTGATTTGCTGGAATAGCTCTTTCCGAAGTTTGAATTACTACTGACTTTTCCAGATTTTGTATACTTGTTTTTTCTTTACTCTCAGAGGTAATTTTTATAGGGATACTTTCTTTGCCAGTTTTAAAAAAACCAGCAGGTATACCATATGTTGATTTCAGTAGAGAAAAAGAAACATCCTTTCGAGTTCCACCTAATTCACCTAACTCAGTATCATTGGTTTCAAAAAGTATCTTATCCTGTTCTCCTATAGATTCTGTCCATGCTAAATCGATTCCTTCCATTGTACTCATCTCAGATGAAAATTCTTTTAGCTTTTCTTTCCATAGTTCATGGTCTTTATGATATACTCTCAAAATTATAGAAGCTTCCATAGGTGGCCCTTGTTCTAAACTCTTGATACGTATTCTTGCTCCAGTTTTTTCAGAAATTTCCTTAATCTCTTTTTCAAGACTTAGAGGGAATGTGTCCTTATCTGAGATTAAAAGCATTTGCGCCATATGAGGAGCGTTTGGTTTTTGAGGAAGATTATAATAGAAGTAAGCAGTACTTCTTCCAATAAAAGAAGCTAATCCTTTCAAACCTTCAAGACCTAAGAATTTTGATTCTAAATCTTCTATAGTTCTTTTGGTTTTGAAATAAGATGTACCTTCTGGGAAGGAAACTTCCATGATTGCTTGGTTTCTATCAGCAGATGGGAAAAATTTAAATTTCAGAAATGGGAAACTTGCAAATACGAGAACAACAAATATCGTCAAACTTAGATAAAGTGTCTTAGGTTTGTTGATAATAAAATTAACAATGGAACTTCCCAGTTTTTCAGAAACAGAACTTGAATTCAAATTTATCTTTTTAGCTTTCAAAAACTTCATAGATAAGGAAGGACTTAAAAAAATTGATGCGAGGTAACTTACGATAAGTGAAATAATAACAATTTTTGGAATTGCTTCTGTAAATTCAGCAGATGTATCATTTGCTAGTGCCATAGGCAGAAAGGATGCTATTGTAGTTATTGTTGATGAAAGCAATGGTATGCTAAATTCACGAATTGTTTCTATCCCTGCTTGCTTGGCAAGAAGTCCTGCATCTATTTTTTCTTGAATACTTTCGACTATTACAACAATATTATCTATTAATATACCAAAGGATAAAACAAAGGCAGCTATTGCAATTTGGTGGAGAATCCCACCTGTGATAGCGTAGATTGCAAAAGCAATTAAAGAGATTACTGGAAGCATTACTGAAACTGCTAAACCAACTCTCATACCCATAAAGAATATCATAAAGATAGAAAGTAAGCCTATAGATGAAAGCAGAGAAATAGATAGATCCGATAATCTATTCTTTACATAACTTGGTTGAGAGTTAATAATAGTAATTTGTTTATCTATTCCATCCTCTAAAGATTCATTTCTATATTTTTCTATAGATGCTTCGATTGATTCTCCAAATTTTCTAAGATCAATTCCTTTCTTTGATATCAATCCAAGACCAAAAACTTTTTTGCCATTCCATCTCATCTCTTCATTTTCAGGAGAATTCAACTCTATTTCAACTTTTGCTAAAGATGATAAAGGAAGCGTATAACCATTGGTAGTTGCAATTCTAAAATTCTTAAGTTCTTCTACTTTCTCAAAAGCATTAGACGCTTGGATATTAATTCGCTTGTCTTCGGTTTCTATGTAACCTGATGCTATTTGAGTATTGGCAAGAAGAATCTGTCCGAGAAATTGATTAACAGTTAAACCAGAATTCGCCAGTTTTTGTTCATTGATTTGAATAGATACTTGTCTTCCTTCGGATCCGATTCGCCTGATTCGGGAAACCTTGGGATTCTTTAGAAGCAGATTCTCTAGATCTAATAACCAATCTTGGCTATCAGGACTGGAAGCATCAACAGAGATCAGCATAGCCTCTTGGTCAAGCTTCCTATCTAGATCAGGCTCCATTGCTCCTTCGGGGAAGACCTTGTATGCCTTATCTAAGGCTTCTTGTACCTCATCCCAGGATCTCGATATAAGTGAATCATCTTTGATACCAGCCTTGAACTCTACTCGAATTCCAGCAAAGCCAGATCGAATTGTAGTGGATAATTTTTCTATAGCATCAACGGATGCAAGTTCCTTCTCAGTCTCTTCCACAACATACTTTTGGATTTGAGGAACAGATGCGCCTGGATAAATTAATTTAATGTATCCAAACCTAGGTTTTAGTCTAGGGTCTTCTTCCTTGGGCACAGTGAACCATGAAATCAATCCTATTAAAGTTCCAGCAACTCCCAGCATCCAAAAAAATCTCGTCTTTGATAGTATCCAATCTGAAATATTCATAATTTGACAATGGACTCAATTATGTTGTCATTGTCAACATTTTTTATATCATCGTAAATATTATTGTAGACATTTTTATAAATAATAATATGCTCAATAATGAAATGTTTACAGAATTGGAATTGGAACAATACTAGGTATAATGGCAAAAATAGTAGCAAAAAAGAAAAAAAAGGAAAAGCCATCTATCAAATATGGTAAAGGGGAAAAAGAACTTAAAATCAAAGAAAGAATCCTCAAAGAATGCCTAAAAATCATCACTGAAAAAGGAGCCAATTCCTTAAATATGCGCGAAGTTGCGAGAAACCTTAAGATTTCACATGCAACACCTTATAGACATTTTGCGACAAAGGATGATGTTCTTTCAGAATTAGGTATTATGGGCTTCAGGATCTTCAACGAATTCCTAGAAAAAGATCTTCCACTCCCAAGCACTAAGGAAGCTATCATTCTGCGCTTCCACAAACTTAAAGAAAATTACATTTTGTTCGCTACTAGGTACCCTGAATTGTACAATATCATCTTTAATACAAGATTACCAGACAAAGAAGAATATCCAGAACTTATGGAAGTTGGCAGAAAAGCGTTCTCTACTTTACTCAACCAAATGGCTGCTATGAAAGCCTCTGGTTTGATCGATGTTGAAGATATATTTCTTGCTTCTATTTTCACACATACCTTGATTCATGGAATGGTATCCATGCAGAATATCAATATGATAGAAGGTATGTGTAGAGGCTTCGGATATGAGAAAGACCTTCACCAAGGAATAGATACTCTCTTAGCAAAGGCCTGGGGCTTAGATCCAAAATTATTTATGAACCTATCGAAGGAACTTCAATAATCAACAATTCTGAATCTTCTTTTGCTATCCAGTTCTGATTAAAAGATTCGGAACCATAACCATCTCTTGCATTCAGTTGCAACTCTTCTGACAAGATGGATCCTTTAATGACAAATGTATAAACTAAATTCGTTGGAATGTATTTTCTATATTCAATCTTAGAATCTTTACTAAAGTTTCCTAAAGAAAAAAATGCATCTTGGTTGATCCAAACTGGTCCCTTGTCTGCCGCATCATCCCCATTTGGCGAAACCACTAATTGAAATTGGTTCTCTCGTTCTGAAGCAGGAAAAACTTTTTGTCCATATCTGGGAGCAATTCCTCTCTTCTTAGGAAGTACCCAGATTTGAAAAATTCCAGCAGGCTCTGTTTTGGATGCATTGAACTCTGAATGAGTGATTCCCGTTCCAGCGGACATGATTTGAACTTCACCCTTTTTAATCTCTTCAACATTGCCCATGCTATCTTTGTGAGCGAGAGTACCTAGCCAAGGGATTGTAATGATTTCCATATTATCATGTGGATGAGTTCCGAAACCCATTCCAGCTTCAATTCTATCATCATTTAAAACTCGTAAAGCTCCGAAATGGACTCTCTCAGGATCGTAGTAGGAACCAAAGCTAAAAGTATGGTGGGTCTTTAGCCATCCAAAATCAAAAAAGCCCCTGGTCTCAGCTTTATGGTAATTGCTTTGTTTCAATTTTGTTGGGTTCATTTTTTACCTCTAATAGTTTGACATTAAATTATTCATTATGGATGTATTTTTTTTAAAAACAGAAATCTTATTGGAATCTTGATTTGGATAGAGAACCTAGGATAAGGAAAGATCTGGTGGATTACCCACCAGAATGGAAAAATTTAGTCTGTTAATTCTGAATCACTGATAGGAGGTTTCTCTTTTTTCTTTTCAGCCTTTTCTTCTTTCTTCTTTTCTTTTTTCTCTTCTCGCTCTTTTTGTTTAGCGTCTTTTTTCTCTGCCTTAGCTGTCAATTTCGCTGAGCACTCTGGACTAAGTTGAGCCGTATTCTCAACCAAACAATTGTATATGCGACCTTCACCCTTCTTTACATCCTTACAGAACTTATCTCTATCAGCCGCACATGGATACTTTTTATTTCTCTTCTCAACTGCCTTCTCAATTGCTGCTTGGCATCCTTGCGAGGTTTGAGCCTTATTTTCCAATAAGCATTCTTTGCGTTCTTTACTTTTCTTACCTTCACAAAGAGTCTTAATGTCTCCTGCACATTCCTTTCTGTCTTCGAAGCTGAATACAGATCCAGAAGAAAACAATATTCCTAAAACTAAAATTGTTCTTAAAATCATAAGTGATCCCCCATCTGTAATATTCCAACTGTTCTTAAGTTTCGGAAAGAAATATTTTATTTCTTTTGAATTTAATCTGACCTTTATTATTTGCGAACAAATTGAACAAGCTTAAGAGTAAGTATGGTGAATTAAGATATAATAAATTTTTAAATCCAAAAAAACATCTAATTCTTCCTAATTTCCATATAGAAATATTCTTGCCTGAAAAATGTACCTTTGTTTATGATAGCTGAATGAATTCGGAAGACATTTCGCAATTAAAAAAGAGAATTCTATCCTTAGAGATAGAGCTTTCCTCAATCAAAAAATCCTTAGAAGGCCTAGAAGTCTCAGCCTTTTCTTCAAAAAGTAATTCTCAAGCTTCAGCTCTTGAAACAACTACAAAGAAAAAAATCTCTGCTGATGATCTCATCCAAGAACGCTTGGTCCCTATTCAGGAACAAACTGAGAAAGTACCAAGTTTCGCTTGGGACCAATGGGAATTTCTTCTTGGAGGAAATTGGATTGCAAAAATTGGAATCTTAGCTATGCTACTTGCATTTGGCTGGTTCATGGATCTTGCCTTTCGATATGAATGGATTGGAGATTCAGGAAAAATTTTCTTTGGTTTGTTTGCTGGATTTCTTTTCTTTTATGGAGGCTTCTATTATTCCAAACAAAATTATCGAATCTTAACACCAGCTCTCATAGGTAGTGGTGGAACAATTCTCTATATTACAATTTTTACTGCATATCGTTTCTATCATTTCTTTCATATAACGGAGACTTTCTTCTATTTAACAATGATTAATATACTTTTAGTCTTTCTTGCTAAAATTGCAAGAAGCGAAGTAATTTATTTCTTTGGTTATATTGGAGCAGTACTCTCACCTGTGATGGTATCTACTGGAGAAAATTCATACCAATTTCTTTTTATTTATTTAACACTTTGCAACCTACTCTTTCTTTATGCTAGCCGGAATCAAAAGTGGCTTTGGGCCCCCCTGCTTGTATTCTTAAGCAACTGGATTGTCTTGGGAGTTTGGATGAGCGAAAGTTTAACTAAGAGCTCATTTTGGGCGCCCTTCCTATATACAAATTTTATTTGTTTCTTATTCCTATTTAGAGAATTATTTTTAGAAGTTAATCTTTCCAAAGATACGATACAAAGCAAAATTTTGGTAGTGGGTTCCTTATTTCTTGCTGCTATCTATGCTTCCATGATTTTAAATAATTTTTATCCGAGTTTCTCACCTCATGGTATCTTGTTTATGGGATTTGTTGCTGTCTTTACCTTGGATAAATTTCAGAAGAAGCAAGGAATCGATTGGAATAGTCCAATTTTAATTTATGTTGCCTCAGCCTTGGTAATGTTCAGTCTACTAAAAGAAATGGAAAGATCTTGGTTAAGCCTTGCACTGCTTAGCCTTGGATCAATCTATACTTTAGGCTTTATTAAAATAAGTTCAGAGAAGAATACTCACATAAAAATTATAGCTTCTGTTTTATGGATTTTAACCCTACTTAGAGTTATCTTTTTCAATGGCTTAGAAGATGAGACTTCGAAATTGATACTCAATAGTCGTTTCCTTATTTATATTTTAACTACAATTAGTTTGTCCTATTTCTTCTTTCAATTTAAAAAGCGAAATTCAGATAGAAATACAATTTTAATTTTTGGAATAGCCGCAATAGCAATTTCAGCTCTTGGTTTTCTATGGGAGATTCGATATTCCATCAATGAAGTATATTGGAGAAGCTTAGCTTACTCAGCAGTTTTTGTAATTTATTCTGCTGCCTTTCTAATTTTAGGTTTCTTGAGATCTTCTGCTATACTAAGAAGGATAGGAGTTGTTTTTGCATTAATAATTCTTCTAAAGTTTATTATTTTTGATGTTTGGGCATTGAGCTTACTAACAAAGATCATTGCTGGTTTTTCCATAGGATTACTACTTGTCGTCCTTGGATTGTTCTATGAAAAATTTAAAGAAAAGGTTTTAGGAAATAATTAAATGAAATATTTATTGGTACTCGTACTTTTTACACTTCCCATATTCTCCTCTCCACGATGGATACAGAATTATTCCTATGTTAAGGAATTGAAGCCATCCAATACTAAAACCAATAAGGAATTTGGGAAATTTGACTTAGATGAAGATATTTATAGATCTTTTTATGATTATGATTTAAGAGTTTCTTATAAAGGTAAACAGTTGCCTTACATTAGAAGAATTAAGCAAATTGCAAATGGTAAAGTAGGTAGAGTAAATCCAAAGATTATATACTCCAAACAATCAGAATATAGCATGAATTATGTCTTAGAGCTTCCGACAATACCTGGCAATTCTCGATTGGAAAGTATAGATATTAAGGCTGTTGATTTTTTTGAAACATCCGCTAAGGTTTACTTAGGAAATGAAATCGATGATTGGAAAGTAACTAAGGATGCTTTCATATTCAAGTACAATAATGACACCTATTCTGAAAGTCTAAATCTAAAATTAGATACAGACTATTACAAATACATTAGAATTGAAACTGATTATAAAGATAAGATAACCTTCGCAAGCGTACAATATGGACCCAAAGATATGATTTCACATATTGAATACAATGAAACTGTTCCAGAAGCTTTAGAGAATGGTGACATAAAAGCTTCGCAGTATTATTTTGATAATGAAACTGCTAAGCCTTTTCAGATCATACGCCTCGAATTCAAAGAATTGGACTATAACAGAGAATATACTATTTATAAAATGAATGAAGAAAAAGAATATATCTCTCATTCAACAGGGACTTTACAAAGATCTAAGAATAGTCAATTTGCTTATTCAGAAATTTATCTAAATGATACAGTTTCATCCTCATGGAAATTAGTAATTTTCAATAAAGACTCTGAATCCCTAAAATTAACAAGCATTAAACTTTATCAACCTAAAGAGGAATGCATAGTTAAATTACCAGAAGACTGGGATGGCAAAGAATCATTTCAAGTTTATTATGGTAACCAATATGCTTCACTTCCAGATTACGATACCTCAAGCTTTAATGATACTCTTTATGAAAAATACACGAATTTATCTTTGTCAGAACAAATAGCAAATCCTGAAAAAGCATGGAGTGTTTTTGAACCTCCCATTTCTATTTGGCTTACAAGATTCATTTTCATATTGGGATTGCTGATTACTGTCTTTTATGGTTTTAAAATTCTAGAGAGATGGTCTAAGCTAGAAAAAACCAATCCCAATTAATCTAAGAGACTCATAGCAAAAAATAAAATAGTAGTATATGTCCAAAAAATCGAAAAGATAACATGTACTACTGTTTCGAATCCCTTGCCTTTCCAAAGTGTACTTGAATACCCAAAGAACTGAATCAATAATCTTAAAAACCAAAATATACCAAATCCAAAGCTAATCTTCTTACCTAAAGAAGTATACAGTAAATCATCAGGAGCGAGTATACAAATCAATCCCATTAAAAATACTGTAACACCAATAAAAAAGGTATGAACATACATCAATTCCCGATTTATTAAACTTACATTTCTTAAATCATTCTTCCAATCAAAGTATTTTGGAAAAATACAGTGCACTAGCGATAGAACTAAAAAGAGGTAGCCTATCATTTGAATTTGAAATTTCATAATGCCTCTAATTCAAAATAAGATAAAAATGGAGTTACTTTCTTTTCAGCCCTCACAGTGAGTCCAGCAGTATGAAATGTATTCAACCAGGTTCTATGAGAATGAAAATGAAAAAAGCCAATTGTATAAACCAAAAAATTTGGAAAATCCCTCAAATGCTCTAATACGATAATACTTCCTTGGGCTCTTAGAATTCTCTTGCACTCTTTGAAAAAAGTTTCTCTTTCTTCTTGATTTCGAATTTCATGAGCAGCCAATAGAAGAAATATTTTATCTACAGAATTCGAATCAAGTGGAATCTTATTGCTTACTATAGGAATTGTATCAGGAAAGGGTCTATATGCTCGCCTTGCTCTTTCAATAGAAACTTCTGTATGCTGATTTGGATCATAAAAATCCATCACTTGAATACTTGCCTCAGGATAATAATTTCTAAGGATAGAACTTGTTTCATCAAAACCAGCATGTATATTAATTATAAGCTTATTAGATTGTTCTAATTGTAATTTCTTATCTCTCTCGCTCAACAATTCTAAAGAATAAAGATTAGAAAAATCATAAATATACCACGAAGCAACTAAACTAGTTCCATTGGCTAAGATACCTAAAGCCAAGAATAACCAAAATACATTCTCAAAATCACCCAGATTAAATGTAAATCCTATAAAAATCCAGACCAGCATTAGAATAAATGAAAGGAAATAAAAATGCCAATTGAATCGAATAATATTGCTTATTCCCTGAAAAGCAGTTCTTAAGTTTTCCAATTTTCTGTCTCACCTTTCTTCCAACTATAAGGAACATTCTCAATAATGAATGCATTTGCAAGAATAGCACTTGGCAAGTTTAAAGAATCCATGAAGCCCACATTATTTTGTATCACTTTTATAGGGCGAGGTTTCCAATTCTGTCTGAGTCCTTCGATGATGGTTACTTCCTTATTCAAGGAATCTACCGAAAAGGTAAATGGCATAGGCCCAGCAAATTTTCTTGCCTCATTCCAATCTGGAAAGGGAGAATCTTTAGGCAAATCAACATTAGAGCTCTTAGTATCAACTATTACGTGCATATTTTCTTTCTGAGATTCAATACTAATCCTACCTGAATCATCTTTGATTAAAAAATCTGCAGTTGTATAATTGTATTTAGTAAATATATTTCCAAAAAATTCCATCTTCTTTCTATCTGTTGTTGATTTTAAAATATACAATCCTCTTAACTTTTTTCCAGACACTGAATTATATCTTACAAAGATTCTATATCCCATAAGAAAAAAGTTATTTCCCATAAATTCTGGGAATCCTTTTGGTCGTAATGCTTTTGTAGTAACCATAGCCACAGCAATGAATCCCCATTTGTCTTGGTAAGTATCTAAACTTAAGCATCTGGGTATGAACGATAGAAGCTCTTTCTTGGGTATGGCATATGCTAGCACTATAGAACTTTCGAAGAATGCTTGAACGGGAAAAGGATGTTTACTTAAAAAAGATAGAACTTTAGACATTGGAATCCACCTTAGATGAAATCTTGAGATATGGAGAGAATTGGAATCTATATATAAACAAGATAAACATTCCTGCAAAAAATATATTCCATCTTCCCCATAGTAAAAGTTCAGAGGCAAGTATAAATTCCAAAACATTCATAATCGCAATTAATAGCATCTGAAACAAAGCTGTCCACTTCTGATAGAATCCCAATAAAATCCAGATTCCAAGTGTGACTTCCGAAACACCTATTGCAAGTGTAAAGATTTCTCCGTATTGACTTCCTAGAATTTCGGAAACTATCAATTGATGCCTTGGAGTTATCATAAGTATTTTAAATAATAATCCACTGATTATCCAAACTAAGGCAATCAAGAAGGTAAATAAATTGTTTATCTTTGGTTTCATTCTATGTTTTACTCTATGTTTCACTCTATGTTTCACTCTCAAGAGAAATTTTGTAAAATGGTATCTCTTAATTTAAGATACTTTTCTTTTTCTTGGTGCCTGTCCATAGATTCGCTTGTAAGCTTTAGAAAAAGCAAATGCAGAGGAATATCCGACTCTTCTTGAGACTTCTTCTAATGAAATTTCAGAATCATGGATTAAGTTTTTTCCTTTTTCTAATTTCAATTTGACTATATAATCATTGATGGTAATCCCCAGAGATTTCTTAAACCGAAAGGCTAGACTGGCTCTGGACAAACCCACTGAATTAGCCAAACTCTCAATAGTCCAGTTGTGTGTAGAATCTTTATGAATTAGCTCAAGAACTGCAATTACTTTCTCATCTCGAAAAACTCCAACCCATCCTGATTCAGGATAGGGATTGGATTCTAACCAGCGGCGAATGGTATAATACAGCAAAATATCTGTTAATCTTTGAAGAATCAAATCAGATCCAACACTAGACTCCATTTCCTGAGATATCATCTCAATCGTTGTATGAATTGGATGACCAAATGAAATTTCTTTAGACTTAACGTGTATTATACTAGGTAGCTCAAGAAAAAAAGGATGTATGGAACCATCAGGGACTTCATATCGAATTGAAACAATTGATGTAGTTACAATTTGCTTATCTAAAGATGAATTCTTCTTATTGATGGAATTTTTATTACTTTCATCTAGGCTCGCTTGTCTTATAAATTTTGAATTCTTAAGATCATTAATATCTCTAAGGGGAACTACTCTTTCCTTGGGAGAGGATACCAAATCATGATGGACGCCTTTAACAATAAATAGAATATCACCACGCTCCAATGTGATGATTTCTTTGTCAGTTCTCGCATAACAAGAACCCATGGTGACAATATGAAATCCTCCACTTCTTTCACAGGGAAATCTATAACCCCAATTTCTAGTAAGAGTTCTTTTAACTAATAAATCATTTTTCCAATTTGCTTGGTTGAGTATCTCTGATAATAGATCCATAATAAGTAAAAATTTAAATTTCCTCCAAATGTCTACTAATTTAGACGATTGGATATGTATTTTTTATTCCAGGATATGGACAGTTCTTCAAAATACGTTATGATACTAATAGATTAAGGAGATTAATTATGAAAATTTTTGTGTATGGTGGAACCGGTTTAGTAAGCGGTAAACTCATAGAGTTACTTTTAGAAAATGGACATTCTGTAATAGCTGGAACAAGAAATCCTAGCAATCAAAAAGCAGTTAAGAATTTAGAGTGGGTAAAGGTCGACGCCTTTGAACCTAAAGACGGACTAAAGGCACTTGAGAAGGTAGATGCGGCCTTCCTTCTCTCACCACCTGGATACACAGCACAGTATGATATTCTAAATCCATTTGTTGAAAAGGCAAAAGAAGTTAAGCTAAAAAAAGTTGTCCTCATGACGGCTATGGGAGTTGAATTTGCTCCTCCAGAAGCACCTTTTCGAAAACTGGAACTTGCTTTGATAGACTCTACTATTCCTTATGTGATTTTAAGACCGAATTGGTTTATGCAAAATTTTCATACCTTTTGGATTGAAGGAATACAAAAAGACCTAAAGATTTATTTTCCCGGTGGAGATGCCCTTGTTAGCTTTATTGATTCTAGGGATATATCCAAAAGTATCTACGAAGTTATCACCACAGATTCTTGGAAGAACAAAGAGTTCAACTTGACTGGTGCTGAGGCTATTTCACATGAACAAGTTGCAAAAATAATGACTGATGTCCTAGGAAAAAAAATTGATTATGTAAATGTTGATCCGAATGATTTTCTTAATTCACTCATATCTGCTGGTCTTCCAGAAGATTACTCAAACTTTTTATTGTATATAGCTAGTGCTCTAAGAGAAGGCCATTCTGCACCTATCAATAATAATGTGAAAGATATCACCAAGAGAGAACCTATCGATTTTAAAACATATGTTAAAGACCATAAGGAAAAATGGTAAAATATACTTATCTTCTGTTTTTAAGGAAAAATTGAAATACCAAGATAAAAATTTTGATTCGATATTGGTTGATTTTTATTTGGAAATAAAAACTATATAAGAATTGTTTCGGATACTTAGCCACCTCCTTAAGGGGGTGGCTAGAATCCCAACTTCCCTGACATCAAATTTCTACCAATAACCATCTTATGCGTCTCCGTTGGTCCGTCTGCAATGCGAGCAGCTCTAGCATCCCTATAAAATAATTCCAATTTCATATAACGAGAATAACCATGAGAACCTGTAATTTGTATTGCTGTATCCACACATTTATTCAAGGTCTCACTGACCTGCCATTTTGCCATGGAAACAGCTTGTCTTGCATCTAGATCTTTGCTTAGTAATTCTGCAGCCTTCAGGGTCAACAGAAAACCTGATTCTATAGCTAGAGCACACTCAGCAAACATCCATTGTATACCTTGTTGCTCGGAAAGTTTTCCACCAAAGAGCTCTCGATTGGTAGCATAATCTCTTGCAATTTCCATAGCTCTTCTAGAAAGTCCAATCCACCGCATACAATGCGTTAATCGAGCAGGCCCTAGGCGTAGTTGAGAAAGTCGAAATCCTTCTCCGACCTTACCAAGAAGATTCTTTTCAGGAACTCTTACATTTTCAAATTTAAGTTCACAATGTCCACCAGGTCCATGAGAACCCAGTACATCTATCTCTTGGATCATAGTGTAACCTGGGGAATTTGTAGGCACAAGAAACATAGTAGTTCGTCGAAAAGAGTCATTCACTTTTGCCATAACTATAAGAAAATCAGCACCATTGGCTCCTGTGCAGTACCACTTATGACCGTTCAGAATGTAATCATCTCCATGCTTCACTGCATTGGATGTAAGGCTTGTGGGGTCTGAACCCGCTCCAGGTGGAGGTTCAGTCATAGCAAAAGCAGATCGGATTTTACCTTCAACTAAAGGCTGGTAGAAATTTTTCTTTTGGTCTTCTGTGGCAGCCAAGTGCAATAGGTGCATATTCCCTTCATCGGGCGCATCACAATTGCAAAGATAAGGAGCTATGGGTGAACGACCTAACTCACTAAAGACGAGGGCTGTTCCCACCATATCTAATCCAAGTCCACCTTCCGACTTTGGAAGATGAACCGTCCAAAGACCGCGTTCTTTTGCAATCTTACGCAATTCTTCTACCTTATCTTCTGGCATACGACCACGACTATAGTCATAGAACTGCTCAGCTGGTATCGCTATTTCATCCACAAAGGCTTTTGCCTTCGCTTGGATTTCACTCACAGAATTCGACATTCAATCACCTCATCGCCTTAAAAATTATAAACCCTATGAAAATAAATTACAATCTTGTATCATTTACAATATTGCAGATTCAAGCTTTACTTGGTTTGCCATAAGAATTGCTTTAGAATCCCTATGGAAGTCTTTACACCATTGCTTTCTTTTATCAAGTATTGAGATGGCATTGTTTCTTGGATTTTTATTTGGGCTAGAACTTGATTTAGAACTTCTGGTTCTTGCTCTCTCCATTAGCAAACTAAGAATCAGTCTTGCTGCTGATTCAACAACTTCAAATGCAAATGCTTCCTTATCTTCGCGAGCCTCAATCTTTTTATAAGTTTCAACAACTGTGTCAAAATCCTTAACAAGCAGAATGATAGCATCTTCATGAAATCTTTTCTTAGAAGAATCAATAGTGCTATAATCGATTCCGTTTTGAAGCTTGTTTAAATATTCTCGAAAGATTCCATTCGCAGACATTCCAGCCACTATTCCACCGATAGCCGCATTTATTTGAATTTGAGTCGTTCCATCGTATATATTTGTAATCCTAGCATCCCGGTACAATCTAGCGAGATCATAGTCTTCTGTAAATCCTGCACCACCTAGCACTTGCAAGCCCGTATTTACAACTTGGATACATGTCTCTGAATTATAGTATTTGGATATGGGAGTAAGAGTATTTGCAACCTTTTCCCAGAATTTCGCTTCTATCATAGCAGGATCCGATTTAGGAAGTCCAGAATCGATAGTCCACATATATTTATCAACGGAATATGCCGCTTCTACCATCAAACAACGCATAGCGGCCGTTTCTCGCTCCATCCAATTCAACATTTTCTTTACAGCTGGTATCTCAGCAATTGGTTTACCAAACTGAATTCTCTCTTGGGCATATTTATTCGCTTCTTCAAATGCAGTTTGAGAAAGGCCTGCTCCCTGGCTGGAGACAGAGAGTCTTGCACCATTTAACATACCCATTACATATTTCACCAATCCATAGTTTTCTGAACCAACTAGAGTTGCGGGTGAATTTTCATAAGCAACTTCACAGGTTGCAGAAGCCTTAAGCCCAAGCTTCTTCTCAAGACCAGTTACTTCATAACCACTTCCTTCAGCTATAAAAAAGGAAAGACCTCTTGCACCTGATTCAGGACTTCCTGTTCTTGCGAGTACCAAAGTTGCTGAGGGGCCACCATTCACACCACAAGCCATAGTTTGGTATCGTTTATTTCCTGTTAGTAGCCATTTATTTTCACCCTCTGTTGCATTAGGATCTTTGATAGCCTTAGTCTTTACTTCAGGAAGATCGGAGCCATAATCAGGCTCAGACAATCCCATTGTTACTGTATAATTTTGTTCAATGAATTTAGGAAGCCACTCTTCACAAATTTCTGGACTTGCAAATTTTTCTAAAATGCTAGCAAGACCCATACTTCCTACGGCAATGGTAATGGATGTATCAGATCGATACATGAGTTCGGAAATAAAGGCTTTGATAATATTAGGAACACCTAAGCCCCCATATTTTCTTGAGAATGCTACGGGAGCAAGACCAGCTTCAATGTATTTTTGGATCATCTCCACCATAGCTTGCGGATGAATTACTTTTCCATTTTCAAACTTTAATCCTTGTTTATCGATTTCTTGGGCAACCTGAGATACATAAATCCCAGAAACTTCTCCCGCAGAACGAAGTACTTCTTGGTAAAAGGCTTTCTCTTCATCTACAGTGGAAGGTGCCATTTCTAGTCTTGGATTTTTAGTTTCATTATATATTTTATAATCTTGGAAATTATTTTCATAAATAGGAATGATTTCCTCCCAATCAATAATGGATTCTATGTGATCGAGTAAATCGATATTGTTTTCGTAGTAATTTTCTTGGATCATTTTATAAATCCCTCCATAATTTCTTTGCCTTGGGTCGTGATAGTTGGTAAAAATTTCTCTTCAGGAACTTCAAATCCATTGGATTGCACTATTCTAAAATACTTCCTTAATGGTTCCAGTGAATTTTTGGGATTATCAGCTAACAAAATATCACGCCAAAGGATTAAGTACTCAACATTAGCCTTTTCAGCTTCTGGAGCTTTTTGAACCCAATCAAGTGCCTCGGTGTATTTCCCTCTTTCAAAATATCCTTTAGAAACATAGTAATAGGAATATTTCTTTTTATTCGGGATAAGGTTCATTGCCTTTCCATAATCTGCTAGTTCAGACCATCGCTTAGAATCTAAACAAAGCTCAGCCATAGCGACCAAGGCTTCTTCATTGAAAGGAGCAAGACTGAGAATCTTCTGAAGATAGAATTCAGCTGATGCAAAGTCTTTTTGGAAAAGAAAATATTTTCCTAGTTCTTCCCAAGAATACAATTCGTAGCCAGGAAGAACACTAATTCCCTCTAAAATCATAGCGCGCTCTTCGATTCTATAACTTGATTGTAGATCATTGAGAATGGCTTGGAATTCACTTAGTTTGGTATTATTCAATTTAATATAACTTCGTATATACGATCTAGCCTCATCATATTCATGAATGACATAGTAAAGCCGAATCAAATTCATTAGTGGAATTTTTTCTTTGGGATGGGATTGAATGATGTTTTGGAAACCAGGAATTGCTCTCTCTAAATTTCCATCCTTTGCAAGCAATACAAAGTAATTGTTCTTTTCTTGAAAATTCAAAACAGACTCACGGTCTGATAAGGAACTTAAATTTCTATTGAAAAGCTTGTTATTGCTTAAGTCACTGATGGGGATGGTTTGATTCGAATAAAAAAGAAAATCTCTATCTAATTCCAATTCTTGTTCATACCGAACAGGAAATCTACAGGAGATAGTGATGAGAAGAATTCCGAATACGAATTTAGAAAGACAGCTACTCTTGGAGTACTTCCTTCTTGCAGTATAATTCAAAAAAGGCATAACTATTTCTTTGTGTCATCACTACTCTTTTTTGCATAGACTAAATATTTCATCGCTTTCTCAGAATCACCTTGAAAGAGGTAAAGTAAGCTCAAATCCATGGCATCTTGGGGATCGGGAGGGGAGAAGTCTTCTGGATTTTCTTTAGAAAGTTCCAATTTGGATTTAAATTCTTCAATTTTGTTTTTAGTCTTTTTGGCCAAATTTTCAACATGAACTTTGATTTCCTCATCCGCTTCGCTCCAAGTCTTTTTCATATTGCTTTGAAAGGAAGCAAATCCAGCATCCTTTTGAACGAGTTCGGTAAGTTCACTTAAACTAGCTTTATAATTTCCTTGTTTGGCGAGGATATCTGTTCTTAGAATTCGCAGATTTTTATCATCAGGGTAATAGGCAAGATAGAGGTCGACCATTTTTAAACTTTCAGAGTAAAGGCTTTTATCATAATAGAACATAGCAAGAGCTCCTAATGCGAATTTATTTTTCGAATCTAGTTTATAGGCATTGGTAAGATAGATTTCCGTTTGTTTTTCTTGGTTTTCTTGCCTATAGATCTGAGCAAGTAAGAGGTGGGCTTGCAAAAGCTTTTTATCAATCTTAAGTGCTGCTTTCAAAGCATGGATGGCTTCAGAAATATTTTCCGATTTAAATTCAAGAGAACCAAGATTCAGCCAGGCTTGTATGAATTGAGGATCTTTTTTAACTGCTTCGTAGTACAGAGTTCTAGCCTCATCCAGAAGACCCTTGGTTTCTTTCTGAACAGCCTGGTTAAAAAGTTTTTTTGCCGAATCCCCATCCATAGGATTTCTATCGGTGAAAATCTCAAAAAAAAATCCAAGGAAATTTTCATGAATCTACCGAAATAGAATATTGAGAGAATGAGGGGGATTTATGAATAAAATGCGTTGGATACTTCCAGCTATTCTGATTTGGATGAGCGCATGCTCCACTGCTGAGTCTAGTCGAAGAAAGGTTTCAGCATCGGGTGACCCAGAAGATATATTTTTTGAAAAATCTATGAAGCCGGAAGAAATGAAGGTAGCGAGATCTGTAGAGGAAGATTTAAAACCTTCTACTGTTGCAAAATTTGACGTACCTGAAAAAGCCGCTGATACTTCTGGCAACTTTGATGAGGTTGGTTACTCTTCTTGGTATGGTGCTAAGTTCCAAGGCAAGCCTACTGCCAGTGGTGAGCCTTTTGATTCAGCAAAACTTACAGCAGCTCATAGAACACTGCCCTTAGGTTCTATCGTAAGAGTGCAAAATTTAGAAAACCAAAAAGAAGCTATGGTTCGTGTGAATGATCGTGGTCCTTTTGTAAAAGGAAGAATCATGGATGTCTCTGAAAAAACAGCTGAGATCCTCGCTTTCAAAGAACAAGGTATTACTAAAGTTGGCTTAACTGTTGTCAAAAAAGGAAATGACTCCTTTGAAGATTTGGATGACGGAGATTTAGATGAGGAATTGGAATTAGTTGGGGGTGATAAGCCTGAGAAACTAGCTCCTAAGAAAGATTCTAGTTATGCAAGTAAATCCAACGGGAAACAACCCAAAGGATATACTGTGCAAGTTGGAGTATTTCGCGATCAAAACCGAGCAGCCAAATACAAAGAAATGATGAAAAAAGATTATAGCCATGAAGTTTTCGTTTTTTCTAGAGAAGATGGATATGTAGTGCAGATGGGAGATTTTGCTTCCAGAGACAAGGCTGAAAGTCTTAAATCAAAACTAAGATACAACGGAATTGAGTGCTTTATCCCAAGAAATTAGAAATTTCTGATGATAAGGAATGTTGGAGAGGACGGGCGTTTTTGCTCGTCTTTTTTTTTCTCTTGCAAACGTCCTATTTAGTTATGAAAATATACTTTCATGGCTATTTTATCCCTAAATATACGATTTGCATGCCATGAAGAAATAAGGTAGGATTGAATGGATTTTATGAGTTTGTCTTCGGAAAATATACTTTTTAACTATTTCTCTTTTGGAAGTCTATTAGTTTCAATTATCATTCTATTGATTGGAACTTTCTTTCTTTCTTTAAAGGACAAAACCAAATCCACCTTCCATTTAGGCATAGCTTGCATCCTACTTGGTATATTTAACTTCGGTTATTTTCTTGGAGCCTTTCTCTACCATCCCATAGGCGCCTACCACCGTTGGATAACTGGTGGTTTAATTCTTCCTGCTATCATACACTTCGGTCAATTCTTACTCAGATGGCCTAACAATGAGAACAAGCGAAGAGCTTTAACCTTACTAATTGTTGAATATGCAATAACAACCATAGTTCTTATACTTTTTGTTTACTCTACTTTAAGCAGCGAATACAAATACCACTTCACAGCTCACCACTGGGATTTTAATGCAGAAGATGCATCCAAGTATCTTGGTATTATGATTGGCTTATTTAGTTTAGTCAATTTTGTGATTTTTCCAGGTTGGAGAATGATCTTCAAGTTGACAGGTAGAAATCGCATTCTTCACCTAGCTTACGTTTTATCCTTCCTCGTAGCAACTATCGTTCCTGCAACTTTCAATGTTCTTAGTCGTGATGGCGCCATGGAGAGAGCTACTTACCTAACTTCCTTAGTGCTATGCTTTTACTTCGCCTTCTTTTTAATCACGATTATTTTTATTAATACCAGTACAGAGAAAACTACCTTCATGATTAAAATCGTAGGTATCTCTCTTGTTACAGTGATGTTGATTTTCGAACAGTTAGGATTTATCTACAACCAAGAGAAAGAAGATTCTTATGATAAAATTAGTATCTCTCGTATTCAGAAAATTCTTTCAGATGTGAATAGCAAAAATTCTGCAAGTTATATTATACGTTATAGTTTGGATGATAACAAACTTTCTTTCCCCAAGTATACAAACGAAATGAATTTGGATCTTCCTATGATTCAGACAGATATGGAGAATAGCAGAATTTTTGAAGAAATCAAGAAGTTAGGAACATCCAATTTTCGAAATAATATCCAAGCCATTGTAGGGAACACTTCCAGGGAGTTTGAAGGATATAAGCTTTCTATTCTTAACTATCTCAAGGAAAACAAAGATCTAAGCGATGCAGATTTGAAAGAATCTATGACTAGCTATTTTGTGAAACTCAACCAAGCTACCTTCGTTGCATCCAATAAAATTGGGGATTATGACGTTCCAACTTTTTGTGAGAAAGCAGAAAAATATATCTCTACGACAAAAGGATTGGAATTTTTCCAAGAAGCAATCCATCACCAGCTAACAGATTGTAACTGGAATGGCCAGGCAATTACACCAGTTGAACTACGAGATAAGGTTCTTCAATACTTTCGCTATTTTAAATCCGCAGAAACCAGGCACTACAGAAAGAATTCAGAAAATACTGCTCACTATGTTGCCTTTATGGTATACAATGATAAACAAAAACTCATGGAAGAAGTTGGTTTTCCCTATATAGACTATAGAAAAGATATGAACCGAACTGCTGTAAAAGAAATGGGATTGATGTTTGTCGCCTTATTTGTATTACTTGTACTCTTCCCGCTCTTCTTCAAAATCAGTTTGGGGACTCCACTCAATGAATTACTCTCTGGGGTAGAAAAAGTAAATGAAGGTGATTTGGAAGCAAAAGTACCTATTCATGTAAGAGATGAGATTGGTTTCTTAGCGGATTCTTTCAATAAAATGGTTACCTCGATCAAAGAAGCGAGAAGACAGTTGGAAGACTATGCTGAAAATCTCGAAGTAAAAGTCCAAGAAAGAACCAAAGAAGTTCAAGAGAAAATGGAAGAGGTTCAGAACCTCAAGATCCAACAAGATGGTGACTACTTCTTAACCTCCTTACTTGCAAAACCTCTGTATTATAATGCAAATAAATCCTCAACAGTAGTTACTGATTTCTTTGTTCACCAAAAGAAACAATTTGAATTCCGTAAGAAAACGGGAGATCTTGGTGGTGATATTTCCGTAACAGGAAATTTAAAACTAGGAAAGCCAGATAGTTTCCGCAGATACACAGTTGCTGTGAACGGTGATGCTATGGGTAAATCCATGCAAGGTGCTGGAGGATCTCTTGTGATGGGAGTTGTAATGAATTCCATTATGGCACGTTCAGCGGGCAACAAAAGGATACTTAACAGAACTCCCGAAGAGTGGCTTGCTGATGTTTACGAGGAATGTAACTCTGTATTTAAATCCTTCAATGGTACTATGGTTATTTCAGCTGTCATTTTCTTGATCGATGATCTAACAGGAGAATGTTGGTATTTTAATGCAGAACATCCTTTTACTGTCTTGTACCGAGACGGCAAAGCATCCTTCATAGAAAAAGAACTACTCCTTCGAAAGCTTGGACTAGACTCGGAGATTCCTTTTGAAGTTAAGAAATTCCAACTCCAGCCAGGTGATACTTTAATACTTGGAACGGACGGTAGAGATGATATAGATCTCACTCCCGATGAAGAGTTCCGAACCATCAATGAAGATGAGAATATTTTCCTAAAGCACGTAGAAGAAGCCAAGGCGGATATCTATGAAATTGAAAGAATCCTCCAGTCGAAGGGAGAGCTCACAGATGACTTGTCTATTATGAGATTGGACTTCAAAGCCCCTAGCTCAACAGGAAGTTCAATTTCTTCTAGTGCATCCTCTTTTGATTCAGGCTTTGATGCCTTAGATGATACAGGCAATGCAGATGATACCTTTATGCCATCGGAAGATGAAGAATGGGATAAGAAATACACCACAGAAGGTGCTTACGAAGAAGGCCGTAAGTTGTACAAATCGGGCGACATAGATGATGCCATTAGCATCATGTATAAGGCATATTCAGTAGATTCTAATGATCCCAAATTGAATAAATTACTGAGTCTACTCTCCTTCAAAGGCAGAGACTATGAGAAAGCTGTGGATGTTCTTGGTGTTTACCTAAAACAAGACCCTGATGCGGGGGAATTTTGGTATTATCTATCTGCCGCTCAGAAAAAGTTAGGCGAGTTCCAGAAAGCACTAGATGCTGGATTAAAATCCTATGAGACGATGAAGGATTTTCTTTCAAATCTCATCAATATAGCAGATTTGTATCGATTGCTAGGAAATATAGAGGAATCGAAAAAGTATGCATTCTTGGCTCAGGAAAAAGACCCAGATAACAAAAATGTAATAAAACTATTTCAACTTTTAGAAAAAAATGTCTAAAAAGACAGTTGCAAATTCTTTTTCCATAAATTCAAATGGATAAGATTTTCAACTTAAGGAGTATCTATGAAAAAGACACAAATTGCATTTCTAACTCTATCAGCGATTTTTATGGCTGGTGCGTTACTAGCCCAAACTTCCGATGATTCTGCGGTAGGGAAATACCTTCCCCCAGAGAAGGATTCTGTTATCGAAATATATAAATGCGGAGATAAATACTGCGGTCGCACTGCGTGTATTAAAGACAATAAATACCCAGCCGACTCGAAAGATGGTGTTCCTGGAACTCCATACCTAGACCACAACAACCCAGATCCAAAATTGAAAAAAAAACCTAACCTTGGTATGCAATTCCTAAGCGGAATGGTTGCAGTAGGTGGCGGAAAATACGATAGTGGAAAGGTTTACAACCCACGTGATGGTAAGACCTATTGTGCAAAGATGCAAATGGATGGTAATAAACTTGAATTAAAAGGCCATCTTTGTATTTCTTCATGGTTGGGTAAAACGAATACTTGGACCAAACTTTCAGGAGTAAACCTAAGCGATCCAGCTTGGGATTGCATGAAATAGTCTAAACCTTCCAGTCTTGTAAAAAATATCAACCCTTCAAGTCTTTTGCTTAATGGGTTGATTTGTTCATAATTTATTGACTTAAAATTGCAAATTCTTAAAATGACTACTATTTGATCCTCAATTTATCAAAATTCTATATAAATTCCACAATCTTCATTCTGCTAGGATATGCATTCTTCCTATCAACTAATTGCAAATATATTCCGCAAGCCTTACCTCCAGTTAATCCTGAAAAGCTGGAATACAATTTTAGTCTAAATAATTCGATTCAAGCAGAACCAATTGAACTTCATAAGGGGTGGAAATTCTTTCCCAATTCAATGTTATTTGAAAGGTCTGATGAAATAATCGACTTACGAGAAATAAACGAAGGATGTGAGTACTATCAAAATTTAAATTGGAAAAGTGATGAAAAATTTTGTAACAATCATTTCATCTCTGAAAAAGGCCATAAGATAGTACTTGGCAATGAAAAATTTATCGAGGCAACTTCTTTTCACAATTGGGAAACCTTGGACCCTTCTATTCAAGGTAGCATAGGTACTGCAGTCTATAGAATTGATTTAATTCTTCCTAAAGGAGAATATGGAATCTTTCAAGAGAACTGGGTTCTCTCTTCATCTGGAAGAATATGGGTTTTAGAAAATCAAAAGAAATTGAAATTATTATCTAGCATTGGTTATCCATCAAATTCCAAAGATACGACAAGACCAATGTGGAAAGGAGTCAGTTCAAATTTTGAAACTCAGGGTGGGAATGTATCCTTAATAGTAGAAGTAGCAAATTTTCACCATAGATCTGGTTATTTAGGTTATGCGATAAATCTAGGCCCAAAATCTATTATTCAAAAAAATACTATGATTTATCACCAGGAGCAAATGCTGCTTTGTGGATTTATTTCTATGGTGGGACTTTATAGTTTTATTTTATTCTTTTTTAGGACTAAACAAAAAGAATTACTTTGGTTTAGTTTACTTTGTATTGCAATTTCTTTTCGAGTTGCCTTAGTCTCAAGAATTTATCAGTTATACTTTCCCAATTCTGAAAGTTTTGAAATTTTATTAAAATTAGAATACCTGAGTTTTACACTTACGCCGATTTTATTCTTATTATTTATTCGCTACCTACTGAATGGTCATTCTAATAAATCTGCTTTTATTTTCGCAATATTTTATCCCATTGCAATCTCTTGCTTTATTCTCTTAACAGAGTCATCCATTTTTTCACGCTATTTACTAGCTGCAATTTTTAGTATTTTTCTCTCTATTGCTTATGCCATTTATGAAATGATCCTCAAATGGCGTAATCAAGATTCGGAACTTCAAACCATTATCAAAACCTTAGCCATAGTGTTCTTTCTTTTCTCTTCAGCTGTAGTAAATGATGTTTTAATATCCTTTGGAATTTACCAATGGTATGAATTATCGGGAATAGGCTTGGTAATTTTTATTTTCGGACAAGCTGTAATGATAGCCAAAATTAATTCAAATACTTGGAATAAAACAGATAAATTAAATTTAGATATACTACAAATGAATAAAGATCTAGATAGAATGATTGCAGACCGAACGCAAATTCTCCAAAAGACTATCGATGCTAGACACAATGATCTGCTTCTTGCAAAACAAATTCAAACCAATTTAATGCCTCAACTTAAATCACTTAACGAAAGAATTCAATTTCATACATACTATGAACCTATGGATGAAGTGGGAGGTGACCTTTATGATGTAAATCAAATTGGCGTTAATACATATAGGATTTTCCTAGCCGATGCAACTGGACATGGTGTTCAAGCTGGTTTAATAACCATGTTAGTCAAATCAGAATATGAGAATCTAAAGTTTTATGCTGATCCTCCCAATAGCATTCTGGATGAATTGAACAAAAGATACATTAGTAAATATAAATATTTAAATCGATTTTTTACTTGCATATTACTAGACATAGACCTAGATAATCAGAATATCAAAATGGCTTCTGCTGGTCATCCATCTCAATATTTCTACGATTCTAATACCATTAAAGAATTGGATTACACCGGTCCTCTCATGGGATTCAATCAGAACGTAAATTATAAACTGAGGGAGATTTCATTCAACAAGCAATCTTCTCTATTGTTATTTACTGATGGTTTATTTGAACAATTTAACTCAAATGATGAAATATTGGGAGAGCATAGAATTGCAGAATTCTTTTTGAATATTTGCCTAGGAAAGAGAAGTTATGAGGAGCTTCCCAAGTATATTTCAGACTGGATACATCCTATGAAAATTAAGGATGATATTT
Organism: Leptospiraceae bacterium; assembly: GCA_022402465.1. Classification (GTDB taxonomy): domain Bacteria; phylum Spirochaetota; class Leptospiria; order Leptospirales; family Leptospiraceae. The sequence continues at coordinate 56,876 of JAKRSH010000042.1, read as the reverse complement.
GCTTTATTGGTATAAGCTTTAAAGATTGAATCTTGTAAGGATGAAGAGAAAATTTACCCTTAGACGCCTAAGTCCATATGCCGAATGTCCTGGCCTGTATTAAGTCGGACCAATTCCTCAGCGATATTTACAGAGTAATCACCAATTCTTTCCATAGATAAAATGGCTCGATAAAGATCAGCAAATTCCACCTTGGACATATTAGGATCAGAAACATATTTATGAAAGGCTTCAGCACAAAGATCATTTAATTCTTGTTCCAGAGCATTCACGGAACCCATGAATCGTTCTTTTTCTTCAACAAGAGATTCTACAGCCATACCAGAAAGTGTAATCACACGTGAGAGGATCTTGCTCATGCCCTCATCTCTTTTGAATAAACCTTTTTGAATATGACCGTTTTGGAAAAATTTTGCAACATTGACAACTTGATCGCCTAGACGTTCTATATTTCTTGTTATACGAATACAAGATAGTGCAAATCTTAGAGGATCTTTTTTAAAAACAATTTCATCACTTATCTCGCCTATTCCCAAGGAATTTCTGGATGCAATGGCTTCTAAGATCGCATTTTGAGAGAGATTGTCGTTTTCTTTTTCTAATTCATCGATTAAATCATCTCGTGCAATGATTTCAGCCGCAATGGAGTAATCGTCATTCTCCAAACTATCACCTAACATAAGCACTTGTTCTAGAACCATTTCAGCCATACTATATAAATTTTTTCTAAGGTAGAAAAATTTAGAAATGGCTGTAATATTGTTCATAGCAATTTCTTAGGCAAGACTCATTTCGTTGATTTCTTCTACGGATAGAATCTTTTCAATGTCAATTAAAATAATGAAACGATTGTCTTTCTTACCCACTCCCAAAATATATCTGGAAGATATTCCTTTAACAGAGGGGGGAGGTGGATCAATTTGGCTTTGGGGAAAATGAACAACATGAGAAACCTTATCAACAATAACTCCAATGGACTTGCCACCGATTTTAATAACGATAGCTCTATCTTGAGGAATTTCTTCTTGAGTTCGGATGTTTAGTTTTTTAGAAAGATCGATCATTCGAACAACCTTACCTCGAATATCCATGATCCCAGCAAAATAGCTTTTGGATTTAGGAACTTTGATAAGATTGGAAATCTTTACAATCTCCTCGACGATAGAAATTGGTACAGCGTATTCTTCTTCACCCAAGTTGAAGATGATATATTGATCCAGAATTAAATTTATTGATGCTTTGCTCATTTTTCAAAAACGGGTATAGCCGTTATAGAAAAAGTATGAACCTAGGGATATAAATGACAACACTTTTAATAGCAGTGGATTTCTTTTTCGAAAGGCCCAATCCAAACCACCTGTGAAAAAACCAAATGCTCCCAGTGCTAAACCTAAAATAACAAAATCAAAATAGTAATTGTAAACCACCCAAGCCATTCCAGCTCCTAGAACAAAATCATGCAATTCTGCCCAGAACCTTCTCTTAAATCTAGTCCAAAGAGGTTCTCTATTGATGCGCCTTTCCCATCGCTTTCTTTGCCATCTTTGAAACCAAGTCTCTCTTTGAATCCCAAAAATAGAATCGTACTTGGTAGATTTCGGAAGATCAAACCTTCCAAAACCAGATTCTTCTTCTTGGTAGATACCTCGTCCAACCCTGCGCTCTACCTTCTTTCCAAGGGGGGTTAAAGAAATCTCATAGGTTCCACCTAAGGAATCTAGTAGATCAGCATCTGGAATACAGGAAAATATGTCCCGAAAGGGCCGTATTTTCTTTCCAATTGGATAGTTTCGCCCACTGGTGATATCTTTTTCTTTAATTATGTTGCCATTTTTGATGGTTGCTGCATAATTTTTGCCATTTTCATTGGCTACCTCTATAGAGAGGCGAACAAGTTTGTCGTGGAAATTGAAATCAGCTTCGAGAGTATCTCCCTCAGGAGTAACTGCTAGGAAAGAGCGATTGAATCCTTGGATTCGAGAATTCTGCTTCCTCCACCAACCCCTGTATGTTTCCAATTCATTGAGATCCATACTAATAGTATCGGAGAAGGTGGAAAAAGCTTAATCAAATCGATGAACTATTTCTTTTTGTGACGATTGGCTCTTCTTTTCTTTTTTCTTTTATGAGTTGAGATTTTTCTTCTCTTTCTCTTCTTACCTGAAGGCATAAGTTCTCCTTATTGTGTGTTCCACCAGGCTCTTATTCGAGATATTTTTGTAAACTTCGATTTTTCTTCATTTGCCCAAGCATCAATTTTATATCATCCAGACCATCTCTAGATGCAACTAGAAGAACATCCGATTCCTCGACCACTACCAGGTTATCAACGCCTAGAAAAGCGATTAAATCCTTGCTTACAGATGAAATATTTCCCTTAGCATTGAAATGCAGAACTTCCTTGCCTTGGTGGTGGTTTCCCTCCTTTCCTTCTGGCAAAATACGAGCCAGAGATAGCCAAGAACCAACATCATCCCACTGAAAGAGAGCTGGAATCATAGAGATGTTCTTAGATTTCTCCATGATTGCAATGTCTATGGGTGTGGAAGGAAGCAATCGAAATACCTCTGCCAAACTTCCAAGGTTCTTGAAAGGAAAACCACGTAACAATGGTTCAATGATTTCAGGAGAATGAACTTTAAATTCTTGGAGTATCAGACTCGTCTTCCAAATGAAGATTCCTGGATTCCAATAAAAGTTCTCCTTCTTAATGTATTTGGTTGCAGTCTTAGCATCAGGTTTTTCGACAAATTCCTTAACGGACTTTGCAATTCCATTCTCTTTGCCAGTAGCTATATAGCCATAGCCTGTCTCTGGGCGATTGGGCTTCACTCCCAAGAGTACCAAGTGCGATTCGGCTTCCTGTATGGCTAGCTTCATAGTCTTGGTGAATTCTTTAACCGGTTCGATAAATGCGTCAGCTGAAAGTACAACTTGTATAGGGTCACCAAACATCTTCTGGAAGTACAAAGTTGCCAGAGCAATGATAGGTGCAGTATTCTTGCCTTCAGGTTCTAAGATGAAATTCTTCTCGGGAAAGCTTTTTTCTTGTTCAAGAATCGCTTTCTTCAAGGATGCATTGGTTCCAATAAAGATACGATCTAAGGATGTGATAGTTAAAGCACGATCTATCGTTTCTTTCAAAAGCGTTTTGTTGGAATATACCTTTCTGAGTTGCTTAGGAGTTGATGTTCTGGAACGCGGCCAGAACCTTTCTCCTTTGCCACCCGCCATTATAAGGACAACGGGTTTTTCCATAATTCTTACTCCGCTGTTGCTTCTTTGGGTTCTTCGATATGGAAGCGAATTGGCTTAGCAGGAATGATAGTAGAAATTGCATGCTTATAGATTAAGTTCTGTTTGGTTTCATTTTCTAAGATGATAGTAAAATTATCAAAACTTACAACTCTGCCTTTCAATGGTACCCCATTGAGTAGGTAAATTGTTAGATCGACTTTATCTTTTCGAGCTGTGTTAAGTAGTTGGTCTTGTATGTTGTTTTTCGCAGACATTTTGCTATCCATTTTTATTTATTTTTTATTACTAGCAATTGAACTTCTTGAAGGTGCTCCATGGCAAAATCCCAGGAAACTTTCTGCAATAAGGGTTCCTTTTTAAACCAGGTTATCTGCCTTTTTGCATAATTCCTATGGGCCTTGGCAATTCCTTCATAGAATGAATCTAGATTCATTTTCTCATCAAGAAAGTCAAGCGCAAAATTATAACCGAGAGTCCTAAGACCTGGACAATCTGCACTGTATTTCTCTCTCACTAACTTTGCTTCTTCTACCATAGGCATCAGTAAATTTCGAGCTCTTTTATTGATTCGAGAATAGAGAATATCTCTATCCCAGTCTAAAAAAAAACCCAGAACATTGAATTTGTCTTTAGACCTTAGCAGTCCACCAATTGTTTCTTGTTTGAACTTTGTTAAAGAACCTGAACTTCGACAAACTTCTAAGGCCCTTCGATATCGGTAGAAATCATTGCTTGAAATTTCTTGGAAGGCCTCAGGATCTTTTTCTTTTAATTCTTCCAGAACAAGTTCATCAGGTAGATCTAATACAGCTTGGTGAACTTCCTCGGAGACATCTGGAATTGGATACATCCCATACAAAAATGCCTTCAAATAAAAACCTGTTCCAGCTACTAAGATGGGCAGCTTACCTTTTTCAATAATTCTTTGGTAAGCTTGGTGAGCTAGTTCAGAGAAATCTTTTGCATCCAAGCTTTGGTCCGAGCTTAGAAACTCAACTAAGGCATGAGGCATCCTCGCTTGTTCTTCTTTAGAAGGACAGGCAGTTCCTGCAGGTAGATCTTTGTAGACCTGTCTTGAATCAAAAGAGATTACTTCGAAAAGATCAGAATCCAAAGACGATACTAATGCTGTCTTGCCGCTGGCTGTTGGTCCTGTTAGTAGTATAAGATCGGGGAGAGCTCTCTCCCCTGCTTTATTCATCCTCTACAGTTTCTTCCGCTTCTTCGTCTTCTTGGGCTTCTTCTACTTCTTCATCATCTAGAATAGAATCATCATCTTCATTTGCTATAGATGGTGCTTCTTCTTCCTCAACATCATATTCTCCTGACTTCAATGCAGCTTGCTTAGATTTTAAAGCTGGCTTGGCCAATTGGTCTGCTCCACATTTGGGACAAATTTTATCAGCCTTGTTCAAGTCATAGAATTTGGTTCCACAATTGTAGCAGGAAAATTTCTTGCCTAAAGGATTCTTAGGGTCTATTGCTACGGTTGCGGAAGTTTTCTTAGCAGGAGCCTTAGCGGGCTTGCTTACCTCAGAGGGAGCTTTCTTAGTTGCAGGTCGAGAAGAAGATACAGACGACTTTGTATTCTTTTTGCTAGCAGGGCTTGCCTTCTTTTTAGGTGCCGGTTTTGTTACTTTTTTTTTGACTGCCATATGTCTCGATTTAGACTTAATTCCATCCAATGCTTCTCATTGAAATGTTGAAAAAAGCTATCCTGTCCTTATATTTTTTACTGCCCCCTAGATCAACTTTTTTTTAAATACCTGAGTTTCTCATCTTGATTTTAGCTTAGCATTTCCAATTCTTGAGTTCCATGGTGAAACTCAGCGTAAATGTGAACAAAATTGCAACTCTACGAAATTCTAGGGGTGGAAATCATCCAAACCTGAAAGAACTTTCTGAAAAAATTCTCCAATACGGTGCTCATGGTTTAACGATACATCCAAGAGAAGACCAAAGACATATTCGCAGAGAAGATATAGCAGTCCTTAAAGATTTAATGGTTAGCTGGAATGAAAAATCCAAGGATTACAAGGAATTCAATATTGAAGGAGAGGCGTCTCAGCGTTTTCTAGACATTGTTCTGCAATACAAACCAGACCAAGCAACTTTAGTACCTGTTAAACCAGGAGAGATCACCTCAGATCATGGCTTCCAATTCCCCAAGGATAAGGAAATTCTAGCTCCTATCATAGCCCAAATCAAGAAAGCTGGAATTCGTGTCGCCTTGTTTGTAGAAGCTGGTGCAAGTGGTCTTGCACTTGCCAAGGAAATGGGCGCAGATAGAATTGAATTGTATACAGGACCTTTTGCAGAAAGCTATGATAAGGATCCTTTGAAAGCAAAAGCTATATACACAAGGTATGAATATACAGCTCAAGAAGCAAACAAAGTTGGTTTAGAAGTGAATGCTGGTCATGACCTGGATCATGAAAATCTGGTTCTATTTTCTAAGCTACCAGGTCTTAAAGAGGTTTCTATTGGTCACAGATTGGTATCAACTGCTCTTGAATGGGGCTTTGAGAAAACCATCCAGGAATACCTAAGGGTTCTAACTTAAAGAAACGAAAGAGACTTTTAGAATTTGAGAGATTTTAAATTGAATAAACCTCTAAAATTCAAAAAAAAATAGCAAGCCTTAAAAATTTGTCTAGGTTGGAATTATAATAGAGATATGATAAAAATATTACATTGTTCGGATATACATTTCAAAGAAGAAGAACTTGATTACTGCGCTAAAGTATGGTCTGAAATTTTAGAGATTGGCAAAAGTGAAAAAGTAGAAGCAATCTGTGTAGCTGGAGATGTCTTCGATACATTTGAAGATTTGGTAGCCTGTCGAGAGACATTTTTGAAATTAGCTGTGGATTCTAAATTACGTATAATTGCAATAGCTGGTAACCACGAATACCTTCAGATCAAGAATCAGAATCTTGCTACTTATGATCTTAGCAAAATTTCATGGTTCCACAATCCAGGTTTTCATCTCGCAACAGCTGAGAGTGATTCCTGGGAGTTATATGCATTACCATATAGCCAAGATTATGCGGATTATAGAAATTGGAAAATCCCTCAAAAGAAGAAACGAAGATTGTTGATGGCACATGGAATGGTACCTGAGGCGGTAGCTTATACAGGACCTGACTCCGAAGAAGGTTCTCATATTCTCGAAATTGATCTTTTGTCAAAATTTGATGCCGATTGTATTCTTCTTGGTCATATTCATAAACGATCTGATTTGCAAATCAACGGACTATCCGTACACTACCCTGGCTCTCCTAGAGTATGGCGCAAAGGGGAAAAGGGGCAGCGTTCCGTTAACCTCTTAGAAATTCCAGAATCGGGAAGTATCCAAGTCAAAGCTTTACCTATTGCCTCAGCTGGAGTTTACCGCGAAGTCCTATTGAATATAGAACCAAATGGCAATGTGCAAGCCTGGGAACCAGATCATATCTCCGCCAAAAAAGAAGACTATCTATCCATTGAATTGCAAGGAGTTGCTGACAACGAAACTATTCTAAATATCTGGCGAGATACTAAACTAAAAGAATGGTCACAAAACTACCGAAAGGTGGTAATCAACACAGAGATGATTAAGTATTTAGATGGTTTTTCATCGGAAGCGATTGTAAAGAAATTTCTTGAAAAATGGAATGTGAAATTTGCTGAATCTCCTGAAGATAGAATTCCCATCCTGCTCAAAGCTAGGCAAATCGGTCTGGAAGAAATTATAGGGAAAATCAAGGCTTAGTATGTTAGAATCAATAGAAATCTCTAAATTTGGGAAATGGGTTGGACAGAAATTTAACCTTGGTAAGGTGAATTTTTTCTTTGGGGACAATGAGTCGGGTAAGACAACCATCTTCGATGCCTTTGTATATGGGCTAAGCAATCCATCTGGAACATCGAAAATTGGGAGAAATATAGCAGAGCGTTATGGGAAAGGAAAAAAAGACAAGCTAGTTCAAATTCAAGGAAAAGTTCCCGAAGGAATCGTTCCTGAAGAGTTCATCAACCTACATACCTTGAAAGCGGGAGCTATAGCTTGGGATCTCAAGGAAAATAGTTCTTGGCTAGATAAGGTAAAGCAGGAATTATTTTCAGGCGGTATAGATCCAAATAACATAGTTGAGGAGCTTGAACGACGATCCAAGATTTGGGCAAATGGAACCTTCTCAAAACCAATAACAAACCTTAGTTTAAATATCCAGGAATTGGAAGCAAAATTAAAATCTCTCATTTCTGAAAAAAATAGCCTTCTCCAAGAAGAAAAGAATCTGCAAGATGCTTCCTTGAATAGAGACAAAACACTTAGTAGTATTCGTAAATTAGAAGAAAAATTAGAAGAAACAAAAAAGCAAATCCTCCAGGAAGAAGAAGCAAACAAGCTTAGAGAAAATAAACAAAATTATAAATCTATTTCCAATTGGAAAGAGGCAAATCTTACCCTAGAAGGACTCAAACAATTTGAAAAAGATCGCAGCCAAGAGTTAGCTGGAATTCTTAAGTCCATACAAGAATCTAAAATCCAAATGGAAAATAAAGAAAAATCTATCCAAAATAAGGAAATAGAAATTCTGAACTTAAGGAAAGTTTTGGAAGAAACAAAATCAAAATATGAGAAAGAAGATTCCCTTGAAAAGTTAGCTCGAATCAACCAAGATAAGATCTTACAAATTTTACGTTCACCTAAATTAATCACCCAAACCAATTGGAATCTTAGCTATCTTATACTAGCCTTAGTGAGTATGATACTTGGAAGCATTTTAGCTTTTCTTGATATCCAAGAAAAATCTACGCTATTCCTGCTAGGCCTTGGCTGTTTGGCGCTCGGGCTTGTGTTTTTACTTTTTGCCAGAAGCAAAGAAATCTTGCAAGATTCAGCATATGCCGTACAAGCTGTTCGTGATATCCAAAGAGAGTGGAAGCAATCTACACAAAGAAGTGATTTTGAAAATGACAAAACTTTAGATGAACTTCGTGAATCTTTGATCTTATTTCTTAACAACAGATCTAATCAGAAAGCTCACATTGATGCTCAAAAGGATACTATCCAAAAAAAAGAAGCTGAGAAACTAAGCCTTCAAGAAGAATCTATTGTTGAAAGACAAGAAGCAGAATCATTCGCCAAAAAGCTTGAATCTTTTCTAAAAGAATTAAATCTTATGAACCCTGATGAATACTCTAAGAAACGTACGGAGTATTTATTTGCTAAAGAGAAGAAAATTTCCATTGAAACAAGTCTTAAAGAAAGATACAAACTTAATAGCCAAGAATTTGAAAACTTCCTAAAAGATACAAATAGAGAAATCGAATCTGCTTCTGAGAAAGGAATTTCACTTCCGAAATTAAACGATGCTGAATTTCAAAGTCTTAAATATAACCGCAATCAAATGGAAAGAGAATTAGAGAATTTAAAAAAAGAAGATGCAAATCTCTTTTCAAGTGCTACCAATCTCAAAGCTAAGTTGGATGCACAACTCAAACCACTTTCAATATCCATACTAAACATCCAATCTGAATTAATTGAAAAGCAAAATGAACGATCCAGCTTAGAATTGAGCCTAGAAGCAACCAAAGAAGCAAATGAGATATTCAAAGAGCTAGCCTTAGATGCTAGTGATACACTTCGCACTCTTGCTGAAGAAATTTCAATTTCAAGCAATAACATTTTCAATGAAAACCGTACTGTGGTGATCAATGAACTCAAGGATGATAAAATGGAAATGGTAGACAAAGGAAATGTTAAAAGAGCAATTGATAAACTTTCTTTGGGCACCAAGGATGCATTTTATATAGCTGCGAAGTTATCCCTATGCAGTAAGAGAGATCCTGATTTAAAATTATTTTTAATGGATGAGCCTTTTTTGTCTCTGGATGAAGAAAGAGAGAGAAAATCTCTAAACATAATTAAAGATTATGTAGATAACAAAGGTTGGCAACTGGTAATTCTTTCGAAAGATTACCAACTGCGCTCTTTAGTTCAAGAGATTTTCCAATCTGATTGCAATTTAGTGGATCTAAACAATTTAACTGTCTAGAGATTAAGCAACTCGCTTAACGACCATTAGACTAATATCATCATAGATTTCTGTAGATCCTATGAATACTTTTAGATCCGCATAAATACCAGCAACTATTTCTGCTGCTGGTAAATGTGCAAGTTCTTCAAATTTTGCCTTTAGGCGGTGATGGCCATAGTAATGTTTCTCGTGATTCTCAGCCTCAGTCACTCCATCTGTGTATCCAAGAAATGTATCTCCAATTGCAAAATCTATTTCTCGCTCTGCAACCATCCCTTCAATATTATCAGTGAGACCTACATAAATTCCCAAATCTATAGTATCAATGATCTTGGATTCTTTCTGTCCAGATTTCATAATCAAAAAGTCTTCATGCTGACCAGTTAGAAATATTTTTCCATTTTGATAGTGGAACAAAGATAAGGTGAGATTTCTTGTATCCTTCATTCTGCCTTGAATATTTCCAAATAGAACGGAATTTATATTCATAAGCATCTCTGGTAAAGTCTGCCCTCCCCTCTCTAGAGAAGAACGAAAAGAACACTGAGTCATCATCATTACTACACCTGATTGTAGACCGTGACCCGTAACATCTCCCATAGCAAAGTAAGTAGAACCGTTCGGCATAGGATAGACATCGTAATAATCTCCACCTACTTCATTGGCTGCTTCCATCATTGCAGCAACTTGTAAATCCTTACAATTGGAAATTTCTTGCGAGCTAGGAAGCACCATAGCCTGCAATTGTCTGGCTACATCCAATTCCATACCTAGTCTCATATTCTCTTCGAGTATAGCTTTCTTTTCCGTATCAAAAATAAGGTTCGCTTGCCTTTGGGAAGTATCATTCGCATTTTTAATAGAATAAATGACTAGATAAGCGGTTAGTCCCATGTAAAAGGATTTGAGGATAAAACCCATAGGAGCGATAGAAACAAGGATAAATTTCTCACCAGCCTCGCCCATCTCAGGAGAAATATTTGCGCTGAGTTCTATTAATTTTGCAAGCATGGGCTTCATGTCCCCATAAAAATAAAACATCAATCCACCATATTGCAATATAGCAAGGGCCGCTGCGAAGTAGATTACTGATTTTCTATTTCGGATTGAGGCAAGAGCTATCAACATAAAATAGATGAAGGACATAGCACCAGTATAGGTATGGGTAGGATTCAAGGACGAGATAGATAGATACCAAAGCAAAGTTGTTAAGATTGTAATCTCTAAAAAACTAGCGAAGTATTTGATCTGACTATAATAAACTCCCGATTTTTTGGACTTTTTCAATAGAACAAAAACAATAATATTAAATACTAAAAGAATAGAAATTGCGCTCAATTGACCATACAATTCAACTACCGGTCTTCCTCCTAAACGGGAAAGAACCGAAAATAGAATTAAAAACCCTATGAAGAAAAATCGAAACTGAGAGGCAAAATACTCAGCCTTAATCTCACCTTCAACCTGTATTTCATGGATTCTTTTCTTCCAATAATCAGTGAGTTGAAATCGAAACGCCTTTTCTTCTTCTGCATGTGTGCTGTGATGGTTATCCATAATTTCTTACCTTGGACAAAAATAATAAAAGAAAATATAAAATCTAGTCAAAAGTGAAAGATTAGCTTTTTTTTGTCTATCTAGACGTCGATTAGTATTAATAGTTAGATTAAAAGTATAATAAATAATTTCCTATGTCACTTTCCGTATCAATCGCTAAAACTCACGAAGAAAAGCAAAGAATTTTTGCTTTACGTTATCATATATATATAGATGAGCTGAAGCGAAACCAAGCCTTCGCAAACCATGATCTAAAGACAATCCAAGAACCCTGGGATGATACCGCCCATTTACTTTATGTGAAGGACGATGATGAAATTGTTGGTACTCTTAGGATGAATCGAAAAATGGATGGTCCCCTGGAATATGAAGAGCTTTATGAATTAGAAAAATTTACACCCTTTTATCCAAACTCAATTTCTATGACAACCAAACTCCTGGTATTGGATAAATATAGAAATTCTATGGCTGCTAGTTTACTTTGTATGAGCGCTTATGAAATTCATAGAGAATGGGGATTGCAATTTAATATCATTGATACTAGACCGCATTTAGTTCGTCTGTACCAACAATTGGGCTATAGATTTTATAAAGAAAATATCAACCATCCTGAATTTGGAAATGCGATACCTTTGGTACTCATACTAGACGATTTAGATTATTTAAAAGAAGTTAGATCTCCTTTTCAAAGAATTGCTAAGAAATATGAGAACAAGAAGAATACTGCAGAATTCTTCAAGAAGCAATTTCCAAAATACTACAGTGTAAAGCCTTTATTCTCCATGAGTCATGAGGTACTTTGGAATACATTTACAGAACAAGTAAACATAGATCCAAGAAAAGTTCTAACTTTTATGTCAGGATTTACTTCGGAAGAAGCGACTAAGATTTTAGGCCAACTTGATTTATTGGATTTTGATCGATCTGATGTTGTATTCGAGAAAGATGACGAAAGTGAAGGTATGTATTGTATCTTAGAAGGTTCTGTTGAAGTTGTTATTCCTGGTTTGAAAGGTCACCAATTGTTAGCAATTCTTAGTCAGGGAGAAATCTTCGGCGAACTTGGGTTTGTATCTAAGATAAAGAGAACAGCTAAAATTGTTGTAAGGGAAAAATCTAAAATTCTTCTACTCAACCAAAAGGAATTTGTAAAATTAGAAGCAAACTTCCCTTCACTAGCATTAAAACTACTCACAAATTTATTTTCTATCTTAGTCAATCGCTTTAATGAAAAACATGAAGCACTCATGGAAGCCAGAGCAGTCTTAGACACAGTATTATTTGATTATACAAAAGATATCAACCATAACCTAGGAGAGAACGGAATGAGTGAAGAAAAAACCAAAGGGTCATATGTAGTTGCAGAATTTGCAGATTCATCTGGGGAACTAGATAGATTGAGATTCCAAGCCAAGGCAGGTTTTGATCTAGAAAGAAAAATGTTTGATAGCTTCGGTATTAATCATGGTTCTGAAATTTTAGATGTGGGTTGTGGACCTGCATTTTTTGCAAATGAAGTATATAATGCATATAAACCAAAAATAATCCATGGAATTGAACTTGATACCAATCTTATCAATATAGCAACAAAAGAAAACTCCTCAGTTCCTGCCATGAAATTTACCCAAGGAAGTGTGTATGAACTTCCCCTTAAAGATGCAAGCTATGATTTAGTTTATTCTAGATTCGTTTTTCAACATTTAGAAAATCCTATAAAGGGTGTTAAAGAACTGAAAAGAGTTATAAAGCCTAATGGTCTTGTGATCATAGAAGATATTGATGACGGCCTACTCTTCTTAGAACCAAAGCCTGAATCTTATGATTTAGTTCAAAATACTTCTGAAAAAATTCAAAAAGAGTTAGGTGGAGATAGACTCATAGGAAGAAAACTTTACGCAATGATGAAAAATGCTGGATTTAGTAAAATCTCCATCAAATACCTTCCTGTTAGTTCTCTTAAGGTTGGAATGGAAGCTTTTATTTTTGCTGCTTATGGTTTTAAATTTGATCATCTAAAGCGATCTGGAGCGAGTGATGAGATGGTAAACAAGGCAAAAGCAGAATTCTTTGAACTTGTTAAGAATCCAGATGCTTATGGAACATTGATGATTGTGTTTGCAATAGGACATGTATAAGATTTGAATATGGCTATCTAATTTCTGTTTTCAATTGCGCTGATTTGAAAATATTTTATTTCCAAATCAGCTACTCTCTTTAAAAATCTGTATCTGCTCTTGAGAGAGGCGATTCCATTCCATCAGCAGAAAGTTGATTTCTAGGAATTCTTCCAATCTTCTTTCTTGTTCTCACACCAAAAAATAGTGCCCAGAGAACAAGAAACATTCCTAAAATGAGAAATAGTTTCTTATATAAAAATATCATCGCAAAGAAAAATAAAACAGAAAGCAATAAGGATATTCCTGGTAAAATGGGATATCCAATCATTTGGAATGGACGATGTAGATCAGGTTTATAGACACGCAAATGAAAGAAAGATAACATAGAGATCATATACATTCCACAGGCTCCCATAGCGGCTAAAGTGATCAATTGATCTGTGTCGCCAAACAAAAGTGCTATGATTCCTATAGCTCCACCAAAAAGCACTGCGTTGGATGGAATGAATGATTTAGAATCAAGTCGTGAAAGAAAGTTAGGCAAATAGCCTTCTCTAGCTAGAGCAAAAATCTGCCGCGAAAAGCCAAGAATAATTCCCATTAAGGAAGCTATTAATCCAAACAAACCAATAAAGGTAAAAACTTGAACCAACCAAAAATTTGTTCCAAAAACAGAACCCATAACAAAGGAAAGTGGATAATCAAGCTTTGATGCAGATCTTGTATCTATATTTCCAGCAGTTACAAAAAGAACAGTAAATGCAAAAAAAATTAAAGTAGAAATCCCTGCTCCATAACCTTTTGGTATATCTGTGGAAGGATTCTTAACCTCTTCTGCAGACATAGCAACACCTTCAACTGCTAAGAAAAACCAAATAGCATATGGTAATGCATGTAAAATAGGAAGAAATTTCCAATCCTGACGGAAGTCTAGTTTCGCAGGATCGAAGGTGGGAACTAAGCTAACAGTATAGATTACTAATCCAGAGACCGCTACCAAAGTTACGAAAAGTTCGAATTTGGCTGTTTGCTTTACACCAAAGAGATTCACAATTAATAGAAGAATAAAAAAAGATATGGAAGCAAGCATAGGTGGAACAGTAGGAAAAATAAAATGAAAATAAGCACCTAATGCACTTGCTATGGCGGGTGGAGCTAAAACAAATTCTACCAAGGTAAAGAAGCCAACCAAAAAACCTCCCCAAGCACCAAAGGCGAAATGAGCATATGCAGAGGGTCCACCGGAATGAGGGAGAGATGCCGATAGTTCAGTGAAACTAAAACTAAACAAACTATAAAAAATAGCTACAATTCCAACTGCAATTGCGAATTCTTTGAAATTAGCATATTGCCAACCAAAATTCCATCCAAAGTAATCACCCGAGATTACCAGACCAACTGCTATAGCCCAAAGATGTATGGGACCCAAGGATTGATTCATTTTCATTCTTATAAATCCTAATTGATTATCTTAAAGTTTCTCAAAAACATTAACAAGCTCTTAAGATATGGCACAATCGCAGAATGAAAAGTGAAATTTGTATTTTCATAAATAAAATATATAATTTATGAATTAGATTCTTTTTTTTTTACATAGACTCACCATAGGATTGAAAAAGGAAAATCACAGAAAATTGAATTAGTTATGATAATTATAAAATTTAGTTTTAGTCTAATAAGAAATTTAAAAGAGCATTTATGAAATCACAAAAATTTTTCCACCAGAACAATCCAAGCCCAATCCCAGTGCCAGATCTGAAAATGATTCTAGAACATTTTGGCAAAGTGGCAACTAATTCCTCCGATATAAGTATAGCACATATGATTGCACCTCCTGGTTGGTCGGAACCTTTCCAAACTCCTGACTTTGATGAATATACCTTGATGCTTAGAGGGAAAAAGATTCTTGAAATTGAGGGTGAAAAAGTAACTGTCTCAGCAGGAGAATCCATCCTCATCAAAAAAGGAACGAGGGTTAGATATTCAAACCCTTTCGAAGAAGAGGCAGAATACTGGGCAATTTGCACTCCAGCATTCTCAATTGAAGCTGTTCACAGAGAGGACGTGTAGAAATTTCCCAATTGAAGCTTAATAGAATTATTGATTTAGAAAATCTTGAATTGACTTATTTTCTAAATCTAGTTCAAGCAGTCTCTGGCTTTAGAAGGAATCAAATATTTCATTTCCTAAATCAATTCAAACTACTTTTGCGAAGCTGCTTCTAAATCACTAAGCCCACCTGCGTTTGTTACATCAGAAAAACCATTTCGGATCAAAATGTCCCTTGCTGAAGCAGATCTTCCTCCAGAAGCACAATAAACAACTATGGGCTTATCCTTTGGAATAGAATTTAATTTGTCAGATATATCAGCTACAGGAATATTGATAGATCCTGGAAAAGATGAGACAGCGTATTCTATACTTGATCTTACATCAATGATGGTGGCACCTTCTTGAATTTTAGAATGTGCTTGCTGTGCTGCACTCGATCCACCTAATTTTACATTTCGATTTGAGAATCGAAAAACTAAAAAAATTGTTGATACAACCAATGTGATAATTGTTATTGTTAAACCCATTTTATTCAAATCCTTTGCCCTCTGAGTGTCTTAGCTAAATAATTTATTTTTTAAATAATCGTCTTAGTTCTGTTAGAAAATCAATTGCCCGATTTCTTTAGTTGGTTAAATATATAATTCGTATAATCCTTGTAACATGCAGGTGACATATGACCAGAGTCCAAGAACAAATCACAATTGTAATTAGGATCATCATTCATATTCCATAAATCAACTTTATGCTCTTTCTGAAATTTTGATATCTCTGGAAACCAAAGATTATAGACGGTAGATTTTTCTTTGCTTTTGGTTGTTACCAGTTCATTTTGAATCAATGTATAATATGGTCTAGATAAACGAACCCAAATTGCTGCATGGGGAATATTCATTTCATCTAGAATCTGATAAGATAGACCTAGAAAATACATGGGTTGGTCTTTGAAATGATATGGAACCATGTAAGAATGGAAATCTCCCCAGGAAGACTTCTTGAGCATTTCATCGGGCATGATTCCAGAAGAAGTTCCTGGAGTCATAGCAGATCCTTTCCCATCTTTAAGGCTTTTCTTAAGTCCCGCGCGAAGTTCACGATAGCTTTTTAAAATAGCAAAATCATCTTTCACTCTCGCAAGAACAGTTGCCATCTTGGGGCGATAGTGGTAGGTCTTAAACATTCTCTTGGCAAGTAAGGTAGAAATTTCTGAGGATGAATAATTTTTGGAATGTCTGAGTACAAATGATACACTGAGTCCATTGGTGAGAACATCATCTAGGCTGATTACAGCAGCAGAATTATAAGCTTCTACGGATTGATCCAATAATACAAAGTTAGGTTTAACCTTATCCTCTTGGAATCTTTCAAGCCAATACAAGGTATAATCAGGAGTTCCACCTGGTACAGAAAAATTAAACAAAGTCCAATCTTTGAATTCAGATTCAATATAATTGTTTTCAAAAAGCAAGGCTCTAGAAGTTCCAAAATATACTAAAACTTTACGGTGATTCTCTTGTTTCAAATATGCTTTGAGCTCATCATACAATTCTTCCTTTTGAGAGTAATTGATCTCGGACATAGTCTTTGAAAAATATGTCTGGATATTCTCCGAAAGCAAAACCTTATCCAAGATAAAGGCTAAGATAAAAGCTAAAAAAGGAGCGAGTATGAATTTATTTTTTATCAGTGTCATATTAAAATTTGTAGTAAATGAACTCTCCTCCATCTTGGGATAGCATAGCAAGCATTAGTATCGTAATAGCACCAAGCACTGGCATCATCCATGCATCATGCTTACGAAATTTCGTTAAAATCTCAGGAGAATATTGAACCCAATGGAAAAGCACCATCACTGTAAACATATAGGAAACTCTCTCTAAATTAGAAATTCTTTCCATAATGAAAAAGTCAGTCCCACCAACTATAGATCCTGCTTGCTGTACCCATTGGCTTGAGCCGGATGATAGAGAATCCAAAATAAAATTTGAAGAGTTTGTTATGAGTCCTTGGAAAAGTAAAACCATGGAAGCAGCGTCATTGGAACGAAACATCAATCCACTGATTGAGAAAAGAACAAATACAATACTTGCTTTAAATACTTTGAGAGGGAAACTTTTCTGTGGGGTCAGTGGAAGTTTGTATTTATCTTCAAGCATTCTTTCTGCTGAAAGAATAACTCCCCAATAAAAACCCCAGACTACAAAGGTATAATCGGCTCCATGCCAAAAGCCTCCCAAGGTCATAGTTACAATTAAATTGAAATAACCTCGCCATTCAGACACACGTGATCCGCCTAATGGAAAGTAAATGTAATCTCTCAACCATAGTGAGAGTGTTATGTGCCATCTTTTCCATAGCTCGCTGCCTGAAGTCGAAAAGAAGGGTGCTTTAAAATTCTCAGGGATATCAAATCCCAGAAAAAGAGCAACCGATCTAGCCATGTCAGTTAAACCGGAAAAGTCGCAATACACTTGAATGGAATAACAAATCCCAGCCATAAATAAGGAATAACTATCATAAATACCTGGTTCAGCAAAAATAGGCTGGATTGTTGAGGAGATAGGGTCGGCGACTAATACCTTTTTGATTAAACCCGCCATCATTAGATAACTTGCTCTATAGACCTTATCGCTTTCTGGTTTTAATTGAGATAGATTAGGGAAAAAATCTCCCATCCTCATAATGGGACCTGCGATCAAAACAGGAAAGAAAACAACGAAAAGATAGTAATCAAAGGCGGAAACAGGTTTGGAAGGAATATTTCGTTTTGTGTCAACAGCTGCTGCAATCATTTGGAAGCTGTAAAAACTAATTGCCATGGGAAGTGCAATATGTACGAAACTTGAAATACCTTCAAAAAAAGGGTAGCCCGTAGCGTCTGCAATGACTCTATTGAAGAAGTAAAAGTATTTAAAAAATCCTAAATTCAGTATATTTAAAATTACAGCAGTTCTAAGAGGCCATTTTTCATCTTTAAACCGAATGATACATCTATAGAAATAATAGTTTATTCCGACAGTGATTAAAAAGTGAAATGAGAGTGCCCAAGAGAAAAATGAGTAAAAAACAATCCCTGAAAGCAATAAAAATGCTTTGCGGTTTTTTTCAGGGATACTCCAATATACTAGATAAACAAAGGAAAAAAAGAAAAGAAATGATATAGAATTAAAGAGCATTGTATGGGTTGAACTTTTTAAAATACTTTGGAAATAAACCGAAATCCTGTCAATCTCTAATAGAATCTTTCACAAAAGGAACCAAATGCAGAAATACAAATCCATACTTCCAAGCATTAGCTTAACATTTTTTCTAATTCTCTCTCTTTATGCTGAACCATCTACAGAAAAACTGGGTGTTAAGAAAATAATTGTAAAGAAGGGGGAGACACTTTCTGTAATTGCTAAAACCCACCTTTCTAACCCAAGTCGTTGGAGAGAACTTCTCAAATACAACAATATTCCCAACCCCAATCTCATTCGTCCTGGACTTGAATTATTGATCCCAGCCCACTTAGGAAAAGAACCCATAGCTTCTGCTGATTTCATCAAAGGACAGGTTGATTATAAGGAAGGAGAAGGAAGCCAGGAATGGAATAGCCTAAAACAAAAGCAAGGCTTGTTTCCCTTAGATACAGTTCGTACGCTTTCGAATGCGAAAGTTGATCTTCAAGTCCAAGGTACAGGATTGATAAGAATTCATGAAAACACTTTAGTACAGATAAATGCACTAAAATCAGATAAAGATCCTCCTTCCATTTTCTTAAGGAAGGGAAGTATTGATGCCTTTGTCTCAAAACTTTTTAAATCATCCCAACAAAAACAAGAAGAAAAATTAAGAATCATAACTCCCTCTTCAATAGCAGGCGTTAGAGGCACAGAATTTCGAGTTGATTTGGATCCTAAAGATAACTCAACAATTTCTTGTTTTGAAGGTCTAGTTGAGGTTTCAGCAGAAAACAAAACCGTAGATGTCCCACAAGGATATGCAACCTTTGTAGAGAAAGGAAAACCTCCCCTAGAACCATTTAAAATTCCTGATCCACCTAAAATTTCTAAGGAATGAAATTGGGATGAAAACAATGAAGAGAATCTTAATAACTATTGTTTGTTTGATGATTTTAATTCCATTTCAAGTGATCTTTGCCGAAATGGAATTTATCATTGAATCTGAGGAAGGCAATGAATATGAAATTGAGTTCTTTACAAATGGAAAGGAACCACGCTCAGAGATATTTAAGGGAAAGTATTACAAAAATAAAGAATCAATACCGTACGAAATGTTCAGACTCAGAGCAATTGGAAGATACAATTCAAAAGGCTTTTGGTCAGATAATCTTAAGGTAAGCGACTTCAACAAATCTAAATCAATTTCTAAAATCAAATTGGAAGAGAAAAAACCAATAAAATCTGATGATGTGTTTATTGTTTTAGAAAAAAATGGAGAGAAAACTTTTTATCTAAATGGGGATAAAGTAGGTTTTGAAATCTCTAAATCTGAAGTTGGTATCGATAAAACATTTTACAGATTGAATGGTGGAGATTGGAACACTTATTCTGAGAAGGGATTAAGGTTCATAAAAGATGGTGAATACCAAATGGATTATTACTCTGTCGATAGAATAGGAAACAAAGAATCAACTAAATCAGTGAATTTCATAGTTGATATTCGATCCCCTTTAACGGAGCTTGAATTTATAAGTTCTGATAATAATTTATTTCCAGAAGGATTTATTTCAGGTAAGACTAAATTTAAATTGAATGCAAAGGATGAAGTGAGTGGAATTGACTTTACAAATTATAGATTTGTATGTATCAATGGTAAGGAAACGGAATATAGTAAATTTCTTGAGCCAATTGATATCAACGACGGCATCAACTTCTGCAAATCAGGATTTCAGATTCAATACTACTCTGTAGATAAGGTTGGCAATCAAGAGGAGATTAGAACTTATCTATTTTCATACATTGATTAGATTAGATTTTCTTATGTCCAAATTGAAGCGATTTAGAATCAAAGAATGTCAAAGCTAAACCAATTTAAAATCAAGCTCCAATCGAAGTTTTTTATATATTATTTAATTCTTTTTTCCCTTTTTTTTACCCTTCCTTTAACAGTTTTTTCTTTGTTTCTTGTTCAAAATTTTTATTCATCCCTCATCGAAAAAGAAGAGGATGAACTTCTTGTAAAATCAAAAGCTATTTCAGCAAGCCTTGAAAGTTCTATCAAAGATAGAATCTATCCATCCAGAAATTCTAAGGAATGGCTTAGTAATTATAGAATTGCAAGCAACCAAAAGACCAGCCTAGAACCCATACTGAAAATTGTTTGGGAGTCTGAAAGTCCGTATTTTCATTTCCAAAGGAAAATTGGTTCTGAAATTGAAATTTGGAAATTCCATGCTGATTTTCTAATCGATAAAATGTTAGATTCTGATCTAACAAGCCCACAAGAAATCATTATTATTCTCAATAATATTGATCAAAAAGGAGTTTCAAGTGTTATTGAGGATAATTTTCAAATTAACCAAGCATCCAAACAAATCATTGAAGGAAATAAAAATCTAAGCTTCCTCTCTCTATTTAGAAAATCTTCAGATTCCCACTTTGTAATTTCATCTAGAATGCCTACCCTGCCCTTCCATTTAATTATTATTAAATCTAAGAATGAAATTATATCAAAGGTGCGCATTGGATTAATTCGCATTGGATTAAGTTTTATTCTAATTATCATTTTTGTAACTTCTGTTTCTTATTTTATCGCCCGTTATATGGCAGAATTGAAAAAAGAGAAAAATAAATTATCTTCTTTTGTGGATAATCTTCCAATTGGTGCAGCAATAGTCACCAAGGAGTTGAAGATTATTGCAGCTAATAAAATTTTAAATCAAATCTTCGAAGAAAACCCTGACCTTCATATTGAAATTAATAAGGATTCTCAATTCAGAATGAATACTTCTAAAACAAATATCATGAAGTATGTTTGGGAAATCCAAAGAGATAAAACCTGGGAAGTGACTCTCTCTCCTTGGTTCGGGGAAAGTTCCGATCCAGAAGGGTATTCTATCATACTAAGAGATTTGACGGCAAAGAAACTTATGTTTGAGCAAGAAATGGAAATGGCTAAAACCATTCAGGAAGAATATTTGCCAAATGATAAGGCGGATTTTAATGGACTCAAATTCAAAGTTTTTTATAAACCTTACTACCAAGTAGGTGGTGATTACTATGATTTCATTCAATTAGATGATGATAGGTATTTATTTGTAATGGCAGATGTAATTGGTCATGGCTTGCAAGCTGCAATGATGATGACAGTTGTGAAAGTCTTGTTTCTTCAAATTACAGCAACTAGCAATGATTACTTAGATATTTTAAAAAAGTTAGCAGTAAGCATCAAAGAAAATCTTCCTCCAGGCAAATCAATAGTACCCCTTCACTTTATAGTTTTCAATACAAAAGAAAAACGAATTGATTATGCAAATGCAGGACATCCTGGTCTTATCTACCAAGAGAAAAAAAAGGAAAAGGGCACTCAAATCTTTGATAAATTGAATCCAGTCTTAGGATTACCGCTTAACACAGATAAATTTTTAAAAATCATCTCTCTTTCTTATAATTCTAATTCCAGGTTCTTTCTTTTTACTGATGGCTTGATGGATGTTATGAATCCAGCAAATGTTCCTTACGGAGAAGAAAGTATCCAAAATTTTGTATCCAATAATGGACATCTTTCTATAGAAGAATTTTCAACTAAGTTGGAATCAGAAATTCTATCTCACTCTGAAGGTAGAAGATATCCAGATGATATTACTTGGTTTGTGATTGATGCTGAGTAAAAACATTATACCAATGTTCTAAATCTTCTGATACCCTTTCAATTGGTTTAGAGTCAGGATCTTCGCTTGCTTCCTCATTTAACAGAAGTCGTATCATCTCAGAAAATTGTTCTGAGGTGTAATATTTCACTTTAAATTGTCTTGCATACTGTAAAATCTTTTTATCTGATGTAATGAGTGTTAAGCGATTTGGAAATGGATTTTCTTTAATATATTCTCGAATTAAATCATCGGCTTCTTTCTCATGACTATAAAACACATCCATTCCATTGGCTTTTTCTTGGTAGGTTTCATAATCCCCTTTGATTCTTTGGCCATCGATGAATATGATAAACTCATAATCCTTCCACTTTCTAGAGCAATCTTGCAAAATCTTCAGAAGCCCAGATTTTGCCTCATCCAAACGATCCTCATACATGCAAAGTTCCAAATCAGGAAATTTATAGATTAAATTTAAAGCATCAATTAGAACTTTCATTGTATCTCTTATTCAGAAGAATACAGCTTGCTAAAGAAGATTCCAGGAAAAAAAAGGTAGTATGGGAAAAAAATTCATAGTCGTCGGTGCATCTAGCGGAATCGGAAAAGCATTAGCCGAACAGCTTCTTTCAGAAGGCAACCAAGTAGCCTTACTTGCTCGTAGAGATAAAGTACTCAAGGAATTTGCAAGCAAGTTCAACACAGATCCCAAGAATCGTATTGCCTTAACCGTCAAGTACGACTCAACACTTTTTGCCTCAGCGAAAACAGTATTCGCGAAGATTCTAAAAGAATTCGGAAGCATTGATGGAATTTATTATGCCTCAGGAGTTATGCCAACTGTGGCACCAGATGAGTTCTCAACAGATAAAGACATTGCTATGATTAATACGAATTTACTTGGTGCGATTGCAATTTTGAATCCAGCAGCAGAATACTTTCAATCAATCGGCAAAGGCATGATAGCTGGAATTTCGTCGATTGCAGGAGACCGTGGAAGAAGGGGAGCTCCTGTCTACAATACCTCTAAGTCAGCCTTAAACACCTACCTTGAAGCACTTAGAAATCGCTTAGCCGTCAAAGGCGTACAAATTGTAACAATCAAACCTGGTTTTGTTTCTACAGATATGCTTAAGGATGCCAAGGTACCAGACAAGGGATTTCTAAAACCAATTACTCCAGAAGCTGCTGCAAAAATTATTATACAAAAAATTTCCTCAGGTTCAGAAGAATTCTACGTCCCAGGAAGATGGGCTTTGGTCGGACTTATCATTCGCAACATTCCTTCCTTTATTTTTCGTAAACTGAATATTTAGGAGTTACAATGGCAAGAGCAGCAAAAAAGAAACAAGTAAACTCTGGAAAGAACAAATCGGTTTCCGCAAAGAAGAAATCAATTCAAACAAAAAACAAACTTCCAGAGAATAAAGATAAATTGAATAAAGGTGAAAACCAAGGATTCAAAATAAGCCTACCTCACCCAGAAAAAGTTCAAGCCTGGGGCATGAATTCTCATTCCCTAAGCTCTGTTCTGCGACCGAAAACAAGTGCTGAAATAGTTGAAATTTTTCAATATGCGAATTCCCACTCCTTAAAAATTGGACTACGTGGCGGTGGATGCAGTTATGGAGATGCTTCTATTAATAATGATGGAATTATCCTAGATTTATCTGATTACAATAAAATTCTTGAGTTCGATGCCTCCAGTGGTAAGCTGAAAGCAGAATCTGGTGTAACGATTAAACAATTATGGGAGTATGGGATAGAAAGAGGATTCTGGCCTCCTGTGGTGAGTGGAACCATGTATCCAACATTAGGTGGGGCACTTTCCATGAACATTCATGGAAAGAATAATTTTGCAGTAGGAACCATAGGTGAACATGTATCCGAATTTACCTTCCTTACTGCTAATGGCAAAATTCTCAAATGCACCCCTAAATTAAATTCTGATCTATATTACTCAGCGATTTCTGGTTTAGGGATGCTTGGTTGCTTCTTAGAAGTGATTATCAAGATGAAACCAATTCATGCTGGCAAAATGAAAGTTTGGCCGGTCGTTACAAGAAATTTCCAAGAAATGTTTAATTATTTTGAACAAGAATACAAACAATCAGATTATCTAGTTGGTTGGGTTGATGCCTTTGGATCAGGCAAAGGATTAGGTAGAGGTTTAATTCATAAATCAGTTCATTTGCAAGAAGGAGAGGATAAAGATTTTCCAGAAAATTGCAAATTGGAAAATCAAAATCTGCCTACTCGTTTCCTTGGAATCATTCCGAAATCTTGGATGTGGTTGTTTATGAAACCTTTTAGCTTTCCCCTTGGAATGAAATTTGTTAATTTTGGAAAGTACCTTAGTGGATTTCTTTCAAATAACAAACCTTATATGCAAGGGCATGCAGAATATGCCTTTCTACTTGACTATGTTCCAAATTGGAAATATATTTACAAACCTGGTTACATGATTCAATACCAAGTATTTTTACCTAAGGAAACGGCTAAAGCAGCTATGGAGGAAATATTTTTACACTGCCAGAAGAGAAAGATCGTATCCTGGCTCGCTGTATTCAAGAAACACAGACCTGATCCTTTTCTTTTGACGCATTCTTTGGATGGATTTTCAATGGCTATGGATTTTCCCGTTAAGAATTCTACTCGTTCTAAAGTATGGGCCTTAACTTACGAACTAGATGAAATTGTTCTTCGCAATAAAGGAAAATTTTATTTTGCTAAGGATGCAACTATGCGACCAGGGATAGCTAAACGATTTTTTCCTGAGAAAAATCTCAAACAATTCTATTCACTTAAGAAAAAATACGATCCAAAATCAATTCTACAAACTGATCTTTATAAGAGAGTATTTTTAAGTTAAACTTTATACATTCATCTTCTTATAAAGATAATAGGCGCCACCTATAAAGAGACATGGGGTAAACCATATGGCTGCAAAAGCGGGAACCCCTCCACTCTCAGCAAGGGATCTACCTGTTGAATAAAAAATATAATACAGTAGCACAACTGCAATAGTAATTCCTAGAGAAGCTACCCCAGCCGATTTCTTAGTTAAGGCACCAGCTAAGGCTCCAATACTTACAACGACAAAGGACATAAGTGGCATAGCAAAGCTTGCATGTCTTTCAACGATAAGATCTTTATATGGAATTCCCTTAAACTTACGTTCTTCAATTTCTTCGCCTAACTCAAAAAAGTTTAAACCATCAGCATTTCTAGTTGGTTTGGAGAAATAATCAATAGATTCAGGAAAGTTGTACGTTTTGTTCGAAATTTTTTCGTATTTTGAGACTTCCAAATTTTCATTGAAATGAATCTCTTCTATATCCAATAGCTCCCAAGTCTTCACATCAGCCTTGTAATTGGCTCTTTGTGCAGAAATCACATACTCAGGTAGACCTCCAGGTAGAACTTTGATATAATTAAATCCACCTTTAACAGCACTTTCCTTTACGTCATACCAGTAAACATAGTAGAATCCTTCTCTGCCTTTGACATGGTATTGGTAGACAAGATCTGTTAGTTTACCTGCACCTTTCACCATAAATGAGTAGTTATTCTGTGCTTTTTTATTCGAAGGAATAACTACAAACTGTGTGAAGATGGCTACAAAGATCCACATAAAAAAACCAAAAGCAAGAATGAGAGAGACAATTCTAAGAAAGGATACTCCAGCAACCATAATAGATACTAATTCTTTATTTGCACTGAATTGACCGACAACAAAACAAACACTAAACATAAGACTTGGTGAAATCACCTGAATTACCATAGATGGAATGCTATAGGCAATATAAAGATAAGTATATACTGGACTCTCCCTGCTCTCAACAAAATATTTCATATTATTGGTTATCTCATACACAAGAATCATAGCTGTTAACATCAGCAATGTTCCAATAAATGTGCTGAAAAATTCCATAAATAAATATCTATCCAAAATACGTATGGGATAGTATTCACGAGCTAGATCTTTTATGAATTTTTTCAGTTTCACTTCATCCAATTTCTAATTTTTCTATTCTTCGCAAAGAACATTTTTTGTTGACCCATAAGTCTTAAGATTGAATCCTATGATTAGGAGAAAAATTATGAAATTTTCAAGAAACTCTCTCGCTATCATCGCATTTGTAACTTTTGCAATCGTCTCAAGTTCCTCTTTGATTGCGAATAGCTCATCCGAAGCAAAAACAAGCGAGCAACATAAAGTTTTACTTTCAACAGGAACTGACCATGAGAGAATCGATGCTCTTGTATTTTTCGCTAAAGAAAAAGACAAAACTGTGATTCCAGCGATTATTGAAGTTCTCAAAGATACAGATAGTTCAAAGGTAGCAAGCCAAGCAGCAATTACCTTAGGAAGAATTGGAGAAAAAGGTGAATCTACAACTGCATTGAAAGATAAAATTCTTTTTGATGAAAATCCAGAAGTAGTTTACTCTTGCATTCTTGGTCTCTTTAACATTCACAAAAAAGATGAAGAAGTCGATCCGACAGCCAAAGAGGCATTAACCTTTGCATACAAAAATAAAAGCAAGGATGCATTTGTTGCTGATATTTTAGAAAAACTGAAAGCAAAATTTGCAATCGAAGAAAATTCCTGAATTAGATTTTTCTTATTCAGTATACAAATTTCCATTTTTCTATTTTTAAAATATGAAAAGTAGAGTTCTGCTCTACTTTTTTTCTTTGTATTTCCTCTACAAAGATTTCCTCACAGAAAGATTCTGGTGGAAGACATTTGGAAATGCGGACTATCTCTTTCCTTACTCTTATTTTAAAAGTTTAAACTCCATTCATGATCTGATCGACTGGAACTTTCCTCCTTCGAACTACATATTTCCTGATTTGATCCTCTCTGGAATTAGTTTTCTAATTCTTTCCTTCCTTCATATACTAAGACCTGAATTTCATTTTATCTTAACTATATTTCTTTTTCAAATTTCAATTGCTACTCTGATAGCAAAACTATCCAACTTAGGAATCTATGACAATAATGTTAAGCGATTTCAGAAAACATTTTTCTATAGTTTAACAGCACTTACTATCCTGAACTTAAGCGTTTTAATTCTAGAATTCAATCTAGATCAAGTACTATTCACCAATCATAGCGGAGTTATTATTCTAATACTGCTCTGTCTAGTTGCAATCCGGTCTTATAACTTAAGCCTACTTTCCCTCACAATTTTTCTTGGATCTCTTTCGGATTCCATGTTCTGCTCTCTTATCATAATCTTTCTATGGATATCGAATGCTTTTCCAACCTATGAGAATTCAATAAATTACAGTTCTGAAAGACCATCTCCATCCAAGAACAAACCAATCCCTTTTTTAAATCGTTATAAATTTAGAATAGGATTTACATCAATAGCCTTATTAGGATATTCTACTTCTATATTATTCAATCATTTCGGAATAATTACGAGTTCTCACACTTATTACACGCAATATTTTTCCATCGATAGATTTAACTTTAAGCATTTAGATTCAGTGGTAAATCTATTTCTATCCATCTTAGCAAATTACTGGCTTTATTTTCTGGTGCTTATTTTCTTTTCTACAAGAAAAATTGAGAATAAATTATTTCCAAGCAAAAGCTTATCCCAAATAGGATTTATCAATTTATTTATTTCAATAGCATACATCAGTTTCTCCAGATACTTTTCTTTGCGTTACCTACCGCTTCTTCAATTTATCCTCATCTGGAAGATTGCTGTTTCTAAGTGGAGAGTATTTTATTTCATACTTTCTTTAGTATTCAGCATTTTCATTTATTGGAAGCAATCTTCTAGCCAAGATGTTTCTTCGATTCAAAATCTTCCTTTCTTAAGATCCCTTGGAGAAATCCACCTAGCCTATCCTGATTCTACACTATGTTTGGATTACTGGAAGGCAAGACCAGTAGCTGTCTATTCGCGCACCATACCAGACGATTTTATCCAAGCTTGTGATAGCAATGGAGTACCTATGTATTGGATTGATAAAAAGAAACGTCGAAACAAAGGTTCTCTAATCACTATTAGATTCTAAATTTAGATTATATCGACAATGACAAAGGTCAAATCATCTTGAGCAACATTCCCATTATACAACATTAAAGTTTCTAAAATTTCTTTACTCGCATCTTCAATAGAAATAGATTTAGTTGATTGAATTAGAGAAAACAATTTTTCCTCACCAAATAAACTATTTTTAGATTTAGCTTCTGTTACTCCATCTGTATAAAAAAAATATCTCTCACCAGACTTAATCGATCTTTCAACAAGAGGATACTTCTTATTTCCTTTCCAACCCAAAATCATTCCTTTAAGTTCAATATATTCTGTTTCTTTACTATTTATATTAGTAACTAATGGGTGCGGATGGCCGGCACTAGCAAAATAAACTTTCTCATTTAAGGTATCAAATAAAGTACAATTAGCCGTTACAAAAGAATTCATCTTTAAATTAGAAAGGGAATTATTAATATGATATAAAATTTCATCAGGGCTTTCATATTCTTTTACAAAATTTGTAAATTGTACTTTTACCATAGATGAAATCAAGGCTGATGAAACTCCATGTCCAGAAACATCAATCAATATCAAAAGTAATCTGTGCTCATCTATTTCGATCCAATCATAAAAATCACCTCCTACTTGAGACATTGGAATATATTTTGCTGCTATTTTTAAATTTTTAACATTTGGTGCTGAACTTGGTAACAATCCGACTTGGATTCGTGCTGCAAAACTTAGATCCTTAACTAAATCTTCATTCTTCTTTACTATCTCCTGGGTTCTATCTAAGACTCTTTTTTCAAGTTCAACTGTTAGCTTTGATAATTCCTTTTCGTTTTTCGCATTCCTATAAGAAACAGAAATTGCAGAAAATATCATCATACCTAAAAATCCATACTGAGTAAGATAGATATTCCTTCCTGTTAAGATATCAATCAATATATCCGTTATTCCTGCAAAAAACAGAATACAGATTCCAATTGTTATTAAAATTGCTTCCTTTTTATCTTGTCGAATAGCAGCAATTATCCGAAATGTTAGTAAAAAAATTGATGGAATTAAAAGTATTTCCCAAACATGCAATAGATCGATTCGCAAATCCATATCTATAGAAAAAGCTTGAATAGTCGCAATTAAAAGGAAAATAAAAATCATAATTTTTTCAAACCACTTTACCTTTTGCTCTATGATCGAATAACAAAAAAATAAAATGCTAACAGGGAATACAGTTTGAAAGAAAAAGAAGATAGATAAAATATTAACAAAGGGTATTCCAGAGTTATTAATGAAGAAATTAATTAATGGCACTCTCCACATAATGTATGAAAATGAGCTCATCAATAAATAAAAATTAGCAAGAGCTTGCCTTCTTAGAAATATTGAGAACAGTTGATATGCACCTACACCAAAGAACAGCATAATCAATGCAAAATCTCTACCGTCTTCATAGATAATTCTTTCTTCTAAAATTTGCATGTTTCCAATTGTAGGTATCGATCGAAACAAACCTCCAGGAAATGCAGGATTCATAAAAATAATTTCAATTTTTAACTGATTTTTTCCCTCTAAATTAATTAAATTTGAAGGAATGAAGTATAATCTTTTCAATAACCAATTTGGATTGTAGTCACCTTCTGATGGAAAGATTCCTGTACTTCCAATTAACTGACCATTGAAATAAACTCTATCAGCATCTTGGATTCGATCTAGAAATATTCCTTGCGGATAATTTAAGTCATGAACCGAATATTCTATTTCCACAGAATAGGTTCCAGAAATTGGAGGAATTATATTTTGGCTTACAAGTCCTTTACCAACTTGCACTTGTTCTGGCAAAAAGCCCTCAGGCTGAAAAGTCCAACCTGAGTGAATTTCATAAACTTGTTTAGGATCTTCTACTCTTATTTGAGCGAACAAATTGTTCTGAATAAATAATAATAAAATTAAACAAGCAAATAGTCTAAATTTATTCACCTAAACCAATATTTGAAAATTGTGCTTTAAGTTGGGTAGCATCTTCGATAAACGCGTCGTTTTTTTCAATAGCCTTATCTAATTCCTTAAGATTATTTTCAATAAGTTTTGCATTTTCAGTTGCCCCAGGTTGTGATGCAATTTTCAGAAGATCAGAGGAAGATTGTCTCATAATTTTTACAGTTTCACCTAATAATGGATCATTAGAAAGACTAGTCTCTTTATTAGAGACCCAAACGTTATATATATCGTTCAGTTTATTTGCTCCAGCTTGTAGAACTGTTTCTTTACAATCAACCTTAGAAAATTCCCCAATAGTTTCTTTCAATAAGCAATAAGAGCCTCTTGACACTTTCCCTTTTGTACTTGATGTTAATGTTGGTTTAACAAATGCGTCTAAATTTCCATCTAATATGAAATAGACGGCTTCAGCGAAACCAGAAGCTGCAGCATAACCTTCTTTATTATCAACAGTCTTAAGCTTGAGGTAGATTTCTTTCTTTTCTTCTTTTCCTTCTTGGATGCTTATTTCTTTGGTATCAGTAGCAGTAACTTCTTCAAGGCCATAAACTAAAGCTACCTGGTCTTCTTTTTTCTTAGAACCAGGCTCCTTGTAGATCCATTGTGTATAATTCGCATATCTTACACCAACGATTTGGTCAGGAATTATGGATTGATCTTTGCATCCTACAAAAGCGAATAATGCTACAAGTCCCCAATATTTTAAATGATTCATGAATTAAATTCTCCTTTGGCTTTTAAACAAGTCTTCAAACGATTTTAGATATTCTATTTTTCATGAAAAGCAATTTCAAGTCATTCTAATAAAATTATTTTAATTTTTAGAATCCATGAATCTTAAAAAACTAGATAAGTTAAACTTGACTTTAGAATTTTTTAAGAATAAATTGAATTTAACTCTATGATCAAACGATTTCGTTATTTTTTCGCTTATTCAATCGTCTTTCTAGCCCTTTTAACTATTTTTAGATTTTTGTTTATCCTAAAATATTCTTACAGAATGGACGTTTATGAGCCTAGTTTAGTTTTTCGAGCAATTCTAATCGGAATACAATTCGACCTAGCTTCTTTGGCGATGATTCTTGGTCTATTTTGGATATTATCTTCTTTGCATATACTAAATCGATATCGATTGTATGTTATAATTTGGTCTTATCTTCCCATTCTTTTGTTCGCCTGGGTTCTCGCTCACATGATAGGGGATTTAATTTACTTTGAGAATGCAAATAAACACATAGGATATGAAGGATTCGTATTCTTTGGGAAAGATTTATTTACTATTATTTCTTCCTTTGCAAAGAATGATCCTTTAACATTTTTCTTAAGTATAATAGGGATCAGTTTTTATATTATCTTTTCATTTAAAATCTATAGAAAATATTTCCAATTTGAATTTCTCCCTGAAAAATTCTGGATCACAGTACGAAATGTAATAATTGTCCTAGTATTCTCTGCAATTTTAATTCGAGGTGGAATTAATGACAGTCCTCTTCGAGCATCTCATTCTATCATATCTGAAGATAATTTTATCAATAATATAGCCTTGAATGGAATCTTTACTTCCATCATGGATATGAAGAGCCAGAAGATACCTTCTATTCTTAAAATGGACGAACTACAAGCAGTAGAGATTGTTCGGGCTGAGTTAGATTATGAAGGAGCAAAATGGGCTAATGACCCGCAATTCCCTCTTCTTCGAAAAACTATTCCAAAGAAAAATCGTCGCCTACTAATCAATAAAAATATTCCATCCAAGCCTAATATTGTTATCATTCTACTAGAGAGTTGGACAGGTAAGCTGACAGCATCTAGTGGAAATGGATTTGTAAATGGAATAGAAGTAACACCTTACTTCAATGCTTTAAGTAAAAAAGGACATTCCTTTCAGAAATTTTTTGCAACAGGAGGTCGGACTACAAATGGAATGCTTTCTATACTTACAGGAATTCCAGATAGACCAGGATTAACAGCTGTAAGAACACCACAGATCCTTTCTAATTTTTCGGGAATAGGCAATATTCTTAAACCTCTAGGATACAATACAATTTTTGTAAAAGGTGCTGATCTTAGCTTTGATAATGTTAAATTGATAATGCCGAGATGGGGATTTGATACTGTATACGGGAAAGAATATATTGAATCTTTAAATGAATATCCCTTAGGTGCTTGGGGCTATGATGATGAGAATCTTCTTAAGGTCTTAGAAAAGGAAATCGATAAGACTTCTCCCGACAAGCCCTTCCTTGCAACTGCCTTAACAATGACTACACATTATCCGTATAAAGTTCCTGACAAAAAATTTGAAATATTTGATAAAGATGTTCAAGATTTTGATTATTTCAATACTATGCACTATGCTGATTGGGCTATCCATAATTTTATTGAATCTATGAAGAAATCTGCTCGATTCAAAAATACGATTTTTATTTTTGTTGGAGACCATACGCATCATAGATTTCTAAATTACTATGAAGATAGAAATGTTCCGCTCTTGGTCTATGCTCCTGGAATCATTGGCCCAAAACAAGACAATCGTATAACAAGTCAATTGGATATAGTTCCGACTATTTTAGGTTTGATCAATGAAGAAATATCTTTTTCAGCTATGGGAAGAGACCTCTTGGATCCAAGTGCAAATATTAATAGCGCCTACTTTGCTTACGGAAGTAGTTTTGGATGGATAGAAGAGAATCTATTTTACTTTCAGTACTCAGACGGGCCCCAAGATTTAAAGTTAACGGTCAATCCACCGCATATAGATTTTAAAGAATGCGAAATGAACCCCTTGATCTGCCAAATGTCCAATCTCAAGGCTAAAGCTTTTTATAATTTAAGTATGGATTTAATGAATCAAAATCGAATTTTTCCAGGCAACCAAGCTGATAGTAAATAAAACAGTCAATGCCTCTTAGTTCTCTGTAATAAAGTCTGCCTTGAGAAAATATTCAATAAAGCAGACTATAGACAAGAAAGAATTTATTTCTTTAACATACCAGCATATGCTGCACGATTTACATATCCTAAGTATGCATTGAATACAACTAAGGCTATACCAACAGGTAAACCTTGTTGCTCTAAGAAAGCATGAAATAGAAAGATGTTTAAAGAAATTGGTGCTATTACTACGAGTGCTAAAGGAACATATAGATTTGCGAGTAACAGAATCCCTACTATAATTTCAGTGATTTTAATCAGTGTCATTAAATAACCAGAATTCACTAAACTCATAATAAAATCGAGAGGGGCTCCTTTAAGTCCTGGATCAATAAAATGTAAAAATCCATTCAATCCAAAAACTAAAAAAATCAAGCCCATTAAATATCTAATAATCATTGGTAACTTTGCCATTGGTTTTCTCCTAATATAGTCAATTTAATTTAGTTCTATACTATTGCTACCACAATATCTTAATATCAAACTATTTTCCGATAAACATTGAATTATTGGGTAAGTAAAATAAATTCTTTGATCTAGTTAAGGGATAATTTAAGAAGTGCAATCCGAATTCTGAAGACCAATTTTCTTACAAATTTTCTGAAGTTGGTCTAACTCTTCTTTGCTAAGAATGGACATTTCATTGGTAATAGATTTAACATGGAGAGGCATAAACTCGGAAATTAATTTACTTCCCTGCTCTGTAAGTACAATAGAAATATACCTTCTATCCTCAGTGCTTCGAATTCGTTGCACAAGATTTCTCTTCTCCAAATTATCTATCACAAGAGTAATATTCCCTGTTGATTTGAGAATTTTGGCTCCAAGCTGTTTCTGGCACATAGAGCCAAGATGGTAGAGAGCTTCCATTACGCCTAACTGTGATTCTGTCAAGCCATATTCTTGTAAGCTTGGATACAATCTTGTAGATATAGATTCTGAGGCACGTTTCAACTTTATAAATGCATCTAAAGATTGAACTTCTCGCGAATTTCCTTTGTATCTTGTACCCATAAATTAGTTTAATCTTAAATCAATTTGGATGGCAAGCAAATTTCTTAAAAATCTTCCTTTACAATTCTATTTCTTCTATTAGAATCAGTGCATGTCTCGAGAACTGAAAAACCTTTCCTTGTTTTTAATTGTTTATTCTGCCTTTTCGGTTGGAATTTTATTTTTTCCAATTGGAATACGAACAGGGCATAAAATGGCAATTTTGGTTTGTCTATTTATACTAAGCATGATTTATCTTATCGAAATTCATAAGGCTTTTGGTGGAAGGAAATTATTTTACTTCAGCTTACTTACAAGTCTCTTCCAAGTATTCCCTGATTGGTTTCTTTCTAAGGTCTTAGCTGTATTAGTTTTTCCAGAAGATGGCTTTCCGAAAATTGGCACAGTCTCACTTTACATGGCTGGGCTTTGGACTATACCTTTATTTTTATCTGCTAGATTTGCAAGAATGCTTACTGAACAAGGTGTCCTTCCTCGAACGTTTAACCATTTTGCAACTGGCCTAATAGCTCTAATCATCTTTTGGATTTCAGAGGAAACTATGCACCTAATTCCCGTTTGGTATGCACAAAATGTCCAGACAATTGGCAACTCAGCTATATATGTGCTACCAGCAGAATTTTTACTCGGTTTATTCTTTAGCTACACTTATGAACAAGCCAAAGATTCCAGCCTGGGGGCAAGCATACTTCACTCAGCCTCTGTGGCATTATTTTATACTGGAGCTCTTGCAATTAGCTTTCTTTTGGTTGAAAAATATATAATGAAATTCCTTTGAAATAAGCTTGGAATTGCTCTTTGAAGAAGTTTAGATTTGTCATGAATTTTTTCTTTACATGTAGTATGGCTTTCATAGCATTTTAAACGTGAAGCTTCTCAAATCTCGCATATTCATTTTTTCTTTACTTGGACTAGCAATTCTACTTTTGATAGCAATTGCAGGAATCGCATACATTGATGAAACCAAAGGTGGTGCGGTTGGAGATGGGCAGAATAAGTTCGATCTTATCATTGATCCAGGGACTGCTCCTTCCAAGGTTGTCCAAGAATTAAGTAAAAATGGGATGATCAAATCCTCCGTTTATTTCAATTATTTAATTCGCTTTACACGTTCAGCTTCTAAAATCAAGACAGGTGTTTATGAAATCAATGATGGAATGAATTCCAGAAAGATCCTTCAAGTGATTGTTGATGGGAAAGTAAAATTGGTTCATTTTACAATACCAGAAGGATATAACAACCGTCAGATTGGAGATTTACTGACTAAGAAGAATCTTGCAAATTCAAGACAAGATTTTCTACTAGCAGCCCAAGACAAGAAGCTCATAGAAACGTATAAGATACCTGCAAATGATTTGGAAGGATATCTTTTTCCAGAGACCTACTCTGTTCCTATCAATTATCCACTGAATAAAATTACCGAAATGATGTTGAAGCGATTCTTTGTTAAGCTAAAGAAAATTGAAGGTTCTGAAAAGCTAAGCCCTAAAGAACTCCATTACAAAGTTGTCTTAGCTTCGGTAGTGGAAAGAGAGGCAGTAAAGCCAGAAGAAAGACCTCTAATGGCGGGAGTTTTTGAAACAAGAATTGATAAAAATATGCCTCTCGAAAGCTGTGCTACAATTCAATATCTTTTTGACAAACCTAAGAAGAGGTTATTTGAAAGAGATTTGAAAATCGAAAGCCCATACAATACTTATATTCATGAGGGCTGGCCACCAGGTCCTATATCAAATCCAGGTCTTCCAGCACTAGAGGCAGCATTTAAACCAACCAAGTCTAATAAATTATTTTTTCTATTGAAACCTGATGGATCGCATTATTTTTCTGAAACTTTCAAAGAACATTTGGAAGCTAAGAAAAAATATATCGATGTGCTTTACCAATGATCTTTAGCAATGAATGAAGATATCATAAATTTAAATGTAACCATTGGTGGAATATCCAAAGAGCTCTTAGATGTTCAGAAAGCACTAGAGGAATATCGCAAGAACCAAGACAAGATTGATGAAAAGGGATTGGACTTTGTCGAGAAAGCGGAACTTGTTATTGACAAAGCGGAAAGAGGCGAACTCATTTTAACAGAAGACCAAAAGAGAAGAATCAAAAGCAATCTAGTGAAAATTCTCAATAAAATGAAAGCTAGGCAATAAATTTCTTATAGCTTGTGCGTCGTCTTATCCCTTTGGATTCTTTCTATCTCCATCTCTTTCGCAAATGCTGGAAATTTTTTGATCACATCTTGGAATTTTTTCTTTTCTAGAGTAAACAACTCACAAAAATCATTCGTACGAATAGAAGCATTTCTTGGTTCATCCGAAAGTAAAGCCTGCTCTCCAAAGAAAGATCCCTCACTTAAGGTTGCGATTACATCTCCTTGGTCATTTGATAAAACCTGAACATGACCTTTGTTTATGAAATAAAGATTATGACCAATTTCTCCATAACGCATCACATAATCTCCAGGAAGATAAATAACAGGTTTTAAGGATAGGACAAGTTCAGTAAGTAAAGCATCTGATGCATTTTTAAAAAAAGGAATCTTAGCAATCAAGTCCTTACTTAAAAACAATTTAATATCACGAACTAAAGATTTGGGAAGATCACTATAAAAATCTGATTCATCAGAACCTATATTTCTCTCAAAGAGATACTCATAATAATCAAGTATGCGATTTTTTAATTTTTTAGGAAGTCTACGGTATTTAATAAATGCATTCACTTTTTCCATACGCTTCGCATGAGAGGAATGAACAATATCCAAATTACTCATAAGATTCGCGATATTTCCAATTACATATCCATAAACACCAACACCTGTTAGCATAATTAAAATAGTATATATTGTCTGGGCATTGGTGATGGGAACAATATCTCCATAACCAATTGTCGTTAAGGTTGTAACAGTCCAATAAATCGATCGTAGGTATTG
This sequence comes from Leptospiraceae bacterium, assembly GCA_022402465.1. GTDB lineage: Bacteria > Spirochaetota > Leptospiria > Leptospirales > Leptospiraceae. Next base: position 20,166 of record JAKRSH010000042.1, on the reverse strand, counting down.
GTGTGCAAAAGAAAGTGAATTTGATATACCACCCAAATGCAACCAACCTAAGGCTATCCAATGTGCAAATAATGTAATCCAAAGTAAAAAAATCATTAAACGCATTATTCCTGGTTGAATATTGTAAACTCTGGCTCGACCCATAAGAATTGCATTCATCTTAAAGAGTTTCATCAACCGAGTTAAGCGAACCAATCTTAAAATTTTCAAAAGTTGACCATACATGCCACTGTAGTTCAATAAAATTTCAAAAGGTAGACCTGAGATAAGGTCTATGATAAACCAACTTTTAAGATATTTTTTAGCAACGAGCCTTGCTTCTGTTACAACTATTCCCCTATCAATATAAGAAGTCCTAAAATGCACAACAATATCCAAACAGAAAAATACGGTGGTTATAATATCCATAGCCTTCAAGTATTTATTAGGCGTATAATTTAATATGTATCTGAGTGGGTACTCTATAGCAATATAAACTACAAGCAGTAGAATAAGGACATCCCACAATGCTCGCAGCTTAGTTTTGGGGTGAATCATTTCTGAATCAATATTTGTATGGCTTTAAGGAAGAAGGCTTATTTAGTACTTTGCCATAGTAGGATCAACTTGATCCGCATAAGCTAAGGTACCACCAATCACATTTTTACAATTGGTATACCCATGTTCCATCAATATTCGCACAGCATTTCCAGATCTTCCACCAGATCTACAATAGATGAGAATTTCTTTGGATTGTTTCTTTACTGGATCCAACTCCGAAATCCTAGATTCAAGTTCTGTAACAGGAATTAAACTATCTGTTCCGGGAATCAAGGCTACATCTTGCTCGTGTGAATTTCGAACATCTAACAAAAAAAAGTCATCTTCCCCCTTTGCTCGAAGATCAAGTCTTTTCTTGAGTGAGGGAGTGTCGATTTCTGGTATGTTCATGAGTTCACCTGTTCTTTGAATGTTTCTAGTTCTAAGTGAACATTTTCCCACCTTGCGGTCAAGGACGCAATCTCATTTTTTATTTCATTGTAGGAATCTAATTCTGATTGGTAGGATCTATTTTTATAAAAATTTGGATCAGCTAATAAATCTTCTTTGTCTTTTTTATTTTTTTCTAAAAGCTCAATTTTTTTTTCTATACTTGGGATTTCTTTTTCTAGAGTTTTTATCTTGTTTTTAATTTGGTTCTTGGCTGATTTAGTCTGAACGATATCCTCTTTATTCTGAGAAGATGTTAATTTGGATATTTCAGAACTCTCTTCTTCTTTGTGGTATTTCAAATAATCTTCAAAGGAACAATTTAAATCATGTAAACTGCCACCGGAAAGTTGGAAAGTCTTATCACAAAGTCCAGAAAGAAATTCAGGATCATGGCTAATTACTAATACTGCACCTTTGTAATCAATGAGAGCTCGCCTAAGTGCATCTCTTACTACTATATCTAAATGGTTGGTAGGCTCATCTAACAGCAAACAGTTTGTTGGTCTATAAACAAGCATTGCTAATCTAAGTCGACTCTGTTCTCCACCTGACAAAGATTTTACTTGCTTGAATACAGAATCATTGGAAAATGCAAAATGTCCAAGCAAACTTCGGGCTTCCATTTCTGATAAAAATGGAAAGGACGCTATCACTGATTGCAATAGGTTTTTCTCTGGATCTAGGTCTTCTGTATGAGTTTGAGAAAAATAACCAAGCTTAGTTCTAGGCCCATACATAGTTTCTCCTTTAGAAAATGGATGTATCTTGGCCACACATCTAAGAAAGGTTGACTTACCAGCACCGTTAGGTCCAACCAAGGCAACTTTTTCTCCATTGTTAAATTCCATACTAGCCTTGGAGAAAATAGCTTCTGATTTACCTGGATAATTATAAGCACCATCAATAACACGAAAAGCGATCTTACTCGCTTCTTCATATTTGAATACATACTCAGGCTTCTGATTCCAAAAAGAGTCCTCAGGTCTTTCAAGTTTTTCTCTTTTCTCAAGTCGTTTGAGTACACTCTGTGCGGCTCTTGCCTTGGTTGCCTTGGCACGAAATCTTTCTACCCAATCCAATCTTGATTTCAGATAACTTTCTTCTTTGGCAAATTGCTTACTTAGACGATCATGGATTTCATTTTTAGCTTCAAAGAATTCTTCCAATGATCCTTGGAATTCGAACACACCTTTGGAATTGATTTCGGTAATAGAGTTTGTTGTCTTATTGAGGAAATCAGGATCATGTGTAACCAAAACAAAGGCAGCATTTTGATTGATTAAATATTCGGCTAACCATTCCTTGGCGGAATCATCCAAATGATTCGTTGGTTCATCTAACAAGAGAAGATTGTGCTTATTTAATAAGGCTATTGCAAGTCCTAATCTATGTTGGTAGCCAGGTGAAAAGGATTTAACTGGTTTTTCCATAGACTCAACTGTAAAACCAAGTCCGGTTAGAATTTTCTTAGCTCTCACCTCTAAATTATGAAGATCATGCTCATTTGCAAAATCTTCTATCTCACTTTGATCATGCAGTAATTTTTCGAAAGCATCAGAACTAGGATCGGTAGTATCCATGAGTTTGTGAATTTCGTGAATACGATTGGAATAAGATTTATATAATTTGTTTTCTTCTAAGGAAGTTGCAAGAATAGATTGTTCGGGATCAAAATGGGGAATCTGTTGGAATAAGGAAATGGTTGTTCCCTTAGACCGGGAGACAGTACCTGAATCAGGCTTAGCTTTACCACTTGCGATTTGAAAAAGTGTTGTCTTGCCAGATCCATTCGGTCCGACTAAAGCAGTCCTGGTTCCAGGTTTGATATGCCACTGGAAACCATCGAACAAAACGTTCGATCCAAATCTATGATGAATATCTACAAATTGGATCAAACTATTTAAGTTTTAGGATTTTTTAGCTAAAAGTTCTTCTTTTCTTTGGTTAAGGTGTTTGATATAAAGTGAGGTCTGACCATTCATTGCTTCTGCTGCTTTTTTAACTGCAGAATCGATCTCGGCTAGAGTCATTTTAGATATTTTCTTGTTTTTCTTTTCTTGATTTTCTTCAGACATGAAGTTTTCCCCTCTTAGGTAATCACTGATTTTCTCCAGTTTTGAGAACCAAGCTTGCTTAGCAATGAATTTTTCCCTAGGGAAATCCTCTTGACAAGGCAATTTATGAAAGATAGAGTTGTAACTATGATTACAGGAATAAAAATGAACACCTTAAGATTCTCCTTAGCAGGATTGCTTGCATTTGTCTTAGGAAATTGCCTAATTGACTACAAGGGTTATGAGAAAGCAGATGTACTAAATAGCCAAAAGAAAATATATGATAAGAAATTAGTTTATAATCTACCTTACTTTCCCCAGTTCAATTTGGGAGGCAAGGAAGCATTAGAAACTTATTTCCAAGTTAAAACACCATTCAAAACTACAGAGGCAGGCACTAAGGTTCCTAATGATGGATATTTAGTTGATGTGAAAGTTGATTATAGATCACCAACAACACCTGCCTTGGTATTCTTAGCTGCATCGACTTTGACTGGGACAATATTACCTGCTTGGAGCCAGCATGATGGTTATGATATCCGATATGTGCTTTACAAAGATGGCAAAGAGATGGAGACCTTCTCTTATACAGTTGAAAGAAATTATGCCCAGTGGTTTCCACTATTCTTTGTTATATGGATGAATAATGACACAGCTACTGAAAAATCTGTATTTGAAAGAGTGACTAAAACATTCTTTGATGATGCAAGTAAATACTTCTAGACTCTAATTAGATTTCAAGTTTCGAATAAACTGGAAGGCGTATAGTATTGCGGCAATACCAATAATACTTGCGCCTAGAGCCTGCCCCACTAAGATTCCTATTGCTCCATAGTATTCTGCTCCAAAATAGACAAAGGGCATAGTAAAGATTGTTGCTTTCGCAAAATTAATATAAGTTGATACTTTTGCTTTGCCTAAATTATTATATGCTGCATTGGAAACAAAGATAGCACCATTTAAGAAAAAAGTAATAGAAATATATTTACAAAATAGGATTACCAATTCTCTACCTTCTGCATCTAAGTGAAAGGAGGCTGCTATTGTATCAGCTAGAAGCCAAAGAATTATTGACGTCAAGATAACATACAGCAGTAAAAACTGTAGGGTTTTCGACAAGGTCTCTTGTACTCTATCTATGTACTTAGCACCATAATTCTGACCAATTATTGGACCAACAGCTCCTGATGTAGCATAGACAACAGCGAATGCAACTGGAGTCAATCGACCTATTACAGAGATTCCTGCAACAGCAGATTCACCAAACTTAGATATGGCGAACATAACATAGGCATTTCCAATTGGAGTAGCTAGATTCGTAAGAACAGCAGGAACAAAAATTTGTATCATTGGTCTCAGATCTTTCTTAAACAATCTCCAATCAAAGTAAATATGCATATCATGGTATTTCTTCACAGGATAAAAAGCAAGATAGAAGACCGATAAACGAGCAAGGACTGTAGCATAGGCTGCTCCTTCAATTCCCAAATCCAAGGTGAAAATAAAAATTGGATCGAAAACTGCATTGACGAATGCACCACCTACTGTAGCTAACATTGCTCTTTTTGCATCACCTAAGGAACGAAGCACGGAGGCAGAAGACATCGCAAAGCCCAATATGGGAGCAGAAGGAATCAAGATACGTAGATAGGCGGAAGCCATATCTAAGCTTGAACCTTGGGCTCCAAGCAACTCCAAACAAAATGGAATGAAAATCCAAATAAGTATAGCGATAGGAGTTGTGATGATGATAGTCAAAGCAAAAACATTTGTCATCCAACGACTTGCTATCTCATGATCTCTTTCACCTATGGATCTTGAGACTAATGCTGTCATAACAATGGCAAAGCCTATAGAAAGTGATGTTGTAAAGAAGATGATAGTACTCGCATAACCAACTGCTGCTGTAATTTCATCCTTACCAAGTAAACTTAGGAAATAAATATCAATTAAATCTACAAGAAAAATAGCAGCTAGTCCAACACTTGCAGCAAGAGACATCTTGATTACATGCTGTGCAATTGATCCTTTGGTTAGTTTTCCTTCTATTTGTTTTTTCATTTTAAATTTTATAGATCTTCAATTTTATTAATAATCCCGAAAGTAAATATTAGAATTTGATTTGATCGCCAAATTTTCTTGCAAATGATCGATTAATCTTTCTCGACTTGCAAGTGGGTAGAATACAGCTCCTTGCTCAATTACAAACTCATTGAGAAATAAACTTGAATCCGACTTGCGATTCTTCCGAATTCTTACAAAATAATCCTTGTTCATTCGAAAAGTTCCTAAACTAATCTGTTCGACTCGATCGAGAATCTTGGACTTCTCCAAAGTTTCAACTAACTGAGCATATGCGTCTTGCCAGCCAGGAAAATCTAGTATAGGATCTATACAGATTCTAACCTTCCAGCCAATATCCACGGCAGCTTTCATCGCTCTTATTCTTGCGCTTAGACTTGCAGTTTTCTTCTCAAAGTTAGTGACTACAACATCAGGGGAGAGGGTCCAAGCTAGAATTAAATTTTCTATTGGCTTGCATCCCTCCAAGGCTTTTGCATTTGCTGACTTAGTTCTTAACTCTAGGATAAGATTGGGACGACTTCTGGCAAATTCTATCCATAACTTTGAATATCCTATCCATGATTCCATACCTAAAAGATCGGTATCATAGGATAAACAAAGATAGAGCCTTCCTAGTTCTTGCAACTTCTCTTCGGTAGCTTGAAAGAAATCATCAATATTTACAAAAATTACAATATTTCCAGAGCTATACATTCCTTGAAGATAACAATAGTCACAATTGTACGGGCAATTTAAAACTAAAGAATTATAATAAAAGTGATCCTCACCGAAATCGGGAGCAAGATCAGATCCCTTATATAAAAAATGATCCTTTTTGTTTGCAAGTATAAGCTTGGGACTTTGTTTTTGAACTTGGAAGTCTTGTCCAGGACGATTGAAAATTTCTTTATAATCTTTGATAAGTATGACTTTAGATTTAGGCAATTTTGAAAGTATATCGTTTGTTATACGAGAATATTTTGCCTTTTCTTCGAGGTAAATATGCGAATAATTTGGAAGTTTCACTATCCGGCCCTGTTATAAAAGGTAGATATTACTTGTTGTAAGCGAATCTTACCTTCTGCTTTGTTCACTTTGTCCGAGTCTGCATAGAGAAATTTCTTCCAGCTATCATCCTTATGCTTAGTATGGTGGTCCCAGTATTCATATGCCTTTTTGAGTTCCGACTTTTGCGAAGCTGTAAGTCTAAGATTGGATTGGATTTCTTCCAGTATAGAATTCATCAAACCAGATGGCTGATTAGATATTTTATATTTTGAAGAGGATTCTTTAGTTAAGAAATTTCTATTCTCTTCCAGAAAGGTAAAAATTCTATCCTTTTGTTGCTCTGCCCAATTTTCAACATCTTCAGCCTTGCAATATATTCCTTCTAAATGATCTGATACTATCTTCAAGCTATGAATTCTATGTGAATCAGCAAAATAAATAGCAGATTGATAAAATGCTGAGGCTTCCATATCATACAAATCTAAATCACTTTCACTGGGCTGAATGTATTTCATTTTGGAAAGATTGCTTTGCAATCCATCCTTAGCTATTGGATTGATTTTGGCAACAGGCAAATCTGATGTTCCAAGACTTGCTGAAATGAGTTCGGATTGAATCAGAAAATCAGAAAAGTAAGAACGATCCGTAGCCAAATCAACCACCTTGTCAATCATTCTCAAATCACCTAATGCGTGTTCTTTCTTGGCTGAACCTGCTATACCAAAATTAAGATAAAAATCTCTACAATTAGGCTTAATTGCTGATGCAAGAGATATGGCTATAGATGTTGAAATCTTTCCAATTCCACTTACAACAAGAACAATATCATCTCTAGAAAAAATTTCGATCTTTCGATAGGATTCTATCTTAGAAAGATTGAATTCTTCTTTGAAAATTTTTGCTTCAGAATGGAGTGCAGTGTGTAGTATTGGCAAAAGAAATCCTCATCCAAGTCAAATACCAAGATGAGGTTCTTTCTTTAGCTGAAAAGAAAATATTGTTGCTTACTTCTCTTGTTTCTTCTCAACCTTTTCATTTAGCTTTGAACCTGAGTTCTGCCATTCTTTATCTTTCTTAAAATACCTGTGGCTGACAGGACTTATATGGTATTTCCTTGGGTTGGCTCCGAATCGAAACTCAAAAACATAGTCTTCAAAAACAGTGACTACCAAATTGCTATCTTCAATTTGATCGAACTTTATTGTTTCTTTATGAATAGCATCCGCTTTCTGCTTCCCATTCGGTAGATGACGAATCACAGCTAATTTCAAAGCTGAAGCAAGATTTTCACGAATCATTGTGTCTGGATTAGGATCGGGGCTATTTTTGGTTTTGTAAAAATTCTCAACCTTGGTTAATTCCGTGCTTACACTTTCTTCAGCTGAAATTCCGGAAAATAAAATAAAAATCAATGATAAAGATAATAATTCTTTCTTGTACATAAAACTAAATTTCCTACTATTAACATAGACTATGAAAAAAACGATAATCCAACTTTTTTTTCTGATTTTGATTCAATCTAGCTTTCTTTCAGAATTAATAGCTGAATCAAACCAAGAAGCTACATTCCAATTAAATATTAATGATTCCAAATCTGCTTTGGTTTTAGATTTTGGATCTTCAAAGTTTAATTTAGACTTACTAACTAAGGAATTTGCAAACCATGATGTTCTAATTGTTGGTGAGGAACACAATGATGAAAAGGGACATGAAATTACACTTAAGATTTTCCAAGAACTTTCCACAAAATATCCGTTAACTCTTTCTTTAGAAATGCTTGAATGGCACCAACAAGAAACAACAAATGAATTTCTTTCAGGAAGTATATCTGAATCCGCCTTTTTAAATGATTCAAAATATTGGAATAACTTCCAGAAAGATTATCTGCCCTTAGTGAGATGGGCTAAAGAGAATCAAATTCCTGTTATCTGTGCGAATCCTCCAAGAAGGTATGCAAATGCTCTTGCAAGGCAAGGATTTTCAGCCTACAAAAATTTTCCAAAAAATGAAAGACTCTACCCTCTACCCCAAAATCTTCTCCGAGATAGAAATTCTATCTATGAAACAAAATTAAGAGACCTCTTCCAAGGTCATAGTTCTCATGCAAGCGTTGAGAACACTATTCTTGCCCAAAATTTTTGGGATGCTGGAATGACTGAAAAAATTGCAAGCCAGCAACTCATTAGTTCACGGAAGATTTTCCATTTAAATGGTCGTTTCCATAGTGACTATGGTTTGGGGCTGACCCATAGACTTCGAAAGGCTGGAATTCGAACACTGACCCTTACTTTATTGCCAGAAGAACTCAAAACAGAGAGTGAAAGAAAAATTGCTGACTTTCTAATTTTTACGAATAAACCGATACTAAAAGAAGATGGAAAGTCAGATTAAATCCAGCTCAGATCGATTCCTCTGTCCTCATTGTAATGGATCTACAAAACTTCCTGAACCTATTCCTAGCTCTGGAAAATATAGAATTTCTTGTGCTCTTTGTCACGAAAAATCTCTCATCCGTTTCTTGGACGGTGGGTATCAAATTGAAGATATTATTCCAGCAAGAAGAATGGAAGCTCCTGCCAAGGCACCACTTAGAAGCAATTCAAATTCTAGCAATCCAAGTTTAAAATATTCTAATACAAGGAATCAAAATCAAAATAGCACTAGAGAAATTCCTCTTTGGGAAAAAAAGAAAATCCCGGTTGAGAATCCTACATTCTTAAGCTTAAAAGATAGAATCAAGAAATCATCCTCCCAGTCTAGTTGGTTGGGACAAACTCTTTCGTGGATAGAAGGATCTAAAAATTTCTTAAGAAATTTATTCATTCCAAAAGAGAATAGAACTGGATCTAAATCATTCCAAAGTTTTAAATCCCAAAGCTATAATACACAAAATATTCCTTGGTTGAAATACCTTTATTGGTCAGGCTTAAGTACATTAATCTTAACAGGAATTATGCTAGCCATTTTGGGTACAGGGATTCTTCAACTTAAATCGGAGATGAATGAAATTCTGGGAAGCCTCTCCAAAGGCAAGCCGACCAAAATCCTAGATAGAAATGGACAGGTTGTATCTGAGATTTTTCAGAAGAGAACAAGTACTTTAAAATTAAGTGATTATCCCGAAAATCTAAAGATTGCCTTACTGAATGTAGAAGATAGAAATTTTTATTCACACAGTGGAATTGATTTCTATGCTCTTGTGAGAGCTTTATTTCAAAATATTATTCACTTAAGATACAAACAAGGTGCTTCTACTATTACTCAGCAGCTTGCAAGAATTCTCTTGGATGACAGATCCAAAACCATTTCAAGAAAATGGAAAGAGTTAGAACTTGCCCTAGCATTAGAGGCATATCTCAGTAAAGATGAGATCTTAGAATATTACATGAACAATGTGTACCTTGGACATGGAGCATTTGGATTTGGAGAAGGAATTAAATTTTATTTTAATGAAAATCCTAGTGAATTGAAACGATCCGAAGCGATTCTACTTGCAACACTACCTTCTGCTCCCAATCGAAACTCACCTTTAAAAAATCCTAAGGGTTCTAAAATTCGATTGGAATACATCATTGAAGCTTTCAAGAACCGTGGTTTAGTCCAAGATATTAAAAATGAAGAAATCAATCAGATATATACAAAGTTTTCTGTTAGGTCACCTAACGAAACTGTTTTTGGAAACCGCCAAGACCTGGCTCCTTATGTAACTGAACATGTAAGAGAAGTTCTCAAAAAAATTCATGGAAGCAATGAAATTTATGATTCAGGTGGGTATATTGTTGAGACAACCATCATAAAAGGAATCCAAGAAGAATTAGAGAAAATAGTTCATCGCCACCTTGTAAATGTCCAAAAGCGAGGAACTGTTCGAAAGACAGTTCTAAGAAAAAGCAATGAAAATGCTTCTCCTGAAACTTTGGCGATTCGAAAATTAATGAATGATGCATACTTAGCTATGGAACTTTTTTCTTCCTCAGAATTAAATACTACCCAAGCTGAAGTTCAATCTGGTCTTCAAGCTGCCGTTGTTGCGATCAATCCTCAGACTGGCGAAATACTATTCATGCATGGGGGGGATGAATTTAAATCGGACAATCAATTCAATCGAGTCAATCAAATGCGTCGCCAAACTGGTTCTTCCATTAAACCAATCTTATACGCATCCGCTATCAATGAAGGAAAGATTTCTACTGCAGATAAAATTATGGATGCACCCCTGATTTTTCGTGGAGTGCAAGGTATGCCAAATTGGATGCCTGACAATTTAGGAAAGAATTATGATGGAGAAATTTCCGTACGATATGCACTAACAAAATCCAAAAACACCGCCGCAGTTCAAGTTGCAGAGAAACTTGGGTTTAGTAATTTAGATCATTATTTTTCACAATTTTTCTTTCCAGATTCTCGTGAGAAAAACAAACGCTTCCGCAATGACCTTTCCCTTGCACTAGGAACCTTAGAAATATCTCCACTCGAAATGGCATCTGCATTCTCTGCCTTTGGAAATGAAGGACGAATAGTTCGTCCATTTCTTATTAGAAAAATCACTGATCCCAGTGGGAAAGTGATTTATACAAATCAGAACAAAGATGAATTTGATCTGAAAGTAGATGAAGAGAGGAAGGTATTGAAAGCAGATACCTCTGAGGTGATACTTTCTCTTCTTAAGGATAGTGGACGAGCCAGTGGAGTGTATAGTTCTGGCTACAAAGGAATTCTTGCAGGCAAAACGGGAACAACCCAAGATTATAAAGATTCCTGGTTTGTTGGACTGAGACCTGGAATTGCTATGGCTGTTTGGGCAGGCTTTGATAACCCAAGGTATGGAATGGGTTCTAGTGGTCTCGGTGGAACAGTTGCGGCTCCGCTCTGGGGTGAGATCATGGCTTACGGAGACAAGGGTAGACACTTGAAATCAGAATCATTTCCTAAGCCCATCTATGCTGTATCTGCAAAAGTATGCCTTCCAATCAAATCAAGTTGTACAGATTGTCCACCAGGACAGGAATGGTTTACTCAAGACAATGTCATAAAAGATTCATGCAGTAGCTTTGCAGAACCAAACTCAGGAAATAGAGAAGTGCTCCAGGAATTATTCTGAGTATGCATGCTCTTCTTCTATTCTTAGGATCAAAAAATAATAAATTTTTAGCTGTATTTTTTCTTATAACATTTTTATCTCATACCTTTACTAATTCCCTTTATTCAGTAAAGACAGAAGGTATTAATCTTTATGAACATGCTTACCATTTAGAAAAAGATTATCCCATTTTTGCCATACCAATTTATGAGCAATTGCTTTCTGGATCAATTGCCAAAGACGTGAGAAGGATAGCCTCAATCCGCTTGTACTTTCTCTATAGCAAATACAAAAAGTATCCTGAACTTCTAAGTCATTATTCAAAATATGGAACCCAACTTAAATTATCAAAAGAACACCAAAACAATCTCCAAGAAATGTTCAAAGCCTACCAAATCACTTCTTCAGATTTTTATACAACCTATCCTTTATTAGTTGACCCTTCAAGTGAAAATATATCTGTCTTACTAGAAATTTTGATCGAGAGAAATTCATCCAAATTACTAGAATTCTGCTATAGTATTCTAAATTATACTTCTAATTATGAAGCACTTAGGACTCTCCTTTTTTATCTTCCCGAATCTCTTGCCAAACCTTCTTTGAAAATTGCCATCCTAGTGAAAACACAAGATTCTCAAACAGCAGATCGCATAACAGAGTATTTGGATAAAGAGAATTTAACAGCCATAGAGCGTTCTGATGCCATTTATTTGTATGCTCAGTATTTAAAGTCAATGAGTTATTATAATGAATCGATAGAGAACTTTACGATAAGTGGAAATCTTGCGAACAAAGAAAGAAGCTTGAGAGAATCTGCCAAGAGCTATGTTTCTCAAGGAAAAATCACAAAGGCTTGTAGCCTTGGTAAATTATCTTACAATTTCTCATCTGAGTCTGATACTACTTTGAAATTGGTATGCAGTAGAGAGCTTAGAAAAGAATCCGAGAAAAATCTTAAGATAGCTTGGGAGATCCTAGCTTCAAGAGACCAATCAGAGTTCTATGAGAATGCAGTGAAGTGGTTGTATACGAAATAAAATTGGGCAGGGAAGGATTTGAACCTTCGAAGGCTGAGCCGGCAGATTTACAGTCTGATCCCGTTGACCACTTGGGTACCTACCCTTATTATTTCTCAAAACCATGCCTCAAATCTGAATGGATAAGAGACTGATTTACAATTAGCCGCCTGAGGGACTCGAACCTCCGACCGGCTGTTTACAAGACAGCTGCTCTACCACTGAGCTAAGGCGGCGTGTACGACCATGGTTTCAAGAGAAAATACACGGTCAATAGAAAAATCTTTTTGTCCTGCAAGTGTCCTAATTTAGAGTTGGATTATGAGCCTTACTTATATCCATTTAGGAATGACACTTTCTGTAATTGCATTTACGATTGGGTATTTCTTTCGAACAAAGAATAACGCAATCCATGTTGTTAGTAATTTAAGTGGAGTGGGCTTCAATTTAGTGACTGCAATTTATTTACTCATACTTAAATATGGATTAGGTGGACTTGAACAATTTGGAATTCAATATGCTGTTTCAGATTGGATCATCCATACTCACAGAGCTTTTGCAGTTGTAACTCTTGGTCTTATGTTGACAATGGCTTATCTCGGTGTGACTAGAAATCGGAAGTGGCATATTCTTCTCCACAAACCATTTATAGTTTTATATTTAATGATCTATGTTTCTGGGCTTTTTATTTTTAAATCAGTATAAGGATTATTTCCAATGAGTGAAATCAAAGAAATCGAAAAATTTGCAAATGATATTCGTATCAATATCATCAAAATGGTTACAGCTGCAAAATCGGGACACCCAGGTGGCCCACTAGGTCTTGCTGATATCTTCGCTGTCTTGTATAAAAAAATTCTCAAGCACAAACCACAGGATCCAAATTGGGAAGGCCGAGATAGACTTGTTCTTTCCAACGGTCACACCTGCGCAGTTCGATATGCAGCTATGGCTCTTGCTGGGTATTTTCCAGTAGAAGATCTTCTAACCTTTCGGGACATCAAGTCCAGATTACAAGGCCACCCATCAACTAGGTATATGGAAGGACTTGAGACTTCCAGTGGATCCTTGGGCCAGGGACTTTCCCTTTCCGTAGGACTAGCCTTAGGTGCAAGATTGAAAAATGAAAATCATAAAATCTATACATGTATATCTGATGGAGAATGTGGAGAAGGAATGACTTGGGAAGCAGCTCAATCAGCTGTCCATTTCAAGACAGACAATCTCATAGCCTTTATGGATAGAAATTTCATACAAATAGATGGCAATACCGAAGAAGTTATGAGACTGGAACCTCTTCCAGACAAATTCAGAGCCTTCGGTTGGAATGTAATCGAAGCAGATGGCCATGATGTGGCGGGAATCATTTCTTCTTTTGAAAAAGTACAAAACCACAAAGGCTCACCCAGTTTAATCGTATTCAGAACTACGATTGGTAAGGGAGTGTCCTATATGGAGAACCAAGCAAAATGGCATGGAACTCCACCATCTAAAGAGCAAGAAGAAGTCGCTCTCAAAGAATTGGTTCATTCTTGACCAGATTGGCTAGCTAGGGAAATTTTATACTATGAAGTCTTCTGATATTCAACCTCTACCCATTGAAGAATTGGGAAATCTATTCTATGAATTAGAATTCACGCCCCAAGAATCTAAGCATGATGTAATTCGTAGAATATCAGCTGTCATTCCATGGCAACACCCGATTTTGGATGTGATAGATACACTCAAGGATCCTATCCTTAGAACCAATTCTAGAGCTTATTATAGATTGATTCAAACAGAAAGAACTTACTATCGCTTCCAAAAGATATCCGAAAAGCAAAGCTCTCGCAACTACGAAGACTTAGAAGAAGGCGCTTTTCTGATTTCAGAGTTAGGCGATCCCGAGGCATCTTATTTCGAGATGAAGGAATACTTAGATAAACTAGCAAATCGTGTTGAAGAATTATTTGATGAAAATCTTGAAATTCTTTCGGATGAATCTAAGGTTAATATTCTGATTCGAGTTTTGGTTGAGGAAGAAGGTCTTACAGGAAATCAAAAAGTATATGATCTTCCAGAGAATTCTTTTCTTACAAATGTAATTAAGTCAAAGGTAGGAATTCCAATCTCTCTATCGGTCATTTATATCCTTGTTGCAAAGAGAATCGGCCTTCCTTTATACGGAACGAATATGCCTTTCCATTTTCTCTTGTTTTTTGATTCTCCAGATTTTTCTACTTACATAGATCCTTTTCACAATGGTGTGCTCTTAGATAGAGAAACCTGTGAGAAATTTTTAACGAACAATGGTTTTACTGCTTCGCAAAAGTATTTTGCCCGAACTAGTACGAATTCAATACTAAAAAGGATGTTCCGAAACCTCATTAATATTTATAAAAAATCTGGTTGGACAGACATGGAAGACCTATTGACAATTTATTCTGATGTTCTCGAAAAGAAAAGGTAACTTGAAATTTGAACCTTACTCTTGCTATCTCAAAGATTGACTCAACTCTGAATGACATCATTCAGGAAGATCTTAAGATACTCAAAGATATCAAGAAATACATCATTCAATCTGGTGGGAAGAGAATTCGTCCACTAACCCACCTACTCTTCTGTGATCTATTGGATTATAAAGGAAAGGACCATTGGATCGTTGGTTCTATTGCAGAGTTGATTCATGCAGCTAGCCTTCTGCATGACGATGTAGTGGATGAGGCTGCTACTCGGCGAGGCAAGAAAACCGTTGGAGTTCTCTATGGAAACAAAACTGCTATCTTAGCAGGAGACTTCCTTCTTGCTTGCGGTATAGAGCGCTTGAACCGATTGAACCAACCTGCCATTCTTAGTATTTTCACAGATGTGATTCGCCAATTGTCCGTGAGTGAACTCTTGCAAATGCAATGGCAGAAAGATCCTAAGATTAGTTTTGAAATTTATGAGAAAATTATCTACGGAAAGACCTCTTCTCTTTTTGGTGCAGTGACACAGACGGCTGCTCTACTTTCTGGTATTGGTTCTAAAGAGTCGGAAGAATATAGAGAATTCGGTCTGCTTATGGGTGACGTCTTTCAGAAACGAGATGATCTCTTGGATTATTTTACCCTAACTAAAAAGAGTGGAAAGGATCAATTCAAGGACTTTGCCAATAAATTATATACCTATCCTGTTCTTATGCTGAAAGAGAAAGCAAGCAAACAAGATAAGGCTCTTATTCCAAAAATTATCGAAAGCTCTAATTCTTCTAAGATGATGCAGCTTTTAAAATATTATAAAATTGAAGAAATTTGTTTCAATGAATTAAATGAAGACATCCATGAATTGCGTGAATTTTTAACCCAATTTCCTGAATCCAAATCCAAAGATATTCTGAACGAACAACTTTCAAAACTTCTAACTTAGATTCCTTTCTTAAATTTCTAACTTAGATTCTTGGCTTAAATTAAGCTATAAAATCATTATTAGTTTTGAAATCTTGAAATTTAGAAAATGTTGGGAGCACTGCAAGTAATTCTACCTCTGATAGTTACTTGCTTAGCCTCGCTAGAGGTTGAATCCACCAAACAGGTTCTATTATCCACAGTAAAACATTGGGTAGCTGCCTGACCGGCTGTACAGTTCACACTGTCCAGAGTAAAACAAAGTGTAGGCTGTGCAGTTGTTCCATTGCCAGCAATGAAAGAACCAGTAATATTCAAATCAATCTGTTGGAAATTCAATTGTTGGCTAGATCTTTTGGGGTCAATATTCAGTCCCGCATTTCCCCAAGAAACTGTTCCGGTTCTTCCTGTTACGGAATTACCAAACAAGCCACCTGTTAAAGAAAAACCTTGCTGAGCATTGATAGGGCCCTGGGTTTGATTCGTATCATAGGTATAGCGTAGGTTCAGAACCTCTTCCGTTTTCATTTGGAAGGTGGAAACAATGGCAAATCGTGAATTCGTGGTATTGGATGTTCCCGTTGTTGGAGGTGGTGTGGTTGTTCCTGGAGCTCCTGCTGCGGCTGTCTCCACAGAGGCTCTTCCACAGTCAGCAGTTCTATCCATATCAATTTCACCGAGGTAGAGAACAAGAGGAGATCCATTGATCAATCCAGCTATGGTTGTTATGTCTAAATCGGCTTCATTTTCGTTTTTGAGCTTGCAGCCTGTCGTAAAAAGGCAATAAGATAATATTATTAAAATGGCACGGAACATACTTACATAGTCTTAAATTTTTTCAGTTTTGGCAAGTACTAACTAAAATTTTACATCATTTTGCATGAAATTTAAAAATAGAACAGCATCTAAGCTTAGAATTTTTTCATCTTAGAGTGTAAAATATTTCATAAAAAATGAACTTTCTCTACAAATCAAAAATCTTTTTTGCTTCTAAGTCTTGGGTGAATTCCAGAATTTTAATCTTGGAATTGGATTTATTGTAATAAGGATGATCTTTGAAGAGGCTTCCGTATTTTTCTTCGAGTAGACTATCACAGAGATTGGATTTGCTGAGGACTAGCTCATGGATCCTTTGTTTAAAGTGCTTATTAAATTGAAGATTTTCTTGATTCACCCAGCCAGCTTCTATGAAGCCCTTGGTCTTCTTGGGACAACGGCATGGGTTATCCAGATTTATGAGTCCACATTTTTGATTCATAAATTGGTATAAGTCTTTTCTCGCACGAGAAAGTTGCTTTCTATAATTTTCTGGGCTGATACTGAATATTTCTGATCCCAAGGAACTATCCATGTCAAAAAATTCCCCTAAGATGTACACTAGTCTTTGTTCTCTGGAGAGGCACATGAGCATTCCAGTCATGCAAGAGAGCTTGGCATCAACAACTTCTTCCTTAAGACTAAATGCTTCCTCTACAGTAAGATCCTGATTGGGAATTGAGTCAAGACCAGCACCATACTCATCAAAATTAGATACCACATTTTCCATCTTTGTCTTTTTCATTGTTAGAAAATGATTGAAAACAATTCTATACAACCAGGTTCTAAAATCAGAGTCATGACGGAATTGGGAAAGTTTTGTAATCACTTTCACCAGAACATCTTGTGTTAGATCTTCCGCATCATCTGGATTCAAGACATATCTAAGAGCAACATTGTATATGAAATCAAAATGCCGCCTAACTAAGAAATCCAAGGCGGACCTAGATCCGCCTAAAGCTTCTGAAATTAAGGTCTTGTCTTCTGAATCTGAATAATTGGGATCAAAAATCTGATTCACAGCCAAGGTCTCTCTTATTTGGTTTTAGAATTCGTGGGCAGATTGTGACCAAAGTGGATCATCTTTTCGATTGCTTCAAAAAATGGAACCAAACTTGCTTCCGTCTCACTGGCCTTTGCAGAAAGTTCTGCATCTTCTTTTGTCTTCCATAGAACAAGATCAGTAAAGATAGAAGGATCGTTTACATCTTGCAATCTTTGGATAGAGATGAATCCCTCACGTGATTGTAGAAAAACATCCACGGTTTTGGTAAACTCAGCTGAGTTCTGGATCTGGTCTTTCTTTATTTTGTAAACTGCAACTTCCATTATTGAATCAGATTGAGATGTCTCTTTGCAATTGATTCCTAAGCCAAGCAGCAGTATGCTGAGTAAAAGCCCTATAATTTTTGATTTGAAAAATTTTGATGTTTTCATGGAATTTCCTTTGTAATTTTCTTAATAATATTTAGACAGCCAATAAGAAAATCCGTGACAACGATCATCTAACTCTTGTTTAATCCAGAAACAGAGGAAGTTTGAATAAATTGTTGTCAAAAATGGTATTTTTCCAAGCTAAAGTTTTTCATTCTTGTTATTAATCTGTCTCTAGAACTTGAAGATTTTCCAATTCTAGCCTCGACTTTAAAAATAGTTCCAACCTTTTCTTATCTACATCTGTAGAATTCTTATTCCATTTCACTAAGACGGAAACCTGAGACAAAGTACTAAGATCTTTAATATTATGAACAAGCATATCTCCAAAGGAAATAGATTCTAAGGTAGGAAATAAAATATTGGCTTCTTTGGCAGCATTTTGCAACAATCTATCCTTGCTTCTCAGAGCCAAAACCTCTGCTTCTAAGAATTGAATTTTATCATCTTTAGATTTAATATTAGCTAGAATTTCATTCCTTGAATTTTCAATTTTGTCCTCATTGCCAAATCTATCATTGGTTTGAATAATTCGAAGTTCGACACCTTCTAATTCGTATTGTGGTAAAAGCTTCTTCAAATATGCCTGCATCTCAACTGACAGAGGTTCACCGACTGTAGTGACTTCTATGTATTTTTCTGTAGGCTTATTTACGTAATTTGTTGTTAAAATCTTGGTTTTATCAAAGGTAAAATTTGATACTATAAAATGATTGGCATTCTTTTTAAATTTAGATTGGGTTATAACATTGTAAGCCATAAAGATACTTGGAATAATGATTAAAAAAGACGTGATAAAAATATATCTACGAATCTTTCTATCGAATCCTGGATCAAGATAGGTTCGCCTTTCAAAATTAAAATATCTTACAAAAACCCAAGTAGTGACACCAATAAAAACACTATTGATAATGTATAGATACATAGCTCCAAGGAAGTATTTCATATTCCCATTCGCTAACCCATAACCCGCAGTACACAATGGTGGCATCAAAGCTGTTGCTATGGCAACCCCTGGAATTGCGTTGGTCAACTTGTCCTTTCTGGAACCGGCCACAATACCTGTCGCTCCTCCAAAAATTGCAATTAAAACATCGTAGACAGTTGGAAAGGTACGAGCCAAAAGTTCCGATTGTGCATCTGAGATCGGCGAAATTAGGAAATAAATTGTTGAAGTCGAAACACTTAAAATTGTCATTACTGCGAGATTGCGCAAGGATTTCTTCATTAGCTCGAAATCATAAATTCCCATAGCAAGGCCTGCACCCATAATAGGTCCCATCAAGGGCGATATTAACATAGCACCTATGATGACGGCTGTAGAATTCATGTTCAATCCTATGGAGGCAATAAATATTGCGAAAATCAAAGTCCAAACTGTCACTCCATGAAAGTCTGAGCCTTTTTCTATAGATTCAATAGTTCCTTTCTGATCGGTGTCATTTCGAATAGCAAACAAAGAAAGAATGTACTGTACTATTTCAGAAAAAAGATTGGTTGAGCTTGGCGATTGAGAAATCTCTGGAGCTGATATTACATTAGCCTCAGGATTTAGATTTAATGGGGATTTGTGTTTTGCTTTTTGAGATGCCATAGTATTTTAATTGAAACTCTTTTACTTTATAATTGAAAACAGAAAGATATTCAACATAAGATTGTCTATCTACAAAATACAATCTACAGGCTATGAACTCTGTAGATTGCTTAGTTCATCAGAAAAATAAATGAATCCAAGAAAATAACTTGATTCCACTATTTCTTTTCTAATAGAACTTTCAAATTCTGCAAACCTTCAGAGAAATCATTGCCTATCAAGGATTGAAAATCCATGAATACTAGCATTAAATTCATAGGATAATTCATGCGTCCATTAAATCCCCAAATTACTTTAGTAGTGTTCGGTTCTATTTTTTTTGTAATTATATAAGATTTATCTTTCGATTCAAAAGGTTTGATAAATCGGAGTTCTGTATCGATACGAGATCCCTCTTCAATTCCTATAATCTCTTGTTCGCCCATGCCAACATCATCTTTTAGGCTATCCCATGCTGCAATGAAACCAACTGTACCATCTGTACCTTTGTAGCTTCGCTTCATTTCAGTATCCATAGTAGCCCATTTTGAATAGAGCTCTTGATTTTTAAGAAGCTTAACAAAATTAAAAACTTCTATAGAAGGTTTATTTATTATAATTTCTCTTTCTACGACATAATCCTTACTTATAAATAAGGCAGCAAGTAGTGGAATGGAGAATAATATAATGAATAAAAATAATATTTTTTTTCCCATATTCATGTTGTAGCATTGAATTACTATTTTCCAAAATTTCAAGTAAAATCTTGATTTTTTTTATAAAT
>JAKRSH010000041.1 GCA_022402465.1 Leptospiraceae bacterium | reverse complement strand
AAGTCTTTTGGGGAACTACCTAAACCGTTGCACTTATAGGTTGAATTCGCTATTTTAAAATGTATGATTTTATGGAACTTATTAAAGTCATTATTTGTTCTTTTAACGATATTAAATTCATGCTAAAAATATTCTGGAATCATATTGCCTCTTTTTTATATAATATATGTTGATTCGAACCTAGGCCAGTATAAGGCACTAGGATTGCCGACGTTGGTCGTAGCTGAGCCTCCAGAGGAGGCGTTTGCGTCGGCAGGTCATTGCTTTGCATTCGAAGTGACTAAGGCCAATGTGGCGAGGCCTGCAGTGAGGGCTTGACCCGAACGAAGCGTCAATCCGAAGTTAGGCGCCTTGATTAAAGGCTTACCAAAACGTTTTAAATCCTTTAATCTTTAATTTCGAAATTATAGCGTCCTTTGAAATCAAAATAAGCTTTCTTCTAATCGTTAGATAGACTAAAAACAAATCGAATGGGTCTGTATGTCCAATTAAGTCAAGGCTCGAAAAATTTATCGCTTCCTCAGCTGATAAATCTAGCACTTCAATACTCATTCGTTTTAAGAGATTTGGTATTTCTTCTGATTTAAAACCAGAAATAGTTAATTTTTTTAATCGAATCTTTAAGGCAATTTCCCATAAAGATAGGCTTGTGACAAATATCCTATTATTTGGATTTTCTAAGATTCTTAGAACATTTTTACTAAGTTTGTCTGGATCTGTTATACACCAAAGAATACAATGGGTATCAATTAAATAACTCATTTTAGATTTAATAACTCTTCTTCAGTAATCTTAAAATTATTTGAAAAAGAAACTTTAGATTTTCCTTTAAGAATGCCTAATGACCTTTTTCCTTTTTTGTCGTTTTGAAGAGGAACAATCTTAGCTACAGGTTTTTTACCTTTTCCAAATAGAATTTCAACCTCTTCACCATTTTTAACTAATTCGAGTATGCTTGAAAAGTTACTTTTTAATTCACCAATAGGAAAAGCTTTCATTACTTTATTAAAAGTTCCTACTTGACAACTTGTCAAGAAAAAAAAATAAATATGGTAAAATTTTTAAATAATCATGGCGGCTAACGAAAAAGCTACCCGACCTTCCTCGTAGCTGAGCCTCGAAGAGGTGTTAGCGTCGGCGCGTGTTCTTGCATAGCAAGAAGCGTGACGGAGAGGAATGTGGCGAAGCCTGGAGGGAAGGCGCAAGACCCGAACGAAACGGCAATCCGAAGTTAAGCGTAGTGCATTTTTTAAATTTGATTTTTATTTTTCTATTTTATTTAATAAACTTTCAATAGTTTCTTCAGGAAAACGATTCAATACATATGGAATTTTTTTTTCTTCATTAAAATTGAATACATTTGAATTTTTGCTTTCTTTAATTCTCTTGAAATAAGGAATAATTTCTTGGCAATTCCAAACTCCTCCAATTTCGCCTGTAACATGATTTTTAACTTTTCCATTGTAATTAAAACAAATAATTTTATTCTCTTTGATTTTATAATGTCCAACTACTAGTAATTTGTTATTTGGGTACCAAAGAAAAGTTTTTCCATCAATGCTATTATATTCAATTTGATTTCCATGATACTCTTCGTCAAAATGTCTTAAAGTAACATTTTCAGTTATACTTTTCACTTCATCGTTAGAAAGACTCTTGAAAATATGCATATATTTATCAACTATATGTTCATTTCCTAAAGAAATTTCAGAAGTTTTACATGATTCTAAACTAATCATTACTATAAGAAAAAGCAGTGAAGATTTAATTTTCATAATTTGTTCCTTTTTTTAAAATAATTTAATGCATTTCGCTTAACGCATTAGGATTGTCGACGTTGGTCGTAGGTGAGTGTCCTTTAGGACACGTTACCGTTGGCACGAGATTGCTTCGCAATCGAAGTGACTAAGACCAATTTGACTTTAGCCCATAGTGAGGGTTTGACCCGAACGAAGCGTCAATCCGAAGTTATACGTCGGTCAGTTTTATTTTTAAATCCAATTATCGATTTTCAATTCTTTAATTCTTCTAAATTCTTTTTCATTATTAGTGACTAAGGTGTAACCACCTTCCAATGCTTGAGCGGCAATAAGTAAATCATAAGGTCCTATCATTTCACCTTTCTTTTCTAATTTGGATCTTATAGCTCCAGCAATTGATGAAGTTTTTGACTCGAAAGAAATGATATTCAAATAACTTAAAAATTCATTAAGAATAATTCGATTTTTCTCTGATTTTTCGCTTTTTTCAACACCATATCTCAATTCAAATTCTGTGATTGAGGAAACAAAAATATTGTCTAAACTTACTTTTTTAAATTTCTTATACACAGAATCTGGTTTTTGATTTATTATGTAGATACAAATATTCGTATCTAATAAATACTGATTCATAGGGATTTTCTATAATCAAAACTATCAGGTTGATTTCGTTCTATTTTGAAATCTTCGGGAAAATCATTAATTGATTTCCATAATCGATCAACAGCATCATCAATTGGCGAAATAATTACAGAGTTTCCATCTTTTCTAAGATAAACTTCCTTACCTTTAAATCTAAACTCTTTAGGAAGTCTTACAGCTTGACTATCACCATTTTTAAATAATTTAGCTCGGTTCATATATACAGGACAGTATATATATTTCACTTTGTCAACTTCTAATTTTTAACCTTATTACATATTTTTATCTTAAAGTGTTACCTATGTCTCGAGGCGTTCGCTAACTGACTGACGATTAACTTCTCATTAATGCTCATTCCTTTCAATAAGTTTTCAATTTCTTATCAAACTATCATACCATCTAACTAAAAGATTCAGGATTGGAAAAGCTGTCTCCAAAATTATTAAGATTGGAGTGACAGAAAGCCTATGTGTCGCTCGCTTGCGAGGTCTTGTCCCGAAGCGTAAAGGTAATCCGATATTATGCGAAGAATATTTTTCAAACTACATATTTGTTAAATCGATTTCATTTATATTTGATCGATTCGATGAGTTAATAACGGTGTCTATGCATAAAAACAAATCGGAAAAAGGAATTGTGAATGTTTCATCTTTATTTACAGTTCTTAAATCATTCAACACTTCTTCAGTTTCCAAATTTCCTGGATTTATTAAGGTTATACCTATTTTGTCTTTGTTTAAACTTTGTCTTAAAGCCATTACCATTCCTTTTAATCCAATTTTTGAAGAAGTATTGGCTACTTCTGGACATCGAGTTAGATTCAGTCCTCCGATTGCTGCTCCAATAATGATTATTTTAGGATTTTTACTAATTTTAAGATTTGGTAAGAAATTCTGAATTGCTTTAATTGGAAAAACTAAGTTTAGATTGATTACGTTGTCTATTTCTTTGGAAGTAGATTCCTCAAAATTATATTCGTTGGTAAAAGCATTTTTTTCCCACGTTCCAGCCAAGTATAACAAAGCATCAATATGGACTTGTTTTAATTCGGAGTTTAATTTCAGTAGGCAGTCCGAATCATTAAAATCAGCAGATATCCAATGTGCATACTCGGATTTTTTCCTTGATACAGTAAATAAATTGTAACCTTTTTCTGAATAGTATTTTGAAATTTTGAACCCAATACCACCCGACGCATCTAAATTAGAATATTCTTTTTTGCTCCATATTAAATTAAATGGCTTTTTCTCCTTTTTAGATTTCAAATTCTCGATTGAGATTCTCAGTTTTCAAATATTCTAAGTATCGTTGACAAGCTAATTTAAGTTCTTTATCAGAAATCTTGTATACAGGATGGATTGCAAAGGTTGGTCTAAAATGCATATTACATAGAACCGAAGTTTGTTGAAAGCTCTTTAGGTTTTCACCTAGTGAATAACCGTTGAAATCGCCTGGTCGATAAGAATTTAAACCTCCAGCGCAAGAAACTGCATGAAGCCATTCTTTTCCAAGAAGCCCAAAGAGAGGTAGCTATGAATGCTACCACGATCCATGTTTTTATCATTTTAAATCCTTTTAATTTTTTAACATTTGATTAGACAAAGAGCATAATGACCTGTGACAAGACTTGAAATAATAATCCTAAGAAGTTTCAATTAGGGACCTTCTATTCTCTAACTGCAACAGTCAATTTCCTGATCTATAAGGGGATTGCGGATTTTGATATTAAAAAGAAGACTTGATCCCAGGAATAGTCTCAGGGATTTTCAATAGTGAAAATTAAAATCACGATCGTTATCAAAAAAAGATTGATTTTTATTTATGATAACGAATACTATGAATAATGCTTAGTAAATTTAGGCACAATGAAAAGGAGATACCAAAATGGAAAAATTTACATTAATATTCAGAGGTGGCAATACTCATATTTCCACAGCTAATTCACAGGCCGCAAAAGACGTGATTCAAACCTGGAATGAATGGATGGGTGGACTAGCTGAAAAAGGAATTCTTGCAGGTGGGGATGCACTTAAAGTATCAGGCAAGCATGTCAAAGGATCAAAGAAAGTAGTTTCGGATGGGCTGTATGCCGAAGGAAATGAAATGGTTGGCGGCTATCTTATAGTAAATGCAAAAGACATGAATGATGCTGTGGAAATTTCAAAAGGCTGTCCGATCTTGGATGAAGAAGGTAGCGTAGAAGTTCGCCCAATTCAGGAAAGGTAAGTGTAAATTTTGGAGCATACTTCAAATTAACACGACCTCATCAAAACAATGAAACATCTTTCTTGCATAAAGCAAGAAAGATGTTTTACAAATAGTTGTTAGGGGATATAGATATTTATAGGAATTAATATGTCATTAAAAAAAATTTTAATTACCGGAGCTAGCTCCGGTTTCGGAAAAATAGCTGCTCAAACACTTGCCTTAAATGGGTACATAGTTTTTGCTACCATGCGTAACATTAAGGGAAGTAATGCGCAATATGCAAATGAACTTGAACTATGGGCAAAAGACAACAGAGTAGAACTCAGAGTTTTGGAATTAGATGTAACTTCTGATGAAAGCATAGCATCCGCCAAGGAAAATGTCTTAAATTCTACAAATGGTAGTATAGATGTCGTAATCAATAATGCCGGTATTTTCAGTGGTGGTTTAATAGAGAGCTTTACCATTGATGACTACAAGAAAATTTATGAAGTTAACGTATTTGGTGCTGTTCGAGTTGCAAATGCTTTTTTACCTGTACTGCGCCAACAAAAGGCTGGGTTGCTAATACAAGTTTCTAGTGTCTTGGGCAGAGTAGTGATCCCATTTGGAGGGGTTTATGATTCAAGCAAATTTGCATTAGAAGCAATTAGTGAGAGCTTGTATTATGAGCTTAAACCGTTGGGGGTAGATGTAAGTATTATAGAACCTGGTCCATTTTCCACAGAGTTAATACAAAAAGTATTACAGCCTTCCAACCAAGTTGTTGCAACTGAATATGGCGTTACGGCAAAACTAATGGGAAGCTATTACGAAAATTATACTCAGCAAATGCAAGACCCGAATTTACCAAATAAACCCCAAGACGTGGCCGACCATATTCTAAAATTAGTTGAAACTCCTAATGGGAAACGACCATTGAGGGTTGTGGTAGACAAAGTAACAGGAGGGGTAGCTGAAGTCATAAATGAAACCGCAAGTAAAGTACAGGAAAGTATCCTGCGAGATTTTGGTCTGAGCGAATTAATTATTAACGTGGAGAATTAATTCAATATGGGAATGTTACATCAAGCTGAGGTCACCGCCTTAATAGATAGAAGCATACATACAAAATTATCTATTCCAGATTTAAGATTTCCAAAAGAAGTGGGATATGCTGGGCGAGCGACTGATCCAGTACAATTATTTGCAGCTGCTTGGTCGTCTTGTTTTATTACAAGTTTAATCGCTGCGGCAGGAATTGAGAGAATTAAAATCGGAGAAGTTTCTGTTACAACTAAAATAAGTGTTTCTCTTGACGACAATGATTTAGAGCTTTATGCGAATCTTATTGTCAAATTAAACGGAATCGATTATGATACCGCAGACAAACTTATTAAGGTGACTAAGTCAATTTGTAATTACTCAAAAGCTGCAATAGGAAATATCAATACAGTTTATGAAATTATTGAAAATTAACAAAAAAAGTGGAGAAAAATATGAATCAAATAATAGTGAATGAATTTGGCAATCCTGAAAAATTGATATTACATGAAGTACCAATTCCTTACGCGGGTGAAGGGCAAATTGTAATCAAAGTAGAAGCAGCGGGAGTGAATTTTTCGGACGCCATGCAAAGAAGAAATCAATATGTATTCCCGGTCTCGTTACCGTATTTACCTGGCTTTGAAGTGGCAGGTATCGTTAAAGAGATCGGGAACGGTGTCCAGAATATTTCCGTGGGAGATCGTGTGGTTGCTATGCTTCCTAATGGTGGAGGATATGCTCAATATGCAGTTACGGACTCTTATTTGGCGTCCGTCCTGCCGCCTACTGTTTCTAGTCAAGAGTCTTTGGCATTGCAAGTTCAAGGTCTTACAGCTTACTTGATGCTGAAAGATGGAGCAAGATTACAAGCAGGACAAACTGTTCTAATACACGCAGCAGCAGGTGGTGTAGGTTCATTGCAAGTTCAAATCGCCAAGCAAATGAAAGCAGGTAAAATAATTGCCACCGCAAGTAATGACGAAAAACTTACTATAGTCAAATCATTGGGTGCCGATGTAGTAATCAATTATTCAGAATCTGAGTGGGTTCAAAAAGTATTAAAAACTACCAATGAAAGAGGTGTCGATTTAATTGTAGACTCTGTGGGCGGCGATATTTTACAAAAGAGCCTTAATTATTGCCTTGCACCTTTTGGTAGGCTTATTAGTTTTGGAAATCCTACAGGTGACTCTACGTCAATTGAAGCCTATTCTCTTATAAATAAAAACCAAATTTTGCAAGGTTTTGGATTAGCTAGTTATTTTGAAAAACCAGATTTAATGAAGGAAGCGTATGAATATCTCTTTTCTCAAGTAACAACTGGAAGGCTGAAGGTTCTTATAGGACAAAACTTCCCTTTAAAAGATGCTTACATAGCTCACAGAAAGATGGAAAACAGGGAAACAATAGGTAAGACTATATTGATTCCTTAAGAAAAAGAAAAAGGTATTCTTCCTATTAAAAAAGTATAAAATTCTTTTTCCTATATCATCCTGAGAGATTAATTTGATTTGAGATTTCTTAAAGGGATAAGAAGAAGAATATATTGATTCTATATTACTTTTTTTCATCTTCAAAATAAATTGAAAAAGATTTAAGGTAGCTCATTTTTTGAAGTTAACGATTAGTAAAAAGGGAAATCTAAATGAAAACTAGGTCTGGGGAAAAGGAAAAACTTAGAGAAAAGATTATAGATCAATCTATCAAAGTTATAAAGAAGAAAGGTATTCATAGTGCAAGTGTTGATACCATTATGGAGTCACTCGGTCTGACTTCTGGAGCTTTATATAGTCATTTCTCAGGTAAAGACGATCTTTTGGCACTCAGTATTGAAAAGCAAATAAATTTACTTACAGACTACCTTAGCGCCTTGATTAAGAATGATACCAAGGAAGGGTTAAGGAATTGGATTAAATATTATTTGAGTGAGCAGCATGTTCGAGATACAGAAAATGGATGTATTTTTGCAGCTCTTGTATCAGAAGTTGCACTTGGACCTCAGAAGATCAAAAATGTCTTCCATGCAGGCTTAGATAAATTCTATTCTGCTTTAGAAAGCGGATTACCATCAGACTATAAAGATAAGAGGAAGAATGTTCAATATATTTTTTCCACAATGGTTGGCTCTTTAAGCATTGCCAGAACAATGAAATCAGGAAAAGATAGAGGCGACTTTTTGGAGAATATATTGGCATCTGTCTTGCAAGTGCTCCCATAAGAAGCACTATCATGATCCTTTTCCCTTGCAAATCTTACAAGAGAATAGCAGATAGTTGGGCTAGGTCATAAAAATAGTCCCATTAAAATCATATTATCATATACACCATTTAATTTTCTGGATCTTATTCGTTCCCCTTCCTTTTGAAAACCGTATTTTTGGTAAAAATGTAATGCTGAAGTATTAGATTTAAATAGTTCTAATTCAATTTTTTCTAATTTATTAATGTCCCTTGCATGTTCTAATGACTTTTCAATAAGAAGAGAGCCAATTCCATTTTTTCTAAACTTTGGTATGATGCCCATCCCTAGATTTCCAACATGATTTAAACCTTCGAATGATTTTGGTAAAATATCGCACCATCCAATTACTATGTCATTAGAAATGGCATAATATTGTGAGAGATTATTTTTTTCTATCATCTCTACAAATTGAATGGTGGTTTCTTCTGGAAAACCAGTTGTTGATGCTAAATACTTTAATTCTTTTGCTACAATATCAACTGCATTACAATATGATTTTGCATATTTAATGTTAGCATGAATAATTTTAATTTCATTCATTTTTATGAACTTTCCTTTAATCGCAATTTCTAACAGGAGACGAAGTTTAGCTACTTTAACCGCCTTCACACAAAGTTGAGGCAAGGATGCAGATAAATCAACTTTAAATAATGCACCACTTCAATCAAGAAGTGCATTTTCTAAGTAGAAAAGTTTAATATAGAAAACACGAGGACTCACGTTAGGGTTGATGTTGCAGAATAACTCTAAAGGAAAGCCCTCTATGAAATTGAAATCAAAGCCAGAGATAAATGTCAATCATCATTCATCCTTAGATGAGAGAGAAACTATATCTATTGGCTTAGAATCTGGAAAGGCGGTAATGAATACTAATTCATAGTCCGCTTCTCCGAATAGTTCTTGTAATTCAAGATAGCGTTTACTATCGATTGGACCATGACTTGTTACTGCTTCTATTAGACAAAGCCAGTTTTTTGATTCGAGATACAAAATTACATCTGGCATTTTCCCATGAGTTTCATATTGAATTCCGAATTTTTCACAAAGACTTTTATCACAATATCCCCATTTAGATTCTAAGAGAAGTATTACAAAATACTCTTTTATTTTTCCTCAACTATTTCATGGAATTTAATCCGATCCTATTTCCTTCGGAATCTTCTAAGAGAGTTACAAATCCAAATTTTCCTATAGAAAATTTGGGTCGGATTACTTTTCCACCAAGTTGAGTAACTTTCGATTCGCTGATAGCAGAATCTTCCACACTAAAGTAGAGCAATGTTCCACCTTTACCTGGTTTGGAATACTTTGACTTTACTAGGGCTCCAGAAGATCCATAAGCGTTCATCGCTCCAGAAAAAACTTTCATCTTAGTTTCGCCGGTAGGATCTACCAAATCTTCCAGTTTCTGATTACAAATTTTTTCATAAAATATGGATGCTCTTTCCATATCATCAACATAAATATCAAACCAGCCTACAGCATTTGGCTTCAGCCCATTCGATTCATTTTCTAATTTATTCTCGTTACAAAATAAACTAAAAATCGAAATTAGAAATAAACAATATACTTTTTTCATAAATTTTTTCTCCTACATACAGTAATTTATAGAATAACATTACTCGAATCAAAAGAACTTGTATTGTATAAATCAGACATCTGGAGAATTCAAATTTCATTAGCTTAGAGCTTTCTAAGAAAAAATGTACTCATCCTTAGGAATAATTTTCATTCTTAAACATCATTGGATTTTCGTTTGACAAAATAAAATAAATCAATAGTATTAAAATATGGCAACGGCAATCAAAAAGAAAGACCAAGTTTTTACAAAATCAGAAGTGGCGGATCGAGTAAAAGATTTAATCAAAGAAAAGTTAAACCTTCTACCCGATGGTGTAACAGAGGAAGGTTATTTCTACGATGCTAAAAAGACTATTGATAGAATCAAAGAAATGAGAAAGAAGGGAATCAACATTTGAACCTTAGATTTTATCATTTTTTCGAACAATGCCTTTATCTGTTTTGGGATGATATAGACCAAATTGCAGAATTCCTGGAATCTATTTCTATAATGACCATAAGAGAATTCAAGTCCAAGTATGGATTCTCAACTACAATTAAATTTAAAACCAAAGCACATTCCTATACTATTGATTTTACTATTTCAAACGACATAGTGAACTTCAAAGATATATCTAGAAAATAGCAAAAATTGACATAATTCGGAAAAGGCAATTTTTCAAACCAAGCAAAAACTGACTTTTTCGGTTTATGTCTACTCGGATTGGCTTCCAGGGATATGATGATTTTTTTTGAATAAAGTGTTATCTTATTCATCCGATGGAAACGACTGATTTGAAATCACTAAATTTTCCATTCTCGGAAATCTAAGCACTAGAAAAGTATTTCCAGTCCTTGCCAGAACTGCAAAAGCGTAAAAAAGCAAGCTAGATTCTGTCTGGTAAGGTTTAAAACCTTTCTATACAATTCGGGAATATCCCTAAAGCGACATAATATAAATTATGGGAAGTTCTTTTCTAAGCCAGTTTTTCCTTAGCAATCAATAAAATATTTCTAAGGGGAACATTTTTCATTCAATTGTAATCAAGAATGCTTTTAAAAGTTTTTGACAAGAATTCAAAGAAAAAACAAACTTGTATGATCTAAATTCTAGGAGAATATAATGTTTCGATTAACTACAGCAATGATGATTTTGGCTCTAGGTCTTTCATTCAATTGCGGAAAAGAAGAACCTGTTGAGGAAACTACGGAAGAAGTATCGGCAAGTGCTGGTTCAGGAAGTGGATCTAACTCTAAAGTTAAGGCATATGAAGATTTCGTGACAAAATTTTGTGCTCTTACTGAGAAAATGAAAACTGCTTCTGCTACAGAATCTGTTGCACTAGCTAAAGACTTTGCTTCTGACTCAGCAACTTTTAAGACTATGACTGCTGACATGAATGATCTGAAAGCTGCTTCTTCTGATGACCAAAAAGCAAAAATTGATGCTGCGAACAAAAAAGGAGCTGCTTGTGCTACTTCTGCTGCGGGAACAAAAATTTCTGCTCCAGATATCAAAAAAGAAATTCCTAAAGAAATTCCAAAAAGCGTTCCAACTAAACTACCTGGAATGTAAGATTTTTTCTTAAAGATTACTGTGAGTATAGCAAAGAGTATTGCTCTAATGCTATGCTCATTTTATCACTTTCCCTTTCATTTTGAATTTCCTCACTAGTTTTTATTTAGTTCATGATCTCATCTAAAGTAAATTACTAACATAAGATATGCGTATTGAGTGGAAAATTTGTCTGACTTTTTTATTGTTTGCGATTGCATTTCGATACTCAGAATCACAAAATAAAACTCAAACTGAAAATTCTTCACAAATTCCTATACACAAAACTGAATATCCTTCTGCACAGATTGATGACTATCCACAACTCGAACCAAATGTAAGCCAAAAGGATATAGCCTTACAGGAATTTGCAAGGGATATGAGCAAGAAAGAACTGTCTTATGCAGAATCCTGGATCCCCAATTCTAGCAAGACGACTGCAGGAAATTCTACTCATTGGCTTATGGATTGTTCTAATACGGCTCGTTATACTTACCAAGAGATCTTCCAAAGGCAAATTCCACGAACATCTCTCGATCAGTATCTATTTGCTAAAAACCAGAGTCTATTTTATCCTATTGTATGGGAAACAGAGAAGGAACTTACACGGAAGATCTTACTAAGGAAACTAAAAGCAGGTGACCTACTCTTTTGGAAGAATACAACCAATGTACAAGCCAATCCACCTATTTCACATGTGATGATTTATTTAGGAAGGGATAATTCGGACAAAATGTTCATGTTTGGAGCATCAACTTCAGCAAGGTCCCAAGCTACTCAAAAATCTGGAGGAATTGGCATCTATCCTTTCGATCCCTATGCAAAAATAGGATGTGTAAAGGATTCTTTCGGAGTTTGCACGATCTACAGTGAATTTGTAGGATGGGCAAGACTGCAGCTGGAATGACTTTTCCCAGGAAAAGCCAGTGGACAATTTTAAATGAAGATTTTTCCTGGTACAAGATTTGCATAAATAATAAGCAAAGTAGCTAATTCGTGGAACATTTGAGATTTGCTATGAGTACGAAATAAGCGAATTATGTAATTAATCAGCAATTTGCTCGCTTTCTAGGAGGGACGAAACTCCCTCCTCCCTCAGAACAATCTTTGAATGAATATTGATTTTCGAATTAGCAATCCTTGGTAACAAGGTAATATTAAATCATAATATAAGGCTCAAACTATGGATAGAATACATTCCCTACCGCCTCTGCCTGCTCTTGGTCCACAAGCCCAAGGTTTGTACGATCCTGCTTTAGATAAAGATTCTTGTGGTGTTGGATTTATTGCGAATATCAAAGGAAAGCGTTCTAGAGATATCGTAGATAAAGGCATCAAATTGATGTGCAATCTAGAGCATAGAGGTGCCGAAGGCGCAGACCCAAAAACAGGCGATGGGGCTGGTATTCTCATTCAGGTTCCAGATAAATTTTTCCGAAAAAACCTACCCTTTTCCCTGCCTCCAGAGGGAGAATACGGTGTCGGTGTTTTATATCTTCCGCAAGATAAGGAAGTACGAGAAGCTGTAGAGAATATAATCGAAAAAGTTATCATTGATGAAGGTGAACATTTTCTTGGCTTTCGTACTATGCCCGTTAATCCAGAATACGCGGGTGAGGTTGCTTCCAAAACTATCCCAGTCTTCAAGAATGTTTTCATAGGCAAAAGCAAGAAAATTAAAACCTCTGATGATTTTGAACGAAAGTTATTTCTCATTCGAAGAATTATTGACCGTAGAGTTCGTGCTGAATACAAATTAGATAGAAGCCAGTACTATGTTCCAAGCTTTTCTTCTAGAACTATAGTATACAAAGGAATGTTACTTGGAACCCAAGTGAAGCCCTTTTATGAAGATTTAAATTCACCAGATATTGAATCAGCTATGTGTCTCACACATACACGTTTTTCAACAAATACTTTCCCAACTTGGGATCTAGCTCATCCCTATCGACTGATTGCGCACAATGGTGAGATCAATACTCTACGTGGTAACATCAATTGGATGCAGGCTAGACAGATGGTTATGGAATCACCACTTTACGGAGAAGAGCTAAAGCGTATGCTCCCTATTGTAATGGAAGGTCAATCCGATACTGCTACCTTCGATACGGTTCTTGAACTTCTTTTTATGGCAGGAAGAAGTCTTCCTCATGCAGTTATGATGATGATTCCAGAAGCTTGGTCCAAGAACAAAGACATGGATGAAGATCGTAGAGCATTTTATGAATACCATGCTTGCTTGATGGAGCCTTGGGATGGTCCTGCTGCAATAGCATTTACTGATGGTAGAATCATTGGAGCCACTTTAGACCGCAATGGACTCAGACCAGCAAGGTATATAGTTACCAAAGATGATGAAATCATAATGAGTTCCGAGGCTGGTGTTCTGAACACTAAGGCTGAGGATATAGTTATCTCAGAAAGATTGAAGCCAGGTCGTATGCTTCTCATTGATATGGAAAAGGGTCAGATTTTGGATGACGAGGAAATTAAGAAGCAAATCTCCACCCAAAAGCCTTACAAAAAATGGGTCGATGATAACTTAATTCGCCTAAGCCATATTAGTAGCACAAATACTGCGACTGAACCTGATCACAAAACTATCTTAGAAAGGCAAAGAGCTTTCGGATATACAAACGAGGAAGTATTCACTTTGATGAAGCCCATGGCTGTCAATGGGGAAGAAGCTACGGGTTCTATGGGGGAAGACGCCGCATTGCCAGTATTATCTGACAAGCCTCAACCTCTTTTCAAGTATTTTAAACAATCTTTTGCTCAGGTTACCAACCCACCTATTGATCCTATTCGTGAAGAATTGGTTATGGAGCTCACTACTTATATAGGACCTGAAAGAAATCTTCTTGCTGAGACTCCTGAACATTGCCAAAGATTAGAATTGGAACATCCAATTCTTGGAAATGATGATTTTGAGAAAATCAAGCACATCAAAGAAGGAAAATTAAAATCTTATACTATAGAGATTCTTTTTGATCCGACCAAGAAACATGGAATGAGAAATAGTCTTGAGAAGGCTTGCAGTGAAGCGGCTGATGCTGTTCGAAAAGGATACAACCTTTTGATCCTCACGGATCGTTCTGTTTCCAAGGAAAAAGCTGCTATTCCTAGTCTACTTGCAGTTTCAGGACTCCATCACTATTTGATACGTGCGGGACTTAGGACTAAAACTGGTATTGTTTTAGAATCAGGCGAACCAAGAGAGATAGCACATTTTGCCTTGCTCTGCGGTTATGGTGCGAATGCTATCAATCCTTACCTAGCGTTTGAGACTTTAGCTGATCTATCTAAGGAAGGTGTTCTACCTGAAGTAGAATACAAGCAAGCCAAGAAGAATTTTATCAAAGCAATTGGCAAAGGGCTTTTTAAAGTCTTCAGTAAAATGGGTATTTCTACTTTACAATCCTATTGCGGGGCTCAGATTTTTGAAGCGGTTGGATTGGATTCTGAATTAGTTAATAATTATTTTACAGGAACTGCAACAAGGATTGAAGGTTTATCATTAGAAATGTTAGAAGAAGAAACTGTTCGACGTCATAACAATGCTTATGATAAGACATTCTTTCCTAACACTCTTGAATCAGGTGGGTTCCACTACTATCGTAAAAACGGAGATGCACACTTATACAATCCAATCACAGTTCATAAGCTACAAATCGCAACAAAGGACAATGATTATAAAGTATATAAAGAATATTCTAAATTGATTGATGAGCAGAATGATCGTTTAATTACTCTTAGAAGCTTATTTCAGTTAGATAATTCCAAATCAAAACCCATACCAATTGAGGAAGTTGAGTCTGCTAAGGAAATTGTAAAAAGATTCCAGACAGGTGCTATGAGTTTTGGATCTATATCCTGGGAAGCTCATACAACTCTTGCTATTGCTATGAATCGTATAGGAGCCAAATCAAATACAGGTGAAGGTGGAGAGGATCCTATTCGTTTCAAAACCATGCCGAATGGTGATTCTATGAGATCCTCCATCAAGCAAGTTGCCTCTGCAAGATTTGGTGTTACTGCGGATTATTTAGTTAATGCAGATGATATTCAAATCAAAATGGCACAAGGTGCAAAACCGGGTGAAGGTGGGCAACTTCCTGGACACAAGGTTGATAAATACATTGGTCAATTGAGATATTCAACTCCTGGTGTAACATTAATTTCCCCACCTCCTCACCATGATATTTACTCTATTGAAGATTTAAAACAGCTAATATTTGACCTGAAAAATACAAATCCAAGAGCACGTGTTAGTGTAAAATTAGTATCTGAAATTGGAGTGGGAACTGTAGCGGCAGGAGTAGCAAAGGCTCGTGCAGATCATATCTTAATAGCAGGACATGATGGTGGAACGGGAGCTTCTCCAATTTCATCGATTCACTACGCAGGGACTCCTTGGGAAATAGGTCTTTCGGAAACTCACCAAACTTTGGTAGCGAACGGCTTGAGAGATAGAGTTTATCTAGCTGTTGATGGTAAGATCATGACAGGTAAGGATGTTATCATTGGAGCCTTGTTAGGTGCCGAGGAATTTGGTTTTGCGACATCAGCTCTAGTAACTATGGGTTGTATCATGATGAGAAAATGCCATTTGAATACCTGCCCTGTTGGAGTTGCTACCCAAGATGAATTCTTAAGATCTAAATTCATGGGCAAACCAGAATATGTTGTAAATTTTATGTTCTTTATTGCTGAAGAAGTAAGAGAATACATGGCTGCACTTGGATTTAAATCTTTCAAAGAAATGATAGGCCATGTTGAAAAAATTAAATTCAACCGACCACACCATCATTGGAAGGCTAGAGGACTTGATTTTTCCAAAGTATTGCATAAGCCTGTCGCTAATTTTCCAACTGAATTGTATAGAACCAAGGAACAAAACCACGGACTAGAAGAGCAAGTAGATAACGAAATGATTCGTAAATCGCGAGCCGCTATTGATTACAAACAAAAAGTAAAATTCTCAATGGAAGTGATCAATTTGAATCGAACTATAGGTGCTATGCTTTCCGGGGAAATTGCAAAGAAGTATGGCAATGAAGGCCTTCCTGAAGATACCATTGAAGTAGATTTTACAGGAACAGCAGGTCAATCTTTTGGAGCCTTCCTTTCCAAAGGAATGCGATTCAATATGAATGGCTATGCCAATGATTATGTTGGCAAGGGATTGTGCGGTGGGAAAATTATCGTGAATCCAGATAAGGCAATCAAATATGACCCAACAGAAAATATCATCATTGGGAATACCTGCTTTTATGGAGCAACAAGCGGACAAGCCTTTATTCACGGAATTGCGGGTGAAAGATTCGGAGTTAGGAATTCTGGAGCAGAAGTTGTTGTGGAAGGTGTGGGCGACCATGGTTGTGAATACATGACCGGGGGAAGGATGATTATCCTTGGAAGGACAGGACGCAATTTTGCAGCAGGGATGTCTGGTGGAATTGCTTATGTTTGGAATCCTGAGAAACGATTTGAGAAATTAGTTAACAGTGAGATGGTGGACTTAGATCCAACGGTGGAGGAAGAAGATATTCAATACCTAAGATCCATGGTACAATTGCATTTTGACTACACATCCTCTAAACGTGCAAAGAGTATTCTAGATAATTGGTCTCAAGAAATAAAGAATTTTGTTAAAGTTATTCCAAGAGACTATAAAAAGGCATTAGCAAGTCAAAAAGCTGAAGATTCTAAACCAGCAAGTAAAGAAGGAGTCGCATTACATGGGTAAGCCTACAGGTTTTATTGAATTTGATAAAAAATATTTAGAAAGAATTGCTCCTGAAACTAGAGTACAGAATTATAAAGAGTTTGAATCATCTTTTTCTGAACCCATAGCCAAAGAACAAGGCGCAAGATGTATGGATTGCGGTATTCCCTTCTGTCATGGTGATACAGGTTGTCCTGTTGATAATTTAATTCCTGAGTTTAATGACTATGTTTATAAAGGTAAATTTAAGGAAGCGATAGAAAATCTTCATTCAACAAACAACTTTCCAGAATTTACAGGAAGACTCTGCCCTGCTCCCTGTGAATCAGCATGCACACTTGGAATTATTGGACCTCCAGTTTCTATAAAGGCAATTGAGAGAACTATTATTGATAGGGCTTGGGAGGAAGGCTGGGTTAAACCACAACCATCTGAATTCCAATCAGGGAAAAAGATAGCAATCATTGGATCTGGACCTGCAGGATTAGCTGCTGCACAGCAATTAGCTCGTGCTGGACACTCTGTAACCGTTTTTGAGAAGAATGAAAAGATTGGTGGTCTTCTTCGTTATGGAATCCCTGATTTCAAAATGGAAAAACACCACATTGATAGACGTCAATCTCAGATGGAAGCGGAAGGTGTTATATTTAAAACTAATGTAAATGTTGGTAAAGATATAACAGCTAATGACTTGATGAAAGACTTTGATTCTGTTATTCTTGCTATGGGCGCTGAACATCCTAGAGATCTTCCCGTAGAAGGACGAGATTTAAAAGGAGTTCATTATGCTATGGATTTTTTATCGCGTAACAATCGTTTGGTAGATGGAAAAGAAGTCCCAGACAAAATAATGGCTACAGGTAAGAATGTAATAGTTATTGGTGGTGGCGATACTGGTTCAGACTGTGTTGGGACTTCAAACCGACATGGTGCAAAATCCATCAAACAACTAGAAATTTTCCCTGAGCCTCCCAAAGATAGAGATGCTTCTACACCTTGGCCATTGTATCCAAAAATCTATAGAACGTCTAGTTCTCATGAAGAAGGAGTCGATCGTAAATGGGCTGTTAATACAGTAGCCTTCATTGGAAATGACAAGGGAGAAGTCCAAGCCTTGAAAGGTTCAGAGGTTGAATTCAAGGATGGTAAAATGGTTCCTGTAGCTGGTACAGAATTTGAGTGGCCAGCTGATCTAGTGCTTTTGGCTATGGGATTTGTCCATCCAATCAAAGATGGTATCATTTCACAATTCCAGGAAATGGGTATGCAAGTTGATAACCGAGGAAATGTTGCTGCAAGTTTTGGAACCAAGGAAGGCTCTTTTGCTACAAGTCTGAATAAGGTTTATGCCTGTGGTGATGTGAGACGAGGACAATCTTTAATTGTTTGGGCAATATCAGAAGGAAGAAAATGTGCAGAACAAGTCCACCGTTTTCTTATGACAGAAGTTGAGGCATAAACCCTCAATTTCTCCGTCTTTGCTTTAAGCTTTTTTAGTTTTACAAAAATCTATTCAACCATGAAAGGAAGATTCCAATAGAATCTTCCTTAATATTTTTCAATGTTTGACATTGCAGTTTTTACAAGATTCATCAAAACTTTGTAAAAAAGTCTCTGAGCTACCTGCATTCGATTTTCTTGGTGATTTTCGGAAGAAAACATTTTTTATCAATTCAAACACTATAGGTTTTATAAGGTTAAATCCGACAATAAAAACAATAATATGAACAAAAATGTTTTGAATATCCATAGTTAAGGTCATTTGATTCCTCCTTGACAGATTGATATACGGAACTTAAATTTAACACATATGCAATTATTAAAATATATATCCATCGCTCTTCTCATTTTCAGTACACAATTGTATGCTGAAACAATTTTATTTCGTGACGGAACAAAAATACAAGGTAAAATTCGAACCCAAGATAAGAATACCATCACTATCAATACATCGGAAGGCATTCAAATAGTCAGAAAAAGTGAGATAACTAAGGTTATCTATAAGGATAAAATTTCTGAGGAAGAAGAAGCAAAAATTCGTCTTGAAGAAGAGCAAAAACAGCTAGCATTGAATGCTAAGAAAGAAGAGATTGAAAGAATAAAGAAAGAACAACTTCCAAAAGAATCTTCTGAGAAACAAGAAACGGTGATTTTCAAACCTGAAACAATATCGGGTGAAGAAAAAACAGCCTTAGGTGCTTTCTGGAGATCTGCTTTGGTTCCAGGTTGGGGTCAATTCTACCAGGGTAGAGAATGGGCTGGAGTAATCTATCCAACTTTGATTCTTGGTGGTGGTTATGCAGCCTACCAGAAGAATAGAATCTATAGAAATGCATTGAATGATTATAATAATATAAATAATCCTTATTCAGAATCAGCACTCTTACTTTCCGCTTTGAATATTCCTAATTCAATAAATTCTATCAATCAAATTGTGGATTTTTCTGGTAGCAGTAATGATGTTCTTTTGAATTTTTATAACACAAATGAATCTCCAATCGCCAAACAAAAAGATGCAGTTGAAAGACATTATTCAGAACTTAGAGTCATTTCATATGCTGTGGCAGCGCTTTGGGTTTGGAATGCTATTGATGCTTTTATTTTTCATCCAGATTCTACATCCTTATCAGATGGAAAGAACTCCAACTTTCCTCAAGCTGGTGATATTAAAATAAAAATAGACTCTAATTCTGTTCGTTCACCAAACTATGCCAATGTGAACACAACAGAACATAGAGTCTATCTTGAGACGTATTTTTAAATCTAAAACTTCTCTTAGTTTAGGCTCGTCAATTCCTCTAGTAGCTTTACAGTTCTTCTTGTAAACTCACCCATCTCTTGGTCAGTCATAACCTTTGATGAAAGCAATGCAAGATCATAGATTTGCTTTGCAATAGATTCCCCTTTAGCTGGGTTCACGCCCTCATAAGACTTAAGAGCATTTTTCACTAAGGAAGAACTTGAGTTTACCGTTAGAGTATGATTCTTAAGAAGTCCGCCTGCCATCTCTGAATTCATTGAGGTATTCATCTCGGACATTCTTCTAATATATTCAGGTAGAAGGATTACAGCTGGTACTTCTTGGCTTTTCAAGGAGCTTACTTTAATTTCAAGCCCTTCTCTTCCAATAGCTTTATCAAAGAATTCTTTGATACGATCAGATTCCGTTTTATTATTCTGATCGACAACTCCAGGTTTTTCATCCTTATCAACAACTTGATCAGCTAACTCAGAATCAACTCTCTGAAATTTCCAATCAGGATTCTTTCCTTCTAGAAATTGAATGAAGTGAGAATCTATTCTTGAATCTACCAACACTGCTTCTAATCCTTGGGATTTCAAAAGATCCATATAGACAGAACTTTTTTCTGCTTCATTGGCGTAGAAAATCTTCTTATCATTTTTCTCTTTATTTCTATCCCAATACTCAGTTAAGGTAGTATATTTATCATCAGAGTTTTTAAATAGGAGAGCATCTTTGATAGCATCATAAAATTTCTCTTCCATCATGGAGCCGTATTTGACAAAAATTGAAATATCGTGCCAATTTTTCTCAAATTTTTCTCGATCTTTCTTGAAGTCTTCAATTAACTTATCCCCAATTTTCTTAATAATGTGGGAAGATATCTTCTTAACCAAAGGATCGTTCTGTAAATAAGATCTCGAAACATTGAGGGGAAGATCTGGAATATCTATGGTTCCTTTCAAAATCGTTAGAAATTGTGGAATCAATTCATTTGCTTCATCCGAAACAAAAACATGATTGCAGTACAATTTGACACCATTTTTAGATGCTTCTAATTCGTGAGTAATTTTTGGGAAATATAAAATTCCTTGAAGACGGAAGGGATAGTCTACATTCAAATGAATATGGAAAAGAGGTTCAGAGGTAAAAGGAAATAAATAATTGTAGAACTCCTTATAGTCTTCCTCTTTAACTGAAGCTGGTGACTCGGACCATAGCGGTCTCATTTTGTTAGCTTGTTCAGATTCAACATGAATAGGCACAGGAAGGAAGTCACAATACTTTTTAATAAGCTCTTTCAGCTTCCATTTATCCAAATATTCTCCAGAATCCTCGTCTAAATGCAGAATAATCGTTGTTCCGCGGTCAGACTTATCTGAAGTTGTTATGCTAAAATCCGTTCCCGACTCGGAAATCCAATGCACAGCTTTGGAATCTTTCTTGTAAGATTTGGTTATAATTTCAACCTTTTTGGATACCATAAATGAAGAATAAAATCCGAGTCCGAAATGCCCAATAATCTCAGCCTTATTTTCTTCCGATGAATACTTCTTAGCAAATTCAGTGGCTCCAGAGAAAGCGATTTGGTTGATGTATTTTTTAATTTCTTCATCTGTCATTCCCAAACCATTGTCAGAGATGGTTAAGGTTCTTTCTTTTTGGTCAAAGGTTAAATTTACTTTATAATCGGTCCCGCCTTCGAACTCTTCTGATAAAGAAATCTTTTTCAGTTTTGCAATTGCATCGCAAGCATTGGATACAAGTTCTCGTATGAAGATATCTTTTTCAGAATACAACCATTTTTTAATAATTGGAAATATATTCTCTGTATCTACAGATATTTTGCCTTTTTCAGCAGTGCTCATTTTAAATCTCCTTCTATGTACTTAGATATTAATTCTCTTTCTCTAGGTTCTAGTATGGAAAAAATATTTGTGAATTTTTCGCCAACATATTTTTTTCGCAAGGCTACCCAAAATTTTGCTTCTTCTAAGGAAAAGCCACGATCTAAGAGAATTTTCTCTAATAATATTCCAGTTTTTTGACCAGCGATATTTTGTATTCTTAGTAAATATTCATTTTGTTTATGAAATCTTCCCGTCATGTATTTTTTCCAAAGAAAATAACCTAAACCCAAAGTACTTATTAAGGAAAAGATGAATATTGAGTATTGCAGATTACTAATACTTCTTTCTGAAGAAAAATCAATGATCTCTTGTCTCCTGTCTTCTAAAGTGTTGCTGTTTCTTTTTAAAGTTAGAGCAGGAAATTCTTTATTGATTGTCTCAAAGTTCCCTTTTTTCGGATTGAAAAAAGAAATCTCAAACGGAAAAGAGAATGAATTTGATTTTAGAAATAAAGAATATTCGAAGTTAGCCGTACAACGAAAACCATATTCTTGTTCAGCAACCTCTGTAAACTTTTGGTTTTTGTTAACCGAGAGACTTTGTATTTTCCCTGGAAAATTTTTGGGTAAACTTCGTAATATAGGATCCTTGAATTGGTTGCAAAAACCCTTCCCTTGAATTTCTATATTAAACTTCCAGGGGTTTCCTTCAAATATAGCTTCTTTGGGAAAATGGATTAGCATTTCATATTCCCCCACTTCTCCAGAAAAGGATTTCGGAGCAGGACTCGGAAGTGGCAGAACTTCGATTTCTTTGGGACTGGATTCTATTGTATGAGTGTAAAAATGGATTCTCTGTGAGTTAGTAAAATCGAATTTAGTTTTCCCAATATGAAATCTTCCGACCTTAATGGGAGTTAAAGCAAATATTTCTCTGTTGTAGGGATTAGTAAAATATCGTTCAATTTGCCCATTCAAATTAATATCTACTTGTTCTGGATAGTTGATTTTGACACCAGAAAGAAGAGTTGATGTGAAGTATGGAAAGGATATGGATTCATTCGGATTCCTTTCAAAAAATGGCTTCCTTATTTTCTTATTATAAAATACAAAATATCCAATTACAGGCTCTCCCAGATAGATTTGAGATTTACTAGTATGGAATTTTACATAAGAAGTCTCGGATATTGAATCATCAGCTAACTGAGATTCATTTCCAGAAAAGAATCGATTCAATAAATTGGAGGGTGGTTGGTATTGTTTTTTTGTTACTGTAAATTTTTGTTCTGGTATTTGGTAGATCTGTCCATTCTCTTCTACCTGAATAGGTGGGATTGTATAGATTCCTGGTTTCGATTGAAGGATAGTAAATTTTAAAATTGTGGAGGATGTTGCTTTAAAGTTAATAATCTTTGTTTCAGTTTGTATACCTGAATAAACAGCAAGCACAGAGCCCAATTCAAATTGTTTCCTTACAGGTTTAGGAACCGATCCTGTTCTGGATATAGCTTCAATGATAAGGGGTTCATTGATTGCCACTTCTACAGAAGAGATTCTAAATTCTATAGGATCTGCTGCTAATGAAATAGGAAGAAAAAGTATAAGTATAAAAATAAAAAATTGCGGCATCTTACCAAAACTTATCTCGTCTAAATGTGGTTATGGATTTAGAATTCTTTCTTTGGATTTTATCTGCATTGAGAGATTCCATCAATCGTTCCGCTTCTTCTTGAGTTAAGGAATTTGGATTTTTCTGTTCTTGAGATTGATCCTTTGATTTGTGGTTTTGCTTTTGTTTATCTTGTGAATCATTCGTATTCTTTTCGCTTGGCGAAAATGGCTTAGAGGAATTTTTTTGGTTAGAATCATCTTCTTGCTTGCTTGCCTCACCTCCTTGCTTCTTATTTATTTTAGGATTGTAAGCAAGTTCTAAATTCTTTCTTGCATCTAAGTTATTAGGATTTTCTTGGATAGCCTTGCGATAAGACTCTATAGCCTTCTTAGTGTTTTGAGCATTTTCATATGCCTTACCCATATTAAAATAAGATTTAGAGCGGAGATTGGAGTCCTTAGATTCTAAGGCTTTTTCGAAATAAGGAATTGATTTTAAAAATTCTCCTGATTTAGCAATACTAGTTCCTTTATTAAAATCTAATCTAGGATCATTTTCAAATTCGTCTTCGGCTTTTTCAAAAATTTCTAAGGATCTTCGGTAATCTTGGTTATGAAAAGATTCAATACCTTCTTGTATTTGGGAAGCTCCAGGATTGAAAAAAGATTCTGCGTACAAAGAACCATTCAAATTTTGAAAAACGGACAAAATGAACATCCATAACAATAAATTTAAAAATTGCAGAAACATATTCCTATTTATTAGACCCTATCTTTCTATACAAAAGAAATTCAATTAGAAAAACATCAAGAAATAGAATCAAGATCATTGGCAATAGAAAATAATGGACTTTCTGGAATCGTAAAAATGTAGATCGATTGAGGATTTTATTTTTACTCATAGAATTTGCTAAGTCCACAAGTTCAAAAGCTGAACTTGCATTTCTGGTAAGATCTTGGTAAACTGCTCTATTTTGCTTTGCAATTTCTTTAAGAAAATCCATATTTGCTTTCGAAATTACAATCTCTGCTCCCGAACTTAAGGGCGATAAGGTTCCATTGATTGTCACATAACCTGATGTAGATGTTTCCTCTTCTTGGTAAAAGATGGGAGAACCTTCGCTACTTCCTATTCCCCAAACTAGTAATTTTTCATCCAGTGTAGGAAGGGAACTATTTTCATGGTCTTCCCCATCTGACACTAGAACGAGAATTCTATGTCTAAGAATTTTATTTGAATTCAAAATAGCTTTAGCCTTATTCAATACCTTTCCAATATCTGTTCCCTTATCACCTACCATATCGGTATCAAGGCCTTTTACAAAATCAGAAAAAGCTTCCAAATCCGAAGTAAGAGGACAATATAGAAATGGTGATCCTGCATAGACTAACAGACCTAATCTGTTCCCTTCTAATTCGGGCAACATTGGAAGAATGATTTGTTTGAAGCGAGAAAGTCTACCCCCACTCACATCAACTGCATTCATAGATA
Source organism: Leptospiraceae bacterium (assembly GCA_022402465.1). GTDB lineage: Bacteria > Spirochaetota > Leptospiria > Leptospirales > Leptospiraceae. The sequence goes on along the minus strand of JAKRSH010000041.1, from coordinate 98,069 downwards.
AAGAAGTATCTACAATGAAAAGTATATCAACTCCACTCCCTTCATTGGGTAGTTCCATATCTTCCGAAAGTGGATAATAGTATGCAAAAAAAGCCAATGCTACAATTAAACAATAAAGAAGCATTCGAATTTTTAAAAAGATAGGATCAGCTATTGTAATCCTTAGAGTATTCAAAGAATATAATTTAGAAAACGATTTTAGTTGGATTAAATAATAAAATCTAAATCCAGAATAGATGAGAAAAACTAAAACTAATAAGTATGGAATAGCATCACTAAGCATAGAATTTTAAAAGAAAACTTCTCCCTAATAAATCCAAAATCATAAGTCCCAGGGCAAAGTTTAAATACCAGATGTAATCTGTTTCAATTATTTGTTTGGGTTTAGCCAAAAGGAAGTCTTTTTCCAAATTGTCTATCTCTTTTAAAACATCACCTAATTCATTTGCATTTTCCGCTCTATAGAATTTACCAGATGTAGAATTGGAAATATTTTGCAAGGCTGAAAAATTCACCTCGTATTCTTCATTTTCCTTCCCAATTCCTATGGTATAGATCTTTATTCCAAAAGCCTTAGCTGTCTCTGCCGATGTTTCAGGATCTATCCTTCCAGTGTTAGATACTCCATCAGTGAGCAAGATGATAATTTTTGTCTTAGTCTTGGCTGATTTTAAGCGAAAGGTAGATAACAGAATTGCGTCACCAACCGCTGTTCCCTGCTCTTGTATCGTTTCTGTATCTATGGAATCTAGGATCTCATTTAAAGCTATCCTATCATTTGTCAAGGGAGATTGTAGATAGGCTGCTCCTGCAAAAACCACAAGTCCTAAGCGGTCCGAAACTCGTCTTAGTATAAATTCATTCAAAAGGTTTATCGATACTTCGAGTCTATTGCGTGGTAAAAAATCCCTTGAATTTACCATGGAACCGGAAATATCTAAAGCAAACATTATGTTGATCCCCTGTGTTTCATCTGGTAAGAAATTTCTTTTGGATCCAGGTCCAGATGCAGCTAAAATGAGAAAACCCAAGCTCAAGAATCTTAAGTAAGGAAAGATTTCGACAAGGATACCTAGTGAAATTTTTTCATGGTTTTTATCTGTTAGGTGGTCATCTATAATTTTTGATCTTGGAAAAGTTGTATTTTCTATTACTAAGTTCCGAAAATGAAAGAACACTATGCCAAGCAATGGAATAAAGGCAAATAGAACCCAAGGTCTTTGAAATTCAAGCATCCTTTCTTCCAGATTGTATAGTATTCATAATTTGCTTCCACTGCTCAAACATAGATTTAGCTTCTTCTGCGCTTATGGAATCGTTTGTATCAGAGTATTTTGCAAAAAGGAAAAAGACCTTCATCCTTCTCATATCCTCTGTTGACATTGGATAGGATTTATAAATATTCTCTAAGAGATCTGCATCCGTTATAATTTTGGCATGAGTTTGATCTTGGTTTAAACCTATACCACTTTGATATTCAAGTGGTGCCTTAAGAGTCATTATTTCTTTAGATTTGGGAATTTTAGACTGAATAAACTCCGTCATGAAATAAGCGAATTCCTTCTTAGTTAAATTCTCTTTTCTTATAAGAGAATTAAATTTATCTTCTAGAATATCATCAATCGGAACAGTATAAGGCTCTTCAATTATTGCATCTAAAGGCCTAGAATAGTATCTTTTGTACAAAATATAAATACAGGATACCAATAAAAAGAATAGAATAAATATCAGAAATAATCTATACCACAAGAAATTTCCAAAAGCAATTGGGTCTTCATAGTCCGAAGGTTCATCACTATCTTTTTCTGAAATTGCAGAAAGTATACGAATCTTTTTTTCACTAAAAACGTATGGTACGGATTGTGAGTTCTTCCATTGAATAGGAATTGTAAACTCACCTGGCTTAAATATTCTAAAGTCAATAATTGCCCTATGTGCTTCTATTTGAATCTTGAGAACTTCTCCTATTACTAGATTTAATTCTTCAGATATAATATCACCTTCCTTAGGAAATTCTATAGAATATTCTTCTTCCCAATCGATAGTATATTGAAAGATCTCGAACACTTTGCACTCTTCTTGGCTGAGTGTTTCAATTGGTTGTGACTGAAGTAAGGTAATAGGTGAGAGATAAATTCCAATGATAAATAAATTTCGTAGATAGTTCCTGATCGAAAGGGATAGGTCGAATGACTTAAAGATCATCATAAAGAATTCCCCAAAGAGAGCATGATTTGTTTGGATAGATCTTTATTCACATGAAAGAAATTACAATTTTGATGAAAATTGTATTTCAAATTATCTAAGTCTTGTTCCTGTCTTGATAAATACTGAGTTCCCAGCTTAGATATCTCAGATGGTTCTGGGAAAAAAAAGGATTTTAATTTAGAATTATGGAAGTCCTCGAGTCCAGAATCTAGTGCACAGGCATGAAGTTCATGTTTTTTGTGGATGGATTTTCTATCCTTGCGTTCCATTAATGAGAAATCACTAATCCAATATACCAGAGATCTCAATTGGGTTTTTTCTTGTAAGTATTGGTAAGGTAGATTATGGTTTGTTCCCCTTTTAGTTTCTTGGGCAAAAGAAATATTTTCTTGGAGTTTTTTTGCAGCCTTCCATAGCTGTGAAACAGATTGAATAGGAGGAATATTTGCAATAATTTTATCAGAATAACAGATAATCTGAGCTTTGTTATGTGATATGAAGTGAATATAAGCAAGAAAAATTGCAAGTTGAAATCCTGTCTGCTTCTTTGAGTCAAGAGAGAGCATGGAATAAGAAATATCTAGAAAGATCAAAACTGGTAAATCTCTTTCCAGGAAAAACTCTTTTACATGGATTTCCCCCGTTCGAGAAGAGACGTTCCAATCAATCATCCGAATATCGTCCCCACTTAAGTATGGACGAACATCTCGAAATTCCATGCCCCTGCCTTTGCCATGGAGAAAGCTTTGTCCTAAATTCCTACCATCCATTCTTTTTCTTGTTCGGATTTCGAGTTCATGAGCAAGTCGGAATAAATTTGCATTCAAAAGTTGCAATTAAGGAACTCCCAAGGTCTCCAGTATAACTTCAATAAGGTTGTCAATGGAAACATCTTCTGCCATTGCCTCATAATTAAGTAGGATTCTATGTCTAAGAATTTCTTTTGCAAAAATTTGGATATCTTCTGGCACAACAAAATCCCTTCCCTCTGTTAAAGCTTTAGCCTTAGCAATTTTTAATAGGGCAAGAGAAGCTCTTGGGCTTGCCCCATGTTTAATAAATGTCTTTGTGTCATTGATATTACTCGTTTCAGGACGAGTTTCACGTACAATACGAACTATATATTCTTTTAATTTATCATCTATGAAGATTGATTCCGCTAATTCAGAAAATTGGTTTCTATCTTTAGATTTAATAATAGGTTTAAGATTCTTTATGTTTGTTTTGCCATGTTGTTCAAGAATTCCCAATTCTTGTTCTTCAGAAGGATATCCCACCTTTAGCTTAAGCATAAACCTATCCGTCTGGGCCTCTGGCAACTGGTAAGTGCCCTCTTGGTCTATAGGATTTTGGGTTGCCAAAACAAAGAAATTCGAATCCAAACGAAATGTTTCTTCTCCTATGGTAACTAAGCGCTCCTCCATACATTGCAAAAGTGCAGATTGTACCTTTGCAGGAGCGCGATTGATCTCATCGGCAAGAAGTATTCCAGTAAATACAGGTCCTTTTCTCACATCAAAACTAGCCGTCTTAGGATTGAAAATGGTCGTTCCAGTTAAATCTGCTGGAAGAAGATCAGGGGTAAATTGGATTCTGTGAAAATCGGAATCAAGGACTTCAGCGAAAGTTTTGGCTAAAAGAGTTTTGGCAAGCCCAGGCATTCCTTCTAATAAAACATGACCTTTAGATAGAATAGCTAGAAGGATAGCATCTATGCTACTATCCATGCCAGTAACTACTTTAGCTAATTCTGTTTTGGTATTCTTAAGTGTCTCTTGGAGATGTTGAATCTTTTCTTGGGGAATAGCACCTGGTTTATTTTCCATTTTATAGATTTACCTACTTATGAATTCAGATTATTTGCAAGCATTGGATGTCATCGTAGGTCTTGCTTTTCCTAACATATAGTACATAACAGATCCACTTTCTTTCCAACATCCATTCTTTCTGCCTTGTGCATCGGATCCTCCCCTGCCTATTTCTTTACCGCTAACATCATATTCTATTGCATCTTCAGAGGATTTAATTTCTAATCGTTTCTTCCCATTATCATGATAGTATGTAAATGGAATATCTGGTTTATAAGAATCTTTAATATCACCTGTCTCATCATCTATCATAACCAGAGAAAAGAAAAATTTCCCTTCTCCGACTTTCTTTCCAGAACGGTCAAAGATTTCTGCAGATTGTAGCATGACCTCATTAGCCATTGTTCCATTATAACGAAGTTTACCATCATTGAAGTAATATGACCATTTTCCAATTCTTACATGTTTACGATTCCCCTCACCAAAAAGTTTCCCGTTTGGATAGTACTCTTTCCAAAATCCAACTCTTTCGTATTTGCTATCGCCTACTCCGTCTTTTCTGGGAGCATAATTTCCCTCAGATTGTACAGCTCCTGATTTATAATAAGTCTTCCATGTACCAACTCTTGCATCTTCGCGGTTCATTCCTTGAGAGGAGATAGACTTGCCATCATCAAAATAACTTATTTCTTCGCCATCTAATAGATCATTTTTGTAGTGAACAATTTGTTTAATAGTTCCCTTACCAAAATGGTAGTACTTCCATTGGCCATTTTTCTTTCCATCGATATAGTGACCTTCTTCAAGAAGATAACCGTCTTTGCTAGATTTTAAATAAAAGGGTCCTTCTTGTTTGTCATCCTTCCAAAAAGTTTCACTTAAGATTTCACCAGTGTTTGCGCTAAAAGTTTTTACAATGCCTTCTCTCTTACCATTAACATAAGGAATTTCTGTTATGATTTTTCCTGTTTCAGGGTCTGGTCTCTTCCAAATTCCTACTCTCTTACCATTCTCATAATTTCCTATTAGATCTAAAACATTCTTATATTTGGGATTCTTGAGATCGCCACCATCTTGGAATTGGAGGTATTCCTTCCACTCCCCATTCTTGGGGAAGGATTTAATCTTACCCAAACCTAGACCTTCCACTTCAGAAGCAGAGCATTCTTTGCCTCCGCAATTTGTAATAACTGGACCTTGGCCTCGTATCAATTTTGTATTACTAAATCTTTCTATTCGAATATTGGGAGCCTTCATTTCAAAATCAGGAGCATCTTTATCTGCTTCTTTCTTGTCAGCGCTAGAACACTGAATAGTGAATGCTAAGCTTAGAATGGTAAATAGCGGCAAAAGTTTCATAGTTTAGTATCTCCTAAGATAGATCTATTTTGAATTTTTTGAAAAAGATGAGATCTTGCTTTTTTGTTAATTTCTAATTGGTCATAAGATTGGAAATGTTGTCCACCATCTAATTTAGAAATAAAAAATCTTGGAGGCAGTATATGAAAAGCTCCACTGCCTTTTACATAGGTAATTGTTTCATCCAAAGAGGTGAGACTGCATTCCAAGTGTATTTTCCTTTTTTCTTTATCAATGGGCCAAGCTCTTGCAAGTAAATCAGTTTCAACGGGAGTAGCTTTGAGAAATTTGTAGGACATTGTGTCCGTCATGACTATGAAGCCTAAATGAAAGCATAAGGCTCCCATGGATTCGTCCATGAGAGTTGATATCACACCACCATGGCCGTAGTTAGGAGCACCATTGAAGTAGCGTGCAAAATTATATTGGAATCTCACTTCACCCGATTCATCATCAAAGTAATAGTCAGCATGAAGTCCGTGTGGATTATTCTTTCCACAACCGAAACAAGTATCGTGGTGTATTTGGTGTCCATAAATGGAAGGTTTCATAAAATTTCCGTATTTGCAAGTAAAGTAAACTATCGAATTCAAGACAATCGAAACTGGGAGATAAATTCCTTTAATTTCAAGGATTTACTGAAACTGTATAAATCCCTAAAAAAGGACCAATCAGAATCAAAATAATATTTGATTTTAGATTAGTCCCTTCTCATTTAAATTTTATTTAACACTAAATAGGTAGTGGCTAACTAACCATTCATTTCCTTTGTCATAGCCAAATAGCTCTGCACAGGACATGAAAAATACCTTCCAGTAAACCCACCACTTTGTTGCTTGCTCAGCACCATAGGTTTCCACAAATATTTTTTTGATAGCTTCCTCATTTTTGTACATATTTGCAAGCCAAGCTTCACTTGTCTTCTGGTAGTGAGTTCCGCTTAATCGCCAGTGATTTTCGATTTTAAAATCTTTCTGGAAATACAAGAAGAGGTCATCCGATGGCATTTGACCTCCAGTGAAAAAATACTTTGCCATCCAATCCGTTTCATCAACTACCTCGAAAGGATAAGCGAAAGTTTTGTGGGTAAAGATATGTATGAAAAATTTCCCTTTAGGTTTGAGGAAGGTTGATAGTTTCTCAAAAAGCATTTCATAATTTTTCATATGCTCTAGCATTTCTACAGAAATGATTCTATCAAATTTCTTACTTGTTTTGAAAATATTCATATCTTGCGTAAGGATTTCTAGATTTTTGAGACCGCGCTTCTTGGCTTCAGAATCAATAAATTGTTTCTGAGTCTTGGAATTCGAAACACCTGTAATCTTACATTTCGGGTATTTTTCAGCAAGAGTCAGAGAAACTGATCCCCAACCACAACCCAAATCCAAAACAGCCATTCCATCTTTTATCTCTGCTCTTTCAAAACTGAGATTCAACATTGCATCTTCTGATTCAGCGAAACTTGTGTTCTCTTTTGGCCAGTAACCAGAACTATACTTCATTCTGTGCCCCATCACATACTTATAAAATTCACTTGGAACTTCATAATGTTGTTCATTTGCAGCTTCTGTGTGAACAGCTATAGGAGAATTTTTTAGAGATTGTATATAGGCCAATTTATGTTCTAATTGTTCGCTTAAATTTGCCTTAGTCTCTTGCTTCAATCTTAGTTTAACAAGTTGTCTGATTCTAAATCGAATCAACCAATCGGGGAAAATATCTTTTTCTAGGGTCTGAATAACGTTCAAAAAACGGTTCTCCTGTTTTTTTTTATGGAAATTTATCGCTCGTAACCTAACGTATTGCTTTATGAGGTATTTCCCTATCATAATACTTGTGCTCTTCTCCCAAGGAATCCCAGCACAAGAACTTATAAACCTTCGAGACCAGCCTGTTCTGGTTCGAGAAGGATTTGATCCTCAAAGTATTCTACCATCCAAGGATAAATTTTTCCAAACTTTCGATTGGATCACCATAGACAGGAAATCAGAAGGTAATACTTCTCTATCTGTCAAACTAATTCCTCAATTACAGCCTGAATCACGAACGATCTTTTCTTTAGACGATTCCCAAGAGCAAACTTACTCTTTTCTTTTTCAATTTCATTTGGATAAGGAGATTTATGATAATTCTGAATCCTTTGCGATTCTACTTAGTACAATTGGATCAAAGTGGGTTGTGTTTATGAATGGGGTAATGGTAGAAGACCAATCTCAGGCAGATTATGATCACACTCGTTTTAATGAAATCGTTCCTATCCCGAAATCTTCACTTGTATTAGGTAAAAATCACTTAGTTTTTAAAATTATAGGTTCTCAGAGCAATTATTTAGTCGGTTTTAATAATGGTGAAGGCTATTATTTTGGAGATTTTGCCTCTATAGCCAAACAACAGTCCGAGGCTTCTGTTTTAATTGTTATCACAATTTATTTCCTAATTGGATTCTTTCATCTTTTTCTTTTTTCAAAGCTGAAATACGGATACCATAATTTATACTTTGGCTTCTTTACTCTTTGCCTCTCTCTTTTCATCTTTACTAGGACTAATTTAATTACTCTCTATTGTTATGATTTTGGGAAAGTTCACAGATTGATGACTATCCTATTTTATTTGATGCCGATCTTTGGGATTTTATTTTTTAGATCTTTATTCAACGAAAGATTGAAGATTTTTGACAAAATTCTTCTTCCACTTAATTTATGCTTGGCTTTAGGTTGTTTGCTCTTTTCTTCCTCTTGGATATATGATACAGTTTATACTTATATCTATTTCTTGGTTGTTTTTGCATTTTATATTTTAATTATTGGTGTGTCTTCATACTTTCTGCAAGATTTAAAATCAAATGCTGAACATTTAAATCTACCTACCTATAACCTCAAAGTAATCTATAGAACACTCTTCAAGAGTCTTTCAGGGAACGTGTTCTTGGGTAATATAGTATTTATTTTAATTTTGATCTATGATTCTTATGATATTACGTATAAACATCAGGGAATGTTCATAACACAATACGGATTTTTAATTTTTGTAATTGTTATTGCCTATTCATTATCTAACCGTTTCATTAATCTATTCAATAAGAACGAATCTCTAAATATAGAGTTAGAAGATAAAATCAGCGAAATTGAATATGCAAACCAAAAATATAGATTCATAGTAGATGGGACAAATGATCTCTTATTTATTTTAGACAATGATTATGCAGTAAGATCTATGAATCATGCAGGGAAAAAGTTTTTTGGAACTAAACCTGAAAATATTTTAGGAAAGAATTTTCTAGAACTCATATATACAACACCTAACGATAAGCTTATATTGACTCAATTGGTCAAAGAGAATCTTAATTCTCTTACTCATGTAGGCAAGCAAACAAGATTTAGAGCAAAAATTAAAACCTCAAGAATGCATGAACCTCTTGAATTGCTTTTTCATATCGAGGCTGTAGATACAAGAGGGCATTTGGAATTCATAGGCAAAGCTTCGCGAACTTTTGATGATACCATAGCCTCACAGATTCTTTCCGAAACACAAATCTACCAAATAGATAATTTTATTATTATGGCAGATGAGTTAAGCCTTAGATTGGTAAAGGTGCTTTCAAAGAGACTGCCCGATTTTAAAGTTGAAGCTGTGCGTACTGGACTTAGAGAAATTTTAGTAAATTCTATAGAACATGGGAATCTTGCGATTACCTATGAAGAAAAAACAAAGTATCTTATGCAGGGTGATTATCTAGAATTGATTCAAAATAGGCAAAAGGATCCAATTTATGGTAAAAGAAAAATCATCGTTGAATATGCATTAAATGATAAAGAGGTAAAATACAGAGTTACCGATGAAGGAAATGGATTCAGTTACAAAGAACTCCAGAAAAAATCACTCGATACAGAACAAGTTCGAGAGCATGGTAGAGGAATTATGCTTGCCGAAAGTATTTTCGACAAGGTTGAATACAACGATGTAGGGAATTCAGTTCTACTTACTATTATGTTCGAGGGAACCAAGGAAAGAAAGAATTCGTAGTCCTTTGGTATTCCCTAAATTTATCACCCTTAGAGAGCAGAGAAAATCTTTCAGCAAATGGAACTCCTGTTACATGAACAAGTAGAATATACATAAAAATTGCAGGGAGAATTCCCAACCAATGGTATTGAACAGCATAGATAGACAGTCCTAACCAAATCACCCATTCGAAGAAATAATTCGGATGTCTGGAAAATTTCCAAAGACCAAGCCTACAAACCTCACCCTTATTTTTAGGATCTTTGATGAAAGAGGATAGTTGTTGGTCAGCGACGGTTTCACCTATTTCACCAATAAAGAAGAGAACTATACCTACTATACCTAAGATAGGATAATTTGAGCTAGGTGAAAGAAAAACAACCAAGAATGGGGCAGTAAGGATTAGAGCAAGTAGACCTTGGAATAAAAACACATTTGTAAAGAATTTGCTATGAACCTTATCTCCATAATCCTTTCGGAAAGAATTGTATCTTTTATCTTCAGCATGACCAGGCAAAATCCTTGTTAAGAATAAAAAGATAGATAGCCTAAGCCCCCATAGAGTAACAAGAAGGACAAATACTAAAGAACCCCATTCTAATTCGAAATGATTTTTAACTAAATAATAAGTAAAAAGAATAAAAAGGATTACAAGTCCCCAACCTACATCAATAACGGCATAGTTGTTTCTGATTTTTCCCCAAAACCAAAATACAATCATAGTACTCAGGGTAACAAATAAAGCAGGTAAAAAATAAGAAAGAATAGGTTCCATTTAAATTTCCTTAGTGAATATGAAGTTTAGACTTCCAATGCGATTAGAAAGTAAACAAAGATTGAAATCCTCTGTAAGTTACAAGAAAAGTTCCTATACTTGAACCTAATTGCGGAAGCATGAAAACTAAAAATATTCTTATAACCCTATTCTTCCAGTAACCGCTTAAGGTTTCTGAATCAGTTGCAATCTGTTCAAAGTCCTCTGCTGTTGGCTTACGAAACCATGATTCTGAAAGAGCGGCAACCCAACCCGGTTTTAATATAGGATTGAAATTACCTAAAGGAGCTGTGATAACAGCAAGCAAAAAAGAAATCGGGTGTGCAAGTGCGATCAAAGCACCTATCCCTGCTAGAGAAGATTTCACTATAATCCATGACCAGATTAAATCCGTTCCAACCTTGGTGCCTCCTTTCCAAAAGGCAAAAGAAAATAAACAAACAAAAAGCATAGGAATCAGAAATACTTTAGATCTGTCCCAAAGACTTCGTTTAGGAATTTCATCTAGCTTATCAATGGGCTCATCTTCTTCAATGTGCTCCATCATCCCATTTAAATGCCCTGCTCCCACGACAGCTAATAGCTTCTTAGAGGAAAGAGATGCCTCTCGAATTTTCTGGGAAAGATAAATATCTCTTTCGTCTATGATAACTTCTTTTACTGGGTTATACCGAGAAGGAATCTGAGAAAAAAGATCAGATAGAACATCTTCACTTTTCATTTCTTCAATCTTTTCTTGAGAAACATCTTCTTTAACAAAAAGAGATGTTACCAATGCACTGAGTAGGTACATTTTCGAAAAAGCACTTACATTCCCCCAGGCTCGTTTTAAGGTTGTTTGGATTTCGCGATCTATGGGAATCACCCTAGCCCCAATTGCTTCTCCTGATTCTATTGCAGCTTTCAATTCATCACCTGGACGAATTTTCCCTTGTCCCATTTTCTTCTGAAAGGAAGAAAGGATCAAGGATGATAGGAGTAGAAACATCTTTCTTTCTTTGAAAACTTTAAATACATCTAACTTTTTAAAGTATTCTGGATCTCGTATGGAGCGAATCCGAGAGTTACATAGCTCTACACAAACAGTATCCGGTTTGATTTCCTTGCTTAAACGTTGAACTTCACGCACACTTTCTTCACTAATATGAGCAGTTCCTAATATGGTTACTTCGCAATTACCTAATTTAATATGGCGGATAGGCTCATTCGTTAATATTACTTTTTTATTTTTTTTTGTTGAACTCATATGCCTTAAGATCATTCTCGAAAGAGAGAATTCCTTATTTTTATACTACTTTTAGGATGATTCAAATTCAAACCATCACAATATGCTCGGTAAACTGGATAAAATAATCAATGTAGGAATTGCCGATCTCAAGGTTGGCAAGAGTCCTGAAGTCTTACGAACCACCTTAGGCTCATGTATTGGGATAGTTTTCTACAATCCTGAAAAACAAATTGGTGCCCTTTCTCATATAATGTTAGCCAAAGATCCAACAGGTAAGGACTTAGGAAAGAATCCTCTCAAATACGGAGAGACTGCACTTCCTCTTCTTGTCAAAGCTATGGAAGAACAAGGTTGCTCACTTGGAACATACAGTGCTCGAATTTTTGGTGGTGCCTCCATGTTCAAAGGAATTAACTCTAGTTTTTTGCAAAATATTGGGGAGCAGAATATTCTTATTGTAAAAGAATTTTTAAAATCGAAGAATATTCCTATTTTAGTTGAAGATATTGCTGGTCATGATGGCCGAACAATTAGTTTATATTTAGATGATGGTAGAGTTCTGTTAAAGAAATCAGGATCGGAGAAATACCTTTACAAGGTAAAATAACTTATGAAAGATAAGATAGACGAAATTCTTAAAGATGTAAATAAGTTACCTGTAATTTCTTCGGTAGTTACAAAAGTAATACAGATGGTTCAGAATCCTGATGTGAATATCCAAGAGCTCTCAACTGAAATATCCAAAGATCCAGCAATCACTGCCTCTGTAATTAAGCTTTCGAATTCAGCCTATTACAGAGCATCTAAACCAGTTAGAACAGTTTCAGAAGCCCTAATGACTCTCGGAACAAAAACTGTCAAAGAAATCATTTTATTAACAGCTGCTAAAGGGATACTAAAGAAAGATTTGCCTGGTTATCAAATCGAAGCTGATCAACTTTGGCTTCAAAGTCTTGTGGTTGCTGAATTGGCATCGCGCATTGCTGCTCATAAAAAAATTGCAAAGCCCAAAGATCTTGTATTTACATCTGGATTATTATGCAATACTGGGAAAATCGTTCTTTCTCAGTTCTTTCAAGGCATCCTCTTTAAAATCAAAAACGAAATCCAAGAAACAGATGAGCCTTTCTATCTTATAGAAAGAAAACACCTTGGCTACACACATATGGAAATTAGTGAAATTGTTTTAAAGAATTGGAATTTCCCAGAAGAACTAGTGGATGTTGTTGCTCATTACAATAATCCAGAAGAGGCAAAGGTTGATCCTGTGCTTGTTTCATTAGTACATATTGCAAATACCTTAGCAGTTATTTCAGGAATTGGTATAGACATAGGTGGGATCAGTATTCCGCTTTCCAAGTTCGCCTTAGATAAGACAGGTGTAACCGAAAAGGATATAGAATTGTATTTTATGAAGTTACCTGAATTAGAAGCACATATTGCTGAACTCATCAACCAATGAAAAACATTGCTCTTATAGGACCCAGAGGAGTTGGAAAATCTAAAATTTCTAAACGCATCTCAAAGATTACAGATCTACCTGTTCTTTCTACTGATTCTTTAGCCGTTTATGAAACGGGAGGAATATCTATTGCTGATTTTGTAGATAAACACAAAGGAGATTGGCGAGCTTTTCGAGATTTAGAATTTTCCATACTTCAAAAACTTTCAACTGCTCAAGGTATCATCTTGGATTGTGGAGGAGGAATCCTTTTCGATGTAGATGAAAACGGAGAGGAAATTCTTAGTGATAGAAAGGTGAGCATTTTAAGAGAAATTGCTATGATCATTTTTCTTGATAACGACATTGATCATTTAGTAGAAAAGGTAAGTTCAGATAAAACTCGCCCAACATTGAATTCTAAAAAGAATTACAAAGATATTCTTAAATTCCGTATTCCCCATTACAAGGATGTTGCTCACTACCGACTTTATTTAGGTGAGATGAAAAAAGAAGAAGCAGCCAAAAGAATCATTGAGCTAACAGACATTCACTGATTTAGTACCACTCTTTCGAAATCCACCAGATAGTCTTCCTCTAGAAATCCAAATTTACGAATAGATTCTGGAGTAAAAAGAGCGATGATACCATCCGATTTTGCAACTATGGTTCCCTGCTCGTTTTTAATTTCTGCATAGACACTCACTTCTTTATTTGATATCTTTTGAATAATATGACCTCGTGTTTCCAGTTTATCTCCAACAAACACAGGTTTCAAAAATTCAACAGACATCTTCTTAGTTAATATATAAGATCTTTCTAAATAGATTGCTGCCCAAGCCATGGTTTCATCTAGAATGGTAGCGAGTACCCCGCCGTGAGCAAGATTGGACCAACCTGCTAGGTGCTCAGGAATATGAGTAAACGATCTGACTTGTTTTCCATTCGATTCAAATTCCATTTTCAAGCCAATTTCATTTGCTCCGCCACAGCCGAAGCACATTTTATAAGGAAGATTTTTAACAGGTTTCCAAATTTCCATCAGTCAACTGCAACGAAAACTTCTTCTGCTTTAAGGATTAAACCTGATTTGATATCAAGTAGGCGAGCATTTACAAAAATTCCATCGCCATACTTATACATAATTCCTGTGATAATTCCATCTAGTTCTAGAGCCTCGGCGACTTTTGAGATAGTAGCGATATCCATATCCCCACTTAAACTCAGACCTTTTGAGCTTAAGATTTTGCCATAAATGCCTCTATCTAAAACTTTGAAATTCCCTTTCTTAACAAGCTCAGTAGTCAGCTTTTCAGAAATAAGTTCACCTAATCTAGGCTTAATGATGTTTTTATCTTTATCATAGAAAGTAAGTACTATTATTTTTTTATCTTTTAATTGAAATCCGCCCTCACTCAAAGAGTTTGCAAGAATTTGAATTGGTGTTGGAGCTGGAGGTTTGGAAATCCGTCTTTCTTCATCATCGAAGAAGCAATTTGATACTAAGATGAAAATGCAGGCAATCGTTAATCTATAAAATAAAAGTTTCATACTAGAAATTGACTTCCATGCCCAAGGTGGTTGCATATTCATAAAATGATTTTGAATTCGTAGCTGGATTGATAGGCGCGATAGCTGAGTTTAGATACCCAACACCCATCATACCAGGTGGCTGGTTCTGGAAGTTTAAGAAAAAATTAGACTTAGACCCATCATTGGTCTTACCACGTATGGATGCTGTAAATGAAGGAGGAGTCTTAGAATCTGATGTATTGTTACGAATAAGTCCATTTTGGTTGGCTATATTGTATTGATTGCCACCTAAGTAAAGTGAGTATTTCTGTGCTGGATCTAGGAATACAATAAAACCTAGTGATGCTGCATCCTGCTTTGGTTCCCATTGGCTCATAACCGATCTTAAATCTGTTGAATTTAATTTATAATCATACTTAAGATTCAAAATGACATTTTTCTTTCCAAAGAAAACAGACATTCTTCCACTATCTAGAGTTGTACTATTAGATGAGTTAGAAGCAGAATTCGCATTACTGGCATTATTAAAAACTGCCGTTTGTACCATCACAGACTTAGAAGGTCTGAAATTAGTTTGCCATTCAAATGTTCTTTGGCTAATCCTATCTTTTTCAGAAATTCCAACATCTACAAAATTATTCCCATTAGAAGATCTTAGTGAATTCAATTGATTTTGGTTGCGATTGATTTGAAAGTTGGTATCACCAGCCACAAATCGAGTCGAGATAGAATTACCCGCAGAAAGATTGATACCGGCAAGTGCATAATTTTTGGCTTCTGCATCTCTTTGTCTATCATCAAAAATATCTCTTGAGGATGTAGTTACAACAGCAGACAAAGATCTATTGATTGCAAATCCAAGTTCCATATTTCTAATCTGATTGCTATTATTAGATCGAATATCATTAAATCGAAAGTCTGTGTTGTATATTGGTCTATTCAGTGAAAAATTATCCGTAGAAGAATCAATACTAAGATTCAATTTAACGTCACCATTATTGTACTGAAACATTTTGGTACGTGGGTCATTGCTACCAACAAAATATCGATTTGATTTGAAGTTAGAAATATTCAAAATTTGACTTGAATTCCTGCCAGAATAAGACCAATTCGTTTCGGACTGATTGAACTGCCTGGTGTATGATTCAAGATCTTTAGGTGTTATGCGAAGCTGAAAAACTTGTGAAGATTCTTTCTCTTTCTTAAATTGATTTGTTTCTCGAGTTTCTCGCTTCTTGATTTCATTATAAAAACCAGGATTCGGATCTTCTGGAAAATTCCCCTTCAATACAGAATCATCTTGAACAGGAGCTATAGCAATTACCGCAAGCAATCCTACCCCCGACAAGAGAGAAACTAAGATGGAAGATTGGAGATTGAAAATACCTGCGAATTTCATCAATGCAAGAAAATTATCGGCTAATACTTCGCCCGTAGAACTAATTTATTAGTATAAGACGAGAAATCAAACAATAATCATAGCATCGCCGTAGGAATAAAATCGAAATTCATTTTCAATTGCTTTTTGGTATGCTTCTAAAATCAGCTCCTTGTTCGCAAATGCAGAGACAAGTAAAAGTAAACTACTCTTTGGCAAATGAAAGTTTGTTATAAGTCCATCAATTGTGTCGATTGTGTCATTTGGTGTGATAAAAATATCAGTGTCACCTTTCCAGCCTGATTGAGAATGATGATGGGCGAATCTTTTCATACTTTCCAAGGCACGTAATGTTGTTGTACCAAGGCAGATTCTTCTTGAGCCCTCAGTGCTAGCCTGCTTCCAAGAATCTATGGTTGACTGGGATATAAATACTTTCTCGCTATGCAATTTTTTCTTAATTACATCTTCCTGAGAAATAGGTTGAAAGGTTCCGTAACCTATATCCAAAGTAATAGGTGAAAATTGAATTCCCATGTTTTCAAGATTTAGTTTTAATTCTTCAGAGATATGAAGTGAAGCTGTAGGAGCTGCTACTGAACCAGCTGTCTTTGCGAAAATAGATTGGTATCTTGACTCATCCAAAATATTTGCTTCTCGTTTCATATAAGGAGGTATAGGTAGATTCCCTTCTCTTTCAAAAAATTCTTCGCCTATAACAACATTAGGTGAAAGAATACAATCTTTTTCTCTTTTTTCTATCACTTGAAATACAACGGATTGTGAAGGAGAAGTAAGGAAATCACCTAGTTTTAATTTTTTAGCATTTTTCAGTAAACAGACCCAAGTCTTGTTGTCAGGACTTTCTATAAAAAGTGCTTCGTGTTTACGAAATTGGAATTCATCTTTTTTTCTATGGATGGTAAAATTTAAGAATACCCTTCTTTTGGATACACGTGTTTCGTTAAAAAAAATTCTATCACTAGGATATAGATGTGCAATAATATTCTTGAAAAAAGGTTCAATCGTAATTTTACCAGATTTGCGATCCACAACCATGAGCTTAGATTCATCTCTTTTCTCAGTGGGGTAGCGAGCAATTCTTGATTCATCTAAATGAAAGTCAAAATCCTGTAAATTGATCACAAGGAAAGCTTGAAAGAGTGGGGGTATATTGTCGAGTGGTTCCTATGTCCCTATCTAAAATCTGTATCGGATTTTTGTTCCTTTTTTTAGCTTGGAATGGTATCAGCCGATATACAAATTCGACAGACTTCGAAGACTACTATTCAGCATCCCAAATGTTCATGGCTGGTGAAGACATTTATGCTTACGAAGACATAGCCAAAGCCCAAGGGAAGATTAAATCCTTAGAAGATATCTTTAAACCAGAGATGGCTCCCCTACTTGATAAATTAATGAATCAGACTGGGAGTTATATCTACCCTCCCACATTCGCCTTTTTATTGATCCCTATTTCTATTTTTTCTTATCCCACCGCATCTTTGGTTTTCTCCATACTTAACTTTATCTCATTAGTTTTTGCATTTTATTTAATGATCCAATACTTTAAGCCATACACCAATCAAAACACACTGATTGTTGCTTGCTTACTTGCTTTGGTTTTAAATTTTCGCTTTCTAGAAAATCATGTAAATAACAACCAAGTAGGATTCTTTTTAATCCTTTTGGTTATGCTCAGCCTTTCAACGAAGAGAAATTACTTGAGTGGTTTCTTCCTTTCCCTTGCCATTATTATAAAATTAACGCCTGCTATATTCTTGGTTTATTTTTTTTGGAAGAGAAGATATTCTGCACTTTTTTATACTTTCTTATTTCTTGGATTTTGGTTTCTCCTTCCAGGTGTTTTCTATTGGGATTACAATATAAAGAATTGGATAAACTGGAATGATATGGTTCTGCAATCAGTTATGAAAACTCCTGTATTTCGTGCTTGGAAGAATAACCAGAGTATGATAGCAACACTTGCAAAATATTTCATTGAATTTGCAGATCCAATCAACCAAGCAAATTATAAAATGCCTTGGATTAAAATGAATCCAGAAAGTGTTATCCGTATATTCAACGGGATATTTGTAGTTTTTGGATTATTACTTTTGCACCTTCTTTATAAGGCAAGAATTCTAGCCAAATATGCTAGTGATGGAAGAGTAATCTCGGCTCTCTTTGTATTGAGTGTGATCTTCAGTGGAATTTCTTGGATACATACCTTTTGCTTTTTCCTCTTTCCAGTAATCTACCTTTGCATAGAGTATTTGGAAGGTGGCATGTCTAAATGGAATAAAATTATTTTCTGGATTGCTAGTTTGCTATTGATTCTTCCTAACCGAAATTTTGTAGG
This sequence comes from Leptospiraceae bacterium, assembly GCA_022402465.1. GTDB lineage: Bacteria > Spirochaetota > Leptospiria > Leptospirales > Leptospiraceae. The sequence goes on along the minus strand of JAKRSH010000041.1, from coordinate 79,972 downwards.
TGAAGGATTTGAATCCATGTTAATGATGTTTTCTGTTCTGCTTTATGCTGGAATTTTATATTTTATACTGCTTGTCTTCTACCAAGAAGAAAATTAAATTATGACTCAGAAATTAAATTTGAATCGCAAGATCAAGGTTGCCTTAGATGCAAGACCTCTTGCGTACGGAATGACCGGGAACAGTAGATATTTGATCAAGGTTTTGGAGCATCTTGGCTCTTGGGATGATAGATTCGAAATTCAACTTTATACTCACAAAGAATTACATCCCATGTTCACTTATATTTTAAATTCCAAAGGAATTCGATCTATAGAAGTAAATTCAAAAATCCCTGGACCGATTTGGTTGCACACTCGCTATCCTTCTCTAGCAAAAAAATACAAGGCAAATTTACTCTGGGGAAGTTTGCAACTTCTTCCTAAGTTTGGTAAATTCTGCCCTCAGATAGTTAATTTTCATGATTTAAATGTGATTTCAGCACCATTAACAATGGCTAAGTGGAATTATTATCAGCATAAATTGTTCGTACATTCAACACTTACAAATGCTGATAGAATTCTTTGTTTATCTAAGAACACCATGAACGAAATCCTAGCTTTCAAACCAATTACACAAGATAAACTAGTAGTCGTTTATCCTGGAGTTGATAGTATTGCAAGCAAAGGAGAATTACCTAAGGAAAGTAAGGCTTGGGGCAAGTTTCTGTTTACCTTAGGAACTCTAGAACCACGTAAAAACTTAAAATCTGTTTTATACGCTTATCTTAAACTAAAAGAGGCTAATCCTAAATACCCCTACTCCTTTGTTATTTCTGGTCGAGCTGGTTGGGGGGAAGAAGCCCAAGAACTTCACACTAAATTGAAATTAGGTGAATGGGAATCCAAATCTGTCTACTTCATAGAAAATCCATCCGAAACAGTCCTAGCAGCACTTTACAAAGCTTGTTCTGGGTTTATTTTTCCTTCGACTCATGAAGGATTTGGACTGCCTCTCTTGGAAGCAATGAGAGAGAGAAAAGTTTGTATTGCTTCTGATATTCCTGTTTTTTCAGAAATACTTAATCGCAAAGAAGACATTTTGGTCCCTGCCTTAGATTCAGATGCATGGTTAAAGGCACTACTGGTATTTCAAAAGAAAAAAAATCTTTCTAGAACATGGCATTCAAAGGAATGGACTTGGAAAGGTACTGCAGAAAAAATAGCAAGAGAGATTGAGCAATGCGCCAAGTAATTGACAAATACAAAATGTTTTTAGAGAACAAGAAAAAAAAGTTCTATCGAATAAACACAGGAACACAGTTTGCTAAAGAATTGAAATTCAATAAGATTCCTGGTTTATTGATAGCAATGCTAATTTTTGTAACTTTAATTTTTTGTGTACAATATGTATTTTTTATTTCGGAGTTCCTTGAATGGTTTGTTCATCTTCTTGAGATCCCAAAAGTATTAAAGCTGCCTTTCCTTGATAACAAGGATTTCTATCGATTTCCTGCTCTGGCGATTTATGCTTACTTAAGTTTGGCTGTTCTATATGATCTTTCTAATTTTTTACAATCCAATTTAGGTTTAAAATGGATACTAACGGATGATAGTCTATATATTGCTCGTAAACAATGGTTCCACTGGCAAATAATTAAACTCCCGAAATCTAAGGTTACAAAGAATTGGCAATGGAATAGAGGATTCTTTCTCGACGTACTTTCTTTAAATAGAATTACTTTTAGTTACAAAGAGAAAGAATACACTTCTGGCTTTTTCTCCCCCAAAAAGAATGCAGAAATTATTAAAAAGCAATTCCAAGAAAAATAATAAGCTTAGATCAATCAATACGCTAATTATAGTTAGCCTGCTTATATTGGTATTTTTCCTTTTTTTATTTAATGTAAGATTTTTGTCTAGATTTTTCGATTGGGATTCCTCTGTTTATGCCTTGAACATACAAAGAAATCGCTTGTATTCTGTTTTTTTTAACCCACACCATTTAGGATTTGAGTCTTCAGGTTTCCTTTTTTGGAAAATATGGCAATCTCTCTTTCATAATTTTGATATCATGTTTGCTCTTCGAATTCGCATACTTCTCTTTTCTTGTGCATTTATTTATAGCTTCATCTATATAATCTATAAATTTTATGGATCTATCTTACAAGCAATAGCTTTAGGTGCTTGTGTATTTTTCTCTCAAGGGTTTTGGTTTTATAGCAATCACAACGATACTCCTATGATTCATTCCTGCTTAGTTTGCCTTTTGTTTTTTAGTTTTGTTTATATAGCAAATACCTATGCAAATAAGAAGAGATTATTAAGTATAGGTTTATTGCAATTGATGACTCTGTATTTTCATCAATCCAATGCTATTCTGTTTCCAATGGCTATCATTTCTATCTTGATAACTGAGCAATGGAATGGAAAAGAATTTCCTATAGCCAAGAGATTTTATACTGCTTTCATATATTGCCTGCTAGTTGGCACGTTTATAGTTGCAAGCTACCTATTTGTAGGATTTATTATTCTAGAACGTGACCTTCATTCTTTCGGCGAGAAGCATTTTTCATATTGGATGTTTTTATATGCTGCTCAAGAAAGATGGGGGATGAGTGGAACTGAAAAGAATTATTTTCTTTATTTCTATAGAGGAATAGGTGATTCTTTCTTGAATTTCCAAGGAGTCAATTCTAAATTCCGAGTTGACCTCTTCAGCCCTCTAAGTCTGAAAAATGCTGCCTATAATGGGAATCTTTTTTTCTGGCTTTTAATTATAGCTATGGGAATTTTGAATCTGAGAACAATGTTACGCAAATTTCCGAAAGAGATAATGATCCTTGCCACTTGGCTTATTCCATCGATACTATTTTATAGCTGGTGGGAGGGGTATTTCTTTGAATTTTGGGTGGGAGTTACAATAGGTCTTTGGCTTTTAAGTTTCTATGTTCTACGCTCTCTTGAAATTCCACTGCTTTTAAATACATTTCGAGCAAGTACCACCATACTATACTCTGTCCTCGCATTGTTTTTATTTATTTTCAATTTCACCTATTCTACCCTACCTCGTTCTAAGGGCGTCCAATACGGCTATCTTGAAGGATTTAAGGATAAGGTAGAAAGAATCGCTAAAGAAAAAATTTATAACAACTAATTATGCTATTTAACTCTACTGAATTTTTAATCTTTTTTATTGTTACTTTAATTTTAGGAAACATATTAAAAAGCAGAATCCAAAAGCTTATGCTTTTGGTAGCTAGTTATATTTTTTATATGGGTTGGCATCCTGCAACTATATCATGCGATGCATATAGATCCATCTCCTGGATAGAATACTGGATAGATAAATCTTTTTGTGAATATAAAATCAATTTATATATCCTGATTCTTCTAATTAGCACATTGATTGATTACTTTGCTGCTAGGTGGATGAGCTTAGAAAAGATTAGTCAAAACAAAAGAAGAATTCTTTTGACTGCTTCTTTATTTACAAATCTAGGTATTCTAGCTTATTTTAAATATACTAATTTTCTAATAGGATTAATTAATGATCTGTTTATTAATCCTGATTCAAGTTTTTCTAATGTTGATATCATTCTTCCTGTAGGAATTTCTTTTTATACTTTTCAGTCAATGAGCTATTCTATCGATGTCTTCAATCGTAAAATAGAAGCCAGGAAATCGATATTGGATTTCGCTGTTTATGTTGCCTTCTTTCCACAGTTAGTTGCTGGACCTATAGTTCGTGCAGAAACATTTTTCAGGGATCTAGATAAAAGACTCCCTGTGTTAAAAGAAAATATACAAGTTGCTCTATGTTTAATTCTAATTGGTTTTACACGTAAAATAGTTTTTGCCGACAATCTAGGTATTGTAGTTGATAAAACATTCGCCAATTATGCAAGTATGAACCCATTAGAAATTTGGGTAGGAGTTTTGGCTTTTGGATGGCAAATCTACTTCGACTTTGCAGGTTATACAGATATTGCAATAGGTGTTGCAAGACTTTTTGGATTTCAATTCGATGCAAATTTTAACTTTCCAATGACGGTTAAGAATATAAGTGAGCATTGGAGCAAATGGCATATTTCCTTTTCTACTTGGATACGTGATTATATTTATATTCCTTTGGGTGGTTCAAGAATTAGTGAATGGATTACTTATAGAAATTTATATATAACCTGGCTTTTTGCAGGTTTGTGGCATGGAGCTGCTTACCATTATGTTGCATGGGGATTGTGGCAAGGTATTATGCTTACAATTCATAGAGAATATTCCAAACTAGGATTCCCTGTTCAATTTAACCAAAAGTTTGGCAAACCTTATGAAATTTTCTCTAGAATAATTACAATGTTCTTTCTTTGTTTTGGCTTTGCTATGTTTCGGGCTGAGACTCTCACCAAGGCTAAGGAAATTATTCTCTCAATGTTATTTATTGGATCTTCCAATACAAGCATCAATTCTTTCTCTAATTATAATTATGCGATAGTTTTGATTATCTGTTTTGCAGCTAGTTCTTACTTTTCTAAAAGAAAAACAGATTGGGTAGTTTCTCATCCCAATAAATGGATCTACCCAATTTTTATTTTAGTTAATATTTTTCTCATTCTAATCTTTGGAGTAACAGAAAGCCAGAATTTCTTATATTTTGCTTTTTAAAAGTAACCAATGAAAGAATACATTCAATTCATTCTAGATAAAAGATTATTAGTAGTATTGCTTGTCCTATTGGGCTTCGAACTCTGCCTTCAATTAGGAGTCTATAAACCCTTACTCAAGAAAAACTCCTATGCAGCAAATGTTTATCGAATTACTTCCCATGCGAAAGAAAATAGAGGGGAATTAAATCCTGATATTTTAATATTAGGTACTTCAGTTGCATTTGAAGGACTATCCGTCCGCATACTCAATGAAAAATTAGTATCACTCGATTATAAAGTTCAATCCTTAGCAATACCTGGTTCTGAATTAGTTGTGCAGTACCAAGTGCTTAAAGAAAATCTAGATCTTTATCCAAATGTAAAAATAATCATTCATGTTATGGAACCTGGTATGCCATGGGTTGATAGAAATGAATTGATTCTTCCAACACTTGCTATGCTTTCTGAAATTAATAATTTCAATGCAATACAAACTATAAGTGATTTTGAATACCAGACTGGATGGCAGGATTATGTGTATCTTGCCTTCAAATCAATAGCCTATAGAAGGGATATTAAAGATTTCCTTTCAGAGCCTCAAGAAAGAATTAAATTCATAGGAAGAGATATCCGTAACCCAAATAAACACCCTTGGGATTATGATAATGATCACACAGAATCTATAGATTCCTACAAGATATCTAATTTAGATGAGTGTATGAAAAAAGTTAATCCAGCCAATAATGAACCTATACCTCTCGGTTCTGACAAACGCCATAAAAAGATGCTATACGATACGTGTGCATTATCTGTAGTTACTAGTTTAGAAAATGGCGAAACGGAAAGTACGAAAAGATACTTTCGCCGCCTAACAAAAATGTATAATCTTGTTCCTAAAGATAAAATTAAGGTAATCCATGTTTTTGCTCCTTATTCTGAAATCATATCAGATTTTGGAAGAGAAAGTCGTCAGCCATTATGGCAGAGGGAATTAAACAATGTGATGAAGAATGTATTCAATCAAGAGAAAGCAGATATTATAAATTTAGAAAGACTTTTGGATGGACCTGATAATGGCAAGTATTGCTTTGATTTAATTCATCTCAACCAACAAGGTAAAGAAATTTTCTCAAATACCCTAGGTGATATTCTTTTCCAAAGAATCAAAGCAAATAAATTATAAAACTTTAAACATTACTATGACTATTCAAGAAGCACAGGATAAAGTTGATGATTACATTCGAAACATTGGAGTTAGATATTTTTCGGAGTTAACAAATCTTGCTATTCTAATGGAAGAAGTAGGAGAATTATCTAGGCATTTTTCTCGAAAGTTTGGAGATCAATCATACAAAAATGGAGAGAATCCGGACGATTTCAAGAAAGAATTTGGAGATGTACTTTTCGTCCTTATTTGTTTAGCGAATCAAACAGGCGTTTCTCTTACTGAAGTCTTGGAATCTACACTTGATAAAAATTCACATAGAGATAAAGACAGGCATAAAAATAACCCAAAACTTCAATAACAAAGAATGAAAATTTATATAAGGATTTGTATCTACTTATAAACTAAATTAAACTTGGAAATATCTAATTTTATTTTTTAAACTTTCAGCTGTTTGAGAAACTCCATTTGAGTTGGCTGTCATCTCTTCTAATCCAGATGCTGTAGACTGAGTCAAGTCATTGATATTATAGATTGCCTGGGAAACTTCTCCTATTGCATTTTTTTGTTCTTCCATTGCTAATTTAATTGCAGCTGTAATTTGATTCAGTCCATCTACTTCTTGGTTTACAAGTTGATTGATCTTAGATTGCGAATCCATTTGGTGATTAATTGTTTTAGTTAAGTCAGAAAAAGTATTAACGCCTTTAATAATCGATTGAATGAGTTGAGCAGTGTTGGAAATGATAATAGTTCCTTGGTCTATTTCTTTTTCATTAATTTTGATGAGATCATCTATTTCTTTGATACTTTCTGCTGTTTTATCAGCTAACTTGCCGATTTCATCTGCCACTACAGCAAATCCTTTTCCATAATTACCCGCACGTGCCGCTTCAATTGCAGCGTTCAATGCAAGCAAATTAATTTGCTCGGATATAGATGTAATAATTTCAACTACCGATGTAATCTCTTGTGAGGATTCACTTATTTTATTGATTGAATCCTTCATTTTAACAAGAGACACTTCCCCTTTTTGTCCTTCATCAACTATGCTTCCCACCTTAGAAGATGCATCTCGAACTTTGATTCCCATGTCGGAAATTATATGATTCATTTCTTCCATCTTATCTCTAAGAATTATAACTTTCCCACTTTGATTCTCTGCTTGAGTATTTACGTGATCTACACCGGCACTCACTTCTTCAATGGAAGCAGAAATTTCTTCTGCACTCGCTGCTTGGGTTTGGGCATTGCCAGATAAAGAAGTTAATGCGGCTGTCATTTCTTCTGAGGATGAGGCAAGATCATCTGAAACTTCTTGGTTGGACTGAAGGATGTCTTTAAATTTTTGGATTAATGAGTTTAGACTACTACTTAGAACTCCAATTTCATCATCGTTTATAACAAGTAATTGATTCTTTAAATCACCTTCCGCCATTTCATTCAATCTACGAGAGGCAGATTTAAGAGGAGAAATTTTTTGACCCACACTATAAGCAAAAGCTAATATAAAGAGAATTATCAAAGTAATGATCACATAGATGATCCGCAAAGTCGACTCTAAGGATGGAGCTTCTATAGAGGCATAGTCCAAAACTGCCACTATAGATACAAATTGATTCTCTATTTTCAATTCTTGTTTGATATAGAAATGTTTTCCTATTTTGAATTTCCCAATACTATCAGCTGATTCATTTGATAGAGTATACCAATTGCTATTCGTAAAATTAGAATTGGTTATTTTACTAATCACCTTACTGTCTTGGTCAATTAGAGCAAGGAATCCATTCTTACCAAAACTAGCTCGGCTTGAATATGAATCAAAATAATCAGCAATTCGGTAAACACCAATGAGGTATCCTAGAATTTTGGATTTATCATTCAATATTGGCCTAACTACCGCTTGTACGGGGCTACCAAATATAGAAACAAATACTTTGGAGGGTTTTGATTCAAAAGTATTTGATTTGATTAATTCAAGAATGAAAGGATAAGCATCTAATTTGCTTCCTATTATTTTGCCTTCTTTATCATCCTTATAACTTGCAAACACTCTAGAATCTGAAACTGTTGTGATGAAAATATTTTCTAAAAAAAACTGAGATTCATTTCGACCTATACGATTTAAAATACTATTTACATCATCTCGTTTTCTTTGTTCTAAGGCTTTAACTAGAACTTGATCATTCGCAATTTCATTGTATATAGATAATTTATTCTCATAAAACTCAGATATCCCTTGGAGATTAGAAATATTCATGTTTCGCATTTGTTCAGAATAAATTTTTAATGTGGATTGAACTGCAAAAGTGTACGACATCAAAGAAATAATTATTCCTACACTCAAGAATCCAATTCCTGCAAAGCCCACTATGATAACTTGGATTTTGGATAAAAAATTTACTTTCGAAATATGACTCTTAGGCAATACACCTGAACTACGATATTTTGAAAATACAGCATTAGAAGAAAAATAAATTATGAGAATACTTAACAACCCAGTAATTAAGTAGGTTCCCGAATTAATAAGTCCTTGAGTTGCAGTACCATTTGTAACATAAATTGTTGAGAAATAAGAAAATACAGATGGCAATGCCCATCGGTAAAATCCATTTAAACTTTGTTTGATGCCCAAATGATTGAATTTATCAAGTGCTTTATGATAATCGCTTTCAGAAATCTCAGACTTACTCTCAAGTAAAAGAAAATACTTTTTTATTGGCCTAAGATGAATCGATAAATAGATAGTAACCCAACCTATAGTGATCAAGGCATAGACAATGGTAATCAAAAGTCCGGTTTTAATTTGAGATGCATTCGCGTTGGAAAAATAAAAGGAGAGTAAAACGCTTAAAGGTACTAAAACTGTGTAATTTAAAACTTCTGTTTTTAGAATGTATTCTCGGAGAAATCTGTTATAAGTAATTCGAGTTGAATCCAACATGCTCATACATATAGTATCGGAATCCGTACTTGGATTGTCAATCCTTGGTTTAAAAAGAAAACTTTAAGGCAAAACTACCACCATAGATTTCTTTATCCCCATAGATTGCCTCCAAAGTGGCTTTTAATAAGAAAAAATCCAATTCTAATCCACCAATTGCATAGGCAATGCTTCTTTTTGAGATTCCGGTTGCTCGGGCCTTCAAAGAAAGAGTCCCCGCTTGCTCTATAGATTTGTCTTGGTTGAAAAACTGCTGGTATTCCCTAGGAATGCTTACTTCTTGCAATCCATTCGCCTGGATCACAAAGGGACCAGATCTTTGCAATTGAATGGAACTTTGTCCATTATTCCAGGTATAACCCCCACCCGTATATAAAGTCGCTATCCAAAACACAGTGATACCTGTTCGAAGGTCCGCATTGTACGTTTTAGTTTCTGTAGCATAAAAAAATGTAGTATCCCCACCCCATTTCCCTTGTACATTTTGCAGTTCAAGTTTCTGTGCCTGCTCATTCTGGTATTGGATGGTATACTCTTGTTTGGAATAATGATACCCTCCTCCCAAATTCAATCCCGTCCATACAAAAATTGAATTCAAAAAGGGAACTGCTTCAACTGCTTGGAAGCGAATCATACCACCTGCTGATTTGATACTTCCTTGAAAACGAAGATTCTCTTGAGCAGATTGAAGTCCTTTTGCATCAGCCTCAGATACTTTAACATCCATTCCATGAAGGTAAATAGTAAAACGTCTTAGAAAAGAATCCTTATCTAAGCCAATTAACCATCCAAGATTAAAATCAAGATTCACTGTTGGATTCAAAGTGACTCCACCATTGGGGAAATTTGGCAGTTTTATTTTGTCGGATTGAATCACTACATCATCTTTCTTGGTTCCAGCAACTCCTAATCCAAATCCAATTTGAAATCTTTTGACATCACCAACTCCCACACTATTACTCACAATTTGGTTTAAAAAAGTTGTCTCTGTATTGTTTTTCAAAACTTCTTGAAGGTATACAGATTCAATCTGAGTTAAGGTACCGTTTAATTCCTTTGTAATGCCACCAGGGAAAAAATTACAAACGGAACCCGTGCATGTAAATTGAGCTTCTAGACGCGAGGAAAACAAAAAAACTACCGAAAATAACAATAAGAAAAAAAGATCGATTTTACGTAGTTGTTTCATAGTTGTACCTTCAAAATTATATAACAAATGAAATGCTTTTATCAATCATTTATTTCCAAATCGAGCATGAATAATTTACGATTTAAAATAATTCCCCTATTTTTTTTAGGCTATTTTGCACTTTTCCAAGCAATCCCCTGCGAAGAGAGTAGAGAAAAGAAACAAAATCTACTTCGGGTTTTACCTGCTTTTCGTCCGGAAGAATGTGATTGGGCGATTCGAAAATTTATCTGCCTTCGTTGCTTGAAAAACGGAAAACAATATGCCCAGAATATCATCTTTGATTCAGAAGATAGAGCTATGAGAATACACGGCTGCTTTTCTGAAAGGGATGGATTTATTCCAATAGACGAAGGCAGAGATCATTCTACTGATTTCAAAGAATGAAATTCATGCTCAAATCTTTTTTTTCTTGCTATCTTAATCCCATAACCTAGGGTTCTCGATATGAGTTGGAGAAGGTTTTTTAGACATTTTTTCTATAGGTTTCGAACTATCCATAGTAGTTTTTCTAAGGAAAGTTTAGAAAGAATTACGCAAGCAATCACAGAATCAGAAAAGGAGCATGATGCCGAATTGGTATTTGCCATAGAATCTGCAATCCCACCACTTGCTGCCCTGAGAGCATATTCCGCTCGAGAGAGATCCATTGATGTATTCAGCCAACTAAGAGTTTGGGATACAGAAAAGAATTCGGGTGTCCTTCTTTACTTACTTCTTGCAGACCATGATATTGAGATTCTCGTAGATAGAGGAATCAATGCTCTGACCAAGCCTGAGGATTGGGAATCAATTTGTAGAGTTATGGAAGGAAATTTTCGAGAAGGGAAATTTGAGGAAGGAGTTAAATTAGGCATCCTTGAAATTACTAAGATTTTAAAGAAATACTTTCCTAAGACGGCTGGGGATAAAAATGAGATTCCAAATCGACCTGTAATTCTTTAGGCAAGAGCCATGAATTACAGATCAAAGTGGTTTAGTAAGATTCTTAAATTATTTTAAGCAAGTTTGGATAGAAGCGATATTATTTGCTTTGTCTAGGCACTCTAGATCAAATTTACCTTCCATACAATCTTTCTTCAATTTTCCCATGAGAGTTGCTTTCATTGGTGCAAATTTTGCCTTGTCTTCATCACTTGCAGCTGCAACGATCTTTTCAAAAAGACCATTCAATGTAGTCTCACACTGCTCGCCAGTATACACAGATCCGCCGCCGCAATTTGCAAAACCTACAACAATCGACAATGCTGCAATTATTAGAAATTTTTGATTCATTCTACACATCCTTTCTCTATTTAAAGGATATTTTTTTGGAATAAGAAAAGTTGGAAAGCCCTTTTCCTAAGAGAAATTATTTTAATTGGCTCTTAGCGTCTTCATATCCTTGGAGAATCAACTGGTTGGATTGTTTTTTAGAGAAATTCATTATAGAACCTAGGCCAAGATTTCGCGTTGGTGCTACGGTGCGAATTCGAATACTTGAGGTTTCATGTCCAAAGCTATACAGAAAACCTTCTATAGGAGACATTTTTTGAATCTTCTCTCTTTCCATTTGTAGAAATCTATGAATCATTTGGTAGGAACCAACCAGGCTTAGCTCAAAAACTCTTTCTATGGCATCGCGATTGGATCTAGGTGTCTCCAAATGCATGTCCGCACCGACAGGTGAAAGAAGAACTACAACAATATCTCTGGCTCCTGCTTCAATTACAGGTTGTATAGGAGTATTTGCCATCAAGCCTCCGTCCCAATAAGGAATTCCATTTAAATACTGCCATGGAAAAACAAGGGGAATGGCACTGGAAGCAAGTATATGTGCCAGTGTTATTTGAGAATTAGAGAAGTATTTCAACTCAGCACTTAGGATATCAACAGCAGAAATAAAAATTTTCTGTTTAGAGGATTTGCAAGAATCTAAGTTTATGTTCTCTTCCAAAAGATCTTTAAGAGGCGAAATATCAACTATAGGTGTGAATGTTCTAGTTAAAAATCTCCAAATCATTCTCCAAATGGAGTATTGAAAAACTTTGTCTCTTTCAATATTCTGCCAAAGTTGGATGAGCCTATTCGAGTTCATGCCAGATGCAATAGCCACTGTGTTGATTGCTCCTACAGAGGTTCCGGCTATGTAATCAGGTGTGAACTGGATTTCCTCCAGGTATTTTAGGACTCCAGCTTGGTAGGCACCGCGTGCTCCACCACCAGATAGTACGAGGGCTGTTTTCTTAGATGCCATATTCTTACTGAATTCTAATCAGCAGACTTTCTGTCATGAAATTTCAATCTTATTTAATTGAAAATAGTCTCTGCAAGGCTTACTTATTTTATAATCCTATGATTTCTAATAGGAAAAAAAGATTTTGCAGAATCCACATCTTTACATATTGTATTCCTATACCACCAATAGGAGTGAACCATTGAGATTTTTATTGATTCTACTAATTACTATGTCGCCATTACTCGCCCTTCCCAATAGCAAGGAGGCCAAAGAGTGGCAAGAACTTGCGAAGAAAATCTGTGGCAAAACCTCTGATTGTATGAAAAAATCAGCAGAGAAGCTTCCTCCAGATCAGAAAAAAATGGTTCTATCTATGATCCCACCAATAGAATCTTGTGTGAGCAATAAAAATGGAAATCCTGATCCTTCAGAGCCAAGCCAAAGTTTTAGCAAGGAAGACCTTGAAGCTATGAAAAAATGTGTGAAGGATATGAATGCTCTAACTTGTGAACAACTTATGGAAGAAGAAAATCAACCAAAGTCCTGTGAGAGATTCAATCAATAAATTTTCTCAAACCTAACCATCTTTATTTGTTCTATGCTTTAAAGATGGTTTAGAATTCAGTAAAACACTTGCCTATCCTAATCTTTTCAAGATTTTGGTATAGGGCCAATGAAAAAAAACGAAATCATTCATTCTAATTATATAATCTCTTCTTTAATCATTTTAAGTACATCACTTTCAATCACATGCTCTCTTCCCTCGGAGGAAGACAGGAACAAAGTTATAGTTCTTCCTAAGACTGATATTCGCTTAGAATTTCGAGGAGTGATTCAGAAAAATCCAAATCTTATACTCAAGGCCCCATTTAAATTACAGGCTAGAGCTTACTCCTGCCCTGAGTTAGTAGATAGCCAATTCGATCGTATTGCAATGAAGGACTATCCAGAGTGTATGAAAAGTTATGTGGAGAAAATCCAAGAATTCAATTCATTCGAATACAAACTAGATCTAGATGTTCCAGAGAATTGGACTCATACTTACATTGAACTACTTGGACTAGAAGAAAGTCGAGGGATGTATTCTCCAGGACACAATCCTTTTTGGTTTGGATATACAAGTGGTGAGATAGTAACTTTTCGAAATGATTTTAATTTTAAATCACAAGAAAATCCCATTCCTGATAAAAAACAATTTGAACTTGCTAGTCGTTTCTCTCCAATTCTTATTCTCAAATCAGATAAAAAAGAAATCCCAACGAATCTAGAAAAGTATCGAAATCATAAAACTCTTGGGAAGACCCAGGCAAACTTAACAAAGTCTGGATTGCCACTTACTAAATATGAATCAATTGAGATGCCCTTTTATGCTCTGGAGAAACCAGAGAACCTACCAAACTATTCAGTTGATAAAGATCCCACTCATGTATACTTTCATGTTCGTTATGCGAATACAATTCTTTCAGGAACCCAAGAAGAAGCTTTACCTGGTTTTAGAGATAACTCCAATTATTGGTATGAAGCGAGTGACGGGAAGTATGTAATCTCTTATTGGCTATGGTTTGACAATAACCATGGTCCAAGTCCTATGGGCAATTTTCACCAAGGGGATTTAGAGTCCTACGCTGTACTTTGTGATGCAAAAGGTAATCCTCTAAGAATTTTAACTACAGGCCATGATCACATAACGCTTGATACAGAATGGAAGAATATTAATTCTATCAACCACCATCCACTGCTTTATATTGCTTCTGGAAATGGTTCTGATGGAGGAAATCCTATTTCTGCATACGGAGCATATGAAGTTAAACTAGAAGCTGGCAATGCTCTTTTTAATTACCTTGCCGATCCAAGAGATATTTTTCCTGAAGCAGGTAAAGAAAGTAAGATTATACTTCCAGCAAGTCTTTCTAAGGAAGATTTAAAGTCGGTTCGTATAGGCAGTGGACTAGAGGGAACAAAGACGCTTGATCTTTCTAATTCTGTGTTTCGATCGATTGCAAAATTAGTTGCTTGGGAAGAACCTGGTTGGGTTAACAAGAAGTCAGTGGAAGATCCTGATAACCAACATACAGTTGACAACCAAATTGCGGATTTTCTTGTTTTCAATGGAAGAATAGGATCTCATCCAAGAAAAGAATTAAAATACCTTCAACTCAAACAATTTGGCGAGAGCCCAAGAAACGCACCTTTCAAAATAAATATCGAACAGCATTATACCTATGAAAGACCGCGCTTAGATAGAACATATTCTGGCAGAGAGGGAAACTACGGTCCAAAATTCTGGGGCACAGTAAATACTGCCCAATTTACCTCTACCTATTCAGCAAAAGCAAAATAAATCCAAAGTATTCTCAAAAACTTTGAGCTACTTTATATAAAAATTCAAACTATCAATGAAAGTCTTTGTAGAGCTTATTGAACATAATTTTTTCTAGTGTTGAGGGTGAGATTAACCTAAGCAATTTCATTGCAAAGCCAGATTTATCTATGGTTACTAATTTAGATTTAGGATTTTCAACTGCTTCTAGAATACTCAAAGCAACTTCATCTGCTGTTTTAATTTTCCCCGAAGCTTGTTCTTCTTTTAATATTGACCCATCCTCATCTAGACCTGATTGTCGCAAATTAGTTCGTGTGTAAGGTGGACAAACCAAAATCGAGCGAACCTTGTGTTCACTCATCTCTATCCGAAAGGATTCCATGGCAGCATGAAGGGCTGCCTTCGATGAAGAATAAGCAGACCTTCCAGGCACCCCATACAAGGCTGAAACTGTAGATGTACTAACTACCGTTCCTTGAGCACTTAGCAATAGAGGTACCAAGCCTTGGACAAGTCGAATGGGACCAAAGAAATTTGTTTCAAAAGTTTTTCGAAACACAGCCATTTGAGTTGTGTCAAATCGTCCATGCGCTGTAATGCCTGCATTGTTGAAGAGAACGTCCAAGCTTGAGACCTTGGATTTTAAAATCGATTTTATAGCTTTTTCCACTTGGTCCGGTTTGGAAATATCACAAGGGATAAGAATCATTCGAGAATTCTTTCCTGAATTATTTTCAGTAATAATTTTTGGATTGCGAGAAAGGAGAAAGATAGTTTCTGCAAGTCCATTTAGGCGATGCATGATAGCTTCCCCAATTCCACTGGAAGCTCCAGTTATCAGTACAGTTTTGTCTTTCCAGTAGTTATGATTCATAATTTTTCCTTTCTTATTCTTAAGATAGCAAGTTGATTCTTTTCTCCAAGTTTTCTAATGCTTTCCAAATTATCCAGTCTTGTATAGAAAGATTCTCATTTTCTTGCCTTAGCTCGAAGAAAATGACTTGATCAATATCTTAAAATTTCTCTAATTATCTCTATGTCCAAAAAATTCATCCTCATTCTTATCGTAACTCCCTGGATCTATTGCACAGCAGCTGAAAGAAAGATTACTATACCTACCAATTGTAATTCATTTAAGACTTGTTATAATAAATCTCAGACCACCGATATTTATCGAAATAAAATTAGATATTTGGATGGTGCCTTGCATTTTTGGAGATCAACAGATGGCGAGCGGCTTATGGCTAAGGCTCTATTCGAAAGAGCTTCCTATATTGTAAAAGAAGCAGGAGGAGAAACCGGTTACAAGGGTTCAGATATGAATCTTAAAGTCACTCATAAAAAAGAATACAAAGAGACATCCTACTCCGCTGCTATCATCGACCTAACTGAAGCAATAAAATATAAATCTTCCTTAAATAAGGATGAGATGGAAGAAGCCAAAGATTTGCTTAAACAGACGACGATACTCTTAGAGGAATTATAAATACTTGCAAAAGTATTATTTCACAAACTAGGATTTTCCAAAGAATTGAAAAAGAAAATTTTATATAAGATATTTTTTAAAATTTAAATAGCTCTTCCTCAAAGACAGGAGGATTTTGGTATTTGCTTTCCAAGAGATTATAGCCTACAAAATTGAAATGCTTAGAAAGTATACGTCTGTAAAACTCTGTGCTTCTTACAAAAGCATACGGATCAGAAAAAGCAATTTGCTTTTTCATGCGTTCATAATCTTTTTTAGTCGGAACAGTAAAATAAAGAAATCTTGTAGATTTAGATAATTTTTCAGTAACTTTTTTGATATCTCCATCTTCCATATATTGAAATACAGAATTGCAAATGATTAAATCCAAAGGCGCATACTTTAAGTAAGGCGGATTAAAATCTTGCAGAGTGGAGTTATGGATCTGAATATGAACATTTTGTATCCATGGCTTAGTCCTCAGTTCTTCAACTCTCTCTGGTGATGGTTCTACTGCTATGACTCTAGCAGGCTTTAGAGCTTTAACAAATTCTCTGAGCAAGGCTGCTTTCCCAAATCCAAAATCGCCTAAACTTTGAACCTTAGTCTCCATCAAAGTTAGTAAGGATTTTACATAGCTCGCATGCTTCTTCGCATTGAAGACTCCATCAATATCATAGGTCTCACCATACAGTGTGTTCCAATACTTCTCATCCATAACTAAACCTTTATTTGCTTTAGGATGCATAATAGGTTTTAAGTATTAAAATATATTGAAGTATGCGCATAGAACAAAGGGTAAAAATTCTTGAAGTTGAGTTTTGAAAAGCCATGGGGAAGGTCTAAGAACTCTCCCATCTCCCATGGCTTATGACTCCTAATTTTTAAAAAGAAAACGAAGTTACCTAAACTCCGTGTTGCTTCTTAACGATGTTTAAGGCTGATCCAGCTTTGAACCATTCGATTTGTTGCGAATTGTAAGTATGGTTCACGGAAATTTCTTCTTTAGAACCATCCTTATGATGCAATACAAGAGTCAGTGGCTTACCTTCTGTAAAGCTCGTAAGACCTGTGATATCAATTGTATCATCTTCTTGGATTTTATCATAATCCGCTGGGTTCGCAAATGTAAGACCAAGCATTCCCTGTTTCTTCAAATTGGTCTCATGGATTCTTGCAAAAGATTTTACAAGAACTGCGCGAACTCCCAAAAATCTAGGCTCCATAGCCGCATGCTCTCTAGAAGATCCTTCGCCATAATTCTCATCTCCTACAACAATAGAGCCTATTCCCTTCGCTTTGTAATCCCTTTGAGTTGCTGGAACCGCACCGTATGCACCTGTGAGTTGGTTCTTTACTTCATTGATTTTACCATTGAAAGAATTCGTCGCACCTATCAATAAGTTGTTAGAAATATTATCTAAATGACCACGGTATTTCAACCAAGGACCAGCCATAGAAATATGATCTGTTGTACATTTGCCTTTAGCTTTGATGAGCAACTTAAGGCCTGTTATATCTTTACCGTCCCAGGCGGTAAAAGGATCCAGTAATTGCAGACGATCTGATTTAGGGTCAACGTTGATTTGAACCTTAGAACCATCAGCAGCGGGTGCTTGGTATCCAGCATCCTCAACAGCAAAACCCTTGGCAGGAAGTTCTTCGCCAGTTGGAGCGTCTAACATAACATCTTCGCCTTTCTCATTCTTTAATTTATCTTTCAAAGGATTGAAAGTCAAATCCCCTGCAATGGCAAGAGCGGTTACAAGTTCAGGGCTACCCACGAAGGCATAGGTATTCGGATTCCCGTCTTGTCTTGCTTGGAAGTTTCGATTGAAGGAATGAACAATGGTGTTCTTTTCTTTCTTTTCGGCGCCTACTCTAGCCCACATTCCTATACATGGTCCGCAAGCATTTGCAAATACTTTGGCACCAATTTTATCGAAGGTTTTGATAAAGCCATCTCTCTCTATCGTGAAACGTACTTGTTCCGATCCAGGTGTAATGGAAAATTCAGCCTTGGGCTTAAGGTTCTTAGACGAAGCCTGCTCTGCAAGAGAGGCAGCTCTTGAAATATCCTCATAAGAAGAATTCGTACAGGAGCCTATGAGTCCAGCCTCAATCTTAGTTGGCCAACCATTTTTAGCTGCAATCTCTTTCATTTGAGAGATTGGTGTCGCCAAATCTGGTGTAAATGGTCCATTTAAATAAGGTTCTAATTCATCAAGATTGATTTCGATAACTTGATCAAAGTATTTTGCAGGATCAGCATAGACTTCGGGGTCTGCTGTTAGGTGCTCTTTGTAGGAATTCGCAGCATCAGCAACATCGGCACGATTGGTTGCTCTTAGGTATCTTTCCATGGAAGCATCATAAGCAAAAGTCGAAGTTGTAGCACCAATCTCAGCACCCATGTTACAAATTGTACCTTTTCCAGTACAAGAAAGAGCCTCGGCACCTGGACCGAAGTATTCAACGATACAACCTGTCCCACCTTTCACAGTAAGAATACCAGCAACCTTGAGGATTACATCTTTGGCAGAAGTCCAACCATTCAATTTGCCTGTTAGTTTGATACCTATCAATTTAGGAAACTTTAATTCCCAAGGAAGCCCTGCCATAACATCGCATGCATCTGCTCCACCGACTCCAATTGCGACCATCCCAAGTCCGCCGGCGTTTACAGTGTGAGAATCAGTTCCTATCATCATTCCACCAGGGAAGGCATAATTTTCTAAAACAACTTGGTGGATAATTCCTGCGCCAGGTTTCCAAAATCCGATTCCATATTTATTGGAAACAGAAGATAAAAAATCATAGACTTCTTTATTCTCTTGGTTCGCTTTATTGAGGTCATCCTTAGAGCCTACTTGAGCAGTAATTAAATGGTCACAGTGGACTGTTGAAGGAACTGCAACCTTAGGACGTCCTGCTTGCATAAATTGTAGAAGAGCCATTTGCGCTGTAGCATCTTGCATGGCAACTCTGTCAGGTTCAAAATCCACGTAATCTTTGCCTCTTGTAAAAGCGGACTTCGCATTGCCGTCCCAAAGGTGGGAATAGAGAATTTTTTCAGTTAAGGTAAGAGGTTTACCAACAGCTTTACGCGCTGCACCAATTGCTTCACCCATTTTCTTATAACGGGCTTGGATCATTTCAATATCAAATGCCATTTTATCTCCTGGAGAATCGAATTTAACGATTTATCTTTCCTTTATCTACCTGGAAACTTTTCCTTCAAGGAAAAAATACGAATTCTTTTTCAAATAGCAGCTGCATCCTTATAAAATAGTTAGGATTTGAACCTCCATATATAGAAAAATTTTAACTCTGAGATCTTGTATTTTTACTAAGCACTCGCCTTTTGTTTTTTCATGGAAGGATATTTTATTGACATAGAATTGCATATGCAACATCGTTGCGTTAATGATTACCAAAGAAGCTGCGCGAATCCAAGAGATATCGGATACAATAGAAGTTCTAGATGCTATTAATAATCCACATTGCAATTTGAGTATTTGGAATAGAGAGATATCCCATGAGATGAAGTCTTACATAGATATTTTAGTCCAAAAAAATTTTACCTCTCAGTCAAAAAAAGATGAATTAAATGGCTCCTTAAGAGAACTTTTGGCTTCCCTTCCCTACAGTTCTCACCCGGGCTATCAAGAATTTTTCCAGGATATACAATTATTGTATGGATTTATGCAACAATTATCCGGAAATCCCTATCCAAAAATTCACTTGGCACTCATCCACCAAACACAATGCCCACTCTTTCATGTTGATTTTAATCACCTAAGACTCATTTGTACATACAAGGGGAAAGGAACTCAATGGATAGATGAGGAGAATTCAGATCGTAGGCATTTGGGTTGTGGAAGAAATGAAGAAGTTGTGAAAGATATAAATTTAATCCATCAAACCAAACAAACGTCGGTTGCCATATTAAAAGGAGAACGCTTCCCTGGGAATATGGGCTATGGTATCATTCATAAATCACCCGAATTAGAAGAAGGAGATTCGAGATTGTTTTTAAGAATTGAATCCTCACCTAGCTACAATTTGTGATTCAACTTTAGAAAGTGTATCTTTTCGAGTTCCTATTTTTTCATAGATTTTTTAAAACGGATTGCAAAAGTGGAAAGTAGATTCCTTTATTAAGATGGATGCGAAAAAATTACAATGAATCCTTCCTTGCAAACGGTACCACTTAATTCTTACCAAACAAATCTGCTTCTTCTTCCATTCTTGCAAGCCAACAATTGAAATACTACAAAAAACGATTGCCTACGATATAGAGATTCTTAACATTAGAAAGAAATTGACTGAATTCTAACAAGAAATTCAATTTATTAAAACCTAGGAGAAAAAGAATGAAATTAAACGCACCAAAAAAAATGACTTGGATGATTGCAGTGGTATTAGGAGTTGTTGGAATAATTGCAAGCTTTGTTGCTATCCCAGTTGTATCAGCTTATGCAGGATATTTAGTAATGGCAGGATTTGCAATTTTAGCGATCGCTACTTTTGTGAAAGGGCTGTAAAAACTTACTGTAACAAATAGTGTTTATAGGATAATCAATGAATCCATAAACACTGTTTCAAAGAAAAACTATACATCAATAGTTTGTTTTGTATTTTTTCTTAAGATCCTTCATGCTCTTTTGAATTAGTTTCGAAAGAACTTTAAGATCAATTCCTTCTAAGGATTTAAGATAGAGGCAGGATTTTCCAAGCTTATGTGGACCAAGTTTTTCGAGATCCTTAGAATAATCGTTATAACCAGGAAGAATATAAATTGTAGGGCCCGACTTACGAGCGCTAAACCCAGCTGCCATAAATTGTCCCTCATCTCCATTGGAACGGAAATAGGTATATTCTCCATAACCAATAATAGAGTCTCCCCACATTTTTGCTTGGAGACCAGTTACTTGTTCAAAAAGTTCAAATAAAATATAGCAATCTTCCTTTAACTTCTTATCTGAAATTTTGCTTAAGAAAGATTTCGGATTGCTTTCGTTCTTTGCGGTTTTTAATTCTAGTTTCTTAGGCATAATGAGATTCTATTCTTATTTTGCTTCATTCAAATTCCAATCATAAGTGGAGTATTCAATATCCACTTCCTTTGGAAGAGCTTCTTGGAATCCAATTTGTACAAATTGCACTACTGATCCAGATTTTTTCTCAAAATCGGATTTAAACCAATCGAATATTTTTGATAAAGTAAGGATTTGCTTTTCTTTGTTATACGAGTTCTTTGTCTTATCTTTAAGAAAAGATAGCATGGAATCTTGTAATTGAGCATCCAAATTCTTAGCTTTAAAACTTTCTTTTCGAAGCGCAGGACAACCGATACTTGCACAATTGATTGCAAAATGTATTCTAGGATCATTAAAATCTATTCTTAGCTTACTATGCTCTATCCAATCCAAAGTTCTATCTGCACCCAGAAGTGGGAATTTATAATTCTTCCACGGTGCCCCACGAGCAAGATTCACCAATCGAATTGGTCCTCCGATATCGCCAATACTCTTGATAGGATAATTGTTTAAGATTAATTCAATTGTAAATGCATTGTATGCATTGATAAGAAAAGCCATCTTTTGGGCATTGTTAAAATCATTATATTCATCTGAACTCAGTGAGGAAAGAGATTTTAAATACTGAGTCAAAGCAACTCGGTCCTTAGATAGATCTTTGTATTTTACAAAACCGTTCACAACGTACTTTTTTAAGATTAAGTCAAATTCAGAATGAGAATGATCAAAGCCTTGTGCCGACAGAGAAAAAGTTATACTTGAAACTAAAAACAGTCCTAAAGCGAACAGATATTTTAAATTCGAAACTTTGAATTTCATAGATTCTTCATCCTGGTTATGTTGTATGCCTATTTCAGTTTTTAAATTTTCTTGGTTTGTATTCATAGCTCTTAGCTTCCTATTTCCCTTGTTTCCTATTCACTAATCTATTTTTTCTTTCGTAGAATTACTCTATTGGTTTCATCAGAATAACAATTTTTCAAATTTTAATTCTATTGTATTTCGTAAGCTAAGCTATAAAAACAAAATAGCCCTTCTTAAGTAAAACCTTTTTCATTTGGAAAAATTATCCACGCTTCCAAGTATGAAATTTTTCTAACAGATCCAATGCCTTTTCAGGTTTGTGCTTCTTCTTCCAATTTCCAGCAGCAAATTTAGTTGCTTCCGCCCAAGATGGATAAGGATGAATGGTACCCATGATTTTATTTAAGCCAAGACCATGCTTCATACCTAAGACAAATTCCATAAGGAGTTCACCTGCATGAGAGCCTACGACTGTTGCACCTAGTATCTTATCCTTACCTGGTGGAGTAAGGACTTTGATAAATCCAGTTTCTTCACTCTCAGCAATAGCTCTGTCCAATTCTTTCAATTCAAATTTCGTTACCTCAACATCAATTCCCGCTTCTTTAGCATCTTTTTCTGAAAGCCCAACATGTGCAACCTCAGGATCTGTGTAAGTAGCCCAAGGAATTACAGAAAAATCTTTTTTAAATTTCTTGATTCCACCAAACAAAGCATTAACGGATGCATACCAAGCAGTATGCGAGGCTGTGTGTGTAAATTGATAAGGACCCGCTACATCTCCACATGCTAGTATATTCGGAATTGATGTCTGAAGGTATTCATCGGTTGCAACTGTTCCATTAGGATTCATTTCTATTCCTAATTCTTCTAAGCCAAAGCCCTTGATTCTAGCTCTTCGTCCTAGGGCAAGCAAACATACATCAAATTCAATGTTCACAAGCTTACCATCGGACTTTTGCAATTCCACATAATGTTTATTCGCTTTTTTAAAAAAAGACACTGCCTTATGCGAAGTTAGAACAGACATACCTTCTTCTTGGAAGCGCTTCTTTATAAGTTCTGAAACATCCTCATCTTCTTTAGGAAGAAGAAAATCACCCATTTCAACTAAGGATACTTTTGAACCCAATCTACAATAGGCTTGGGCTAGTTCAGATCCTATTGGTCCGCCGCCAAGTACGAGCAATTTCTTTGGTAAAGATTTGATACTCCAAATCGTCTCAGAAGTGTAATGCGGTGCTTGCTTAAGCCCAGGAATACCTGGAATTATAGGTTCTGCCCCAGTCGCTAAAATGATATTGCGAGTTGTATAAGTCTTGCCAGCTACCTGCACTTCGAAAGGAGAAAGAACCTTGGCTTCACCTTGGATGCAATCTACGCCAAGCTTAGTGTATCGTTCTATAGAGTCATTGGGTTCTATAGTTTTGATTACACTTCGTACTCTCTTCATTACTTCAGGGAAAGAAACTTTCACATCTGCCTTCAAGAGACCAAACTTTTTAAAATTCTCCGCTAGGTGAACTTTCTTAGCAGTGGCTAGAATTGCTTTAGAAGGAACGCAGCCTGTATTCAAGCAATCCCCTCCCATCTTTTCTCTTTCGATAAGTGCTACCTTGGCACGAACAGTTGCACCTATCAAGGAACTGACTAAGCCAGCAGCCCCAGCTCCAATAGCAATAAAATTATAATCGTATTTTTTTGGTTTGGTGAATTTGCTATAAATCTTAGAATTTTGGTAGATGGATAAACAAAATTTTGCTATGAGAGGGAAGATTCCAAGAAGGATTAATGCGATTAGAATATTAGCAGATAAAATTCCACGAATTGATGTTAGGCTAGCAATTTGAGTTCCAGCATTTACAAATACAAATGTCCCTGGCAACATTCCTGCCCAGCTAACAAATATATATACCAACAGACGAATAGAGGTAAGGCCCATTAGCATATTTATCAAAAAGAAAGGGAAAAGAGGAACTAGTCTCAAAGATAACAAATAAAAGGCTCCATTTTTATGAATGCCAGCATCCAGTGATTTGAATGTTTCTGCAAATTTCGAACGGAGGCCATCTCTTAGCAAATACCGTGAAATAAGAAAGCTCACAGTAGCACCAGAAGTACTAGCTAAGGATACCAAAAGTAGTCCATACCAAAGTCCAAACAAGGCTCCTCCAGCAATTGTGAGAATTGCTGCTCCTGGGATATTGATAGCAACAGAAAGTATGTAGACGGCAACATAACCCAAAGAAAATAAAAGAACATTGTCTTGGTAGGCTTGGAGAAGTAACTCCTTGTACTCTTTCAACTTCTCCAAGGTAAGGTATTCTTCTAGATGATAAACTCTTGCAAGAATGATGAAACTGATAAATAAAATAAGTAAGACAATTTTCTTATAAGACACAAAATACTCCTAGTATTCTTTATTGGTGCAAATTATTTGCAATTCTTGAAATCTACTTTTCAATTTTTAGACCTAGACTAAAAAGGAAACTATGAATGGGAAAGAAATATTTTTAATTCCAAATATTATTACACTCTCACGGGTATTCTTCTTGCTCCCATCCATTTACTACCTTCGTAAAAACCAAATGCTCTATGCGAGTATCTTTTTATTTTGGGTGTTTATTTCCGATTTTTTTGATGGCTATCTAGCAAGAAAGCTCAATCAAACATCCTTTATAGGTGCTATTTTAGATCCCATTTGCGATAAGCTTGTTGTTCTTGCCCTTTTTAGTTACTTCTTCCTCCTAGATATGGTTCCTGCTTACTACTATGATCTGATATTAACGAGAGATATTGCCCAGTTACTCAGCATTCCTGTTCTACTCCTTTGGAAAAAAATTGCATTCAAAGTAAAACCAAGGCTCATCCCAAAATGGGGAACTGCTTTGAATTTCATCATTTTAGTATTTGTTGCCCTGCCTCTCTTCCCATTCTGGGAGAAGGTTCAATTCCCATTCTTTGACACAATCCTTACTTTCATTTATTCAATTTCATCCTTCGTAGAAGTTTATATTTTAGTTACATATATTCCTCGCTTTATTCAAATTTACAAAGGGACGCATGATACTTTCGAATGAATCTTGACTTAATTGTATTTTTCCTTTTCTTATTTCTACTTCTTAGCCTTGGTTGGTACAAAACAGCCAAGATTCAATCAGAAACAAGTTACTTACTAGCCAATCGCTCTACCAAACTCTTCCCCCTTGTTGCGACCCTAGTCATGACAGAGTTCAATACCTCGACCTTGCTTGGATTTTCTTCAGCAGGCTTGTTTGTGGGAGCTTGGGGCTTGCTTTTACCTTCAGTATTTTTATTTGGTATAGGATTTTATGCACTAACAGTCGCTAAGAAATGGAAAGAATACAATGGTCTATCTACTGCTGGTTTCTTCACAGAAAAGTATGGTAAGGGATTGGGACAGACTGCATCCCTCTTCTTACTTTTAGCCATGATAGGATTTACTGCAACCTATGTGAAATCTATGATCTTAATTTTTCAGCCGATTTTTCCTCAAACATCTGAATGGATGATAGGATTTGCACTTGTTTCTTTGGTCTTACTTTTTACAATTCGAGGTGGCTTAGTCTCCATCATTCGAACAGATGTCTTTGGATTTCTTGCCCTTATCGCTCTCATTCCTGCTTTGTTGTATTTTTCTTGGGATTATAGTGGTAGAAATACTCTTGCTTTGGTAAATCATTTTCCCATGGAAGAAGCCTTAAAGAAACTCCCTCTTTCATTTATTGGAAGTTTGGTGGTCTTAACTATGTTTACTTATATCTCTGCTCCTTGGTATTCCCAGAAAATATTCTCGGCTGAGAGTTCTACAGTGGCATTTAGAGCTGTTGGCATATCGTCTATTCTAGTATTTCTACTCTATGGTTTTCCTGTCTTAGCTACTGGATTTTATTCCTTAAGTTCACCAGAAAATATCAATGCTCAAATTGCCATTCCTCAGCTGATTGATGTTGCCTTTCCGCCTGCTTGGAGAGGTTTTGCTTATGGAGTTTTTCTAATGGCAGGCTCTACAACACTTGCTGGGGTTTGGTCTGCTATGACAACCATGGTTGTTGGAGATTTTCTTGGACAAAATGATACGAAACTTGGAAGATCTATTCTACTAACAAGCATTTGGGCAATTCTAGCTTATGTCTTAGGGATAGTTTTAGTGGATAACATTTTAAATAAATTGATTCTTGCTAACATTCCCGTTGCGGCTCTTAGTTTTGCCTTATTGGGTGGATTCTATTGGAAAGGCATCACCAAATTTGGTGTTTATGCTAGTGTTTTCTTTGGATTCTTCTGGGGCATATTCTGTTTCTTGTATTGGGGAGAAGAAGGAAGTTACACTTTGTATTGGGCTTTTGGAGGAATACCTATGACTTTTGCTGTGGGAATCTTGGTAAGCTTGCTTACTAGAAAATCAAATCAAAACATTAAGACTTGAAAATGTGGATGTGGTCAAAGTAAAAAACTTAGTCGCATTGAGAAATGCATTTGGTGGATACAAAATATACGGCTAGACTAATTTATACTTCACCTAGGAAAGAATGAAACTTCGAATATCTGCTAGATATTAGTAATTTACAAATTTCGACTTGTAGTTCAAAGTCACCTTATGGAATTAATTATTAACCTAATTAAAAGAATCGAAGTAGCAAAAGCAAATGTAAAAACGATTGTCAGTAAATCAATCCAGTGGCCTGATTTCTACGAAGGAGGAATTGGTGAAATTATTTGGTTTAAATCAGTGCTCTCTACAGAAGAGCAAAACATTGTGGAATGCTACCTTTCTTCGAAATACCGGTATCCTTTAGATTCAAATGTTGTATGCCCATGACAATATTTCAGTCTTTTCTGCTTTATTCAATAATTCACTTAAAGGAAAAATTAAATGAAAATAAATAGAATGTTAACTAATATCTGTTCAGAGAAGTTATCTGAAAGTGCTGAATTTTATACTAAACTCTTTGACTTTGTCATTGATTATGAAAGTGATTGGTTCATTCATCTTATTTCAAAAGAAACAAAACTAGAATTAGGACTCATTGATATAAATAGTGAGATTGTTCCAAAAGAATCTAAAATACAAGGAACAGCTTCATATATAACTTTGGTTGTGGACAATGTTGATGAAGTCTTTGATGTCTCCAAGAAAAATAAATATGAAATAATCCAAGAGCCTGAAAATACTTTTTATGGGCAAAGAAGAATGCTTTTGAAAGATCCTAATGGTTATACAATAGATGTTTCTTCTCTTATCTAATTTTATATAGGTAAATTCTAGTTGGTCATATTGTTCATAAAATATTTTTAATTTCTCTACACTTAGATTAAACTAAAGTCTTTAAGTAACGATTCACACCTTCTATAACTTCCATTGGAATCTCATGGCCTCCATAAAATTCTACAAACTCACCGACCATACCAGCGTCATGAAAGAGCTTATTTAATTCTTTGGCAGGTTTAAATCCTAGAACCATATCTTGCTTTCCATGAGATTGGAAAAAGGTCAGCATGCTTTTCTTAGAGGCAAGTTCTTTCCAGATATCTTTGTTTAATAATGTTCCTGATAATACAATCAAACCTTTTGGTCGAATCTCTGATCTAAGACTCAGATCGGTGGTAAGCATGGCTCCTTGGCTAAAACCACCGAGAATTAATTCTTGAAAGGGTATTCCAAGTTGTTCTATCATTTCTTGAGCCTTATTGCGTGCAATATCTAATCCAGGTGGAGTTATCTCAGCAAAATCCCTAAATGTTCCCGAAGCCATAGCTCTTTGCAAAGCTTCCATATCGATAGGAAACCATGCTTTACCGATATAACCTGGGCCAAGTGGAATTTCTAAATGTCCATCTGGGAATATCCAATTTAATTTACGTTCAGGGAATATGTATTGGTGAAGTGGATACAAATCGTACGCACTTGCTCCGTAACCATGGAAGAGCACTATTGTTGGTGACTGTGGATCACCTTTCACACGTAATACCTTTAGTGGACCAATTTGTTCTAATTCAGGATCCCTTGTATTCATTTTTCTTTAACTCCGAGATCTATAGTTTTGGGATTTGTTTGTCTAACAAGTGATAATATCTCAACAAAATTCTGAAATTCAACTTTCTTCTCTACAATAATATTCCATTCTGAATCCTGCCATTCTTTGTTTACTAATTCTAGCTTAAGCTCGCTTAAGCTGATTACTTTATCTTGGAATCCTATACTTCCATCTGTAAGAATTCTAATTGTATTGGATTCTAACTTAATACTTGATCCAGCTTGGGATTCTGTCTCCACCAAATCAAGATCTATGGTTCGGATAGTCTCCAATTGAACAGCTAACATAGTAAAGATCAAAAGAATAAAAATAACATCCAGTAAACTCGTTAGATCTAAGTCAGATTGAAAGTGTTGGTCTGAAATTATTTTTCTACGCATTTGTTTTCGATTTTCCAATTGCATTTCTTTCAGATAGTTTCATAAGTTTATCTTGGAAAAGTACGGATGCTTGAAGAAGTTCTGATTTTAAGTATTGGTTCATTAAGTAGGAAGGAATGGCAATACTCAACCCAAATATAGTTGTAGATAAGGCACGACTTACTCCACCTGCAAAAATATCCAAGGTTGTCTTACCCATCTCTTGCATAGCGGCAAATGATTCTTGGATTCCAAGAACAGTTCCCAGTAAGCCTAACAAAGTTGCTTGGGCTGCTAAGTTATTTATCCAAGAAGCATTCCTTAAAATAGGAGCAGTAAAAGATTCCCATCTGTCCAAGAGATATTCTCTTTGAGCAATATCTATTTGCCCCAAGGATTCAATTGTAAGTTTAAGATTCTCTTCATCTGCTGAGAATAAAAATTCAAGAGCGAAATCCCTGGGTGATTGAAGAGACTTTCTTAGGGAGAAGAGAAAAACGAAAGTGTAAAGAAAAAGTCCTAAATTAATCATGGAAATAAAAATTAGCGGGACCGCAATCCAACCAGAGTTACTAAGGATACTGGGAAATTCCATCTTTTGATACTAGATTAAGAAATTGTGTTCCCTAGAAAAGCTTAAAAAATTTCCTTAAAGGAAAGGACAAATTATGACTGCATTCTCTATGCCAGATAAGGATAAGAAATCTACTTTCGTTAAAGAAAATTTTGAAAAGATTGCTTCCAAGTATGATTTATTCAATGATTTAAACTCATTTTTCTTACACAGATCTTGGAAAAATTCCTTAGTAAAAATTCTAAAGAAGGAATCTCCCAAAGAAGTTTTAGATCTTTGCTGTGGCACAGGTGATGTAGCAGTTCGTATCGCCCAAGTTCCTTCGATTGAAAAACTGCATGCTGTGGACTTTTCGCCTTCTATGCTAGCAGTTGCAAGTACGCGATTAAGATCATTTCCAAAGGCCATAACAGAAGTGGGTGATGCTATGGAATTAAAAACCTTCGCTTCTTCTAGCCTAGATGCTGTAACAATTAGTTTTGGTCTTAGGAATGTAAAAGATCTTAGAGTATGTCTTAGGGAAGTAAAACGAGTCCTCAAGCAAAATGGAATCTTCTTGAATTTAGATGTTGGAAAGGTTGAATCACCTATCATAGGTTTTTTTGCAAAAATTTATTTCTTCAAGATAGTCCCTTTGATCGGTTATCTTATTTGGGGTGGGAAGAACGAAATGTTCGACTATCTACCAGTATCTTCATTGCATTATCCAGGACAAAAAGAACTCAAATCGATTCTAGAAGAGGAAGGCTTTCGAGAAGTATATTACAAAAATTTTGTATTCGGAAATGCTGTTCTCCATCATGGAAGAAAATAAACAAATTTTTGTTTATGGAACCCTACGCCAAAATGGGTCTGCTTACTGGAAAATGGAAAATTCAGTTCTAGTTGAACAGGGAATTCGAATTTCTCATTACAAAATGTACTCTTGTGGGGATTTCCCTATTGTAGAGCCAAGTCTTGATCCTCTTGATTCCATTATTGGTGACATATTTGAGATCTCTAGTCAATTATTGGCTGAATTGGACTTCTACGAGGATATAGAAAATCTTGAATACCAGAGGATTTGGGATCATAAACATTCATTTTATATATATATTAAAGGCTCTAGACCACCTGAGAGTATTCAAGAAATTAAAAATGGTGATTGGATAGAATTTATTTCCTAGCCTGTTGATTTTTTCCCAAATCTGCCGTTTAATTAAAATATAAATAGGAGTAAATTGGATGAAACAAGTAATAATACTATCCTTAGCAATTTTCCTTTCGATGAATTGCTCAAATAAAAAGAAAGATGGTCTCTGGCTTCTATTCGGTCTATTAGGATCTGGAAATACAGATTCTGCAGCTGCTTCAACTGCAACTAATGCACCAGACGGGAGCAAAGTAGAACAGATAGATGAGAACACTTCAGTGATCCACCTGCCTGTAGCTCAAGCAGAATCCACAGAATCAAATGAAGAATCAGCTAACAGTGAATCTTCTGACTCAGGAACGCCTGCTTTCCAGCCTACTACTGTAACAACGAACAACCAAGATGTAATTGGAAATTCTGATTTCGTCTTTCAGACCAACAGTACTGTGCCGATCTCGATTCAAGTAAATGATGATAATGGACCGGTTGCTGGTGCAATTGTTACAATACTAGACCCTTCAGATGAAACAAATCCTGATATACTTTTTCAACAAACAACTGATACAACAGGAACAGCCTCGGGTTCAATTATCGTAAGCAATGGAGTTACTAGTGTAGTAGCAAATATCAATTTAGGAAATGAAATAGTTACAACTACAATTCCAACAACAGCTACAAACCCAACCACAGGCCAACAAGCGGATGTGCTAGCAATTGATAGAGATGTTGTAGTATCTGGTTCTCACAATCCTACTCAGTTCTTTGCAGATAATGACGGAGATGGGATAGAGAATTCTAGTGATGATTATCCTGATGATCCTACAAGAGCAACTATGACTCGCTTTCCAAAAGCTGGAGTTAACACAATAGCATTTGAAGATCTCTTCCCAAATGCAGGTGACGCTGACCTTAATGATTATGTGTTGTTCTTCAATACAGAAGAAGATTTGAACGCTCAAGGTAAAATTGTAAAGCTTAGAGGATCCTACCAACATGTTGCTCGTGGTGCAGGCTATAGACATACCTTAAACCTTAAATTGAATGCTGGAACAGGTGCCACAGTAACAAAAGTTATCTACGATGATAAAGGGAAGACTTTGAATAATAAAGGTGAAGTAACCTTGAACCTTTCCTCAGCAGACTTAAGCAAAGGATTCGAATTACTACCAGAAAGCAACACAACTCTAAGCACTCCTAACAATAATGCAGCTCATGCAAACAATTTAAAATTTGGTTACACAGTTTCATTTGAAATCACATTCAATGAACCAGTAACAAGAGCAGCATTAGGGAATTCTCCGTATGACATCTACATATATGTTGTTAATACTAAGAAGTTTATCCACTTGCCTGGAAAGTATTTTGATGCCAATGGTAAGGATTCTTTCCTTGATGCCACAGGTTTTCCTTGGGCTATCATAGTGCCAGGAAAATGGAAATGGCCTCTAGAAGGAAATGATATCAGAAATGCGTCCAAAACAGGATATGCAGAGTTCAATACTTGGGCAACAAGCAAAGGAAGTTTAAACAAAACTTGGTACAATAATGTGTCTGATCCTTCCAAAGTGTTCCCTCTTCCTGATGATTCAAATCTAGCAGGATACCTTGCCAAAGCTGCCGAAGAAAATTGGCTGCTTGTAGCAATGCTTCTTCTAATCTCAGGACTTTCTATTGGATATTTTTTGACTCGCAGAAATAATGGTCATCTTTCTAACTAGAAAAAATGACTATCTTCAAAATGCTACCAGGTCTCCTGGTGGCATTTTCCTTTTATCAATTCTATAAAAAAATATTTATAAACTCATTAGATGCTAGGACAGCATCTGTTGCTTTTTTTTATTCCTTATCATCAGTTGGTCTATCTATTGTTCTAGAAATTAGTTTGCACACATTAACCCCAGATGATTACAGTGAATCAGCTATCATTCAAGCCTTCCTTCTCTCTGCCTTACCTGAAGAACTTGCAAAATGCGCGTTTCTTTTTATCTTCTTTAGAACCAACCAAATTGAACACAGTCTTGCTGAGGGAATCTTTTATGGGATACTATTCGGATTGTTTTTCGGCCTTATCGAATCTGCCTTCTATGCATTGAATCTTGAACTCTGGCCTATGATGGTTCGCTCAACCACTGCCTTGCCTCTGCACATGATTTCAGGAGGAATTCTAGGCTCATTCATACTGACTTATGAAAATTCAAATCCTCGCAATACACCTGTGCTAGATTTATTAACTGGATTTATATTCACTTATGTAATACACGCATTTTATAATTTCAGTGTTTTTAAGTCACTGGATTATTTATACTTATTGCCTGTGATCTTAGTCATAGGTTTTGCAATCTTAGAATATAAGATAATGATTTCCAAGAATACACTTCCTAGAGAAGTAATGGATATACTTGGATTGAAATGGGATGATTACAAAAGCATATTTAGATTCAAACAATATTTAGATTGGATGGATCTTGACCAAGAAAAAATACATCTAAAACATGTTTCAATTCTTAAAAAACCAACGATTTGGAAATTAATTATTTCATTTTTTTTCTTATTTTTGGGATGTATTTTTGGAACCTATTTTTATGCTTCACCAGAAATGATACTTAAGACATTCCAAGGAATTCAATTTCCTGAATACATGAGTATCTTCGTTTTCTATCCTATTTTTCTTTCATTTATTCTTAGCTTTTCTGGAACCTTGAATGCAGAATATTTTAGAACCAGAGTACTTAGAATTCCAATCTTTGTTTCCTTAGATATAAGATCCAAGGAACACCATGAAATGACTGTTGTTTTTTATTTGTCTAGAAAAGGTTTTTATGTTCCACTCTTAAATCCAGATAAATTCCAATCTCAAGTAAGTATGGAATTCTGGATTTCCGGTACATCAATTGCGAATATTCCTGGAGAAATTTATTGGATTGATCAATCAGTTGGGGAAGATGGTAATTCGGGAGCTTTAGTGAAATTTAGTAAAATCCCATGGAAATTAATTGTGTTTTGGAATTTTGCACTTTTTCGTCAAAGATTAAAAAACGCCTTCCAAATGCCGAAACTAAATATAGAACGAGTTCTTAAAAAATGAATACCTTTCTCTCTAAACTAAAAATCTGGCAAAAGTTAATTCTAGCAATTGTCCCAACTTTTATTCCTACATTTTTCTTAATATATCTTATCTATGTTGAAAAGTCAAAGGACATTAGTATAGCTGAAGCTGAAAAAGATGGGACAACATATTTACACCAAATAACGCTGATTACTCGTGATGCTAATTATTTAAATAAATCTCTAAGATTCCAAGCTTCCAATCTACCCTTAGAGGAAAGTTTCCTAAAAGATTCAGATAGAATCCGACGGATAGACAAAGCCATATCCCGTTTAGAAGTTCTTACTATTGAGAAGAAAGATACACTTTCCTTAAATTCAGAATTTGAAGATATGAAACTGAAATGGCTTAATTTTAAAGAAAGTAGTGAAAGAAAAAGCAATGGTATCAAGACTGCTTATGCAGAGTTCTTGACTTCAACTCAAAACTTGATTGTTGAAAACGGAAATAATTCGAATCTCATTCTTGATCCAGATATCAAATCTTATTATATGATGGCTCTGGCTCTAGAAAAATTTCCCGCATTCATCTCCTTACACAACCAAATTTCCTTAGAAGCGGAAATTGCTATCTTAGAGAATAAGATCCAAGCATCACAGAAACTTGAAATGGTAATTCTCAAATCTAAATTGATTTCTTTAAAAGAAGATATGATCAGTCAATTTAATCTTGTCTTAAGAGAAAACCCTAATCTTGAACCCTTACTCAAGCCAGTATTCGACAGCTTTCTGCAAGATAATCTAAACATAGAAAATATTTTAACAAAGTCGTTTGAATCTGACAAAATGCTTGTGACTCGTGAAGATTGGTTGAAGCTATCAACTGATTCTCGGAATCACCAATATGCCTTTTATGATATGCTCATTCCTTCCTTATATGCGTCCCTAGAAGATAGAATTTCCTTACTAAGAAAACGCACCATCATGCAAGCAAGCATAGCGGGTAT
The DNA here is from genome assembly GCA_022402465.1 of Leptospiraceae bacterium. GTDB lineage: Bacteria > Spirochaetota > Leptospiria > Leptospirales > Leptospiraceae. The sequence continues at coordinate 46,027 of JAKRSH010000041.1, read as the reverse complement.
TATCTTAGTTTTTTCACTGATGTTTATTCTTTACTTAGTCAGGACAATTTCTGCACCTATTCAACAAATCGAAAAGAGAATACGTGACCTTGCAGAAGGGGAAGGAGATCTAACCATTAGACTTCCAGTTCATGGCAAGGATGAGATTGCTATGGCATCTTTCTGGGTGAATAATTTTATGGATAAGCTAGAAAATATAATGGCTAAAATCCAAAACTTAACTACTCAAATAAATACATCTTCTATGGAGCTAGAACTTTCTGCTAACAATCTTGCTGAAACTTCACAAACACAGGCAGCAGGAGCTGAAGAGTCAAGTGCTTCCTTGGAGGAACTTTCTGCTTCTTTCGAAAATGTTACGAATGCAATTTCTAAAGAAACCAAAGGAATTACAAATATAGATAAGAATGCAAGAAGCTTTTCTATCGCCATCCAAGAGATCAATGAAAGTTTACATAAATTAGGTGAAAGAGCAGAAGAATCTTCTAGAGCTGCGGAAGAAGGACAGAAAAGTATTGCGGCAACTACGGACGCTATGGAAGAAATTCGAGTTGTATCGGAAGAAATTTCCGGAATAGCTGATATCATTTCAGACATCTCAGACCAAACCAATTTACTAGCATTAAATGCATCCATAGAAGCTGCAAGAGCTGGTGATGCAGGAAGAGGCTTTGCAGTTGTTGCTGAAGAAATCTCTAAACTTGCTGATCGAACTGTGGCAAGTGTATCTGAAATCCAAAGACTTATCAACACCACGGAGAAGTCTGTTGAAAATGGAATTAAAAATGTGAATCAATCGGTTAAAGTTTTAGTTAAAATTATAGATACGATAAAAATTATAGATCAATCGACTAATATTCTATCTCGAAAAATGAGTGAACAATCGGCGCATTCCAATAATATTTCAGCTAACCTAGATGAGATTGCAAAACTTGCCTCAGAAATTGAAACTGCCACCCAAGAACAAAAACTATCAACAGATCAAATGAATATAATGATGACAGACCTATCCGATGGAACTATGACTATATCTGCATCCTCTGAGGAATTAGCGAATGTATCGACATTAATGAATAATATATCTGGAGATTTACAAAAAGAAATTGGGAAATTCAAAATTCGAGCCTCACTCTAATTCTGATAAATTTGCATTTTATTCTGCAGACCTAAAGTTTTTTCGAGAAAATTATTTTCAACAATCTATAGAAAGAAGTGAAATCCCTATTTTGGTAGATCCATCTGCCGTATCGTATTGGCAGAATAAGTTTTCTATCGAAATTAAGGACCTCTCTAAACTTAATCTTAATTCGGAATATAAGCATCACAATCCTAGAAAACTTTCTGAGATAGCAAGATTCCAATGTGGTTTTGCAACTTCAGGAAGTACTGGAGAAGCCAAGATTTTCATTAAGTCCGAAAAGGAAATATTAACAGAACTAAATGTACTAATGTCTTTTGTCAAAAAATTTACAATACACTCTGTTCTAAGTTCAATTCCACTTTGTCATATCTACGGATTTTTATGGAGTTATGCTTTACCACTGGAATTGGAAGTAAGTGTTATAGATACAAGTTCTCTTTCCCAATTACGAAAAGAATTGTTGAATTCATCAGCGAATCTTCTAATTTCTGTTCCTTCCATCCTTCAATCGCTTTATAGTGCAAGTTCTGAAATTAAACCTAAGAATATGCAAGTGATAGTTACTTCAGGTTCTAGGATTCAAACTGAACTTGCAATCAGTTTGGAGCAGGATTGGCATACTAGGCTTATAGAAATTTATGGATCTACAGAAACAGGTGGTATGGGATTTAGAACTCCATCTCTTCAAGATGGAATTCAATTTTTTCCAAGTGTAGAAACAAAATTAGTAGATCAGGAATTACATACCAGGAGCCCTTTTATTGCTAAGGAACTGCTTAGTGAGGATGGCTTTTTTGCAACCAAAGATACTGGTGAAATGAAGGATGGATTTTTCTACTACCAAGGAAGGAAGGATAGAATCATAAAAGTAAATGGGAAAAGAGTTCATTTGGATTCTTTAGAGCAAGAAATTTCCTCCCTATTGCAAGAAGGAGAAATACTCATATCTGATTTTAAGTCCAAGCAAGGAGAATTCCGAATTGGTTTATTGATTTCAGATCCAACTAAAACCAAAGAATTGAAATCTATTCAAGCTAAACTTTCAAGCCTTCCTGCTCACTTTCAACCAAGTAAAATCTGCTTGGTTCATGAAATGCCCAAACTACCCAATGGAAAAAAGGATTACCAAAAAGCAAAAAATGAATTCTTTACAATCTAGAATCTTTACCTGTGTTGAAAAAGCTTTGGCAATAGATCTTAAAAACCATGATATCCAAAAGCATCTTCACTTTGATTATGGCTTAGATTCTCTAGGTTACCAAAAGCTTGTTTTGTTGTTGGAAGATGAGTTTGGTATCGAAATTGAAGAGCAGCTACCTAAAAGTGGCTATTTCGCATCCGTAGAAGGAATAGCCACCTTATTTAGTGAATACTACTCAATTACCGAAATTTAACAAAAACCCAGTTTGTTTTAGAAACTTTGTCATAATACAAATGAATCACAACATTTGTTGGTTTCATTTTGTACGTAAATACGTAATTAAAAACAAGATCCAAGTTTCCTTGAGCGATTCCATCTTTGAATCTTCCAAAGAAAATTCTGTTATTTGTACATACTGCAATATCTGTAAAAAAGTTTCTCCCTTCTGCCTTTTCTATGGGAACACCGGCTAGATTAGATTCGTACTTATTGTACAGTAAAATTTTGCCATCGGTCTCTAATTTAATAATTCCGAAAGGCGCATTATCTGCTTCTGCTCGAGTCAAATTCCCTAGTTTGTTTAAAATTGCGTTATCAACAAAAGTATTCATTGTATCTCCTAAACTTTCTCTTTTTCTTTGTATAAATCACTGAGCTGTGCTTCCATGTCACGTATCATATCAACCAAGTCTTGGTTGGAATGAACTCCTGGGAATTGAGCGTACAATTCGTCTTTTTCGCTATAAAGTCCCTCTAATTGCTCTAAAATAGAAGCTCCTGAGTCAATGGAACTGTTTTCCTTCTCTTCATAGAGAGCCTCTAATTGCTCAGTAACATTTTTTGTATAAGCAATTAAAGATGGGATATCATCAGTTCCTGAAAAATTAGAAGCGACTAACTCATTGATCCAATATATGATTGAATTTTGAGATTTAGCTTTCTCTAGCTTTAATCTTTCTGCGAATGGGAAATTTCCTAAAATCTCTTCTTTAGTAAAGACCATTTTTTCTCCACGGTTTTTTTACATTCAAATTAGTGTATACGCTAGTCGATATATATATAGACAATAATATAATATGAAAAATTCTCAAAAAGCTTCCGAAATTCATAAAAAAATCATTACTATAAATTGGGTCAGCTTATCAATCCTCTTTCTGTCAATAATTTTCGCTATACTTGAATCATCAGGTAAGATTTCCAATGTTCCTAAAAATATTTTCCTGTACGCATCTATCTTTCTTGGTTTAATAATAATTGTATTAATTTTTATTTGCAATAAATATTTGAAAATTATTGCCATTCCCCTGAATAATAGGCCAGATCCAATTCTGATGCTCATGGGCAATGGTTTGGATCTCTATGGCTTTATTGATGAAATCCTAGACTCTACTAAGCTTGTTCTTAAGCAAATTGAAATGATCTCCTCAGAGATTGAGGAGTTAGATCAAAAGATTCATTCTACCAATGATGATATGGGTAGAATCTTTCAAATCGTAACCCAACTCGCGAACCAAGAAGTTTCTTTGATGGATGATGTGGGAAAGACATCTGAAGAAATTCGTTTCATGTTTGATGTAGTAAATACTGTTATTTTTGAAATTGATTCGAGAAACGAAAATATGAAGAATCTCGTACAAATGAGTCGAACTGGTGGCGAGAAAGTCCAAAGAACGAATACTTTGATTAAGTCCGTGAGCGAAAAGGCTGATGACATGCTTAAACTAATCGACTTTATCAATAACATCACGAAAGAAACAAATCTTCTTGCCATCAATGCAGCCATTGAAGCCAGCCATTCTGACTCCGAAGGCAAAGGTTTTGCTGTAATCGCTGATGAAATGAAAAAGCTTGCAATCCTAACATCCCAAAAAGCAAAAGAAATCAATAAACTCATGAAGGGCAATATTGAAGACTACCAATTCGCAAGTAAGGTGAGTGAGGAAAGTGGAGAGGCTTTTCAATTTATCTCTTCCGAAATTCATATCATTTCTGGAACCATAGCAGAAGTAGTGCAAACAATCTCTGAATTAAAAAACAGAGGTGGAGTTGTGATAGAAAAAGCCGAGAAATTAGATAAATCTGCTTCCATGGTGAAAGATTCCTCAGGCGAAGTGTATGGTGAAATTGTCTTTGTCAATAACACTCTGGAATCAATCAATGAACAATCCGAACGGGTTAGAGCCCAAATTAAAGAAATTTCTAAATTGCAAATAGGCATAACGAAACTTGCAGATAATGTATTCGAAATTGCACAAAAAATCAATTCAAAGACGGATGAATACTTAGGAGTGCTTAAGAATAGCGAAGGCTAAATAATGCAGAGAAATTCCGATTGCAAATACCATCCATATTATTTTCATAAGATCCACTTTGCTCAATAGCTTAGATCTGGAATTTTCAATGCATCGAGTACCAGAGAGTATAAACAATACTACAAATGCCCCATCTGCATGGGTGATTTGGTAACCCGTCATAAATGGAATCACTAGTAGCAATAGATATTTTGCATTTTGAGCTATATACGTCTTAAGAAAAGTATACATAGCTAGAAGTAAGCAGCCTAAGATTCCAGTTTCGCCTAACCAACCTAAATAAAAATTGGCAGGCGTATCAACAAAATGGTTCCTAGGACGTTCCTGTATGGGCGACTTCAAATCTTTCAGGTGAACTATCATTGAACCAAAGCCATTTCCGAAAAATATTGAATCCTTCCACAGATCCAAGGATGCCTGCATTAATTTGTTCCTATGATCTAAATCATCTAATTTCTCACCAGAAATTGTTTTCTTGAGAAGAGAACTAGCATGAGAGAGAGCAGGAACTAACTTTTGATTTTCACCAAACCAAAGTAGGGAAAATCCAAAACTCAACATAAGTAAGATAACAAAAGTACGAAATGCACCTTGGATCCAATCATTAGGATGTTGAATTCTACGAAGAACGAAATAGATTAAAAATCCAAATAAGCCAGCTCCATAAGCCAACCAAAATGTCTTTCCTAATTTCAGACCCAGACTTCCCGTAATCAGCAAGAGGAAGATAGCTAGAATTCTTCGACTTGATTCTCTCCATATCCCACGCCTCTCCCATACCTTCCAAACAAGATACAAACCAAGAGTAGGAATAATCCAGGATGCTGAGCCTGAATCTCGCCAAAGCCCAGCGACCCTCCCAACTTTGAGAGATTCACCAGTTGCCGTCATGAGTAAATTAGGATTTAGAAATGTTTGTTCCAAAATAATTACAGCTTGGATCAAATAACCAATAGTAAGTCCTATGATCCAATGTTTATTGGGATTATCCAAATCGCTGGAACAACGTTCTTCCGTAAAGATATACCATATAACGGGGACTATATTGTCCCAATACATCCAAGTCAAACCAAAGGCTTCCTTGTAAGACAGCCCTTTTATAAAGAAACCATCCGCAAAGTTGATTCCAGTCTCAAAGCTCCAAGGAAAATAATGAAGTGTTCTCTCAATAACAAGAATAGACAGAAAGAAAACCATCCAGATATCAGGCTCCATCCAATATGGCAGTTTCTGACCAGGACTAGGATTCAAAGCGAGTCTCCTTCTAAGAGGATCCTTGTCAGAAATATCTGCCGCTTGCTTCCCTCTTCCCATGAAAATCAAAAAATGCTCTCTACTTAAGATTCCAAGAATTGCTCCCCAAAATAGTGGATGAAGACTCGTCCATTCGGGGATGGTTGTTAGAGCGCCTGTTAAGGCACCAAAGCGTACGAAAAGTACAGCAAAACAAACAGTAAAGATTCTACCCCACCTTCGGTATAAAAAATTGGGAATAAAACCTAAAAGAAATAATGGAAAAAATATAGAAAGATATTCTACTACAGGATAAGGAAAACTATAACGGTAGAGGAAAAGAGAAATTATAAATAGGAATAAGGATAATATCGAGTGGGAAATCACTCTCCCAGTATTGGCTTAAGGGGGGAAAAAATCTAGTCTAAATTATCCATATCCATAGGAACAGGAAAGTGGGTTAAGGAATCAGACCTATGGGAACGCGGTCTGTTTTTGGAAAGTTGCTCTGCATACTCCACAGTGTATCTTGTCCAAGGTATTGCTTTGAGTCTAGCAATAGGAATCTTCTTCTTAGTTCCTTCGCAGATTCCATAACTTCCGTTTTCAATTTTCTCCAAGGCAAATTCTATTTGTCTTAGAGTGTCGATTTCAACTTCCGTCAGAACTGAACTCAAGGCTTCGTCATTTAATTGTGATGCAATGTCTGCTATATCACCCATTTCTTTCAGTCCTGAGGGAGAGCTATTATCTTCCCATTGATTGAGTTTCTGAAGTAGATTCAGTCTCTTCTCAACAAGAGCGGATTTGAGCTCTTCCATGGTCTTCTTATCTAGGGCAGCTTTCGTTGGCATGATAATTATTAGACTTTCGTCTCTTTGTGATCGTTGTGCTTCTTGCAAAATTTACAATATTTCTTTGTAACTAATTTTTCAGATTTGGTTTTCTTATTCTTAGTTTGAAAATATGCACTTTTCCCAGGATTTTCACAACCTGTACAACCTAATTTAATGATCTCTCTCATAGTTTAAGTCATTATTTTATTGGGACACTTATCGTCAATGGCAAATTAAGACTTATGCCTCCAGACCCAGACCAAAAAACTTCCAATCAAGGAGTGAGTCAGACTCGATATGGCACTCGGAATTGCTGTTTCGGGCTGTGGGAAATTTTGTCTTGCAAGCACAACCCCTAGACCTGAGTTCTGCATCCCTACTTCAATCGAGATTGTTTTGGCAAGAATGGGGTCTTTGCCATTGATATACCTCGTAATCACATAACCAAAGAAAAAGCCTAGGCTATGGAGAAAGATACAGGCAAAGATTAATTTAATGCCTGCTATTTGGATCTGTGTCTTACTTGCTCCTATGACAGAAGCAACTATCATTGCGATCAAGATTACACTCAGACCGCTAGAATAGTTTCTGCCAAACTTGGCAAATTTGGGGAAAAAACGATTGAGAATGACTCCCAAAAGAACAGGGACGAGAATCACTTGAATCGTTGAGAGGATCATTCCTTTGGTGTTTACTGTAACAATTTGTCCTAGGTAAAACGAAGTGAGCAAGGGAGTAAGGATAATGGCAAGAAAAGTGGAAAGAGAGGTGAGAACTACAGACAAGGCTAAGTTAGCTCGTGCAAGATAAACAACTACATTGGATGCAGTTCCACCTGGGCAAGAGGCAACTAGTACTAGACCGGAGTAAAAAACTGGATCTAAGTTCATTGTGTACGCAATCCATGCGCCTGTCAATGGCATGATACTAAATTGGAGAAATACCCCCAAAAATACATGCCAGGGGGATTTCTGTATGATAGCAAAATCTTCCAGATGAAGATGCAAGCCCATACCAATCATAATTCCACCTAAGGCAAGAGTAATTAGATTGCTGTTAAACCAAGTAAACAAGTCTGGAAAAAACCAAGAGAGTATACTAGCACCGAGCACTATCCAAGGAAAATTCTTAGCTAGCATGATACAGTTCTGATAACAAAGAAAGATTCTAATAACATAATACGACTCTATTTATAAAAAAATGTTTATTTTCGTTAGCTAGAACATTCCATTCAAATCTCAAGGTAGATATCCCGCAAAAATATCTAACTGATCTTCTAAGAGAAAAATATGAGGACTCACTCTCACTCGGTTCATTCTTTCTGCAAAGATGATGCCTTTTGATTTTAGTAAGAAGGCAAGCTCGGATGTATTCTGACCATCTTTTGGATTAATAGATAGAATCCCTGACTTCATTTCAGGTAGATTATCATGGGTAGTCGTGTAAGCCTTCTTGTTTACTTTTTCTTTTAAATATCTAGTCAATTCATAAATACGTGATCTAACTTCATCGAAACCAATTCCACTTAGCATTCTAAGAGATCCTAGAAAATAAATCCAATCCACATAACCGGAAGTAGAGTATTCATACCGGTCGGCACTAGCTTTAATTTCTGATTTATAAGGCAGGTATTCTGAATCACCAACTACAGATTGGGTTCCTTTGAATACTAATTCCAATTCATCTAGCGCCTGATCCGAAACATAGAGTACACCTAGTCCGAGTGGACCGAGTAACCATTTCCAAGCAGAAAAAGCCATGGCATAGACTCCCCATGCTTCTGTCTCTACTGGTACATGACCCACAGCCTGAGCACCATCCAGAATAAGTTTCACATTGTACTGCTTGCAAATACTAGAAATTTCTTTCATTGGCAGACTAAGACCTGTACACCAATGTACAGGAGACAAACTCAGTATTGTAGGTTTCAACTTGGTGATGGTTTCCTGAATTGCATTGAGATAGGCCTCAGGGCTATCTTGCATGGGAATAAAATCAATCTTGATGCCTTCCTTCTTCCAGAATTCCCAAGGATAGTAATTGCTAGGGTATTCATTTTCCAAGAGAACAACTGTATCTTTGCTAGTAAGTCTTAGTCCCATAGAAATAAAACTCATACCTTCGAAGGTATTATGAATTAAAGCAAGGTTTCTCGTTTCCGTTCCAATTAATTTTGCCAAGATGGAAAGGATTTCATTTTTAATAATAGGATAGGAATATTTTTCAGTAAAAACTCCATTGCGGGAATAATCCTCTAAATAGTCTGCAAGCAAGTCTCTTTGTGGATTGCCAATGGTTGTTGTTCCACAATTGTTCAACCAGATTCTTTGCTTATTTACTGGATAGAGCTCATTGATTTGTTTCCATTCTAGTTTCATTGGATCAAGGATTCAAAAGAATCTGCTTTCCTTCAATCTGTTTTCTTCAGAAAGAATAATCTTGTCAGTAGAGAAGAATTTTTTAATCTGTCTCTTATCGCATATGCTCTCAGCCAATGTAGAGCTTTCGAGAAAGAACATAGATCATAATATCAATGTATTTCGAAAGCTAATCAACCAATCCAATCCTAGTTCCCTATTCTGTGCAGTCGTTAAATCCAATGCTTATGGACATGGGCTGCTTGAAATTACAAAACTCTGTTTGGAATCTAAGGTAAATCTTTTTGGAGTCAACAGTCTAGAAGAAGCGCATACCATACGTGCAATTCATCCAAGCATTCCTATTCTGATCATGGGTGATATCCCTAAGCTCTCCGAGCGATCCGATGAAATACAAGATGAGAATTTCTGGATTATGATTTCTCGCTTTGAGGAATGGCAATTTCTTTCCAAACAAAGCACAAGACCGAAAATCCATCTAAAGATAGATACAGGCATGGGTAGACTTGGAACATTTGGAGTAAAGTGGGAAGAAATTGTTTCCAATGCTGCCAAACATAAACTTCCCTTAGATGGAGTTGCTACACATTTTGCATCTACAGAAGATTTTACAGAGCATTCTTATTCTAAAATGCAACTTGCAAAATTCAATGAGTATCTTAGTAAATTAGAATCTTATGGTTATGTAAACTTGATACGCCACTGCGCTGCTTCTGCCTCGGCTCTCTTATTCGATGAAGCAAGAATGGATATGGTGAGAGTGGGAATCTCCCTCTATGGACTTTGGCCAAGTATTGAGACCAAACTCTCCATGAATATCCTCAAACGTCCCGAAGCAGATCTCAAACCAGTTCTAAGTTGGAAGTCACAACTACAACATATCCAAGAATTACCAACAGGTTCATTTATAGGATATGGATCTACTTACAAAACAACTTCACCTACTAAAGTAGGAGTTGTTCCTATGGGATATTATGAAGGTCTAGATAGAAAATTATCCAATAATGGATATATGTTAGTATTAGGTGAAAGGGCAAAAATACTTGGAAGAGTATGTATGAATATGACTATGATAGATATCACTCATATAAAAGATGTTAAGCTTGGAGATGAAGTTGTGATTATAGGAGATTCTATGAATGAAAGAATATCTGCGGACGATCTGTCACAATGGGCACATACAATCAATTATGAAACGGTAACAAAAATACTTCCACATTTCCCAAGAAAGATTGTGGATTAAAGTTAGAAAGGAAATTTATGGCAGAAAATTTTAAAGAATTAGAAATAGAGCCTGAAAGATATGAATTTGCATATAAGGATTTTACTTTTACCTACACAAAACATAAAGGTAAAAAGACGGGTCCGCTCATCATTTTAATTGGAGGTTGGACTTCGGCACCTGGTTATTGGAACCGCAACCTAAGTTATTTCCTCAAGCATTCCGATGTAATCATCTTGGATTTGTTAGGTCACTACCCAGCAACCATTGATCCTTCTTTGGGACAATTGGATTTTGAAGCATTTTTGGAAGCACAGTCAGCCGCCGTCCTCCATGTCTCAGGCAAAAAAAAGCCCATCCTCGTTGGACACTCTACAGGCGGTTTGGCGGTTTTAGGAATCACTGCTCTTCATCCAAATAGAATCTCAAAAACAATAGCAATCGCTCCTGTTGTCTATGGCCCAGTTGTGGGCTTGTTTAAAACAGCAGTTCTTATGCATAGATTCAGGGTTGGATTTATCTTCGAACTTGGATTTACAGCTACACAAACATCCGTTAAGTTTCTAGAACAGGGATTTCTACGGGGAGTACAAAACACTAAGAAATTTAAAAACTTAGTCGGTATGCATTCCTATTTGGAGAATTACTTCCCTTACTTTAAACAACTCTCTGGAAGAAATATGCATTTGATGTTAGAAATGATAGATAGAACAGATCTCAGGCCACTGATGAAAGATTATAACTCACCCACTCTATTGGTGCGCAGTCTTGTAGATCCTATTGTTCCTTCTTTTTCATCGGATCATCTTGCTAAAGAATTTCCTTGTATTAAGGAAGTTTTATTCAACCAATGTGGACATTTTGTGCACCTAGAAGAACAAGAAGAATTTGAAAAAGTTGTTACAAAATTCTTAACCAAAACATAAACCACTTGAATCATTCAGATATACTTTAAATTAAAAATGTCCTCCAAGCCCAACACTCGCTTTCTACCTAAGGGTTTGAGCATCATTTATGAAGACCGCGACATCCTTGTAGTTGATAAGCCTTCAGGCCTTTTAACGATAGCTACTGAGTCAGAGAAGTCTAAGACAGCTTATGCGGCACTGACAGATTATGTGAAGAAAGGCAGTGTACGTTCCAAGAATAGAATCTTTATCGTTCATAGACTGGATAGGGATACCTCTGGACTTCTGCTTTTTGCTAAATCAGCAACAGCCAAAAACCACTTACAAGAGAACTGGCATTCCACTAAGAAAAAATATATCGCTGTTACCCATGGTATTTGGGAATCTAAATCGGGTACGATAACAAGCTACTTAGTTGAGAACATCAACCAGAAAGTCCATTCTACTCAGGATGCAAAACTTGGTAAGCTATCTCACACTTTCTACGAAGTAAAAAAGGAAAGTAAACACTATTCCCTACTCGAAGTAGATCTCTTAACTGGGCGTAAAAATCAGATCCGCGTGCATTTCGCTGAGCAAAAACATCCTATTGTTGGGGACAAAAAGTACGGTGAAGCGGGAAGTTCCCACCAAAGACTCGCCTTACATTCGTTATCTATAACTTTCCTCCATCCATTTACTGAAAAAGAAATGTCTTTCGCAACAAACATCCCAGCATATCTTACAAGTCTTGTTGGGGGTTTATAGGTATTAGGATAGTAGCATTTGGGCGCCTTTTCTTGTGGAGGACTGACTCCTTCTTTAGATATTCTTTTGTAAATATTTGCAGAGCAACTGCATATCTACCACAATTTGAGGTTTTTGTTAAATGAAATTCATTCTCAAAGCCGTAGGATTGAATCCTACAGTTATACGACTACCCCATTTTTCCAATTACTATTCCCAATTATTCGAAAAAACATTCAAAATTTTCTGTAGATAGGCATCTTTAGCTAAAAGAGTACTATTGAGAAACACAATCCCTACTGCTACGGTGGATGAGAATTTTGATTCCAGGCTGCAAAGTAAGAGGTGAACTACTGCGCAGTCATTTCGTTAGGCTGTCCTGTAGAAGCAACTAAGGCACGCCAAAGTGTACTTTTCTCAGGTCGAAGAACCTTACGTTCTGAGATTGCAACTTGGATGGGAATATGTGTAAAAACATTGTTCCAGATTCCAACTACCATGTTGGTTTTACCGCACATGGCGGCATGGACCGCATTTTGAGCAAGGAAGCCACAGAACACCGAATCATCTTCGTTAGCTGGAACAGACCGTATGATATAGCTTGGATCTATATATTTTAGATTGACTTTGATATTTTCCTTTTTGAAGAAGGAATTGATCTTGTCCTTCATAAAGGTACCTATATCGCTCAATTTTTTGTTGCCAGAAGGATCTCTTTCATTGGATTCATCAAAAAATTTCTGCCCAGCACCTTCTGCGACTATGATAACTGCATGCCCTCGGTTTTTAATACGTTCTTTAAGGACTTCTAAGAAAGCGCCCTTGCCTTCTAGGTCAAAATTTTTCTCAGGAATTAGAACAAAATTTACATTCTTAGATGCAAGCGCTGCATTCACCGCTATGAACCCAGAGTGGCGTCCCATTAATTTGACCAGCCCTATTCCGTTAGGTGCTCCTTTAGCTTCTACATGAGCACAGTTCACTGCTTCTACTGCCTTGGAGAAAGCAGTTGAGAATCCAAAAGTCTTTTGCACATAATTGATATCATTGTCTATCGTCTTAGGAATTCCGATTACGGAAATTTCTTCCTTTCTTCTTTTAATCTCTGCTGTGATAGCCTGGGCTCCTCGGAGAGTCCCATCACCTCCTATGCAGAAGAGCATCTTGACACCATACAGAGCTAAGGTGTCCACAATATCTGTTACAGATTGGTCTCCTCTAGAAGACGAAAGTATAGAACCACCTTGGTCCATAATTTGAGCAACCTTATCGGGAAATAATTCTATAGGTCTATGCCCCAATTTCTTAACCAAGCCTTCATATCCAAAAGGGAATCCCAGAATTCTTGTCACCTTATAACGGTAGTGTAACTCCATCACTAAAGATCGTATAACATCATTTATACCTGGGCACAAACCTCCGCAGGTTACTATGCCAGCAGTTACCGTGCTAGGGTCATAAAAAATTTTCTCACGCGGTCCAGCTTGCTCAAAGCAAAGAGGATCTTGCATATGTTCCCTCAGAGCTTCCTTGGTTTCAAAAATAGTCTGGATCACAACCATGGAACCATCTTTTGTCCAATAATCATAACCTGCTGGGCTTTGAAGTTTGCATTCGCCAAAATTTTCTATCCTTGTATCCATATGAGCTCCTAACTACCTAGTTTCAGAGATTAAAATCCAAAACCAAACGTTTTTTACTTGCCACTCCTAGAAAAATGCCGTGAATGGAACTGGTAGGTATTTTTTTTGAATAAGAAGCTGATATCCATTATCCTAATGCAATTTTTTGCCTTCTCCTACCTAGGTTCGCAAGAAATTCCTTTTTATTCCCTACTTACCCAAATGCCTTGGAGTTCCCAAATCTGGGAGACTTCTTATTCCATTCCAAGAAATGATCCGGAATTTCTCCAAGCTGTCTCAGTACCTTTTTCTTTTCCTATGGAGACTGCTTTATTATATACGTACAAAGACATAGCTCCCATTTCTGAGGGAACCACTAGCGATCTTGCAATTGCACCTTACCAAATGTTACGAAACCAAAATTACCAAGGGCCTAAGTCCGTTGCCTTTTTATATCGTAAGAAAAATTTTGGATTGAACCTGGGGATGACCATGCAGATGGCAAGCAATGAAATTGGGCAGAAGATTCTCGAGATGAATACTTCCAGAATTCGTGCCTCTTACCGCCTTCCCTCCAAGTGGATTGGCTTGAAAGATTCTGATACACGAGTTGAAATCTTTTTAGAACTTTCTGAATTGCAAAGATTTGGATATGCTCATTCGTATCTCTGGCAGAAACCTCTACAGACTGGCCTACTCAAGACTGCAGAAAATGCAAATAGAACTTCTCTTAGCATGAAGCAAATTTATGCGAACTCTGGTGTGAGTGTTTCCACTTCTTCGAATTTTATCTTTGAAGGACAGGTTCGAATTCCTATGAACGCAAGGGAAGCCAATCGAACATTGGATGAGCTTTGGACTCCTGAAATTCAAACCAACCTAGGTATGAAGTATCTTTTCCCTGTTCAATAATTAATAAACTATTTCTATTAAATTTACAAAGGAGTTCTGTAAATAGACTTTTGCTATAATTATAGAATTTAGGAAACCATGGAAGCAGGAATAGAAATCTTTATAATCTGTTGCATGAGTCTACTCAGCCCCTTTTATGGAGTGGATGAGAAAGGACAATTGCATGGCTGCCCTCCTTCACCTAACTGCGTATCCAGTGGCAGTTGGGATTATAATTATATCCACCACATAGAACCTATCGCTTATTCGTATGATTCCTTGGAAGCATATAGAAGAATGATTTCTTATTTTGAAAATTCGGAAAACATCCACCTCGATGAGATGATCCCAGGTGAATACATTCGAGTTACCTACTTTACAAAAGTATTCCGCTTCCCAGATCGTGTGGAATTATTTTTTCCAAAGAACCAAAAGCAGATAGAAGTTCGCTCTCATTCTTGGATAGGACTTTGGGATGTCTTTGCGAATCGACTTCGTATTGCTCGCTTTCGAAAAATTATAGAATCAGAAAACCCAGCAAAAGCCGAGACTTTGTTTTAAATAGTTTTTGGCTTGCCAAATACCAAAATTTGGTCAGCATCATCCTATATGAGACCTAATTTTTCAGAGATCCCTTTTTCAGAAAATTTCTTTCCAGCAACTCAAAGCTCTGCTAGCAAACCTTCCTCCGAAACAACTTGGGCAACTCCGGAAGGCATACAAGTTAAGAAATCCTACTCAGCCGAAGACAGCAAAGGTCTTGAACATTTGCACTATGCGGCAGGTCTCCCACCATTTCTTCGAGGCCCTTATTCAACCATGTATGTGATGCAACCTTGGACAATTCGTCAGTATGCAGGATTTTCAACTGCCGAAGAATCCAATGCCTTCTATCGTAGAAATCTTGCGGCTGGACAGAAGGGTTTATCTGTTGCCTTTGATTTAGCAACACATAGAGGGTATGATTCAGATCATGAGAGAGTTGTTGGTGATGTTGGGAAAGCGGGTGTAGCTATAGATTCTATTCTCGATATGAAGATTCTTTTTGATCAGATTCCCTTGGATCAAATGTCCGTGTCCATGACTATGAATGGTGCAGTAATTCCTATTCTTGCCTTCTTCATAGTCGCGGGTGAAGAGCAGGGTGTTCCTATAGCCAAGCTTTCAGGAACTATCCAAAATGATATCCTCAAAGAATTCATGGTGCGTAATACTTATATCTATCCACCTAAGCATTCTATGAAGATAATAGCTGATATTTTTTCATACACTTCTCGCTTCATGCCAAAATTCAATTCCATCTCCATCTCTGGATACCACATGCAGGAAGCAGGTGCGACCGCTGACATTGAGTTAGGTTATACTCTTGCTGATGGCTTGGAATACCTTCGTACTGGAATTGAAGCGGGCCTGGATGTAGATGCATTTGCTCCAAGACTTTCATTCTTCTGGGCAATTGGAATGAACCATTTCATGGAGATAGCCAAGATGCGTGCGGCACGAATTCTCTGGGCGAAAATTGTAAAAAAATTCAATCCGAAAAATGCAAAATCCATGGCACTCCGTACACATTGCCAGACATCTGGTTGGTCTTTGACAGAACAAGATCCTTTCAATAACGTAGGAAGAACTTGTATAGAGGCTCTAGCTGCTGCTTTGGGACACACACAATCTCTGCATACCAATGCCTTGGATGAGGCAATTGCTCTTCCTACCGACTTTTCTGCTCGCATTGCAAGAAATACTCAGATCTTTCTGCAAGAGGAAACAAAGATTAACAAAGTGGTTGATCCTTGGGCTGGTTCTCATTACGTCGAACGCCTAACTCATGAAATTGCTACTAAAGCTTGGTCACTTATTGAAGAAGTGGAAAAGTTAGGTGGAATGGCAAAAGCAATAGAGACTGGTATTCCAAAAATGAGAATTGAAGAAGCTGCCGCAAGGAAACAAGCTAGAATCGACTCTGGTAAAGATATTATCGTTGGTGTAAATAAATACAGATTAGAGAAAGAAGATCCTATCGATATCCTTGATATAGACAATACACTCGTACGTAATGCACAATTAGAGAGACTTAAGAAGCTAAAATCGGAACGAAACCAATCCGAAGTAGATTCTGCATTGGATGCGATAACAAAATGTTCGGAATCTGGGAATGGCAATCTTCTGGAACTTGCAGTGGATGCGGCACGAAAGAGAGCAACTCTAGGGGAAATCTCCTACGCCATGGAGAAAGTTTTTGGGAGGTACAAAGCAGTGATTCGATCTATCTCAGGTGTTTATTATTCTGAAATATCCAATGATACATCCTTTCAGGATGCACAGAAGCTTGCGGATGAATTCGCAGAACTAGAAGGACGTAGACCAAGAATCATGGTTGCTAAGATGGGACAAGATGGTCATGATAGAGGTGCCAAAGTAATATCTACCAGTTTTGCAGATCTTGGCTTCGATGTTGATATAGGACCACTCTTTCAGACTCCAGCTGAAGTCGCCAAACAAGCCGTAGAGAATGATGTTCATATTCTAGGAGTTTCGTCCCTTGCAGCTGGTCACAAAACCTTAGTACCACAGGTCATAGAAGAATTAAAGAAATTGGGCGCAGAAGATGTTCTCGTAATAGTTGGAGGAGTAATCCCCCACCAAGACTACGACTTCTTATATAAGGCAGGTGTTGCAGGAGTATTTGGACCAGGAACTGTCATCTCTCTTGCCGCCAAACAAATTCTAGAAATTCTTCTAACAGCAAGAAGGTCAAGCTAAACGATTGAATTAGTTCCTAGGTGAGTGCAGGCTTTGATACCTAGGGATTCATTTTCATAGGCAATAGATTTTTAATTCAAGGAGAACATATGCTGCAAAATGAACTATTTCTTATAGCAATTGCCATTCTTCCTGGGTTAATCTATGTTAGTATATACTATAATCTAGACAAACATAAAAAGGAGCCAATTGGACTGATACTAAAAGCATTCTTTTGGGGTGCTGCTCTGGTTCTTCCAATTGGGATATTTCAGACATTTATTCCGGATGAGGGGATTTCTGAAAATTTCCTTCTGCAACTCTTATACATGATTTTAATTGTTGGATTTAGTGAAGAACTCGGCAAATGGCTGGTTACTAGATTTTTTTCTTATCGAAATTTTAATTTTGATGAACTTACTGATGGCTTGGTGTATGGAGCCAGTGCTGGTGCTGGGTTTGCTGTATTCGAGAATATTTTTTATGTTTTGGAGAATGGTTTTGAAACAGCGATTCTACGAGCCGTACTTTCTGTTCCAGGTCATATTTTCTGGGGATCTATCTCAGGATACTGGCTTGGAAAGTTCAAATTCCAAAACATAGCAGTCTTGCCTATGCTAGTCTATGGACTAGGTGTATCCATACTAGCCCATGGTTTGTTCAATACCTTCCTAAGCTTTGGAGAGACTATAGTATTTGCACCCTTAGTAGTGTTTTATACTGGATGGCTTACTAAAAAATATTTCAAAGAAGCAATCAAGCATGACTTAGAAAATATTCATTCCATCCAAGTTGTAGAAACGAGGGCTGATGTAATTATTGAAAGTGCAGAGACCCAAGAAACTTATTCCTACTCTAAGAAATCTATAGCAGTTAGGAGTACAAGCCCAAGGCTAAAGAAAATTCTCAAGAATGCCCTTTCCTTCTTTGGATTTTGTTTTTTTGTTTTTGGTTCCTTACTCATAGTATATTCTGCTGAAAATTATTCCGAGAACAAAGCTCTATCAGAAATATTTATAGAGGATGGAATTGCAATACTAGTTGTAATGACTATCTCTGCTATTTTATTATTATATTCTTATAAGCTAAAAAAGAATTTAGAATTCAATCACTCTGAAATGATGAGGATACAGCGTTCTAGTTTAGTGCGCGGACTTTTTAAAACCTTAGCTGCTTTTTGCTTGTTGTTTGGAATTATTTTTATGATTCTTATCTTTACCTCCGAGTTGGGTGATTCTGGACACAGTAGCAATGTATTTATACTTTTTTATTTATGCTTTTTTGCATTTTACTTCTTCAAGCTTGGTAGAATCCCAAAAATTTCAATCAATGAGAATCGGACTGCCTTATGAAAAAATCTGCTTTGAATGTAATGAAGGGAGTCGATTCAGTAAAATCACTAAATCCTAATTTAAAGGAACAATTTCAGAAATCTAAGAAAAGGAATTTTTCCTTGAAGGATTATGTAGATGGCATTCGTTCAGGAGATCGGTTGGCTTTGAGTAAGGCAATAACTTTAGTAGAGTCCAACAAACCGGAACACCAGATGCTTTCACAGGATATTTTGGAAGCCATACTCCCCTTTACTGGGAATTCTATTCGAATTGGAATCACAGGTGTACCTGGTGTTGGTAAGTCTACTTTTATAGAATGCTTTGGAGAATATCTTATAAGCCAAGGCAAGAAAATATCCGTCCTAGCAATTGATCCTACTTCACAAAGAACCCATGGTAGCATTCTTGGAGATAAAACAAGAATGGAAAATCTATCCAAAGCAGAACAAGCCTATATCCGTCCCTCCCCTGCTGGCGGTTCTTTGGGTGGAGTTGCTAGAAAGACAAGAGAGACAATTTTATTATGTGAGGCTGCTGGATATGATACCATCATAATCGAAACCGTAGGTGTTGGACAATCTGAAACAGCAGTTCACTCCATGGTCGATTTCTTCTTATTGCTGATGTTAGCTGGTGCAGGAGATGAGCTCCAAGGTATCAAGCGTGGTATCATGGAAATGGCAGACCTCATTGCAATCAATAAAGCTGACGGTGAAAACTTAGCCAAAGCAACATCTGCTCAAGCCGAGTACAAATCAGCTCTGCATCTTTTTCCCCCTACAAATTCAGGCTGGATACCAGATGTTCTTACTTGTTCGGCGATTCAAGAGCTTGGCATAGCAGACATTTGGAAGAAGATCCTAGAGTATTCCCAAATTACTTCTGAAAATAATTTTTATAAAGAGAATCGCAAACAACAAAACCGCTTTTGGTTTCGAGAATTTCTTGCGGAAGCAATCCAAACAAAATTTTATGAGACTAAGGGTAGGAAGGAACTTGCGCTTAGCCTTGAGAAAAAAGTTGTCGAAGGCTCTATGTCAAGTATTTCAGCGATTCATGAGCTTTTGAAATAGGAATAGAAATATCAACAATAAATGTATTGTTGACTAGTCTTGATTTCAATTCACCCTTTAAGTTTAATACTCTAAGCAAAGCAGATTTAAGAATCATCTCATTATCCTGCAATGGATATTTGATCCTATTTGTTTGATAGATTTTAAGACTATTGTCGTTTATATCTAATCTCCAGATTGATTCACCCACACCATACTTTAAATCATTTGTGCACAATTCTGTTATTAAATAAAATATATCTGATTGGGGGCTGGTAGAATGAAATTGCATTGTCCTTTTTCCGAAATTATGAAAAGCGTTCTTTGAAATCTCAAAATCTAATTCTCTTTCTGCATCAGAATACCTACGGAGAACTGTTAAGTTTAAACCTGTAAATAAGTCTTCATAGGCTGTGTTTAAATCTTCCATAAATAATAGCTGATTTCGAAATGATTTAATGATTTTCTGAACTCTATCATATAAATTCTCAATGGATAATCTAGGCACTGAGGAAGATTTGTTAGAAATCAATCTTTCTAAAAACACATGAATGTCAGTAAGTTCACTACCTAGACTATCATGCATCATGACTTGAAGTTCTTCTCGTTGTTTAGTAAGATCTTTTTGGTTTTTCTTTGAGAACTCAGCCATAAGTTTTGCTTTGGTTTCCAAAGCTGTTGCAAAAAATCTACTTAGTGCCAATGAGTGGGTCAAAATAAGAGACAACAATCCAACTAACAGTAGCGATCCACTTTGGTAACCATAATAACTCAAAATGATAGCTAAATTAGCAAAAATTCCTAAGGTAATAAATCCAATTCCTAGTAAATAGAAGGTCGTCTTTTCTTTAAAATTTAAATAGACAATATAGCCAGAATGAAATAAATAAATTGGTAAAAATATTAAAACATAATAAAAGTTAACTCTATAAGCGATATAACCATTTGAAATCATTGATAAAATTCCTATTATAAAGCCTAAAATATTTAATAAATAAATTATTTTTGATATCTTTGTATTATTTGCATGAGGTACTAAACTGCGTAAGAAATACATGCCTAATATAATTGCAAACACATTAGACAAATGTAAGATTTTAGCTTGGTTCTGCCAACTAATCTCATCAAGAAAGAATTCTATAACTTTAATATTCTGAAATGGAATTCGAATTAAGAAAAAACCACACATAAGCGCAAATAATAAGAATGGAAGATAATTTCGATTTAATAAATAAAAAAGAAAATGATAAATACTTGCACCTAAAATTAATCCAAAAACTAATATTTCAAAGATAATATTTCGAAATACATAAAATTCAATACCTTGTTTACTTCCAAAAAGAAACTCAGAGCGAGCTCCACCTTGGTAAAAATCTCGATTCCCTATTTGTAATATAATATCTAACTCAGATTCATTTGATGTGAAATACACAATAGTATTATTCCTTTTGGCTACTACTTTATTTAAATCTTCAGAAACAAAGCCTACTTCAGATACCAATTCACCATTGATAATTAATCTTGAAGAAGAGAATTGATGAGAAAAAAATATGCCAAAATTTCTTAAATTCGGAGGGATCCTAACATTTGTTCTATAGGTAGCATATCCCTGAACGGGTAATTTTAATCCGTCTATACTATGATTAGTCCACAGATCAAAACTCATTCCCTTGATATCTATTAAAGTATTTCTTGTTGAATCAACACTTCCATTACTAGGATCAATTAACTTCATCCAATATAAATCCCAAGGTTTTTTCAAAGAGAATACTTTGAATTTACTAAATTCTTCCGATGAAAGATCAATTGAACTAGTATCCCCTTTTGGATTTATTGAGAGCTGGCTTACTCCGCAAGACAGGAAGAGTGAAATGATTAAGAATTTAGATATGTAATTTTTATTTAAGAGATTCAAATGTTTAATCTAAGGAAAGTTTTTGAGCTTTTTTTGTAAGTTCTACTCTATTATGCACATTCAATTTTTTATAAATAGACTTCACATAACCATGAACAGTATGCTCACTAAGCATTAGAAAACTGGCTACCGAACCTATGGTTTTTCCTTTAACTAATAATTGTAAAATTTGTTTCTCACGTAGACTAAGTTCGGGGATTTCATCTACAGTTGGTCTTCTAAAACTTGAAAAAACCCTCAATGCAATCGTTGGTGTGATGATTGCTCCTCCATTTCTTACAACCTCTACAACTTCACTGAGTCGTGAAATATCAGATTTCAATATATATCCTTGGGCACCATTCTTAATTGAACTAAAAATCATTTCATCTGAATTCATATTCGTGAGCATAATTACCTTTAAGTTCGGATACTGCACAGATAAATTCTCAACCAAATCTATTCCATTTTGACCGGGTAGCATTATATCTAGGAATAAAATCTCTATTTTTTTAATATTTGAATCTTGTAAAAATAATTCTGAAGAAGCCCAAGAAGAAATTGATGCAATATTATCTAATTTCGAAAGTCTTTCTTCAACTTCCTTCAAGAAGTAAGAATCATTCTCTACAATACCTATATGGATATTTTTCTTATCTTCTTTCATTCTTCCTTAGTGTAGGCTTAGCAATAAAAAGTAAATAATGCCCTGATCTCTCTTCCAAATTTCATCTTTTTCAGTTCTAATCAACTTTAATATATCAGCTTGTTTAATTTATTCAAAACAAAATTTTGTTGGATATTTATTTTCCCTATTTCTACTCCCCTGAACAGGGGGTTTTAGGTTCCTTTCGAGATTAGTAGCAGTAGCTCGAAAAATTCCTAATCCGTTTGCCAATCAAAGAATGATGCCATTCATTCCCAAGTCTAAGACCATCATTAGAGTAAAGCCAATAATTGCTCCCAAGGTAGAGTTTTGTGTTTCATTCCCGCTATGTGACTCAGGAATAAGTTCTTCAACAACTACAAAGATCATAGCACCGGCCGCAAAACCAAGAGCATATGGTAACAAGGATTGTATAGACACAACCAAGGCAGCACCTATTATTCCACCTATGGGCTCTACCATGCCTGAAAGTTGACCATAATAAAAACTTTTATTTCTAGAATACCCTTCTCTTCTAAGTGGAATAGAAACAGCAGCACCTTCAGGAATATTTTGAATACCAATACCAAATGCAACTGCTATAGCAGTGAGAAAAATTTCAGGACTAAATCCATTGCCAAGTACACCAAAGGCAACACCAACTGCTAAGCCTTCAGGCAAATTATGAATCGTAATTGCAATTATGAGTAACATACTCCTAGTCCACGAACTTTTACCACCTTCTTGTCGATTGGAATCAAATCCAACATGAAGATGAGGAAGTATTTTATGAAATGCAAATAAGGATAAACTACCAACTAGAAAACCAATTGTAGCAGGAAGCCATGGTAATAAATTTCCATTTTCTTCACTGATTTCTATAGCAGGTAAAAGCAATGACCAGAAGCTTGCTGAGATCATAATTCCTGCAGCAAAACCAAGCATTCCATTAAAAACTTTCTGATTGATAGAATTAAAAAAATAGACAAACGACGCACCTAAGGCTGTGCAAAACCAAGTAAACATTGTTGCAAGAAAAGCAAGACTAATAGGATTTAATTCACTAAACCAAGAAATAATATTTGATTCGCTCATCCTAATTGTACTTATCAGGCTGGTAAGTCTTGAAATACTGTAAGAATATATAACGAATGAATGGTCGGTAGCAATCTTTAGCAATGTGCCCACCGTCTGCAAAGCTGTTGCAAAAGTACTCCTTCGTATCGTCCATATTCATGATGGAATATCCGTATTTCGATGTTATACTCTCAGCTTGCTTGTACCATTCTTGGGGCAAGGATGATGCCTTCAATCGATCTTGCATAGACTTGGAAGACTGAGGCCAGACAATCAATAGCGGGATATTCTTCTTCTTGGTTTCAGAAAGTAAAATATCGAAAAAGGAAAATTGCATTTCGGAAGGCTTATAGGAACTAAAAAGCCAATCAATTGTTCTTTGGCTTGTTGCCTCTAAATTGCTTGAATCTTTTTCAAAAAACTCTTCAACTGGAGAAGAAGCATGCCCTTTATTCTTTATCAATTCCGTACGAATGGATTCTTTCATAGCAGCAACTAGAGGAAGATTCGGGCTATTGTAATTTCGAAAAGCTGCATCTAAATAAGGTTTGTTTACCTTAACAGCGAATAGACTTTTGCCAATATAATAATTAACATAATCTCTACCGAAAAGACCAGCATATTGAAAGATAAAGGGAAGATCAAAGCTATAAGTTAGATTCGATTCCTTGAAGATTGAATTCACATTGAACTGATTCGGATCGGTCTCAAGAACAACCAAATCAGGTCGCACTCCAGCTTCGATTATTTGCTGTAAATAATACCAGTAGTAAGCAGGTGTTGTAACGGCAGAAGAAAAATTATAGATCTCCCAACTAGGATAGAATTCCTCCAATTCTTTATTGTTGAAATAAAGAAGACGAGATGATCCAAGAATCACCATAACTTTTTTGTTGTTAGCTGTTAACTCACCAGATTTGTATTTTTCTATAAAAACTTTGAGAAGCTTATCTTTGGTTTCGTAGTAAACATAAGTAAAATCGCTTTTGATTAAAAGCCGAACCGAATCTAGAAGAAATATTTTATCAACTAGAAACAAAAAACCAAAAAGTATGATTGGATAGAATAAGAATTTTTTGGATTTCAATTGCCTATCACCGTAATCTTCAAATTAATCAGGATAGGCAATTTATGGGAAATAGAAAATTATGCAACCTGGGCTTTAATAGATTTTTTCTTGTTTTTCTTAAGATTTGCAAACCACTCTTCGCATGATTTTACATAAGCTACAATTTGTTTTACATAAGGTCTATGCTCTGGTTCCAGAATTTCTCTAGCTTCCATTATAATCTCTTCAACAATCTTTAGATGAAAGGAAAAGTAGCTACAAAATAATTCAAAGTAAGGCTTCTCCGAATGTTCCCAAGGGATAGTGAGCAAATTCTCATGAAACTTAAGCATAGCTTGTATATCATCTTTTGGGGTAGCATCAAAATGAGTATTCATTGTTGCTACCTTATCTGTAATGTCCGTTAATTCCTGGAAATAAGTTTCTAGTTCCGGATATTCCATATTTTTTTCCTTCTGATTTAAAAAATCCTGTCTATTTACCATGATTTTTAAACGACTCCTGCATTCAAGTCTTATTTGTTTACTATGACTTCTCTTGGATTAGGATGTGCCTCTAAGAAACTTCTCAATCGTTTTACTTGATCATCCCAACCAGCTTCTGCACCTTCTAGCCATAAATCAAAATGTCCTGAGTCTGGATAACCTCCATTTGTGATTGTTAGTAAAGAGCCTTTATTATGTTCTTTGAACTCCAACTTCAAGAAAATATCTCCTGCCGGATGATTCTTCCACCTTAACACCAAAAGTTTATTAGGTTCTATGGCTTCATAAATACCTTTTGTGGTGAACTCGCCCTCTTCCCCAAATTTCCAAGACCAAGAAAATTCTTGTCCAAGCTTGGGACGACCTCTTACTTCATCAGCTAACCAATGTATGAGTATCTCGTATACTGTGCAGGTCTCCCAAAGTATATCGATAGAACAAGGAAATTCATAATCTTTTTTGATCTCGCGCAAGTGATTTAATCCTCTAAGTTATAATTGTTAGGTCTTGTATATACCATCTGAATAACACTAAGATTCTTCATCCTGAAAGCAGCCGCACAATAACTTAAATAGTATCTCCATTTGCGAATGAATTTCTCATCGAAGCCTTCTTTACGAACCTCTTCCACATTCTTATCAAAGGTATCTTGCCAAAGATTCAAGGTTCTTGCATAATGCCTTCCCATATCTTCCATTTCATAGAGGAACATATCTCCTGTTCGATTGACCGCCTTGTTTAAGCGTGCTATGGATGGGATCAAGGAGCCTGGGAAAATATGTTTTTGGATAAAATCTACGCCTTTTTTGATTTCTTCAAAGCGATTGTCTGGGCAGGTAATTACTTGCAAGGCCATAAGCCCATCTGGCTTAAGAACTTCCTGGCATTTAGCGAAGAAGGACTCATAGTATTTTTCCCCTACAGCCTCAAGCATTTCCACTGAGACAATCTTATCATAAGAGCCTTCTATCTTTCTGTAGTCCAATAATTTGAACTCAATCTGGTTCGACAGATTTTCTTGAACAGCTCTTGCTCTCGCATACTTCAATTGCTCATCAGAAAGCGTAACCGATGTTACTTTGACTCCATAGTGTTTAGCTGCATGAACGGCAAGAAATCCCCAACCAGAACCAATTTCGAGAAGATGCTCACCCTTCTTTAGTTTGAGTTTCTTACATAACTTATCAACTTTAAGCAATTGAGCATCTTCTAATTTCTGATCTACCTCTTCAAAGTAGGCAGAAGAGTATGTCATAGTCTTATCAAGAAATAATTTATAAAAACCATTCCCAAGATCGTAGTGAGCTACAATATTTTTGCGAGATCCCTTGATTGAATTCTTTCGAATTACATTCAAAAATTTATTGGCAAGGTTGAAGAGGTCTAAGTGGAACATTTTATTATTTGTTCCTGACATATTTGGTGCTGCTTCAACATTGAGAATAAACCAACTAATCACATGTTCTATGTTATCTGTATCCCAGTCTCCATCTAGATATGCTTCACTAAAGCCTATATCTCCATAGAGTACAGCCTTGCGAAAGAAAACAGGGTCATGAATTTGGATCATCCCATTGTGGAATTTCGGATCCAGATTTGAATTAGGATTTCCTAAATAGGTTTGTGTCCCATCTGGCAATAAAATTCGCAAGGATCCTTTCTGCATGGATGATAGTGCTTTAAAAAATAAAGATTGGTAAAATTTATATCCACTAGACCTTTGCTTGTCTAATGATTCTTCAGATATGCTCTGAGTGGCTGTTTTTTCCAAGGAAGACACCTCTTTGTAATTCCTGATTATCGCTCTTTTTTAAGAAGGGTAACTTATTCATATACAATTTGAGGGCCTGTACATGGATAGCCCCTATCACTTTGACTGTTACGAATGGGTATTTTAGAAAATAAAGTAGTAATTTCGAGTTATTGAATTCCTTTTTTTTGCCAGTGTATGCTGTTCCCAAAACTTTTTCACCTGATTCATAAGAATCTACTTGTATCTTAAGTTGTTCGGAAGGCATTTTTAATTTAAAAATAAATTTCGAATCCAAGGATATATATGGCGAAACATAAAAAAATTTATCAGCCTCAAGGACAAAATCAAAATCACCTTCCGTACGAGGCTTGGGGAAGAAATATGGTTTCATTTCACCAAATGTGTTGCCTACCTGAGCAATCGCACAAACCTTTTCTCCTTCCGCATTCAGAATAAAGTAAAATGAAACTGGATTAAAAACATAACCAAGTACTCGAAGATTCGTTAGTAAAAATATCTTTCCTATAGTCCCCTTATATCCTTCTTTTCGAATATAAGCATGGATATTTTTTTGAATATCCGCTTCCCCTAGATCTAAATGATCTTTATCATAGAAGGAGAATAGAGAGAATCTATTTCTTGCAAATAGGAAATAATTTTTATCTAATGTATCGATCTCTGCTAAATCAAGAAAGAAGGTATAGACTCCATAGCTGAAGATATTTTTCACTCCCTGTAGTCTAGTGTGATAAACCTTAGCCTCGTAGATTGAGCTCTTCAAGTCTATAGACTCAGCCAAGGATTCTCCCCCAAAATTAGCTCAGCTAGTCTCACAGAAGATTCAATACCATCCTCATGAAAACCATAACGAAAGTAGGCACCAACGAAATGAATATTGGATTCAGAATTCAAATCAGCAAACCTCTCTTGAGCCTGTACCGATCCCATGCTAAATAGAGGATGGTCGTATTGGATCTTTCGAATAATATGTTCTTTTGGAATTCTATCGGGGTCATTGATGGTCACAAAATAATTTTTCTTCTTAGATACATCTTGTAACCTATTCATCCAATAGACAGTGAAAGGAACTAGCTCTCCCTTGTTCGCTGCATGAATACTTGGTATTGAAGAGGAACTTGCTTTTGATTTTGAATTTGCCTTTGATTTAGAGGATGAGGATGATACTGCTGAGACCGTTTCATTGCCTTGCCTACCATATTTATAATTCCAGGATGACCAAGTAGATTTGATTTTGGGCATATCCCCTTCATAAGTATGCAGAGTTGCTGTGTTAGGTTGGAATTTAAATTCGGAGAGAACTTCTTTCTGGAGCTTGCTTGGTTTCTTTAAAAGTTTCATAGCAGTGTCACCGTGGCTAGCAAGGATCACTTTGTCATAGCTAAGAACGTTTTTTGATTTCAAAGTGATTTCTACTTTCTTGCCCTTAGGCTCAACTGCAAGAACAGGAGATTTCAAGTGAATGTTTTTCTCAAAAGGCTTTATAATTCTGCGCACGTATTCTCTTGAGCCTCCATCTACCGTATACCATTGGTGCTGGGTATTCAAACCTAGAAAACCATGGTTATAAAAGAAGCGAACCAAGGTTCTTGCTGGAAATTGAAGCATTTGATCAGGTGGGGTTGACCAAACAGCAGAACTCATAGGAACTAAATAATCACTCAACATACGTTCGTTAAAGTTTTCTTCCTTCATATACTGCCCTAGAGTATAGGATTTGTATTTGGGGTCTTCGAGTATTTTGATGCTTTCCTTATTGAATCTATCGATTTCAAGAAGAAAACGAATATAAGATAAACTCAACAAATTCTTTCTTTGTGCAAACAATCCATTTAAACCAGAACCACAAAATTCTAAACCTGTCTTTTCGTTTTGAACAGAGAAAGACATATTCGATTTCTTAGTTGGTACGTCTAAGTGGTGAAATAATTTTAATAGATTAGGATATGTTTGGTGATTGAAAACTATAAATCCTGTGTCAATGGGTATTTTCTTGCCATCTTCATCCACATCTACTGTGTTAGTATGACCACCAATATAATCTGCAGATTCATATAAATCGACTTCATAATTCTTTGATAAAAAATAAGAGATGCTTAAACCTGAAATACCTGAACCAATAACTGCTACTTTCTTCTTCAATGAAATACCTTTTTAACTTTTAGACTTAATGCCGTACCAATTTTTCATAGATTGAGTGATTTCTTTTGCTTTTGCGTGAGCAAGATCTGCAAAATCTTTACCACTACTAAGAAAATGGATTCCTCTAGATGAATTGATAAAGGATAATTCACCAGAGGCATCCATAATTTCTTCTAGACTGCCACCTTGGGCACCAAATCCAGGAATCAGAAAAAGCAATTCCTCTTCTTGAGATCGAATCTTTGCAATCTCGGATGGTCTAGTTCCACCTACAACTATGCCTACTCTACCTTTGTATTCTTGATTCAATTCGCGGGCTAAATGTGCAACAGCCTCATGCAAAATTTGGTACTGCTTAGGTCTAGAATCATCCTTCCATTTCTGGAATTCAATCGCAGAGGGATTGGATGTTAAGCAAAGTACAAAGACCGAGCCTAGATTATTTTCTAGATAGGGAATAATTGTATCCTTACCCATGTA
Source organism: Leptospiraceae bacterium (assembly GCA_022402465.1). GTDB lineage: Bacteria > Spirochaetota > Leptospiria > Leptospirales > Leptospiraceae. The sequence continues at coordinate 16,925 of JAKRSH010000041.1, read as the reverse complement.
AGGTGATATTGTCAAAGAGTCTAGTTCCAAAGATTGGAAATAATAAGCCGCATATTCTTTTGCGGTATTGGCAAGATCACCCCTTTTTGCATCAGCAATGATGATAGCAGAAGGATGAGCATGTTTCATATACTCTACTGCCATTTCAAATTGTTGAATACCTTTTGAACCGAATCTCTCAAAGAAGGCAATATTTGGTTTGAATGCTAAGGCAAATTCACCAGTTGCATCAATAATTTCTTTACAAAAAATAAATAAAGGAAATTCTTCTTTCTTGAGAAATTCTGGAATCTTATTCCATTCAGGATCTAAGCCAACTGTAAGATTGGATTTAAGATGTTGAAATCGCTCAGAAAATTTAGTCTTTAGATCTTTCATTGTTATCTTCTTCTCGATTTCGAAATTTCCTTGCTTTGTATCTTCCATAGGTATGCCCAGGAATCACAGCAACTATTGAATAAGGTGATTGCAATATATAACCGAAGGACCCTCCCAAGTATGTGCTATAAGCTGGGATCAATAATTTATAGGACTCTTCTATTTCCTTATCATTGCCCTTCTCAGCAAAATAAGAGAGTGCATCATCACTTGCAACAGCTTCGTGGTATAAGGTGCCAATGATAGGAATTGAATATATGGCTGAATACAATGTCGCTGCCTCTCTTTGGCTAAAATCTTTGGCATGACCACCCTCATGAATCATCACAACAACATTATTAGAATATATATGAATAGTATCGGAAAAAGGGTTGTAATGATCCCCACCAATAAGTCCTGCAAACAATCGTTCTGGAAGTATGGAATAAATTAACCAACTGAAAAGCCCCACTGTATATTTGGCTGCTGGATGAATCTTTTCATTTTGAACAATTCTTTGCAATTCACCTCCAGGAGAATATTGATTGAATCTAACCTTAACTGCTCTTAGGTTATTTTCTAAGATATATTGCTTAAGTATTAATTTATTTTCCTCTGTGATTTTGTGACTTGAAATGTCTCTGTTCCAAAGAATGAGTTTGGATGGTAGGGAGAAAATATAATCACCAATATCATCTAGTCCCTCGTAGGGCTTGCCGGATTCAAATTGTGGATTTTCTTCATCCCAATTTGCTGGTGAAGATTGGAAAGACTCCCCATAATTGTATTTTTTTTCTAAACTATAGCAACCTATCAGACAAGGAAATAAGAGAATTGCAAATAGTAATTTCATTTCTCTCTTGCCCCCATGTCCTTCTTCTCATTGGATTCTATACCAGGAACGGATTCTGTTCGTGCTTCTACTTGAACCTGGCTATTGTATTTCTTAAATAATGGTTTGTAATCCTTCTCTTGCAGATAATGTAAGAAGGCATCTATTGCATTTCGACCCAATTCATTGACTTGGTCCTCTCTATTGCCTCTAAAACCTTGGTAGGGTATGTATACCAAGAGTGGAATCAATGTTAAACTTGATCCTATTAAATAGCAATCCGTAACTTTGGAACCAATGCTGTCCTTATAAATAAAGCTTTCTTTGCTGCTAGCGATTTGAATTTCTGCATGAAAATTTACATAGCTAAGATTCTTCCAACAAGAATCCTTGGTTCCAACTTGGAAATCGATAATATGGATTTTACTATTATCCTTATTCAATACTTTGCTATATTTTTCGGGATGATTTTGTATCTCTCTAGCTAGCATATTTGCTAAACTTCCATATTCATTGAATAAGACTCTTTCTTTAAAAAAATAAGGCTGATGCAATCCTAATCTATTATCTAACTTACGTTCATCGATAATTTCAAATCCTTTCAATTTCTGATCAGAAACAAAGGTTTTGCTTGGCAAAGGAGGATAGATGCGTAAACGAATGAATTTATAATTGCAGCTTAAAGCCATTGTGATAAGTAAGATAGAAACAGTAAATAGAACTCTTTGCAATGGATTAGAAAACATGAGTTAACTCCAATTGAATATATTGAATATTTATATTTCTGCTTTCCAAATTCTGAGATTCTTGGTTGTATATTATATTCCTTAAAATGAAATTTTTGTAATCTTCCACCAATTGATTTTGGTCATTTGAAACTATAAATGGCAGACTTTGGTCCCAAGTTGAAATTCGGTTGGACTGGATGTTTGTAAATCCAATTCCAATTCTATTGCGTTCGCCTAGTAGGAAATCATATTTTGCATAAAGTTCAATCACCGACATAGAGAAATTGATAGGATTATTCATAGTCATCTTAGTAAAACTAAGTGCTTCTGTTCCAAATCTTGTAGGCTGCCCTCTGAGTACAAGACTATCGTATTCAAGTATTCCACCTAAAGCTCCAATCTCAGCCCCTGCTGTAAAAATAAATACTCCATAAAAATTCTTTTTATAAGCTAGACCAATATTAAGACCTAGTGCATTGCTGAGTTCCTTGTATTCTCGGTAATTGCTAGAATATGGCAGAGTGGCTTTTTCTTGGATTAAGCTTCCTTGGTTTCTTATACCAAATATCAATTCTATAGATTGATTGTGTATGAATTCTTCTAAGTAGAAATAATTTATTTTGGAATCCATCCAATAATATTTGGAGTCTTGAATCGCTTGATTGCTAAGGTCACTTGTGAGAAAATTCCACCCAAGAAAACTTGTATCCATTTGAAAGGATCGAACATCTAATTGAAACCCGTATTTATCTTCATTATTCGTATATCTAAGCTTCAGACCAATAGGTCGAATCGCATAACGGGATGCAGAACCCTGATTGTTATAATAAGGAATATTGTCATAACTCAAGCTATTTCTCTTGGAAACGATAGCATCAGTCACGCCAAGATTGGAACTATAACCTAAAAGCTCATCTCCCCCGGATGAATTGAAAGAACCAGCACCTAAGAAGGTACTCAGTTCCCATGTCCCATCCAGGAATTCGTTTTCAGATTGGATAAAAGTTTTAGATTTCTTTGATTTTAGTTCATCATCAATAATCTTAGTTGTTTGCTTAGATTGATAGTGAGCCTGCCTTTCTCTTGCAGCATCTTCTCTTCTTGATTTTGCTAAACTTGAAAAATATTCCTTCTTATCTGGATCTAATTCGATTCTTGATTTTCTTTCAAATTGCTCGGCTTCTCTCTCGAACTGAACTGCTTGAACCTCACCAGCAAGCAAACGAAAGCTGATACCACTCACTGCAAACAGAATTAAGAAATAGCTTATTCTCCCCAAACTACTGTACACTCTTGGTAGTATAATCCTGAAAATAATGAAAAAGACTCTCTATCTATACTTGCAATATTTTGTATGCCACCCTCTTGCATAGCTTCTTGGATAGAGCCGCCTCCACCATAATAAAAATAGGCAAGGTACAACCAAGAACCAACGGAACAAGATCTTCCTGATTTAAGTATCCGAACAGACTGGATTTTGACTCCAGAAGTTGTCCCAGGAGCTAGATGCTGTTTGGTACGAGAAAGAATAAGCCCAGGCATAGGAGAAGATACACAATTGCTTATGATGGTAAGAAGTACTAAGAGCAATAGGGGTTTAAAAATTGGGAAGCTTTTGATGATTCGTGACTTGCTCATTTATTCGCCTCTAACAAAAATACATAGTCTTCCATAGGCAGGATACAGTATTCCAGTGAAGTTATAATCTGTTGTGGAAACTTTTGCGATAGCGAACTCTCTTGCAACAGAACCAACGCTTATATCGCCCAAGGCAATCAATCCAAAAAAGCTAACTTGGCAAGCCATGCCTTCTTTTTTGTCTAGAACATCGTTTTCAGCGTTGAACTCACCAGGGTAGGAAACTTGAGTCAAGATCAAGCCATGATTAGGTGCTACTGCACAAGAGTTCAGAAGCAGTCCAATGAAAAGAGCATTTGAAAATAAGATGAAAATTCTTCTAAAGATCATTTGTCCTCCTTGTCCTTAGAAGACTTTAAATCTAAGCTTGTTGAGTCCTTTGAACTAGTCATAGAACTTGGATTTGGCTTTTGTGCCTTAGTACCAACTATGATAGTACAAAAGTTATGGCTGAGAAAGCCAAAGGTAGCTTCTTGTTTGTATTCAATAAAGTGAATGTAATCGATACCACCTAATTGCTTAGCGGCATTGATAGAAGAATCACCACCCGCAAGCAACCAAACTGCTGACCAACTGCATGCCTCTCCCCGTCTCAATTCTCCCTCTCTTTGTTTACCTAAGGCACCTGGGACAGTATTGCGGTGAATCACCCCACCACCTTTGTAGATTACTCCAAGATTCGAATATTCTGGTGTAGGATGCGTATTTCCTTCAGATCCATAGGCTGAACGAAATACATTGATACCTGTACAGGATACTATAAAACTAAAAGAAAAAACTAAGATGCCAGTAAGGTTCATTCTATTTATTAATCGCAAACTGGCAATTATCATCTAACTTCTCTTAATAAAGGATTTAGCAAATTCTGGAAGAACAAAGGCAGCTTTATGGATTTCAGGGCTATAGTATTTTAAACCTTTAGGCACTCTCTGAGGATCAGGAGTAACTTCATAAGGACTTATCTGATTGGATAAAAATGTAAATCCTATAATTCCAGAAGGATAGGTAGGGATAGTTGTATAGTAGTAACCATACTTAGTAAATATCTTAGGAATAAATTCGAATAAGGATTGGATTACATCTCCATGGTACCAGTAGCTTTCAGCCTGAGTTGCAATAATACCGGGAGTCTTTAGAGCTGAATGCATATCTCGGAAAAAAGGTTCTTTAAACAAGACTTCAGCAGGACCAACTGGATCTGAGGAATCAACCAGAATTACATCAAATCGACCTTTGTTTTCTCTTGCGTACTTAGCTCCATCATCATAATAATGCGTTACTTTTTTGTCCTTCATAGCCTGAGCAATATCTGGAAAATATTTATAACAGGCATCGACAACACCTTTGTCTATCTCACAAAGAACAACTTCTTTAACGGAAGGATGCTTAAGGACTTCACGAACCGTTCCCCCATCTCCCCCACCAATCACCAATACGGATTCTGGATTAGGATGGCTCATCATAGGAATATGTGCTATCATTTCATGGTAAGAATGCTCATCTCTTTCTGTAACCATGGTAACATCGTCGAGAGTAAACATACGACCAAAGCTTTCTGTTTCAAATACGTCTATTTTCTGGAAGGGAGTCTGAATACTATCAAGAGTCTTGGTAACTCTATAACTAACTTTTCTACCTTTGCTAACTTCTAAACCTTCTGTGTACCAAATTTCCAAAAAATGACCTCTTCTTTTGATTTTCTACAAATCTGTGATCAGGTTTGAATCTGTAAATCAAGAAAGGATCAATTAGAAATGAAAAAAGGCAGATCCTTAGATTCGAATCTGCCTTCCTAGTAGCTAAAAAGCAATTGATAAAATGAAACTCAGATTCTCATTTTATTAAATTACTTTAGGCTTAGCCTCATTTAACTTTCAGTTTATGTAAGTCTTAGCCTGCTGCAGATGTGCTTGGAGTCGTAGGCGCTTTTGCATCCATCTCTTGCTTCTTCTTCCATAGGAAGAAACCAACTCCACCAGCGATCGCAAGTAAGGCAATTCCTAGAATTGGTCTAAAGAAGACCCATGCTAATGCGATAGTAATTATTGTTAGAACAAAGGATACCAATCCCGCAATTAATCCTAGACCCATTCCGAGTAGATTTCCAAGGAAAGGAACCACTGCTCCTAATGTTGAGATAGGCTTAAGAATCAAGGACAATCCCATATACATCATGAAGAATCCTCCAACTCGTACGGCCCAAGTCATGATGGCATTTTCTTTCTGAGCTGCCGCAAACATATCTTCTTTAGACAAAGTCCCTTCATCCAATCTTTCAATGGTAGTGTCACGTGATGTTTTAAAGGCTCCAACTACACCACCAGAAAGCTGACCAAGTATGGATACTTCCTTAGGGTTGGCTACCTTATGTGAGATTCGAATATCACCTATCTGTGGATTCGATGGATCCTTACCTAAATAGATTTCCGTATTCGAAATTTGTGCTCTGGAAGAAATAGAAGAAGGAATGCTAATTCCAGCAGATTTATAATCTATAGATTCATTCGCATTAATTTGACCAATCAATGATTTTGAAATCTTGTAATCTCCTACTTTGACATTGCTTGCACCCCAGTTCTCAGACTCATAAGGCATAGTGGATGGGTTCTTGGGAGCATTGGGATCTTTGAAGTTATTGGAATTGATCAAATTAGAAGACCAAGTTGTACTGTATGTGTAGGTTCTTTTGGTTTCCTTTCCGCCACCTAACTTTTCACTTGTTTCTTCTTTGACATTTTCTTCATTTTGAAACATTTCCACTTTTCTTTCTAATCTTATTGCTTTCAAATTGATTCCAAATTGTGAATCCGCTACTGTATCAGTTGTTGTAGCCATTCCTGATCCATGGATAAGTTTGCCATTGTTATCATTAGAATATTTTGATAAATCAATAGAGATAGCAACTTTTGCACCCTCTTCTAGACCCTTTGCAGTGTCTACGGAGCAACCTTCGTTCATCCAAAGCACTGGAAAAGCAGCTATAAATAATGCGCCCCCTGCTACTACGCCTTTGATGGACTCCATAAGTCTTCCACCCCAGCTTTGATTTGTTACTTCCGAATATGGTTCATTCGCCATTGGTTTCTCCCTGATAATGATAAGTGGGTATAATCATATATAAACAAAAAGAATCTAGTCAAGAAATTTTTATCTAGAAATCTGTTTTCTCTGGAAGTCCAAATCGAAATCATCTGCTTAGCAGAAAATGCGATTCATAGAGACTTGGTAAGGAATAGAGAGAGAAAGAAGGGATGGTAGAAATAAAAAAGCCTGTCTAGAAACTAGGCAGGCTTTATACTTTTTATACGAATCTAGAATCTGTTGACTACGTTTACTCTCATCTTTCCACCTTGGAAAAATTTCTTAGTAAACTCAGATGCTACCTTTGGATCGTATTCCTTGCAAGAGAAAATGTCAATGTACGAAGTGTTCGTATCATTGGCAAAATGAGCCGAAATACAAGATGTCTCAATCAACTGAAACATAGAATATCCTGCTACTCTTTCATCTTCTCCAAAGTGAACCACATGTGTCTCTCCAAAACGCTTCATGTCTATGAGCTCGCAGAGTTCAAGCACATAACGACGAATAGCTTCTGGATCACGAATGGTATCTCCATTGCAAGATTCAACATCAAGGCTAGTAAGAAGTCCCCAAGCACCTTCTTGGAATGCTGGGAATACTCTTAGATTAGGATCGCTGTCAATTTCTTGCTGGATGAAATTGGAGAAGTTGCCATTGTATCTTTTTCGGATGGCTTCGAAAAAAGTATCATTGGATTCTAATACATCTGGATTCACCATATAAGAATCATAAGTAAGCTCTTCTCCAACTTCGATATTACGAAGTGCAGCTAGAGTAATCTCACCTTTGAATCCACAGTTAGGCTTACCACTTGTACGAATCAAATGAACCGCATCTGGACCGTCATCGTGAACTGGAGTTACGATATAAAGATCCTTAGATATCGGATGAGCATATGCGTGAGTGCCTAAATTGAAAAGTTCAGATTTATGCACTACCTTTCCGCCCCAAACTGCTACAGTTTCCCCTTGGGAAATGGGAGACTTAGCGATAATTACAGATTGTCCTGCTTCGTTCTCCATCCACTCCAATGATTTGTGGATGTAAGAAAATCGGGACACCAGTTTGTCTTTGTTCTTGAGTTTCATATACTGAAACCTCCTTCAAGCAAAATATTTGGTTTATTTTTTCCAGCCCAAGGCGAGATCGTGGAAAGGGATCTCTGAGACGAGAAGCTGGTTTTTGCCCGCACGTAAGAGTGCGCAAAAGACCCAGAGAGACCTGTGTTATCGGTCCCCACGAAGGTGTCTCGTAACAATGTTACAGAGAGTTTCTGGATGGTTTGGTGGTGGTTGGTAGGGGTGATAGTTTGGAATAGACCTTCAGCTAACGATGACTTGCGTCTCGCACCGGGGGGTTCCTCTTCTATCTCGAAATTCACTTGAGCTGTCATTTATGCACCAATCGGTTTGTGACGGAGATCTTCCCCCACACCTAGGTTGAGAACACCACGGTTCATTTCGACAACGGAAACATTTCTTGCACCAAATTTCTCTCTCATATAATTGAGAGCGGCTTGGTTATCAATTAAGTCTCCACAAGTAAATACGTCAACGGCTGCATACCCGTATTCGGGCCATGTGTGGATTGTGAAATGAGACTCACTAATCACGATACAACCACTCACACCGTGAGGATTGAATTTGTGAAAAGATGGTTTTATCACAGTAGCTCCAGAGATCTCACAAGCCTCAAGCATTATGGTCTCCACTAGCTCATGGTTGTTGATCGACTCATGGTCGCAGTCGTAGAATTCGGCAATCACGTGTTTTCCCAATGCTTTCATTCTTTTTTCGTCTAAAGCCTCCCTTAAAGTAAATTAGAAATTTGACCATAAAAACCAGACGCCTTCCTGAACAAGTAAATAAAAAAATATGTTCCATAAAACTCTGATTTTTTTGCAGTCAATGTAGTATTTGACTGGTAGTTTGGAGCAATATGGACGATTTTTTAGGAAAGATGGCTCTGAATCATAAAATATCTAAAAATTTGCTGCTTACAGTATCACTCGTTCTCATTTTGGCAATTTCCCTAGCTACGTATTGGTTTTTTATCCGCTCACAGGTGGAAGAAAATATTTGGCACCAAGAGCAAAAGCAAGCTTTTCTCCAAGCCGAGCTAAAGAACCAAGCCATCTTACTTGCATTTGTCGAAAAGGAATGCGGTGGAACTAGCAAAGAAAACCCCTGCCCTGATGCAAATGAACCCCCAGCCTTAAAAAATTTTGCCTTACTGCAAGTAATTCGAAACTCTGAATCTTTCCTTGAATTCCAATACGATGATCGCTTCGAAAGAGAATTAGATGTCTTACCAAAATTTTATCTATTGAATTCCTCAGGCGAAATTCGCGATCTTAAAGATACATTTCCCGATGAAAAAACTTTGGATAGATGGTCGAAGATTCGATAGTAGGCTACGTGATTCACCTTGTGTCGCCAGGTTGCTAAGTTGGGTCGGCAAAGAGTCGCCACAAGGCGGTCACTACGCACGGTTTTGTAGTCTAGTGATTCTTCTTTGTTTGGGGGCGCATGAAATTTATTTTGCAACGCGCTTTACCCCATGTTAAAACATGGGGCTAAAAGCTGGATTCTTCCTCGTTGAATCGGTAGTAGATTTTTTAGTTTAATCTCTTTTTTTTAACAATGAATCTTCTAATATTTTATAGAATATATCCAATTTAAAAGCTTTGGCGAGGCACAACTCAACAATTATTTGGGATACGGAATTCTTCATTGTTTAATTTATAATTTTTTGATTCTATTTTTAAAATTTTATTTATTTTATTTTCTCCTTCACAAAAAATAAATAATCCTTTTTGAAGATTTCTTTTTTCTAAACGAGTTGCATCTATATCGGAAGGTAATTCTCGAAAATATATATTTTCAACTCGTTTTGGACTAGTTGAATAATAAACAATCGGTTCTGTAAAAATATCTAAACCTTTATAATAATAAAAATTTAATCCAAAGTATTTTTTATAAATTAATTCTTGATTATTAAATTTAATATTATAATTTTCTAAAGATTCAAATTTTCCATCAGGTTCATATTGTTCAATGAGGAAATAAGAGAAATTATTACAATTTGATTCTGAATTTGGTGGAGAATTATTATGGATCTCTTTAGAGTTAAAATCATCCATTACAAGAGAATCCTGATATATATCAGCAAATTCATTGTACGTAAGCTTATACGGAATTACATATAAAGTTTCCCTATTCAGTTTTATTCTTGGTAGCATACACTTATTATTAATTCCCCTCGAAATATCCCATGAATCTTGTAACGCTGACATAGGTCCAAGCAAGCATTTAAATATTATTAAAGAATAAGTAAATAATATTAATTTAGTTACCAAATGATCCTCCTCCATAGCCATAATAGCCTCCAGACGAAGAATAACAAGAAGCTATATAATTGGCACCAGAACCATATGAATATGCTTTAGCACCTATTTGAATTAATATATGTCTTCCTTTAAGTATTGCTTGAATTTTCGCTCCACCAGGCGTTAAAAGTAAGATTAAATCGAAGATCAGTGCTCCACAACCATGTTTCCAAAAATGAGTTCCAGCTCTACCGAGATCACTTTTAGCTAAATCACTATTCTCAATTGCATATGCAGGATATTGAGTGTAATGCCAATATTGATTTAAGATATTAGTAATCGTTCTGATATGACCTTTCCAGTAGGAAGTAACTGTCCTTCCAATATCACTTCTAGCCAGGTCACTATTCTCTAAAGCATATTTAGGATTTTTTAAGTAATGTAGGTATTGATCACCCATACTACGAGTCCATTTCATTAATCTTGAATAACCTCTTCCGATATCACTTCTTGCAAGATCACTACTTTCAAGTGATCTTATTGGATATTTTATGTAGTCGGATAATTGCCTTCCTAAGCTTTTATATGCACGACCAAAATCAGACCTAAGATAACTACTCCATGCAGAAGTAATTCCCCTACTTATATCATTATGCTTCCAGAAATCTCCTTGGTTTTTATCTTTTGCTCTTCCTACGCCATAAGCAGAAGCCGCATAGATCATTGTCAGTTGATTCCATTCCACATACAGGTGCAGACGCTTGTAATTCTGTAATTCATCCACAATTAATCAAAATATGCAATGTATTAAAAATTGTAAATATATTTTTAAGTTAGTTGATTTCTACCCACCAAACGAGGATTTGCCCTTTCGAGCCAAAACGACATGGAGTGCGGGCGATTGTCCTTCCCATTTCGCCATTGGGCCTCCTGCCCAAAAGCGAAAGTTGCGACTTCCTTGTCGCAAGCTGTGTGAAGGACAATCCGTCCTCCTTGATGGTTGTATGCCAGTGATTCTTCTTTGGTTGTGCTTGCATCCAGCACCATTTGAATCTGTCTGTAAATTTAGAGATAGATTACTAAGCTAACCAAATGATGCTGGAACTGTCTGTCAGCTTCGGTCAATAAATTGCTGTTTGGTTTAGATTGTATCACTTCCTATCTTCCTCCAATTTATTGACCCCGTCTTCTACTTGCTCCTCACCATTTAGGTTGTTGACGGGTATTCCGCTTGCAACCGTAAAATGGTGAGGGGTCCCTTTCGCGGTGATGAGCTTTAACACTGATAATTTCACACTTTAATCACCTAACTATTATTAATTATTTGTTTTGAATCTAGTAATTTTGCACACTGTGTGCCAAATTCATCAGAAAAATTTTGAATCCTTTTCTGTATCTTCTGTTTAAATCCTTAGACAGTTGTTTAAGGATTTGGTCACCATAGCTTGCTCGGTTATTGTTGCCTTGCTCTACTTTAACGATCTGTTCACCTATCTTCCAATTCGAGGTTATCAAAGCATTATTCCAGTTCTTTGTTCCTTGGCTCTGAGCAGTATCATGGAGTTTAGAGATTTCCATTATCAGCGTGTTGTATTGTTTTCCAAGAGATGCAAGCATAACTAAGCAAGAATAGTGTTTCATAAAGATAATGGCAATTAGTTTTTATATAGGTTGGAATTTTTTAATATTTTTAATATTTTTTATTGTTTTTAAAGGTATAGAAAATTAAACAACTCAGAGACGCTGGGCGAGATTTCGTTCATATAAAATGCATTCTAAAGTTTAAAATTAAAAACACTACATAAATTCAATTCTCCTTCTAGAGAAGAATTATCCATAAAATAAACTTTATGCAATCGACAAAAGCGATCAAAAGTATCTACTGCAAGCAATCCTGCTATAGGCTTCATATCCTTTGTAACGAGTAGAATGGATAAAACTAACAACTTACATCTATCAAACTCGGATCTTTTAAAGTGGTACTTCCTATTGCATTTTTCACTATCAGGATTTGGAATTAAGTCTACAATACCTACAAAGAATAAATCGATTTCATTTGGTCTAAGAAAGGGAGTAATCAATACTCGCATTTCTCTGTTTGCTGTCGTAAAATCAACTGTATTTCCTAAATCGATTTCTTGGTTATTTTTACAGGAGAGGAAGAATACAATACTAAAAAGTGAAATTGTTTTACAAAATAATTTTAAGATATTCAAGAATCTTATTAAATTTATAACTTCAATCATGAATTTCACAATAAAAAACTCTAACGCAATTTTTATAATACCCATATGGAATGCCGATGTATTCTTCTTGATAAAATTGAAAATTATCTATATAAATTTTTTTATAAAATACAATCCCTTTTACTGCTTCCTCTATTGTAATTTCATTATTTACAAACGAATAGTTACATTTAATATAAGGTTTAAGGTCACATCTATGCTCTGTAAATTCTAAATTATTAAGTGAAATTCTTTCTCTTTTATTTTCAGAATATAAAAAAATGTTCGGGAGAATTAAAATAAATATTATTATTTTATTCATTCATATTCACCGAAAAACAATAAACAATTGTTCATGCTATCTACATTATATAAATAAGTTATTCTTACATTATAAAATTTCTGATTCATTTTATCATCATGAAGTCTATTCTTTAATTCTTCCATTAGTTGTCTATTCTTAGTTGATTTCGACCTACAAACCTTAGTTTCATATTTATTGAGCTTATACCTTTCTTTTGTTTCGTTAGTGTAGTAAAATTTACTCAGGAAGTAATCATCCTTTGTTACTGTTCCAAGTAATATACAAGAATTTAATAAGCCAATTATACCTATAATTATTATTGGCTGAAGCATTGAACACTTTCCGTATTTTTAGAGCATAAAGAAATATATGTATAAATGGGAATACCTATATTAAACCAATTTGCAAGTGTAGGAAATCCAAATTTGATAGCTAATTTTGACGGTATTCCTCCGGGAATTATTCCACTTATATCCCAAAGATTTTTAAGATCTATTTCATTTTTTGCAAAAAATTCATTAGTATCAATTCCAATACTTCCTAATGCAAAATCTAAATCATTTCCATTATTTCTAGAAATTTTGCCACAACCTAACAGCCATTTACCAGCTTTATCCCAAAAATCTGTTTTTTGTAAGACTAAGCCAATCATTCAAACCATTCAAAACAAATATTCAGCTAATGTTACAGAGGATTGGTTCAAAGGATTAGTTTTTACGAGAAAAAACACAATTATGATTTTCAATGTGAGACAAAATGTCGTCTATCCCTCTTGAGATAGCTGATCTAATAATATTTCTATTGGTATCTTCCCTAAGGCTGTAAAATACTAAAGGTAGATAAAATAGGTGGCTTATATTTCCAATTTTAACTGGTTGTGTTGATTTACATATATAATCATTAACTTCTGCTTCAATATAAATATGAGTCCTGGTTCTAATGAATACAGGAAAGATTCCAAGTGTCATTATTGAAAAAAATTGCAATCTTTGACTTTCTATGAATTCATCCATTTCTTCTATTGATTTTTCAGAACCGGAAAACTCACAATTTTTCCAATTTATTCTAAACTTATAATTTTCAATTTTATTCTTTGAATTATTATTTATCTTAGTAAATTTTTTAGCCTCTAATTGATATTCTAATTCTTTAATAAGGGGGTTTTTCCTGAAATATGAAAGAACTTCATTATTATTGTTATCCAGACAACTTTGTGAAACTAATGCTTCATCAATTGAATATTCTACCTCAGTTACTTTACGGTTACTATTGTAGGTATCCATTGGATAAAGACAACTTACGCTTAAAATAAATATAACGGAGTATAATACATTCAAGGTTTGTTTAGAGTTCTGAATATTCATATGTCTAGTTAAGGGAAAAATTGCATTCCTTGACCTTGGGAATTTTGACCAGGCGTGTCTTGAGGTGTGATTCCTGTAAGACCTTCCGAAATAAACTCTGCACCCGTAGTCATTATTACAACACCAACAGCGGGATTGTAGAGCGTAACAATAAGACCGACCCCAATTATACTTACACCTGTTGAAATCAATGTCCAATTTATTTCCTTAGAAAGATACCTCCAAAGATTTGTTACTCCCGTTCCAAAATCACTTCTAACAATTGAATCATAAAAACCATTAGTATTTATTCCAATACTTCCAAAAGCATAATCCAAATCATTTCCATTATTTCTAGAAAAATTACCACCACTTATAAGCCAACGAACACCGCCATCCATTCCTTTTGCGATCCTTCTAGCAGTTCCAGCTATGCCTTTGGCTGCACTTTTATATGCTTTATCATACTTTCTAGCTTCGTCTAGCATATAATTTGTAGCTGATTTTGCAATGAACTTCGATACATGATCGCCAGCTCTTGCTATTTTTTTCAATGAATGGTCTATAGATCTAAACACTCTTTTAAAAGCATCCCCTACTCTTGCACCGAATTTTGAGATTGAGAGGACTGCTGCAATATTTTGTTGTGTAATTGAGTTTTGTGAGAAGAATTCCTGACCAAAGGTTCCAGCTAAGAATTGACTAGTCAGACTTACTAATGCTAGATCTCTCGCTGCCCTTTCACCCTTTCCAGTTGCAAAGGTTGCATATAGTAATAGCTCATTACTTATAGGTTGAGAAATTAAACTAGAAAACATTTCCATTAATCCTTTTCCAGCATTATTCCCACTCGGATCACGATAGCCAACAGGATTCCCATCTACGTACATCATCCTGTTCATACCATTGATCTGATTTGGAAATGCCATACTGTCACTCTGCAAGAACCGTCCTATCTTCGCATCATAGTATCTAGCTTTATAGAAGATCAAGCCACTCTCTCTATCTTCCTCTTGTCCTGTATAGGCTCCATGCTTCCCTTCCTCGCGCCCGATGGCCAGTTGGGTCTGCCAAAGTCGCTGCGGAGGAAAGCACTTCGCTTCGGTTCTGTTAGCGGAAGATTCTTCTGTTATTCGGGAGGGCGAACCCAGCACCATTTGAATCTGTTTATGAATATACAGATAAAGGAAAAATACAACCAAATGATGCTGGAACTGTCTGTCAGCTTCGGTCAATAAATTGCTGTTTGGTTTAGATTGTATCACTTTCTATCTTCCTCCAATTTATTGACCCCGTCTTCTACTTGCCCCTCACCATTTAGGTTGTTGACGGGTATTCCGCTTGCAACCGTAAAATGGTGAGGGGTCCCTTTCGCTAGGTGATCTTTTCTATTCTATGCTAGTTGGTATTTATTGTCTAGCAAAAACAGACATTCACTTAATTTTATAACAATCATCGAACCCATACTGCTTTGAACAAGGAAACGTCCATTCCATCTAAAATTTACAAACCTCCTGACTCCTAATTAGTTGCTACCCCCGTTTTGAATGGTTTGTATCATACCTATTCCGATCAGAAAGAAGCTTAGAGTTCTAGAATCATAATCGGTCTTTTCAAATATACCAACAAGAAAGCCTTGCATTTGTATCATCAGCTAATTAGAAATTTATTGAAAATAATGACTTTTTCTGTTTATACCTCTCATTTTATGAAATATATTCTTAAGATTATGTATCCTTGATTAAGGCTCCAGCTAATATAACAGACTTTTTGTTCGCTATATTAATTTATGCGAGCCTCACAATCAATACCATCTAGAAACTAAGTTAGATGAATTCATTCAGTTCTATAACAACCATAGAACTCATCTTGCATTGAATAAGGAAACACCCAGACAATATATCCAATTAAATAGTTTTTGCGAGACTCAGGCGAGCGTAGGCACTAACTTTATCATTTAAAATTAGCAGTTATTATTTATATTAAAATATTCTTTATTCTTTTGATCGCTTCTTGATTCTATTTTCAGTATATTTTTTTCATTAAATGAATCATTACAAAAAAATAAAACTTTCCTTTCTAAATACCTTTCTTCTAAGTCATCTTTACTATAAAATTCTGGAGGATTACCAAAAAATATACTACTTACTCTTCTTGGGGAGTCTGTATAATATACAATTGGACCTTTTGGAAATCCACGGTAATAAAAGGAATAATTCAATAAGTAATTTAATTCGAAATTAGCTTCATTTTCATTATATTTGAAAAGATAGTTAACAAATCCTTTTGATTCAATATCTTTGTTGTAATTTTCGATTAAAAAAATTGAATTATTTAAACATTCTTCTTTAAAGTATAATACTCTTTTTTGAGCATCTAAATAATTCTGTTCATCAATAGCCATTTTATCTTTATTAAATATAATATAAAATTCTTCTATAGTTATCTTATAAGGTATAAAATACAATGTTTCCCTATTTAGTTTAACCCTTGATAGCATGCAGTTATTTTGAATACTATTAGTAATGTACCAATGTGATTTTGAATCGTCACCAAGCAAGCAATTCATAAAGTTTAAAAATATTATAAAAATAAGTTTAACCACCAAATGATCCTCCACCATATCCATAGTAACCACCAGATGAGGACGCACATGAAGCTATGTCATTAGCTCCAGAACTAGCAGCGTAAGTATATTTTAACCATTCAGGTACCAGTGTTAAAGATGCCGCAATAGCTTTGCCTACTCCACTTACCGATAATAGTATTGTAAAGATCAGTGCTCCACAACCATGTTTCCAAAAATGAGTTCCAGCTCTACCGAGATCACTTTTAGCTAAATCACTATTCTCAATTGCATATGCAGGATATTGAGTGTAATGCCAATATTGATTTAAGATATTAGTAATCGTTCTGATATGACCTTTCCAGTAGGAAGTAACTGTCCTTCCAATATCACTTCTAGCCAGGTCACTATTCTCTAAAGCATATTTAGGATTTTTTAAGTAATGTAGGTATTGATCACCCATACTACGAGTCCATTTCATTAATCTTGAATAACCTCTTCCGATATCACTTCTTGCAAG
>JAKRSH010000005.1 GCA_022402465.1 Leptospiraceae bacterium | reverse complement strand
GTTGATTTCTACCCACCAAACGAGGATTTGCCCTTTCGAGCCAAAACGACATGGATGTCGTTTCTCGCACTTTGGAACACGATGTTCCAGGGTGCGACGAGAAAGGGTAAACCGAGATCCTGCCCAAAAGCGAAAGTTGCGAACGTCCTGTTCGCAAGCGGTGGGAAGGACAATCCGTCCTCCTAGGTTGGAAGAGAATTTTAATTCCAGGGTGCGACGAGAAAGAGGGTTCGCCTTGCCCTCTTTCGTCGGCATGTTCCGCATCCATGCTCCAAATGCCGAGGCAAGCCATCCATGGCTTGCTTGCGAAAGAGGTCAATAGGCTCACTGGAGTATTGTTATTATTCTATGAATTCACTCTAGGCTAAACAAAGAAACTCCCATTCCATCATTAATTTAAAGATCACCCAATTCCAAGTTAGTTGCAACCCCCGTTTTGAATGGGCTTTATCATACCTATTCATACGAAAAAGCAGCTTAGGTTCTGATTTATTTTATAAGCTAACTTTTTCTTTTGCTCCAATCTAGCTATGTACATCTTTGATCATTTTTACAAATAAACAGAGTTTTCTTAGATTTTTACTACGCATTTTTGTGAATTTTAAATTTTGATCGAAAACTTATGCCCCTTTAGCAAATTTTTCATCCAACATAACGAACAAAACGTACAATGTATTTTTTTTTAAGAGCAGCAGATTCCTTACAACTAGCAAGTGCTATACTATTTTGTCAACACAAGACTAGCAATTTCACCTTCGTTTCCCTCGATATAAAATTAAATCTAGCAGCAAACCGAGAAGGTTTTATGACTGTTAAGATATAATATAATTAAATCTTTCCCTGGTCCCGAATTATTTGATACTATGTTCATATTCAAATCTATCAGGATTAACTTAACCTAAATAAGAATAAATTCTATTACAATTATAAAACTGATCGATAAAACTAAAAATATGAAAAACGCATTTTCTAGATCATGAAATACATTATATATGATTAGTTTACGACTGCCACCGGAGTTAGAAAGAAAATTAAATTCATTTGCAAAATCGAAAAGTATACCTGCATAAATCTTTAGAGAATAAAAATGCGAAACGCAGTTCTCATTGATTCAGACTTTTCAATTTACAAAAATTCTAAAGTAAAATTCTTACAAAATCTTTTTTATTCATAAATATCCAATAACGCTCAACTATAAATATTAGATTCGATTTTAAATAACTCTGAGCAAGAATAGCATTCGTTTTAAGCTCCGAATGTTAGTTCCGCAATATACGGCAGGTTTCTATACAAACCCGCATAATCCAAACCGTATCCAACCACAAATCTATCTTCAATAGCGAATCCTAGATAATCAATTGAATGCTTTACCGCATCTTTTTTTTGCTTAAATAGCAAAGAGCAAATTTGTACAGATTGTACGCCTAGTGTGAGTAGATACTCTTTGATTGCTTCTAAAGTAAGACCAGTTTCAACTATGTCTTCAACAAGAATTATATGTTTCCCTCTTGGATCTAAACTTAACTTCTTTGTAATTTCAACTTTACCAGAACTTAGAGTTTGGCTGCCGTAAGAGCAGGCAGCGATAGTATCAACTAGAATTGGAATTTTGATTTCTCGAATCAAATCTGCAAGAAAAACTAAGGAACCATTCAATACACCAACCAAGAGAAGTTCCTTGCCTTGGTTTGTGGAATGATCTTTGAAATCATTTGTTATGCGTTGTGCTAAATAATTTACTTTGCTTCTGATTTCATCATTTGCAATATAAGATGTTAGCTGATGATTGGAGGAAGATTCTTCTTGCAAAATTCTACCTGCCCTTGCGGCCAGGAACCCAATAAGAAATGATAGAAGCATGTCCTGGAGTTATATCGTGCCAAGAGTCGACAGAGAGAGACAATCCTAAAAAAGCAGCCGTAGGGAATTTGGCAAAAAGAGAATTGTGTAATTCATCTAAATTATCACCTAATACTAAGTATTCGGCTAATTCTTCTAACCCTGGATTGTGTCCGAGCACAAGTAGAGATTCTGTTTCATCATTTGTGTTCTTTACGATTTCGAATAACTTGTCTGAACTTGCTTCATAGATTTCCTTTTTGTAAGACGTCTCATCAGCAAAATTCTCCATCTCTAATAATAATTCCCAAGTCTTTCGACAACGAACCGCATCTGAGCATAAGCAAAGATCTACTGAAAATCCATAATCCAATAAGTATTGCCCTACTCTCTTGGTAGATTCAATCCCACGTTTGGCTAGACCTCTTTCATGATCCGAGTTAAAATCGGATTCCCAGTCTGATTTGCCATGTCTGAGTAAATACAAGGTTTTCAAATTCTGGTTCCTCTTTATAGGAAAGAATTCCTTACTTTCTCTATCGATCTACTCTTTTCCTTTTCTGTCTCAAAAAAATCTCAAACACCAAAAAAGGATACCATCAGTATAAGCTTGGAATTAAATTTTTAATCATTGTTTTGTATTTCTACAATCAGGTCGGATTTCCATTTCTTCCGTTCTATAAACTGGATTCGTTGTTAAGATCCCCTTAAAATCAATGACTTCCGCTCTTACATATTTATCTTTTTCTTTGAGTGTGTAGGTAGCCTCTGATACATTTTGTACAATATAATTTGGTTCTGAACTACTTGTAATAAAACGAATTTCTTTTACATTCTCGTAAAAGGAAATCCTAAATGTGTTCGTATCAAACTCGATCTTCTTTAACTTAAAATCCTCTACTCTGCGATCAAATTTTCGTACAGCAACATAATTACCTTGGCAAAGTGCTTGGTAGATTCCTTCTTCATTATTTTCTTCCAAATTCATTAGGACAAATCTTTGAAAGGCTTGGCCTTCTCTACCATATACTAGTGAAATTTTTTTCCAGAACTCTATGATGGTAGATTCTCCATTCAATCTACTTTCTTCCAAAGGCAAATAGTGCAAATCATCAGCTGACATTGCAAAGATGGGTTTTCCTCTTTCTAATAATCTATCCATTATTTTAGTATCATCTCCGAAAGGAGAAAAAACTTCAACAGCATGAACTCCACTCAGACTTGCTAAAAAATCCAAAGGCATAGAATCATAAAGAGTTGGATGATTGGATACTACGAATGCTTTTTTCTTGGAATGCTGATCTATAATCCATTGGATATTTTCTCGAGTTGAAAAAAAGTAAAATGGATCAAAAATTGCTGATTGAATACCTACAAAGAGAAAATGTCTCTTGAGTAAACTACTGCTCCATTCATAAGATAAAAAAGAATTCTTAATTAGACTTCGAGTATCAGTCACTCTATTGTAATCGGAAATACTCAACCAATCATAGCCATTTCTAGAATAGGATTTAGATAGGTCTTGCAAAGACTGCCTTTCAGGAGTATACCATACTTCATTAGAATGAAGGTGTAGAGCTACCTTCTTCCAAGAAGTAGATCTAGTGTTTCTTTCTTTTTGTTCAGAAATCTTATAAGGGTTATAGATACCTTTTGAACCATAATCATTTTCCTGTAGCTTACTTGTAAACAGAATGCTACCTATTGTATTAATTGTAACAAATAAAAGAAATATCGGAAGCACAAGAAATCCGAACACTCTCACAAAAGTGGAAAATAATCTCTTAGGATTGAAAATTTTCCTTTCACTCATAATTTATTTTAAAATGGAATTTTGATGCTCACAGTTTATTTTATCTTCTTTTTAATTATTTTTCTAAAAGATACTCTCTTATAGCCTTAAAACTTGTTTCTCACGAACTTAGCCTGAGTTTCCTATCTCCTAATGTCTAGATCAATAATTTTATATTTTACATTCATTAATATTTATTGACTAATGCTTCATTCTTGTTACATATAAGAAGATTTTGTAATATATGAATCCAAAGATTTTAAGGAAATCCATTTAAGATCCTAAGAATCGCTTGCCTAAGACCCTAGGGAAATCAATCGTTTCAATCATGCTTAAGAATTTCCAAAATCCTTTGTTTCTCTTGTTTGCCTTTAGTATCATTGCATTCCTTGGACTAAAGGAACCTCTTTGGGACCAAGATGAGGCTGCCTATTTTGGATTTTCGTCTAACATGAACCAAACGACTGATTGGATTGTTCCTGACTACCCCATCTCAGAACCTCATAGAAAGACCCCGCTCCACTTCTGGACATCTGCTCTTTTTATGAAAGTTCTTGGAATCAATCACTTCGCATTTAGACTAGCGAATACTCTTTACTTTTTGTTATGTGGGCTACTTGTTTATGCATTTGCAAATAGCCTTAACTCTAATTCTAAGAATCTTAATTTCGGTAAAAGAAATGAAATCGCATTCCGCTCAAGTATCATATTTCTAAGTTCTATCTTTCTTATGATCTACCAAAGGATATCCCTAACAGATATTGGACTTTTATTCTATAGCCTACTTGGATTATTTTCCTTTTGGAAGGTGATTGCTTTTGTCCCGAATCTAGAGAAAGAAAGGAATCCTTTTCTTAAATCTCCCACTCTTTGGGCAATCATTTTCTGGCTGAGCTTTTCCTTAGGATTGGTTCAGAAAGGCCCACCAATACTAATTTTGTTAGGTGGCGTTTTCATGAGTTTTTTCCTTTTTTCTTCTAACCGCAGAAAGCTCATCCGATTTCATGCTTGGCTCTTTTTGCCGATTAGCTTAATTCCTCTCTTAGTTTGGGGAAGGCTTGCATGGCTTGCAAGCGATGGAGCATTGATACGATGGATGGTAGACTGGTATATTTTGAAGAGAACAACTGGCTCAGTATTCGGCCAATCTGGTCCTCCTGGATACTACCTTGTACTTTTTGCACTCTTTCTATTCCCTTGGAGTCTTCTACTTCCACAAACACTCATCTCTATCAAAAATCAAATTCTTGAATTCTTAAATAGAAATGTGAAAGAAAGCGAAGACAATAAGCACTTGGACCTAAGGAGCGATTCTACAGAATCAATCCATAAAGATCTAAGGATATTTCTTCTTTCATGGTTGTTTTTTGGTTGGATCTTCTATGAATTGCTTCCAAGTAAACTTCCCTCTTATGCTCTTTCCGTTTATCCTCTCTTCTGTATTTTTCTCGCTCAAGAATGGAAGAAGGCTGAGGAAAATTTGATTCCTGGTAGAGAAATCTTCAAAAAACCAAAACTCAATTTAGCCTTAGTCTTTGATTGGCAAAGGCTGATCCCTCTGCTACTTGGTTTGCTTTGGATCTCAATCTTTTTGTATCTACCGTATTTAATTCATTCAACGATTTTCAATTGGGCTAATTCCAACCAGGTCATAGGTACAATTTGTATGACTCTTGCCTTGATTTATATCTTGTTTGAGTTGAGTTCATTTCGTAAAAGTAGCCTACCTTCCTTTACAAAAATGACAATAGCAATGCTAAGCTTTCATCTTTCTTTTGGCTTGTTTTACTATCCTTCCCTTTCTGAGCAACGTGATTATGGCAACAAATTAGCTGAAATGTATATAGAGATGAACACTAGCAATAAATATATATTAGGTGATACTCCCATCATCATACATCCTGAAATTCGCTTACCTAGCATTATCACTGGCTTAGATGAAAAAGGTATTAGCATCCAAAGGATTAAGGTTGCCTCAGGCA
This sequence comes from Leptospiraceae bacterium, assembly GCA_022402465.1. Classification (GTDB taxonomy): domain Bacteria; phylum Spirochaetota; class Leptospiria; order Leptospirales; family Leptospiraceae. Next base: position 56,237 of record JAKRSH010000005.1, on the reverse strand, counting down.
CAGAAGAAATCATAGCAAAGATTAACTCTAGTGTAGCCATCTATCTGGCTCCACAAAGTTTTCTAGATGTAATCCAATTTATTGGTCATAGACCAGCGTCTAAGTGTTTAGAATTCTATTCTTATGAAAGTGGGAAAAATTTAAATCTATGTTGGTTTCTGAGTGGATATTAGAGAAGAAGCAATCCTTCTATAGAAGCCCACATTCAGAAACCTATAAACAGGATAGATGAAAGGACTATGTGAACCTTTTCTTCAATTCTCTAGCGTATGTTAAATCTTGAGTAAGTATCCTTACTCTCTGAATCAGATTGTTTGCTATGGATTTATAAAAATGCACCTGCATAGTCTCAGATGTATTGAGTATATCATCCAATTCTTTGTATGGTATTTCTAATAATTCACTCTTTTCTAGAGCTTCTACTGTAGCTGCCCTCTTCTGGTGATCAAAAAATGGTAACTCACCAAAATGATCTCCCACAGATATAGTTGTAATGTTTACATCGTCGCCTGACTGAGCGCTGGTGGTGATCTTAAGTGTTCCATATTTTACAACAAAAAAAGATTTAGCATCATTGCCCTCGCGAAATACTGATTCACCTTGGGGCACAGTTATAAGTTTTGCTATTCCAGAAATTTTTAGAATTTCTTTATCTGCAAACTCAGTGAATAAATAGATCTTTTTTAGTATTTGCTCGTTGTTTTCCATAATTTATTTCCTTTCTTTATGTTGATACCTTGCTTTATATTTTCTTCTTCGCCATGGCTGCCATACGAAGAGCAGCCTTTTGAGCCTTATTTGTTGCCTTGATATGCGGTCTTTCTTCTATTTTCTTGAGATAGTCCACAATCTTAGGAGTCTCATCCCAAATATCCTTCCCTGTCATTTGGAGAATAGACTTCTGCACAATGTCCCAGGTTGATGCTGCAGAAATATCTGCATAGGAAAATTGATCTGCTACAGCATAATTCTCACAATCTATTAGATTCGAAATAGCTCTCCAACCGAACATTGTGTCCTTTAAAGCTCGATGAATTGAGTCTTCACTAGGCTTATCAGCTCCAAAAAAAACATGCTGAAACAAGGGTCTTGCAGAAAAATCCAAATACAAATCAGTCATAAGAGAAACTTCACGCACTCTAACTCTAGCCATAGGATCCTTAGGGAGAAGACGAAGTGTTTGAGGAGCTACCTCTTCGAGAAATTCGTACATAACATGCGTTTCTCGAATAAACTCACCATTATATTCAAGAATCGGAATGCGTCCCATAGGTGAGATCTTAAGAAAGTCCTCTTGAATAGAAGGTGCCACACGGATTTCTTCAAAAGGCAAATCTTTCTCAAGCAAAGCAATTTTTACTTTATTATAGAAATTACTTGTTGGAAAACCGTGCAGTTTGAACATTTTACGGCTTCTTCTTGATTAAGATTCGTCTTTCGAGTTCGAAGATTTTTTCAGAAATTTTTTCCTTACCCATCTTCTTCTTATCATTCTCTTTATAGAACAGATCCTCGCCGTATTTATCGAAGGCATCATTGGCTTTGATATTTTTCAGACCTATGATTTGGCACTGAACTTCACCAGCTGGAATACCGTATTCATTCCCAGCATCTTTGGTCTCTAGAATACGAGTAAGACAGGTCACCGTATCACCACTGATAGATGGTGCTGTGTGATAGCCCTCTGTGAATCCAAGCTCCCAAAGCATATTTTCAGATATATCACGAGAAGCAAGACCGAACAACCAAGCAAATACCAGACCACCATAAACAATAGGATCACCACCCATAGGCCCAGAGATTCCTGCAGAATACAATCTGTCATAATGAAGTGGATGAGTATTTCCCATTCTGTAAGTCCATTGAAAGTGCTCATCAGTGATCGTTCTTCCATTTTGGTGAACGTAAATCTGTCCTGGCTTGAAATTCTCAAAATAGGTTCCTGACCATGTCGCATTCTTAAAGTTAGTTGGGAACTTTAAACTTGGAAGTTTTAAACTTGGAGTTGTCGACTCTGGAAAACTAGCAGAGGTAGCGGATGGTTCTGGGGTTCCTTTTGGTTTCCCATTCGAATGGTAGATCATAATCTTTCTTTCGTACTGAAGAACGACCTCATTCTTTTGGTTCATACAAAGTGTACGCACATGAACAATTCCAGGTTTGTCGGCACCTTTGTCATTGACCTTAAGAACCTTGGTTCTCGCCGAAAGAGTGTCACCTGGGTAAACAGGAAGTAAGAACTGGGCATCATAGTAACCAAGGTTAGCAAGAGCCTTTTCTGAGTTATTCTGAACACCTAAGGAAAGTGCAATGTTGAAAACCTGCAAGGGAGAAACTAACATATCTGCAAATCCATGTGCCTGAGCATAAGGTGCAGATAAAAACAAAGGATTTGCTTCCATGAAAACTGTTGCAAATTCCTGTGCAAAACTCCTATCTACTGTAAACTCTCTTGGATGAAGGTAGAGATCTCCTTCTTGGAATTCTTCTAGATAGCGACCGTAGATTTTTTTAATGATTTCGCCCGTTTGAATCGGGGTAGAAGGAGCTAGCTCCGGGAAGGGAGTGACTTTCTTTTCCATAAACACCTTGTCCTGGTTTTTTAGTCTATGGTTCTAAAATTATGTATTTGGGAAAGAGTTTTTCTGAGCCTGGATTCTTCTATGAACAGAATGAGTGAGACGAAGTTGGTCATCCTGAGAAAGCAACCATGCGGACTTCCAGCCCTCATTCCAGTTCTGCCATTCTTCCCGAATTGCCTTTTGGATCTGTAATTCTTGGGAAATCTGCTCCGAAACGGATTCAAGATGCAGAACCTTCTCTGTAACTCGAACCAGCAAATCCGTCCATGTTGCGTCCCAAACTTCCATTGCTAAAATTATCGACAAAGAGAAACCCAGATTAGAATATTTTTTGGAAGAAAATTACCCTAGGCAGTCCTTATCAATTGTTCAAATAAGAACTGAATAAAATAGAATCACAGTATGCACCATTCGAACCTGGATCGAACACCAAAGTATCCACCAGGCTTGCTGGCCCTGCATACAATCTTCCATTTCGAGCGAGTCGAAAAGCGGACCATTTATCATTCCCCGCAAAGGGTTGGTTGATAATACTTGTAGATTGTGAGGTAGTATCTATCTGCAAGATGGGCTGAGTGTAATAAGGAGTATTGTAAATAAATCCATTGGGCGCAAGGGAAGCTCCAAACCAAGCACCAGAGGCAGAAACCCCTCCCGCTGCAGTTATATAATTTACATTGTTTGTAAATGGATCAAGAACCAAGACCTCAGAATTACTGATCAATGGTGTCCCATACAATTTTCCATCAATGCCTAAACTCAATCCTGACCACTTTAATATTCCAGTCCTACTTACTGCTATAGTTGAGACAGTATCATTGGATGGATCAATCATTAAAATAGAATCTTGTGAACCAGGAGCTCCATAGATTTTGCCATTGGGTGCAAGTGAGCCTGAAATCCATTTAAAAGCACCAGCTGCAGGGGACGCAATTGTAGAAGTAGAATTATTACTTGGATCAATAACAAGAATGCCTGAAGCATCACCTGGTGGGGCATAGATTTTGCCATTGGGTGCGAGAACACCACCAAACCATTTTTTATCTTCGCCTAAGAATGGTGAGGCTATAGATTCAACTGATTCAGTTAAAGGATCAAACACTATAATAAAATCTGAATTGAAAGGAATGGAATATATTTTTCCATTTAATGCTAATACACCAGCAGCATGCGTACCAGTTATAGATCCAGGTACAGGAATTTCTCTGGAGGTTCCAGAATTTGGATCTATCTCAAGAATAGTCGAACTTCCTGAAGGCATTCCATATAATTTCCCATTCAAAGCAAGACTTAGAGCTCCCCATTTTGGATTACCAACTCCAGTGGTTGCAATAGTGGAAACAGATGTTGCTCTTGATCCAAGGGAAGCTTGTTTCGTAAGTTCAGCCTGTACAAATTTCCAGTTCTCAGGTTGCATCACTTCGTTTCGGCTCAATTTGCATCCCTTGTCCTGATTGATTGCATATCCACAATGGTTGGTGTTATCACCTAAACCTAACTTGAAAAATAGAGTCCTTAGGAATTCTTCAGATGTAGGATCACAAACATTGAACGAATCCACCTTTTTACAATTGTAGAATGCAAATAGTAAGGTTATGATAAAAAGTTTTATAAAAATTCGAGATAGTGAAGAAATCAAAATATTAAAAGTGGCAATCATAGTATTACTTATTTACTCAGTTTATATTTCTCAATGTCCATTCTAGTCTTTCTTGCTCTTAAATAATAGTGCCATTCCAATTACGGCACTGAGTAAAGAGCCTGTTAGTATTCCAATTTTTGCATCACTTTGGAAACCTAGTTCTCCTTTGAAGGCAAGACCTGCAATAAAGATGGACATAGTGAAACCTATACCTCCCAAGAAACCAGCACCTAAAATCTGCCGCCAATTTGAGAAGCTTGGAAGATCAGCTAACTTAGACTTAACAGCAAGCCAAGAGAAAAAGAAAATCCCTATGGGTTTACCCAATACTAAGCCTGCAATGATTCCTAATGTTACTTCGTCGCTCAAAGCATCCACTATGGGCTTCTCCAACCTTACTCCTGCATTCGCTAAGGCAAATATTGGCATAATGGCAAAAGTCACCCAAGGGAAAATAGCATGTTCCAAACGAAGCAAGGGAGGTATTACAGATTCGCAAGCTGCTTCCAAAGTATTAACAGCTGATTCCTGCTCAGCAGAAATCATATCCTTATTATTGGATTCATTCTCTTCAAAAAAATACAAAAGGTTCTTAGATTCCCGAACAAACTCTTTGCGATCAAATAAGGTTCTCGCTGGTATAGTAAATGCGGCTAGAACCCCAGCAACAGTTGCGTGGATTCCAGATTTAAGAAAAGCTAACCAAAGAAAGATGCCTACGATCAAATAAAACCAAGCCGTTCTTATTCCCAGAGCATTACCCGCAATCAAGATTGCAAAAAATAAGATCGCAAGTCCCAGTGCTATCAGCACAACTGTATCTGTATAAAATAAACCAATCACAAGAACAGCTCCAATATCATCCACTATGGCAAGTGCAGTTAAAAACACCTTTAATGAATTTGGAACTCTATCACCTAACAAAGCTAGAAACCCAAGGGCAAAAGCAATATCCGTAGCCATAGGAATTCCCCAACCATTTGCCTTAGCACCTTCAGGATTCACCCAAAAATAGAACAAAGCAGGAACTATCATTCCACCTAAGGCAGCTATGAGTGGCAATAGCGCTTTTTTCAATTTGGAAAGTTCACCGACTAAGAACTCTCTTTTAATTTCAAGACCTACAACAAAGAAAAATACAGCCATCAATGCATCATTGATCCAAAGAATCAAACCCTTAGACAATCCAATAGATCCTAAGGAAAAACTTAATTTAGTTTCTAATATCTCAAAATAGGATTCATAAAAAGGCGAATTAGCCCAAATCATAGCTACCACTGAACACAAAAGCAGTAGAAATCCTCCAGCTGCACCAAATCCTGCAAACCACCGAAATGGAGAAGTGATCTTATAAATTGGTTTCTCCATTAATACTTCTGCTACTTTACCTATAATTCTCATGCTTCTATGCTTCTAGCTTGAGATTACTAGTCCATTGTTTTTTCCTATTTCTTCTAAAGATTTTAATGTAATATTTGAATATAAGATAAATGAAATAGACTGAATTTTTAAAGAGCAGATGGTTCTTTAGATTTTAAAATATTAACTAGGAACTTACCAAAACACTAACATGGGCTTCAACAGAATCTGAGAGAGCTTTGAGATCATAGCCGCCTTCGAGGAAAGAAATGATTTTACCACCGCAATGTTCCTTAGCCTTATCCTGAATGAGACGACTAAACTTCTCGAAACTAGAAGAGTGCAGTTCCATTCCCCCAAGAGGATCATCCTTATGAGCATCGAAGCCCGCTGAAATCAATATGATATCTGGTCCGAATTCATCCATTGCTGGAAATATTTTATTTTCAAACTCTTTGATATAATCGTCTTCTATAGAGCCTCGAGGTAGAGGGCAATTTAGATTGGCACCTTCACCACGACCTCGTCCAATATTACTAGCTTTACCTGTTCCTGGATAGAATGGATATTGGTGAATACTAGAGAAGAAAACAGTATCATCTTCATAAAAACTTGCTTCGGTTCCGTTCCCATGATGAACATCCCAATCAATGATAAAGATTTTCTTAGCACCTAAGGTCTGCAAGTATCTAGAACAGATAGCAATATTATTAAAAAAACAAAATCCCATTGCGGACTCTTCCACAGCATGATGACCTGGTGGGCGCACTAAGGCTATTCCATTTTGAGCCTTTCCTGACCAAACGGTATCAGCCAGAGCAATCGCAGCTCCGGCACCTAGGCTTGCAGCTTGAAAAGTACCTTGGGAATACGGAGTGTCCGCATCAATAAATCCCGATCGCTTTTTCTCACATAACTCTTGTAAGTTGATGATATAACTGCTATCATGAATTTTTGCAATTATATCTATAGGTGCAGCTACGACTTCTGGTCGTTGTAAATTTGCATAATAGGATGTTTTTTCTAAACGATTATGAATGGCAGTGAGTCTTTCTTTTTTTTCTGGATGAAGGCCAGTATCATGTTCTAGGAATTCTTCTTTCCAAATAAGTGCCGTTTGATTCCCTATCATTGTATTCACTAAGACCCATTCCACTAGGTCTCTTTGGAATGCATCAAATCAAGGATTTTTTATGAACAAAATTGTTTTTTTTGCGATAATGATGTTATCTATATTTTGCAAGAGTTCCAGCGCACCTGATAGCAATAGTGAAAATGCTTCATCCAGTTCTGCGCCCATCTTCTACCAAGCCGTTTATGTCTCAAACAAAACTGCCTTAAACCCTAGCCTTCTGAAAAGTTTAGTTACAGATTTAAAGGAGGCTGGTATCAATGCTGTCGTGGTAGATGCTCAACCTAGAAAGCTTTCCCAAGAAATATTTGATTATTTTAAAGCGAACAATTTGTATCCTATTGCTCGAGTGGTTAACTTCGAAGGAGGATTAACTTCTCAGTTTCCCCCGAAAGAAAGAATGAAGAGTATCAAAGATGTTGTATCTTACTCATGCCAATTAGGTTTCAAAGAAATTAATCTGGATTATATTCGTTACTCTGATGGTGGTTGGGACTTTAGTGCTAATTTTGAGAAACGATATGATAACATTACAGGAATAATCTCTGAGATTAGAAAGGATACGACCAAAGACTGTGGACAAGATGTTCAATTCGGGGCAGACATTTTTGGAAGAGTTCCATTCATAGAAAATGATGCCATTGGCCAGAGAGTTGAAAACTTCGCAGAAGTTGTGGACAATTTGTATCCTATGCTCTATCCTTCTCATTTCTATGGTCTGAAATCAAGAGTGAGTGACCCTTATAAAACTGTGCTTGAAGGAATGCAAAAGACCATTCAAAGAGCTAAGCCAACCACTGCTGCCATAGCTTGGATTCAAGGATTTCAGATGCATATTGGAGCATCTGGACTAAGCTATAAAGACTATATTAAAGTTCAAATGCAAGCCTCACTTGATGCCCAAAGCAGAGGCTTTGTAGTCTGGAATGCTCATAATGATTATTCCACCACCTTGAAAGCATTTTCAGAATTCAAAAAGGAGAATGAAGCGAAACTTTCTAAGCTAAAATAAGCTAGGAAAATTACATGAGACTTCTATACATTGATTAAAACAATAGTTACATATTGTACTATAAAAGTTAAATCTCTCTTACTGCTTGTATCCTATCTAAGTATCGATGTAGCTTTGGGTGCATTAGCGGTTGGTATTTTTTTCTGGAAAATTTCCCAAGATGCCCCGCCCTATACCTGGTATTTTATCTTCCCTTTAGCAGTGTATGGAGTGTATAACCTTGATCATTGGTTAGATATCCAATCGAATTCTAAATTGCAGATAGAACTTAACCCTAGGCGAAACTTTCACAGTAAGCATGCAGTTATTCTTTTGATAAGCATAGTAACATCCCTTAGTGGTTCAATACTTCTTGGGTTTATATTTTTATCTTTAGAAATGATACTCACAGGTTTTGCTATCGGGACTATAGTAATTTTTCATTTCATGTTATTAAACCTGAAATACTTTAAGAATTCAAATTATCCCGTCAAAGAAATAACCGTCTGTTTCATCTATTGCCTGGGAACAACTTTTCCTTTGTTTCTGCCTTCAAATATTCAACATCTTAGTATAATTGAGTGCTTACTTTTTATTTTTCTTTTTTGCATAGTTTGGAACAATTTATTAATCAATGCAATTTCAGATATGGAAGAAGACAAGGCTGAAGGCTTTCCATCCATGCCTCTTCATTTTGGCTTCAAAAAAACTAAAACCATTTTTAGTCTTAGCACTTTCTCTGCTGCTCTTTGTTTACTCTTCTTACTATTTCTGGACTTTGCACTCTTGGATTTCAGGGCAATCTTAATTTTTGCATTTAGCTTACTACTGCCAAGTATTCTGTTTGCCTTGCTTTCCCGAAAGGTTCTCAATAAAGATCTTGTACGAATACTAGGAGAATTGCCGTTTATTTTATTTTTCTTTGCTTAGAAAAATACTTTGCATAGAAGCTGGATAGCATCTTATTTTACTATGGCTACATCACAACTATTCCCCATACGACTTACCAATCTCATGAAAGTTCCAGAGACACTGGTCTTAGCTGAAGAACTTCTTGCTTCTTTGAAGAAGACATTAATTGAATTAGAAAATCCAGATGAAAATCCTGTTACCATCTTCAAGAAAAATATGGAAGAAGGTTTTCTATTCCCAGCTGCCTTGAAGGATGCAACGAATGCAGTTACAGTATATGCGAATATTTACCAAAGCATTCTTGAGTTACAAGAAATAATTGCTTTGAAAAAGTGGGATTAAGGAAGTGTAACGTCTACAAAGAGTATGGCTTCATTTTCTATAACCTTAGAGAATACTAGGACAGCTTGACCTAGTTTGGAATCAAAGTAAGGCTCCAAAGTATTCCATGTATTCTTGTAACGAAAAGATAATTTGATATGTTTATAAAAGTAGCTCATGTAGGACCAGTTTTTACCTATGGATTTACTTTCTTGCTTAAAGGAAGTTGCTACAGTTCTTTCATAGTAAGGTGAAATTTGGTTTCCATTCCAATCGGTTGCATAAACTCTCATGATTTGGGGAGAGGCAAAGAATATAGATTGAACATCTATGTGCAAAATGTTCTGAATATTCTTTAAGGAAATATTTAATTTCTGAAGAATGTTTCTTGTTTTTTCTTCAAAATCTATTTCATCTAAAATATGCTTTCTCTTAGTTAGGTGGAATTGATTTAAATTAGACTCAAGGGCTCTATTTTTATTATCGCTTAATTTTCTTTCTCTAGAAGGTATATCCAAGAGAAAGCCTTGCAAATACCTTGCGCTTGAATCAATTGCTAGATTCATCTCTTCTAGGGTTTCAATCCCTTCAAAAAGCAACTCCGCTCCTATGCCTACGCTTAAGTCTTTTAAATATTCTAAAATTGACTTATATCTTTTCGATTGCAATGACTTCTTGAGAAGAATTAAATCAATCCTGATGATATCAGGTTGCAATGCACCTAACCGCTCTAAGTTGGATGATTCCGAACCAACATCATCCATAGCTATAGAATAGCCCATTTGTTTTGCTAGCTCAACAGCAGTTGCTAGGCTATCCAAGGATCTTAGAGATGAGACTTCTAATATTTCTAGATATATATTTTTGGTAGGTATCTGATAGAATTCAACTAAGGAAAGAATACTCCTTCTACTTGTATGCTTGGAGTCTTCTTCTAAATCTCTAAGCAATCTATCAGGGCTTAGATTAATAAATAATTTACCTATAGGATTAGTCTTATACTCTGAAAATGCCTTTTCTAGAACCGAAGTCTCTATTTCATCTCTAAACTCATCATGACCTGTTTGGTTTAAAAATGGATCTGGTAAAGATGGTGGAACAGAATTCATATCTCTAGAGAGAATCTCATGTCCATAAATGGAAGTATCTTCTATGGAAAATACTGTCTGATAGTATGGATGGAATTGATTCTTATCGATGGGTTTCATACATAAATTCTTATCTCAGTGATAGTAAAACATGATAAACACAAAAAGAGATAAAAGAACAGCCACCAGAGATTTTTCAATAGATTTCCATGGTCTATTAAGAACCAGAACAAATAGGGCAATGGGAAGTGCCGTCTCGAAACGGTTAGATGATAATTCTCCCCAAATGAATATTGCTAATAAGAGGATGAATCCTAAGGCAATATTAATACGTTCTATCATTGTCCTATTCAAAATATAATTGAGTAATCTTTCTAAATATTCTTTAGTATCCTTCTTTGAATGTTGCCTCTTTAGTATCTTAGACGGAAAAATTGCAAGCAACGTAAATGAAATTGAAAAACAAAGCAAAACTCTATAGAGGAAATTTAATTTTTCACCAAAAATTGGTCGAAGATTATTGAATATTTCGAGCAAATAAATTTTTTCTAAACTTATGGAAAGGAAGGGTGTTAATAAAATTACTGTTATTGCAATAAACTTTGATGGAGTTCTCCAAAGAATTCCTGTTAGAAAAACCGCTAGTATTCCTGGTGTCAGATATGAGGATTGATCGGATACTCTTATAAAGAAATTTCCTTTAGAATCAGGAGTATAGAGCGTGATAGCAAAAATTACAGAAAGAGCAAGTATGAACAAAGTAAAATACTGTCCTGCATGAATTAGTTGGGATTCTGTATTTTTCCTTGGATGAAGTTTAGCATAGAGATCAATAGAGAATAAAGTAGCAGCTGAATTAACCATTGAATCCAAGGAAGATACTATAGCACAAAAGACACCAGCAAGTATGAATCCTTTAAATCCATAATGAGATGGTACTACCTCAGTAAGTAGTTTAGAAAATGTATCATCGGGAAGAAGTTCATGGGATAAGAACATTTGCGAGGCTGCTATACCCGTAAGGATAGTTATGAAAGGAATAATTATCTTTAAAAAAGAAGCAACAATGATGCCCTTACGCGCTTCTTCTAAGCTTATAGCAGCAAGCGATCGCTGGACGATATATTGATTGCTTGTCCAATAGAATAAATGGAGTAGGAATAATCCCGTCATTGCACCTGGAAAGGGAAGTTGGGGATGGCTTGCGGGAAGGCTGAGACGTAATTTCTCGTGGTTGGTGATCAATGAAAAAAAAGAATCAGTTCTTCCAGAAGCAAAGGTAAAATAAGTGAGCAAGCAAGCTGAACCTATTAAGAAAAATGATTGTATAACGTCTGTTAATATTACTGATTCAAGACCACCTTTATAAGTATAAGCAAGAACCAATACTGCCATGAGCAGTATAATCATTTCATAGCTGATCACTCCATTTACTAAATAAGTTGTTGTTCTGCCTCCAATGTAGAAAGCCGCAGTCATTTGTATCAATATTAGAAGTATAGAAATTATTGAATAAGAAATACTACTCATTCGACCAAATTTATTTTCTAAGTACTGGCTAAGAGTAGTAACACCTAACTTTCTATAGGCTGGTAGAAGAAAATAAGCCAAAACCATCAGTGCGGGTATACTTCCAAATTCATATAGACTCTGGGCAAATCCAATCGAAAATCCAACTCCTAGCATACCTACAAGTTGGTTAGAAGAAATATTTGTTGCAAATAAGGAACCGGCAACTCCCCACCATCGTATCTTTTTACCTGCAAGAAAATAATCGGAGGAAGTATTTTTTTCTGAACGAGAGAAGTACAAACCTATAAAAGAGATTCCCAGAATGATCGCTCCAAATACTATGAAATCTAAAATGTCCAAAATAGCCTCTTTTAAGTTGAATTCATCTGATCGTTCAAGGACAAATGTCCAATATATTATACTTTATATCCGTTATAACATATCTGTCGAGGAATTATTCCATGTTTGAGAGAAAATTTTCAATTAGAACTCCAGAAGATGCAACCGAAATTTCTTGGTTTTGTGATATCTGCAATGGCGATTTTGAATTCCTGGGACAGATGGATGGAAAGTATAGAAGCAGTTTTGAGCATTGTCGAGATATAGTTCTGAAAGCTGATAAAGCAGGTTTCGAAAATATCTTATTACCTTCTTCCTATCAAGTAGGACAAGACACTTTAAGTTTTGCAGGAGCTGTTGCTCCAATGGTGAACAATATGTCCCTATTAACTGCTGTTCGCTGTGGGGAAGTTCATCCGCCTATGCTTGCACGAGCAATTTCAACCTTGGATCATATACTAAAAGGGAACTTAACTGTGAATATCATCTCTTCTGATCTTCCAGGAACCAAGGTTGATAATTTAATTCGTTATGAAAAATCAAGAGAAGTCATTCAAATACTAAAACAATCCTGGACTCAAGAGGAAATAAATTTCGAAGGAAAGCACTACCAAATTCACCTACCCTCCGATCCAGTAAAACCCTACCAGCAAAATGGAGGACCCCTACTTTACTTCGGTGGCATTTCAGAGGAAGCAAGAAAGCTCTGTGCTGAACATTGTGATGTTTTTTTGATGTGGCCAGAAACAGAGAACAATTTGTACGATACTATGACTGATCTTTCTTTAAGAGCAGAAAAGCTAGAAAGGAAAATAGATTTTGGCTTAAGAATTCATATGATTGTTCGTGAAACAGAAAAGGAAGCAAGAGATTATGCAAAAAGGTTAATCTCGAAATTAGACTTAGCCAAGGCACAAGATTTAAAATCAAGAGCTTTGGATTCAAAATCGGCTGGTGTTCTAAGACAAGATGAACTAAGAAAGACTTCAGATTCTGATGGCTTCATTGAAGATATAGTTTGGTCTGGGATAGGTCTTGCAAGATCAGGATGTGGCTCAGCCTTAGTTGGGACACCCGACCAAATCCTAACAAAAATTAAACGATATAAGGATATGGGAATACGTTCTTTTATTTTCTCTGGATATCCTCTATTAGAGGAAATAGATTATGTCAAAAATTTGCTTCTTCCCTCTCTCAGTAATTCTAAACTAAGCAAAATACAAGGTCGAAGTCCTGAGAATACACCAGAGACCCCACTAACTTACGGAGCTAGAAAATAATGCAAGAATTACGAATTCATCCCAAAGGCCCCCATGTATCTAGACTCGTTTATGGAGCCTGGCGTATGTTGGATAGTGACCTATCATCTTCCGATGTGGAAAGAAATATTCAAACCTGCATAGAACTTGGTATCAATTGGTTCGACCATGCAGATATTTATGGTAATTATGGCTGTGAAGAATTTTTTGGATCCGTTTATAAAAAAATAAAATCCAAATTACCTCAGATACATTTTGTAACTAAAGCAGATATCATGTTGTTCTCTGATAAATATCCCAACCGAAAGGTGAAACACTATGATACAAGTCCTAAACATATCGAACTTTCTGTGGATAACTCACTGAAATATTTAGGCATAGATAAAATTGATATCTTATTACTACACAGACCCGATCCCTTGATGAATGCTGATGAAACAGGCGTTTGTCTGGATCAACTGATTGAGAAAGGTAAGATCGCTTATGTAGGGGTTTCTAATTTTTCCCCAAGTCAATTTTCACTCCTGCAATCTAGAATGAAGAACCCTCTTGTAACCAATCAAATTGAAGTAAGCCTTAAGAAGCTGGATTCTCTGGTGAATGGAGATTTAGATTATCTCTACCAACAAAAGATTCGTCCCATGTCTTGGTCGCCCTTAGGCGGTGGCTCCCTTATGAGATCTGTTGCTGAGCTACAGAAAAGCAATCCGAATAAAGAGATTTCAAAACATGAAAGATCAATTCCATCCCTTTCTGAAATACTAGTACAGCTCAGTGAAAAATACAATACTACTGAGAATGCAATGGCCTTGTCTTGGTTGCTTAGACATCCATCTGATATAATTCCCGTTATAGGATCCAACAGTTCAGAACGAATCCATCAAATGGCAAAATCTATGGAAATCGAATTAGATCGAGAAGACTGGTTTCTACTTTACCAATCTGCCCTAGGGAAAGAGGTACCTTAATGAATACAAGCATCGTTGGAATAGCAATTGCCGTACTTTCTGTCCTTCTTGCTATTTTTATTGAGGGAGCAAGTTTACTTGCTTTTCTTAAACCTTCTTCTATTTTACTAATTCTTGGTGGTACCATAGGAGCTACATTTGCTTCTTATTCTCTTTCTGAAGTAAACCATTTCCGTATACATTTCTTTGAAGCTATGGGAATTCAGACTAGAATTGATCTTATAAAAATCTTTAACAAGTTCATAGAAATAGCACGTAAGGATGGTCTGCTTGCCTTAGAGGATGAGATTCGAAAAATTCCACACCCATTTCTTGCCAAGGGAATCAAGTTGGTTGTTGATGGATCAGATCCTAGAACTCTAGAAGAGATACTCATGGAATTCGCCGACGAACAAGAAGCAGATGAATCAACCTCGGCAAGAATTTTAGATACAGCTGGTGGATATTCTCCTACAGTTGGAATTATCGGAACAGTGCTAGGCTTGGTTCATGTTTTAGAGAATTTGGGAGCAGGAACTGCTGCCTTAGGAGAAGGAATAGCAACAGCATTTATAGCAACATTTTATGGAATAGCTTTTGCAAACTTAGTATTCTTACCTCTTGGAAATAAATTGAGATCTTATGCAAAATCAAAATCCAAAGAAAGACACGCGATCATACGTGGAATAGTATCTTTACAAGCTGGTGAAAATAGAAGAATCCTCATTGAAAGAATGGAACCTTTTATTGAGCAAAAGGATTAAACTTCTAAAGGAAGATTGAATTTGAAATTCAAATTACAATGTGGCAATCAAAGGTCCCTTTCGAGTAACAATGATTGTGTGTTCCATTTGTGCGGCAAAAGACTTGTCACCAGTAATTAATGTCCAATTATCCGAGGATTCATAAGCATACTCAGAACCATTTGAAACAAAAGACTCCACAGCAAGCACCAAACCTTCATTTAGAACTCTTCTCTCACTTTTGTCTTCATAATTAAGAACTTGAGGTTCTTCATGAAGCTTTCGCCCAGTACCATGCCCAGCCAAGTTTTTTATAACCTTAAACCCTTTGCCACGAGCAGTATGATTGATTGAACGCCCTATCCATCTCAATGGATTCCCAGTTCTTGCTTGTTTAATTCCTGCAAGAGTGGATTGGACTGCCGCCTCACATAAGTTAGCAAACTTTACCCCACCTTCCTCACCAATATAGAATGAAATTCCAGTATCAGCGTAGAAGCCATTCAAATGAGCCGAGATATCGATATTGATTAAATCACCATTGTGCATTATTTTATCTTGGGAAGGGATTCCATGGGCTATTTCATGATTTAAACTAATACAAGTCATACCTGGAAATTTATAATCTTTATTCGGGGCCGAATCAACTGATTCATTCTCGAAAAATGTCCGCGCATATTGATCTAATTCCCAGGTCGTCATACCAGATTCAACATATAGCATCATAGCCTTGCGAACCTTAGCTACAAACTGACCTACTTTCATGATCCCTTTAAATTCATTCTCGTTACTTATGGACATATGAAAATTTCCTTATATTTGCAATTATTAATCTTTCCATTCATCAGAAAAGAAGAATAAATAGCTTTAACTCAATAAACCATCCAATCGGGTTGGCATCTTACTAGTAGATCACTTTTATAGGAAGATAAATCCAGTTTATAACTATGTAAATAAAGTGTCTCGGCAAATTGATTTTTATCTTTATTACTTAGCTGAGTTTCTGCTATGCTTAGAGTATTGTTCCAATGAATACATTTTAATCCTTGCTTAATCATCTTTTCTGCATAGACCCTGTCACCAACTATAGGATTGCCATACTCCGAAAGATGTATCCTAATTTGATGCCTACGCCCTGTGACTAATTCTGCTTCCACCAAACTAAGATTGTTCGCAGTATCTCTTCCAAGAACTTTACACACAGTTATTGCCTTTTTCCCGCCAGAACGAACGGTTTGTACTTTTTTATTTCCATCCTTAAGAAAGCTCTCAATACGAAACTCATCCTCAGATATAATTCCATATACTAAGGCTAAATAGAATTTGCGCGATTCCTTGAGCAAGGCATCCACCTTACTATTACTATGTGGATCTATTCCAAAAACGACAATTCCTGTTGTGTAAAGATCTAAACGATTTGCAGTTCGCAGATACGGTAGGCCTAAAGAATTTTGAAGAAGACGAGTGAAATCAGCTCTCTGCTGGTCTTTGGTTTCGTGAATCGGTATGCCTGCTGGTTTGTTAGCAATGAGAATAAGTTCGTCTTTATAAAGTATAAGCTCTGGGGAAAAGGCTGGGTTTTGAGTTTGGTTAGGGTTCATTTTGATCTAGCCACCTCCTTAAGCAGATGTCCTTTTTCAGGAATTCCAAGAATAAAATTTTTGCATAATGAAGTAATTTTTGAAAATAAGGAATAAAATCAAAAGCAATAAAAGCGAATACCAATCTGCTTAGATTTAATCTTTGGTAATTTCCAGATCAAATTCATAGCCCTCATAAGTTCTAAGATTGATTACCCCATCTTGAAGCAGTAGATATTGACCCTTGATTCCCAAAAGCTTGCTTTTAATAGGATGTTCAGGATCAACTTTGAAGGATTTAGCTTTGGGAAAAGATTCCACAGGATAGTTAATATTTGTAATCTGCTCTGAAGTTGATGCCTTCATCTCTATGGCTATAGATTTTCCTTTTTCATTTTCCATTGTTAGATGAGCATTTTCAATAGCTCTCACAAATTTATTTCTTTCTTTTATGAAATCAATATTACCTTGGATGGGCGTGCTTGTAACCATTTTTTGCCAAGTTGTTCGGTCTGGGAGAAATTGACTTAAGTAGGCTTCTATAATTCCCGCCTCCCTTCTCGAATTAGTTGTTACTAATTCAAGACCTTCTACAGCACCTTGGTCTATCCAACGATTCTCTATTTTCTTTTCTTTGGTGATTCCGACTTTGGGACCAGAGGTATTGGCAAGATAGACAGAATGCTTTTTGAAACAATGATCTTCCCCCCACTTAGGTTCACGGCAAGTTCCGAGGTGGTAATGACAACGAGTCGGAGACATTATACATAGATCATTCTGTGCAAGTTGCACGAAACAATTGTAGCAAGATCCTTGATTAAAACTTTTTTTAGTCAGTCTACCGCAATGGATACATCGTATTCTTCCAGAGAATGTTAATTTGATTTCTTGAGAGATAAATTGAGAAAAATTCGGTATTACTTTATCAATGCCATTTGATTTAATTGGCTTATTACCGTTCAATTCGTCCTCATACTCAACATATTTGAAATCATAATGGACTTGCAAATGACTAGGATCTTTATCTAGAGAAGTCCAAGACTTCCCCAGCATACGAAGATAACCCTTAGCTTTCATTTTGAATAATCAATTTCTTCGCCACTCTTTACCCAGTTATCAGAATTCAGTTCTACAGAAATGAGTGATTTCAAAGTTGGTTCCTTGTCTTCATCTGTCCAATTAAATACAACCACTCTCTGCTTGTATTTATAATGGGAGATCAATCCATTGGGATTGTAGTATGCGATGATTGAATCCGTGTTAGCTTCTATATCATTTGCAAATGCACCAATTTGCAAAGCGATTCCACCAATCAAAGGGATCTTATTGGCTGATTCTGCTATAGAAATTGTCCCTCCTGCTTTGTATTCAGCACTTGGATCTTTAGAGGAAGTACCTAGACTGCCATTGTAAATCAATAAGCTGCAAGGGAATTCGCCTGGCATTGCGGGAAACATTTCAGGGCATTGTGAATATTGGTGGCTTACTTCTTTAGTAAAATTCAATTTAGGAAGAAGGGATGTTCTAACTTTTGCAAATGCATATGATTTAAGTCGTGATTGCAATTTTTTCTCAGGCAAGTTATTCCATTTAGAAATATCTTTGCTTTCTTTGGTTTGAATGGTTTTCAATTGTGCCTCAGAACTGGGCAGAGATCTAGAACCCATAGATGGCTTATCTTTATTAGCTGTCTCATCAGAATAAAGAATAGATGAAGATACAATAATGATAAAAAAGATCGACTTAATAAAAATAAATTTACTTTGTAAATTAAAATCCTTCTTCATATAACTCATACTTGCCTTCCTTGGAAAAGATAATTTAAGTTTCTTCTCTTAGATCTTATTGAATTCACAGAATCTCCTTTTAATACAACCAATACAATTTAGCACGACTATTGTATTTGGCTTCTTTTTCTTTATAGGTTTTGGCAAAGTTTTCAAAAGACTCTGCATTATCTATAGCAGATCTAAGCTTTGGATTGCCCCAAAGATAATCGATTGAATAGATCTTAGACCACTTAGTCCATGCAAAATCCTTGGAATATATTCGCTTCATAGTAGCAATCAAATTATAAGTCAGCTTCAAAGGATCGTAGTTAGGATTTACTAAATTCATACGAAGTCCTTTGCATATCTTACCTGTATGAGGACCAAATGTAGGCTTAAAATATACTGGAGTAAAATAATATTCCTTGTTAGACGACTTATTTAATTCTTCTGCGAATTTCTCTGGCTGGTCCATCCAAGGCGCACCGAAGTATACGAAGGGTGCCTGGGTTCCTCTTCCTACGGAAACATTTACTCCTTCTAAAAATACCAAACTAAAATAGTTTCTTGCGCTATCCAAATTTGGCAAATTAGGTGAAGGCGTGTTCCATGGTATGCCAGCATTTTCCATCAAGGTCCCTCTTTTGTATTCACCAACTGGAACAACCTCAAGGTCTACTTTCTTCTTAAGATATTCAGCATTATAAAATAAAGCCGCTTCCCCTAAGGTTAATCCTGTAAACAAGGGAGATGGGAATTCGCCTGCAAAATTTTGGTATGCTTTTTCCACAAAATCCCCCTGCCCACCCAAATGCATGCTAGGTGATATATGATCCAGGACTACAAAGCGAATTTTGCGACCAGCGCTTGCATCCATAAGTCTTTTAAGAACAGTTAAATATGTGTAGCATCTCATACCCATACCTTGCACATCAAAAACAATCGCATCAGACTCTTGGACAACCTTAAGTAAGTCTGATGTTGAAAGTTTGTATATATGATAGATCGGTAAATCAAAAGTAGAATCAAGGGTGACTGGACTTTTATTAAATTCTTCTTCCAGACCAAAAAATCCATGCTCAAGGCCAATCAACTGGCTTAGAATGACACCTTGCTTGGAAAATTCAGATTTGATACGATTGGGGTTGATCCCTATTCCCGATGGATTTGTAACGAGCAAGGTCTTCTTTCCCTTCAATCCTGGAAGTACTCTGCTATAAAATACTTCCGAAGAGGGGATAATTTTCGAGTCATCAGGGTGCAGCCGAATTTGGAGCTTACTCTCAGAGCATAGAGGAAAAGTAAAAAAGCCAAAAAGGCAGAAAAGAGCGAGTTTTTTCTTCATCAATTGTTATTTTTTTGGAATCCTCTCTGCTCTCAAGTAAGAATTTAGGTTCCTAAATCATGAAATGGCAAATCTTGTATCTGGCTATTGATTGCAGGACTGTATTTTTTTATACTTTGTTAAATAAAGAAGCATCTAAGAATTATTAAATAGGACTAAATAATTTCTTGAAGATCCACCATTCAGAAAATTTTAATTGAAATATAAGTAGAAACTTTATTAGTATTATATTATAATATAGTTAATATTATAATTTATTATATTTTAAAAATTAGTCAATGAGCTCATACTTACTTTATTTAATACATCTTATAGTAATTTATACAATATCTTTTTCCAATCTCAATTGTATTAATCCTGAACTAGATAATCCTTGCGACTTACAATCTGATTCTTTTCTTAGCACAATGCTCGCTAAATATGCTTTAAATGATTCTACCTCACACTGTGGAATAAGCTTAAGATTAAATGGTAATCCAAATTCTCTGCCCTCTTCTCCCAAAAGTTTAGCGACCATGCCTGCTGCGACTCATACTCTTTTTAAGTTCGAAGATGAACGAATCAAAGCTTGGGGCTTTGGAAGTGATGGTCAACTAGGCTATGGAAATACCAACAATATAGGCGACGGCGTGCCGCCTAATCTATCCATTAAAGACTCTGACTTTATTCCAATTGCTGACTCAGTAAAGCAACTTACAGCAGGCTCAAATTTTAGTTGTGCCTTACTTAGAACAGGAGATGTTAAATGTTGGGGCAATGGCGCATTAGGGAAATTGGGTTACAATAGCATTCTTGATGTAGGCGATGGAATAGGACAGTCCATCTTACAAGCTGGAGATCTTGTTCTAGAGTGAAAGATAAAAAAGCTATAGAAGGAATTAACTGATTAAATAAGTTTGTAATATAAGCATATTTAAAAGAATATAAATTCAAAATGTATTCTGGTTTTCTTTACTTAACAATTTATGATCAAACTTCAACTTCTCTTCTTTATTTTCATTTCTTATTCATCATCGAATTGCATCAACACTAAGCTAGACAATCCTTGCGATTTTCAGAAAGATAATTTCTTAAATACATTTCTCCTTAAATTTGCAATCCGGGATTCAACTTCTTACTGTGGTTACAGTCTCAGATTTACCAATCAAGCAGTACCTACTAAAAGCTTGGCCACTATGATGGCATCCAATCATACTTTGCTCAAATTCGAAGATGGTCGCCTCAAAGCTTGGGGGAATGGAAGCTTTGGACAGCTTGGCTATGGGAATAGCAACAATATTGGGGACGGTGCAGGGGGAAATCTCGGTATCCAACAATCTTCTTTCCTCCCTTTATCCGAAAAAGTCACTCAAGTTGTCGCAGGAGAAATCCATAGCTGTGCCTTACTAACTTCAGGAGATGTGAAATGTTGGGGTGAAGGTGCTGATGGTAGATTGGGATACAATAGCATTCAAGCTGTTGGCAATGGTCTTGGACTAAGTATGGAAGCGGCTGGAATTGTCCCTATCGGAGAAAAGGTAATTCAATTAGCCCTAGGAACCAAACACAGTTGTGCTCTCCTAGCAAGAGGATCTGTTCGCTGTTGGGGGCTTGGAGACTTTGGACAATTAGGATATAATAATACACAGTCTGTAGGTAATGGTATAGGTCCAAGCATTCAATCCGCAGGCGATGTCCCCTTAGGTGGAACTGCAACTCAAATTTCTGCAGGGGACCAACATACCTGTGCCCTTATGAGCAACCAATCTGTTAGATGCTGGGGCGGAAATTCATCTGGACAATTAGGATACAATACTACAACTCCAATTGGAGAAGGAAGCCAATCAATAATCAGCGCGGGTGATGTCCCCTTAGGTGGACTTGCCATTCAAATCACAACAGGAGCAATTCATACCTGTGCTCTCTTAAATAATGGAGCAATGCGATGTTGGGGTGAGGGCACAGATGGTAATTTAGGATATAATGCAAATACTGTGGTTGGAGATTCCTTAGCTACGAGTATCATTAATACAGGAGATGTACCTACAGGCGGAATCGTGAAACAAATTACTGCTGGCTTTTTTCATACCTGTGCTCTTTATGAATTTGGAAAGGTTCGATGCTGGGGAGATGGAAGTAGTGGTCAACTTGGATACAATAGTAATTTAAATGTAGGGAACGGTTCTAGTCCAAGTATTATTGCGAGTAATGATATTGCCTTAGGTGGAATTGCAACTCAGATTTCTGCTGGATCCTCTCATACCTGTGCCCTACTTTCAACTGGTGCAGTTCGTTGCTGGGGAAATGGAGGAGATGGGAGGCTAGGATACAATTCTGCGAATAACATTGCAGATGGCCAAGGGACTAACAAAACCATCTTGCAAGCTGGAGATCTTGTTCTAGAGTGAAAGTCCCTAATCTAACAGTGCAACCATGGACTGCAGCTTAGTCTTCTTAGGCCTTGTAGTTTTCTTGAGAGTTTCAATTGCCTTGTAGTGCTCGTTGATAGTTGTCCAGTATGCATTGACTCCACCCCATTTGCGAACAGCGGCTGGACCTGCATTGTAAGCAAGAGTTGCCTTTTCCAAATTCCCCATTTCCTTGGTTAGGTAATTCATGTAAGCGACACCGATAGTAATATTGATTTCGGGTTCTTGGATTTTTTTCTGTTCGTAGGCAATCCCATTTTTCTCAGCCATCCACTTTGCAGTGGGATGCAATAATTGCATATAGCCTTGGGCTTTTTTCTTAGAACGCGCTGTCTTCTTAAATTGGGATTCTGTTTGGATCATAGCAAGCAAGAAGGAAGTCTTATTGATTGCTAAGGTATCTATACTATTGCCAAAATCCAAATTCTGTGATTCTTGCAGAACGGTCTCAACCAAACGATGAAGTTCCCCAGGTGCAATCTGTTGTCTTTGGCTGAGGATGTAGGACTGAACAAACTCTCTCTCCTCAAGTAGGCGATTTTCTTGGTAACGAGAAAAAACCTGCTCGTTGGTAGATTGAAAGGCAAAGACCAGCACTAGGATGAAAGAGATTCGCTTTAGGAAGGGAATTTTCGCTTTTTTCTTCAATATGGGCAAATTCGAAAGCTTGCCCTTGTCTTTTTCCAAGAGATTTTTTGATTCATTTTTCATTTTCGCCTCTTTTTGTGCATCGCACAAATTCTAAGACCATTTTGTGCGGCGCACAATTTACGTCAAGCTGAACATTGGTTCTTTTTGAGAGGAAATGAATTGATGAATATGCAAAGCTTAAAGGGGAAAGTCGATCTGGTTTTTTGGCTTCAGCAGCCTTAGAGTCTATATTAGCTGTAAAGACCAAGTAAGAAATCCTTCTTATAATAGGATAGAAGATCCTCTCAGTTCAAAGAGCATAGAATTTCTAAAATGAGTAATTCAATACAAATTATCTAATCTTTCATAAGAATTATGATATTTTACATTCTAAGAAATTTTGTCCTATTTTCCCGAACCCATCACATCATCTGTGCCCTTAGTCAGGTAATATGCGGCTATGATTGGAATAAATGTAATCAAAACGATGAATACCGCAACCACATTGGTCACAGGACGCTGCCTAGGACGTATGAGTTCGGTAAGCATCCAGATTGGAAGAGTGGTTTGCTGGCCTGCGGCAAAAGTAGTTACTATCACCTCATCAAAAGATAGAGCAAAGGCTAGCATTCCTCCAGCCAAGAGTGCTGTTGCTATGTTTGGCAAGATGATGTAGCGAAAGGTGGTAAAGCTATTTGCACCCAGATCCATAGACGCCTCAACCTGGGAGAGAGAAGTCCGTCGAAAGCGTGCGAGGACATTATTGTAGACGGTAACAATACAAAAGGTCGCATGAGCTATAACAATGGTATAGAAACTAAAGGGAATATCAAACATGGAAAAGGCGGAACGTAGCGATATCCCTGTAATGATTCCAGGGAGAGCTATGGGAAGTATAACTGCAAAAGAAATCACTTCCTTGCCAAAGAATTTTGCCTTATGAACAGCTGCCGCAGCAAGTGTTCCTAGGATCAGAGCAAGACCCGTAGACCAGGCTGCAACTTCTACCGAGAGACGAATTGCCTGCCAAATATCATTGCGAGCTAAAACAACAGCAAACCATTTGGTTGTATAACTCGGTGGCGGAAATTGGTAGGACTTCTCTTCCGTAGTAAAGGCATAGAGGAAGATAAAGAGAATCGGGATATGCAGAAATAGAAATCCTATGCTTGCAAAAATCTTTAAACCCCAACTTGCAGCCTTGTTCTTCTTGGAAGTGGAATTGTTTTTTGTAAATGGATTAAAGCGCATGGAAGGCACCTAATTTTTTGGCTATCCAAAGATAGACTGCCATGATGAGAATAGGCACTATGGAAAAAGCTGCCGCCAAAGGGATGTTACCTGCCGTTCCTTGGTGGGAATACACAGCCTGCCCTATAAAAATTGCTGATGGACCTATGATTCCTGGGATGATATAATCTCCTAGAGTTAAAGAAAAAGTAAAGATGGATCCTGCGGCAACTCCTGGAAAAGCAAGTGGAAAGATCACCTTCCAAAAGGTCTTATTTGGTCTTGCACCCAAATCATTGCTTGCCTCAAGCAGATTCTTAGGAATTCTTTCGAGGGATGCTTGTATGGGCATAATCATAAAGGGCAACCAAATATAAAGAAAAACAAGAAAGGTTCCAAAATAAGAAATAGAAAGAGACGGACCACCTAATACTGGTGTGCTGAGAAGAGAATCCAAGATCCAGCTGCAATCAATTTTGGCAAAAAACCAACTAATGACTCCTTCCTTAGCAAGAAGCAACTTCCAAGCATAGACTCTTACAAGGTAACTGGACCAAAGGGGAAGCATTATGCCTAGGTACAACCACGGCTTCGCCCCTGGGCTCGCAAAACGTGCCATATAATAAGCCATAGGAAAGGCTATCATTCCAGCAGCAAGGGTTACCACTGTTGCCATAGTTGTGGTTCTTACAATAATATCAAAATTTGTGATTGTAAAGAGTTGCTTATAACTTTCCAAAGAAAATTCTTCTACTATTAAACCCGTATAACTATCAATATAATAAAAACTTTTCAGCAAAAGAGCCAACAAAGATCCAAAGTAGATGACTACCAACCACAAAACAGGAAGTGTAAGAAGTAAAACTAAGAAGAGTCTATTTCGAAAGAAAAAGAAATTGGATATTTGCTGTGTGATAGAACTCATGATCAAGCTACCAAAAGCTGAGTATCTGCTTTGGACCAAGAGAGCAAAACTTCTTTGTCCTTGCTTAAGGTAGAAGTAAGCTCGGAAGAATTAGAAAGAGTCGCAAGAATCTTCTTGCCTGAGGCTGTTGCGAATTCTATCTTTGTGTGAGCTCCGGAATAAATAATCAAGGAAACCCGAGCTTGGACAACAATGGATGAATCATCCTTAGATAGTGCTGATGGACTCGAATTGGATGAACTTTCGGAGATTCGGATTTTCTCAGGACGGACAAGATAGGTATTAGTATTCCCGAAGATTTCTTGGGAGCTTTTACCTTCGAAAATATTGGAAAGCCCAACAAAATTTGCCACAAAACTAGTCTTAGGTTTCTCGTAGATTTCAAAAGCAGTTCCAATCTGTTCTACTTTACCATGGCTAAAGACTGCAATTCTATCACTCATAGTCAAGGCTTCTTCTTGGTCGTGGGTAACGAAGACAAATGTGATTCCCACTTTTCTCTGCAATTGCTTCAATTCAATTTGCATCTGCTCTCTGAGCTTGAGATCTAAGGCACCTAAAGGTTCGTCTAACAAAAGTACTCTGGGCTTATTGATGAGAGCTCTGGCTAGAGCTACTCTCTGCCTTTGTCCTCCAGAAAGCTGGGAAGGCTTGCGGTCATATACATCAGGAAGTTGAATCAAGTCTAACATTTCCAAGGCTTGTCTCTTTCTGTCTGGTTTAGAGACCTTTCGTATCATGAGTCCGTATTCAACATTTTCACCAACAGACATATGAGGAAATAGCGCATAGTCCTGGAACACAGTGTTCACATCTCTTTCATAAGGCGGCAGGTTGCCAGCATCCTTTCCTAGAATTCGAACAATTCCTTGGGTTGGAGATTCAAATCCAGCAATCATACGAAGGCAGGTAGTCTTACCTGAACCAGAGGGTCCAAGCATAGAAAAAAATTCTCCTTCTCGAATGGAAAAGTTCACTTGGTCTACGGCAAGTACATCGCCAAACCGACAAGATACATTTTGGAACTCGACTGCTGGTTTACTTGCCTCTGAAGGTGGATTTTGATTCATTGCTACCTACATTTAAAATATGTTAAGGATAATCAGAAACCAAGCAGTTTACACAAATTCATCTTATCAAAAAATCCTTCCTGAATTGAAGAGATCTTATGAATGAAATTCAAATCAAACTGCTTGGCATAAGCTTAAAATTATCTTCCGCTGATTACAGAGATCATTTCAGTTACCCAACGGTGGTAAGGAACACAGGTTCTTCCATTTCCACAATTCGACTCAGGAGTTCTCCAAAACCAAATTTTATCAAAATTATTCAAACCATTGGTCTTACAACCTTCGTCCGTAAGAAGAGCATTTCCCTTACAAGCATCTAGATTCGCTGGAACGGATCCAAACCAGGCTGCTAGATCGCCTTGTACTTTTGCATCCAAAGAATGTTCCATCCATTTGTAAGCACAATTAGGATGCTCAGAATTTATATGGAGCATAGTCGTATCTGCCCAACCAGTTGCACCTTCCACTGGGATAACAGATTTAATGGGAGCCTTAGCTCCTTGCAAAAGGTTTACTTGGAATGGCCAAGAAGAAGAAGCTACGAAACCTTCGTTCTTGAAATCTTCAATTTGAACAAAAGCATCATGCCAGTATTTTGGAACAATTTTTCTTTGCTCTTTCAAGACTTTCAGAGCTGCTGCAAATTGCTTGTCATCCAATTCATATGGATTCTTGATTCCGAGAGATTTATCATTGTACATCAAATAGAGAGCTGCATCTGCGATATAGATAGGCCCATCAAAACCTTGCACGCGATTCTTATTGGATTTGCCATCGGGAAGATTCATTTCCTTAAATACAACCTTCCAAGAAGTAGGTGCTTCTTTAAAAACATTGGAATTGTACATTAGCACATTAGCACCCCATTGGTAAGGTACACCGTAGTGCTTACCATCCACAGTATGCCATGGCGCTTTCTTCAAACGATCATCAACCTTATTCCAGCTTGGGATCAAGTCTGTATTGATTTCTTGGACCTTATTTCCTTTGATGAGCCTAAGTGAAGCATCTCCAGAAGCGGTAACTAGGTCGAAACCACCCTCATTCATCAAGGCAACCATTTCATCTGAAGTGGCAGCAGTCTTTACAGTGACTTTACATCCTGTTTCTTTCTCAAAAGAAGTGACCCAGTCGAAACCCTTGTCGGTCTCTCCTCTTTCGATATACCCAGCCCAAGCAACGATGGAAACCTCACCTTCGCCAGAACCAACCTCAGTCAATATTTGACCTTTCTTTTTGTCGCCACAAGCAACTAACAGCATTAAGCTGGTGAATATGGCTAAAATTTGCTTTACATTCATTCTATCTCTCCCTTTCTATTCGAAAATCAATTACATCTTTTCTTAGACTAATTATAATAAAAAAACTCTTACATTTGCAAGAATTTTATTTAATTCTTCAATCAATCGATTGATTGAAACGTCTATATAATCATATGGCAAAAAGACTAAGCAAAGAGCAAAGCGATGCAACAATGAACGAAAGAATCATTGAAATTGCAACCAAGCTTTTTGCGGATAAGGGATACCAGGCAGTTTCTACTCGTGAAATAGCGGACTCATTGGGAATCAACATTTCCACCTTCCACTACCACACAGGCGGGAAGAGCAATCTCTACAAATCCGTCATAGAGAGCCTGTACCAGGGCGAATTGCATGTTTTAAACCGCCCTGTTCTTGATTTCAAGCAAGAAGACTTCCAAGATAAGGAAAAGGTAAGTAAGACTTTACTAATTGCCTTAGAGGGATTCTTGGATCTTATGCTAAAAGACCCACACAGATCTCATTTGTATGTGAGAAGGTGGTTGGAGTGGCCCGACGAACTGATGCAACAAGAAGTCAAGGTTACTCTCAAAACCTTCCAACCGCTCAAGGATTTTTTAGAAAAATCAAAATTAGAGGGCAGTATAAGAAATGTGGATACCTCTATTTTCATACGATCTTTCCTTTGGATGACTTATGGATATTTTATTACAGGTATCATTGATTGGAAGAATTGGGTATCCGATCCCTTTAAGAAAAAGAATATGAATGCATTCAAAGAATATATGCGTGATTATACCCAACGAATGCTATTTGAGAATGTATGATTTCTAGAGTTAAGAATGATTAAGACAAAATAAATAAGGCTTATAAGAGGATAAGAAAATGCAAGAATACAAGATGCTTATTGATGGCAAATGGGTTTCCGCTAAGTCGGGAAAGACAAGAGATATAACTGATCCAGCTAACGGTGATTTATTGGCAAAAGTTCCAGAATCCAACTCGGAAGATGCTAAGCTTGCAATAGAGGCTGCAAGGAGAGCCTTTGATTCAGGGGAATGGAGGAAGACATCCGCACAGGCTAGAGGAAAACTTTTGTTTAAGGTATCCCAGGCAATAATGAATCATTTTGACAAATTTGTAGAAATGGAAGTTCGGGATTGCGGTAAGCCAAGAAGAGAAGCTGAGTTTGATGTTACAGATGCTGCGAACTGTTTTGAATACTATGGTGGTCTAGCCACCAAAATCCATGGTCAAACCATGCAAACTCCAGATGGCTCTGTAAGCTTAATTGTTCGTGAACCTATAGGTGTTTGTGGACAGATTGTACCCTGGAACTATCCCCTACTCATGTCCTGCTGGAAGCTTGCTCCTGCTCTCGCTGCTGGGAACTGCCTTGTCTTAAAACCTTCTGAACTCACTCCTCTATCTGCCTTAGAACTAGGAAAAATATTTACGGAAGTTGGTTTTCCTCCTGGTGTAGTCAACATTATCACTGGCCCTGGAGCTGGTGCAGGAGAAGAATTAGCTTCTAACCCTCTTGTAGATAAGGTAGCATTTACAGGTGGGACAGTAACTGGTAAGAAGGTTATGGAAAATGCTACACATAACATCAAGAATGTAACTTTAGAGTTAGGTGGAAAGAATCCTATCCTTGTTTTTGAGGATTGCAATTTCGAATCTGCTGTAGATTGGACACTCTTTGCGGCATTTGCAAACCAAGGAGAGGTCTGTTCTGCTGGGTCAAGACTACTTGTTCAAAAATCCATCCACCGTAAATTTGTAGATGAGCTAGTAAAACGAGTTCCTAGAATCAAATTGGGTCACGGCTTAGCAGAAGGTGTGCTTATGGGACCTTTAGTTTCTGCAGCGCACAGAGATAAGGTAGAATCTTATATCAAAATTGGTTTAGCAGAAGGTGCAAAACTTCTTTGTGGTGGCAAAAGACCTGAAGGAGCAGAATACGCTAAAGGAAATTTTGTTGAACCAACTATTTTTGATCATGTAACACCAAATATGCGAATTGCTAGAGAAGAAATTTTTGGTCCCGTACTCTCTGTAATTCCTTTTGAGACAGAAGAAGAAGCCATAGCTCTAGCCAATGATTCTGAATATGGACTCGCGGCAGGTGTGTTCACATCCAACCTAACAAGAGGTCACCGAGTCATCAATCAACTGAGAGCTGGAATCACTTGGATCAATAACTACCACCCAACTTATAATGAAATGCCTTGGGGTGGTTACAAACAGTCCGGAATCGGTCGGGAATTAGGTCTATTCGGGATTGAAGCTTACCTTGAGACAAAACAAATTAATATTTGGATGGATGATAATCCGATTGGATGGTATTAATCGAATGCATATAAATCTTAAGACAAAGATTCCAGGGCCTAAGTCAATAGCTCTGATGGAAGAAAGAAAAAAGCATGTGGCAAGAGGTCCATTCCATAGCACTCCTATCTTTATTGAAAGAGCACATGGTGCAAAAGTCTGGGATGTAGATGGAAATACCATGCTAGACTTTGCTTCAGGAATTGGAGTTGTTAACGTTGGTCATACGGCACCTGAGGTTGTGGCAGCTATCCAAGATCAAGCTACTAAAAATATCCACTCTAGTATCAATGTCCTAGCTTATGATGGGTATATCAATCTTTCCAAAAAAATCAATGAGGCTATTCCTGGTGATTTTGCTAAGAAAACTTTTCTATGCAACAGTGGTGCCGAAGCAGTAGAGAATGCGATTAAGATTGCTCGCTCCTATACTAAGAGACAAGCTATCATCTGCTTTGACCACGCATACCATGGCAGAACTTACATGGCTATGAGTCTCACTTCTAAGGTGAAATTTTATAAGCATACTTTTGCACCCTTTAATCCTGAAGTATATAGAGCCCAATTCCCTTACCAATACCGTTGTCCAACTTGTAATGGAAGCTGTTCGCAAAATTCAGAAAAGCAAACAAAGCCCGAAGGCCTAAGATCGGATTTTAATTCGGATTGTTCCCCTTGCTTCCAATCTTTTGTGAATATGGTGAATGGTCAAATTGGTGCTGAAAATGTTGCCGCAGTAATCATAGAGCCCGTATTAGGCGAAGGAGGTTTTTTACCTGTTCCAAAAGGTTACATGAAATCTCTCAGAAAATTCTGTGATGAGAATGGAATCCTTTTGATTCTAGATGAGATCCAATCTGGATTTGGAAGAACGGGCAAAATGTTCGCTGTAGAACACTATGGCATTGTTCCCGATTTAATGACCCTTGCAAAAGGTCTGGGTGGTGGTATGCCTATTGCAGCTGTTGCTGGTAAGGCGGAAATTATGGATGCACCTCCCGAAGGTGGAATTGGTGGGACCTACTGTGGGAATCCTGTGGCCTGCGCTGCGGCACTTGCTGTCTTTGATCTTTTTGAAAAAGATAAATCTTCACTGCTCCAGCATTCCGTTGCAATTGGGAATAGCATCTCTGCAAAAATCGACCAGTGGAAGAAATCAATTCCGCAAATAGGTGATGTGAGAGGACTTGGTCCTATGCAAGCCATAGAATTTGTAAAAGACCCCAAAACCAAAGAACCTAACAAGGAATTAGCCTCTAAGGTTGCAAAATATTGCTATGAAAACGGCGTGGTGACTATCACTGCTGGAACTTTTGGAAATGTGATTCGAGTTTTGGTACCCTTGACAATATCCGAGGAAGAATTGGAAGAAGGACTCAAAGTTATAGAGGATGGAATTAAGGCCTGTCTATGAGTAAGATCACGAAACATTGGATAGGTGGAAGTTGGCATAGTTCTGATAACTTCCACCAAGTCATAAATCCATACAATGGCAAAGACTTAGGAAAGTATGGACTTGCCTCCACCGATCAAATCCAACTTGCCATCCAAGAAGCAAGCCTTGTTCAAAAAGCATTTGCAAGAAGCTCTCGTTTCCTTAGAAGTCGATTGCTTGCCAAAATGAAAGATTTGATCCAAGAAAAAAGGAAAGAATTTGTTGACTTAATTATTTCAGAAGCAGGGAAACCATTTACTTTGGCAGATGGGGAAGTAACAAGATGCCTTGCTACCTTTCAGACCGCCTCAGAAGAAGCTAGTAAGTTTGTGGGTGAATCCTATGCTATGGATGTGGATCTAGGCGGTCGAGCTTTTGCTACAGCTAACACGGAATTTTTTCCTAAGGGTGTAGTCCTTGCAATAACTCCCTTTAACTTCCCTTTGAATCTTGTTGCACATAAGGTAGCACCTGCCCTTGCAGTTGGAGCTCCTATGATCCTGAAACCCGCTCCCCAGGCACCTGGCTGTTCCTTCTTGCTTGCACAAATTTTCGAAGAGGCAGCTAAGAAAGTGAACACCGAGTTTGGAAATGAAAATGATTCTATTCCCTTATCTGTTCTTCAGGTATTATTTTGTAGCAATGAAAATGCAAGCTTGCTTAGCAAAGACGAGCGCATAGCCGTTATTAGCTTTACAGGCTCACCTATTGTTGGGTGGAAGTTACAAGAAATCGGAAATAAAAAGAAAGTATTACTAGAATTAGGTGGCAATGCAGCTGTAATCCTTGCCTCTGACGGTGATCTAAGTCTAGCAGCTTCAAGATCAGCCTTTGGTGCTAATTCCTATGCAGGACAGTCTTGTATCTCCGTTCAAAGAATTTTTGCAGTAGCTGATCAGTATGATGCATTTAAGGAAGAACTCATTACTGAATTTAAAAAGGTAAATACAGGCGACCCAACTCAGAAAGATGTGATTGTGGGACCCTTAATCGACCAGAAAGCAAAAGAAAGAATACTATCTTGGATAGACGAGGCAAAGGATGCAGGTGCAAAAGTTTTAGTTGGTGGAGATAGCAAGGACTCTATTCTAAATCCCACCTTATTAGAAAATGTTCCAAGAACTGCTAAGCTCTTCCAAGAGGAAGTCTTCGGACCAGTTGCCATACTAGAAAAAGTTGATAACTTACAAGCTGCTATAGATAAAGTCAATGATTCGAAGTACGGTTTGCACGCTGGCGTCTTTACAAATCATATAGGCAATATTCAAAAATGCTTCCAAGAATTAGAAGTTGGTGGTGTGATCATCAATGAAGTGCCTACCTTCCGAGCAGACCATATGCCTTATGGAGGAGTTAAAGAATCAGGTCTCGGTCGTGAGGGAGTTCGTTATGCGATGGAAGACTTCTGTGAAAGAAAAACATTGGTCATTAAGAAAGGATAATTGAGAATAGAAATCCTCCCTTCTTTAATCGAAACGCAACCTTACTCCAAGTTAGATGTGAGTGCCACTTACGGCTCTCCATCTACAGCATGGCTCCAGATTCTTTTTTAAAATGGCAAAAGAATCAATCAATGCTCGCTAGGCTGCTTGTTAGTAATCCTTTGTTGCGTATTTTCCTTTTGAGGAATTATTGGTTTCAATTTTTATAGGATTAGGGCAATTTACTTTCATCATTTTTGGTGTTCTTTATCTTTTCTCTTTCCTTTATTAGGAAGTTATTTCTAACTTCTTCCATTCTTTCTGTTGAGAATAGGTATCATCGCCGTAGGATTGAATCCTACAATTAGTTCGTCTTTAAAAATCACAAGATTTTAACAAAGCTCTATAAAATTTTACACCTGATCTTTCTGTAGTTAGGCATTCGCTTTACCATCCTGCTAAGTTATGTTCCGTATCCGTGCTCCAAAAGCAGAAGCAAGACGTCCAGACTTTCTTGCAAAAGATAGAAAAGGCTCACTAGAGTGTTGTTATATGGCAACTAAATCAATCAATCGGCAATCTTTTTTACTTTTGTAATCTAGCAATTTCTAGCTCAAAGCCATGATCATTTATCATACATGCTACTTCACGTTTTGCATTTTTTATTCTTGCTTTTACTGATTCTATTAGCCAATATTAATCTCTCCTGACCATGACTTGCATCTTTAGTTAGATCATAACTCCAATCTAATCTTTTTGCCTTTCCTTATCTCCAAGCTTTGACCAAATTCTAATATACAAATATTCTTTTATAAATTTCCATTTCTTAATTAGAAACTCTACAAAATGTAGTAAAGCTAATAAACTTTATTACATACTATTCAAGCTTAAGTTTATAATTGGAATCTAGCAAAAATATATTTTGATCATTTGAATTATTGATTAATCTGTTCTATTTTTTGATTCAATCGTCCACATATAGAACTTGTTGATATTTGGCGGAATAAAATGAGCCCAAGCATTTTATCTTGGGCCCACAAGTCTATCGATTAATTACTTACTGGTTCAAAGTCTTCTAATTTATCATTTACCCATTCCTTTACTTTCTTCTTTTGCTCTAGATTTAGAATCGCATAGATTTCAGCAAAATACTCGGGAGCCTTGAACATGAAATTATCTTTTTTAGAAAGATCTTCTTTGATTTTTAAGCTAAGAGATTTTACATCAGGATTTTCTTTTTGAAATTCAGATTTGATTATCCCTATACCTTTTAGTCTTTCTTGGTGACCAAGCTTAAGATCAGCTTGGATACGAGTCCGTATGCTTTGGTATTTACTATTTTGTGATTCATCTAAATCTAATTTGGAAATTTTTCTGTCCATATAGCTTAGGATTTTCTCACTATGGTCTTGGTTCCACTTTGGTCTGCACTGTGAAAATGCACCTAGAGTCAACACTCCAAACAAGAAGAAGGTAGCGAATTGAAAAACTTTTTTGGCTCTCATGAAGAAGCCTCCTTTAATAGATTAATCATAAGCTAGTTAGAGATAAAGATCTTGTTCCTCTTGTAAAAACATGTAAGCAAATCTTTACAAACCATCTTCTAATTGTAAAAAATTGTAAATTAACCCTTTCATTTTGCCTCATGCTTCGATTCTCGCTTGTATTTAAAGCTCTTGGATGAAAGAGTATGGTATGTATGAAAAGAAAATTCTTGTCATTGATGATGATAGCAAACTTCAAGAATTATTAAAACAATATCTTTCTAAGCGAGAATACATTGTCTTTAGTCATTTCACTGGCTCCAATGTAGAAGAAAAGATACAATCTGTCCAACCAGACTTAATTGTGTTGGATATAATGTTACCCAATAAATCAGGCTTGGAAGTTCTAAAAGAAATTCGTAGTACAAACAATATTCCCATATTAATTCTAACAGCAAGAGGAGATGATGCGGATCGTATCGTAGGCCTTGAACTTGGTTCTGATGATTATTTACCTAAGCCTTTCAATCCAAGAGAACTTGATGCAAGAATCAGAGCTATTCTTCGCAGAATCAATGCTAACGCAAACAATACTTCAACTATGAATTCAATCCTTAGCATTGGAGATATAAACTTTGACCGTATACAAAGAACTTTAAAGTATAAATCTAAGGAAATTGATCTATCATCTGCTGAGGCGGATATCTTTACTGTTCTAAGTTCCGATTGTGATAAAATATTTACACGAGATGAAATCATGAATAGCACTAAAGGACGAGATTTTATGGGCTTTGAAAGAAGTATAGATGTACATGTATCCAAATTAAGAATGAAAATGGAAGAGATAGGTGCAGGTAGCAATCGCATTCAAACAATTTGGGGGAAAGGCTATCGTTTTCTTAAGGAAACAAAAACATGAAGCTCTATCTTAAATTGTACCTAGCATTTTGCATTACTCTTCTTTTAGCTACTGTCATCATGGCTAGTTTCTTGTTTCAAATCAACGAGATCAATGAAAAGAGCCAGTGGGAAGCTTTTCTTAAAGAAAGAGTCAATTCTTTGAGTGAATTGTTTGTCAATAATTTAGAAAATGATGGTTGGAATAATGATAAAGAGAGAGCTTCTTCCTTAAGTGCGGAACGTATAGGAAGATGGATAGGTGGTAAGGTCTGGATATTAGACTCTACTCAAAAAGTTATTGGTAGCAATACGAATCTTCCTAAGCCTGTGTTAGACGAGCAACACTATTTTCAAATTCAAAATAGCCAGTTCAGTAAAAATGATAATTCTTGGATTGCAAAAATTGATTTATCTAAAAAAGAAATCTCCATCATCATATCAATAAACAAACCCGATAGAAAAGGGCCTCATGTGTTTTTTGGAATTGTATTATCTATACTTTTGGGATTTATTATTTTATTATTTCCCTTAAGATTTCTATTGGGCAAGCCACTAAGAGAAATAAAAGATACAGCATTCGAAATTGCCCAAGGGAATCTCAACCGACGTGCTGTAATAAATACTAAAGATGAATTGAAAAAAGTAGCTGATACCATTAATCTTATGGCAGATCAGATACAAAGAGTACTGCAAAATTCGATAGACGTCAATGCCCATGTCTCCCATGAACTACGCTCTCCCATTTCTAGAATGAGATTGATTCTCGAATTACTATTGGACGAAATGAAACAAATTCAACCTAATTTTAAGAAACGCACTGAAGAACTAACCCTAGAAATAGAGCGACTGGATGAGCTTGTTGGTGCTGTTCTTCAACTTTCGAAATTTAATCTTAAAGATGGAAAGTATCAACCTACAGATCTAAGCGCACAACTTGTACAAATAATGAAAGAAAGAGAAGAATTTATTCTAGAAAGAAATATTAAAGTGAAAGCTACTATTGATCCAGCTTTAAAAGTGAATCTAGATCCAGTTTGGTCTGAATCCATATTAAAAAATTTAATAGACAATTCTTTGTTATACGGCGATTTGAAACAAGAAATTAAGATTGAACTTAAAATTTTGGAAAATAATTTCTATTTTATCATAGAAAATAGTATCTTAGATGAGGATGAGAATCCTGAAAAATGGTTTCTGCCCTTTGTTAGAGGCAATAACGAAATCTCGGCACAGAACAAAGATGGACTGGGGCTAGGTCTAGCAATTTCTAGAAGTGCTGCTGAAAGAATGGGTGGATCTCTTACTGTAACTAAAAAGAACACTTGGATTCAATTCACATGGACCCAAGCTTTGAAAGTGAAAGTAGTGTAAACCTGATGCATAGATCCAATTGGTGATTATCAGGGAATATTGCAAATCTTGACAAGACTATGCACTTTTTTTTACTTCTCATATGACTTCGAATCTCAGGCATAATCCAATTTTATCCATAAGAAATGTAAGCAAAACTTACGAGAATGGATTTAAAGCATTAAATAATATTAACCTACAAATCAAGAATGGAGAAATTGTAGCCATACTTGGTTCTAATGGAGCAGGTAAAACTACTTTAATCTCCATCATCTGTGGAATCGTTTCTATGAGCCTCGGTGAGGTCTTAGTGGCAGGAGAAAGTATTCATGATGATTTTCGTTCTGTTCGTTCCAAAATTGGTATAGTTCCTCAAGAACTTACTGTCCATGAATTTGAATCCGTATGGTCTACAGTGAAATTCACGCGTGGCCTATATGGTAAGAAACCTAATCCTAGTTATCTGGAATCTCTTTTAAAATCTTTGTCGCTTTGGGAGAAAAAAGACCAACGCATCATGACTCTTTCCGGTGGAATGAAAAGAAGAGTTCTTATCGCTAAGGCACTTTCCCACGAACCTTCTATTTTATTTCTGGATGAACCGACAGCAGGAGTGGACGTAGAACTTCGAAAAGATATGTGGAGAATTGTCAGTGACTTAAGAGCAAAAGGTGTAACTATTATTTTAACAACACATTATATTGAAGAAGCAGAAGAAATTGCGGATAGAATTGCAATCATGAGAAAAGGCGAAATGATTCTCATTGAGGATAAGAAGACTCTAATGCAAAAGCTTGGCAAAAAAGAATTAACCTTAGAACTAATGAAATCCCTAAAATCTATTCCTGCTTCACTTCAGAAACATAAACTCGAACTTTCTTCGGATGGACTACAACTTCGCTACCAATTTGATTCCCAGAAGTCTGATAAAGGAATCTTAAATCTATTGGATGATCTTAAGAATGCGAAGATCAATTATAAAGATATCAATACAAAACAGAGCTCGCTGGAAGAAATTTTTGTGGAACTCATTAAGGAATCAAAATGAATTTTCAAGCAATAAAATCTATTTATCTTTTTGAAATGGCAAGAACAGGAAGAACCTTAATCCAAAGTATCGCATCACCAGTCATTTCAACTTCATTGTACTTTGTTGTATTTGGGTCAGCAATTGGATCTAGAATCCAAGAGGTAAATGGAATCAATTATGGTTCCTTCATAGTTCCAGGACTTATCATGCTTTCTTTACTAACAGAAAGTATATCCAATGCTTCCTTCGGAATATATTTTCCAAAGTTTACGGGAACCATGTATGAAATTCTTGCCGCTCCTATTTCAATGGTAGAGATCGTGATTGGCTTTGTAGGAGCCGCTGCTACCAAATCATTGATCCTAGGCATATTGATGCTTGGAACATCATCACTCTTTGTTCCTATTCAAATACAGCATCCATTTTTGATGGTTTTTTTCTTGGTATTAACTTGCATTAGCTTTAGTTTGTTTGGATTTCTAATTGGAATCTGGGCAGATGGCTTCGAGAAATTACAGTTAATTCCCATGCTCGTTATTACTCCCTTGGTCTTTCTAGGAGGAAGTTTTTATTCCATACATATGCTTCCAAGTTTCTGGAAGACTATTAGTCTCTTTAACCCTGTCTTGTATTTGGTAAGCGGCTTTCGTTGGAGTTTTTATGAAATCTCGGATGTTAGCATAGAAGTAAGCTTAGTTACTATCTGCTGCTTTCTCATTGCTTGCATACTTACCTTGAAATGGATAGCAAAAACTGGTTACAGAATCAAGAAATAAATTATAATTAGAATGCAAAGACTTAGAGTCTATGCATTCTAATTTTTCAAATCGATTGATTCAATCTTTTCTTATTCTCCTTGGCCCAAGGAATACCCAATTTTACCATCGAAGGTATAGAGATTTTCAGTTTTAATTACGTCCATTCCCTTTGCTTCGAAGGTAGCCATTAGTTCAAGAATATCTTTTGTTGAGACTTTTTGACCTTCATTTGCAACAAATCTACATCGAAAATGATCTGTAAGAAAAGTCTCAGGTTGACCATCTGGATAAACTTTCACACCTCTATTGGTTATCATTTTCAAATGAAGTGATTTATTTGTAAAAGCATCCAAAGTCTTGCCCAGATTCTCTGGATCGCGGTTGTAATATTCATCAATAAATATATCTACACCTACAAGTTCTTTTGATTCGATTTTAGTTGGCTTCTGAAGTTGAATTGTCTTAGGTCTAGATAATTCTCTAACTTCTAAAATTTGCGGAATTTCACCTAACCTCTCAATGATGGCTTGGGTAAATGCTTTAGTACCTACCTTAGTTGTGCCTGCCTCTCCATTATAAATATCCGCAGTTCTGTATCCATCTTCTAAGGCTTTAAGAACAGCATTTCTCACCAAATTAGCCTTATCTGGCATACCTATGTGAACTAACATAAGTACGGCTGCTTTTATGAGAGCAGTTGGATTGGCAATATCTTTACCAGCTATATCAGGTGCCGATCCATGAACAGCCTCAAACATAGCTATGGAATCACCGATATTGGATGAACCACACATGCCTACAGAACCTGTAACCTCTGCAGCAATATCGGAGAGAATATCACCGTAGAGATTTGGTGCAAGAATTACATCAAATCTTTGTGGATTGTTAGCTAGAAGTGCTGCTCCAATATCAATTATCATACTTTCAGTTTCTATATCTTTGTATTCATTTGCTATCTCTTTGAAAATCGAAGCGAACAAACCGTCCGTAATCTTCATAATATTATCTTTGACCATGCAAGTAATTTTTTTTCTTCCATTGGACTTAGCAAATTCGAAAGCATAACGAACAATCTTTTCGGTTCCTGGTTGTGTTATTAATTTCAGGCATTGAGTTACTTCTCGTGTTTGTCTATGTTCAATCCCCGCGTATGTATCCTCTTCATTTTCTCTTACTATAATTAAATCAGTGCCAGGATGTTTCGTTTTCACAAATGGGTCGTAAGTTCTAGCTGGTCTGAGATTGGCAAAGAGTCCTAGTGTCTTACGAATTGTAACATTCAAACTCTTATAACCAGTTCCTCTTGGTGTAGTTATGGGTCCTTTCAATAAGGTGGGATATTTTCTCATAGTATCCCAAGCAGAATCTGAGATACCAGAAGTCTTTCCAGACAAGTAAAGTTTCTCACCTGCCTCTATTTCTGCATATTTCAAGTTCGCACCGCTCGCTTCTAAGATTTGAATCACTGAATCAGTAATTTCTGGTCCTATTCCATCTCCACGGATTAGAGAGATAGTTGTAGCTTGTTCATTTCCTGTGATCTTCAGTTTATTTTCTGCCATTTCAGAACCTCCAATTTAAGAAGCTTTCATGCGTCTTATAATACATGTATTTTATTTCGTGTATAAGGGCAAGAAGTTTTTGGAAATTAAATTAAAAATTTATTTTAAATATACAAATTAACCTTTACAACTTACCTGAATTGACAAACAGTACCAATAGCTTTACTATGATAACTACTTTGTGTAATATACTAAGTATATTGAGAATAAATTAAAATATGCCAAAGATTACCAAAAAAGAATTAACAATCATCGAAAAAAGAACAATTGACTGGACCTTTCTTTCGAATCATGCACATGTTTTGATTTGCCTTTATCAAAATTCAGAAATGTTACTTAGAGAAGTTGCGGTTCTTGTTGGAATCACGGAAAGAGCTGTTCAGGCTATAGTTCGTGATTTGGTCAATGCTAAGATCCTTCTTATTGAAAAGGATGGAAGAAGAAACCGCTACAAAATCAAAACTGATTCTAAACTTCGCCATCCATTGGAAGAAAATCATTCTATCAAAGAACTACTTGCCTTAGGGAATAGATAATTCAGCTAAAATTAAAATCTTAGCTTTAAAGGTTTTTCTAGCCCTATTTAATCAATTATTTTAATATTCTAAATTATTTATTAAGAATATTAAGATCTATCACTTCTCAAGCAAGGTTAATTTGTACTCGCAATTTACGGTATCTTTCACTGATATAAACATCAAACTAGGAGCCTTAACATCATGGTTTTTCAATGAGATTTTGAATTTGCCACTCACCTCTAATTTTTGGTTTGATTCTTCTAGGATTACTTCTGTTTCAAAAGGTTTAGTAATTCCATTAATCATTATTGTGCCATTCAACATTTTTTTTGTAGCATCCGAATTGTATCTTAAACCTTGAATATTGAGAACAATGGACGTTTGTTCAGGGTAACCAAGGATTTCAAGCATATGTTCGTCTCTTGTGCTATCACCTGTATTCATATCCTTTAACAGAAATGATATTTGAAATGGGGACACTTGGAATTTATCATTCACTTTCTTCCAATCAATTTTACTTGCTTGAATCTTCTGGACCTTTCCATTGATATCAGATATACTGTAATATGCGGTAAAATTAATATCATGAGAATCAATTTTTGATTCCGCCTGAATTACAATGGGTAAAAAAATCATTAAAAATAGAATCTGTTTCATTCAATCCTCCCAAAATGAAAACATACTTATTTACCAGAAAAGCTGATCATCCTTTCATGAGAAAATCTTATTATAGCAATTCCGAGTAGGGTAAGAGTATTTTTCACCAGAAATAAATAAGGCAGTAAAGCACTTTCCAACTCTCCAAAAATAAATTATACAAATTTGTACTTAAATCATAAAATGACTTATGAAATTAGTTGATTGGCACAAGTCGGGTAAATTTTTTGATTTTAGGAAATTCCAAATTTATTACAATGAGAAATTTGATCCTTCAAAGCAAAAAGAAATCCTTCTCTTGATTCATGGCTTTCCAACAGCTAGTTGGGACTTTCATTCAATTTGGAACATATTGTCTGAACAATTTAACCTATTAACCTTAGATATGATTGGTTTTGGATTCTCCGATAAACCTTCTCAATTCCCCTATTCCATTCAAGAGCAAGCTAATCTAATGGAAGACTTTTTGGTTTTTAAAGGCGTCAAAAATTACCATATACTCTGCCACGATTATGGAGTCACTGTTGCCCAAGAACTTTTAGCTAGATTCGAAGATAGACAATCAATAAAAACTAAGGAAGGCTCCAATTCGTCACCTAACATTTTATCAATTGCATTTTTAAACGGGGGTCTTTTTCCAGAAACACATAGACCAAGATTAGTTCAAAAACTGCTAATAAGTCCTATTGGATTTTTAATCTCACGCTTTCTTACTAAGAAGAAATTTGCTAAATCTTTTTCAGAGGTATTTGGAACAAATAAGCCAAGCCATAGAGAGATAGATGACTTTTGGGATTTAATTCAATACAACAAGGGTCAAGTGCTTGCTCACAAACACATTCGATATATGAAAGAAAGAAAAACAAACCGTCCAAGGTGGGTTGGTGCATTACTGAAGACAAAGTTGCCACTTGTATTGATCAATGGACCGAAAGACCCAATCTCTGGTCTACATATGGTAGAGCACTATCGAAAACTAAAATCGGAATCTAACATAATTTTGTTAGCTGATTCTATAGGACATTATCCACAAGTTGAGGACCCAGAAGCAGTAATATCAGCTTACCTAAGTTTTGTAAATACGCTTAGTATTCCATAACCGGTTTACTTTTGCAAGGGAGCAGAAGTCTTCTTCTTCAAAACCAGCTAAAATTCCTGCTTCATAGATAGGCTTCAACTGCGATGCTACAGGTAGGACAACATGATGTTCTCTAGATCTTTGCATAGCATGGTTTATATCCTTATTCATATTTTTAAGTGCAAAATGTGCGGAATAATCTTGATTTAATACAGAATTTAATTTGAAGCTTAGTAATGGGGAAGCAGCGGCTGAATTTTCTATAATATCTAAAAATATTTTTGGGTCTATGCCTTCTTTTTCTGCGAGAATAAATCCTTCTATATAAACTTGAAATAAGCCAGCTTGTATCATATTCAAAGCAATCTTTGCACCTTG
The DNA here is from genome assembly GCA_022402465.1 of Leptospiraceae bacterium. Classification (GTDB taxonomy): domain Bacteria; phylum Spirochaetota; class Leptospiria; order Leptospirales; family Leptospiraceae. Next base: position 14,289 of record JAKRSH010000005.1, on the reverse strand, counting down.
TCCTGAACCTATTGAACCACAATGAATTGTCTTCTTACCACATGCTTCAAAGAAAAATTGTAATTCTTTAATCTGAACTTCCTCAGCGCCAACCATAAATAGGATTTGTCCATTTCTTGCTGCCATTTTTGAACCCGTCATTGGTGAATCTAAAAACTGAATTCCTCTTTGTTTACAAGATTCATACATTTTCATAGTAAGTTCAGGTGAGGTAGTGCCTGTATCAATAATCCATTTAGGATTAGCTTTCAAAAGATCTGGATTAAAAAAAATTTGTTCTACTATTTCGTCTTCAGTTAAACACAGAACAATAAGTTCAGATCCAATAATTGATTCTCGCAAGGATAGATGTTGACTACAGTTTTTAGAATTTAATACCTCTTGCAGATCTTCAGGCAGGTCTTTCCAAAGTTTAATGGATCTAACAAACAAGCGAACAGTGTGACCAGCTTTTAATAAATTAATCGCAAGACCTACTCCCATAATTCCAGAACCTAGGATAGTGATATTTTTAGGTTTGATTGTCATAAAATCTTCCTTATTTTTTCTTATCTTTGCCAAATAGGAAATTCTTAGCAGAATCATATGAGTCTGAAACAACATCCGTTGCTTTCTGTACAGCATCGGAAGAGGCAGATCCCGCCAAACCACCAATAAATGCTCCCGCGGGTCCAGCAAAAATAATAGAGCCTACATATACAGATGCCATCCAAACCGGATCAATAAAAGCAATATTTTTACCAAGAACACCCTTATAAATAATAGGTATTTTAAAAGCCTTACCAGCTATTCCAGGAAAAGATGCTTCAAACTTCATATTTACTTTGCCATTGATAGTATAAATTCCAGATCCAACTGCATTGATTCCAGCGCCCTCCATGTTGAAATCATTCAAGGTTACAACTTTATTTCTATAACTTACTGAGCCTTGGATCGTTTTGAATGAAGTACTTTTGCCTTGATTGCCTTCATAAAAATTTACTAACTTACCCAGTTCAGCGACTGGACGTATGAAATTAGCATATCCGAGCAGTTCACCGTTTTTAATTTTAAAATTACTTTTTACATTTAATGAATTTGCAAAAGAATCTTTTTCAGCTATTCTAGAAGATATTTGAATGCTTGCATCCATCTTACCAGTTAACAAACTATCTTTTGTTACTCGTGTAAGAAGTTTTTTGGTATCTATTCCTGAAAGTGTCGCAGATAGATTTAGATTTTGCCCTTTGTCCTTAGGTCTGAATACTCCACTTACACTTGCCTTCCCTTCATAAAGCAATAAATCAACATTAGAAAGAGTTACTTGAGAACTATTCCCAATTATTTTTCCTGAGAGCTTATGAATATAATGATTGGCTACTAATATTTTATTTAAATTTAGAGAAGCACTAATACTAGGCGGTAATTGTTTATCAGAAAGATTTTTTTGTTGTAACTTTACATCACTTTCCTTGGTATTATTTAAACTGTGGACTGTATTCGAAGTTTGTGGAAAATTTCTTGGTGAGTCTTCTTTTTTCTTTGTCTCTAGATCCTTGAGGATAAAGGATTTAGTTTTATCATATTTACTAAAAAGAGAAATCCATGCTAGTGTAGAATCCAAATCTAAATGATCTGAATCTACTTTAGTTGTTAATTCAAGATTATTCTTCCAAGATATTTCCGATGTTAAATTCAATTTTGCTTTATCTTTTAGTTGGTATTCAAATTGAGAAACAGAAAGAGATTCTTCCTCTAGATTTAATTTGAAATTTGTTGAAATACTAATATCTCGAATAGATTTCTTATTTTTTGATTCTAATCCTTTTAGCGATAAAGATTGAAGACTCAATGTAAAAGTAGTATTTTTCTCTTTATGCAGATTTAGCATTAAATCTATAGAAGCCTTTTGAAATTCTGCATTTGGAAAGATGGACAGGATGCCTGAATAAGGGTTTAGTTTGAAATCATGTAAAGTAAGTTGAAGATCAGTTGATATATTCTCTAAGTCCCAATTATTTTGCAAAAACTTGTTATCTAGGAAAATGTCGATTTTACTTCCATTCATAAACAAAGAAAGATTAATTTTGGATTCTCGATCAGTAGCATCTATTTTTACCTTAAGAGTTTCAATTTGTATCTGATCTGCTCTAGACCAACGCTGGTCTATATAAATTACCTTAACATTTTCAATTAAAATTTCATTCGGTAACAAGGATAATATGCCATCTGGCGTTTTCTCAGCTTCGGAAGAAATCTTTTCTACTTTTTCTCTTTCTTTTTTAGTATTGATAAATGCAGGAAAGGCTCCATCCTCAGATCGTAAAATAGTAAGCTCTCCAGAATCGACGGAAATGGAACTAAATTTAAATTCTTTGACGAGCAAGGCATATACATTCCAATAAATTGATATTTGATTTATGCGTGCTATAGGATAATCAGAATTAGCAACACTAATATTTTTGATTTGGATTCCAGGTAATGGAAAGATTATTGTTTCAACATTTTCATATGTAATAATAAAATTGGTAGATTCATTGATTTGTTTACTAATCATTCCTCGAATTAATTCTTTATCCAAAATGAATTGAAGTGCAATGAGTACTATTGATAGGAGTAGCAAAAAGGAAGAAAGAATTCCAATAATTAAAAAATATATCTTGTTTAATGTTTTTGTATCAACTGGAAAAAAAGGATATGATTTAGATAATTTCATAGCTAAATCATCTTGGCAGATGATAATCTGTCAACTCATTCCAAAGAATAGGGAATTTCTAATTTTACTTTAAAATTCTTACTTAAATCGAAGGAAATCCTACCATTTATTCCTGAGATTAAACTTTCAATAAACTCAATACCAAAACCACCTGAGAGTTTCTCTGAATAAAGATCATTGAAACTTGTTCCATTATCACTATATTGTATTGTTATAATACTATTAACGTAACTCAAAGAAACATAAATTAAATTTTTAGATTTAGCTTTAAATGCATACTTCAAAGAATTGGTCAACAATTCATTCATAATTATTCCTAAAGTTGAAATCATTTTTGAATCTATTAAGAATGGCTCAGAAGATATATTTATTTCAGGTTCGATTTTCAGTGGGAAAATATCTATCACTTCATGAATCAAAGTTATTAGATAAGAATTCAAATCGATTTTTAAATTGCCTTTGGATATATATAATTTATCATACAAAACCATCATCCCTTTAACTCTAGATGCAGCGTCGAGTAAGCTTTCTTTAACGTTGTTTATCTCACCTAATTCTGATTGTAAATTCAATAGTGAATAAATTATCAATAAATTATTTTTAGTTCTATGGTTAACTTCCTGTAATAAGGATTCCTTTTCAGCTAATAGCTTTGTTATTTCTTGATTGAATTTTTGTCTAGATGAATCATCCCTAAGAATGGCTGTAAATATTTTTTTAGTACCCAGCCTGACTTGGGAAATTGCTGCTTCAATAGGAATTTCCTTTCCATCAGAACGAATACCTACCACTTTACCTAAGTCACTCATACTTCGACTACTTACGCCAGTCTCTCCAAAATCTCTAATACTTGTATCATGAGTTGGATGAAAGCGACTAGGAATTAGTATATTTATATTTTTACCTAAAATTTCATCGGATGAGTATTTGAATAATTTCTCACTAGCCTTATTAAAAACTACAATTCTATAATCTTCATCTATACTAACAATTGCATCCATTGCTGATTCAACAATCCCATCCAATCTGTCCTTATTAGCTACCAATTGACTTTGAAAATTTTTCTTCTCAGTTACCTCTCGACTAACTGCGATATAACCTTGCACATTTCCTTCATAGTCAATTACTTTAGATGTGTGCGTTTCTACAAATATTTGTGTACCATCCTTTCTAATTTGTTTGAATTCATCAAAATAAGTACCGTCGTTATTCAGTTTTTGAATAATGGATTCTCTTTCTTCATGAGTAAATTCAGTTTTAAGAATTTCTTTAACTTGTCTGCCGATAACTTCCTCTTCCTTCCAACCATAAACACCTTCTGCCCCTCTATTCCAATAGCTTATGTTAAACTCGGTATCTGTTCCGATTATGGAATCTTGAACATTCATTAATAAGCTAGCTTGGTAAGAGAGTAACTCTTCTGCGTTTTTTCGGTTGGTAATTTCATCAAAGGCAAGATAAAAACTTTCTGAATTCAAACTATAACAGGATATTATGAACCATTTTTTCAAAGTATTAATGTATGTTTCAAATTGTACGGATACACCTGTCGTAGCTACATCAATGAGTTTAGCAATTGGTATGGCATCACTTTCCAGAATTCCTGGAAGTAGATCAGAAAGCTTCTTGCCTGTAGGATTCGTAATCCCTGTTAACTTTTCAAAAGCTGGATTTACTAAAACAAATTCCAAGTCTGGTTTCCCTGACCCATTTCTTATAATTTTACAATGACAAAAGCCATTCAGCATATTTTCAAAAAGAGAGCGATATAACTTTTCTCTTTCAGCAATTAAGCTTTGAGTTTCATATTCTTTGGTCACATCTCTAAAAACTAAAACTACACCCGTAGTTTCCCCTTTTAGATTCTTAATGGGCGATCCTGAATCAGCTATTTGAAATTCCAGACCACTTTTTGAAATCAAAGCAGTATGATTCGCAAGTCCTACGATTTTATTTGTCTTTAAAACAATATCAACAGGATTTTCAACAGGATGCCTTGATAAAGAGTTTATAATATTGAAAACTTCTTTTAGCTCCTTATTCTGAGCTTCTTCCAGATTCCAACCTGTCAGATCTTCTGCAACTGGATTTAATCGTGTAACCCTGCCATTTACATCTGTTACTATAACAGCATCCCCTATTGAATTTAAAACGGCCTCGAGATAATCTTTTTTGAAATGAATGAGTTTGTTCGATTCGTAAAGTTTAAATGCCATCTTGATAGATGCATCTAAAACTGTAATACCAGAATTCTTTACAACATAGCCATAAGATGTTATTGTTTCGGTTTTACTAACCACATCTTCTTCAATATGGGAAGAAAGAAATAAGATAGGAATGTGCTTTCTACTCAAAATTTCAGAAGCAAGATCCGTACCATCTGTATCGGATCCAAGATCAATATCCATTAGAATCAAATCATAATTATCATTATTAACTAATATACTATTTAAAACATCTTTAGCTGAATGTAAAATGGTCACTTTGTAACCTTTTAATTCCAATTCTCTCTTTTGGTTTAGAGAAATAATGAATTCGTCCTCTACAAGTAGAATATTTTTAGTTACGGTTGCAATCAAACAAAATGCCTCACTAAACTACGATTCTCATCCGTTAAAAGTCTAATTATTCGAAAAGAAAAAGCAAGAACTAATTTCATTTTTCATATATAATAATTTAATTATATATGAATTTTCATTAAAGAACAGCCTTCTTTTCACCTCAAACTCCAACGAAAGTTTATCAGAAAGCAGATGATGAATGCATTTTAAATTTATAAGAGAGGCTATACCAACATTATTCTTTAGCTAATTTTCTTAAATACTGCAAATGTTCTTGGATCCTTCCTTGGTTCAAAGAAAAATTCTGTCTACGAATTTGCTCGTCTCTAATATTTTTAAAACCTGCGATTCCAAATGTTAGAATGACTGCAATAGCGTCACCAAGACTCGCCTGCTTTTGTGGATCTATCGTTTCAGTTGCTATTTCTTCCAAACAAGGAAGATTCGAAACTGAATCATAATAAATCAATGCTAAACCCGCTGCAATTCGCATTTCTTGGTTAGTATTAGTTTTTGATAAGTCGCATAATTTTTGTCGTATGTTTTCGGATTTAATAAATGGTAGAACTTGCATGGCTACAAACTTGAGAGAGTCCTGCTTTGAATTTTCTGCAAGAATTTTTTCATAATATAATCTTTGTTCTTTTATGGTTCCCCAGTCTCTTAGAGTTTTGAGTGCAATAGCTCTTTCATTAAAGGAACTTTTCTCTGAATCCAAAATTTCAGTAAAGATAGGAAGATCAAATGGTTTACCATTCTTTTGAATATAGTCAAGCACAGTCAATCTCAGAGCAGAATCCTTGGTAAAAGTTCGTATCAGTTCATCATCTGGATTCATACCCTGTCTCTTGTTTAAGGAATTTGAAAGAATTGTAAGTGATCGCAGACGAGTTTTATCATCTTTATGATTCAACTCTTCCAAAATAATCTTACGGGTATTAGCCTCTAAAGGATAGACAATTAGTTTAGATAATTTTTCTTTATTTCTAGAATCTTTTTGGTTAGAATAAGCTTCTAGAAATTTTGCTTCCATCTTTCTATATCGAACTTGGATATATTTCTCAGATTCAGTTGTAGTCATATGATCTTCTAGATAGAGATTGAGAATCTTATTGTCTAGTTCAACATCTGCAAAATTTTCCGCCGCTTCTATACCAGCAATTCTATTCCAATAATTGTCATCGTCTAATAAGCGCTTAATGAAGGGCAAAGATTTAATTTTATAAGTTGACAACTTAATAGCCAGATTCTTCTTTTCGGACAGACCGCCTGTAGCAAGAATACTGTTGTATTCAGATTCTTGTGCGAATAAATCCGGATTCGTAGAATTTATTGTAAAGAGGAACAAGCATACAAGCAAAAGAGATTCGGTAGAATTCCAATTTTTACATCTATTCATATAAATTATTTCTAAGCCTTGCTACTTGTAGATTCTTTGAGATTTTGAGATCTCTCTTTTGATTTCAAATTAGCAATCTCCGCAAGATATTCGTAAGATCTAAGTTTTAAATCAAAATCATAGACCATAGTATTCACAATTATTTCATCAGCTTCCGTTCTAAGAATCAAATCATTTATTTTCTCATAAGCAAAATCCTTATCTCCAAAGATTGAAGCTTGCATTCTTTGGTGCAGAAAGGACTGCTCTTGCATATTTAATCTTTTCAAAGATTCAAGAGAAGGTTTTTCCATTTGCTTGGGTTCACCCCTTAGCAAACTCAAGAAACTAAGTATCTGAGAAGTCGCCAGGAATTCGGCTTCTTCTATGGACTCTGCGATCAATAAATTTACCCCTATCATTGCATACGGTTTGTCCAATACATCGGAAGCTTGGAATACTCTTCTATAAATCTGCAAGGCTGACATCATTTGCTCTGGTGCAAAATGTCCAGCAAAACTAAAAGGAAGCCCCAATCTACCAGCAACTTCAGCCGAATACCCACTAGAACCCAAGAGCCAAAATGGGACATTCTGTCCTTCGGATGGAATTGAACGTACTTTTTGTCCAGGATATGCAGGTAAAAAGAAAGACCGTAGTTCATCCAATTGCTGAAGGAAATCTATAGATCCAGAAATCTGTTGTCTTCGCAGAGCAAATGTTGTTCCCTGGTCTGTGCCAGGTGCACGACCAATACCTAAATCAATACGATTTGGATAAAGAGATGCGAGTGTACCAAACTGTTCGGCGATCACAATGGGAGCATGATTGGGAAGCATAATTCCTCCAGACCCTACTCGAATCTTTGCAGTTTGTGAAGCGATATCTCCAATAAGAACAGATGTAGCTGAAGAACCTATGCCAGGCATATTGTGGTGCTCTGCTAACCAAAATCGATTGAAGTCCAAACTTTCACCGAGTTTTGCCAGTGTCCTTGAATGATGGAAGGCATCTGAAACAGATTCTCCCTTAACTATAGGACTAAGATCCAGAATGGAAATTGGAATTTTTGAAATGGGAACTTGGGAATGATAAGAACCGGGAAAGGAAGTATTAGGATTGTGACTGCTCATTCTTTTTATAGATCTTAAAGGGAGATCCATACCTTAGACCAGATTGAGAAAGCATAAAGAGCAATCAAAACAAAAAGGCTCTACCATAAGGTAGAGCCCAGGATTCATATTCTTTTAATCTAATCTTAGGAAATAGATTTCCAATTCAAATCTTGATCGTATTTAGAATCAATCTTTCCCTCTTCATTGATTCTAAAAAGATGCAACCATCCATTGTCGAAGAGATCTTTCACCATTTGGTGTTTTTTCAGAATACCATTTATAGCATCCTTTGGAGCTTCAATTACGACATTTAGTCTAACAGGTTCGTGTTGGTAATTTACTCCATCATGAACAGACTGCCATGGAAGTCCGATTCTTAGATCACCTCCGTTTCCTTCTAGCACACCTATTCCTGAAACAACATTGTGTAAAGTTTTATTCCCTGAACCGAACACTTTGTTATCTACTGTCGACGCGTAGTATTGAAGGCTAATCCAACTAGCAACAACGACAGGTGCTGTTAAGATTAATTCTAGAACTCCGTAACCTTCGTCCAATTTCCAGTTGTAAGAATGTAAGAATGATTTTCCTGCAAGGTCTAGTCCCTTAGTTCTTTCTCTTGGAGCTGCAATAAAGGCAGAACATCCTGCAAGACCCCACTCTGGTCTAACCTGAGCCCAGTCTTTACTTCTTGCTAGAATATTGATCTCTGGATTTTCCGATGAAGCTAGAGACATTCTTTTGGATCTTTCCAATCTGGATAGTTTAGCGGCAGATTGCAAATTTGCTTCTAAGCTTTCTAACTCCGCTAATCGATTGTTAGGTATCAGAGCTTTATCAAAAATTGTCAACTCATCAGTCGTAGTATCATGTTGGCTGGCTAGGAAAATTGTATCTTCTGGAATGAAGATACCTTTTGTAACCAAAGCCTTTCTTACTTCTACATCATTTAACACAAGACTTGCGACTTTAGCATTCGATTCACCTGTTCTTCCACCGCAAGCACCACAATCTAAGCCCGTAGCATGAGGATTGTTTACTGTAGTAGAACCGTGACCTGCAATCAAGACTAGCTTCGCAAAATTTGACGTAAGCGACATTGCCTTCAATGCTCCTTCAGCCATTTTTATTCTGGTTTCAAGAGGAAATCCAAGACTCGCGCCATTCATAGATGAACTTTCCAAACTTGGGGCTTTCATGAGATTTACTTTTTTACTCAAACCATCTTTATCAGGATGCGGAACAGTTCTTGTCCAACCAAAACCATCTGTAAAAAGTTTAGGTAGGTAAAAGAGACCAATGGGACCAACAAAACTAAAGCAAGAAACTGCACCCATTTTAAAAGTAGTCCAAGCTCGCCTAACATGGAATCTTAGTGATCTTCTTTGAATCGCATTCGCTAGAGATATTTTGTTCGGTAGATTTTCTGCAATTTTCACAGCAGGTCTAAGCAATACCGGACATTGTGTAGCACCATGAACATGACCTATAGGAAAGTATTCAATTGGGAAGGCAAAGAAACCAGCAAAACCCAAAGTCTCTATCTTACTTGATACAGATTCCAAATTTCTTCTATATACTTCTGATCTTACATCAATACAAAAGATCGCTTGGACACTAGCTCGATCTTTAGAAATTTGCTTATCATTGGTTACTATTGCATGATTTTCTATTTGAGAATCTTTTTTATTCCCAGAAGAGTTAATTTCTTGCACAAGTTTCCTTTGTACAGAGTGTTCAACAGCTGATTGAAGGACTAAGGCAAGATTTTCTTCATTTTGGTTAGCCGCATTTTTCGAATTCAAGAGCAATTTTGATTCTTGGATCATCTCATTCTTAGCATAGATCCATTCATCATGTATTTCTTCAGAATCAAAGGACTCATAAATTCCATATTCCCAAGCAAGCAGTATCGCTAAGAATTCCAAATTGGATTCATCTTTATGTCCATAAAGAGTTCTCTCAAATACGATCTTGGAAGTATAAGAAGACCATCCAACTAAATTTAATAGCAACTTGTGAAGATACAAGTCTCTTGCCTCTTCTGGAATTCCTAAATGATTTAGTATAAAATGAGCACTTGCCACGGGATCTATAGGAAGCCTATGCAATGATGCTCTAAATCCAGTTAATCCCATAACAGAAGGCATACGGTCGATTTTTGCCTCTTCCAACCAGCTCTTGTATGGACTAAGACTTTTATCAGTCGAATTCCAGATTGTTTGTCCCTCATCAAAATAAACAGAAGCCCAAGAGGAGATCCTTTCCACTTGGAAGCTTAGCCAATCTTTTTTACTCACTGATGAAGCTACATCAACTACACACTTAAAAGATTTTTTATTATTTTCTTCAGCCTTTTTTTCATCGATAGCTTCTTTGCATTTTACTATAAACCTCTCTACATCTTTATCCCAATTTAGTTTAGACTTATTTAGAGCATTCTCTATATCTTGGTTGGTGATTTTCCCATCTTTGTAGGCGTTCAAATAGTACTGTAGCGGAAGAGCCATTTTTATATTTGCTAACTTACTAAGTCTAGCAGCAACATCCTCAAAGCTCATTTCCGTCATACCAAAGTAAGGGTTAACGGCTACAAAACTTTCCAAAGGCCATACAGGAGCTATCTTCTTGCAGGCTTTATTTAGAATTTCTTTAACTTCTTCTTTTTTAAGTTGCTGAGAAATATTCTTTTGGAATTGCTGTTGTTGTTTTAGTTCTTGTAGTTTAAACATGAGATTCTCCTTGAATAGTGTTTTGTCTTAAAGATCCAATGATTCGATCAAAGTATGCATTAACATAAAGTCCATTTCTAAAATGAAGGGACCAAGCTCGGTAAGTCTTCTTAATTGCGAGAGAAGGAGCTATCGCTTGTGCAAAGATAGCAATTAGGAAGCTGACTAAAACGAAGCCAAGTAGAATCATCCTAAGTTCACTCAGAGCAAACCTTCCAGGAACCTCAGACTGAAGTAAGCTATGCATCAATGACTCTAAGCCAAAGAATGCTGTGGTTGTTGCCAAAGCTAAGATTACCGTTCTAATTGTCCCCAAGATGCTTCCATCGGAATCCAGGGCAGGTGAGATCATTAGGGTCAAGCCTAGCACAAAGATAAAGCCTATTCCTAAGAGTGGTAGATCTTGGGATTCAGTAAAGTCTATCCCCCAAAGATAAGCAAAAGTTCCATAGATTCCTATCGCCATAACTAAACTTAGCACCAAACGCGGTATAGATCCTAGCCTAGCTGGAAGTTGAACTTTATTGCTCCTTAGCGAATCAACAATACTACCCGAAGAAAGGAAAGCATGTGCTTTGTAGAAAGAGTGTGCAACTAAATGCAACATCACCGCAGGATACACTCCTAAACCGCAGACAAGTAACATAAAACCCATGTGTGCCGCACTCGAGTATGCTAGAGCTACCTTAATTGATGGTTGGGTTAGTAAGCATACTGATGCTAAGAGTGCAGTCAGTCCACCTATTCCAACTAATACTATTGAGGCGAACTCGGAGTGTTGCATTAAGCTTGCAAAACGAACCACCAAATAAGGACCCGCATTTAGAATTCCAGCGTGAAGTAAAGCAGAAACAGGAGTTGGAGTCTCCATTACTTCAACAAGCCAACCCCAGGTAGGAAATTGAGCCGATTTTAAAAGAGCAGCTATGCAAATTAGAACAGATGCATAAACCAGATTGGAGTTGAATGATGTTAAAGAATTAAAGGCAAGAAATAGTTCTGATAGCTCTGCTGTTCCCATACTTATATAAATTATATAAAATGCGGAAAGCAAGCAGGCATCACCAATTCTTGCAAGAATGAATTTCTTTTTGGCAGCTATCATCCCTGCTTTTCTCTCTGGGTAAAAAGTTAGCAATGTATGCAGACTAATACTTGTTAATACCCAGGCTAATGCGAGGATGAGTAGATTTCCAGATAGAACCAACAACTCAACTGAAGCAAAAGTAATAGCGAGTCTTCCGATAAAGCTTCCTTGGTGAGAATCCCCATCCAAATAATTCGCACTGTATTGGAGAATGATAAAAGCTAGAAGGGAAATCATAGTAAGCATCAAAATACTAAGAGCATCCATTCTAAAGGAAATACCCCAACCCATCCAATTCCAGATTTGTACATTCTGAACGCCATTTTGGAATAAATTGACACTTGCCGCTATGGATGCTAAGATTCCTAAAAATCCTACACCTAGTGCAATTTTACGCAATAGAAATGGCCTCATCCCTTTTTGGAACAAAGAAAAGAATCCCGTCAGGATGAATAACACGGACGGTATCAAAGCAAGCCAAGCCATATTTACAAACATAGTCGCCTCCGAAAGTTTATATTTACGATATTATATTCGTGCTTTTTTATGCACACTTATTTTTTCGTATTTTAAGATTTTTATTTAGAATTCGGTTTACCAAATGCCAAATTCATCCTTAAAAATTAAATACATCCATTTATTTCCATAGAATTGCCATTTGGAGTGACTGTAGGGAATCTTTTTGTAGAAATGTATTTCGGTTTGTGGCCTGAAAAATAAGCAATTAGTGTTTACATTTCCCCGTAAGCATTTTTAATACTAGTTTACCTATGGCCAAAATACGAATTACAATCATCCTTTTTTTCCTTCCATGGAGCAGTACATTATGGTCGGTTGATACTCCAACTTGGAAGAAAGCAGATAGTCTTTTAAAAGCAAAGGATTATAAGGCAGCATTCATTCTTTCTGAAAGCATTATCAAAAAAACTCCTGAAGATACATTTGCTTGGTGGTTAAGATTGCAATCCTCATCTCAGCTTTCAGCAACTAAGGGCAAATGGCCTCAGGAATGTTTAGATTCTGCCAAGGAATTGGCTAAGCTAGAACCAAGCAATGAAGATTTACACTTAACAACTGCAATTTGGTGTCTTAAAAATGATTCAAGACATTCTGAGATGCTTGCATTCATTCCCCAAGTCATCCCATCCGTTAGAAGCAAAATCGGTGATAATAACTATGCCTTGCTAATCAATGCGCTTTCTATCGCTTACTTAAAATTGCAGGATCAAAGTAAAGCACGCCATATATTCAACATAGGTTTAAGTGAACTAAGCGGAACTGAATCAGCGATTCACACAGCCTACAATCTAGGAGAATTATTCCATGATGAATCCATGAATAGCGAAGAAAGAATGAAGTGGCATATCTTATTTTCCAATAATCTATTTATAGATAAACTAAACAATCCACTCATTCCTTCTATTACATGGAATACAATGATCTTAACTGATTTACAATTTAAAGAAAAAAATTACAAAGAAGCGATGAAGACAATATCAATGCTTATCCCTGAGATGGATAAACATATATCGAATCATTGGAACTATCTTAGAGACCAAATTTATATTCGCTATCTTGCACTCAAATTCAAAACAAAAAGATTGAAGCAACTTCCTGAAAAAAATCTTAAGATGGTGTATCTCATTATTCCAAGAACCAGGCTCAAAAATAAACTACCAGAACCATTAAGCAAATATGAATCATTGGATGCAGACCTGAATGAAAAGGATGTCTCTGACTTAATCTTTAGCTTTGATTATTTTAGTAATTCTTTCGAAGAACTAACTAAAGGAATCCACTGGGACTTAGAAGTGATTCAAACAGAGCTTGAAATTCAAAACACGAATTTTTCTGATGATAGATTCCGTTACATTATGCAACCGGAACGCTCTTCTATTTTTCCAGAACTCTCCGAAGAGATACTAAATAAAATACAAAATGCAGACGGGGTCGTACTGGTTTGGCCAGGAACAAAACAACCGGATGGAGTCTTAATTACAAATGGAGGCGGAACGGAATGGAATTATGGCAGTGACCAAGACCCTCATGTTCGCCTAACTATAATTTCTGATTCTAATAAAAATAAAATTGATAATAATTTTGCCAATCATCCAATCTTTTTGTACCATGAAATGTTCCATGTATTGGAGTGGGCATATCACAAATCCAAATTCCCCAAGGTAAACCATCCATACACAAGAAGAAAGGAATGGCCTAAGGATTACGAGGGCAATACAGAATTGGATTTTTATACAGAAACTCTTTCCAAACGAATGATCAAAGAAGATAACCTTGATCGAATCTATTGGAAAGGACGAAAGGAAGGATTTTACGGAATTTTACTAAAAGAAAAAGCAAAATAAAAAAGCCCCTAGGCAATTCGCGAATCCGTTAACAGAGGTTACGTCTGTGAAAGACTAGCCTTTTCTGTATACTTTGGGCGTTCCCCAGCACCATCCAGTCGCTTACGCTCTTTCGTTGCAATGGTGCTGGGTCGGGCTCTCCCTCGACGAGGGCGCTCGGTCGATCCCTAACGCAGAGTTTTCACTAAAAAATATTAAATAACTCTTGTTATATTTCTTGACTTACGAACAGACACAAGATACCCCGATTTGAATCCATCCAAGCCAGATTATTCACCTAACTCGTATTTAACCCTAAATCCAAGGTCAAGATTTGGCACGACTCGTGCCAAATTGATCGAAAAATTTCTTCCAACAC